>JBJHBA010000012.1:112995-129767 GCA_050485245.1 Verrucomicrobiota bacterium | reverse complement strand
TCTGAGGGCTCCTGAACTTTTAATGGCTTAGCTGACATGCACGCAACACTCGGTAGTTGATACTGGTTAGGTTTTACAACGTAGGAACTTTCATCCTACAAGAAGCGCCTCGCTTAGCTCGGCGCACCAACGCTCGAGGTGGTCCGCCCACTAGGGCATTGAAATAGAGTGACTGGTAAGGGTGCAGGCGTAGATTGCGTTCGATCAACATCAGTCCGGCAAAGATTAAAAACCCGAGATACAGCCATTTGTAACTGCCCTTCGTATTCTGGAGCACATCAAAGAGGCGCTCCAGCCCAAGAGCTGCGAGCAGGGCCATTGGAGGGAAGAGAAACAGGATATGGCGTTCCCCGTTGTGAATCTGCGGCTGCATCCACAGCACATACAGCAGAGGAAACACAAAGGAGAGCCCCAGTAGAACATAAGGGCCGCTTTGGACGAGGAATGTCCGTGGAGCCTTTCTCAGCTCAGGGTATTTCAGAATGGTGATTGCCCCAAGTGCAAGCAGACCCAGCAACCAGATTTCAGGAGACTTGATCAACAACATCCAAGGCGCATAAAACCAAGGCGTGGACCCCGCCTCGTAAAAATTGCCCATAAAATGCACATACTTTGTCGAGGCTACGGCATGTAGATCATGCAGCTCACCCAGTGTTCGGGTCGCGGACTGTAAGGGGTTCCGATGAATCGCCGACCAGAAAGGCAACAACACCAGAATAGCGGTCACTCCCGTAAGCGTCAGCCCCCTAAGCCAATGCCAGAGGATTCGCCTCCACTGTGCGCGCTCTGCCGATGTATAATTCAAGGCTGCCCAGAGAGCCAATCCCCCAATCAAATAAGGGAAGAGAATCCCACCGGCGATCCGCGTCCCCATGGCCAGCCCCATTAAAACTCCGCATAGAATCCAGGTTTTCCAGGCAGGCAGGGGCAGAGATCGATATAGCCAGAGAATGCCGGCCAGCCCCAAAACGTAGCCTGCGGCAAAGGGGATATCCTTGGGATTGTGCCCGGCATGGCCCAGATAGACGGGAGCAAGCCCAAGGCTGAGCATGGCAAAAAAGGCAAGCCGCCAGCCGAGCAGCAAACGACCGCCCCAGGCGACTCCCACGATCCCAAGCCAACCCCAAAATGCCGAATAGGCATGGCCCAGATGCATCCGGTCGACCGGGATCAGCCGATGCAGTGCGGCCAGGGTCATATCAAACAAACCGGGATAGCGATCCGCACCGACCTGGGGATAGGTCGCTCGTTCCCCTCGGAGAAATGCAATCACTTCTCCATAATAGTCGAGTTTGGCATCACCTGCCCGCCAACGGCGGGTCTCATCCCAACCCATCCCAAAGTCACGGGAAGCCAATATGTAAAGGACCAGAAAAACCAACAGAAGCAGCAGTGTACCAGCGCGAAAGCGCTGCTCTGTTCTATCGGATTTCAGTGGGCTCGGTTTTGTCATCTTCACTCCATCCCGTAAAACATTTCCCGCTCTTCACCTTGCAGGTGACGCCGGTCTTTAATCACAGCAAGGAGGACGCCTTTGCGCTCCACGCTCACGACGGGGTCTCCCGCAAAGTAGTCCTGCGCCTCACGGATGATGGCGGCGGCATAAAAATCCGCCGGGACTCCCTGCGAGCGGGTGAGGATCAGGGTGTAGGGGCGGTCTTTCGGCAGATAGGGTTCGAGTAGCCAGGTGACATGTTCCGTGCTGATAAGGTAAACCGCATTTTCCGGATGCTCCTGTGCATCGAGGTGAGCCGTAAACGCTTCCATCAGCTCCTTGTAGGCCGTGGCCCAATAATCCATTTCATAACTGCCCTCCGCTCCACGCACCCCGCCGACCAGGCTGTTGTAGTAGATATAGGCATACGGATGCAGTCGGACCAGATCGAGTGCGGTCGGGACCAGTGCCAGTAACCAGACACCCGCCAGCGCAATCGAGACCTTGGGGGACTTCTGAAAAATCCGTTGCCAGAGCCAGGCACCAGCCACAGCCAGGATCACCGCAGCAGGGCCCAGAATAAAGAGCAAGTGACGGATTCCGTTGTAAACCGTGGCCCCGGTAAAAACCACGTAGAGCAAGGGAAACCATGCGGCATAAGCCAGCAACAACATGCCCATTCCTTTTCCTTGCAGTATTGAAAGGAGGTTCGTCCGCATTTTCCAGACGCCCCAGAGCAAGGCCGCACCAGCCAGAAGGAGCACGGGCAGAGCGGTGGTGATGACAAACATCCAGGGCAAATAATAAAAGGGGAGCTGGGCCGCTTCGTAGTAGTGACCATCAAAGAGCACATGCAGCTCCCAGCGAAAGGCCTGCACCGTCTCAATCGTGGCACTGGTTTTTTCGATGGCATCAAAGCCATGCAGCGCAGGCCAGCAGAGAAAGAGAACGAAAAGAGAAACGGCTGAGCCCACCGCCAGTTTTCCTGCCGCCAAGGCTGGAGCCCGGATGATATCATTCCACCCAAAGATCCCTGCCTTCCGGTGGGACCGTATCCACAAGATGGACAGCACCAGCCAGAGCAATCCGGCATAGCTCCATAAGAGCAGGCCGCCCACCCGCATGCCAAGGGTCGCCCCGGTCGCCAATCCCCAGCCTAGGGCATCCTTCCAGTCAATCGCCTGTTTGAGCGCCATCCGCAAAAGGAAGTAGAGGGACCAGGCATAGCCCGCAAAAAAGGGGATGTCCTTCGGGTTGATCACCATGTGGCCATAGTAGCGGGGAAATCCCACTATCAGGATGAGGAGGGCAAGGATGCCTGCCAATCGCCCGCCCAGGGCCACGGCGGCCATCCGCACGGCAAGCACACCCGCCAATCCAAAGGCCAAGCTCAGCCCATGCCCGGCCAAAATCCAATCCAGCCCCAACACCCGCACCAAGGCAACATGGGTGAGATCGTGTAGCCCGGGATAGTGATCCGTGGGACGGTGGGCCTGTTCGCCGGAAAGCAGTCCGGCATAATAGTTCCACTTGATTTCACCGGAACGAAAGCGGATCTGTTCATCCCAGGAAACCCCATAATCGGGCAGGGTCAGCAACGTTCCAATGATCAGCACGCCCCATAATAGCAGCTCAATAGCCAGCAAGCGGGGCGAGAATGGGGCTTTCCGGATCACCCCTTCAGCGTTAGTGAGTGCTTCCCTCAAGTCGAGACGTATTGAAAGGATGAAGGATGAATTATGAGGGATGAAGGAGGAGGGATGAGGCCGAAGGGCGCGAAGCGCGGGTTCCTCGTTATTGGTTATTGGTTATTTGTTAATGGTTAATGGGGAAAGGGGAACGGGGGACGGGCGGCTGCGCCTGACGGGGAACTTTCATCCTTCATCCTTTCAAAGAGTCTCACGCCCGTTCGCTCCGCTCACTTGAGACGCTGAGCCGCAGAGGAAAAAGTATGAAGGATGAATTATGAGGGATGAAGAAAGATGCACCGACACCAAATCTCCGCCAATACTCTTGCCCCGAAAGAACTCAGAGACCGCAAAGGAACCAGAAACGCTTCAATCCGACGGAGCGCAGCGGAGATGTCGCAGGGCGAAGCCCAAGTAAACTCCGCTCTCCAACAACCCCCTCCGCGTCTCCGCGCCTCCGCGTGAACCAAACGACGGTGTTTGAGCGATCCAAATCCCGTCCCCCGTTCCCCGTCCCCCGTCAGGCGTAGCAGTCCGTCTCCCGTCCGCCGTTTCCGATATCCGGCCTCCGACGGAGCGCAGCGGAGATGTCGCCGGACAAAGCCCAAGCAAACTCCGCCCTCCGGGCTCACCGTGCTACGCTCCGTCGATTGCGATACCGATTTCGATTTCGATTTGGACAAAGGTCTTCCACCCACCGTCACACCGACCCCCGTCCCCCGTCAGGCGCAGCCGCCCGTCCTCCGTCCCCCATTAACCATTAACATTTAACCAATAACCATTCATCAAGAACCCATCACTCCAAGCTCAGCCCCCTGAATTCAACAACCGCGCCAGCAGCTCCATCTCGCGGTCTGCTTCTTCAAAAAACGGCTGGACCCCAGCTACCTGGAGGGCTTTGGCACTGGAGAGGGCAGCGTTGCCGTGTAGCCGGACCTGTTGTTCCCAGAGCTGGACGGCCGCTTCCTCCTCACCCCGCATCCAATAGGCGACACCGCCGATAAAGGCAGAGGGTGGATCGGCCGCCGGAAGGCGTTCATACAAAAATTGGAGCCGTTCCCAGTCGGATGGCTGTGGTGTCAGATCGCCAAAGAGGATCCGGTTGTAGCGGCTGGCCATTGCCAGGCGAATGGCGTCGGGGCGGTCCGGATGCAGGCTCAAGGCGTATTCTGATTGTTCCAGCGCAAGGGCATCGTCACCAACCCGTGAGGCGGCTGTGGCGAGGAGGATGGCGTCCTGGACAAAGGTCGCACGATCCCGCGACTGCAGCCAGTTGGGGAAGGTGATCAGCAGCCCTGTGACCAGCACAGCCAGACTGCCCGCCAGCAGCGGCTTGGAACGCGATTGCCAAAGTTCTTTGCCCAAGGGGATGATTCCGCCCGCTCCCACCGCCAGCAGCGGCACAATCGGCAGCCGAAAGCGGGCGCTGGCAAAATAGAGCAGCACACCTCCGGCATAGAGCGCGGCCAGAAAGAGGATGAGGAGGGTCAAGGGACGACGCCCCGGATCCCGCAGGGCCACAAGGCAACCGAGCAGGGAGGCAGTCAGGAGCAGCCCCCATCCGATCGGATTCCACTGCAATAGAGGCGAACGTTCCCGATGAAAGGCATAGGTGAAATTGTTGTACTGTTCCCAGTTGTTGAGCAGAAAGACAGCCTTGCTTCCCATCAGCCCCAGCCAGCGGGGAATGTCCGCAAAAATCTCCTCACGGGCGGCTTCCTGCCAATAGGCATTCAAGGCATCGATGTCCGTCTCCGCTGTTGCAGGCACACCGGTCGCCTCCGCAAAGAGCAACTCCGACTCGCGTCGGGTGGGATTGCTGCCCTCTTCAATCGCATCAAAATAAAGTCGCTGAACGAAATAGCGTCCATTGGCCCCCTCCTTGTTGGCGGCATAAAAGTTATAAGCCCCCTGCCAGGGGAGGATACGAAACTCACCTCCCACCCGCAGGTTGACCAGTCCTTGGGCCAGTAAGACCAGGATCAGCGGTAGCGCGATCAGCCCTCCGGAAACCAGCCCCCGCTTCCAGCCATATCCTTCAGCGCCCCTGCGCAAAACCCATTGCTGACAGATGACCCATAACGGCAATCCCAGCGCCGGTAAGAGAAAATGCGGCCGCACCACCACCGCCAAGCCCATCAGCAATCCACAAAGCAAATACCACCCCACCTCCGTCCACCGTCCACCATCTCCCGTCTCCCGCCCTGCGTCCTGAGCTTGTCGAAGGGCATCTCCCATCTCCCGCCCTGCGTCCTGAGCCTGTCGAAGGGCATCTCCCATCTCCCATCTCCCATCTCCCATCTCCCATCTCCCATCTCCCAACTCACCCTCCCTGCCCTGAGCCTGTCGAAGGGCGGCGCACCAGACCGCCCCGAAAAAACAGGCCATCCCGAGAGTGATGTCAAAAAGCTGCACGGCAAAGTACAAGGCAACCGGATTGAACCCGTAGAGCAGTGCGCAGAACCCGGCCACGGTCCGCTGTTTCCAGACGGCTGCGGCAATTCCGAACACCAGCGCGGCGTTGAGCCAGTGCAGGAGCAGACCGAAAAAACTTGCGCTCAGGGGCAGGTTTTCCATTCCGACCAGCGCAGCCAACCCAGCCAGCACCGCCGGATAGCCGAGGGCCCGATAAAACGGTTCCTCCGGCAATGTCCCGTTGAGGATACGCTCTGCCCAGACCAGATTCTCCCGGGCATCCAGCACGGGCCAGATCCCGAGCGGTGAGCCCATGTAACCCAGCCAGTAGGAAAAGCCGTAAAGGATCATCCCTGCGACCAGAAACCAGGGCAGCCATCTGCGTACTTCAGCCATTAATGGCCAAATCCATTGCAGGCATAACGGCGAAAGTCGAGCGCAAGGCGCGGAGCGCCGGAAGACGGGAGACGGCGCGAAGCGCGGTTCTTGGTTAATGGTTATTCGTTATTCGTTGAGTGAGGCTAAATATACGGCTCAAACGGCGCTATTTATAACCGTTACGGCGCTTCGCGCCTCCCCCCGTCCCCCGTCAGGCGAAGCCGCCCGTTTCCTGCCTCCACATCTCCCATCTTCAATCTTCCAGCTTCCAGCAAAACGAGGAACGAAGAACGCGCCTCGCCACGCTTCCTACCCCAACGGGGTTCTGCCCCAAAGCGAAGGGTTGGCCGCAGGCCTACCCTGGGACAAAGGATCCCTCCAGCCCCAACCCTGAAGGGGTTGTGCCGATTCATATAGAATAATACGTTCGGAAGGCGTTCGAAACCCGATATTTCAGGCGGCTTCGTCGATTTCGATACCGATTTCGATTTCGATTTGGACAAAGGTCTTCCACCCACCGTCACACCGACCCCCGTCCTCCGTCCCCCGTCCTCCGTCCCCCGTCAGGCGCAGCCGCCCGTCCCCCGTCCCCCGTCCTGCCCTGAGCCTGTCGAAGGACCACCGGCCCCACACTCCGGCGTTGACGACACGTAAAGAAATTGAAAAATCATACGTATGGCCAAAAAATTGACGCTTTCCCTGCCCGAAGCCACTGTGCGGAAGGCCAAAATTCAAGCACGGAAGCGCGGAACCAGTGTCTCTGCCCTCTTTGCACGCTCGATCGAGCAACTGGAAGCACAGGATGATACCGTCAGCCAAATCCTGAAGGAATTTCCCGACCTCCAACCCCTGATCGGAGCAGGCGGCAAGCTCGAGGCCTTTGATGCACGCTCGGCCCGCATCCTCGAAAAACATGGATAAGCTCTTTTTCGATACCAACGTCCTTCTGGATATCATCGATCAAAGGACCCTTCATCTCGCCGATGCCCTTGCCTGTCTCCGTCTCGTCCGGTCCGGTCAGGCCAAAGGGGCCATCACTGCCCTGTCCCTCTCAGATATGGCCTATATTTGCCGACAACGCAGCGGCATCCTCTCCGCCTTCCAGACCCTCCGCACCTGCCTCGCCATTGCTCCCTTAACCGATGAAACAGTCGACGCCGTTCTCGCCAGTCCTTTGAAGGATTTCGAAGACAGCCTTCAGTGGCAGGCCGCCCACCAATGGGGAGCCAGCCATGTTTTGACGCGCAACACAAAAGACTTCCCCAAAAATCCCCAGTTACCCGTCCTCAGCCCAGCCCAGTATCTCGAATCCCGACAAGGCCTCTAGCTGTTCATCGTTCTAGGTTCTTCGTTATTGGTTATTGGTTAACGGTTATCGGGAGGCGCGAAGCGTTGGGGTGCCGGTAGGACACGCGGTGGAAAGGAAACCCCAAAAAATGGAGGGACGCGCTTGTCGTGTCCGAGATGCTTCGGGGCAACCCTGAAAAATCCTCATGCCCGTTCGCTTCGCTCACTTGAGACGCTGAGCCGCAGAGGAAAAAGGATGAAAGATGAGGGATGAAGAAAGATGCACCGACACCAAATCTCCGCCAATACTCTTGCCCCGAAAGAACTCAGAGACCGCAAAGGAACCAGAAACGCTTCAATCCATCTTCGCTTCGTCGATTTCGATACCGATAGCGATTTCGATTTGGATAAAGGTCTTCCTCCCCACCGTCACACCGACTCCCGTCCCCCGTCAGGCGCAGCCGCCCGTCCCCCGTTTCCCGCATAGATAGCGATACCGATTGTGATAGCGATTGGATGGCGGCGCAGGGACGCACCGCCCTACCTTTGCCTTCGGACATCAGTGTCCATCTGTGTGCATCAGGATTGGTTCAGGGAAACAGTGAACAGGCCTCGGTAAACATACATCGACGACCCCGGCGGCACCTTTGCGCTCTCTGCGCCTTTCGTGGCAAAAATGGTTCTGCCATGCCCGGCTATCCCAGCCGCAAAAGAACTCAGAGAACACAAAAGGGAAGGCGTAACCGTTAAATCGGTCCACTCGCCACTGCTCCGCAAAACAGCGTTTTATTCTTTGCGGTCTCTGCGCTCATTGGCGGTTGAAAAAAATGGTCCTGTTCTGTTGGTTCGCGGACGAGACGGAGCGCGTCCCTCCAAGGACTCGGATGCACAAACCAACCCATCCCAATCGCTATCGCTATCGGGATCGCTATCGAAGGCATTGGACACCAAACCTTCAGGCGGCGCAGAGACGCACCGCCCTACCTTTGCCTTCGGACATCAGTGTCCACCTGTGTGCATCGGTGGTTGGTTCAGGGAAACAGTGAACAGGCCTCGGTAAACATACGCCGACGACCCCGGCGGCACCTTTGCGCTCTCTGCGCTCTTTCGTGGCAAAAATGGTTCTGCCATGCCCGGCTATCCCAGCCGCAAAAGAACTCAGAGAACACAAAAGGGAAGGCGTAACCGTTAAATCGGTCCACTCGCCACTGCTCCGCAAAACAGCGCTACTTTTTTGCGGTCTCTACGCTCTTTTGCGGCAAAAAATGCGCTCATTGGCGGTTGAAAAAAATGGTCCTGTTCTGTTGGTTCGCGGACGAGACGGAGCGCGTCCCTCCAAGGACTCGGATGCACAAACCACCCCTCTCCACATCGCTATCGCTATCGGGATCGCTATCGAAGGCATTGGACACCAAACCTTCAGGCGGCGCAGAGACGCACCGCCCTACCTTTGCCTTCGGACATCTGTGTCCATCTGTGTGCATCAGGATTGGTTCAGGGAAACAGTGAACAGGCCTCGGTAAACATACGCCGACGACCCCGGCGGCACCTTTGCGCTCTCTGCGCCTTTCGTGGCAAAAATGGTTCTGCCATGCCCGGCTATCCCAGCCGCAAAAGAACTCAGAGAACACAAAAGGGAAGGCGAACAGATCAGTCGAACTGACCCTCCGCTGCTCCGCAAAACAGCGTTTTATTCTTTGCGGTCTCTGCGCTCTTTTGCGGCAAAAAATACGCCCATTGGCGGTTGAAAAAATGGTCCTGTTCTGTTGGTTCGCGGACGAGACGGAACGCGTCCCTCCAAGGACTCGGATGCACAAACCACCCCTCTCCACATCGCTATCGCTATCGGGATCGCTATCGAAGGCATTGGACACCAAACCTTCAGGCGGCGCAGGGACGACCGCCCTACCTTGGATCGAACCACCGGCTACCGACCTGTCCTGAGCCTGTCGAAGGGCTACCGACCTGTCCTGAGCCTGTCGAAGGACCTCCGTCAGGCGCAGCCGCCCGTCCCCCTTTCCCCATTAACCCTTAACAAATAACCGATAACGAGGAACCAATAACGAAGAACCGGCGCTTCGCGCCCCCATCCCCCATCTCCAATCTTCAATCTTCCAGCTTCCAACAAAACGAAGAACGAGGAACCAATAACCCGCCCCGATGGGGCGCCCAAACGGCTTTTAGAAATTGCCAACGCTCCAATGCATACCCAACCTGCCCACCATGTCCAAGTCTCCCCTTGTCTCGACCTCCATCCACCAGAAATGCTGGGACGCCGTGCGGGCTTTTTATGCGAACCGCCCCACCACCCCGTATTTCAGCAAAGGTTACCGCCAGGTGCTCGGTCGCTACTACCGTTACCTCGTTCCCGAGAGCGCATCCGTCCTCGAAGTCGGATGCGGGGACGGCCGCCTGCTTTGGGAACTTCCGGGACGCGAACGGCATGGTATTGACCTTACTCCCGAACAGATTGAGCGCGCTTCCCAGGCCATCCCCGATGGCTCCTTTTCCGTTTCACCTGGAGAGACCGCTTCCTTCGACCGGACCTATGACTGTATCCTTCTTTCGGATACACTCAACGAGGCCGCGGATGTCCAGGCCATGCTCGAAAACCTCCAGCGGGCGGCCAATTCCGAAACCCGATTGATCATCAACGTCCACAACACCCTCTGGCGTCCGGTTTTTGCCCTCGCCCGCTGGCTCGGTCTCAAGCCGAAGGGTCCCGCCAACAGCTGGCTGTCCGGAGGTGATCTCGAAAACCTCCTTGATCTGGCCGGGTGGGATGTGATCCGCAAGGATGCCCGCATCCTCTTTCCCGCTCCGCTCCCGGTCCTCGATTTTCTCCTCAACCGCTGCCTGGCTCCGTTTCTCAGCTTTCTCTGCCTGACCGTCTTTCTCGTCGCCCGCCCCAAGCGGGAACGGAGCGTGGGCAAGGATGGCAAGGCCCCCAAGGTCAGCGTCATCATCCCCGCCCGCAATGAGGCCGGTAACATTCCTCCTGCCATTGAGCGGATCCCCGAGATGGGCAGCCATACCGAGATTATCTTTGTCGAGGGCAACTCTTCCGATGGAACCTGGGAGGCGATTGAAAAAGCGATTCAGGACCATCCCGAACGCGATATCCGGGCTTTCCGCCAAAGTGGACGCGGCAAGGGCAATGCCATGCGCCTCGGCTACGAACGGGCCCGGGGCGATATCCTCATGATTCTGGATGCCGATCTGACGGTGCCGCCGGAAGACCTGCCGAAATTCTATGAGGCCCTCGCCTCCGGCCGGGCTGAGTTTGCCAACGGCGTGCGCCTCGTCTATCCGATGGAATCCGAAGCGATGCGCTTCCTCAACATGTGCGGCAACAAGTTCTTCAGCCTGCTCTTCTCCTGGCTCCTCAATCAGCCGATCAAGGACACCCTCTGCGGGACCAAGGTTTTCTGGGCAGAGGACTACAAACGGCTCGCCGCCAACCGGAAGTTTTTCGGCGACTTTGATCCCTTCGGGGATTTCGATCTCATCTTTGGGGCGGTCAAACTCAACCTCCACCTCCGCGACATCCCTGTGCGCTACCGCGACCGCACCTACGGCGAAACCCAGATCAACCGCTGGCGCGACGGCTGGCTCCTCATTCGCATGTCCTGGTTCGCCGCCAGGAAATTGAAGTTTTTCTGAAAAGCCATTCAGTAAGTTGAGTCCCGTGGACAGAGTTTAGCCGTTTTTTTCCAAAACTACCAAACAGCGTAATCCCAACCTACGCAGGATCGTTTGAGGAATCATCCGCTCAATACCCAGTTGAAAACGGATACACCATGCCGGAATCGGAAGCTGCCGGGAAAAACCTCCGGTGAGCGGATAGGCGATAAAATCACGAAACCAAACCTCAGTCAGGGATAGTCCCATCTCAGTCAGCCGAGGCAAGAAGCTGGATTCTTGATCCCGAAAAAGAGCCACGGCCATCCCCATATTGGCAAACTCATTGGAGCCTGGGTCAGGAGAAAAAATGAAAGGGGGCTGGATCAAGTGAGGCAGGCAAGGTTCATGATGGCAGAGGCGGTAAAACATTTTCCCCCAACCTGTTGCCGCGGGCTCAGCCAATATCAATCGACCTCCAGGTTGGAGGGCTGAGGAAGCGGACTGAAAAAACCGGAGGGGTTCGGTTAAATGATGCAAGACGTCCGTAGCCAAAATGTTCGCCCAAGGCTTCCCTTGCGTTTCAATCGCATAGGCTGACATCGCCAGATCCACATAGGGTGTCCGGACAATGTCACTGGTCGTCAGGTGGGGAATGAATTCCTTGGATTTCGCAATTCCGGATCCGATTTCAAGGGACCGGCCAGGTCGACAAGAGGCCGCCATATCGGTGAAAAGATCCCCATAAAAGGCGCGCAGGGCTCCAGAACGATTCCACGCCCTTTCACTCTCTTCCAGCAAACTTAAGTCATAGGTGATGTGCTCTTCTGTCGTCATGGCATGAGTGAGCCCACCTCAGCGCCAGAGGACATCGAGAATGGCATGTCGGTCATCCGTCCAGTGAACCAAATCTGGCTCTTGGACAGAATCGGCAAAGCGCACCCGGTATTCAAACCCGCGGAATCCCTCTCCCAGCATGCTCATGATCGATTCTCTACCCAGAGTAGCGTCTGGTTGGAAGAAAAAGAAATAGGCGGAGGGAGTGGCGGCTTCGGCCTTTTTTCGCTCCTCATTGGGATCTCCAAAAATCCAGAGACCTTCCAAGCCATAGTATTGGGCATGAGCCGCCAGCACCGGAAACAGATCAATATAGCGATTGGAAACGTGCAGGGCGAGAACCCCGCTTGGGACCTTGTCGAGAAATTCCCCAATCGCTTCACGGGTCATCAGATGGAGCGGAATGGAATCACCGGAAAATGCATCCATCACCAGCAAGTCAAATGATTCATCCGCCTCACGTACTCCGATCCTCCCATCTGCCATCCGAATTTCCACCGTGGCCGGACTATTCGGAATATAATCAAAGAGCTTTTCTGCCAATAGTTGTGTCAGGGGATTGATATCCCAGAAAACCAGTCGATCCCCTTCCCGGCCATAGGCCGCAAGCGTGCCCACTCCCAGACCGACGATCCCGATCTTCATGTTGTCCTGTTCATCCTGCAGCCGGGTCAGGATGCGCCCCACCGGTGATCCCCGGTGATAATAGGAAGTGGGTAGCCCGCGACGCGCTTCATCATGAAACTGACTCCCGTGCAGGGTGGTTTCACTGAGCACAGAGATCTGTGCAAGGTCGGTTCTCACTGCAAACTGCCCATAGATGTTCCGCATAAAGCGGGTTCGTTCATGTTCTGAGACAAAAGAACGCTGCTGGCCATAGAGCAGCAACAGGGAGGGCATCAGGACCAAAACAACTACTGCCAGACGGGGAAACCAGACGGCACTGCCCGACCCGCTAGCCATCCGAAAAACCGCCACCCCCAGAACAATCAAAATGGATGCAAAAAACTCGTACGGGTGCGGAAAAATAGCTGGTGAAATAAAGGAACTCAATACCCCGCCAAACACCCCGCCACTGGCAATCACCACATAAAAGAAAGCAAAGCGCTCCTTCGGTCGACTGAGATAAATCAGTCCATGTCCAAGATGCGTCACACAGAGGAGGAGTCCCAGCAGCGAACCAACCACCTTCAAATCAATCGCATTCAGAGTCAGTCCCTTATGGTAGATAAAGAACAGCACGCATCCCCCCAGAAAAACCGTCAGAACTGTGTTCATCCACTCGCGCCAGATACCGGTGAAGGTGATGGAAAAACTCAGCAAATAGATGCCCAATGGCAGAATCCAGGAAACCGGATTCGAGCCGATTTCCGCTGCAATCAATCGGGTGGAACCCAGCATCACGATGCAGGCAGAAGCAGCGAGAAGAAACCAGTAGATCACCCGCCCACGGGGTATGATCTCAGAAGCAGCTTCCTGTGGATTGCGATCCACACTTTGCAGTGAGAATCCTGCATTCTGACGGAACCAGCGAAGCATCCATACCGACAGACCGAACGCGGAAAGGCACAAAAGAATCAAGAGAAAATAAAACAGGCGCCCCTGCGCCGAAAGACCGATGTTCGGCTCAATCCAGAACGGATAGCTGCACAGGGCCAGCAGGCTGCCCAGATTGGAAATACTATAGAGATGATAGGGAACCTTGCCCCCGATCGCCCGGAACCAGCCATGCATGAGAATACCCAATCCGGTCGTAAGCACGATGGCGGGTAAGAGCGAAAGCAGCAGGCTGAGAAAAACCGCCGCCGGGCCATGCATACTGCCAAGTGCCAGGGGTGGGATCCGTGTCAGCAAGGGTACGAGCACAGCCAGCCCCCCCAGGAGCCAGGCCTGCCGGGCAATCGAATAGCGCTGAAGAAAATAAGCCGTCCCATAGCCCAGGAGCAAAGCCGCCTGAAAGAAGACCATAGACGTCACCCAGGTACTGGCACTTCCTCCATGCCAGGGGAGCAGATGCTTCCCAACGAGCGGCTGAACCATGAAGGTCAGAAAGGAGGCCAGGGGAACCGCCAGATAAGCCAAGCCGTAAACCGATTTGATACTGTTATGAGACTTCATTCGCTTTCAGGAACAGAGTAGGGCTGTTCTGGAAAATGCATTTGATCGAACAACTCACGATCCATGCGCACCGGAGCATCGTGATAAAACAACCGCTCCCTTTCCGGCAAGGGAATGGGCTCCAAAAACTCCAGCCCTTCCCTGCTGCCGTGAAAGCGGGGAACGGTTATTCTCCAAATGACAAAACGTTGATCCCCCCGGAATCCGATATCCCTGACTCTTTCTCCCCGCTCTTCCAGCAGGTGAAGAATCGATTCGGAAAAACTGGATACCCAAACCAGCTCGTTAAAATTGAGTGTGACATTTTCAACAAACAAAATCTCAGCATAGCGGCCCGAGAGAAGTTTCTTTTCCCATTGCATCAGAGTATCGTCAAGGGCTGATACCGGTAACGAAATATGTCCCCGCACAACAAAAGGTAATGCGGATGCAGAAATCACCAGCCGGGTTCGGTCTGGATCCAGTCGATCTATCTCTTTGATCGCCTGATCCATCCCATAGCCAGGGGATAACAAATAGGTTGAACCTTTTTGCGAAATGGAAGGAATCCCGTAGAAGAAAAAGGCGGCGGCGGCGGCGATCAACCAGCCGCGCTCACCCCAGCCATGGCGCTCTTTCAGGTGGTGGGCCACAACGACGATTGAGAGGGCGAGGAACAATTGGAGTGGAAGGGTAAAGCGGGCCACCATCGGATCATCCCACCCACCCCAGCGCAGGCAAAGGATCAGGCTGGTATGGAGGATGACAAACAGGCTAAAACCCAGCATCGTAACCAGAAATGAGCTGAGCTGTTGTTTCTGGCGGAAACAGACATCGTAAACCACCAGTGGCAGCAGCAATACGGCGATGATGCCCAACACTGAGATCACCAGGGAATTACTCTGGGTCACTTCCGCATTAAAGAGATAGTAGATGGCCCGATCGAAGTTCCCACTGAAGTATTGCAGTGAGATAAAGGCTTCTCCGTCCGATTGATAGAAAACTTCAAAGCTGTGAAACACTCTTTGGGCCAGTACCACCGAAACCAGGGTCAAGGGTGAGAGTACCGCTGCCCAGGGCAGCCAGCAAATGCGTTCGCCACGCAGTTTCACCACCAGCAAACCGAGGGCGGGTACCACCGCAAAGAGAATGGACTCATAACGGGTATTGGCCAGCAAGGCGGTGAGCAGCACCATCACGGCAAATGACCGCTCGCTCGGCTGTCGGACAAAAGCACTGGTTGCGGCCAGAACGGTCACCATCAGGGCCAGATTCAATACTTCAAACCCACCGCCGGTCACGTTCTGGGCCAAAAGGGGACTGCCGCCCACAATCAAAATACTCACCAGAGCCAGCATCCCCCCAATGTGGGGGCGGAGCCAGATGTAAAGGCCGAACAACAGGCCAAAACCGAGGAGGCCATTGAGGACAAAGGCATTTTCCAGGCGGTAGCCGCTCAAAGTGTGCAACAAAGAGAGCACAAACGGGAAAAACAATGGGCGTTTGTCCGCCACATGGGCCATCGCCACCGGTGCCCCAAAGACCGAGTCAACCTGGGCAATCCAGCCCGCCAGCCAGCTTTCATGCATCGCCTTGGACACCGAGAGCAGGACATACTCATCATAGATCACCTTGAAAAAATGGATCTCATGAAACTGATGCAGCAAAGAAACTACCAGTGCAGTCAGGAAACCCCACTGGAGAATTTTTATCTGAGTGGCGACTTCCCTCCACTGGCCCCACGGCCAAAGCTGCCATAGGGTCAATCCACTCAAGACCAGCATGATCCAATAACCGGCCCGCAGTTGCACCTGCCACGCCGCCTGCCCATCCAGCCAGAGATAAAGGGCTGTGATGGTACTCAAACTCCCGACAAAAATCAGCAGCCGGAACAGAAAGGAATCCGTGACCCTCATCAGGGAAGACTTCACCACAGGGGTAGATGCAGGCTCTTCGGTCATGGCGAATCAATTATCATGGGAGTTCGGGGTTTCACACCTCAGCGTGAGCATAACGCTTTAAAAGGATTCAAAATTCAATCCTCAATTATTGGGTGCAGCCATAGTTACGAATGTAGGTCTATCAAATGATTATTGATACATCCGAACATCCAGTTTTCGATGATCAGGCATGAATGTGTCAGTTAATTACAAAAAAAACACGACATCGGAAATCCGATGTCGTGTCGACAAATGTTAAATCAGACTCGAATTAACGAGCGACTTGACCTTCTTCATTGAAGACAACTTCACCAGCTGCTGCTCCAGTACCAACTTTGATATTGTCGAAAGAAGACTGAAGCTTGAAGGTGGCATCTTGTTGGATCGGTCCGGTAAAGGTCAAACCGGTCGAAATGTTGCGAACCCACGCGCTGAGGGGCCCCTCAACCTTGCCATCTGTGCCAATGGTTACGCCAACACTGGAAACTCCATGCTCCATCATGTACTGCTGGGCAGCAGACCCGAGCTGACGACCGTCATTGATGAGAGTCTTTTCGATCGAGGATTGGCGGACCTTCTGGAAGGCGGGGATGGCCATGGCGGCGAGGAGGCCGATGATCACGACCACGATCATGATTTCAACGAGGGTAAATCCCTTCTTGCTCTTATAATTTTTCATAATAGGTATAATGGTTGATATAATCAGTAATAATTGAACTGAGACAAGTGAGATAAATCCTTCAGGTCTCCGAAATCAAGCTGAAAAGTCCTTTCCCAATGGGTTTTATGCAAAAAACCGTTATCACTTTTTGAGATAATACCTATATAATTGATAAGGCGTATACCTCATTTTACAATTCGTAAACAATTCGATTAGAAAGCAGAGGTCCGGCACTTAGAGGAGAGGGTTCCTGGTTCTTCGTTGATGGGAGGCGCGAAGCGCGGGAAGTCGGGGGACGGAGGGATGGGGGCGGAGCGTTCCTCCAACGGGTTGTTCATCCGCAACGCCGCACAGCGGCCCGCAACATGCCCAAAGAGCATCCGCAACGTGCCAACAGCCGCCCCCCCCCGCCG
>JBJHBA010000012.1:0-112895 GCA_050485245.1 Verrucomicrobiota bacterium | reverse complement strand
GGGGCGGGGGACGGGCGGCTGCCGAACGTACTATCCCATGTCAATCGGCACAACCCCTTCAGGGTTGGGGCTGGAGGGGTCCTTTGTCCCAGGGTAGGCCTGCGGCCAACCCTTCGCTTTGGGGTAGTTGGCGCGAAGCGCAGGTTCTTCGTTCCTCGTTCTTCTTTGTGGCTGAACGATCGTAACGCTGCGCAGCGGCCCGCAACGGTGCTAAAAGCACCCCGCAACGCATCGCCCTACGATGCCCGCAACATGCCCAAAGAGCATCCGCAACGCGCCAACAGGCGCCCGCAACGCCGGGGGGCGGGGGACGGGCGGCTGCCGAACGTACTATCCCATGTCAATCGGCACAACCCCTTCAGGGTTGGGGCTGGAGGGGTCCTTTGTCCCAGGGTAGGCCTGCGGCCAACCCTTCGCTTTGGGGTAGAACCCCGTTGGGGTAGTTGGCGCGAAGCGCAGGTTCTTCGTTCCTCGTTCTTCTTTGTGGCTGAACGATCGTAACGCTGCGCAGCGGCCCGCAACGGTGCTAAAAGCACCCCGCAACGATCCGCCCTGCTTTGCCCGCAACATCCCCAACTCGATCCGGAATCGCCGCCGCCGGCGACCCCCCCCCGCCCCCCGCCGGGGGGCGGGGGCGGGGGACAAAACAGTTGCGTTGATCAGGGATGGAATATGGAATCAGAATGACAGCTTTCAGCCCGTTTTCCGGCAGAGATTTGTCCATTATTCTCACTCCTTACCCCACCCTGCGATGAAAGATTTCCCCTTGATCCGGCATCTGATCCTGCTCTGCCTTGGCCTGGCCTGCTCTTGGCCCCTTCAGGCATTCGACCGGGATCAGATCGTTCACTTCAGCCCAGCCGAAGGATCCTTCGTGCTCGCAGCCAATGGACAGGCCACACCGATTCTGATGGCAACGAACGATGCGCTGGGGGTCGCCCGGGCAGCCGGTGACCTGCAGGCGGATATCGAACGGGTGACAGGCATTCGCCCGGAACGGCAGGAGCAAGAGCATTTATCGTCAGCCTCGGAGACAGCCATCGTAATTGGCACTATCGGGCATAGCCCTCTAATCGATGCCCTGATCGAAGCGGGAAAACTCGATGTGGAGGCGATCCGCGGCAAGTGGGAAGCGTTCACCCTTCAGGTGGTGGAAGATCCGGCCCCCGGGGTCGAACGTGCCTTCGTCATTGCCGGAAGCGATCGGCGGGGAACCATTTTTGGCATCTATGAAATTTCCGAACAGATCGGCGTCTCCCCCTGGTACTGGTGGGCCGATGTTCCGGTTCAGCCACGGGAAGCGCTCTACCTCGATCCCCGCGGCCTGACCGACGAGGGTCCGGTCGTCCAGTACCGCGGCATCTTCATCAACGACGAAGCCCCCGCCCTCACCGGCTGGGTGGCGGAGAAATTCGGCAGTTTCAACCATCAGTTTTACGCCCATGTCTTTGAGCTGATGCTGCGCCTGCGCTCCAATTACCTCTGGCCCGCCATGTGGCGTCCGCAGGCCTTTTTCGACGATGACCCGGAAAATGGACGGCTCGCCCACGAGTATGGTATTGTGATTGGCACAACACACCACGAACCCCTGATGCGGGCGCACGACGAATGGGGTCGCTATGGCGAGGGTCCATGGGACTACACCAGAAACGAAGAACGCCTCCGTGCGTTCTGGCGGACGGGCGTCGAACGTTCCAGGAATTGGGAAAGTATTATCAGCCTCGGTATGCGCGGTGATGGAGACTACGCCATGACCCCGGAAACCAATACCGCCTTGCTTGAGCGTATCGTAGCGGATCAACGCGAGATCATCGCAGAGGTGAAGGGGAAGGATCCCAGCGAAGTCACCCAGCTCTGGGCCCTCTACAAAGAGGTCCAATACTACTATGAGGCCGGGATGCGGGTGCCGGACGATGTCATCCTGCTCTGGGCCGATGACAACTGGGGCAACATCCGGCGTCTCCCTACTCCGGAAGAGCGCAATCGTGTCGGGGGTGCCGGGGTGTATTATCATTTTGACTACGTGGGAGGTCCCCGGAACTACAAATGGATCAACATCACCCCGCTGACCAAGATCTGGGAGCAAATGCACCTTGCCTGGCAATATGATGCCAACCGCATCTGGATTGTAAACGTGGGGGATATCAAGCCGATGGAGTTCCCCATAGACTTCTTCCTGCGCTACGCCTGGGACCCGGCGAAATGGCCCTATGAGCGCCTGCCCGAGTTCTCCGAAAGCTGGGCCGCCGCCAATTTTCCAGCCGAACACGCCCCGGAAATCGCTGTATTGATCAATGGATACACCAAGATGAACCGCCTGCGTTCTCCGGAGTTGATGAGTCCGGATACTTTCAGCATCGTCCATTATCGCGAAGCGGAACGGATCGAGGCGATCTGGGACGACTATGTAGCCAGGGCGAAAGCGGTCCGTGCGGCCTTGGCCCCGGAATATCAGGATGCCTATTTTCAACTGGTTTACTACCCCCTCAAGGCCAGCACTGGTCTGCAAAAACTCTACATCGCGGTCGCCCGCAACCAGCTTTATGTCCATCAGGGACGGGTTGATTCCAATGCCCAGGCTGAACGGGCCAAAGCCCTCTTCGCCCAGGACCGCGCCCTGGCCGAGGAGTATCACGCCCTTGGGGACAACCGCTGGCCACACATGATGAGCCAGATCAAGTTCGGCTACACCTACTGGCAACAGCCGGAAATCGAAGCTATGCCCCCGATTCAATACGTCCATCCACGCTGGGGCGCAGTGATGGGAGTCGCCATTGAAGGGAGTGAGCGCTCCTGGCCCTACAGAGGCGTACCTCCCGCCGTGCTCCCCGCCCTCGACTACTACGAAAACGGTTCGCGTTGGATTGAAGTCTTCAACCGAGGGATGGAACCTTTTGCTTTCCGGATCGAGACCGATCAGGAATGGCTGGTGGTGAGCCCTTCCCAGGGGACCATCACCGACCAAACCATCCGTTTGGAAGTAGAAGTCGCCGACTGGGCTCAGGTCCCGGCAGGCGGGACGGACGCCTCCATCCGGATCGTCGGGGATGGTGGCCCTCCCCGCACCATTCGCCTCCCCGTGCGAAAGCCTGCCGAAGCGATTCCCGATGCCTTTGAGGGTTTCGTTTCCAATGGCAAATACGTGGCGATGGAAGCGCCTCATTACCAGCGTGCAGTCGCGCAGGATGGAATCCACTGGAAAACCCTCGAGGACTTTGGCCGCTCCATTGGAGGCGTCACCACTTTCCCGGTGACGCATGATGAGCTGCGCCCCGGTGGGGAATCTCCACGGCTGGAATATGACTTCTGGACCGAGCATGCCGGTGCGGTAGTGATCGAGTTACAGTGCGCCCCTTCGCTCGACTTCCAATCCGGTGAAGGCCTGCGGGTGGCAGTATCCATCAACGATGAAGAGCCGCAAATCATTAGACTCGACACCTGGCAAACCCTCCAGACCTGGGAAGTCGCCGTCACCGACAACACCCGCAAAATCTATTCGGAACACGCTCTGGATCGCCCCGGTAAGCATACCCTGAAAATCTGGGCCGTGACTCCGGGCGTGGTGCTCCAGCGCATCATCATTGATCAAGGCGGTGTTCAACCCAGCTACTTCGGTCCCCCCGAGAGCCCACGCATCGGTAGGTGAAGACGCGAAACGCCGGAGAACAGAGGACGGTGTGCCCCTGCGGGGCTTGAACTTCGTTCTCGGTTCCCCGTCCTTCCTTGCGGCTGAACTCCCGCTGCGTGTCGCGCAGCGACACCCCCCTTCAAGGCACCTGCTGAAGCTGAGCGAGGGTTGCCTCCCAGCGATCCTGGGGGAGGTCTCCGCCATCGACCTGGACGATGGCTGCCCCCATGATGGAGGCGTAGCGGCCGCAGGTGGAGAGGTTTTTGCCGCGCAACCAGCCATAGAGGAAGCCTGAGGCCCAGACATCGCCCGCAGCGGTGGTATCGAGTGGTTTCTCGACGCGCACCGGTGCGATGGTTTCGAGGTGATCCCCGTGAGCGATCAGTGAGCCTTCCGGTCCCAGCTTGACGGCAGCGATTTGACACCACCCCGCCAGGGTGCGGGCCATGGCGGAATAGTCCGCTTGGTCGCCGAGCAGGCGGGCACATTCATCCTCGTTTCCGAAAACAATATCGACGTATTCCCGGAGGAGTTCGGGGAGAAAGCGCTTGCTTGCTTCGACCACTTCGAAGGAAGCCAAATCGAGGCTGATGGTGCATCCCGCGGCACGGGCGGATTTCAGAACCGCCATCATCAAATCGTAGTTGAAAAGCAAATACCCTTCGATATGAGCATGACGGGCTCCGGCAAACAGATCAGCAGTGATATCCTGAGGGGCCAGCGTAAGAGCCGCTCCGAGGTGAGTACGCATGGTCCGCTTGGAGTCAGGCGTGATGAGCGACAGGCAGCGTCCGGTGGGCCGGTCTCCAGTGATGAACCGGCTGGCATCGCCTCCGAATTCCTCAAAGCGGGAACGATAGTAATCGCCGCCCCGGTCGGGTCCGATCTTTCCGACAAATGCGGTCTTGAGGCCCAGGCGGGCCGCAGTGAAGGCGGTGTTGCCGGCAGAGCCGCCGGCGGCCTGCTTCACTTCGCCCGGTATCCTTGCCAGCATCTGGGAAATGGCCTCATCCTCGACCAGAACCATGCCCCCCTTGTCCCCTTCGATGGTATCGAGAAAGGCCTCTTCGACGTGAGCCAGATAATCAATAATCGGGGAACCAACCCCGATCAGGTCAAAAGTATATTCACTCATATCAGGTCAATGGCGGCGGAATCCGTCCTCAGGAGGAAACCCCCAGATTGGTCACAAGAATGGGCGCGTCATTGATTTCAATGACAATGGCATAATTACCCGGTTGTTCGAGAGGGACGTTGCGGATTTCGTTGATCAGATTGATCTTGTGCAAAGGGCTTTGCGACTCGAACTGACGGTCCACAATCGGCTTGGCTGTCGTCACGTCGGTGCCGAAGAGAATCCGCAGGCGATGTTGCCCGGCGGTGACATCAGTCAGGGTCAGGAACCAGATCATCCGGCCATGATTGACCGGGAACTGGCGTGCCCGGATATTGGAAAAGCATCCGAGAATGTAGTGTTTTCCGGTCGCCGGATCAATGTGCACGGCATCGCAGATCTGCCAGCAGAGAATTTGTGGTTTAGTCGAACCCATGATGCAAGTGATGGGGGTATCGGAGGAAAACGCAAAAGGAATTCCGCTTGTGCCAGCGGAAAGGGGCTCTAGCGTGGGGCGCTTATGGGTCTTTTTACCAACAGCGCAGTCTTTCTCAAGGGCGTCGGGATGGGTGCGGCCAATGTCATTCCCGGTGTCTCCGGCGGAACCATTGCCCTTGTCACCGGGATTTATCCACGTTTGATCGAAGCGCTGCGGCAGGCTTCGCGCCCGGGTACCATCCGGCTCTTTCTCCAAGGGAACTGGAAAATTGGCTGGCAGCAGATCGACGGAACTTTTCTCGCCGCTTTGGGAATCGGAGTGGTGGTGGCAATCCTCACCCTCGCCCGGGTTTTTGATTACCTGCTCCAGCACCATGAAGTGGAAACCATGGCCTTCTTCTTCGGTCTGGTCCTGATTTCCGTTCTGCATGTCGGGGGAACGGTCTCCCGCTGGGATGCAGTGCGCGGGGTGGTGTTCATGGTGGGAACGCTGATTGCGGTGGGTCTGGCCCTGATGGCCCCGGCCGAGGCCAATCCCGCCTTCTGGTATCTGATCCTCTGCGGAATCGCCGCCATCTGCAGCATGATCCTGCCAGGCTTGTCGGGTTCTTTTGTCCTCATCCTGATGGGCAACTACGTATTGGTACTGCGGGCGATCAAGGAACTCGACCTCGGGGTGCTCCTTCCGTTGGCGCTAGGATGTGGATTGGGCCTGTTGGGATTTGTTCAAGTAATTGGATACGCTTTGAAACGTGCTCCCAACACCGTTATCGCCCTGATGACGGGTTTTGTCTGTGGGTCGCTCTTAACCATCTGGCCCTGGAAACACACTCGCACGGAGCAAGTACTCGTAGCCGGTGAGCACCGCGAAATGGTGGTGGGCTATCAATGGCAACTGCCCGACACCTACGGCCTCGAGTTCTGGATAGCGTTGGCCCTGATGGCGGGTGGAGCAGTGTTTCTCCATTTTGTCACCGTGCGTTCGGCCAGCCTGTCCAGATAGTTGGGGTGCTTTTAGCACCGTTGCGGGCGCCCTTTTCTCCGGTGGTGTCGCTCCGGGATTCACCAGACATTCATCCGCGAAAATCCGCACCACCTACAATTGGAGTCTAAAACACCGTCCCCCGTCAGGCGCAGCCGCCCGGCCCCGCGTCGATCCCGATACCGATAGCGATTGCGATTGGATGGCGGCGCAGCGTTACGATCATTCAGCCTCAACGAAGAACCAAGAACGAAGAACGCGCCTCGCCGCCCCCCCTACCCCAATGGGGTTCTGCCCCAAAGCGAAGGGTTGGCCGCAGGCCTACCCTGGGACAAAGGATCCCTCCAGCCCCAACCCTGAAGGGGTTGTGCCGATTCATATAGAATAATACGTTCGGAAGGCGTTCGAAACCCGATATTACAGGCGGCTTCGTCGATTTCGATACCGATTTCGATACCGATTTCGATTTCGATTTCGATTTGGACAAAGGTCTTCCACCCACCGTCACACCGACCCCCGTCCTCCGTCCCTTCATCCTTCTGAATTCATCCTTCATCCTTTCAAAGAGTCTCACGCCCGTTCGCTCCGCTCACTTGAGACGCTGAGCCGCAGAGGAAAAAGTATGAAGGATGAATTATGAGGGATGAAGAAAGATGCACCGACACCAAATCTCCGCCAATACTCTTGCCCCGAAAGAACTCAGAGACCGCAAAGGAACCAGAAACGCTTCAATCCGACGGAGCGCAGCGGAGATGTCGCAGGGCGAAGCCCAAGTAAACTCCGCTCTCCAACAACCCCCTCCGCGTCTCCGCGCCTCCGCGTGAACAAAATACGGTGTTCGAGCGATCCGAACCCCTTATAGAGTCTGGGATCCAGACCTGAGACGGACTTCAGCGGAAGCTTTTTGAAATGCTGAAATCAGGACCACCGTCCCCCGTCAGGCGTAGCCGCCCGTCTCCCGTTCCCCATTAACCATTAACAAATAACCAATAACGATGAACGCGCCCCACAGGGGCGTCTCCCGTCTCCCGTCCCCCCGACTGACAGGATTTGGGCTTTTCATTGAGGAAGGGGATTGCATAACTGAAAGCTTCACCCCTCTTCCCCATCGCCAGAAAGCATTCGGCGATCAACCCCACTATAGTCTCACCAAGCCCATGAGTGTTCTCGATCTGGTTCTCTTTCTTGTCGCTGTGTTTGGCGTCATCTCTTTTGGCATCTGGAAAAGTCGTCCAAAAAAGCTGCTGGGAGCGGAGGCGGGCGCTTCGGATTATTTTCTGGCAGGCCGCGGCTTGTCCTGGTGGCTGGTCGGATTTTCATTGATCGCAGCCAACATCTCGACTGAGCAGTTTGTCGGGATGTCCGGTAAATCAGCCGACTGGCTGGGCATGGCAATCGCTTCCTATGAATGGATGGCGGCCGTAACCCTGGTGGTGGTGGCCTTTCTCTTTTTGCCCAAGTTTCTCAAATGCGGGATCTATACTATTCCGGAGTTCCTCGAATATCGCTATGGAGTAACCTCGCGCACGGTGATGGCGATTGCCACCATGGTGATTCTGGTCGGCGTCCCCACCGCCTCGGTGATTTTTTCAGGAGCCAAGGTGGTCAGCGTCTTCTTTCAGGAATTTGCCCTGCTCAACGACCTCACCACCGCCTGCTGGATCATTGGGGGGCTGGCGGCGGTCTATGTCTTTATCGGAGGGTTGCGGGCCTGTGCCTGGACCGACCTGATCTGGGGATCCGCTCTGATCGCGGGCGGTGCGGTCATCGCAGTGCTGGCCTTCCAGACCCTGGCCGACCGCGCCCCGGAAGAATTGATCCAGACCAAGGTCGCCACCTCCACCGCAACAGTGGAAGACCTGGCTGAGGCCGGTGCCTTCGAGCGCTTTCGCCTGCTCAATCGGGGCGAACCTCAGACCGGGGCCAACCTCGAAGGCGGAAAGCTCAACATGGTCCGGCCAGCAGATGATCCGGAAATTCCCTGGACCGCCCTGATGCTCGGACTGTGGATTCCCAACTTTTTCTATTGGGGACTGAATCAATACATCGTGCAACGCACCCTCGGCTCCCGTTCGCTGGCGGAAGGGCAGAAAGGGGTGGTTTTTGCCGCCTCCCTCAAGTTGATCATCCCCTTTGTCGTGGTGATACCGGGCATTCTCGCCTTCAACCTGTTCAGTGAGGATCTGCGGATGGAAGCCACCCAGCGCAACGCTCCGATCGTGGCGCAATTTGAGGCGGAGGCAGAACTGCTCTTTCCTTTTGCCCTCGAATTTGCCCGCACCGAACCAGAGTTGAGCCGGAAGATCGTGATGGCCAACGCCGCACGGGCATCGGTGGAGATCGAGCCGGAATGGCTGCTTTCGGATGAAGGTGTTTTCGAAGCCAATCGTTATGTCCTATCCCAAGGCGCGGCCAGTGGTCTGCGGCGGGCCACGGAACTGGTCGGATACGACTACGACGCCGCGTTTCCCACCCTGCTGCGCAACCTGCTCTTCCCCGGTATGTATTGGTTCGTGCTGGCGGCAATTACCGGTGCGGTCATCAGCTCGCTCGCCTCAATGCTCAACTCCGCCTCCACCATCTTCACGATGGATATCTACACCAAGTTGCGCAAAGGCGCCTCGCAGCACGAGCTGGTCAAAATCGGGCGCGTCTGCGTGGTGGTGTTTGTCATCATCGCCTGTCTGATCGCCCCCTCGCTGGGTAGTCCGGCCTTTGGCGGCATTTTCACCTTCATTCAGGAGTTCCAGGGCTTCATCAGCCCCGGCGTACTGGCCATCTTCCTCTTCGGGATGCTCAGCCCGCGCACTCCCCGTTTTGCCGGATGGTTTGGCATCCTTCTCAACGTCGTGCTCTACGGCAGCTTCAAACTGGCCCTTCCCGATGTCTCCTTTCTCAATCGGATGGCCTTGTGCTTCGTCATCGTGATCGCGGCGCTGGTAGTGGCAACCTTGCTCAAGCCCTTGAGAAAGCCCGTCGAACTGCCGGAGAATCCCGACATCGACCTGACCTCATCCAAGGGAGCCAAATACGGAGCCGTCGCCGTGTGCGTCGCCACCGCCGCCCTCTACGGTCTTTTCTGGTAAGATGGGGTCCGCAATCGAAGCTTCCGTTTATGATCGCACCACCTGCCAGCTGGGCGAAGGACCCGTCTGGTGGCAAGGGGTGCTCTACTGGGTCGATATCGTCGGGCAAACGGTTTATGCCCTCCCGGACGGCGAGGAACAGGCTCGCAGCTTCCCGACAGGGGGCTCGGTCGGCGCACTGGTCCCCTGGGAAGCAGATGCCCTCTTGCTGGCCCGAGGCAACGGCTTCGCCCGACTCGACCTGCCTTCGGGGCAGCTCACTCCCCTCTGCGCACCTGAGGCCCACCTCGCTGGCAACCGGATGAATGATGGCAAATGCGATCCGCTGGGGCGGTTTATCGTCGGCTCCATGGATCTCTCGGCTCGCCCTGGGGCCGGGGCGGTCTACCGGCTGGACCACGACCTGCGCTGGGAAAAAGTCCAGGAACCCATGACCATTCCCAATGGTCTGGCTTGGGACCGCAGCGGAAAAACGCTCTACCATATCGACACACCCACCCGCCAAGTCAGGGCCTATGCCTACGAACTCCAAGGCGGGACTTGGGGCGACTCCGGCGTTGTGATTGAAATCCCCGAAGGCCAGGGTTTTCCCGATGGCATGACAATGGATGCAGAGGGCAACCTCTGGATCGCACTCTGGGACGGCTGGGCGGTGGAATGCTGGAGTCCCCAAACCGGTCAAAAACTGGCACGGATCGATCTGCCGGTGGCCCGGCCGACTTGCCCGGTTTTCGGGGGAGACCGTTGGGACCGCATGTTCATCACCAGCGCCTCCGCCTGGTTGAGCGATGAAGAGCGGACAGCTCAACCACTGGCCGGAAAGGTTTTTGTGGCAGAGCCGGGAGTGCGCGGATTACCGCCTCAGCCTTTTGCGGGAGTGTGGGATCATAATGGTGCCCGGAGCGGGACTTGAACCCGCACGCCCTTACGGGCAAGGGATTTTAAGTCCCCAGTGTCTACCGATTCCACCATCCGGGCATCAGCATTATGCGAAAGGCAAAGTGAGAGGCGGACGGCTTTCCAAGGCAAGTGGAAAGAGGCCTTTCCGGCGAGGGGATGGATGGTTCTTCGTTCATCGTTTCTTGGTGGGGTGGTGCGATCAAGAACGAGGAACCGATAACCTCCATTCCTTATGAATCGGCACAACCCCTTCAGGGTTGGGTCGGGGGGGGCTTTCGTCCCAGGGTAGGCCTGCGGCCAACCCTTCGCTTTGGTGCAGAACCCCGTTGGGGTAAGTGGACGCTGTGGCATCTGTGGGGACGTTGCGTGCCACATCCTTCGCTTTGGTGCAGAACCCCGTTGGGGTGAGTGGGTGTCGCCCCTGTAGGGCGGGTTCTTCGTTGTGGCTGAACGTTCGCAACGCCGCAAAGCCATCCAATCGCTATCGGTATCTGGCCTTGAAATTGAATCCCAAGCACACCCGCGTACTCTCACCGAGTGTTCCCTATGTCTTGATCGCACCTTCCGGTCTCCGTCCTCTGGCTTCCGGCTACCGTCACACCGTCCACCGACAAACCGACCACCGGCGCCAAAACGATAGTCACCTGTTCGATTGCCTCCGCTCAGGAAGCGGCTAGGCTACCCCTTTACTCTGGATTCTCCAGCATGGCTGAACTTTCGCGCAAAGATACCCTGCTCACCCTGACCGGTGTCACCCTCGCCCTTTTTCTCGGGGCGCTGGACCAGACGATTGTGTCCACTGCACTCCCGCATATCGTGGCCGACCTGCAGGGAGTCACCCGCTACGCCTGGATAGCCACCATTTACCTGGTCACCTCCACCGTAATGGTGCCGATCTACGGGAAACTGGCCGATACCCGCAGCCGCCGGGCAGTACAACTGGTATCGGTGCTGATCTTTCTGGTGGGCTCCATCCTCTGCGGACTTGCCGGGCTGCTTGGCCCCCTGCCCTTGCTCGGGGATGGCATGACCCAGCTGATCATCTTCCGCGGGATTCAGGGCATCGGCGGAGCGGGGATGTTTGCCCTCGCCTTTATCATCATTGCCGACCTCTTTCCGCCAGCCGATCGCGGACGTTACATGGGGGTAATTTCGCTCACATGGGCTCTGGCCAGCGTGCTTGGCCCCCTGATGGGCGGATTCCTCAGCGACTATGCCGGCGGGTGGCTGCCGGGAATCGCCGGCTGGCGTTGGGTCTTCTTTATCAACCTCCCCTTGGGTGGAATCGCACTCTGGTTTCTGCTGCGGCACATGCCACCGCTCATTCCACCCGATGCGGGGCGGCGAATGAACCTTCTCGGAGCCAGCCTGCTGATCATCGGTATGGTGCCACTGGTCGCAGTGTTGCAATTGAACCGGCATGCCTATCCCTGGTCCTCCCCCCTCAGCCTTTCCCTCTTGTTGGCCGCATTCATCGGGCTGGGGCTGTTTCTCCTCCATGCCTCCCGTTCTACCAGCCCGGTAATTGATCTGCAGCTCTTCCGTGAACGGGTCTTCCGCATTTCCGCGGTGGCACTCTTTTTCTACGGCTCCACCTTTATCTGTCTGATCCTCTTTCTCCCCCTCTATCTGGTCAATGTCGTTGGAGTCACCGCCACACGGGCTGGCATCACGCTGATCCCCTTGTCGGTAGGGGTATCCATCGGGGCGTTCTTTGCCGGGCAAATGGTTTCCCGGATCGGCCATCATAAGCATTTCATGATCTGGGCCGGCTGCCTCATCCTGATCAGTCTGGCCATCCTGGGCTGGAGTCTTGATGCCCGGTCACTGGCAGAAATCACCGTGATCGGCACCCTTTGCGGGCTCGGCCTCGGGCCAACCATGCCCCTTTACCCGCTGGCGGTACAGAATGCAGTTCCCCGGGCCGTGATCGGTCAAGCGACCAGCGCCTGTCAGTTTTTCCGCCAGATTGGAGGGGCCGTTGGCACCGCCTTGATGGGCTCTGTCCTCGTCCTCTCCCTGATGGGCACCAGCACCACACAGGGGCAAATCGAAGACTTCGTGGAGACGGAAGTTTCCATTCAAGGAGGTGTCACACAGATGCGGGCCGATATTGAGCACACCTGGAACACAATGCAGGACAGTATATTGAAAAAATGGGACACTCCGGAACGGGAAGAAATCTTTACCCATCCGGACCTTCCCTCTTCGCTCCGTATCCAGCTGGAAGCCATCAGCCAGAAGGCAAACGGGAACATCGAAGCCAGCGAATATGCGATCAGGGAACTTTTCGATAATCAGATGCAGGATGCTGCCGATCAGGCAGTCGCTACCCTGCAGGCGGGATTCACGACAGGGACGATGGCCATCTTCCGCTGGGTCTTCGTATTCAGCCTGATCGCCTGGATCGCCACCCTCTTCCTTCCCGAACAACCTTTGCGCAAAACGCATTAGGGCCCCTTTCAGGGCCGAAGTTCGCCTTGGCGAAACACTGCAAGACCGCATCCGCCCCCCAACACTGGATAATTCCTTGCGGTCGGCAGCGAGAATCACCAGTTTTGCTCACACCATGTCGTTAGCCCCCTTCTCTCACGTGCATCTGGCCAACCGGCTGGCTCAGCGGATTCTCCTCCTGGCAGTGGTTTCATTTCTCGCCGCTCCATCGATCAGCGCGGCCGATGGAACCCTTTACGAAGGCATGACCCGCGCCGAAGTTATCGAGGCGCTCGGTAGGCCCGATGCAATTGCCGCGATGGGGGAGCGTGAAATTTTCCAATATGCCTCCGGAGCCAGAGTGGAGATCCACAGCGGAATGCTCTATTCGGCCCGCGGAATCCACATCCACGCGGCACCCCCGCCAGGCATCCAGAGTTCTCCAGAGCCTACCCCCACTCCTGCATCTACTCCTGCTGCAGCCAATGCCGAGCCTGTTTTATCCAGCACCCCCTCTCAAGCGCCTCCCAGCCCTTCACCTCAACCCACACCCATCGATCCAGATGAGCAGGAACGCCCCTTATATCCTCCGCTGACATGGGAAGAGCATTCTGACGACCTAAGCGAAACCTGGGTTTTTGCCACCATCGAAGTGTTGATCCGTGGCATCTTCATCGCGATCATGCTGAAGATCTCTTTTTCTGTGGTTGGGATGCCGCTGCTGTTGATTCAAAATCTGCGCATCACAGTGGGATATATCCTCGTCTCACTTGGTTTGGTCCTGATCCCCTGGGCCGGTGAAGTCCGGGAGTTTTTCTACATCAATGCGGGATTGCGATTCATGGCCCTCTGCAGCTTGATCTATGCCTGTTCGGATGTCCGGGAAGGCCTCACCGTATTGAAAATAGCCCTGACCACCGCGATTGTATCCCTCATCATGACCTTCGTCCTCATGCTGGGCATCCTTTATATTATCGGTCTCGCCCTGTAGAAAGCTGCGGCCCTGGTGTGTATTCACCGCTATTCCGAAAGAGGATCTGCGCGATGCGGTATTACCGGAAGCTCTGACCGACAATGCCCAGGAACGCGACCATTATTCGCGGAGTGAAACCAATACACCGCTTTCCGGAAAAACTGAAAGACAACCCGTTATGACAGAAATCAAAGTGGTGGCCAGACCCGGAATTGAACCGGGGACACAAGGATTTTCAGTCCTCTGCTCTACCAACTGAGCTATCTGGCCCCAAGGGTTCCCGATTTGGGAAAAACCGAGATAAAGGCAGGCGATTTCACCTTCGTCAACCGCCTTTTTCTTCCTTTTTGAAAGAAGGGAGCCTTCACGGGGAAGAGATGCTTTCTCTTGTGTGGCGACAGGCACCAAAGCCCATCGTGTCCACGGCCATGAAGTGCTTCGCGGTTCGTTAAAGCTGACTATCCGTTTCCGGATCCGCCGCTTGATGCTCTTCTTTTACCGGAACCAGATGCAGTAGGTTGCCAACATACCGCATGGTGCGCAGCAGATAGGCACTGGACCAGAGGGATGGCGTCTCGCGGTTGCGCGAGGTAAGCCGGGGAACGTAGAAAAAAAGGATCAACTGCACTGACGCAGCCAGCCCCAGATAGAGGAGAAAGCGGTCTTCGCGCATTCCCGCACTCCCATCCGCATGCCGCAGCAGCAGGCCCCAGAAGATCGGAGCAACCCCACCAAGAACACCGACGACGGAACTGTGGATGGATACCGCCAGCGCCCGTTTGCTCTTGGGGCAAACCCGGGGAAGGTATTTCAGATTGGCCGCATTCCAATGGGCCATGGCCGCCCCGAAAAGGAAATAGCTGACAGGCAGAAAAGCGAGGAGGGTGCTGCCGACGATCACCAGCCCCATCCAATACAACATGAGCACAATCAATCCTCCCAAGGCCCGCCGGAAGATGGGCTTGACACCAACTTCGTCGATGCGGGCCCGCAAAAACAGGGCGCCTGCGATACTGCCCACGTATTGCATCGCCGTGTAGAGAAGGATGCGGTCTGTTGCCAGCTCGGCCTGCACTTTCAGATAATAGGCAATGAAGGGAGGAAACGCGGTGAGCACCAGGTTTGCCGTCAGCATGAAAAGGAGATATTGTCGAAAATCCCCTGGGCGGGTGCACCACTGGGGAGTTTCCCGCACCACCGCCCCCACACTGGTGCTGTCCGGCTTTTCCACCTCCGGTACCTTGGTCAGTAACGCCACGGATAAGGCAGCTCCAACGATGGCAAAGAGATATTGCCAGAGAAAGGCATCGTAAATGGGCAGGATGGCAAAAAGCCCGGCACACAAGAGCAGTGTGATCACACCTGAAACCCCGGTCAGTGACTGATCCGTGGCGAAGTAACGGCCACGGATGTCTTCCGGAACCAGACTGTAAATCCATGGCATCACCCCGCAGGAGCCCAGGCAGCGGAAAAAGGTAAAACCAATCACGCTGCCGACCAGCAGGTAGACCATCCACCGTTCAGGCGTCTCCGGACTTATCCATGCCAGCCAAAGCGGAATGAGTAAGAAAAATCCACGCCCGGCCCAGCCGAAGATCACTTGCTTTTTATACCCGAAACGCGGCAGGCCCACCGTCGCCAAAATCTGCACCGGGAGGAGAAAAAACACGCAAGAGTAGGCCAGCCCAACCTCGAAGGTGGTTGCTCCCAGCTCCCCAGCCAACAGAACCATCGGGGTTCCCAGCGCAATCATCCAGGTCATCGCATTGGTGAAGCTGAAGCTCAACAGGGTGCGAAAGGGAGCCTGGGAAAGCGAGGGTGTGTGCGAATCTGACATGGTCCGGCCGGAATCCCGGCATACGTTACTATGACAGATTCAAGCGCGATTTCCAGTAGGCAATACGACTGGCGGTTTGCTTCGGACCCGGCATGCCCGGACGCTCCCGGGCGGCCAATGCCCTTTCGACATCAAAACATCCGGTCCAGTCCGAATCCAGTTGGGGATGGATCGCACGAACCGTCTCGGCGGGCAACTCCGGCAAGCGCACTCCGGCCTTTTCCGCAGCCGCGACCAGCGCGCCAACCACATGGTGCGCATCGCGGAAGGAAACCCCTTTCCGAACCAGATAATCGACCACATCGGTGGCCAGAAGGGCAGGATCGGAAACCGCATGGGCACATTGCTCCGGACGGGCCTTAAGTCCCTTGATGGTTCCTGCCAGAACGGCGAGACAGGACAAGGTGGTATCAAAGGCGTCAAACACCGGCGGCTTGTCTTCCTGCAAATCACGGTTGTAGGTCAGCGGCAAGCCTTTGACCATCGCGAAAAGAGCGGTGGCATGTCCATGCAGCCGTCCGCTCTTCCCCCGGATCAGCTCAAGGGCATCGGGATTTTTCTTCTGCGGCATGAGACTGGAGCCGGTGGTGAAGGCATCCGGAAGACTGACAAATCCGAACTCACTGCTACTCCAGAGAATAAGATCTTCCGCAATGCGCGAAAGATGCACTCCGCAGGTCGCACAGGCATGGGTAAAGTCGAGGAAGAGATCACGGTCGGCGACCGCATCCATACTGTTTGGTGTCACCTGTGGATTGCCTTCACCATCGACAAACCCGAGCAGGCGGGCGGAGAGTTCCCGATCAATCGGAAGGGTGGTTCCGGCGATGGCACCTGACCCGAGCGGGCACCAGTTGGCATCTTCCGAGACCCGTTGAAAACGAGTCATGTCCCGCCCCAGCATCTCGACATAAGCGAGCAGATGGTGCGCCATTGAAACGGGTTGCGCCCGCTGCAGGTGGGTGTATCCGGGAATATAGACTGTTTGATGCGCTTCTGCCGCTTCGAGCAGCACGCCAATCGTTTCCCTCAAGCCTGAAACGATTTGAGCGCAGGCGTATTTGAACCAAAGGCGCATATCCGTGGCCACCTGATCGTTCCGGCTGCGTGCAGTATGCAGCTTGGCTCCGGCCGGCACCCTGGCGGTCAAGGCCTGCTCGATGTTCATGTGCACATCCTCAAGAGATTCCTGCCAGACAAATGTGCCTGCCTCGATCTCGTGACGGATCGCTTCCAGCCCCTCATAAATGGCATCCGCTTCCACCTCAGTGAGGATACCGACCTTGGCCAGCATACGGGCATGGGCCTGACTCCCCTGGATATCGAACAAAGCCAAGCGGCGGTCAAAAGAGACCGATTCGCTGAAGCGGACCATAAGTTCAGCGGGGCCTTCGGAAAACCGGCCGCCCCAAGTGGCTTGAGTACCTCCTGACATATTCCCCTATTGCTGCCTGAAGCCGCCGCTTTCAGCAACGGGAAAATCATTCCCTCTCCACGGGCAACTCTCCTCAAGATCGCTGGTAGCAATCCATTGTGGTCCGATGTCCCACCGCCACACCGAACAAGGGGCAGGGGCCAAGAGACAAGACACAAGGAACAGGGGGAAGGGATTTTCGATTTGCTGAGGCAATTTGCTTCGCCACGCTTCCTACCCCAACGGGGTTCTGCACCAAAGCGAAGGGTTGGCCGCAGGCCTACCCTGGGACAAAGAACCCCTCCAGTCCCAACCCTGAAGGGGTTGTGCCGATTCACATGGAATGCAAATTCTTGGTTCCTCGTTCTTCGTTCTTGGTTCCTCGTTCTGGGTGGACGGTCGGTTCTCCGGGCTCACCGCGCTTCCGCTCCGTCGCTACGAGCCGCCCGTCCCCCGGGATCCGCTTCGATTTCGATGGCGATTTCGATTTGCTTCGCCATCTCCCCTTCGCTTCGTCGATAGCGATAGCGTTCGGAACCCAATATTTCAGGCGGCGCAGGGACGCACCGCCCTACCTTGGACCGGCGTTCGCCATGGATTCAAACCCCATCTTTTTGCGGTCTCTGCGCTCTTTTGCGGCAAAAAATGCGCCCATTCGCGGTTGAAAAAAAATGGTCCTGTTCTGTTGGTTCGCGGACGAGACGGAGCGCGTCCCTCCAAGGACTCGGATGCACAAACCAACCCATCCAAATCGCTATCGCTATCGGGATCGCTATCGGAGGCATTGGACGTCGACCCTTCAGGCGGCGCAGGGACGCACCGCCCTACCTTGGATCGGATCAACGTCTCACCGACTACCGACCTGTCCTGAGCCTGTCGAAGGACCCCATCTCCCGCCCACCGTCAGGCGTAGCCGCCCGTTTCCTGCCTCCACATCTCCCATCTTCAATCTTCCAGCAAAACGAGGAACGAAGAACCAAGAACGAAGAACGCGCCTCGCCACGCTTCCTACCCCAACGGGGTTCTGCCCCAAAGCGAAGGGTTGGCCGCAGGCCTACCCTGGGACAAAGGATCCCTCCAGCCCCAACCCTGAAGGGGTTGTGCCGATTCACATGGAATGCAAATTCTTGGTTCCTCGTTCTTCGTTCTTGGTTCCTCGTTCTGGGTGGACGGTCGGTTCTCCGGGCTCACCGCGCTTCCGCTCCGTCGCTACGAGCCGCCCGTCCCCCGGGATCCGCTTCGATTTCGATGGCGATTTCGATTTGCTTCGCCATCTCCCCTTCGCTTCGTCGATAGCGATAGCGTTCGGAACCCGATATTTCAGGCGGCGCAGGGACGCACCGCCCTACCTTTGCCTTCGGGCATCAGTGTCCATCTGTGTGCATCAGTGGTTGGGTCAGGGAAACTGTGAACAGGCCTCGGTAAACATACATCGACGACCCCGGCGGCACCTTTGCGCTCTCTGCGCTCTTTCGTGGCAAAAATACTTCTGCTCATGCCCGGCTATACCAGCCGCAAAAGAACTCAGAGAACACAAAAGGGAAGGCGTAACCGTTAAATCGGTCCACTCGCCACTGCTCCGCAAAACAGCGCTACTTTTTTTGCGGTCTCTGCGCTCATTTGCGGCAAAAAATGCGCCCATTCGCGGTTGAAAAAAATGGTCCTGTTCTGTTGGTTCACGGACGAGACGGAGCTTGTCCCTCCAAGACTCGGTTGCACAAACCAACCCATCCAAATCGCTATCGCTATCGGGATCGCTATCGGAGGCATTGGACGCCGAACCTTCAGGCGGCGCAGGGACGCACCGCCCTACCTTGGATCGGGCCACCGACCACCGTCTCCCGTCTTCCGTCTTCCGTCCACCGGCCACCGGCCACCGGCGCTTTGCGCCGTTGGCTACTCCAGTTCACCCCAGACATCGCGACGGCGGCGCTTGGCTTCCCGTTTCTTTTTTTTCTTCTTGGAAGCCTTTTTGGGGGGCGCGGGCTGAGGGTGCAGCTCCTTCCTGGGCAGCAAATCGTCAGCACTGAGATGAACGAGAAACTTATCCTCAAAGTAGGGATCAGAACTTGCCTCGGAAAGGGCATAAACCCTCCAGGGTTCCATCTCCAGTGAAGCCAGCTCCTCCACATAGCGGGTTCCTTTCAAATACAGAACCCCATGGGGGAAGTCGGGATCTCCACCCGGGCGGAGATTCTTGGTAATCCAGCCGAGGAACTGGGGTAAGGCCGTGACCGCCCGACCAATGACAAATTCCCACGTGGACTCGAGGGTTTCAGCCCGCTTATTGACCACGGTGACATTCTTCAAGCCGAGTGCCTCAACCATGGAGGAGACCGCATTGGTTTTTTTCGCTACGGAGTCACAGAGGAAAAACTGCACTCCGGGAAACACGATGGCGAGCGGCAGCCCGGGAAGCCCCCCGCCAGTGCCAACATCCAGCACCCGGGTGCGATCCGGCCAGCGGAGGATCCGTGCCATCAGCAGAGCGTGGGTGAGGTGGTGGACCTCAAGCGCATCCATATCCTTGCGGGAGATGAGATTGATGCGCTCATTCCACTCGCGCAGCAGGACAGCCAGATGTTGCAACTGCGCGACCTGCTGCTCGCTCAGTGCGAGATCCTTGACCAGCCACCATGAACCCGGATCCGGGCGGGGAAAAAGTGCATCCATTATTTCAACTTGTTCGATCGCGAAGATCGACGCAAGCTGTTGGTATCGTCTGCTTCCGGGGGGCGGTCATAGAGTCTTGACTTGCGGTCACGTGGATAGAGCCATGCGATGACACGCCACTGCAAACGACTCCATAGCCGACGAATCATACGTGATCCCCAGAGTTAGGATCGACATCGGACAAGGTATCCGATTCGATTTGATTTAAACGACTGCGAATGACCGGAAGCCCTGTTCTGAGGGCGCGTTCGGCCAGTGCAGTTATCGAGACACCTTCTATGCTCGCTAATTCCGCCAGATCTCTTTTCGTGGCTTCATCCAGATCAATGGTTAAGACCTCTTTCATGCGACTAATTCAAGTATTTGTATATCATCGTGATACAGTCAACGTAAACTTGTATCTTTCAAAAGAATTTCTAGGTTCGGCTCTCTACCATGGCTCGTAATTCACCAATCTCGATCCGCCTCGACCCGGAAACCCAGCGTGAGCTGGAACGAATGAGTTCGGAAACAGGGATTCCTATGAGCAGTCTTGCCAGAATGGCAATTGAAGCTGCGTTGGCCGCATTTCGGAAAAAAGGGGGGTACATAGAAGTCCCCTTGCGTTTCGAGGTGGTTGAATCCGGAAGGAATCCTGCACTTGCCAAGGCCGAAATCGGCCAAGGCCCGGAACCCGCTTTGGCTGGGCCCGAGAATGGGCAGGGCGGCCCGTGAACGGCACGAACCGCCCTCACCTAACCTAACCATAACCCCAAAATTGATCATGCTGCAGATACCAGTGCGGGTGGGTCGAGAATGAGTGCAATATTGCCATCCCCCAAGATCGCCCCCCCGGCTATTCCTGATACACTGCCAAAAAATCCTCCCAGGTTCTTGATCACGACCTCCTGCTTTTTCACCATCTCGTCTACCAGCAGGGCAGAGGTCCGTCCGGAATGCTCAATGAGCACCACCATGCCGCGGGTCGGATCGGTTTCCGCTCCATCCACTTGGAACCGTTCGTGAAGACGCACCAGTGGCAGAAGTTTGCCCCGATGATCTAACACTTCTCCTTTCCCCTGCACCCGGACCAGGTGTTTGGCTTGGGGGCGCAGGGCGATTTTTACGGCTGTGGTCGGCAGGACAAACTGGTCTCTCCCCACCCGCAGAACCAATCCGTCGATAATTGCCATAGTGAGCGGCAGTCGAATTCGGAAAATGGACCCTTTCCCCCGCTCAGTGTGCACTTCGATCGATCCCCGCAGCTTGTCCACGTTGCGTCGGACCACATCCATTCCAACCCCCCGGCCGGAGACTTCAGTGATTTCCGCTGCAGTGGAAAATCCGGGAGCGAAGATCAGCACCAGGATTTCCGACTCGGTCAAAGACTGATTCGGTTCAACAATTCCCTTTTCACGGGCTTTGCGCAGTACTTTATCAGCATCAATCCCCCGCCCGTCGTCTTCCAACTCTATAATAATGTTCCCGCCTTGGTGGTAGGCCCTGAGGGAGAGTCGGCCCACCGGCGCCTTGCCTTTGCTAATGCGTTCGGACTCAGGCTCGATCCCGTGATCCAGCGCGTTCCGGATCATGTGTACAAGTGGATCGGCGATCTCTTCGACCACCGTTCTGTCCACTTCCGTCCCCTCGCCGATCACCTCCATGGAAACCTTGCGTCCCATGCGATGAGCCAAATCCCGCACCATCCGTTCCATCTTCTGGAAGGTGGGCTTGATCGGAACCATCCGGAGCGCCATGGCGGTATGCTGCAGCTCTTTGGTGATCCGGGTCAGCTGGTTGATGTTCCTCTCCAGAACAGAATTTTCCGCTCCGCTGGCACTGCCGGCTGAAGCCAGAATCTGTCCCTGGACAATAACCAGTTCCCCCACGACATCCATCAGCTGGTCCAGTTTCTCTGTGTTAACCCGGACCGTTGAAGCCTGCCGACTTCCCACCTTGGGCGAATCCACCTTTTGTTCAGATGACGTCGGGACAGGAGCAGGGCTTGCCGATTCCTCAGCCTCAGAAAGGGATTCCACCATCTGATTCAGCGTATCTTCCGCAGGAACGAATGAAGCATCGGGGGGGGGAGTCTTTCCTGCCTGTTTCGTGGCCGTTTCCGGAGTATTCAGTTCATCTCCACCTCCAGCCGCCAGCCGGGCGACTTCCGCCACCAACCCATTCACCGGGACGGCGGATGCAGGTTCCTTGTTGTCCTGCAGCCCCTCAAAGACCTGATCGAGCATGGTCTGAACCGCATCGCGGCTGTTCAGAATCGCAGTAATGATCGTCCGGTTGAGGCAGAGCTTATCACTCCGCGCCAGATCGAGCAAAGTCTCTACTTCGTGACACAGCCGTTGCATCGGCATCAACTGAAGAAATCCGGCATTTCCCTTGAGGGTGTGAAATGAGCGGAAGAGTGAATTAATCCCATCCACATCCTCAGGATTGTCGTCCAATGCCAAGAGTGCCGCTTCGATCTGGTCGATGTGATCCATCGCCTCGGCATGAAATTCTGTCAGCAGTTCACGATTATCGTCCAAATTGAGCACCAATATCTCCTCCGCCCCAAGGGAAAGCGGAGTACTGATCGGCTCTTCGACTGGGAACGCATTCTGTTCCGGATCGATTTCAAGGCTGAAATCATCTTCCGGAAGCGCCTCCGCAGTCGGCTCTGGCAGGATTGAACCCTCATCCTGGCCAGCTCGCAGGGGCAAGGTCCCACCTGTCCGGCGTGCCTGTATCCACTCCGGCATCCAGGTCACCAGTTCACGCATATAGGCGATCAACTCCTCATCAAACCCACTGGCCGCATCCAGGTAGCCTTCTATCCGCGCGGAAGCTTCTGCAGCGGCTTGGCAAAGAGCAGACTCTCCCTCGGCCGCGTCCTTGATGTCGTTGAGCAAGGCAAAGGCAGGAATCAAGCCTTCATCGGACCCGCTTTTTGCGAAAACAATCTCGCTTGCGAGCCGATTAGCCAGTTCTTCCAGAATTTCAAGGGATGGGGATGGTTCAGCCATAGTCGACGTCTCTTTCATCTATCGGACCGAATAACTGAGCACTTAACCCCATTTTTGGAGCTTTAGGAGGAAATCCTGATAAAGTTATGCTCCGGATGACCGATACTGGGAACACACCTTAGAAAATCATGTCCACAGCTGAAGCTTCCCCCACCGTCGATCTTTCCGGAAAATACCTCATGGTCGTCCTCGATCAGGAGCATTACGGCATTGCCGTGCTCAAGGTTCGCGAAATTATCCGCATGCAGAAAATAACCCCGGTTCCCCAGATGCCCAAGTATGTCAAGGGCGTGATCAACCTGCGCGGCAGGGTGATACCGGTGATCGATTTGCGTGCTAAATTCGACCTCAAGGCAGAATTCGACACCCGCACCTGCATCGTCGTCGTTCAGGTCAAGCTCTTGTCCGGGGACAGCGTCCAGACCGGACTGATCGTCGATCAGGTGGAAGAAGTCGCCACCCTGGATCAATCGGAGATCGAGCCCTCTCCTGACTTTGGGACCCGCATTGACACCAGTTATATCCTGGGTATGGCCAAAGTGAAGGAAGTCGTCAGTATGCTCCTCGATATCGACCGCGTAGTCGCCCCGCAAACCATGGAGCAAATCGCCAAAGTCGCCCATAACAGCTGAGGGCAGAGGAATCATACTATCTCCTGATACGGAGCAGTCCTACTTTCCCAACATGACCCCTCACAGGGCAAGGGCAGCAGCACGGACTGAAGTGGCTCAGCCAATCAGATCGGCGTAATCGTCGTGGTGGCTTTCCAGGAAGGATGTGACATAGGAGCACTCCGAGCGAACGTTCCAACCTTGGTTGCGGGCCTCGTCCAAAGCCCCGCGGACCAGACGGGAAGCCACGCCTGTTCCCCGCAATCCAGCTGGCACGAAAGTATGACTGATCACCATGGTATTGTCTTCATGATGGTATTTCAATGAAGCCACCTCATTTTCAAGGGTAAGCTCAAAGCAAGTATCCGCCGGGTCATGGCGAAGCCGTGGTTCCGGTGCATTCGATGTCATATCCCGCATCCCAACATGTTTTGCCTGAAAGGCAAACCGGTTCGATCAGTGGACGGTGGTCGGTGTGGCGGCTGTCGCTGGCCCGATCCAAGGTAGGGCGGTGCGTCCCTGCGCCGCCTAAGATCGCGACCCGGGTTCCAGCGCCTTCCGAACGCCCCTTAATCGCCATCGCCGCAGCAAATCGGAAATCCCTGTCCCCTTGCCCCTTGTGCCGGAGTTTCTCATTCTCGGTGGTGGCGAACGCCTGCCATGCATCGGGCAAGGGCCGCAGCGACCCAGAGGTGAAATCAAATGCGCCCTCGCAGGCGCACAAAAAAGCGGTGCCCGCAAACTGCGCGACACCGCTTGGTCAGAATTGATTGAAAACCCGCCTATTCCCGCTCGGGACTTTGCGGAGGTCCGAGGTAGCTGGGACGGAGGTTTCCGGTATTGATAATCAGCTTCTGGAGGGTTGCGGCCGGATCGACCATGTAGATGCGGAGAGTGGTCGGTCCAGGCTCGCGGACCTCATGATGTGAGCGGCTGATGGCCACCCCATCGCTGACCCGCTGTGCCCAGACATGGTCCTCGTTGTCGAATTCCGCAGTGAAGTCGATGATCTGTGGGGTCTCATCTCCTATCGCCACGGCATAACGGATGCCCCGATGGGGGAAAAATGGCCAACTGGGAGCCAACAGTGCCTGCAGCTCAAAGGTGCCCGTGGAGAAGAAGGTAATATCATACTCCAGATAGGGTGCTTCGGTCGGGTCCTCAAAGCTGTGATCGTCCGCCGGGAATGGAGCCATCGAAGCGAGGGTCCGGCCGTGGTTGGGGATCTTTTCCCAGGCATAACCCTGGCGGGCTACATTTCGGTGATAGTTGGGAGCTTCGATGGAGACATAGCCATCCGCTTCCAGATAGCCCTTGGCTGAACGACGCAGCGCGGCATCCGGCTTGACCGCTTCAACCGCGACGCGGGCAAAGGCATAGCCCACCGCACGCACTTCGATATAGCCACGGGAAACTCCGTCCGGTATCGCATCCCAGTCAATCGTGACCTCAATCGGTTGCTCCGTCTCAATCATTCCACGGGATGTGCTCAGCTGAATCCAGGAATCACTGGTGCTGGCGCGGAAGGGGAAGGGCTGGGTTCCCCGGTTAAAGGCCAGGAGCTGACGTGTCGGCTGACCGTGGTAATCGAACTGGAGGGCATATCCACCCTGCCCTGGGACAGTCCCACGCGGCGTCGAAGGCCAGGCGGAAACAAAACCTTCCACCGCAAGTCCCATTTCACCGTAATCGCCGGGATAATATTTGGCCAGAGCCGGTAGCTGATTACCGAGCGGGCTCTGCCAATGGATGTAGCCAATATGGGTCTGGTCCTTGATGTGCCTCCATTTCCCGTCATTCAGGGCATCATATTGTGCACGAAGCTGACGGTCATACTCGAAGTAAGCTTTGGCCTTCTCGGCATAGTCATTGGCGTTGTAACGGCCTTGCGCCGCATAATGCCGGTTTTTGCCAATCGATATATATAAACGGGTGAAGTTGGCAGAGAAATGAACCGGATGCCAAACCAACTGATGAAAACTGTTTTGCAAATGCTCAGGAATGCGCTCACGGAGCGCATCCACCCGCTCCACCATTTCATCCAGCTCGGCGAGGATGCGATTCGCCTCATCGTAGTTATGGATGCTGTAGGTATCGGGTTCCAACAGCTCGACCATGCGCCGCCCGTTGTGGCGGGTGTAGTCGGTGATCAGTGCCTCGATCTCGGCTGCGAACTCGGAACCAAACTCACGGGTGGCCCAAAGGTGCCCAAACTCCTGCAAGCGGGATTTGGGCCAGCGCTCAGGATTCCATGCCATCCGCAGGAAAAACTCGATCGGGAACTCATGGATCTTGAGAGCCCCGACATTGACGATCCAGACCTTGTTGGCCTCGTAGGTGTAGGCCAAGTGCATCTGTTCCCACATTTTGGCCAGCGGCATGGAATTATGGCCCCGCCAGGAACGCGGCCCGCCGACATAGTCAAAGTGGTAATACATCCCGGCCCCGCCCGAACGTTTGCGCTCCTCCGGAGTGGGCAGGCGACGGATGTTGCCGCGATTGTCATTGGTCCATAGCAGGATGACATCATCGGGAACCCGCATACCCCGCTCGTAAAAACCCTGCACTTCCTTATAAAGCGCCCAAACCTGGGGCACTTCCTCCACCGGCTGGTCAAAAACCCGGTCAATGATCTTGCGCTGGTTTTCAATAATGTTTTCCAGCAGATCAATGTTCTCTCCTTCGCTCATGGCGGTGTCTTCACGCCCGCGCATGCCCAGAGTGATGAGACTGTCAAAGGGCCGGTTACGCGCCACGCCCCCTTCCCAGAAGTCGTTCAGGTTGTCGGCGTTGGCTGAATACTTCCAGGGGCCCTCTCCATAGACATCCCATTCCTTGTCTGCCCGCATCATCGGCTCATGGTGGGATGTGCCCATCACGATCCCGTATTCGTGGGCTTTAACCATGTTGAAGGGATCATCAATATTGAAGGAATTATTCCACATCACCGGCCAGAGATAGTTGGCCTTTAGCCGCTGGAGAAGGTCGAAAACGTGGGTGTAAAAATGGTGATTGATCCCCCCGAACTTGGCGTGGGCCCAGTTCGTCAGAGCCGGTGCCTCGTTGTTGAGAAAGATCCCACGATATTTGACCACCGGGGCATCCTGATGGCGCAAATCCCCCCTTACGTAAATATAGTCATTGGCACGAACTGGGATATCGGCCCAAAAGTGCCAGGGAGAGACGCCCATCTTCTCCACCAAATCAAATACCCCATACATCGTTCCACGTCGGTCGGCCCCAACGATCACCATCGCCCGGCGGACATTGGGCAATGGATTGTCCACCACTTCCAGATGGTAGGCATCCCATTTTCCCTCAATTCCAGAGACATCCACCACCCCGTCAGCGATCAGTTGATCAATCACCCTGCTGTGACCCATCGTCCCGATCAGAACCGCATATTCACGCAGCTCAATCGCGCTGTTGGCAAGGACAGGAGCCCGCCCGGTGACACGCTCGACGTCATCACGCAGCGTTGTGACAACACGATAGACGCCAACCGCCTCTTCGGTATCGACATACAGCTTGGCCTGCGCCTGCGAGCCAATGATCGGGAGCGCGGAAGGATCATGGGCGTGAAGCACATAATTCTCTTCACCCAGAGCCCATGAGTGGGGGGCAAAAGCGGCCAGAATAAATCCGCAGACTACGGTTACAATGGATCGGACCCACTGATTGGGTCCTTCTTTAGGGGATAGTGTCATCGGTAATATGGATTAGGGAAAGGCTGTCGTACGCCTATTCTTTTGCAAATGCACAGCTGCTTTTTAACGTTTGCTGCGCATTCCTGATAGAATCGGAGCCTCAAAAAAACAATAGCCCATCCACCCTCGGCAAGAATAACCGATAAATTTATGCACCCCCCATTCCACCCCTTGAAAAGAGAAGCTTATACAGTCATCCCTGATCATTCGGCCTGGACAATGCAAAGGGTTCCCCAAGAGCACAGAAATAGTCTCCCCCAAGACGGGACAATGCATCCAGCCCCTTCGGGTCGATTTCCAATAGTTGCCCCGGCTGATTCATCAGACAGCTATCGTCGATCCAAGCTTGGGTCACTTCAATCAGGATCAGCGCCTGACGCCCAACTTCAATGTGCTGTTGATAGTGTCCGCCAAAAGCTACTTTGGCAGCGGCCAGACGCGGCAGCGGGCTGCCGGGGAATGGCACCAATTCCAACCCCAGACACTCCGCTTCAGAGACTCCCGGAGGCAGCGGAGCAGAGGACCGATTCAGGGCCTCCGCATTCTCTCTGCTCCCCAAATGCAGTACACAACTGCGACGGGAAAGAAGGTTCGCCCGGGTATCCTTGGCGCTGCCATCCGGCCGCATCCCAATGGACACCGCCAGAGTGGCGGGAGCGCTGGAAACAATGGTGAAATAGGAGAATGGGGCCAAATTGTGGCTGCCATCCTCATTTTCACTCAATATCCAGGCAATGGGCCGCGGTAATACCGTTTGAGTCAACAAACTATAATTCTCTGAAGAACTCCCCTTAGAAATATCTATCATCATGACTAATAAATACTTCCGCAGGATTACCGCCAAGTCAACGGATGAAAGCAGCATTTCCCGACTCTTTTTTTGAGCTTTTCTCCACTCAAAGTGTCTCTATCAATAGCCACCTCACAACAGGAAGTCTGAACCCTGAGGCTTCCGGAGGTTCCCAGTGTTATTCCCAATCTATGGAAAGGAACGAATGATGAAACGACTCATTATTGGATTGCTGATGACGGCCTTGGCGTTGTCTTCCCAGGCCGCGATTGAACTGAGCTTCGAGAATCCACAAGGTTTCCGCGATTTTAAAGTAGGAACCCGCAGTGGCGAGGCAGTCGCCAATATGTTTCGAAATGAATTTGAGCGCACTGCGGAACGTCGCTTTTCCAATTGGATTCCGGAAGGGCATACCCTTAAGCTGAACATTACCGATGTCGATATGGCCGGGGAAATTCAACCGTGGCGCAATCGCGACCATGCGGATATTCGCTACATTGAGCGCATTTATCCCCCCAGCATCTCCTTCGAGTACACCCTCATCAATGCCGATGGCGACGAAGTGAAGAGCGGGCAGGAACGCGTCCGGGATCTGGCCTTTGACTTTAATGTGTCCCGCCCGCAGCAGAACACCACTTTCCACCACGAGATTGCTTTGATCGATAGCTGGCTTCGCAATAATATCCGTCCGCTGACCCGTCAGGAAGGCTAAAGGTGTCGCAAAACCGCCTTGCCAAATCCAAGGCGGTGAGGTGATCATTATGGATACCGTTCCGTTATTGCTAAACGGAAGGGAATCCTGCTGATGAATTACTCGATTCGCGTCATCCGACTTTTTTTCCTCCTGCTCTGTGTGGCAGGAAGCCTGTTGACCGCCCTGGTTGTCCCGGAGTGGGATGACAATCGTTTCTGGATCGTCTTGGCCGGACTGCTGATCGGTATCCTGGTCATCCTCGTCGATGTTCTGCTCAAGGGCTTTTCCCTGCGAGGATTGTCCGCCCTGACCTTCGGCTTATTTGTCGGCTGGGCCGTAGCCCATATGCTTTCTACTTCTCCGCTGTTCAATTTCCCCGAGGGAGGAGATTTGGAAGTCAATGCACTGCTCGAACAGAATCTCTACCTCGCCCGGATGGCACTGTTTGTCATTCTCATGTACCTTGGGGCAGTGCTCGCTCTGCGGGGTAAGGATGAGTTCAACCTGGTGATTCCCTATGTGCGTTTCGTCCCCCACGGGGTGGATGTTCCCCTTGCCGTTGTCGATACCAGCGCACTCATCGACGGGCGTATCGTGGCCATTTGTGAGGCAAAATTCCTCGGGCATGCCTTGATCGTTCCCCGTTTTGTGATCGACGAACTCCACCGGATCGCCGATTCCCCGGATCCCCAAAAACGCGCCAGAGGCAGGCGGGGACTCGATGCTTTACGTCGTTTGCGGGAAATGAGTCACCTCGATCTGCGCATCAGCGAAAGCTCGGTTGAGGACCGGGATCGGCTTGAAGCCAAACTGGTTTACCTCGCCCAGTCACTGAAAGCCAAAATCCTCACCACCGACTTTAATCTGGCTCAAATAGCCGGCTTCCATCAAATCGAATGGCTGAACATCACTTCGCTCGCCAAAGCCATGAACCCCGAAGCAGCCCCCGGCGACACCCTTCGTCTGGAACTGGTCAAACCGGGCAAAGAGCCCGGCCAGGCAGTCGGCTACCTCCATGATGGCAGCATGGTGGTCGTCAACAGTGGAGATGCCTTTCTCGAAGAGGAAGTGGATGTCCGTGTTACCAGCGTCCTCCCTTCCGCCGGAGGAAAACTGATTTTCGCCGAACTTGAACCGCATTAAGCGAAGAGAAATAACCGGTTCAGGTGCTCATTGGGCGACTTCGGTCTGAAGCCTCCCAATCGTCACTTCTCCCGAGTGCAGGCTGAGTATGGCTCCATCCTCGGTCTGCAAGCGAAGGCTGCCATCCGGATGAATGCCTTGAGCCGTCCCTCGAATCCGCTTCCCATTGTACTCAGCTTCAACCGTCCTCATCGCCAGAGCATCAAATCTGGGCCAGTCTTTGGCCAGCGCTTCCCGATCACCGGCAACAAAGCGAGCAAAACTTCCCAACACCGCCTTGATAACGCTCATCGATACAGCATTGACCGACACAGGATGATGGCTGTTGAGGGTGGTTGCCCTCTGACGAACGGTTTCCGGCCAGGCTTCCATCTCCGCTGCGATGTTCATTCCCAGCCCAAAGACCAGGTCGCGGGTCTGGTCGGCATCAATCCGGGCCTCGGTTAACATTCCCGCGACTTTTCGCCCGTTCAGGTGGAGATCATTGGGCCACTTAAGCAGAACCGGAAGCTCAAATTCATCTTGCAGACAACGCGCCACCGCCAGACCGAACCAAAGAGTTACCACCGGCATATCCCGGGGAATCAGTCTGGGTCGAAAGGCGAAACTGACATACAAGTTCCCTTGATGAGGGCTGTGCCACTGCCGCCCCATGCGTCCTCGGCCGGCTGTTTGCTCTCCCGCCACCACCACACAGGGATCTTCCATTCCCGCCGCCAAAAGGCGCTCGGCTTCCGAGTTGGTACTGTCGATAGTTGAATGAAAATATAGATCCGTCCCTACTCCCAGGCGCCGGGCATAAGCCCGCAGAAGTGCCTCATGAAGATAAGGTGGCTCCGCCACCAGCCTGTAGCCATGCTGCCGCTGGGCTTCGATTTCAATGCCCTGCTCCTTCAGTCTCTCCAGCCTCCCCCATACCGCCACACGTGATACCCCAAGGATATCTGTCAATCGATTACCTGGCACAAAACCGCCATTCGCAGCCAATAGCTCGTTTAAAATCTGGATATCCGGTTCCATCGGGGTTAACAGCACGCTACCTGTGTTCTCACAGGAAGGTAAAGGCTGAAGCATGCGAGCCGAATGATCTTAAGCTCTCGTCTCGCATTCATCAGTAGTTCAATCCCAGTCCAGCCCAATGTCCCGCCAACGACTTCGGTGAACCGTGGCCCCAGTCGAAATGAAATCGAGCCCCAGCCCGGCCAGACGGGGAAGGCGTTCGAGGGTGATTCCACCACTTGCTTCCGTCGCAGCCTGATCTCCGATCAGTTCAATCGCCTTCCCGAGCGCATCATCATCAAAATTATCCAGCAGGATCACATCGACACCAGCTTGCAACAACGGACCTATCTGCTCCAGTCGATCCACCTCCACTTCAACCACGAGGTCAGGATAGCAACTTTTTGCCCGGCGACAAAGGGCCGCCAGTGATTCACCTTTCGCCCCGCTCACTGCTATGTGGTTGTCTTTCAACATCACCCGGTCGTAAAGGCCGTAACGATGATTCCACCCACCCCCAACAGAAACTGCATACTTCTCCAGCAATCGGAAACCAGGGGTTGTTTTTCGCGTATCCAGTAAACGGGTACGGGAACCTGCCAACGCCGCCACATGCTCCGCAGTATCCGTCGCCACTCCGGTCAGCTTTTGCAGAAAATTAAGGAGGACCCGTTCAGCCTGAAGAATGGCAGAAACCTTACCTTCAATTTTGGCAATGACATCGCCCTTGCCCATCGCCACGCCGTCGGCAGCCTTCAGCTCATAGTCGACGCCAGGCCCGTAGGTTTCCAGAATAAGCTCAATCAAGCCCAACCCGCAGACCACCATCGGTTCGCGGGCTACCAGTCGGGCACTTCCTGTTGCTCCCTCTTGCAGTAAAGCGGTTGAGACATCTTTCCGATAATGGAAATACCCTTTGCGTCCGGAGGGAGACAAATCCTCGTCGTGCGCTCGACGTATCAACTCGAGCAGTGACTGACGATCCAGCTCTTTCCATTTCAGTCGTCCGGAGAGTTCATCGAGGCGGGAATCAGGTAGCATGATGGCAGAAGAAATGTGAAGGGATGGAAGGAGAGGGACACCTCTGTGCGCGGCGCATCAGGCAGAGTCGGTCAGAGCACCATAGAGTTCCGGCCGACGATCTCGGAAAAACCCGAAAGAAGCCCGGTCCCGCCGAATCTGGGCTATGTCAAAATCTGCCGTCAGGATCGAGTCGGTATCTCCAGATGCTTCCGCCACCTTTTCCCCCCGATGGTCCGCAATAAAGCTGTGGCCATAGAAAAGCTGGCCGTTTTCATTTCCGATCCGATTGGCCGCCACCACCGGAACCACGTTGGCCACGGCATGCCCAATCATCGCTCTTTGCCAAAGGTCCTTGGTATTGAGATCCGGTTCCTCCGGCTCGGAACCAATCGCGGTCGGATAGAAGAGGATTTCCGCTCCTTTCAACAGCATGGCCCGGGCACACTCTGGAAACCACTGATCCCAGCAAATACCAACACCGATCTTCGCATAACGGGTATTCCAGACCTTGAACCCAGTATTCCCACCCCGGAAATAAAACTTTTCCTCATACCCCGGCCCATCAGGAATATGGCTCTTCCGATAAACCCCAAGATTGCACCCATCCGCATCGATTAATGCCAGACTGTTGTAATAGTGATTGCCATCCCGCTCAAAAAATGAGGTGGGAATGACCACCTCCAGCTCAGCCGCCAAGTCCTGCATGGAAAGAACAGCCGGATGCTCCTCAGCGGGCCAGGCTGTATCAAACCACTTTTGATGCTCTTCCTGACAAAAATATGGGCCCTGAAACAGCTCAGGGGGCAGGATGATACAGGCCCCCTTGGCCGCAGCTTCCCGCACCATCTTCGCCACTTGTGCAATATTGGCGGCAAGATCAGTGCCAAATGATGTTTGAATCGCCGCAACCCGGACCGAAGGTGAGGTTTCCATCCCCATAGAGCTATCACGCCTCCAAGCTTCTTGCCAAGAAGGAAGCGAATGCGAGTTCCCTGAAGGCGCATCGCTCAGCCCTGATCGAGAAATCTGGACTAGCAGTAGCCTCCCGAAATCAAATCATCGCCAAAGCCCACCCACCATAATCAGGGGCCATCTCACACCATCAAGTGCGCTGTCGCCTTACTCAGCAGCTTCAGCTTCTTCAGCCTCCATGAAACCTTCCAACAGGCGGACCAGTTGAGGATCATTGGGCAGCCCGACGAAGAGTATGCTGCCTTCCGCATCGATCAGGGCAACCCGGGGAACTGTTCCAACCCTGAGCAACAGGGAGAGGGAGTCCTCCCCAACCGGATCCAGCAGCCAGGGCATTTGCATGTTGTGCAACTCGCGGAAACGCTCCGCATGGCTGAGCTGGTTCTCCTCATCCACATTCAATCCGGCAACCACCACTCCATGAGGACGCAGTGCCTCTGCCCGTTGGCGAAGCAGGGAAAATCCTCGGATACACGGCTCACACCAGCTTCCCCAGAGTTCCAGCATGAGTGCCTTCTTGCCTTCCATCAGCTCGGAAAGCGGAATCCGCTCCCCATCAACCGTTTCCACCCTGCGGTTAAAGGGAAATTGCACATCCTGAAGATGCCGCATGGTCTCTTCCTTGTCCCGCTCTTCCTGAACCAGAGCCGTCACTCCCAGCAACTGCACCCATTGCGGCCCCTTCCAGTAAGAATTGCGGGCATAAGCCCCAAACTCCCGGATATTGCCCTCCGCATAGGCACGGCGTGCGTAAATGGCCTCCACGAATGCCTCGTAGTCCATCGGCGAGATGAACAACCACTCGCTTCCATACTCGAGTTCATCCCGCAACCCAGGCAGATTCGGCGCATTCCGGATCAATGCTTCCAGATTCCCCATCCGCAGATTGCGGGCAATCTGGCTTTCAAAGAGCGCCTGCGCATTCACCCCGGCTTCTTCCGCTGCCAAATAGGCCGCCTCGAAATCCGCACCGGGATCATACGCAGCCATTTGCAGGGCCTCTAAAGCCGCATCCACCTCAGACGAAGTCTCTCCAGATGCCCGGGCCCAACCGGGAACTTCAGGCCCTGCGGCACTGGCCGCAGGCACGGTGGAAAACAGTCCGCCCGTCACGAGCGAACCCAGTATCAGTGCAGTCAGGGGTCTTTTCAAAAGGGATAACATACCCACAGATTGTTTCAGCTCGGCCCTTGGGTGCAATTTCTTTCTCTGCCCTCTAATCAAACCGGTGGCGCGAAGCTGGAATGTCCCGCCGGGACACCTTGCAGGTCGCCTTTGGTAACCTTTGAACCACCGAAGGCAGTGTTGCGGGCATCGCATGGCGCTGCCTGGCAGCTTGCGCACGAAACGGAATCTGTTCCCCGCCCTCCCCCTCGTCGAAGGGCTTCCGAAACTCCACGACTGCAACTTTCCGGACTCCCGGCGGTTGCCACAGTGAACAGAGAGTCTCTGAGCTTACCGCTTGCCCGAAGCCCAAATATCCTCTTAACCTCTATTTTGTATGATGATCTGTAAAAAACATCCACGCCGTTGGCTGGCAGTCTCTGCAGCCGCCCTTCTGGCGTCTTCTCCTCAGGCGCTGGTCCTAGGTGAGGAGACCCCAGGGGACGCTCCACAGACCCCCGCCCCGGAAATCCTCGAAGCCATGGGTTTTGCCATGGCCCAAAGCCTGCGCCTCAATATCGGCTTATCCGAAGAGGAACTCGACCATCTATTTGATGGCATGCGTTCCTTCGCGCAGGGAAATGTTGCTCCCCCCGACTTCTCTTCCTCCCTCCAGCAGGCTCAGGGCTACTACTTCCAGAAACTGACGGAAGCCCGCCAGCGGGAAGAAGCCGAGCGAGCGGTGATCGGAGCCCGCAACCGCGAGGCCGCCGAAGCCTATTTTGCTGAGTTGGCCGAAAAAGAGGGTGTTGAACGCACCGATTCCGGCCTCTTCTACGAGATTCTCGAGGAAGGCGATGGCGCCCCCGTTGAAATCGGCAAAACCGTCGTCCTCAATTACAAAGGCACCCTTCCCAATGGGCAGCAATTTGACGCCGGAGAAGGCACCGAGTTTGCCATTCAGGCCGCCGGTGGCCTCATCGAAGGCTTCAAACAGGGCCTGACCAAGCTCAAAGTTGGCAGCAAGGCACGCCTGCACATCCCCGCCGACCTCGGCTACGGCGATGCCCCGCCTCCGGGAAGCCCGATCGAAGCCGGCCAGACCCTCGTCTTTGAAGTCGAGATCCTCGACGTCAAACCAACGCCTGCCGCACCTCAAATGGGACGCCCCCAAGGCGGCCCTCCAGGAGCGCCTCCCGGACGTCCCACCGGCGCCCCGCCCTCTGGCCCGCCGCCCGGACCTCCCCCCGGCCCCCCTCCGAACATTGTTCCGCCGCCGCCGCCCACCGGGACTCCTCCCCCGCCCCCCGGCCGCAACAACTGATCCCCCGCGATCCCACTTTTTCATTTTCCTGAACCCTTTCGCCCGGACCCAGCGTCCGGGCTTTTTTATCTCCCCATAAAACCACCCACCGCCGCAATCCAGTCTCATTCCCAGTCAAACCCTCCCTCCCTTCCTGCCCCCACCATAAGAGGTACATCCCTAACGTGGCGTACGTCACGTTAGGAATGTACCTTTATTTTCAAACATTTCCGAAAATTCCACAGTATAGCGCAGAAATGGAAACCGCCTGATCCCCGAAAATCCGCTTTGATAAAGGGTTCAGCGCCCATCGATATAATCTCACCGGATCACCATCGGATCATGGCGCAGTACCACCCTAACGTGGCGTACGCCACGTTAGGGTGGTACTGCGCAGAGAGGGCTTTGCATGGGGGAGGGAATGAGGTAAGCTGGCGCCCATGATCTTGCTGATCGCGCAGACACCTGCTTCGGCCTATCGGCTGGCACCACTGGACTTAGTCATTATAGGGGGCTATTTTCTACTGGTTGCAGGCATCGGCTGGTGGGTGTGGAGGCGGACGAAAACCGGAGAGGATTTGTTTCTGGCCGGAAGAAGCCTGACCTGGGGAATCGTCGGGCTTTCGCTCTTTGCCTCGAATATTTCCAGCACCTCCCTCATCGGGCTGGCAGGAACCGCTTACACCACTGGGATTGTCGTGGCCAACTATGAGTGGATGGCTGCATTTATCCTGGTTTTCATGTGCTTCACCACCATCCCGGTTTTTCTACGGTCGCGGATCCGGACGATTCCGGAGTATTTGGAAAAGCGCTTTGACCATCGCTCCCGGCGCTACTTTTCCGGCCTGAATGTCTTTCTGATCCTCTTTGTCGACACCGCCGGAGGCCTCTATGCGGGGGCCATTGTGATGAAGTTATTCTTTCCTCAGGCAGAAGTCTGGCAACTGTGCCTGATCATTGCCGTGCTGGCCGGCTTCTACACTGCCGCAGGCGGCTTGCGGGCGGTTGCCATCACCGATGCCCTGCAGGCGGTGGTGTTGCTGGTCGGGTCAGTGGCTGTGACCTATGCCGTGTTGGCCGCCATCAACTTTGACATCGCAGGCGCCCTCCGGGAGCTGCCCTCCGAGCAGCTCTCGCTGATTCGCCCGCTTGATGATGCCTTTCTCCCTTGGACAGGAACCCTTATCGGGGTGCCACTGATCGGTTTTTATTTCTGGTCGACCAATCAGTTTATTACCCAGCGTATTCTTGGGGCCAAAAACGTCACGCATGCCCGCAAGGGGGCATTGCTCGCAGGATTTCTCAAGCTGCTGCCTCTATTCATCATGATTATTCCGGGAGCCTTCGCCTTGCTGCTTTTTCCGGACCTTACCAGTGGCGATCTGGTGTTTCCGACCCTGATCGTTGAGCTGCTGCCAGTCGGCATGGTCGGGCTGGTGGTTGCCGCCTTGATTGCTGCAGTAATGTCGAGCGTGGACTCCAGCCTGAACTCTGCCTCGACCTTGATCGCGCTGGATTTTGTCGTGCCTCGCAAGCCGCACTTGAGCGAACGCCAACTGGCCAGGCTGGGGCGCTGGCTCACCTTGGGCTTCATGTTATTTGCTGCCATCTGGGCTCCTCTGATCCAGCAATTCCCAGGTCTGTGGTTTTATCTGCAGGCAGTGCTCAGCTACAGTGTTCCTCCGGTCGTGGTCCTCTTCCTTGGCGGGATTTTCTGGAAGAAAGCCTCCCGCCAAGGCGCCCTCTATGGAATGCTGGGAGCACATGCTGTCGCCATCGTTCTCTTCCTATTCGAGGTGTTCGGGCTCGTATCCCTCCATTTCACCTACGTGGCTGGAATCCTCTTTGCGGTGGCCGCAGGATTGCTGGTGGTGCTTTCTCTGCGCTTTCCCGATCCTTCCGCAGTGGTCAACGGCCGCGATCCCGCGCTCACGTTCTCCGGTATCCGACAACTGGAAAAAGCAGAGCGGACGGAGGCCCTCTCCAAGCGATGGGCGGACTACCGAACATGGTCCGTTCTACTGATTGCAGTGACCTGCGTGATCGTAATCTACTTCTGGTAGCGCCCGATGCAGCCGTGGTTTTAGTAGCTCCTGGCAAAGACCACCCGCTGCTGGCTCGGCTCTCCCGTAAAGATACAGGTGCCAGGTTCGGGATTCTCTTCAAAGGGAATGCAGCGCACGGTCACTTTGAGGTCAGTCTTGATTTTCTCCTCCAACTCCACCGACCCATTCCAATGCGCGTAGGCAAAGCCTTGTTCCGTATTGCTGTCCGAGAAGTAGGCGTAGAAATCATCCTTCGATTCGATGACCTTGGACCGGCTTTCCCGAAAGGTGCGGGCCCGCTCCAATAGATGGGCTTGGATCTCGCCCAGCCGCTGGCGAACCGTTGCGAGGAACTCGGTCCTAGAGACTCCTTGCTTCTCCCCGGTATCACGACGGGCGAGGAAAACGCTCTCATTGGCAATATCGCGGGGGCCCACTTCGACCCGCAGCGGAACACCTTTTTTCACCCAGGACCACATTTTGTCTCCGCCGCGCAGCTCACGCTTATCCACATGCACTTGAAGCGGGCGTCCATCCCAGACCATCTCTTTGAGTTCGCGCTCGAGAGAGTCGCAGTATTCCATCACCTGCTCGCGGGATTCCTCCTTCACCACCACGGGCAGAATCACAATCTGCAAGGGAGCCAGTCGCGGAGGCAGTACCAATCCATCATCATCACTGTGGGTCATGAGGAGGCCGCCAATGAGGCGGGTGGAAACACCCCAGGAGGTCGTCCAGGCGTATTCGAGCTGTCCGGCCTCACTCTGGAACTGGATTCCGGAAGCCTTGGCAAAATTCTGTCCGAGGAAATGCGAGGTGCCCGCCTGAAGGGCTTTGCCGTCCTGCATAAGGGCTTCAATACAGAGCGTGGAAACCGCGCCGGGGAAACGCTCGCCCTCGGTCTTCTCACCCTGCAACACGGGCATGGCCATGTAATCCTCGGCAAAGCGGGCATAGACCCCGAGCATCTTGCGGGTTTCTTCCCAGGCTTCCGCTTCGGTGGCGTGGGCGGTGTGCCCTTCCTGCCAGAGAAATTCCGCAGTGCGGAGAAAGAGGCGGGTGCGCATCTCCCAGCGCACGACGTTGGCCCACTGATTGATCAGAATGGGGAGGTCGCGGTAACTCTGGACCCACTTGGCATACATCTCTCCGATAATCGTCTCGGAAGTCGGGCGCACAATGAGCGGTTCCTCCAGAGGCGAAGCTGGGATGAGCTTGCCGTTGTCGTCCAGCTCCAGTCGAGAATGAGTCACCACCGCACATTCCTTGGCAAAACCTTCCACATGCTGGGCTTCCTTTTCAAGATAGCTGACCGGAATGAAAAGCGGGAAATAGGCGTTCACGTGCCCGGTATCCTTGAACATCTGGTCGAGCACCCGCTGCATGTTTTCCCACAGGGTATAGCCCCATGGCTTGATCACCATACAGCCGCGAACCGGAGAGTTCTCGGCCAGGTCAGCGGCTTTGATCACCTGCTGATACCACTCGGGATAATCTTCCGCCCGGGTGGGCGTAATCGCTGTCTTCGTCGGCTTTGCCATGGTCAAACTTTAAGGGGTGAAAGGGCTTAGCAAAGGCACTTCCCCCCGCCGCAGGCAAGAATGATCTCCCTCCAAGGTGCCCTGCGTGTGCTTTTTCTTCAAAGCCAGGGAGTGCGTCCAGCGGCGTCATGATCCGCATCATGAGTGCCAATCGGTTCCAAATGAGAAGTGACATACACCCTGCGCTGAAACGCCCGGTCCACCGCCACCTCGATCTCAGTCGCCAACCGGTGAGCCTGCTCAACCGTGACCTCATCCGGAAAGAGCAAGTGGAAATCCACCCACAGCATATTCCCGAGATCACGGTAGCGGAGGGCATGAAAATCAACTTCCCGTTTCCCGCACTCCACTTCCAGCACATCCGCAATCCGCTGATGAATCCTCGGATCGGCCTCATCCATCAAGCCCCGCCATCCTTTGCCCAGCAACCTGCCTCCGGAAATGAGAATGTGCCCCGCCACTGCCAATCCGCAGATGGGATCCCAGTATGCCCACCCCGTTAAGGCAACCAGCCCCAGCGCCACCAAAACCCCGAAACTGGTGATGGCATCCGTGAGCACATGTCGTCCGTTGGCTTCAAGGATCAGAGAATGTAGCTTTCTCCCAACCACGATGAGAAACCAACCCAGCAGGGTGTTGATGACCACAACACTCGCCACCACCCAGACCCCAACATGGAGCGCCTGCAACTCCGGCCCCTGAATCAGAGCCTTGATGCTTTCAAAGGCGATCCAGCCGGCAGCAAACAGAATCGCCGCACCTTCAAATCCTGCGCTGATAAATCCTACCTTGGAGTGCCCGTAGAGGTGGCTCCTGTCGGCTGGTTTCGCGCTCAAATAGAGGCTGAAGGCAGCAAATAACACTGCCGCCACATGCACCACCGATTCCGCCGCATCCCCGAAAATCGCTGTCGATCCCGTCACCCAATAGGCCCAGCCTTTCAAGCCCACCATCAACAGGCCGATCGAGACCGAAAGGCCCATCGCCCAATAGCCCAGGTGTATCGTCCCAGGGGTCCCACTGCCCGGGCTGGACGCAGCAGTCATCATCCGCGCAGCTTTCTCCCTGCAGCTTCCACAAAGGGTTCAATCCGCTTCATCAAATCGGCAAACTGCTCCGGGTACAGAGACTGGGCTCCATCCGAAAGCGCTTCCTTGGGGTTGATATGAGTTTCAATAAAGATCCCGTCGGCCCCCGCCGCAATCGCCGCACAGGCCATTGGCAGCACAAAAGACCGGACCCCGGTTCCGTGACTCGGGTCAACCACTACCGGCAGGTGACTTTTTTCCTTCAACTGGCAGACTGCCGATAAATCAAGGGTGTTGCGGGTGCCTGGCTCAAAGGTGCGGATCCCGCGCTCGCAGAAGATCACGTTGGGATTGCCCGCACTGACAATGTACTCAGCCGACATCAGCAGATCTTCGACGGTGGCCGCCATGCCCCGCTTGAGAATGACGGGCAAGGTCTGCTGCCCCAATGCCGTCAGCAACCGGAAATTCTGCATATTGCGGGCCCCCACTTGAAAGGCGGCCGCATGCGCGGCTACCGCTTCCACATCCGCCACTTCCACCACCTCCGTAATCGCGGGCAAGCCCGTCTCCTCTGAAACCTGCTTGAGAATCTTCAAGCCTTCCAGACCCAGCCCCTGAAACGAATAGGGACTAGTTCGGGGCTTGAATGCACCTCCCCGCAGGGCATGGGCACCCGCCTCCCGGATAAAGGCCGCAGTCGAGCGCATCTGCTCCAGGCTCTCGACCGCACAGGGTCCACCCACCACCAGCAACTGCTCACCGCCTACTTTCAGATCGCCGATGCGCACAATCGTGTTGGCCGATCGCATCTCCCGGCTCACCGCTTTATACGGCGCCAAAATCGGGTCAACCCGCTCCACCGCAGGATGGTTCTCCAGATGAAGCACCCCGAGTTTACGCTCATCCCCCAAGGCCCCGATCACCGTTCGCTCCGTCCCCGGCATATGCAATGGCGTCAGCCCAACCGTGCGAATCTGTTCCAGTATTTCCTGCGCAGCTGAGTCCTCAGCCTGAGGGCGTAATACAATAATCATTTCAATGAGTATGATCCTTTAGAGAAGAGAATCGAGCCAAACCCTCCGACCGCTTTCGGCAAAGGTATTGTAAAAATTAACATGTGTAAAATTATTATAAATATTTTTCATTCAATTACTTACACCCCTCCCAGGAAAATCCCCCGTTTTGGCAAAAAAGAACGCATATGAGCGATTCACCCCATCAAGAAGGTTGACTAACCGCCGATGGTGAAGATAAAACCTTATTGTTTAATTCACTGCTCCTCATGAAAACCCCAAGCAAAGGCTTCACCCTCATCGAGGTGATGATCGGGACTGTTCTGCTCTCCCTGATTCTCGCTGGTGGCTTGGCTGCGCTGATCCACGGCTACCGGACGATTGAAAGTGCCCGGGATGTTACCCGTGTTTCCCAGATCATCCAGAGCGAGATTGAAGCCATCCGCACCCACAACTGGGAACAGCTTAGCAACATGCCGGAGCAGAAGACGCAAGTCCCGCTGCACGGTAGTTTCGCCGCCCGCTTTGCCGAACGCTACACTGTTTACCGTGAGGTGGTTCCCAACAGTGATACCCAAAAGAGTATCATCGTGACAGTGGAATGGACCGCTCCAAATGGAGTGCAACGCCAGCAACGCAACTACACCAGAGTAACGAAAGGAGGGCTCAATGACTATTTCTACCGCACATTTTAAGCGTTCCCTCCGCCGGACAAACGTTGGCTTTACTCTGGTCGAAATCATGATCGCGATGGCGCTCGCCACCGTCCTGCTGGCAGGAGCAACCGCCGTCATGCTGGCCATGGCCAAGGGTTCTGAATCGTTGATCAACTATTCAGAAATGAACACCCAGAGTCGCCGTGCCCTCAGCAATCTCGGAACCAACCTGCGCTCGGGCATGGATATCATTGATGCCAGCGAAACCCATTTGACTTTTACCCGCCTGCCCGAGGCAGGCCCTCCGGAAGAGCTGACCTTCCGTTACGATTCCGGAAACCAACAATTAATACTGGAACTCGAAGACGGGAGCAGCGAAATCGTGCTGCGCGACGTAACTTCGTTGAACTTCCATTATTACACCCATTTACAGGACTCCACCACACACCCGCTGGAAATTAAACACGTCCAGCTCGAAGCCGAACTGACACGCCGCGTCGTCAGTCTCACCAACCGCAACTATGTCATTTCAGCCCGCTTCATGCTTCGCAACAAGCGGGTCAATGACAGTTAACCCCCCCTCAACATCATGCGTACACTACGCGACACCGGTGGATCCGTAATTCTCGCCTCCCTCATCATGGCGCTTGTCCTCTCTGCCCTCATTGGAGTGTATCTCTCCACTGTAGTGCAGGAGGTTCGCAATACTCACCAAACCCGCCTGACCCTCGAATCAATCAATGTCGCCGAGACAGGAGCGGAAGATGCCCTCCATTCCCTGATCAATGGCGATTGGACCGGTTGGGAAAGTGGCTCCTTCGGCTACAGCCGGGAAATCACCCTTCCAGGGGGCTTGGCGAATGAAGTCCGATCGGTGCGCACTTTCATCGATCCCTATTCCAACCCCAACCAGATTGTGATTGTGACGGAAGGAGAGATCACCCATCCCTTCGGGTTCAGTTCCAGCCGCCGTATCCGGATCGATTTGGGCCGGACTAGCTTTTTCTCCAACGGGATTACCTCTCGTGAGGGCATCGTATTGTCGGGTGGAAATGCATATGTGGACAGCTACAATTCCAACAATGGGCACTATCATCCCGATAATCGGAACGACTTCGGCAGCATCGCCAGTGTCAGTATCGAAGAGGATGCCGTAAACGTAGGAAATGCGGAAGTTTTCGGTTATGTCGCCACAGGCAAGGAACAACCAGGAGTCGGTCCCAACGGGAAGGTTTGGGGGTTCGACACCCCTGCGGGCGTCAATGTCGATCCAAGCCGTATTTCAACCGACTTTTATGCCAGCTTCCCTGAAGTTCAAATACCGCCACCGCCAGGACTCGTCTTCACCAGCTACAGTGGAAACACCATCGGGGCGGCAGGTGAAGAACGCTATTACCGCCTGGATAAACTGGATATCGGAGGAAACAACACCGTCGTCATCCATGGGCATGTTACTTTGATTCTCGATGGGAACGGCACCCCATCCAATGGAACTTTTGACATTAAAGGGAATGGGCAACTGATCGTGGCCCCCAACAGCAGTCTGCAGCTTTATGTGACAGGGGATGTGGCCGTAGCCGGGAACGGGATGGCCAACCAAACCCACAACAGTCAACCCCAGAACCTGCTGGTATTCGGCGTCGCTCCTGCCGGGAGCAACCAAAAGTTGGCATTCAGCGGGAATGCCCAGATGTCCTCAGCTATTTATGCCCCGAACGCAGAAATCACCCTGAATGGGGGAGGCCACAGTGGTGCATTTTTTGGATCCATCGTCGGAAAGTCGGTCAGACTCAACGGCGGGCCCAGTTTCCACTATGACGAGGCTCTCCGTGACCTTGGTACCGACGGAAGCTTCTCCCTTATTTCCTGGCGGGAATTGATCTCTCCTGCATCGCGCCAAGGCAGTGTGCTGGCAATGAAAGACGCAGGGCTTTGAGCGGATTCGAAAGCATCTGAATCCTCACTTGGCCGTTTCCGTCACCCGGCTTTCACGGACAACCGTCACCTTGATCGTGCCGGGATACTGCAACTCATTTTCGATCCGCCGACGAATACGCGTTGCCAGACTGCGGGCGCCCGCATCATCCACCTTCTCCGGTGACACGATCACGCGAATCTCGCGACCCGCCTGAATCGCATAGGCATCGGCAACCCCCTCGAATTCTTTGGCCAACGTTTCCAGGTTACGCACCCGTTGGATATAACTGTCGATGCTTTCCGCCCGTGCCCCCGGACGCATGGCACTCAAACTGTCAGCCGTCATCAACAAAGCCACATACGGACTCTCCGCAGAGACTTCCGAGTGATGGGCATGAACAGCGTTGATCACCTTGGAATCCTCTGTTCCCAGCCGTTTTAAAAGGTTCGCCCCGGCCGCCGCATGGCTGCCACCGTGGTCTTCGTCGAGCACCTTGCCGATGTCGTGATACAGGCCACAGCGCTTCGCCAAGTCCGGGTCCAGACCCAGCTCGGAGGCCATCAAGGCACAGAGGTTGGCGACTTCCACCGAGTGCTCCAGACAATTCTGGTTATTGGCCAAACGGTAATGCATCCTTCCGAGAAGAGCAATCAGCTCAGGATGGATCTTGTTCAAGCGCAAACGGCGAACGGCCTCCTCCCCGAAGGCAACCACACTCTGCTGCACTTCCTGCTCCGCCTCCTGCACGGCTTCTTCAATCGACGCAGGATGGATCCGCCCGTCCCTCATCAAGGCCTCCAGAGCGATCCGCGCAACCTCCCTCCTAACCGGATCAAAAGAGGAAATCAGCACACTCTCCGGCGTCTCATCAATCAGCAGGGTCGTCCCCGTGTTCGATTCAAAGGCTTTGATATTGCGCCCTTCCCGACCAATGATGCGCCCTTTCATCTCCTCTCCGGGCAGCTTGACAATGGTTGCCGTGATATCGTGCTGCGGCTTGGCAGCCAGTCGCTGCATACAGGCCAGCAATATGCCGCGGCTTTCCAAATGGATCTCCTTCTCCGTCCGGTTGAGAATCTCTTCCCGCCGCTGGCGGATTTCATCGCGACACTCGCTCTCCACTTCTTCCATCAAGGCCGCCTTTGCGGAATCACGGGAAAGCCCAGCCAGCCCCTGCAATTTATCCCGATACTCCGACAAGCGCATTCGGGCCGCATCTTCCCGCTCTTCCAGAGAGGCGAGTTGACGATCCAGCGAATCCCGACGCTTTTCTGCAGCCTCCCGTTCTTTTTCCGCCGCCAGCAGAGAGGCGATGACTTCCTCCTCCTTTTGCTTCAGCTCACGTCGCTTGGTCTCCATCTCCTGGTCGAGCCCTGCACGCTTTTTCTCCAGATCCAGCTCCAGTTTGGAACGAAAATCCTGATTTGCCAGTTCCGCTTCCCGCTTCGCCAGTTTCACTCGCTCTGCAAAGCGTTCCTCATACCCTTTCTTGAAAAAGCGCAGCCACAGCCAGGCCACTGTTGTGGCGGCCGCCGCCCCTAGGATAAATGCTATCGTGCTGTCCACTTCGGGTAATCAGTATAGAGCGCGCATTGACTATCGCAACTCCTGTCCGGTGCGCGCATCAACGATTTTGAAATTCTCCACATGATAGGCCGGATCCGCCCGGAAGCTGAGCTTGACCCCATAAGTGTCTTCGATCTCCACCAACACCTTTTCGTCCTCTGCCCGCAGCCGTTCCAAGGCATGCGGATGACAGAACACCCGGAGCCAGTAGGGCTCCCCGGTATCATCTATCAGTGGCTTCAAGCGGCGGATCACACTGGTCAGACGACGCTGGATTTCCACGCTCATGGTGCGCGGACTTTTCACCGTGCCGCGCCCCCCGCAATAGGGACAACCGCAATATAGCCCACTGGAAACGCTCTCCTTATGCCGCTGTCGGGTCATTTGCAGAATGCCCAGGCTGGAAATCGGCAGAATGTGGCACTTGGCCCGATCCTTTTCCATCTCCTGCTTCATCAAGCGAACCACCGCATTGCGATCCTTGCGGTTCTTCATGTCGATGAAGTCCACAATGATCAGCCCCCCCATATTGCGCAAACGGATCTGGCGGGCTACTTCCGCCGCCGCCTCAAGGTTCACTTGCAGGATAAAGTTGTTGTTATCCCCCTTCGTCCCCTTGTGCGCACCGGTATTAACGTCGATTGCCACCAGCGCCTCCGTCTCTTCAATCACAATCTCCCCGCCACTGGGCAAAGGTACCTTGCGCTGAAAAGTCTGCTCAATTTGCCGCTCAATATTGAAGCGCTCGAAAATCGGGATGTTCTCCTTGAATACTGCAATCTTCCCGGCACTCCGCTTGGAGATCCGCGTGACCGCCTCCAGCATCCGCTTGCCGTCCTCTTCATTGTCAATCAGCACCCGGTCAATGTCTTCTGTCAGAAAATCACGCACCGTCCGTTCAATGATGTCCGGCTCCTTGTAAACACAGGTCGGCTGGCGGGCCATTTCAATCCGCTTTTGGATCTCGTTCCACTCGTTGAGCAGAATGGTCAGATCCCGCACAAAATACGTCCAGCGCATGCCCTCACCAGCCGTCCGGATGATCACCCCCATCCCTTCAGGAATAGAGAGCTTGCGGAGAATGTCCTTCAGCCGCTTGCGCTCCGACTCATCCTCGATTTTACGGGAAACCCCACATTGACCACCATAAGGCATCAATACCAGATAACGACCGGGCAAAGCTATGTTGGTAGTGGTCCGGGGTCCCTTGGTCCCAATCGTGCTCTTGGTGATCTGGACCACGATCTCCGAACCAATCGGATAAAGCGAAGGAATGTCCTTCAGGGTAACCTTGTCCTTCTTGCTCTTTTGGGCATCCGATCGCGTATCACGGATGAACTCTACGTTGCTGTCCGCCTGCGGAAGAATGTCCCAGAAATGCAGAAACGCATTCTTCGGCATGCCAATGTCGACAAACGCCGCCTTCAACCCATGCTCCAGATTCTGGATCTTGCCCTTGAAAATCGCTCCGACCAGCCGGTCATCTCCCGTCCGCTCCAAATCAAACTTTTCCAGCACCCCGTTGTTCAATACCGCAACCCGCTTCTCCAGAGGCTCGGAATTGATGATAACCTCGCGGTAAGGCCCTTTTTCCTTCTTTATTACTTGGGCAATTTTTTGAATGACCGGACGGTTGCGGGAGCGCTCCTCGGCATCCTTTTTAATCTGCTCAGGATCCAGATCCGTCACAGCCTGGTCGTCAGGTCGATGCTTGAGTTCGGCTTCCTGCTCCTGAGAGAGGGAATGTTGAGATGGTGTTTCGGAAGAAGTTTTCATGATGGTAACGACCCACAGGTCGATCTAGAGGGGATAATGTGGCGCCTCTATTTACGGGTCCGTTGTCCATCAGTTGCCTGGGGAATCTGTCAGAACTCATCTTCATGCGTGATCTCTCCGATGACGATAGACGCTTTGAACGATTCCTTGCAGGATGAAACAACTCAAAATAAAGGAGCCACCATAACTCACAAACGGGAGGGGCAAACCCGTAATCGGGGTGATACCGATAGTCATTCCAATATTGATGAAAATATGAATGAGAAAGGTCACCGTAACACCGACCGCCAGAAGCATTCCAAAACGGTCTCGGGCCATGCCAGCAATGCGGACCCCATTGCCAAGCATGATACCGAAAAGGCCGATCACAAATAGTCCGCCAATAAAACCACTTTCCTCCGCCACGACAGCGAAGATAAAGTCATTGTGCGCAACAGAACGCGGCAGATACCCTAACTGGGCCTGCGTCCCTTGCTTCACACCTTTCCCCAGAAGACCTCCGGTCCCAACCGCCTGCTGAGACTGAATGGCATTCCACGCGACTTCAGTGCCGGTCGGATCCACCACCTGGGGAGCAATAAAACCCATGATCCGCTCTCGCTGATAATCATGGAAAAATGGAATAAAAGACTCTTGCTGATATTGACCGCGTGCCTCCATCGCGCTCAAGGAATGCGTTTCCAAAAACGCACTGTACCGATACAGATCAAGAGACAGCACGCCCGTCGCCACGATCACGATACCAAAAACGGCAAAGAAAAATCGCTCGGATAATTTAGAGACGTATAAAGAAGCAAGAGCCACGGGTGGAATAATCAGACAGGAACCTAGATCGGGCTGACGAAAAATCAAGAACATAGGCAAAGCCGTGATCAAGAATATCTTAAGGAGCACAATCAACGATTCTCGCACTGTCCCAAGTTCATTCCTCGCCAGCACACTCGCCACCATGATCAAGGTTCCCACCTTGGCAGCTTCAGAGGGCTGAAAATTCATAATCCCAATATTCAACCAACGCCGTGCTCCCTCTCGCTCCACCCCCAAAGGCGTCAAGATCAGCAGCAAAAGAACGATCGCAGCCATATAAATAAAAACTGCGTTCTCCAGATAAAACTTATAGTCAATCCGGGACAAAGCCACATACACCATCCCGCCCAGCACAATCCAGATTATCTGCCGCGCCCAAAAATTCGCACTGGAATAGCTGGTTGCAGAATAAATAAAAACCAACCCCACCACACACAGCAGCAACATGCAGACCGGATTGACCCAATCCGTCCGCCCCTCCCGCGAATGCGCAAGCAACCGGCGCGTGCTGGCAAAAAGGCGTCCACTGTCCAAACGATAATCGATACCCCCCAACATGCCACGCACTTCCCCCCAACAAAAGCACGAATTTTCACCCCTCCCCATCTTGTCAACTTTTAAGGGCCTGTCCCTTAAGATAAACCCGGCAAGAGCCTGTGTTCCAAATTACTTTGATTAAGCGCAAACTGACCCAATGGGCCTCAGCCGTGTGTAAAAAGAAGGACCAACATTTTTGGACAGGATGAACTCGATGATGATTAAGGATGCTTTATCCAGGGGTTGCTCTCTATTTTTCCGGGCATGTGCGCTGAATGCTGCTACGAACAGCATTCTAGCCCCTTCTATTGACACAACCTCACACAAGGAGCTTGAAAATCACCCATCAAGACACTACCCGGACAGATCGGGACCAAAAGAAATGCTTTCGATTTGTTGATTAGGCGAAAAATGATTTTCCATTTCTCAAATCATCCCGGGGCCGGGCCTGGCGCTTCAATTGCCTTCAAATGCTTCTTTCGCGCCGAATGAAAGATCCCGACAGGGGCATCTATCGAAGAAGTTTTGCGGGATCTGGAAGGAGACTTCCCTGGCGAAATTGAAGACAGTATTTGATGAACAAAGCCCTCAGAACCCAGTGCAATTCCTTCCGTGAAATAGCGCACTTTACAGCGCAACAGCGTTGTGAGCGGCACCTCCCCGCCCTTTTCAAGGATTTCCTCTGCTAATTTCCACGAAATGACCCCTTCCATTCTCAAGGCTCCACTCAGCCCCTTCCCAAAAAGGACCAAGCGATAGCGTTTGGCCCCACAAGGCCATTGAGCCATCCCGACAGCTGAAGCCAATCCGGCCTGAGCACGCTTGTTGCCTGCCATCGCCTCCGCATAAGAACACCAGCGGTATTCTGCGGGATCCTCAACTAGGCCAGCTCGCACCGGATTGAGGTCAATATAGGCTGCAACCACATGCAATACCTCGGGAGAATCTTCAACCACAACACTCTTAAATCGCTCAGCCCACAATGTTCCGAAGCGATTGTGCTGGTGATTGTAGTAGATCGTAAACCTTTGCTTAAGTGCCTGCATGAACATGGATACATCCGCCATCCGAACTTTCAGACGCTCAGCCCACTCATCCCCAACAGCATCACCTTCCCTGGGCAAAATTTCACGCATCTTCTCCATCGGAGGATGGTAAGGGCTGCGGCTCTCTGCATATAGAAGCTCAAAGCGCCGAAGCAATTCCTGCCGTGCGACATCACACTTCTCCGGCACTCTTATCAACACATGGAAGTGATTGGACATGATGCAGTAGGCAAGCACCTCTACCCCACAAAAACTAGCGATCTGCCAAAGCATTTTGCGCAGCACTTCCTTGTCCCGTTTATCAAAAAGGTGCAATCCTCCAACAGCCCTCGACATACAATGATATACAGCAATCTCATCCTTCCTTTTCACGCGCTTCATTCTCATCCCGCTATCCAGCCAGCTGCCAAATGACCTGTCAACATTTAAGGGTCTGTCCCTTAAATATGTTTGGGCTTTTCAGCTTGAGGATGGGGAGATTGATTGGGGGGATGAATTTACTATTGAAGGCTTCCTGTGAGCTGAGGGATGCGGTCGGAGGGCTGTCATTTGGTGACCCGGTTACGCATGTGTACAATCCGTTGAAGTATGCGTGGGCTGGATATGAAGCTTATGTTTCCCGGTTTGGGCGGGGGAAGAAGCGGGTGGTATTTCTTGGGATGAATCCTGGTCCATTCGGAATGACGCAAACGGGGGTTCCATTTGGAGCCATTCCAGCGGTGCGGGACTGGATGGAAATATCAGTAAAAATTCAAAAGCCAAAGGATGAACATCCGAAACGACCGATCGAGGGGTTTGCCTGTAAGAAGGTAGAAGTCAGCGGAAGGCGGCTGTGGCTGGAGTTATTTGCAGAACGTTTTCCGCAAGCTGGAGACTTTTTTGCAGACCACTTTGTGCTCAACTACTGTCCGCTGGTATTCATGACTGAAACCGGGACAAATTTCACTCCTGACAAGTTGAAAGTTTCCGAGCGTCAACCGCTGGAAGAGGCATGTGATCTGCATTTGCAGCAAGCACTGGAGATTCTCTCTCCTGAATGGGTTATCGGGGTGGGAGCTTATGCGGAGAGCAATTTGCAACGGGTGCTTCCCTCTCTGTCGAGCAAGCCCAAGCTTGAGCGCATCATCCACCCGGCCCCGGCAAGTCCTATGGCGAACCGGGAATGGCCGGTGAATCCACGTGAGAAGCTGATCTCACTTGGGATCTGGTCCCGTGAGTGATTGAGTAGACAGTCCAGAAGTGAAGCTCGACGAAGTTGGATGAATCGGCCATAAGAGCGCCATGGAACGAAAGGCGTCTTTTTCTCCCCGGGTTCGCGATTACTGGCTGGCTGCTGGAATAATTGTTCTCGGGCTGTCGATTGTAGGGATTCCCCTGCTCCTTCTTTGGATACCACTGGGACGTTACTTCACGTCAAAGTATCTGGAAAAGCTGGAATGTGTTTTGACCGATCGCCACTTAATTGTCTCCAAAGGCATTTTCTTCCGGATGGAGAAGACCGTTCCGCTGGGGAAAATCACGGATCTGGGAATGGTTCAGGGGCCATTGATGCGGTATTATGGCGTTCACTCTCTCAGCATTGAAACCGCCGGGCAGTCTGCCCAAGGGGCCTTGGTTACGCTGACAGGGATTGAAAATGTCATCGATTTTCGCCGTGAAGTCCTCGCGCAACGTGATCGCCTGGAACGCGCCTATGGAGGGGATAGTAGTGCAGAAGTGAAAACGGATGCCACTGATTTGTGTGGGCAGCCACAGGCATCACCTGAGATTACCATGTTATTGAGAGAAATCAGAGACAGCATCATCAGAATCGAGAGTACCCTTGCAGCGACGAAAGACTCTTTCACAACTTCTCCACCTTCGAAATCATGACACGAAAACTCACAGACAGATGGGCACTTGTCACAGGTTCCAGTCGTGGGATCGGGCAACAAATCGCGCTGGGACTGGCCCAACATGGGGCTAACGTTATTGTCCACGGGCGAGCCCTCCGCAACGCGGAGAGGACCGTTCAATTACTCGAGCCCTATGGGGTTGACGTTCAGGTAGTGGCCGGAGACCTATCCACGCCAAAAGGGGTCCACTCCGTAATTGATGCCGTCGAAAAGCAAGTGGGTGGGATTGACATACTCTACAACAATGCCGCGATTGGCCATGCGCATTGTCCGATTTTGGAACAGGATCTTGAACTGTGGGAGTCCGTTTTCCAAGTTAACCTATGGGCTTTGATCGATCTGTGCAAAGCCTTTGCCCCTGGAATGAAAGCCCGCAAATGGGGACGTATCATCAACCTAAGTTCCGGCATTTCCGATCAGCCGCAATTGGCAGCGTATAGCGTTTCGAAAGCTGCCGTTGACAAGTACTCACGTGATCTCGCTTTTGCGCTAAAGGATTTCAATGTATTGGTGAACTATCTCGATCCCGGCTGGCTGAAAACGGACATGGGTGGTACCGATGCATGGGATGAAGTGGAGACCGTTTTACCGGGGGCTCTGGTTCCTGCGCTTTTGGAGGACAATGGGCCCACCGGTCGATTGTATCAGGCTCAGGACTACAAAATGCTAGGTTGAAAGAGCCACTACCATACGCGGCGGTTTACGGTGGTTTCCAGTAATTCTTCCGCTTCGGAAGGAAGCGCAGAGAAGAAGTTCAGACCGGTTTTCTGCTCTATGGTACGAATGGAAACCAGGTACTCGTGTTTGCGTTTATCCGGATCCGGATTCTGAGGGATGATAAAGGCCAAAGCCCTGATGCCTTCATTTGTCTGGTCGACAACGATTTTATAAAACGCGTCTGGAACCACCACTCCCCCAGAAAGGGTTTCCTGTGATTCTATATCAGCGTAAATCGGTCCACAGACAATCCAGACTTCTTCAAAGCGCTGACTAATCCGTCGGGCAATTCTCTGCTCAAGGCGATTCCAAATCCCCCTGTTCAGCTCGGGGGTTTGCGGAGCAACATTCGTCATAAGAAAGGTTTCAACCTGAGCCTCGGGCCCATGGCAGAGTCCGATTCCAAAGCTGGGAGCCATATGTCCGCGGTCGAAACCGCTACTGGTATAGTCTTCACTTCTAACCGGTCTTCTGGTTCGCGGATCCGGGCGAAAGCCTTCCGGTCTTTCCGGGGCATTGTGATGAGAAACCTGATACAATCTATAGGCAACCCATGCGGGATTGCGCCGGGACTCGTCGTAGCCAACCAGATAGGCTTGATTCTGCAAAACTCTCAGATCAACCGTTGAGCGTGGCATACCTCCAAAGACAAACTCGGTGTTTTCATCAAATGCCTCCAGGTCGACAATCACCCCACGACTGACAGGGACCCAATCGGCGACATAATCCAAGACCCGGACCACCTCGATGGGAGTGCGTTCCCAATCGCGAAGAAAATCCATAGCTTCCAGCAAACGGATTTCGACGGACTCCTGAGTTTCCCGGTCCTGGGTTTGGTACCAGAGAAAGCCAATTGGGCCTACCGTAATCAATAGGACCAGGAGGAGTCGTCTGCCAGTTCTTCCCAGGCGGATGCGCTTTGATCTGCGATGTTTGCGGCGCTGCCCGGATTTCTTTCCCACGTTCTTGGGAGAAACGCTGTTGCCCCTTTTTTTGCGAGTTTTCTGACGGCCACTCATTGTCGCTGAGCATGCTTTCCGATCATTCTCCGTCAATCCACAGGATATGTGAGTCAGAGAAAAGCGGCCCTTCTCTTGACCTCGGAAACAATGGCGAATAACGGATGGATATATGCGCGCATTGATCGCTTTTGATAAATTCAAGGATTCCATCTCTGCTGAGCAAGCCTGCCAAACTGCTGCCGATGCTTTGCGGGCCCGATTTCCTGACTGGATGATTGATTCCGCTCCACTCACAGACGGAGGAGAAGGTTTTGTGCGCATTTTGGCTCATCAGGCTGGAGGTAAAACGGAATGCCTGCAGGTATGCGGTCCTCGCTTTGAGCCCATTGAAGCTGAGATCGGCTGGGTGCATTTGGATTCCCTTCCGGAGTCAGTGGCAGCGCTGCTGGAAGTGCCCACTCAAGGCAAGCTGGCGATTATTGAGATGGCTCAGGCGAGCGGACTCCAATCATTGCCCAAGGAGCAGCGTGATCCCTGGCACACCACCACATTCGGAACGGGAGAGCTGATCCGCCATGCGGCTGAGTCTGGGGCCGAGGCGATATTGCTCGGCATCGGTGGAAGCGCCACCAATGATCTCGGCATGGGCGCATTGGAGGCGCTGGGCCTAAGGGCGTATGATCATACCCACCAGCCTGTTTCGCAGTTGACACCTGCGAAATGGACCAAGGTATGCTCCTTGGGTGGGCTGGTAAATTCCAGCCAGAAGCTCCCCCCTCTACGGATCGCCTGTGATGTGACCAATCCCTTGCTTGGCGAGCGAGGTGCGACCTCGGTCTTTGGCCCCCAAAAAGGCCTCAATCCGGTCGATCAATCCCGTTTTGAAAGACTGATGCGAAAAACGGCGGATCGCCTGCTGGGATTATTTGGCCACGATCCGGCGAGTTATGAGCCTCGACGAAGCGAGCCTGGCGCTGGTGCAGCGGGCGGGATCGGATTCGGGCTGAGGACTGCTCTTGCGGATACGCGTTTTGTGCCCGGCTTTGATCTGGTGACCGCTTGGTTGCGGCTGGAAGAAAAGAAAGCGGCTGCGGATGTGATCCTTACCGGAGAAGGATGTTTTGACGAGGCTTCGCTGGAAGGGAAAGGGCCAGGGACGATACTAAAGAACCTTCAGCCCCATCAGGCAGGATATCTGTTTGCGGGAAGCGTTGCTCCGTCCGTTGCTCAGATTGTGGAGAAGATCCCTGGGCTAAAAGCGGCGGTTTCCATCTCTCCGGATGATTGGCCGCTGGAACAGAGTCTAAAAGAGACGCCAGAACTGTTGCGGTCTGCGATTGAGAAAACGGTTCTTTTCCCATAATTTGGGAGGTCGGGGTTGAATTTCCCCATTCAAATGAATATCCGAACCACTTCCGCTTGCTTCGTTTCAAGAAGCGCTACTGACTGACCAGAGTTTGAATAGAAATTGATGCATCAGGAAGAAGAGTCTTTACGTGCGCTGCAACGGGAGCGGGCGGCACGGGTCAAACGCATTTTGCGTTGGCTCCCCCGGAGGGCGACGATGCACCGTTATCCCGTTTTGAAGTGGTTTGCCAAGTCTGCCCGGCAAAGACCCTACCTGTGGAGTTTTCGGTCCAGTTCGGTGGTTCCTGCGCTGTATGCCGGTTGTATCCTGTCCCTACTCCCACTTTATGGAGTGCAACTCGCGCTCTCTGTCATGCTAGCATTTCTTCTCCGGGCAAACCTTCCGGTATTGGTCGGGCTGCAAGCCATCACCAATCCCTTTTCAGCAGTCCCTATTTATTACGCTGCATATCAAATCGGGAGAATCTTCCTGAAACTGTTCGGCATCAGCCCCCCCCACCTCAACCTTCAGGAAATCAGTGCCGTTTATCGAAGTATGGCAACGGGAGACTGGTCCCATAGCTTCACCTTTCTGGCCATGGTGTGGGGGCTCATGGCGATTGGTGGTGCGATGATGGGCATCTTCATCGCCTCTATTTCCAGCGCTGTGTATAAGCTTGGGGCGAAGGAAGCTGCCATCACATTCAACAAGATCCAGGAACTTCAGGAGAAACGGAAGCATGCGGCGGAGGCTGCAGCCAATGAGGAAGGTCATAAGACAGTTGAGGCATCATCCGATAAGAGCAAAAAGCCCGTCGTATCAGAGTCTGAACCCCCACCATCTTAATTTTTATATGAGCCTTTATTTTCGAACCCTTATTCTGAGTCTCTTCTGCTTTTTCAGCCCACTCCTTCTACCCGCCAAGATTTATCTGGGGATTGATGTTCTGGAAGCAGATGGGTTCCGCCAGCTTCAGGGGAAGAGGGTCGGCTTACTCACTCACCCTGCAGGGGTTAACCGGGATGGAGTCAGCACGATCGATGTGCTGCGCCGCGCGCCGCAAGTCAACCTAGTGGCACTATTCGGCCCAGAGCACGGTATTTACGGGGACGAAAAGGCCAATGTTCCGATTCCCAATCGAGTTGACCGCCGGACCGGACTTCCAGTGTATTCGCTTTACGGACAATTCCGTAAGCCGACTCCTGACATGCTGGCCCAGCTTGATGTCTTGGTGATCGACCTGCAGGACATTGGGGTGCGCAGTTACACCTATGTCAGCAGCATGCAATATGCGATGGAAGCCTGTTTCGAGCAGGGAAAAGAGGTGGTGGTTCTAGATCGGCCGAATCCCCTGGGAGGGCTGAAAGTAGATGGCCCCATGCTGGATCCAGAATGGCGGAGTTTTGTCGGCGCGTTTCCGGTCCCGTATGTGCACGGGTTGACCATTGGCGAACTCGCGAAAATGGCCCAGCAAGCAGAAGGGATGCTCCGCATGACTCGTGAACGCAGGCTGGCTGGCCAGCTCACTGTCATTCCGATGCGAGGCTGGAGACGGGAAATGATGTGGCCCCAAACCGGTTTAGCCTGGGTCCCCACCTCACCTGCGATTCCGGACTTATCGGCGGTTATGGGGTATCCCATGACTGGATTGGGAGCCCAGTTGGGGGCCTTCACCCATGGATATGGAACGACCTATCCCTTCAGGCTTTTGCAGTATCGGGGGAAGTCGCCGGAAGAAATCGCCACTGCTTTGAACCGCCGCCGGATTCCAGGGCTGGAGTTCCGGGTTTTGCAGTTTACGGAAAGAGGGCAACCCAGGCGCGGGGTGTATATCGTGGTAACAGACTGGGAACGGCTTCGCCCTACTGAGGTGAGTTTTCACATGATAATTCTTGCCTGTGAATGGAGCGGAGGAAACCCCTTTGCAGAAGCCAGCAGAGGTGCTCAGGACCTCTACAACAAGCATGTTGGCAGTACCGCTTGGTGGGAAGCCATCTCACGGCATGGGGCAGCGACTGACCTGCGGCCGTTTCTCGCTCAATGGGAGCGGGATGCCCGGGCGTTCCAAGAGCGCAGCCGTCAATGGTGGCTTTACTAAGTATTTGATTCGCAACGGCGATCCCTCACATCCACGCGTCAACGAATTAAGGGCCTGTCCCTTAAAAATGGGGGTGAAAAAGATCAGGGAACTCCCCAGGATTGCCAAGCGGGGGAAAAGCAGGTGGTGCGGCCTCCGATGGTTGCGCGGCGAAGAGGTTTGCGTGTTTTGGGGCAGATGCCGCCATTGGTCCAGCGGTGATTGAAGAGCCAGCTGTCCGGCAACTTGTCGGAGAGGGAGGAAGGGGCATGGGATTTGCCGGTTCCGGCGATTTCGCGCAGGGCATCGGCGGCAACTTCCTGAATTATCCGGTGGAACTGGGTCAACTTCGGCCCCTTGGTCAGGTTGCCGGCGGGACAGGCGGGGTGGATGCGGGCTCGCCAGAGGATTTCGTCAGCCATCCAGTTTCCGATTCCGGGAAAGCGCTCCTGCATGAGGAGGACTGCCTTGATGGGGGAGCGTGAACGGCGGGCACAGAATTCGGCAACACATTGCGGGGTAAAAACTTCCGATACGACCGGAGGCGGCAGTTTCGTCCACCAGGACGGAGGTTCCATCCCCCGGTGGAGACGGACTCTGCCAAACATGCGGGGGTCGTTGAACACCAGAGCGGAACCGGGGGTGAACAGGACCAGGTGATCATGTCTGCCCGGAACCATTTCAGGTTGGGCGGAGGCAAGCGTTCCGGACATTCCAAGATGTAAACCCATCCACCGATCCGGGCCAAACCGGAAGAGCATCTGCTTGGCTTGTGCCTCAGAAAAAGTCAGCACATGTCCGGTGACGGCCTGAACAAGCTCACTGGTCACACATTCCCTGAAAATGCGGGCCGCAGGATGGGTATGAACCCTGAGGGTCACCTGACCGAGCCCTGCGTCCCACTGGCGGCGGTAGAATTCGACTTCGGCAAGTTCCGGCATGGGACAAAGGATTGATGAAAGAGCAGAAAAGGCAAACCGGCACACCCCTAAATATGGGGTCATCCGCATCGGTTGACGCTGGGAACTTTCATCCCCTTAGCAATCTCACTTGGCGACTGGGTATGAATGGAAATGTGGATGCATCCACCAGTGAGCAGTCCCCTTTCCAGAGCGAGGAGCAGGGAAATCTGTTGGCGAAACGTCAGCGGTGGAACATGAGGAAATACGCCATGCACAGATTCATCAGAACAAAACCACCGATGACCACAAACAGGATCATGCGCGCTCGTTTTGAGGCTGGCGTCTGTTCAGGTTTCAGGGGACCTGTATCCGAAACATTGTCACTCATGATGCGTGCACCCTACTGGTGAAACGAAATCGATCAAGCGATCTCGAAAGGGAAGGCAATCAGAGGCGATACACGCTTGCTAGGGGCTTCACTATAGACCGCTCTGCGACTGGCCCGCACGGGCCTCTTCCAATAGACTTTCCAATCGAACTAAATCCTCCTGTCTGACCAAAAGGGTGTCACTGAACTCCTGCAGGATTCTTCGGGTATGCAAAATGGCCAGTGACAATTTTTGCTCCGCTTCTTCGTAGCGCTGTTCGTATAAAGCCTGCAGGGCCTCAGATTCCAGCGCTCTGGCCGAACGGGCGAAAGGAGCCGCTTCTAATCGCTGCCGGGCGACTCTGAGTTCATTCACACGATTTCGATCCGCAAATGGGCTGTGAATGTAGTATCGATTAATCCTTTCCTGCGCTGCGATGGCGTCATCGTATGCCATCATCGCAAATTCGTTTCTCCCGGACAGTGAGGCGGAGACAGCTTCCATTTCTGCCCTTTCGGACAAAGCGCGTTCGATCCGGCCAGCCTCGGTATCCCTTAGCTTAACGAGTCGATTTAAGATGTCGCGCCCTTCAATTTCAGCTTTGGAACCGACTCCAAGATAATAGACCAAATCCGACTGTCGGCGAATCGCATCTTCAAGGATGGCGATGGAAGCTTTGGTGACAGCACCCTCTTCCATCAAGTCGAGAAACTGATACTCGAGTTCAAGGATGGAATCCTGCTCCACCCGAAGGATTTCGCCGGGGGGGGATGCATTTTGACCACTTTGGAGCCGCAAGCCACCCTGGCTGTATAAGTAAATGGCGATGAGGAAGCACAAGACCACCAAGGCATACCAGAATTTGGCACCGAGGTACTGCCACCAATGACGACGGCGGCGGCGGCGAACACGAATTCGTTGCTTTGAGGGCATATTACGGAATCAAATCGACTTGTCAGAAAGACCGATGCAGTTGAGTTTGGAAAGGGTTATTCGCAAAAACAGTTATTTTTCAATTCTTCATGTCTGAAGCCTTCCGTACCATTGCCATTATCGCTCCCGGATTACTGGGGGCATCTTTGGGGCAGGCCATTGCCAGGGAAAGGCTGGCTGAAAAGACTTTTGTGTGGGCCCGGAGACCGGAGGTCCGCAGTGCCTGTGAAGCCACAGACTGGTGCACTGCGACCTTTGCCCAAGCCGAAGATGCGGTGCGCGAGGCGGATCTTGTGGTGCTCTGTACCCCGGTAGGGAAAATCGTTCCAATTCTGGAGTCGATTGTGCCTTCTCTATTACCCGGAGCGATTGTCACCGACGTTGGCAGCACTAAAAGCCTGATTTGTCGAAAGGCACAGGTGCTGATGCCACCGGGTTGTCATTTTGTCGGATCGCATCCGATGGCTGGCTCTGAGCGCACCGGGATGGAAAATGCGCAAGCTGACCTGTTTGAGGGGCGGCCTTGCTTTGTTACCCCGCTTCCTGAGACGGATACGGTGGCTGCAGAACGCATCGTGCGCTTCTGGCAGACTCTGGAAATGAAGGTTACAACTGCCTCCCCGGAGCACCACGATGAAATTGTGGCCGCAATCAGTCATCTGCCCCATTTAGCAGCGACCGGGATCTGCCTTGCGCTCTCGAAGGGCGACTCCTCATGGATGCATTTGGCGGGCAACGGGCTGCGCGATACAACGCGAATTGCTGCAGGCAGCCCTTCCCTCTGGAGGGAGATTTGCGAACAGAATCGCGATGAAATTCTCCGTGCTTTTTCTGTATTTGAAGAAGCCCTTCAAAATCTGCGTTCAGCCTTGGAGAACAATGATTTGGCCCAACTGGAGCACCTGCTGGATTTGGGAAAGCGGTACCGTCAAAGCATGGGGGATCCTGGTAGCAGTTGAAAAACTGTCCATCCCCAACGGACACGATTGATCCCCTATATTATCCCATGATCGCCGATCCCTATCCCGTTCCGCCTTTTCTTCATCCTGTCGAGGGTGCGGTTGAACTGCCCGGCTCAAAAAGTATTTCCAACCGGGCTCTGGTGCTGGCGGCCCTCGCCGAAGGCGAAACCATCCTCACCGGGATGTTATTTAGCCGGGACACAGAGTTGATGCTACAGGCCCTAACCCAGCTTGGTATTCATACCAAGGTCGATCATGCCGCCCATCAAGTAATAGTGCGGGGTTGCGGGGGACGTATTCCTGAAGACGAGGCGGACCTGTTCATCGGAAACGCGGGAACGGCCGCACGATTCCTCACCGCGCTTATCTGCCTGCATCCAAAGGGGTGTTATCGTTTGGATGGCGATCCTCCCATGAGGGAGAGACCGATGAGCGCCTTGATAAATGCGCTGAGCCAACTCGGAGCCCGGTTTGAGTTCGAAGGAGAACCCGGACATTTTCCCTTCAAGATTCATACCGCAGGACTGAAAGGGGGTGCCGTGCAAATGGATGCCCGGGCCAGCAGTCAGTTTGTCTCCGCACTCCTCATGGTGGCTCCCTATGGAGAGCAACCACTGGAACTGGAGGTGAGAGGGATGCGGCCGGCCTTCGTCGATATCACCATCCGCATGATGCAGACCTTTGGAGCGAAGTTGAAGCCTGTAGAAGCCAACCATTTCTACATCCACACGGGAAATTACCACTCCCCCTCCGGAGTGTATGCCATTGAGCCAGATGCGACTGCCGCCACTTACTTTGTGGCACTACCACGGGTGACCGGGGGCACGGTCTTCCTCCCGGGGCTGGGGCCAGACATGCTTCAGGGGGACACAGCCTTTGTCGAAGTTGCCACTCAATTAGGGCTCAGGATCGTGCGTGCCAAAGAAGGCTGGGAAATATCGACCGTCGAAGGCTCCACCACCGAAGTGCATGAAGATTTCTCTACCTTTTCGGACACATTTCTGACGCTGGCGGCGATCGCCCCCCTTCTGGGCGGCCCCACTCGAATTGATGGCATTGCCCATACGCGGGCACAGGAAACGGATCGGGTGGCGGCCATGGCAAACGAATTGAAAAAACTTGGCTGCAAGGTCATTGAGAAGCATGCCAGCCTAGAGATTCATCCGGATCCAGTTGCACTGCGTCAGGCCGCCGAATCAGGGGTCGAAATTGACACGTATGAAGACCACCGCATCGCTATGAGTTTTGCCATTTTGGGGTGCGCGAATTTACGGGAGGACAACCAATCTTGGTTAAAGATCCGGGATCCCCTTTGCTGCAAAAAAACATTCCCAAAATTTTTTGAAAAGCTGGCCGCCCTGCACGCAGCCAGTCATGTATGATTCTGATGCCCGACCCTTTTCTCATCATTGCGGTAGATGGCGGAGCGGCCTCAGGGAAGTCTTCGACTTCCCGCCAGGTTGCCGCAGCGTTGAACCTTCTGCATGTCGACACCGGTGCTCACTACCGGGCGGTGACCTTCGCAGGCTTACAAGCGAGAGTGGATACGAACCAGCCGGACGCATTGGAATCCTTTCTCGGGCGGCTCAGCCTATCCACCCGGATCGAAGACAAAGAAGCCCGCATCCTGCTGAATGGAACCGCTCCAGAGGAAAGCAACATCCGCTCGCCCGAAGTAAATGCGGCGGTGTCGCGCTTTGCGGCGGTCCCGGCGGTGAGGGAGGCGGTAAAGTCATACCAGCGGGACCAAGTGGAAGTCGCCAAGGTGGCCGGTTTTGACGGACTGATCATGGATGGCAGGGACATCGGGACTGTGATATTTCCCGATGCAACGCTGAAAATTTTTCTGACGGCAGATGAAGCTACCAGAGCAGCCCGACGAGCCGAGGAAGGTCAGACCGATGCCATTGCGGAACGCGACCGGATGGATGCCAGGCGCACCACTGCCCCTCTGATGGCTGCTGCTGATGCCGTCACCATCGACAACTCCAGTTTAACTCTGGAGGAGGTCGTGGCCGAGGTAATCCGCCTGGCAAAGAAGCATTCCTGAAGTGGGAAGGGGAGTTCTTAGGATATACATAGCAATCGACTTTCCTGCAGTATTGGAGACACGATTGGACTGCATCGATCCGAAATGCGGGAGAGCCGCAACCGGTTGCACGAACCGAAATCAGAAAACCGCTTTAGTTCATCGCTTCACCTTCACTCCCTGATTCTTGTGAAGATTCGAGCTGGAGGCGCTTTTCCAAGACTTCGCGGAGTGCTCCAGCCCGATGATGGCCGAGCCCTTCTGCGCGACGCGCAAATTCGATGGCTTCCACTACAGAAGGAGCGCCATCCGTATTCATGTATGTGAGGACGGCCAGATCGTAGAGCGCATTCACATGGTTGATGGTGGCAGCCTGCCGGAAATAACGGACAGCTGTAATCGGATCCTTTTCGACCGAACGCCCTGCCATGTAGTATTGGCCCAATACATACGCAGCTTCGAGATGCCTCATTTCCAGAGACTCCTGGAATAGGGTCAGCGCACCCGCTTCATCCCCATCCCGTTGGTGCCTCATCGCATGCTGATAGAGGGCCTTCCCAAACCCCGAATCGACCGCTCTCTGAAAATTACGTTCTGCCCTGCGCTTGTTCGGGCGAACGCCCAGACCTTGCTCATAGATTTTGCTCAAACCTCTGTAACCGTAGCCCTTCAGGTAGAGGTCAAAATGCTGAGTCAGTAATGTAAAATGCTCTCTGGCTTCCTTATATCGGCCCATTCCGAGCAGGGCATCGCCGTAGAGACCGAGCATGCTCCAGTCACCATTATGTGCCAGAAGGAGCATCCATTGAGACGCACGGGTGATATCGATCGATTCGGACGTTCCAGAAGTATAATATTCGCATAATCTGCGAAGAGCCCGACGCCGATTGGCTCGATCTGGATCGTTCAAGCCCGCAAGACGAAAGTAGTAAGCCGCTTCGTCCACATTGCGTCCGACTCCAAGCCCTTCATCGTAGATCTGGCCGAGCAGAAAATAGGAACGGGGTTCTCCCTGGTCAGCCGCGGCAAGCGCATAACGCAAGGCAAGGCGATAATCCTGAGGAAGCAAATCTCCATTGAAATAAGTCAGCGCAAGATTTCTCGTGGCCAATCGATTGTTGAGTTCGGACGCCCTGAGTAAATGGTTCAGCATTTTCTCCTTTAGATCGACGATGCGCTCGGAATCTTCCTCTCCTTGATGGTTGCGAAGCTCACGCCTCAGTTTGATTTCATAGACAACACCCAAATTATTGTGGGCCTGCGCATGCTCCGGATTGAGTTCGATGGCCCGTTGGTAATAGGTGTACGCGGTATCCGGACTTTTTTCGACCCCTGTCCCGTTATCAAGCTGATAGGCATACTGAAATGCGCCACGGGCACTGCCCAAATCCGCAGCCTGTCGATAATAGGTCGCGGCCGTTTCCACATTCTGACGGCGGTGATAACCGTGACGGTACATTTCACCGATGAAATAGTGCGCATCGGGGTGCCCATTGGCTGCAGCTGTGGTAAACCAGCGATAGGCGCGGCGATTGGATTCAGAAACGCCCCACCCGTAGTAGAAGTGGCGTGCGTAGAAGTATTGTGCCTGGGGATCCTGATGCTTTTCCGCCCACTCCTTGATCCATTCGATTCGCTGTTCGAAAGTGAGCGGAGTGGATGGCAAGTGACCGATGCTGCCCAGATGTGAGACGATATCCACATCCTTATATTGCGCGAAGAGCGCTCGTGCCCTGTCTGGGTCCGGAGCCGTTCCAATCCCGTGGAAGAGACAAATCAAATAATTACCGATCGGGACAACATGGCTGGCGTGCTCGTATCCGTATTGCCACCAATGGAATGCCTTTTCCAAATCATAGATGGGCAAGGTTGAATCCGAATACAGCTGCGCGAGTTCGATGATCGCCCAGCTGCGCCCGCTTTCGGCCGCAAGTTCATACCAAAGGACAGCTTGTGCTGCATCGAAATCCCTTGAGTTCCGGTTTCCAAAAGTACGGGCAATACTCAGTTGAAGATCAATATTGGCCTCTTCGGTGGTTCTTTCAGCCTGTTCTCGAAGGGAGCGCATGGCAAAGCGATCGATGGTATTGAAATCGATCAATCCAACGACGTAATCAACAGCCTGATCCCGCAGCAGTGTTTTGCTGTGTTCAAGCATCTGATGTGCTTTCGCCATGTCTTGGCTAACACCTTGCCCAAAAGCCAAATTGAGCGCTGCCTGGACTGCCGCTGGATACAGTCCTCCCCGTCCACCTGTTCCAATCTGAGCAGCCCTGACGAACAAAGGATGCGCCTTTTCGACTTCCTTGTTTTCAAAAAGCAGCATGCCGAGCCTGTAAGCGGCAATCCCCTCAGAGTTTTCTTGCATGCTTGCCCGATAGACATCCGGATCCCGATGCGCTCGCTCCATCGAGTCCCGTGCCAGGAAATAAGCATCGGGCGGGACGAGGTCAGGATACCATGGACCCGTCTCTGCCAAGGCGGTTTCCAGCAGCTCTTGGGCCCGGCTAATGTCCCTCCTCCAGAAGCTGCGACGTTCGAGGATGCTGATAGCCAAGTTGACCATGGCGAACCGATCCCCTCGCTCCGCTGCCAACTCAAACCAGTTCACTGCCCGGCGTTCATTCCGTTCGAACCCGTGCATTCCATATAAATGCATAACGCCAAGGAGGTTTTGAGCTGGTGAAAACTCGAGGTTCGCAGCGATCCGAAGGGATTCCCTGCCACGAGCAAGGGTTTCCGGATCGCTTTCGAAAAAGGCGATTAACGCCACCCAGTATTCTGCCTCACCAGGTTGCAGAGCATGAGAAACAGACTCTCCCGACTCAGCTTCTTCAGACCAGTCATCTTCCGGGTCAACTGTGTCGGATCCGACTGCTGCAGGGGGATGGGACAGGAGTATAACTGCACAGAACAAGCCAAAACAGCGCAGGGCAAGGAGGCGAATCGAAAGAAGCATGGGATCAACGGGTTGACCGAGTTCATCGGGATGAGAACAAGCGGTCAAATCCAGATTCAGCAAATGCTGTGGGAAGTGAAGAAGCCTCTTTCAAGCCCACGCAGCCCCCACTCTCTCAGAACATCCACAGCGCCTGATGTCTAAAACGCTACCAGTCGTTCGCTGGCGTCTTCAATGGAGTGAATTTGCCACTTCCCGGTGGCAGGCTCCCGAAGCAGCTCAAAAAACAAGGTCAGGTCTAAAGTCGTAGCCATTTCCTCAGGATAGATGGCGACAATTTCTTCATTGGAGAGGCCACATACCAGCTGAATATGCCGACTGGCATCCGGACGTTCAAGGCGCTCCTTGCTGAGCTGATTGAGCAGGGCTGGTTCAATTCCATGTTCGGCCAACTCTCGGATAAAGAGGTCAATGCGGGCGGCATATTGATCAAACCGGGTCAATGGAATCCGTGAGAGCCCTTCCAAGGCAGGCACGCGCTGAACCCTGGTTTCGACGTAGAGTGTCACCCGATAATCATGGGTCAGAGACGTCTCAGTATTCCGAAAGGGGTTTCCAGCCAAGCGGGGAAAATTATAGCGCTGTTGCCCAAAAGCGATTTCGAAAGATCGGCGGGAGACCGTCTCTTGATAGCGCGGAGAAGTCAGCGCGAAGGCAGCATCCAAATTACCTGAATCCAACGCAGAGATAAATTCTTCCACCACTTTGGCACTGGCCAGCCCCTTGGGGGGTGTTCCACCGGGAGAGAAGTTTTTGCCAATGGTAATTCCCATCCCTAGAACCACCAGAAGCAGGAGGGTGATTCTCCAGGAAATCCTGAGGGATGTCGAACGGCTCTTCTGTTCTCCCGTGCTTTCGCGCTGCGGAGGCAAGGTTGGAGGGGGCAAAACTGTGGGTGATGCAGGGATCGAAGATGGCGCCTCCTCCCGTAAATCCTGCGTCGAGGAGAGCCCCTCCCCATGATTCTTGGAAGGTGACGGAGGCAGAGGCTCAGGAAACAGGAAATCCCATTCCCGGGCGGCCCTTCGGGGATTAAATGCCTCCAACAGTGTCCGGATCAGCTCCCGCAAGGCAGAGGCATCCGTCAGTTCCTGCTCGGCTTGCCAGATCCGAATGTTTTGAGGGGGAAGTTTTTCAGCATCCCACTGAACCGCAGAAACCGGATTACTACGGCTGACCGTGCGCTTCCGGTAGATCAATTCACGGATCCGAGGGATGCCTCCCTTGGTTTCGCCAAACATATGGAGGGTCCAGTCCCCCGGCTTATTGAGTAGATTGTCGATGGAACGGGCGGGTGAGCCCTGCTCGCCCTCGAGGACGGGTGTCTCCTGCGTTCCCTCGAGCGCACGCAGGCGGGTGAGGACCAGTAATAGACAGACGGCAATGGTTCCCTGCTGCCAGCGAACCTCGCGGCCCTTCACTCCGAACTCGCAAGTCTCTTCTCCCGGGATCCGCAAAGCACTTTTGACCAATTCCTTAGGACTAAAGTACAATTCAAGTACCGGCCCAGACTCCGGAGTGGAAGGCCCCGTTGGCAATGGAGTGCTCATTCGTAGCGGATGATACTGATAATCGCTCCCCCCGAGGGAACCTGCCCGTAAACAACGTGCTGATATTGCCCTGGCTCAATTCGATAGGTGCCATCACGGGTAAAGTTATAAGTGCGTGCCCCCCGCAGAGCGGTTCCCCGAACCTGGCCACTCCCCTGCGACTGATGGCGTACTGTTACCTGATTGCCCCGAATCTGAATCATCGGTGCAAGCTCCTGATCGGTGCTGAAAACGGCCCGGCTGACACGGCTCCCCGAGGTGGGCTCCGGTGCGGCCCAGGAAATTCCAGTCAACACCAGAGCGGCAAACAGCATGCATGCAAATCGGCTCATGCTCCCACTGTTTAGAGCAGGCATCCGTCCGGCGAAAGCCCATTTTTCACCCTGAGGATGCCCCCGCAATGACGGTGGTGGATTATTTTCACCCAAAATCATGATCGAACAGTCGAATTGACGCTTCTGAAAAACACCTGAAACCGTCCTGAAACATATCTACATCAGGCTATCTATCAAAAACTTAAATCATACCCGTCCCGATTGGAAAAGATTGGGAAAAGGTCTGGGCGACAAATTTTCGAAAACGAGGTATAAAGAGGGCAGAAACCAGCCGAACAGGCACTTGAAAACCCAAAAAAAGGACACCCATGAAAACCACCCTTCGCATCCTTGGACTGGCAACCATCGTAGGAGCCCTCAGTCTGGTCAGCCGCGCCAGCAATTTCCATGGAGCGGTTTTCTACCAGCATATCGACTATGAAGGCTCTGCCCTGACGCTTTATCCGGGAGAAGGAATCGCTGATCTCTCCCTAATCAGCCGATCCACCTGGAGGAGCTGGAACAATGAAATATCCTCCGTCGCGGTGTGGGGCGAGGTGGTTGTCTACCTGTATGAGCACCGCAATTATGGTGGTCGGGTAGTGACTTTGATCGACCATGCCCCCGATCTGTTTTTCACCGAATGGGGAAATTTCAACGACCGGACCTCTTCTATCTACGTTGACTGGTATTACCCACAAGGATGGATGTATGACACCACCCTGCTGAGCTGGACCTACTGGGAAGGCGAATGGATGTATCACGAAGAGGGGCTGGGCTGGGTCCATGCCGCCTACTACGACCGCACTCACGGCGAAGGTTGGATTTTCGACCATGCCTTCGGGTGGCTCTACACGGACTATACGCGCTATCCCTGGTTTTACTCCTACACCTGGGGTCAAATCTACTTTGAACACGGTTCCCGCAACCCCCGCTGGTGGTACACTGACTACTACGGCTGGTTCAACGGCTAATCGCAGAAAACGGCAACCTCAACCCATCGAGCCATGACACCCTTAACCCACCCCCTTATTCCGCGGATTATGATCGCCACAATCGGCCTCTTCATACTGGCCCAGGCGGGGAAAGCCCATCTTGATTTTCACGTCGAACTGCAATGGCGCTCCAGCTACGCCAGCGACTACAATGCAGCCGTCATTCTCTATGAGTATGATCATTTTCGCGGGCGCGAAATCATTCTATACCCAGGGGAAAGCCTGTATGACGTCAATGACTTCGACTGGGGTTTCCGAGTCCGATCGGTCCAAATCATCGGCCCAGTCCACGCCACCTTCTATGACCAGAGTGGATTCTGGGGACACGAGGTTTCTATTTATGGAGATGTCCCCGACCTCTCCTACATGCGGATGCGGGTGAGCCCCTATTCAACTTTTCATTGGGGAGGACGTGCCCGCTCCATCTATGTTTCCTATAACACGACCCCCAGAGTGAACTTGTCGATCGGCTGGTATCGAACCATCCTTCCGCGGACCTACTACATATCCCCGGTCATTCCCCGGTATGCCCCTCCGCCACCTCGCTTCACCCCTCGTTTTCCCCGGCCGGCACCGGGGTACCGCCCTCCGGTGACACGGCCTCCCCGCGTGAGTCCGCCCCCCCGCGTCAGTCCTCCACCCCGGACGGCGCCTCCAGTTGCCCGCCCCCCTGCCGTGGCGCCTCCGCCCAGAACCGCCCCACCACCAAGGAATGCACCACCCCCACGAGCGGTGCCACCTCCCACTCAAACACCCCCACCCCCGCGAGCGGCGCCACCTCCTTCCAGAGGAGCATCCCCCCCGGATGGCCCTTCCGGCACACCACCCACCGCCCAGCCTCCTTCCAGTCCCCCCAACTCGCCGGGATCGACGCCTCCGACCGCATCCCCCCCGGCTACTCCACCCCAAGCATCCCCCCCGGCTGCCAGCCCACAAAATACGCCTCGGGTGCGTCCACGCGAAGTTCCCCGTCAACCCGCCCCGCGCCCAGCAGTCAATCCTCCAAGGCCTCCTTCCACCGGGCCAGTCAGCCGACCTCCGGCCAGTGCACCATCCTCTGGGCGCCCCAGCGCGCCGCCCCCTCCCCGCAGATAAGTCTAAACCCTTTGTGGGTATCCTAAGCCAAAAGCTACAAACTGAGAACTGAACTAAATAACACGCCGCCGGAATTCCCTTCCGGCGGCGTCCTTTTTTGAACAGTCAATCATCCGCTTTCAGCCAAGCTGCAGGAATGTGAGGTCTGCTGGACAAGTTCGTACATTTTACCGCAGTTGCAGGCCGATGGCACATGGGCTGCTAGAGAAAAGGCCGCTAATATTACTTTTGGACAATTAAATAATACTGGAGAAACTAATCATGCTGCGTTTCCTGATCTCGCCCCTTCGCCGCGCCATAGCTGGTGTGGGATTCATCGCCCTGAGCACAAGCCTCTTTGCCCAAGGCACACCAGCCCTGCGAATCGCTTACAGTGACTGGCCGGGCTGGGTGGCCTGGGAAATCGCCATTCAAAAAGGATGGTTTGAGGAAGAAGGGGTGAATGTCCGCTTTCTCTGGTTTGATTATGTGGCATCAATGGATGCCTATGTGGCAGGAAATGTCGATGCGGTCTGCATGACCAATGGCGATGCCCTGGTCACGGGGGCGACTGGCAAACCTTCTGTCGGGATCATTCTCAACGACTACTCCAACGGCAACGACATGGTGGTGGCCGCGCCGGGAATTGAGTCTGTGGCGGACCTCAAGGGCAAACGGGTCGGCGTCGAGGAGGGGTTTGTCTGCCACCTACTGTTGCTGAAGGCACTGGAGTCGGCTGGGATGTCGGAAAGCGATATCACAATTGTGAATACGCCGACCAACGAAACCCCGCAGGTGCTGGCTTCGGGCGCGGTGGAAGCGATTGCCGCCTGGCAGCCAAACTCGGGACAAGCCTTGCGCACGGTCAGTGGTTCCAAGCCGGTATTCACCTCCGCCGACGCCCCCGGCATCATTTACGATCTGCTTTATGTATCCTCGGAAAGCCTTGAACAGCGCCGCAGCGATTGGGCCAAGGTGGTCAAAGTCTGGTATCGCATCGTCGACTATCTGGCAGACGAAGATAACCTCGATGAAGCGCTCGGCATTTTGGCCGCCCGGGTGGCGCTTTCGCCCCGCGAATACGAATCGTTTTTTCAGGGGACCCGCATTCTTTCGCTTGAAGAAGCTCTCAAACGCTGGGAAATAGCCGATGGTCTCGGCAGTGTCTACGGGTCCAGCGTAGTCGTCGATGGATTCAATGTCTCCCAAGGAGTCTACGATGAGCCACTCAATACGGCCCGCTACCTCGACCCGAGCCTGACCCGCGAGCTTGCGGAAAAGCTGAAAGCCGCCCGCTAAACGCCCGCTCATTCCGGCACAGGACCTGCACGACGGTGATGTCGCGCAACTGAAAGCGCATCGTCATGTTTTCCAAAAAACCCCACACTTCCGAGACAGTCGGCTGGTTCGCCATACGCCGGAACCTGTCGCATCAAAGGCGGATGCTGCTCACGCTGCTCTCCTTTGCGACACCCCTGCTTCTCTGGTGTGCGGTCAGTTACCTGCCTTTCATCTGGCATCCGGACATCCAGCTCACTCTCTCAGCCGATCGCGTCGGGGTGGCCACGGTTTACTCGCCGGGGGATCGCCTGAGCCGGGATTTTTTCCCGCAGTTTGAAGCACAGGTGGCATCGGAGAATGCCGCTATTCTTGCCTCCAAAGCAGCAGGGGATCTGGTCGAAACCACCCGGCGCGAGAATCTTCGCAACCTCCGCCAAATCTCCCCATGGGGGACGGTCAATGAATTCCTGAGCCGGGAACAGGCTGGCGAGGACCGAGCCATCCTCGGACTCTGGCAGAGAGCTGCCAGCGGGGAACGGGGAAGGCGTCTCGTGCTCAGTGATGAAAACCTCACGATTGCCCGACACAACTGGGCCATTCTTTCGCAAGCGGATGACCCGCTTGATCCGCGGCAGATACCAACCACCGCACTTCTCAAGCTCCTTCCGCAAGGTAAACCCTCCAACCCTGTCTATCTGCCCACACCGGGAGAGGTGATTGAGGCCGGATGGCGGGACTTCACCACGCCGCCCTCGGCCGGAGGCCCCGGGATCGGCGAACGGCTTCGTCACTCCATGCGCATCGTCTTTGGGGGCTTTTTGCTGGCCGCGCTGATTGGGGTGCCGATCGGTATCCTCTGCGGGGCCTTCGATTTCTTTTCGCGATTGATCGAGCCCTTTGTCGATTTTTTCCGCTACATGCCGGCACCGGTTTTCAGCACCTTGCTGGTGGCGATCTTTCTCGCCCATGATGCGCCGAAAATAGCCCTCGTTTTTGTCGGCACTTTTTTCCAGCTCGTTCTCGTGGTCGCCAACACCACCCGCAGCCTCGACCATTCCCTCCTCGAAGCCGCCCAGACACTCGGTGCCCGAAGGCCCAAACTCCTCCTCCGGGTGATCGTCCCCGGCATCCTGCCCCGACTCTACAACGATTTGCGCATTCTCCTGGGGTGGGCCTGGACTTGGCTCGTCATCGCAGAATTGATCGGAGTGAAATCCGGCCTGACCGAGTTTATTGAAACCCAGGGCCGGTGGCGCAATTTCGATCGCGTCTACCCCATCATCATCCTGATCGGATTCATCGGTTTCTTCACCGATCAACTGCTCGCTGCCTTGCGGCCTTTTCTCTTCCGCTGGACCGGTGACAGTCCCGGCCGTGGCTCCCGACTGGTCGTCACCTCGCTCTTCGCCGCTCCCCGGTGGATCACCCGCACCCTGACCGAAGACCGGATTGATCCCTACGCGATCCCGAGAACAAAATGAACCCGGACGACACCCTCCAACTCCCCGACTACCGTGAGCAAAGCCCGGAAGTCGCCGCCCGCTTTGACCAACTCAAACAGCGTCCGGTCAAACTCGAAGTGCGCAATCTCGGGAAGACCTTTCACTCCTCCAAGGGCGAAACCGAAGCCCTCCGGGACATCAGCTTTTGCATCCACCGCCGCGAAATCATGGGGCTGACCGGAGCCTCCGGTTGCGGGAAATCCACTCTCATGCGCATCCTCGCAGGGCTCGAATACCCGACAACAGGCGACGTTCTGCTCGAAGGTGAACCCGTCCTCGGCCCTGGCCCGGACCGTGGGATGGTCTTTCAGTCCTATACCCTCTTCCCTTGGCTCACGGTCAGAAAGAATGTCATGTTCGGACTCGAAATGACTGGACGCGGCGGTTCCGAAGCGGAGGCCGAAGCGCGGCAATGGATTGACCTCGTCGGGTTGTCCGCTTTTGAAAATGCCTATCCGCATGAATTATCGGGGGGCATGAAGCAGCGCGTGGCGATTGCCCGGGCCCTCGCCAACCAGCCGAAAATTCTCTTCATGGATGAACCCTTCGGCGCCCTCGACGCCCAGACCCGCTCTTCCATGCAAAAGCACATGTTGGAGATCTGGCGTCATGTCGATGTCACCATCCTCTTTATCACTCACGACCTCGACGAAGCCATCCACCTCGCCGACCGGGTGCTCGTACTCGAACCCAACCCCGGACGCATCAGTGAAATGATGGAGATCCCCGTTCCCCGTCCACGCAGCCCCGATCAGTGTTTTTCGCCTCCCTTCCTCGCCGCCAAAAAGCATCTGGAAGATCTTATTCACCCCCCTGGAAAATCGCCCGAGCGCGAACTCAAACTCGTGCGCATGACCCCGCTCGGCGACGACCCCGAATAACAACCAAACATGCCATCCCCGATCAAAGGGTCTCCATCCTTTGTATAAATATTACTTTTTTATTGTTTCGTAATACTGTTTGATTTGAAGTATATCTGATGAAAACACTCTCACCGATTCCGAAAGAGCGCTTGATCCACGAGGAGATCCTCCATGGAGCGGGCATGTGGTCGAAGGTCATCCGTCGCGGGCGCGTGCTTCGCCTCGAGGACCTCGATGGCGGGGCCAATGTGGGCATGTTATTATACAATGCGGACGAGCGGCATGAGCGCTACAACATGCCGGACACGCTCAAGGGCCAGCACATTTTTTATCTGACCAGCCCCTACTGTCTGCACTCCGATATGGGACGACTTTTCGCGTCCATCACCGGAGACACGAGTGGCTGGCACGATACGGTCTGCGGCACAACCGATGCGGGGATGATGCGGGAACGCTTCGGCACCGGCGATTTCCAATCCTTGCGCAATGCCTTTCCTCGAAATGGCCGTGAATGCTTTCTCATCGAGTTGGGGAAGTGGGGTTTGGGAAAGCGGGATCTCGTCCCGAATCTCAATTTCTTCAGTAAGGTCGTTGCCGACGACGAAGGCCTGCTGCGTTTCGACCCCTCTCACGCCCGTGCAGGAGTGGGTATCGATCTGCGGCTGGAAATGGATACGCTGGTTGTGCTCAACACCTGCCCGCACCCCCTCGACCCTTCCACCACTTGGGCACCCAGACCCGTTCGCCTGAGCGTGTATGCGGCCGATCCTGTTTCGCCGGACGATTCCTGTCGACTGTCCCGACCGGAAAACGAACGTGCATTTATCAACACCGAAACCTACTACCGCCTCCGCGCCTGAAGCAGCCATGAACATGATTCACGAAAGTACGCTTTCTGCAGATACCGCAGTATATGACCACACCATTCGGGCGGGAGATCATTGGACACATAAGATCAAGGCTGGCCAGATCTTCCGGATCGTGGATCTCGAAGGCAACCAGGCCGCTGACACCCTGTTCTACAACGCACACCACCCGGAAGAAAGGTATAGCGCGAGTGATACCATCGCCCGTCAACGCAAGCTCTACCTTGGAACGGGCACCCAACTGATTTCAACAGAAGGCAATGCCATGCTGACGATCATTGCCGATACCTGCGGGCGACACGATACGGTTGGCGGCGCCTGTTCGCGTGAAAGCAACACGATGCGATATGCTTTTGAGAAAGAACCGATGCATGCATGTCGTGACATTTTTCTCTGCGGTCTGCATGAGCACGGCGAGGACCTCGGCAAGCGGGACATCACCTGCAACATCAATTTTTTCATGAACGTCCCGGTCACACCGGAAGGGAAGCTGACCTTCGCCGATGGCATATCCGCACCCGGACGTTATGTCGAAATGCGGGCCGAAATGGATGTGCTGGCCCTGATCTCAAACTGCCCGCAACTGAACAATCCATGCAACGCCTATAATCCAACTCCGATACGCGTCCTGATCTGGGACGCCTGACTGCAACCCGCACGCAAGCTGTTCTCATTTCGCATCATGTTTCAAAAAGTCCTTATCGCCAATCGCGGAGAAATCGCCCGACGCATCCAACGCACCCTCAAGCGCATGGGCATTGCATCCGTGGCCGTCTATTCGGAAGCCGACCGCCATGCCCCTCATGTGCGCGAAGCGGATGAGGCTCACTGCCTGGGTGAGTCGCGGGTCAGCGAAAGCTACCTCAATATGGACCGCATCCTTGAGGTTGCCCGGATGACTGGAGCAGACGCAGTGCATCCCGGATATGGGCTGCTCAGTGAAAACGCGGAATTCGCCGAGCGCTGTGCTGCGGCTGGAGTGGCGTTCATCGGACCACGCCCTGAGCATTTGCGGGATTTTGGACTCAAGCACACCGCCCGCACTCTGGCGGAGAAAGCAGGCGTTCCTCTTCTGCCCGGTTCGGGACTGCTCGACTCGACCGATGCAGCCCGCAGCGAAGCCGAACGGATAGGCTTTCCGATCATGTTAAAGAGTTCCGCCGGAGGGGGCGGAATTGGCATGCGCCTGTGCCATAATGCGGACGAGCTTGAACGCGACTACCGGGCAGTCCGCGATCTCGCCCAAAAGAATTTCGGCAATGCCGGACTATTTCTCGAACGCTTCATCGCCCGGGCGCGGCACATTGAAGTACAGATTTTCGGAGACGGTAGAGGGGCCGTGGCGGCGATCGGCGAACGCGACTGCTCCGCTCAACGACGCCATCAGAAAGTCATTGAGGAAACCCCTGCCCCGAACCTGCCGCAACCGGTGCGTGAAGCCATGCTGGAGGCGGCCAAACGCCTTGGTCAATCGGTTCAGTATGCCTCGGCCGGAACCGTGGAGTTTATTTACGATGCGGACCGCGCCACCTTCTATTTCCTCGAGGTGAACACCCGCCTGCAGGTCGAACACGGTGTAACCGAACTCGTCACTGGCATCGACTTGGTAGAAGAAATGGTCCGGCTCGCGGCAGAGCAGACCATCAATGTTACCCGCCTCGAAACCCCGCCGCAGGGACACGCCATCCAAGTTCGGGTTTACGCCGAAGACCCCGTCGCCGCATTCGCGCCATCTGCCGGACTGATCACGGCAGTCGACTTTCCCGAGGGGTGCCGCATTGACCACTGGATAGAGACGGGAACGGAAGTCTCTCCCTACTATGATCCCCTATTGGCCAAGATCATGGTTCATGCCGCTGATCGCGAAACCGCTATCCGCAAGCTGACTACCGCTCTTCACTCCACCGCCATCCATGGCATCGAGACCAACCTCGACTACCTCAGTCATATCCTCACCACCCCGGATTTCGCCGAAGGGGCTATTACCACCGCATTTCTCTCCGGCTTTGCCCCTGTCCCGCGCACCATCGAAGTGCTGGAGGGCGGGATGATGACGAGCGTTCAGGACTTCCCTGGACGTATCGGATATTGGGATGTGGGAGTACCGCCGTCTGGCCCTATGGATACACTGTCCTTCCGCCTGGGGAATCAACTGCTGGGCAATTCGCAGCAGGCCGCAGGACTCGAATGCACCATCAAAGGCCCTGTGCTGCGCTTCCATGCGGATGCCGTCATCTGCCTGACTGGGGCTGAATCGGACGCCACCCTCGATGGAGAACCGATCCCGTTTTATGAAACAATTCAGGTCCATGCGGGGCAGGTTCTTCAATCCGGATCGATTCAAGCCAACGGACAGCGCTTTTACCTCCATTTTGCGGGCGGCCTCGACCTCCCGTTCTATCTGGGAAGCCGGGCCACTTTTCCCCTGGGAAAATTCGGCGGACACGCAGGCCGCGCCTTGCGCATTGGCGATAAACTCAGGCTGTTCGCCCACCGCCCTGCTTTTCACAAAAACGTCCTCCCCTCCATCCGTCGTCCACTCATCGGAAATGAATGGGAGCTGCGCGTCCTCTATGGTCCCCACGGTGCTCCCGATTTCTTCACTCCGGAGGATATGGAAACCTTTTTCAAGGCATCCTGGGAGGTGCATTTCAACTCGGCTCGAACAGGTATTCGGTTAATCGGCCCCAAACCCCGCTGGGCACGACCCGATGGAGGTGAAGCCGGGCTACACCCTTCCAATATCCACGATAACGCCTATGCCATCGGAACAGTCGACTTTACCGGTGACATGCCGGTCATCCTCGGCCCCGACGGTCCCAGCCTCGGTGGATTCGTTTGCCCAGCCACCGTCATCCGTGCCGACCTCTGGAAGCTTGGACAATTGAAGCCGGGGGATCGTATCCGTTTTGTCCGGACAGAACGGGACACCGCGGCAAACGCATATCACGACCAGCAGGCACGCATCGATTCTTCAGAGACACGACCGTCTACCAGTGGAAGGCAGCTCCCCGACTCGCCCATCATCGCATCCATTCCCGCAGGGCAGCATCCGCTGGGAGTCTGTTACCGCCAGGCTGGAGAAAGCTACGTTCTCGTCGAATACGGGGAACTCCTGCTCGACCTCAACCTACGAGCCCGAGTGCATGCCCTGATGGAACACCTGCGAACAGCGCGCATTCCCGGAGTGATCGAACTCACCCCCGGAATTCGCTCTCTCCAGATCCATTTTGACTGCGGAAGGCTGTCCGCCGGGAGTCTGGTTGATCGACTCATTGAGGCCGAAGAACAACTCCCTGCCGCCAGCGACCTGAGAATTCCCACCCGCATCGTCCACCTCCCGCTTTCCTGGGATGATGCGGCGACCCGGCTCGCCATCCAGAAATACATGCAGGCCGTGCGCAAAGATGCCCCATGGTGCCCGAGCAATCTCGAATTCATTCGGCGTATCAACGGACTGGATTCGATCGATGCGGTGAAGCGTATTGTATTTGATGCCAGCTACCTTGTGCTCGGATTGGGCGATGTCTACCTCGGTGCCCCGGTGGCAACCCCGATTGACCCAAGGCATCGGCTGGTCACGACCAAATATAATCCGGCCAGGACGTGGACGCCGGAAAATGCCGTTGGCATCGGCGGTGCTTACCTTTGCGTGTATGGTATGGAGGGGCCGGGCGGTTATCAGTTTGTCGGACGCACCGTGCAAATGTGGAATCGCTTTCGCCAAACCCGGGAATTTGCAGCAGGTAAACCTTGGCTATTACGCTTCTTTGACCAGATCCGCTTTTATGAAGTTACGCACGATGAGCTGGAACGTATGCGGGACGGGTTCCCCCACGGAAGTGTCCGGCTGGACATCGAAGAAACGGTTTTCGACCTCGGGGAGTACAATCGCTTTCTTCAACAGAACAAACCCAGTATCGACGCCTTCAAGCTGCGACAGCAAACTGCGTTCACCGAGGAAAGACAGCGCTGGGAACTGGCCGGGACCGACATTCTTGAAACGCAATCCCCGGATGCACCGGACACGCATGAAGACGCTCATGACGCGGGCCTTGCTTGTGCCCAGGCACCCCTTCCTGGCAGTGTATGGAAAGTGCTCGTAAAGGAGGGGGACACCGTTTCCGCAGGTCAGGAACTCGCCATCCTTGAAAGCATGAAAATGGAAGTCCCAGTTCATGCCACTGAATCGGGCCGCATCTCCCGCCTTTTCATCAACGAAGGTATGTCGGTGGTTGCGGGACAAAGAATTGTTGGAATACTGCCCAAGGTAACCGCGAAACCCGTTCCCCTATCCGGATGAAACCAAAACGCTCTTCCATCGAACGCATCAGCCTCACGATGCAACGCTCTACCCTCAAGCAACTCGACGCGATGATTGCCGCACGCGGCTTCGCCAGCCGTTCCCAGGCAGTCAGCGAAATCGTCAACCGGGAACTCAATGAATACGGGGAGCAAGTCGGCAACCCTTTGATGACGGGCTCCATCACTTTTTTTTACGACAGCCAGAAACAAGGGCTGACCTCGCGATTAAACCGTATTCAGCGCAAGCACATTGCGGAAGTCATCAGTTCTCTCCATGTCCAGCTTGAGCACGGCCACACGATGGAGGTCCTTCTCGTCCAGGGCCCCGCCAACAAGCTTCGGGCCATCGCCGATGAGATCGTTGCCTGCAAAGGTGTCACCACAGGAAAGTTGAGTCTCACCAGCATCCTTATGCCCCCGCTTCACGGTTAGAAACCAAAGGTCCTATCCGGGATCAACAGGCTTTGAAATCCACCAAGCGCGGCGGTATGGACGCGAACCACACTGCCGGTCCTGCTCAGCATGATCATCCACCGCAGACGTCAGGTTTCTGACTTATAGACATCAACGCCCGGACAAGAAAAGGCCGCCATAGTCACGAAACCACGGCGGCCCTTTTTCAGTAATGAGAACTGTTCTTCGACTGATTACAGCTCAATCCAGAACCACGTTTCATCATCATACCTGTAGTACCAGGCGATGTTTTCGTTATCCGGATCCGCTGTATAATAGAGCCAGCCATAAGTGAAGGAGAAGAGTGCCGGATAATCCACACTCGTCGTGTAGAGGGTTTCCAGCATTCCGAGATGATAGAACCAGAGCATACCTTCCGGCTGTCCCGGCCAGACGTGAATCCAGCCATGAGCATCGGAGAAGACCCAGCCATTGAAGTCACCACCGATCAGGATACCTCCGAACCACTGGGAAATAAAGTAGTTCGGGTTATCGGTGGACTCCACCGGAACAAAAGGTAATGGCAGGGCATCCGGCAAACTCACTGTAAGCATTGCGGTGGCTTCGGCCTGCCCATACTCACTGCTCACTTCCACTTGGTAAACACCTGCATCCGCAGTGCCGACAAATGGAACGGTGTAATTGGCGTTTTCCGTGAAGCCCGTCAGATTGACACCGTTGAGTGACCAGCGGTAGCTCAGTTCTCCATCGCCACTCGCATTCACACTGAAAGTGACGGATTCACCAACTGCCGCTGTTTGATCCTGTGGCCCTGATACGATACGTGGCCGCAGTAATACATTGAGGGTGCGGGCATTCGACTGCACCGACCCGAGGGCATTGCTGACCGTCACCGTGTAGCTGCCGATGTTATTATCGGAAACTCCGGTAATGGAGAGGGTCGAACCGGACACCCCATCGATCACCGTGCCGTCCTTGCGCCACTGGTAGGAGAGGGGTGCGGCACCTGTGGCCTGAACGGTGAAGGAAACCGAACCACCTTCAACCACTTCAGCTGATGGCGAGAAGGAAACAATCCGGGGAAGTTCCCGCACGGCCAATGCGGCGGTATCGGACTCAACCGAACCACCATCATTTGTCACCGTTACATAATAGCTTCCGACATCCGTCGGCGAAACTGCACTGATGGTGAAGCTGGCTTCATCGGCGCCACTGATAGCGGCATCGTCTTTGAACCACTGATACTCAAGAGTACCTTCGCCATCTGCTTCGACGGTAAAGGTAACAGAGTCACCTTCATCGATTTCCTGCGAAGCAGGCTGTGTCAGGATGTCGGGTGCATCCGGAACGATGGGGCCGGGGCCAGGGTCTTCGCCACCGCTGCCCAAGGCATGGACAATGGCATCATCGTCACCGAGGTAGATGACCCCTTCATAGATTGCGAGGGATCCACGTAAAGGCGCACCCACATCGTAAGTCCAGACTGGTTGCGGCTCGTCAACGAAGCCAGGAACGGCATAGAGGGTGCCTTCCGTCGTTCCAAAATGGATACGGCTGTTGGCATAGACTGGTGAACCCACGATGCCCCCGTCGGCTTCGAAGGGGCTGGTCCACCCGGTTTCCGTTCCGGTGTCGAGATCAACCTGATGAACAAATCCGGAATCGGTCACCACATAGATGGACAAGCCTGCGACCGCAGGAGAAGCCTGAATCATGCCGTCCGCATCAAATGCGTCTGCCCAGTAGGCATCACCCGTGGATGCATCGATCGCATGCAGGGCACCTGTCATCGAACCAGCGATGAGGACCCAGTCGCCATTGGTGAAATTCTGCGTGAGAACCAGACCGGAGCGCACAAAGGCCAGGCTATAGGGCTCACTCCAGACGGCCACACCGGTCAGTGCATCGAGGGCACGGACATCATTGTCACTGCCAACAAACAGCATGCCGTTGCCATAGGCCGGAGTAGCGTGAACCTCGGCCCCCATGTCATGAGACCAGGCTTCATTACCGTTGTCGATGTGGAACGCCCGGACATGACCGGAATCGCTGCCAACGTAAACCAGACTATCCACCACCAGCGGTGCTGTCAGGTCGGTGTCTCCGAGGTCTTCTGCACTCCAGAGTTCTGAACCGTCCGTGATATCCACCGCGTACAGGGTCGTGCCGCCTGCGCCGCTGGTGGTGATGAAGGCACGTCCATCGGCCACTGCAGGTGAAGTCACAACGGCACTGTCTGCCGCGAAGGGCTCATCCCAGACCAACTCGCCCGTTTCCACATCGATGGCGTGGAGTGCCGAAGGCCAGCTGCCAACGTAAACAACTCCGTCGACCACGACTGGCGTGGAACGAACGTAGTGGAAGGATTGATCGCCAGCAGCATAGGTCCAGTTCGAGCCGATGTTAAACATCGGCGCTTCAAAGGAGCCGGCATTCATATTTCCGTGTCCGTGTCCACGCTGAGCCCAAGCGGAAATAGCATCCACTTGGAGCGGATCCTGGTCGCCAATCGCAAAGTCGAAGCTGCCTTCAAATTCGATCAGGTAATGGAAGGTGACGGTTTGCGACTCGTTGGCATCCAGTGAAAGCGTGCGGGAGTCGGTGAGGATTTCCACCGGCCCATCGGAGAGCGGCCCACCGATCAAGTCGCGAACGGTGAAGCTCACTTCATGCTCACCCTCGAAATCATCGAGGTTGGTGACGTCTGCCTCGACCCGGACAAAGTGTCCGCTATAAACCGTGTCACGTGAAACAGTGAGATTCTCTGTTTCAACATTGATCACAGGGATATCGATTCGGACCTGGCCACTGACCTCATTGATCGACCAGTCATAGACACCCGGCTCGGAAAAGACGTGGGTGAAGCGTTCCACCAGCCCGGTACCTTGTCCGGCACCGAGCGAAACCGTATCTGTTCCTTGTTGGACTCCATCAATGGAGAACTCCAACGTTATCTCTGCCGCTGCATCACCAGTGGTCTCCTCCAATGCAGCATTAAAGGAAATCGTCTCTCCAGGGGCGAGGTTTCCGGTCACACTGGTGTCTGTAATGACGATCTCACCTTCCGGATCCGGTTCACCGGGATCGGGTGCGTCGGGATCATAGAAGATGACCGGTGAGCCGACGGCGAGAATGTCGTTGATACGAACTTCATATTCACCCGGCTCGGTACCATACCACACGTAATAGGACCAGGATGGACTGGATCCGGCAGCAACGTTGGCGGTCTCACTGTGAATGAGGTCACCATTAGCCCGAATCTCGATCTCCAGCGAGATCGCCTCCTCGGGGAGGCTGTAGATACGGTACCCGATTTCCTCGTAATCCCCGATCTCGATTTCGCCCCATCCATCATCCGACCAGTAGGCGAGCGCCTCCATGTAGATACCGTTGAAGGTTCCCGCATCGTATCCATTAACTGCTACGCTGTAAACGGCTGAATAGGGACTTCCCGGATAGACTCCGGCAAGGTCATAGGAAACGGTAATGGTTTCCGTTGAACCGGCATCAATCATGACCGGGTCCAAGGTGATTTGCCAGCTTTCCACTCCACTATCGATATTGAGGACTGCCGAGAATGGCTGGGCCGTGCTTTCCGGATTGGACAAGGTGACTTCGATCTCGATCGGGTCACCCGCCCCATCCTGAACAATCGTCTGATCCGTCAGGACCTCGGCATGGGTCACCATACCGGTGTCGATTTCTTCAAAGGTCGCGGTGAGCGCAAACGCCTCCAAAGGAGTGACCGTAATCGGATTATCCGTGGATTCATAATCTCCGCTCCAGCCGCCAAACGACCAGCCAGCCTCAGGAATGGCGGTTACTTCGATGGGGTCACCCAGGCTGTAGAGTTCCGGATCCGTTTCAACCGATCCTCCCCCCACGATGGTGAAATCAATTTCGAATTCACCCGCCTCGCGCAGATCAACCAACAGTGCCACTGGTTGTTCCTCGGTGCTGTTGTTGATCATTGAAACATAGAAGGTCTGATTCCGTGCCCGATCTGTCGTGGAGAGGTTGGAATCCCGCCCGGAATCGGCGTTTCCGTTGCTGATGTGATAGTTCCCCGACCCTCCCGGATGAGGGAGGAAGTTGCGGGTAACGGTCAACTCCACCTCGGCATCATGCCATGCCAAATGGCGCCAGCGCGGCGTGTCCTTGGGCACATCCACCGCCCAACTGATCCGCTGCCCCGGCTGCAAGGTCGTTTCGACATAACCACCATCGTTCGCCAGCGACAGAATTTGCCCATAGAGATCGCCCATCGTTTGTCCCCCCACGTCGGAAGTGACAGTGAACATGGAATCCTGACTGGCGCGGAAGCCAACGTAATAGGTTTTACCAGGACGCAGATGCACGCCCTCGATGACGTGGGTTCCCTCCGTCGTAAATCGGCGTGGTGTCGGATTCCGCCAGACGTTGTTGTTCGACCAGTCTCTCGGACTCTGGTAAGAAGTGGCTGAACTGATCGACGTATTCCCCGTCAACCCAGGAGGCGCGGTATCACGGATATACATGACAACGTTGCCTTGGATTTCGGTGAAGTTGAGGATCCATTGCTCGGGCATGTCCTCCGGATCTTCCGGGAAGTCCACCCGATAGTAACGCCAATCGGTTCCGGCCAAAGTCTGATTCTCCAAAATGCCTTCATTGAGATCCAGATCCTGGACGAGTGTATCCGCATTGTGGGACAAACGCAGACGATAGCGTGCGTTGGTATCACCATCAGCCCGAACCTTGAGGAACCAGAGCCCTGGAGAGAGGGTTTCTTCCTCAAGAATCGAGTGCGGAACCCAGGAACCATATTCGGTTATATCACTTCCGGTCATTCGGTGATCGGAAAGCCCGGCGGCTGATGCGGAGTGGGTCCCATGCGTATGGGTGGGCAGCGCCCCAGCCCGAATGTAGAGATCGGAATCTCCACTGATGCTTTCCAAAACGGTCCGAAGCAGCCCACCATTGTCCTCGGGAACCTCAATGGCATAAAGGTGGAAGTCTCCGTTGGAAAGATCGATTCCCTGATCTCCGGAAAGGGGATCTCCATTGGCATCGACTCCGGTATCACCGATTTGGGCAGCGCTCAAACCGGGTGTCAACGACGGCTCACCGCGATCGGGCATTTCCCATGGTTCGCGTTCAAGCGAAGAAAGGGTAACCGGGACACTTTCCAGGGTGTAGGTCGAAGCGGTCACTCCCCGCACTTCGATATACCACTCCCCCTCTTCCAGATAGGGAGGAACGATCAGCGCGGATTTTCCCACAAAGCGGGATTGATCGCTATTCGATGTTCCTTCAGGGAGGCTGCCGAACCGCACGCGCATTTCCGCCTCTCCGGAGTCATCATACAAGCGCAGACGCCAACCGAGAACATCCTCTTCGATGTCATCCCCGGATGGCTCAGGGCGAAACGTTAACACCGAAGTGACATCAATTTGATAATAGTCGCTTTGCCCGACGGCGAGTTGACCGGTCGAGGTATTCCCCCCGAAACCGAATTCAAGAGTGCCAGGTTCAACCGCATTGATTTCGAGCGTGTATCCACCGGAACCATACCCAGGCGTATCCCCGTGCGAAATCGCAAGTGTATATATGCCAGGCTCTGGATTGGTCAGTGTCACAAATTGATCCGAGCGCAAAACGCCGGAAGTTTTACCACTGTACTGTCCGTGAACACGTTGGGGAAAGCTGAGCGATCCGTAGGTCAGCCGTGGCCCATATTCTCCGGGAATCAGCGCCATACGCGGTGTCCCGGTACGATCCCGCATAATCGCCTCCACAGCGGGAGTCCCTTCAGGGATCTCGAAACGGTAGTAATGAATCTCTCCTGCGGCATAGGTTTCATCTTCGATCAATAACTGACCGGCGAGGGGCAACTCGCCGAGATCGGTCACTTCCGCCTCGGGCAGGTTGCTCAAGGTATAATTGACCGAACCTGTACCCACCCGATCCTCAGCGGATGGCATCTGTCCAAGGCCCACTACCGTGATATAATAGCGTCCTGGGGTCAGGTAATCGTCCCCGAACTCCGGCCAGAGCACAAAGGTCTGTTTCCCGGAATGCGTCATGTGGACCGAGGCTTCATTACCGGAACCACTTCCATTCCAGTTCGCGGGGTAAGAAGAGGCATTGGACGAAACCAGCGTATTCACCATGTGTACGCCACGGATGTGCATGCGGACCTCTTGGCCAGCAGGAGCATCCAGCTCGATTTGCCAGCTCTTGGTTTCTTCCGGAAGATCCACGTAATAATGTTGGATTTCACGAGGCTCAAGCGTTCCGCTTTGGCTACCATCAAACTCCAGCTCCTTGACTTCATGGCTGACGCCAGAGCCCTCCAGAGTGACGGCCCGGCTTTCCCAGGTAAAGGTCAAGGGTGCCTGCCCGCCAACCCGCGAGCGGAAGCCGATGTAATATTCTCCCGGCACAAGCGGTTGCCCGATGGGGATGGAATGCGTGATCCGTTCAAACTCCTGGGTGCCATCCGCTGAGAACGAACGTCTGCTCCAGTCTGTCCAGAGGTTGAGGGGAGATGTATCTGAAATCACGATACGATCTCCATCGTTCATAGTGGTTCTTCCACCCTGAGTTCCGACAGCACCACTCGGATTGACACTTGTAGGAACGCTTCCTTTTTGAATGACAATAGCGGGAGGTTCATCCCCACTCCACTCGGTCACGCTCAGCTCCCAGGCGAGGAGGTCTTCTCCGTTGATCTCATCCGGCAATTCCAAACGGTAGTAAGTCCATTCCGACGCAGGCAGATCCTCCACCGTATCGGTGTAACCATCGATGTGGATATCGGTAGCACCGACGGAATTGATCCGAAAAGTATATGAGCCCGCATCCACTCCGGGGTTGAATGTTGATCCCGAGGCATGCGTGATCATCATGGTGTAGACTCCGGCATCCGGGCTGGACATCGTAATCAACTCATTGTTTCGGGTCGAATTGGAGGTGTGACCGCTGTATGCACCGTAAGCATTGGGCACCGATGTCGGCCAAACCCCTGCGCGGAGATTCATGCGCGGATCTCCGACGCGATCCTCCAGCCGCAATTCCAGCCCGAGCAACCCCTCGGGCACTTCAAAGTGGTAGTAAGACTGCATGCCCTCATCATAGGCTCCTGCTTGAACCACTTCCCCGGCAGACGGCAGGACGCCGAGATCGACGATTTCCACCTCTCCCTGGCTGAGTAGCTCAAAGGAAATCGAGCCTTCTCCGATGCGCCCTCCATCGGGACTCTTTCCTTCACTGACGACCATGAGGAAGTAGCGACCAGCTTCGATGAAATCGGCCCCGTTGTTCGGCCAGAGAACAAAGCGTTCGCCACCATCTTTATCCAAACGGACCTGCACGCCATGCCCACTGACAGGAAATGTCGGGTTGGCCGTAGCTGAATTGGTGGTCGCGTGGCTGTTGGGGATGTAGTCCTTGCGTAAATACAACCGGCCTTCGTCTTCCGGATCGTCAAAATTCAAGGCAATCTGCCAGCTCCTGACCCCTTCCGGAACATCCACGGAGAAAAAGGTCACCTCCCTCGGATCGAGAGTGCCGGTAGCACTTCCATCCTCGTAGTCGAGATCCGCAACTTCATAGCTCGCACCCGATCCACTTTCTGTGATCGCTTTACTGGTCCAGGTGAAAGTGGTGCTTTGCGAAGTATTCAATCCGCGGAAACCGATAAAGTAGGTTCCCGGGCTCAGGGGTTGTCCCATTGGGAGTGAGATGTTGTATTGCTCGGCACCACCGCTTCCGGAGGCTGGAAGGTTACGGCCGGTCCAGTCGTCAATATGCTTCATCACCGAATTATCGGTGGAGCTAATCGACCAGCTTGTCATTCCTCCGGGATTGAAGTTTGCGTTGGGATCCGAGGGCAAGGCATCCGGCCGGATCAGAATATACGGACGCGTTCCTCCGCTCCATTCGGTGACGCGAACGTCCCAGCCCAAGACGGCTTCACCGTTTAATGTCTCGGGCACGTTCACCTCGTAGTAGGCCCACTCTCCGGGCCCTAAATCGCTCACTGTATCGGTGAATCCATCAAAATCGGCGGGTTGCGGTTCCATCGGGCTCACCCTCAGCGTGAAGGAACCTTCCTCCATCTGGTTGGTGATGCGCTCTCCGATCGTGATGGAATAGATTCCTGTTCCGGGATCTGTCAGGGTTATGATCGAGGAGTCGTCCCACTGTGAGATACGTCCATTGTAATGCCCGTACGCATTATGCTGGTTTGAACCAAATGATAGAATGCGGTGAGCGGCAGGTGGAATTTCATCCTGACGCAGACGCATATGAGGGTTGCCCTCTGTATCTTCGAGGCGCAATTCAACGCCCAAGTGATTTTCGGGCATTTCAAACTGATAATAGGTGTAGGAGCCTGAAGCATAGCTGCCGCTGACATTAATCTCGCCGCTTTCGAGCAAACCAAGATCCTGAACGGTGATTTCGCCTTCGGAGACAAGCGTGTATTCAATCGGGTCGGCTCCAACCCGGTTGTTATGAGAGGGGTTGCGCCCCTCACTCACGACCATCAAATAATAAGTCCCCGGCTCCAGCGTGGTCGAACTCGTTCCACGCGGCCAAAGATCAAAACGCTCCCCGCCCGAGGAATCCAAGCCGACCTGGAACCCGTTGACAGTGGATCCCTGAATATTGTCGGGGAAACGACTCAGCAAGGGGCGGGATGGGTCCGCATTTGTCCGCGAAGTGGTGATTCGGTTTGGCACAAAATCCTTCCGGATGTAGAGCTGCGCTTCATCCCCTTCTTCCACATCGAGACGCACGCGCCAGTTCGGGGCACCTTCCGGCACCTCTACCCTGTAGTAGGCCACATCACGAGGATCGAGTACCCCCGAGGAACTGCCACCGTCAAATGACAGTGTTTCCACTTCATGGCTCATGCCGCTTCCGGACAAACCAATGGTTCTTGTTTCCAGCCTGAAATCGAGAGGGTCACCCCAAACACTCGCTTGCAGTCCTAGGTAATAGGTTCCTGGGACCAGAGGTTGACCTTCGCCAAAGGAAAGCATGCTGATTTCCTGAGAGATCGAACCATCCGCAGAGTTATTCCGACCAGTCCAGTCACCAGAAAACGACATTTGCGCATCGCTGCTCCAGTTCGTCCCCCGACCCCAGATACTTGAAGACGAGTGAAGTGTTGCCGGCAAGGAAGAGCGACGCAGGACCATTCCGGGCAAGCCTTGTCCCTGATTCAAAACCCGCAGTTCCCAGCCAAGGAAATCCTCTTCTTCAATATCCTCAGTGACATCAAAGCGATAAAACACCCACTCTCCCGGCCGCAACCCGGAGTAATCAATAACGGTTCCATCCATCGGATGGACCGTTGCGCTCAAGCTACCGGAGTTGAGCGTAAATCCTCCAAGGGGATTGTTTTCGGAATATATGCCGACATACCAGACATCCGCCTGGTGCTGAGGACTCTGTAAAAAGTCAGCCGGGCCGATATCGTCCCAATGCTCGCTGTCATTCTCGTTTCCATTGATTCGATAATTCCAACTACCCGGCAGGGCATTGCGCCGTATCGCCACTTGAGCGTCCGGTGCGGCATCGACCAAATCCAGAAGCCACCCAAGATTTCCCAGCTGGGACTCAATGTCAGTGATCACGAAGTATCGCCAGCCTACCCGATCCGTATCCATATTTTCAGTCGAACTGGCGTAGTCAATGGTCGTGACTTCCGGAGCCCGGTTCCGAAGCTGGAAGGTAAACGCATCCTCGCCGTAGACCGTGACATAGTAGGTTCCATCATTCAAATCGGGCGGGACCAAGGTCACCGAATTATCCACCTCTCCCGGGATTTCTGAATAGGCATCGTTCTCATCCGCGTTCGGTACCTCGTCACGGCGGACCGCAAGGAATGGATCGCCAGATTCCTGCAGGCTGGTGATTTCCCAACCAATCGTATCAGAGGGCACCGGGATCTGGAAGGTATGGAACCATGATCCATCTCCCCCGTGAACACCGCTCGTTTCATCGAAGTTTATCGGATTGATGGGCTGTTGTCGGGAATCCAAACGAAACTCAGTTCCGACATCTCCAATCAAGGCCACGAAGTAGGTCGCCCCACCTCCGGCATCAAGATAGGGCGGCACCAGCAAGGCTTGCCCCTCTGCTGAGCGATCGTGACTGGCATTCCAGGCATCCCATTGCCCATTGTTTCCAGGTGTGGGTACGCCACCGGTCCTCACCCGCATTTCCTTCTCCAATGTTCCGGTCCCATCCGATCCTTGTATCCACAGGTGCCAGGCAGCGGTATCAACCGGGATACTCGTCCGGAAAAAGCGTGTGCCCTCCACCGGTATTTCCCCTGTTGAAGCACCAGGGTTGTCTGTGTCATAGGCAAAGCTCCCGCTTGAGTCATCTGTAGCCAAGTCACCCAGATCAAAAACGGGAACATCCCCGGCAACAACAGACCAGGATGCACCGGGCGTCGCCGCCACCGTCAGATAACGGGTGTTGGGCGTAACCCCGGTGGTCCCTTTCGGGATAATAAATCCGCCCCCCTGATCACTTATCTCGGTCTGACGATCATTGGAAGTTGGCGTGGCTTCATTGTTTTCCCGATAAAACAACTGCCCATGTCCATCATCGATTCGCAAGGCCTGACGCCAAGCCCCGAGTGCGGTGTTTTGTGTCGTGACCGAGAAAAAATAGAGACCACCGATGCCGTCCGTCTCAGCCCATGCTTCCGTCCCAACATCACTTTCTCCCGGATCCCACTGTAATTCACGAAGTGCTGGTGCTTCTTCCGCACGCAGGGTAAAGTTCAATTCCGAACCAGACGCATTGCGCACGCCAATGTGCCAGGTCCCCTCAGACAAGTCGGCATCCGAGAGCGTAATCGTTTCCGTGTAATGATGGGGCTCTTCTTGGAAGACCATCCCGCTTGCATTGTTCTGGGAAGTTGTCGGATCGGCACCTTCGCGCACATAGAGCCGCGGTGAGCCGTTGTCACTGCTGACGACGATCCGCCAGCCTTCCGCCTCTGCGGGAACCGACACTTCAGTAAAGTACCATTCACCTCCGGACAAGGAATCGGTGATAGTCACATCAAGAGCATATACAGCAGACGTAAAGAAAAGGGCCAAGCACGGCCCCACTTTTGAGATGAGGTGTTTGAGCATTTCTTCGAAGATTAGCAGGTTGTTGTTCGAGAGCTGGGCATAGCCGCAACAAGCGGCTTCATCACGGGTCACCAGACGCAGCAGCACGTCCAAAGAAAGGAACCCGAAACATTAATTTCTCTTCTGGGAATCCTTACATTTACTCATAGCGCATGCAACCGAGAACAGGGAAACATTCAATTTCCACCTTATTTTCATAGCGTTATTGCCCCATGAGAATTAACGTTCAACGTAATATAAATTATGCTTCTATCCCCTGTCCCATCCATTCATCACGAAAAAAACACGTTACCTGATGCGGGTGGTTGCCCCGAAAACAATCATGCGGCGAACCCTTTTTGAAAAAGAGCAAGAAAACAGGGATCCGAAAGAACTAAGACCTTCCCGGCTTTTTCTTAAGGGCGGCATTGAACCAGTCGTCGTGGAGCTTTGTAGGCGTTCGAGGGGTGCCGGGTTCACGCTGGGAACGTCCACTGCGCTTCGAGGACTCTCGATTCGAACCAAAGGACTGACGACCCATCTTTACCGCTTGGACAGCGCTTGATCCGATCTGAGGAGTACTGCGCATGGACAGTCCGATGCGGCGGCGTTCGAGGTCGACTTCGAGGACGGTTACCATGACGTGCTGCCCCGGTCGGACAACCTTGGCAGCATCATCGACAAACTTGTCCGCCAGCTGGCTGATGTGCACGAGCCCATCCTGATGGACACCAATATCGACGAAGGCGCCAAAGGCGGTGACATTGGTCACGATACCGGGGAGACGCTGACCGGTTTTGAGATCCTCAACTTGATGCACGGACTCATCAAAGGCAAAGGCCTTAAACTCCGCCCGAGGGTCACGACCCGGCTTGATCAACTCCGCGCAAATATCCTTGAGTGTCGGCAGGCCGACATCATCGCGGACATAACGTTGCAGATCGATCTTCTCCACCAGGGCGGGATTCCCCACCATTTCCGACACCCCGCAACCGAGGTCCCGCGCAATCTCTTCGACCAGTGCATAACGTTCGGGATGCACCGCACTGCGGTCAAGTGGGTGGTTGCTCTCACGGATACGGAGAAACCCAGCAGCCTGCTCAAAAGCCTTCGCTCCGAGACGCGGCACAGACTTGAGGGAATCGCGAGAAGGATACGGCCCATTGGCATCGCGGTAGCGGACAATGTTCTCGGCCAGACTCGGCCCCAAACCGGAAACATAGGTGAGGAGCTGCTTGGAGGCGGTGTTGACCTCGACTCCGACCGCGTTGACGCAACTGATCACAGTATCATCCAGCCCCTGACGCAGAAGGTCCTGATCCACATCGTGCTGGTATTGCCCAACGCCAATCGACTTTGGATCGATCTTGACCAGCTCCGCCAGCGGATCCATCAGGCGACGCCCGATCGAAACCGCTCCCCGCACGGTGATGTCCTGATCGGGAAACTCTTCCCGGGCAACATCCGAGGCAGAGTAGATGGAGGCACCGCTCTCATTGACCATGACAATGTGGAGCGAGTTGGGAAAACCAAGGGAACGGACAAAAGCCTCGGTTTCGCGACTGGCCGTGCCGTTGCCAATGGCGATGGCTTCGATCCCGTATTCCGCAACCAGTGTGCGTAAGGTATGACGGGCGGCATCGTCGCGATGGGCACCCTGCCCCGGGTAGATGACATCGTTGTGGAGCAGCTTGCCTTGGGGATCGAGGATGACGAGCTTGCACCCGGTCCGAAAACCAGGGTCAATCGCGAGCACCTGCTTGCGCCCGAGCGGAGAAGCCAGAAGCAACTCGCGGAGGTTGGCAGCAAAGACCCGGATGGCTTCGACATCGGCCTGCTTCTTGGATTCGAAGCGCAGATCGGTTTCGAGCGAGGGTGAAAGCAGCCGCTTCCAGGCGTCATATGCGGCCTTGCGGACTTCGTCAGCCGCAGCGGACCCGTTTAGAATAAACCGTTCTTCGAGGATCTGATGGGCAAGGGTCTCCTCTATATCGATGCGCAATAGAAGCACCCCTTCCTTTTCACCCCGACGCAAAGCAAGCATGCGGTGTGATGGAATTTTGGATACAGGTTCCTTCCAATCAAAGTAGTCTCTGAATTTGGCCGCCTCCGCGCTGTCCTTGAGGGTCGACAAAACGCGCGAAGAGACGATCCCTTCTTTCCAAATCACATCGCGCAAGGTGCCCCGAGCCACGGCATCATCACTGATACGCTCCGCCAGAATATCGCGGGCACCTGCCAAAGCCTCTGCGGCATCGGCGATTTCCGCAGATTTGCCCTCCACCTCATATGGCTTACCCGCGTAGGCAGCGGCTTCCAAGGCCGGATCAGTGGCCGGATCCTGCGTCCAGAGCAGTTCAGCCAGGGGCTCCAGCCCCTTTTCCCGGGCAATGGTGGCCCGCGTCCGGCGCTTGGGACGATACGGCAGGTAAATGTCCTCAAGCACAGAGAGTGTTTCTGCTTCCTCGATCGCAGTGCGCAGTGCATCAGTGAGGAGGGAACGCACCTCCAGCGATTTGAGCATCGCCGAACGTCGTGAATCCAGCGCGACAAGGTCTGCCAGTCGGTCCCGGATGGTCATGATCTCGACCTCATCGAGATTGCCGGTGGCTTCCTTCCGGTAGCGGGCGATAAACGGGACGGTGGCCCCCTCGGCGAGCAAAGTGGCAGTGGCCCGCACAGAGGCTAGAGCGATACCGCTGGCTTCGGCAATGTGCGTGAGATGACGGGGATCAAGGGCAGAGCTTTCCATGACAAAAGCGGGCGATGCTACCCTCCCCTGCCCTCAGGCCAAGCCCGAATCTGCCTCAGGCACGGAAAGCTTCTCTTCGCCCTCAGGCCCCGACCACCATTTCGAGCATGCGCAGGGGCAGACGTTCGATGGCGATGCCGATATAGCGGGCGATGAGCATGCCGCTGCCGGCCAGCAGAAGGATGCCGCCAAGGTTTCGGACCGGAAAACTCAGGATGAAGACGTTCATCTTCGGCACTACCTTGGTAAGGATGGAAAAGGAAAGATTGATGAGAAAATTGAGGGCGATGAAGGGGGCGGCAATCCGCACCGCCAGCTCGATCATAAAGGCGGTCTCGCGGGCGAGGATTTCCGGAGTTCCCGGCCCCAGGCCACCGGCCCCGGCTGGAGCAAGGTCAAAGGTCCGGGTGAAGGCGGCAATGACTCCGAAGTGCCCCTGCAGGAGGAAGAAGAGTAGGCCGCCATAGGCTCCGATGAAACCGGCCACTGGTTCACGGGATGGATCGGGAGCATCAAACCCAGGGGCGGCCATCATCCCGACTTCACTCGCAATGATCCGGGCTGCGGTTTCGACGGTAAGGAAAATGAAACGTCCGACAAAGCCAAGAGCCAGGCCGGTGATTACTTCTCCCACTGCTCCGACCAGAAGCTCAGGCCAGCCAAAGCCGCTCTCAAAGGTGGCGACCGGAGTGACATTGAAGATCAAGGTCGTCAGCGTTACTGCCACCGCCAGCCTCCACACCACCGGCAAGGCGCGACCACCCGGACCGGGCAGAAGGATGAGTACCCCGACCGCCCGCAGGAAGACCATCATCCAGGCTATGAGGAATGAATCATCCATTATCTTCGGGCATCAGCTTGGTTCGCCTTACATCGCGTAGTCGGGCAATCGCTGCAACATGGTCGAAGCAAAATCGATCAAAGTACGCACCAGCCAGGGTGACAACAACAGCAACATCAACCCCAAGGCAAAGACCTTGGGGGCGAAGGTCAGGGTCTGCTCCTGAATACTGGTTACCGCCTGCAGCAGACCTGCCGTCAAGCCCACCAGCACCATAGCGATGAGAAAGGGTGCCATGACCATGACCGCCATGGAAACGACTTGCTTGAAGAGATCGACTGCGAGTTCGGCATTCATAGGACTGTGAGTTGGAGGAGGAGGGCGCGTGGTGACCGGTCGCTAATTGAAACTTTCCACCAGTCCGCGGACGACCAGATACCAGCCATCCACCAGGACAAATAAGAGGAGCTTGAACGGTAAGGAGACAATCGCCGGCGGCATCATCATCATCCCCAGCGACATGAGCATGGAGGCGACAAGGAAGTCGATGACGAGGAACGGCAGGAAGAGCAGAAAGCCCATCTGAAAGGCAGTCTGCAGCTCACTGGTGATAAAGGCGGGGATGACGACCCGCATGGGAAGATCCTGCACTCTGGTGGGCGGGAAACGGCCCAGTTCCAGAAAGAATTCGAGGTCACGCGTTCGGGTCTGCCGCAGCATGAATGTGCGGATCGGCTCCGATGCCCGCTCCATCGCTTCCTGCGCATTGATCTCCCCTGCCAGATGCGGCTGGATCCCCTCGGTATAGACCTCGTCGAGGATCGGACCCATAATGAAAATCGTCAGGAAGAGGGACAGCCCGATGATGACCTGATTGGCCGGAGCCGTTGGCACCCCCAGGGCTGTCCGGACAAAGCCCAGCACGATGACAATCCGGGTGAAACTCGTCATGAGGATAACCAGCGACGGGGCGAGCGTCAGCAAAGTCATAACGATGACCAGTTGCAGGCCGACGCTGACATTGCCCGCACCCTCCCCACCATCCCCTTCGAGGGCGATGGACAGACGCATGGGGTTATCGGGAGCAGCCGCACCGGCGGCATCCTGTGCGCTCAGCGTTCCGGACAGAAAGAAGCTGAGGAAAAGAGCAAGACAGACGATGAGCCGGAGCGCATTCATGACGGCTCCTCATCTCCATCGAGGGGAGAAACCACATCGATGCGGCCGGGAGTGACTCCGAGAAGAAAACGTTTCCCCTCGCAACGCGCAACCACGAGGTATTGGCGGTTGCCCATGGGACGGGTTTCCTCGATCTGGATCTTCCGGCCTGCACCTGTGCGAACGGCCTGCTGTTTCTTTTGCCAGACGATCCAGGCTCCACCGCCAAGGAGAGCGATGCCAAAGAGCCAGGTTACCCAGCTGATTCGACCGGGGGAATGTTCCCGAGGGGCGATCTCACGGGATTCACGACCGCGGGGAAAAATGAAAGAATCTTCGGCCTCCGTCGGCTCTTCAACGCTCACCGCAGACTCGACCTCAAGGGGATCGGCCTCCGCGGCGAATGCCGGTTGCGCCGTCTCCAACACGACGCAACCGGCCACCACGAGCAACCAGCGGATGACGCTGGAGATTCTGAAAAGGGAAAGACTCATCGCACGGTGCCGACGAGCTGGGTGATTTTAATGCCAAAGTTTTCGTCCACCACGACGACCTCACCGTAAGCGACCAGCTTGTCATTGACATAGAGACCGACGGGATCATTGGCGTGCTGATTGAGCTGAACGACTGAGCCCGGTGCCAGTTCCAGCACCTCACGCATCGGGATCATACTGGATCCGATCTGCACGGTGACGCGCACGTTGACGTCGAGAATGAGGTCGATGGTTTTATCTTCAAGCGCAGACATGTTGGAATAGACTCGGGGTGGAAGGTTCTTCGATGGGGTCGGTGAGGTGAACAGCTACCTGATCATGCTCGATTCCGACTTCACCATAAAACTTGGGCGTCCCGTTCACGCTGAGACGGGCCTTGGAAATGAGGTTGGAGGGAAGTTCGAGGGTGTCCCCAACGCGCAGCGAAGTGATTTCACGCAATGGGATGGAGAATGGTTCCCATTCCGCCACAGCGGGAACGCGAATGGTTTCAAAGACTGGCCGCCACTCGGGAGCAGACACTTCAGGCCGTGCGGCGATTTCCCGCTGACGCCGGACCTGCATGGATTTCACCAAAGGCTCGATGGTGGCAAAGGGGATGCCGATCTGAATCTGCTCAGAGCAATCCCCAAAAGAAGCCTCCATCGCAAGGGAAAGCACAATCGAGTCGGATGTTGTGGTCTGAATAAAGCGGCCGTTGGTTTCATGCCCGATGATGTGGGGATGCAGCTCATGCTCGTCACTCCACACACTGCACCATTCCTCAATCATTACCTGGAGGACATCATCGAGCAGGGAGATCTCGATCTCAGTGAGGTAGCGTTCGTTATTCACCGAGTGGGCGCGGCCCCCGAGGATTCGATCCACAATGGTCAACGCAAGCCGGTGATTGATTTCCAGCACGCCAATCCCCACCAGTGGTTCAACCTTGAACAGGGCGATATGGGAAGGATTGGGCAGGGCATCAGCGAACTTGTTGAACGGCAAGGTCGACAAGCGGCTCATCTGAAGGTTGAAGTCCAGCCTCAGATTGAGGGACAGGCGACCGGACAGGTACCGAATGAAATCCTCATGGATCAAGCGCAAGCGGCGCAGTTCCAGTTCACTGAGGAAGATCGGGTGACGAAAGTCATATTCTTCCACCCGCGGCAATTTATCCTCTTTGGCTCTGCGCCCGTTGGCGAGGATGAGATGCTGCTTGGGCGGCTTGACCTCTTCCGCCAACAGACGATCAATCTCGTTTTGATCGAGGAGATTGAAATCGTCCATGCTGTTGTCGTCGTCGCTGGCCATGAGCTTTATTGGACTACAAATTCGAGGAAGTAGATTTGATCTGCGATGGGCGCACCCAGAGTCTGATTGAAGGAGCGAACCAGTCGTTCGCGAATGAAGTTCCTCGCTCCAACTTCTTCCAGATCGGCCAAGGTCATCGAAGAGAGGACACCCAGTGCCGCATCCCGCAATCTCACTTGCTCTGCCGCGAAAATCGCCTGCAACTGAGGGTCATCGCCGGTCACCATGAAGGAAGTCTTGAGATACCGGGTGCCCATCGTGCCCGCCAGATTCACTACCAGGTTGTCGAAGCGGTAGCTGGAACCTTCGCCTGCCGTCCGCTGTCCACCGGCCGCAGTTTGAGAAGCAGTCGGCCGGGCAACGGCGGCAGGCTGCTGTGCGACTGCTTCATCCAGCGCCGCCTGCATGCGGGGAACCAGCACAAACTCAGATACCGACCAGGTGACCGCAGGGGAAAGCAAGAGCGCCAGAACCAGAGCAATGAGGGGAAGGCGGGAGTTGCCTCCTTTGGCTTCAGGGCTGGGTGTGGGGACTGCTTCTTCTTTGGATTCTGCGACCATGGCGGGATCAGGTTAGCGGGACAATGAAAGGGAAAGTCCCCTTAACGCTTGAGATTGACGATTTCCTCCAGCACACCGTCGGAAACGGTCACGAGACGTGAACTGGCCTGGAAGCTGCGTTGAATGCCAATCATATTGGCAAACTCCTTGGTCAGATCGACATTGGAGAGTTCGATCGTTCCGGACTCAATCACTCCACGGCCGTTGCTGCCGGGGTTGGCCCGGGGCTGAGGACCGGCGGCATCAAATCCACCATACAGACCATCCCCGAACTTGGTCAGGGACATCGGGTCGGTGAAGTTCATTAACTGTAGTTGTCCGGTTACTACAGACGTACCATCTTCGAAGAATTCAACGAGCTGTCCGGTTTTGCTGAAGGAGAAGGATACCGGATCTCCCTGCGCGGTCTGTCCGATGCGGATGGAGCCTTCTGCAGCGGGAGGGGCACCGGCGGTACCGCCGGTCAAACCTTGGACGCGAAGGCCAGAATTGTTGACCAGCCAGCCGTCATCATCGAAACGGAAATTTCCGGCCCGGGTGGCATATTGAGCGGTCCCGTTGGGATCGGAGACGAGGAAAAAGCCTTCTCCGGAGATTCCCAGGTCGGTGGGAATACCGGTCGAGGAAAGGGCACCTTGCGAAAACTGGCTGGAAATGCTGGCAACCTTTACTCCGGTCCCGATTTGCATGGCCGGAGCATTGCCAACGTTGCCGTCTCCAGGAGAGGCGGCCCGGAGCATGTTGTTGAAACTGTCGGAGAACGAAATGGCTGAGCCCTTGAAGCCGGTCGTGTTGACGTTGGCAATGTTGTTGCCGATCACATCGAGTCCACGGCTGAAGCTCTGCATGGCACTGACACCGGAAGTGAGACTATTGAAAAGAGACATGTTGAATAAGGATGTATGGTTGAAACTGAATTGGGATCAGCCGGCTTCCTGCTCAGGAGCAACAATCGGCTGGTAAACACTTTGAACGGAACGGATGGAAAACAGGGCGCCGCCGATATCCACATAGTAGCTGTTACCGCTCTTATGGAGTGCATCGACCGTGCCCGTGAACAGTGCCCCTTCATCATCCTTGATTATGACCTCCTTACCGATCATCTGGCTTCCCATATTGAACTCATTATCGGAGCGGAAACGGGAAAACTCCCGGTTCAGCTCACTCATTTGTTCGAGAGCCGAGAACTGGGCCATCTGGGCCATGAATTCGGTATCGGAGGTGGGGTTAAACGGGTCCTGTTGTTGAAACTGGACCGCCAGCAGCTGTAAGAACTGCTGCTGGGAAAGCGTCGCATTTTGCTGTGGGGTGGTATAGACGGGTTCCTTGCCGTAAGCTTGGGCGGACCCCCCGTAATTGATGGCTGCAGTTGTCATGATTCCAGTCGATGGGTTCAGGAATGATTACGGGCGTAGCGCAGGCTGCGGTAATGGCGCAGGAGCGTTTCTTCGGCATCATTGAGGGCGGCCTGTTCGGCATCTTGCCGCTCACGACCCTGCCGGGAGGAAGAATCATCAAAGCGAAAGGCTACATCCGCTTCACGTTGAAAGTCGTTGGAACGGGTTTGCTGGCTGCGGCCCCATTCCTTTTCCAGATAGCGGGTCAACTCAGGATCAGCGGTGCGAAACTCAACCTGCCAGCGTCCATCACGAAGGGTTACCTCGACCCGCACGCGCTCATTCTGATTCCCGCCCCACTCCAGTTGAAACTGGCTTTTGCCGGATTCAGAAACGCGCTGGGTCATTTGCTGCACCTGCTCAATCAAATGCTGCAGGGACCCGGCACGGGCGACCGGCATGCCCTCCGAAGTGGTGGCTGCCGGAGACACTGGGGCGGCTGCCGGAGCAGCGCTGACAGGGTCCTGCGTTTCTGATTCGAGAAGTGAAGTCATCGCGGACTGCTTTATTGCAGGGCTCATGCCATGTGCAGCTGACGTTTCCCTAAGTGCATGTTCATAAACTGCTTTCACACTTCCATTCGCATGAATATTTTCTCTAATGCCCTGAGGATCGACGCGAGCGGAAGATTTTTCCCCAGGGGTGGATGGGCGCAGGGCAAAGCCTTCCGCCTGAGAAGAACGCCATCTTGAACTCTCTTGGGGTGGGACATCCAACTGGCGGCCCAGGGGATTGCCCACCACGCGGGGAGCGTTGCTCGCGAGTCGTTCCACACCCTTGCCATGACCATCCGCCGCTTTAGCCGGATCCATCCCATTGCCTGGTGCCACCGGAATGCCCGAGGGAACAGGAGTGGAACGGGCAGAAGGGGATGTCATCCCCAGACGGCTCGTGGGCTCATCCGTCATCGCAGGGAGGGGCTCAGCTGAAGACATGCGGGGCGCAGCCTTGGCTTGCTCGCGAACCTCCGATCGCTCTGGGGCAGGTTGATGCAGACGGTCCTGTTCAACCGGAATTCTTACTGAATCACCGGTGGGCCTGGCTTCCGCTATTGGCAGGGGATCCCTCCGGGCGGTGAAATCCACCTTCGGTTCTTCGGGCAAAGTGGCCTTGTTGCCTTCCCCATGGAGCGGGACATCCGAACTCGTTTCCGGACGTGAGACAGGGGTGTAGGAGGCTGCTCCTGTGTTTTTCTGGTATCTCAGAGCCGGGCGGTCACTTTCACTTTCCACCATACCCGTTTTTTCCTCGGAAGGACTGATGGCCACTGGGGCAGAATCCTTCTGCTGACCTGAAACCAAGGGGGCTACCGGTTGAGGGGGAAGCGCAGATCCATCGGTCACGGCATGCCTGACTGCGACGGAATGCTTGTCTGGGGCGACACTCTTTTCCGGCGCAGCCTCCACCTCAACCCGTTTTGTATCTACAATTTCATTACAAACTATGGTGGCCTCCCCGAAGCGGATGCTTTCCTTCTCTTCCTTCACCTGCGGGACATCCGACTCTCCTTCCTTGCGCAGGCTCTGCTCTTCCTCCAGCCCGGCCTCAGGGAGGAGGTTCATTGCCTCTTCAATCTCAGGCTCTGCACGGGAGAGAATCTGGACATCGGGCCCGAGCAGGGAGGTGCGGCTGGCAAGGGTGAAGACAGCAGACTCGGGAGGCAGGGCATTCTGTAATCTTTTCTGCTTCCCGGAGTCGGCATCCACCGGCACTTCCTCCGGTGGAAGATAGCTCTCGAAAGCGGCTGCCGGGCGATCCTGAGGCAACCGCAGGGCAGGCAGTAAAGCGGTGTCAACGGTGGCCGGATCGGGAATGGAAGGGATGGGCAGGGAAAGTGGTGTCATAATGGGACGGCCTTCCCTGGCCAGGATTGAGGCACCCTTCCCTGGGCCGCCGATAAGTTGAAAATGGTCGAACGCGCTAAGGAGCTGGCTCAACGGGGTGGATCGCGGTCAAACAAGCGGAGTTTTTCAGATAGCTGGGCGGCTCTGCGCAGCGTGCGGGGATCCGCACCGACCCGCCCCATTTCATTGAAAATTTCCGCCACGGAATCCGGCTTCATGAGGGCGAGAATCTTGACCACGGTTGTCTCTTCCATCTCGGAAAGGATGGCGATGGCCGCTGGCGGTTCGAGCGCGGCATAGGTGTTGGCGAGGTTCCGGAGATTGCGGGATTCACTCTCCTCGATCCGGAACATTTGCTGATCGAGTTGGCGGCGGAGGGCCTCGATTTCACGTCGGGTGCGTTCGAGTTCTTCCATCTCGGCCGCGATCTTGACCGCACGGGCTTCGAGTTGAACCTCACGCTCGGCGAGTCGGGCTCGGGTTTCCTTCAGCTCACGTCCCAGCTCCTCGACCTCCACCGTCCAGAAATCCCATGGCTTTTCCAGGATGAAAGGATCCTCCTGCTGCAGGGCGGCGATGCGGGCTTCAATCAATTCCGGACTGATCCGGAAAATCGGATAGAGGCCCCCGACACTTCCGCTGATCAGGCCAACCAAAACGGTGAGGATAGACAGGATTTTGGTTTTCATGCGAATGGACGACTGGTTGCAGCCGCCCTCAGGACGGCCAGTTCATCAAGGGATTCCTGTTCAAGTCGGGCATCCTCCCTGCGATGCTCCTGAAGGGCATTTTCCCGAAGACGTTCGATGATCTTCAGTGCCCTTTGGGCTTCGACCCAGCTCAGCCGGGCTTTCTCCCGATGCTGTTCTGCTTCGGATTCCGCCTGTTGTGCTTCGACCAGACGGTGCTGGGCACGCTCCAGTTCGCCACGGAGGCGGGCAAACTCATCTCCGGAGACCGAACGTTCCATTGCCCGCAAGTGGTGCCGATAGAGCAACTCCCCATCCTGCTCGGCAGAAGCCACCCGCTCGGAAGCGCGCCGCAGTTGCACGGTGGCATTGAGGTAGTGTTCGCGGGCCTGCTGTTCCGCGAGGGAACGGATCAGGATCAAAGGCTGTAATCGAAAGTGAAAGCGTTTCATGAAAGGATCTCCTTCAACTGGGCAAACATGGCGGCGCGTTCGTGCCTTTCATGGGTGGATTGACGAAGAAAACCGACCAGTCCGGGATGGCGGCTGACCGCCTCATCCAAGTGGGCATTGGCCCCTTTCTGGTATGCACCGATGGAAATAAGGTCTTCGTGCCGGTGGTATTCAGCCATCAGCTCACGGGCGGTGGCGGCTAACTGACGCTGATCCGGAGTGTAGATGTCATTTTGCAGACGGCTGACACTTTCGAGTACATCAATGGCAGGGTAGTGATTGGCATGGGCCAGTCGGCGGGAGAGGACGATGTGTCCGTCCAGAATACCGCGGACCGCATCGGCGACGGGCTCGTTCATATCATCCCCCTCGACCAAGGTGGTATAGATGGCCGTGATTTCGCCAACTTCCCCCGCACCGCTGCGTTCGAGCAAACGCGGCAGCATGGCAAAGACCGATGGCGTATAACCACGGGTTGTGGGCGGTTCGCCCACAGCCAGACCAATCTCGCGCTGAGCCATGGCATAACGGGTTACCGAATCCATCAGGAGCAGCACACTTTTCCCCGCCTCGCGAAAGCCTTCGGCAATGGCCGTGGCGGTGCTGGCCGCACGCCGCCGCATGGGAGCGGGTGCATCGCTGGTGGCGACCACCACGACAGAGCGCCGCAGGCCTTCCTCACCGAGCGATTCTTCCAGAAATTCACGGACTTCCCGTCCTCGTTCCCCCACCAGCCCGATGACCACGACATCGGCCTGAGCACCGCGGGCAATCATGCCGAGCAAGGTGGATTTACCGACACCTGAACCTGCGAACAATCCGATCCGCTGACCACGGCCCAGCGGAATGAGCCCGTCAATCGCCCGGACTCCGGTCTCAAAGGGGTCGCGGATGCGACGGCGCCGCAAGGGGTGTGGAGGCGTTCCCTGGCTGGCGGATTCACGTTGGGCAGGAACATCCCCAAAAGCATCAAAGGGACGACCCAGCGCATCAAAGACGCGCCCGAGCAGATGTGGGCCAGGGGCCGGAAGCGGAGGGCGCTCATACGCAGAAACCTCGCACCCGGCGTGCAGTCCGGTGGTGTCACCCAGCGGCATGAGCAGGACCCGTTCTCCGCGGAACCCCACCACTTCAGCGATGAGGGAAAAAGCATCCCGTTCCGAACGCAGGCGACAGAGGTCCCCCAGTCCGACGTTGGGGCCTTCCGACTCGACGATCAATCCGGTGACGCTGGTCACCCGCCCGACGCGCCGCGCCGTGGGAGTGTGGGCAACCCGTTCCCGCACGGAGGATAGCAGACCTTGGACATCACTGACCATCTAGCGTGTTTCCTTTCCGGATAATTCTTCCCGGAGGGCATCCAGTCGGGGTTGGTGACGGGCATCGACGATCCCAAAGCGGCTGTGCACCATGCACTCTCCCGAATGCAAGCTCTTGTCGCTGCGAATCTTCAGGCCCGGCCAGTTTACCGACCAGCTATCCTCGACTTCCTTCAGCACGCTGGCATCGGCCTCACTGACGATCAGCTCCAGTCCCTCCCGGGCTGGCATAAGTTCATCCAGCGCAGCCTGGCAAATCGCCTGCACATCCTCGGACGAAGGCTTGAAGCCTCCCAGCAGACGCCGGGCGAGATCAAAGGTGAGGTCGGGCAGCCCGGCCTGAAGCTGCTCGATCAGCTTGGGCTCCAGTGTTTCCAACTGGGCAAAGATCCCGCGCTGAAGCTGCTGCACCTCGGACCGGAATTCCGCCAGTTGCTTATCCATGAAGGCACGACCGGCCGCCAGTCCGCGTTCATAAGCCTCTTCTTTGATCCGCTCGATCTCGGCGGTGCTGAGGGGCTGACTGCGGGCCTGCAAACAGATGACATCGACCAGGGGCCGATCAAATCGCAGGATATGGGAGGTCGTTGCCATTGTTCAGGTTTCCATTCGATCAGGCGATCATGGCCGACTCGCCCTCATCGGTACTGATTTGACCCTCTTCTTCGAGGCGACGGACGGTTTGGATGATGGCATCCTGAGCCTGTTCGACGTCGCGCAGGCGGACAGGGCCGAGGAAGGAAATTTCGTCGCGGAGATTTTCCGCGGCCCGCTTGGAAACGGCGCCGAATATCTTCTCCTTGAGGGACTCGCTGGCCGACTTCATGGAGATGGCGAGGTGCGAGGTATCGACTTCGCGCAGCACGCGCTGCAGGTCCTCTGGAGTGATCCGGCTCAAATCGTCGAAGCTGAACATCTTCCGCTTGATCGAGGCACCGAGGGTCGGGTTTTTTTCTTCGATCGACGCGAGCAAGGCCTTGGAAGACTCCTTGTCGAGGACGTTGAGAATATCCGCCACGGCGCGGATACCACCACTGTGATGCTGGGCTCCCCGCTTCTGGTGTTCGAGGTGACGGCTGAGATTGCGCATCACTTTGGCCACCAGATCTACCGAGGTTGCCTCTATCGTCCCCATCCGTTCCACCACCTCCGTGCGCAGTTCGTTGGGCAGCAGCTTGAGGACTTCGGCCGCCCGCGCACGGGAGAGAATCGAGAGGACAAAGGAAATGGTCTGCGGCTGTTCCTTCTTCAGAAGGTTGAAAATCTGACGGCCCTCCATTTCGGCGATTTCACTGACAATTTCCATGGCGGAGCCACCAGAAGGGGTCAGGCCGATGCGTCCCAGAATCGCGGAGGCCTTGAAATCGCCCCGGGCCAACTGCACAGTGCGCTGGGCGTATTCAAATCCACCCGACTCTGCGGCCGCACAGCGCCCAATGATAGGAGTAAATTCATCGATCGCCGCCTCGCGCAATTCATCGGAGACCATCGGGATCTGCGCCAGCTCGCGGCAGATCATTTCGATTTCGTTGTCGTCAAAATGCTTGAGCATCTCGGCTGCGGACTCCGGCCCGATCACGACAAGGAAGATGGCCAGGCGCTGCGGACGGGTGAGTTTTGCGTAATCAATCTCCTTCATGGCGCTGGTCTCAGTTGGGCGTATTCGGGGTGGTCACCCATTCGCGCAGGGTGCTGCTGACATTGACCGGCTTGCGGCGGATCATTTCGTTGAGCATTTCCGGGGTGAACTCGTTCTTGTCCTTCCCGTTGTTGGCATGCTGGGGCAGTTCGGCCTCCCGCAGCACTTCGACCGGAATGGCTTCAGGCATCTGCCGTTTGAGGATGCGGAGGAAGATCAGCATCACGATAAGGGCAATGAAGACGCCACTGTAGCGCAGAGCGATTTCGAGGTATCGCTCCCAGTGAATGGTGTTTTGAAAGGCTTCCAGATTGGCCATCGGCAAACTGCTTTGAAAGGGAGCTTCCTGAATCGTGACGAGCGCTGCCAGCTCCTCGGCAGATTCCCCACGCAGGCCAAGGGCATTGATCACAATTTGACGCAGCCCTTCGATTTCCTGCGGAGTGCGGGGCACCGGGGCGACCCCTGCTTCAGCCGGAGGCCGTTGGGCGATAAAAACAGAAGCCCGCACATCGCGCACGGTTCCCGCGTTGCGGGTAATATTGGTCAAGGTGCGGTTGATCTCGTAATTGAGGGTGCGGTTGCGACGGCGCTCTTCATTGACCGAGGTCGGCCCGGAGTTTTCCTGAGCGGCGCCCCCTTCAGGAAGATTGGAGGTGATCCCGACCGCACCTCCTCCACGACGTTCCGTTGAGTTGGTGGTGTTGTCCACGATCGATTCCGAACGCAGCACCTGGCCCTCTGGATCAAACCTTTCTTCCGTCTGCACCACCGATTCCGTCTCAATATCCACCGCGACCCGGACGACCGCATTACCCGAGCCCACCACCGGAACCAGCATGCTTTCGACTTTCTTCGAAAGGTATTCCTCCACCTGCTGACGATAGCGGATCTGGCTGACGGCAGTTCCCAGGAGGGGGTCTTCACGCAGTTCCTCGGAGAGCACCCTGCCACGCTGATCGATGACCGCGACGTCATCCACTTTCAGCCCCTGCACGGCATTGGCGACAAAGTGACGGATCGAATTGACGGCCTCCGGCTTGAGCTGGCTGCGGTTCATTTCGACGAAGACCGAGGCCGTGGACTTAACCCCCTGCTCGGTCAACAGAAGCCGGTTTTCCGGTTGCACAATCATCACCCTGGCGGTGGAGACCCCATCCAACTGGGAAATGGTCCGCGCCAGTTCACCCTGCAAGGCCCGCAGGTAGTTGGTGCGCTGCACAAAGTCACTGAGGCCAAACTGACCCTGATCAAAAATTTCAAAGCCTACACCATCACCGGTGGGCAAACCACGTCCGGCCAGATCCATGCGGAGACGATGGACCTGATTGGCAGGCACATAGACAGAGCCGCCTTCCAGCCGGTAGGGAATCGATTGCGACTGCAGGCTGGAGATAATGGCAGAGGTATCTTTCTCCGAGAGCCGCCCGAAGAGGAGCTGGTAGTCCGGGCGTTGTGCCCAGACCAGCAGGGCCAGACTGACCCCGACGATGAGAGCCGCCGACACCCCGAGAGAGACCCTCTGGTTGACACCGAGTTGCTGCCAGAAGGCGAGAAGAGAGCGGGAAAAATCTTTCATGGTTCAGGGAAAAACAAAGCAAAGTTAGACCGGCATGCGCATCAGCTCCTGATAGGATTCCACCAGCCGGTTGCGGACTTCGACCATGAGCGAGAAGGCGACGGAAGACTCCTGCATCGCGATCATACTGGCGTGGATCTGATCACTCTCTCCGGCAATGACCGCACGGGTCGCCTCCTGGGCTTCCGCCTGCTTGGTCTGCACAGTGTCCACTACCCTGCCGAGGAACTCACCGAAGTTGGAACCGGATGCGCCCTGGGACGGACGGGCTCCACCCAACTGACCCGGCTGCAGTCCAAGCGCCGGGTTAATCTGGGGCATCTGGGGAATTCCGGAAATTGAAGCGATCGAACTCATGGGTGCGGGTCCTTATTAGCGGCCGATTTCCATGGCCTTGGCAGCCATTTGACGGGCATTTTTGACTACAGAAAGATTGGCCTCGTAGGCACGGCTGGCGGTGATCAGGTCGACCATTTCGTGGGCGGTGTTGACATTGGTCATGCGCACCATGCCGGCCTCATCGGCGTCAGGATGGCCGGGATCATAGATAATCCGGCCGGGGGTGGTGTCGGGCTGCACGGCGGCCAGGCGCACTCCCTGAAGAGGATCGCCCCCACCAAGGCGGCTGATCAGCTCGGACTCAAACCGGACGACCTGCCGCTGGTAAGGTTGCCCATCGGGTCCACGGGTGGTCTGGGCATTGGCAATGTTCTGCGCGACTACATCGACGCGCATCTTCTGGGCATTGAGCGCCCCGGCAGTGACATCGATTCCAGCTAGTAAATTCATGATCCGTTAATGCGTGAGAGCGCTCACATCACCCTGCCGGTGATGGCGACTTTCAGTTGTTTGAGGTTGCTGCTGACGACTTCGGTGAGGAAATCATGGGCCACGATGTTGCGGTTCATTTCGAGCAGTTCACTTTCGAGGCGAACCGTGTTGCCGTCGGGACGGACGGCGGTGGCACTGGCATCGACTGCCAGGCTGGGGTTGATCTGCTTCAGGCCAGCGGCCCCTTCCGTCCGCAGCTTACCCCGCAACTCAGTGAAAAAATCAGTGCTGACATCCACCCGCCGGTAACCGGGGGTCTCCACATTGGCGATGTTGGAGGCGATGGCCTCATGACGAAGCACCACCGCATCGAGCATCTTGGCGGCTGCTACGTAAGTGTCGCTGGAGAATATGGGCTCGATCATAGCCCCTCCGCCTATGCAACGAAGATGCCAATCTGATTGATGCATTCCCTAAGAAACTGTTAATTAATTGTTTATACATGAAAATTGCTCAGATCACTCTCCCCAGAGAAATGGCGCCGCAGTGAATACGGAAAAATTTGCCGCCTGAATAAAACTGCCGCCCTAAAGAATCTCCCCGCGAGCGAAGCTTTCGCTTCAGTATGGCCTCATCGGGCCGATAATAGGCTCATTCCCCCACACATGCGCGACGTAGAATACGCATTCATTCGTGAGTTGGTTTACGAGCATAGCCGGATCAACCTCGGAAATGAGAAGCGCGAGCTGGTGTCAGCCCGGTTGGGCCGTCGGCTACGCGCTACCAAGATCCCCTCGATTTCAGACTACTGCAGTTTTCTCCAGTCAAACGAGGGCAAGCGTGAGCTGCCCCATTTGATCGACGCCATCTCAACCAACCACACCCATTTCTTCCGGGAGCAGCCCCACTTCGAATTTCTCCGCTCGACCGTCATTCCGGAATTTCTTCGCACCGGTTCCCCTATCCACGGCAAGGAACTCTCCATCTGGAGCGCCGCCTCCTCCTCCGGGGAAGAACCCTTTTCCATCGCCATCTCCCTCGCGGAGCAAGGGCTCCCTCCCCCCACTACCTGGCGGATCGAAGCCAGCGATATTTCCTACCGCATCCTCGACCGGGCCAAGAAGGCCATCTATCCGGCCAGCGCCCTCCAGTCCATCTCCCCTCCTCTGGTCAAAAAATACTTTGACAAGGGAATGGCCATGCACGAGGGGCACTACCGCGTCATCCACTCCCTCCGGCAACGCGTTCAATACCATCGGATCAATCTCCTGACCGATGCCTACCCTTTCAAGGAACCCTTCACGGTCATCTTTTGTCGCAATGTGATGATCTACTTTGACCGCCAAACCCAGACCGAGCTGGTGCAGCGGCTCCACCAATGCATCCGCCCAGGGGGCTATCTCTTTGTCGGACATTCCGAAAGCCTGGCCGGGGTCCAGCATGCTTTCGAATATGTCCGCCCTGCCATCTACCGTCGCAAACCCTGACCCTATTCTCATGTCCAAAGTCATCCGCGTACTAGTCATCGACGATTCGGCCACTGTCCGCCGACTGGTCTGCCAGATCCTGCAACGCGATCCCGCCATCTCCATCATCGGGCAGGCTTCCGATCCCCTGGAAGCCCGCGACATCATTCAAAAAATCCCCCCCGATGTCATTACGCTGGACCTTGAAATGCCCAAAATGGATGGCCTCACTTTCCTCCGCCATGTCATGCGGGAACGCCCGATGCGGGTCATTGTCATGAGTTCCCTCACTGGCAGCGGCTCCCGCTATGCCCTTGAAGCGCTCCGGCTGGGAGCGGTCGATGTCCTCCAGAAACCAGCCAACGGAACCGAGCTAAAGCGGCTCGGAGACGAACTGATTGAGCGGGTCCATATCGCCGCAAGTGCCCGCCTGCGCCAACCCGCGGTGCTGCCCACCCGCCCCGCTGTCCCCGCCAGTCAACCCCTGCCAGCCGGTTCCTTCAACCCGCGGACTCTCATCCTGCTGGGTTCTTCAACCGGTGGCATCGAGGCCCTGCGCGAAGTCATTACCTCCCTGCCTCCGGGCATGCCGCCGATCGCCATCGTGCAGCACATCCCCGCCGGGTTTTCCCGGACCTTTGCCGAGCGGATGAAGTCCGATACCGGACTCGACGTGCTCGAAGCCAGTGACGGGATCGAGCTGGTGCCCGGCCGCATTGTCATCGCCGCCGGAGGCTACCATCTCCACCTCCGCAAGGCCGGAGCCCGCTACATCACCCGCCTCGACCAGTCGCCCCCCGTCTGGCACCAGCGTCCGGCAGTGGACATTCTCTTTCGTTCCGTTGCCCGCCTGGGCGACGCCCGTCATATCATCGCCGGCATCCTCACCGGAATGGGTCAGGATGGGGCCGAAGGGCTGCTCGCCCTGCGCCAGGCCGGAGCCAAGACCTTTGCCCAGGATGAAGCGACCTCGGTCGTTTATGGCATGCCCAAGGTCGCCTGGGAAAAAGGCGCGGCGGAAATTCAATTGCCGATCGAGCGAGTGGCATCACACTTGCAGGACAGATCCCGTAGACCGGAACCAACTACGGCGGAGAGTAAGGCCTGAAATGAACCTGACTGCAAAACCTTCGGAAACGACGGATTACCCCGTCCTCATTCTCGATGACGAGGTCGCTGTGCTCTATTCGCTACGCGAGACCTTGGAGCGGGCCGGTTACCATGTAATCACCTGCAACTCTCCCCTCAAGGCGCTGGAAATCGTGCGCGACCGTCAGTTCTCGGTCATCATCACCGACATGCGCATGCCGGAGATGAACGGGCTGGAATTTCTGGAAGTCTGCGAAACCATGCAACCGGAAGCCACCCGGGTGCTCATTACCGCGGTGCTCTCCCTCTCCAATGTGCTCGAAGCCATCAACAAGGGCTCCATCTACCGCTTTATCCCCAAGCCCTGGCTCCATGAAGAACTGCTGGCCGCGGTGGAAAACTCCGTGCAACACTTTCTCCTCGCCCGGCGGGGCCGGGAAATGGCCGAAGTGAACCAGCAACTCTTGGAAGAAACCAAAGAGCTGGCAGAAAAAATAGCCCGTCAGGATCAGGAAATTGCCCGACTGCGCAGTGCCCTTGAACAAGGGGGCAGTGATCAGAACCGACGCCACCAGCGCGCCCTCGAACTCTGCTGGCGGGTGCTCAACACCTACGACCCCGCCCTCGGCAGCCGCACCCGCAAAATCGTATCCCTCACCCAGGTCTTCGCCCGGCACGGCGGATTTGTCGACACCCAGGCCCGCGTCCTCACCAGTGCCGCCTGGCTCTGTGACCTCGGACTGCTCGGGATTAAGCCCGAAACCATCGAACAGGCCCGCCATGGCCTTTCCACCCTCTCCCCGGAAGAGGAATCGCTCCTCCGCAATCACCCGATTTACAGCCAGACCCTCGCCTCCCTGATCGATGAGGACAGCACCCTTTCCGAAACCATCCGCGCTCATCACGAGTATTATGATGGCACCGGCTATCCCGACGGACTGACCCGCGACAATATCTGCTGGACCGGACGCTGCCTCGCCGTCGTGGTCGGCTATGTCGAGTCCGGACTGGAACGCGCCAAGGCCGAAGAGTTCCTCCTCCAGGAATCCGGCCGCCGCTTCGACCCCGAAGCCGTCCGACTCTTCCTCAAAGCCCTGCGCGAGCTTCCCGAGCCGAGGCGAGCCAGCCGGGAAATCCACATGGAAGAACTCAAACCCGGAATGGTGCTGTCTGAAGGCATTTATACCCCCTCGGGGATACTTCTGGTTGCCGACGGGCAGCCCCTCACCCCTGCCCTGATCGACAAGATCCGCTTTCACCATAATGCAGCCTCCACCGGGCAGCGCCTAACCGTTTATATCTGATGTCCGGAAGCCCAACCCTCAGCAGCCTCTTTCAACAAAAAATCGTGGTCGGCGTCGGCGAAATGGCCGTCTCCCGCAACTCCGGTTTCATCATCAGCACCTACGCCCTCGGCTCCTGCGTCGGGATCGCCGCCTACGTCGCCGAACGCCAAGTCGGCGGCATCCTCCACCTTATGCTGCCGGACTCCTCCGACTTTCAGGACAAAGCCACCGCCAAGCCCGCCATGTTTGCCGACACCGGCATCCCCAAATTTTTCGCCTCCCTCTTTGAACTCGGAGCCACCCGCTCCAACACCAAACTCTTCATCGCCGGCGGTGCTGCTGTCATCAGCGGACCCGACCGCTTCAAGATTGGCGAACGCAACATCCAGGCCACCAAAAGAATCCTCTCCATCTACGGCCTGCGCGTCGTCGGCGCCGATGTCGGCGGCACCATCAACCGCACCATCCACCTCAACATGGACAACGGCCAACTCGACATGCGCACCCCCGAAGGCAAAAGCGCCGTCGCCCTGAGCTGAGTGACGGTGGGACAGTCGTCGGTGGGACGGAAGTCGTTCGTCGGTGGGACGGTGTGTTGGTTATTTATGAAGGGTTCATGGGGATGGACCGAGCAAAACAAGGTCCTCCGGCCTTTGCGCAAAGTAGCGGGAGCATCTTGCTCCCGACCATGGACCTGGCGTTGGCGTCCGCCACTTTGATTCAAATTGCACCCCATTTGGGCGAGCAGGGATGCTCCCCCTACTATAGGCTCGATCGCCCCTTCACCCCTTATCTGCGGCATCCACAAGCCCTTCAGGGTTTGTGGGGGGATGCGCTGTCTCCCGTTTCCCGTAGCTCCGGATACCGTCACACCGTCTCACCGTTGCACCGTCACACCGACCTCCGGCCTTCGGCCTCCCCCATGTGCAGAAGACACTTGCCGCCAAGCCCCTCAACATAAAAACTCGCGGCACCCCATGAAACATTCGACTTCTGATTCCTCTGCTCCTTCTGCTTCCACTCCACGCCGGGCTTTTATCAAAAGCCTCTCTGCCGCCGGGATCGGTGCACTGGCCGCACCGCTGGTCAGCGGGTCCACCCAGGCGGAGATGGCCAAGCAAAAAACTGCGCCCCGGCGCACCGCCAGCGCTTCTGGCAAACGGCGCTACATCATCGTCGGCACCGGCATCCGCCACACCATGTTCCGCGACGCCATTCTCGGTCAGTACGCCGAACACACCGAGCTGGTCGGATTATGCGACAGCAACCCCGGACGGCTCGCCCTCTCCGCCCGACAGGTCAAGGAACACTTCGGTCAAGACATCCCGACCGCCGCCCCCGAGGCCTTCGAACAATTGATCCGCGAGCAACAGGCCGACGCGGTCCTCGTCATGACCACCGATTCCACTCACGACGACTATATGGTGCGGGCGATGGATGCCGGCTGCGACGTCATCACGGAAAAGCCCATGACCACGACCGCCGCCAAGTGCCAGCGCATCCTCGATGCCCAGAAACGCAGCGGCAAAGACGTGCGGGTGACCTTCAACTACCGCTACTCGCCCCCCCGCACCCAGATCAAGGATTTGCTCATGAAAGGAGCGATCGGCGAAGTGCTCTCGGTCGATTTCAACTGGCTGCTCAACACCCACCACGGCGCGGACTACTTCCGCCGCTGGCATGGGGAAAAACGCTACTCCGGCGGACTCATGGTCCACAAGGCGACCCACCACTTCGACCTCGTCAACTGGTGGCTGGGCGCAGCCCCGGTCAAGGTCACCGGCAGCGGCAAACGTGAATTCTATACCCCCGCGATGGCCAAACGCATGGGACTGAAAAGCCATCACGACCGCTGCCACACCTGCCCCGAAGCCAGGCAGTGCGGCTTCTACTTTTCCCTCGCCGACCACCCCGGCCTGAAAGCGCTCTACCTCGATCAGGAAAAACACGACGGATACTTCCGCGATCAATGCGTCTTCGGTCCGCGTATCGATATTGAGGATACGATGCACGTCATCGTCGATTATGACAGCGGCGCCTCCCTCTGCTACTCACTCAACGCCTTCAACTCCTGGGAGGGCTACACCATTGCCTTCAACGGAACCCAGGGCAGGATCGAACACTCCATTGTCGAACAGGTCTACGTCAGCGGCACCGAGACGGTGCAAGGCGGCATCGTCGAAGGCGGCGTGCAGACCCGCCTCATTCCCCTCCGCGGAGAGCCGCAGGAAATCGAACCATGGAAAGGCACCGGCAGTCATGGCGGCGGGGACACACTCCTCCTCGACGACCTCTTTCTCCCCCATCCTCCCGAAGACCGCTGGCTGCGCGCCTCCGATCATCGCGCCGGGGCCGCCTCCATTCTCGTCGGCGTCGCCGCCAACCGCTGCTTCGAAACCGGCCACCCCATCCGCATCAACGACCTCGTCGAAGGCTTCGAACCACCCCAGGCCACCCCCATGCCCACCCGCCAAGACCCCGTCCCCATGCCCCCACACCGCGAACGGATCTGAGCCGCTGCACGGGGCAGTAGAGCAGGGATGCTTCGCTGCGCGTGAGACGAATCAGACGGATGGAACGGACCCGGAGGCCGGAAGACGGAGGGATGAGGGCAGAAAACTGCGCTCCGGCTCGTATAGAGCCTACGGCTTGGCCAGAGACCGGAATGTGGATCCGGTTTTGGTCGATTCGGAACCCTTCGCTAGGGACGCACGGCCCGGGCGTCCGCTGAGATCCAGCCCAAAACCGGACCTGGGAAACAATCAACCAGGTTAGTAATGGTTCGATCATCGCGCTCAAATCGGCGTTGCCGCACAACTCAGTGAGCGTGCGGTGCACAGCGCGCAACTGCTCTGGATCGAAAAACTTCGAGCGGCGCTCCAGTGTGCTCTTGGCCGCGCCCCGGATGCCATCGAGGCGCCGCAGGCCTCAGAAGTCCGAGAGCAGATCGCTCGCGCACACCGTGCGCGAAAACTCCCGAAACGAAGGCATCCCCAGCAGGTGACGCAGCACCTCCAGCCGCAGCGATTCCACCGCGAAGCGACCGCGTCGGGCCCGCGCCGCCGGGGCAGTGTTTTCAAAGGCCTCCAGCGCCAAATCAATCGCCTGGGCTTCCAGCCCGCCCGTGCGCAGAACATGCCACATGTCATCCAAGATCCCTTTGAAACGGGCATGGTCGATGTTCGCGGGAACCGGAGTCAGGGCTGGACTCAACCACGACTGAATGGCAACTTGTTCGGGAAAAGGGGTGTCCTTTTTATTGTTCACACCAAATTATGGACCCCCTTTTTCGGCCGAAGCGAGGGTAAACGCCCTCCTTCGGCCTGCTTTTTTGACCGCAAACAAATGCTACGCAAAGCCTTGCGACTTTGGGACACGCTCTAGGTAAGGCGCAACGGTGTCCACCGGAAGATCGTTAGGAATGCTCCCTGTTTGTTGGGGCTGATGCTGGGAGCCGCTATGGCGGGTCGGTATTGGCAAGGGTCGATTTCACCCCGGAATCATGCGAAGGCGAGATTTAGTGCCCTTTGCGGGCGATTATCCTTGTGTGCAGAGGGCTTTTGGCGAAAAAATTTTTATGCCGTTAGTTATTCCCCCATCCGCGCTGTTTGAGCGATTTATTCAACCGCTTTTGGATCTGGTTCCAGGAGCCTGCTGGGGACGCGATTGCCCCCGGATCAAAGATGAGGATTGGCTGAGTATCGGGGTGCAGCGGGTGCTGAAGGATGTTCCCAGTTCGCGGGCGTTTTTGCAGAAGCTGGGGTTCGGGCAGGGTGAGCCGTTTGGCCATACTGTTTTCTTTGAAAACCTTCAAAGCGACCGGCGTTTGCAGCTCTGCGATGAGATGCATGCGAAGTTATGCCATCTGGCCAATGGGGCATTGAGCGATGCGCTGGCCGAGGTGGAGTGCCTTGCGGGTTTCGACTTGTATGCGGGTGATGGCCACTATCACGCGGCCAGCGCCCACGACAAGATCCACGACGACGGCAAAAAATATCCTCTGAGCTTGCCCCGTTTCTGGCAGAGAGACGACGCTTAGGTTGGGTGTTTATTGGTTGAAGTCAATTGATGTCTTTGTCTGCAGTGACATCCGGAGGATGTCTGTGACTTTTTAGGGCGGTTGTTCAC
>JBJHBA010000011.1:58330-133109 GCA_050485245.1 Verrucomicrobiota bacterium | reverse complement strand
GCTCACGCAGCGCCTCCAGCGCTACCTTCGCCTTGAAGTCGGCTCTAAACGTTCGTCTCTTTCTCATGGTTGCTCTCACTTTATTTGTGGTCCGCAACCTGTCCAATTTTACCCGACCAGCTCAATCCTGTTTGGATTCCTTGCCTTTTATGGTTTGGATTATTTTGAAGCGTCTGCTGCGCATACGGCTCGTGTTCCGTGGTTCGTGGCCCTCACATACACCTTGGGAGGCAAGGCCGCCTGCACCGGGCTTTTCTGGGGAATAGCTGGTTTGTATTTTTGGTTGGGGACTCTGCGCCTATGGGGAGGATTCATCTGGGGAACTGCAATCATCGCCGGAATCACCTGGTTCCTAGCTACTTCAGAACAGTACTCATTTGGAATGATCATGGAGAAAATGCGCTATTTCACCCGCTAGGCTGCAAGGGAGGAGTAAAATACGGAAGTAGTGGACACACAATCGCATCCTTGCCGACTGAAAGAAGGCATTGCCAGGCTCTGCATTCACCAGCCTGGCCTTGGGCTGGCCTGAAACGCCCGCACAGATAGATTCTTTTCCGCTGAAGCCAATAACGTTCTTATCAGCCTCACTGGCTTGATTCGTTTTAAACTTGCAAATCGCTGGGTCCCGAAAAAGCGTATTCGTTTTGTTCGTGGCAGGTTAATGTCACGTTGCATCTTCAATTTATTCATCTCTCCATGCTACACACGATTTCGGTATTGGTTGAAAACAAGTTCGGTGTTCTTGCCCGAGTATCGGGGATGTTCAGCGGACGCGGCTTCAACATCGACACCCTCAATGTTGGGCCGACCCATGATCCCAAATATTCCAGGATCACGGTAACCGTGCGTGGAGATACCCAGCAACTCGATCAATGCATCAAGCAGTTGCATAAAATTGTCGATGTAATAGAAGTTGACGACCTTGACCAAGGCACATTTGCCGCCCGTGAACTTATTCTGCTCAAACTGGCAGCTGACGGCGACAAACGCGCTGGACTGGTCCAGATTTGTGATATTTTCCGTGCAAACATTGTCGATGTATCCCATCAGAGCATGATTGTGGAAATGACCGGGCGCCCGACAAAGATAGATGCTTTCCTCGAAATGGTTCGCCCTTTCGGGATCAAGCAGATGGCCCGAACGGGTATTGCTGCATTGCCGCGAAACCGCAAATTAGAACTTTCTCAGTAACTCAATTATTCAGCCGTCCTGGCTGTTTTCACACCCACCGCGAAATATCAAACCATGCCTGCTAAGGTTTACACCGAAAAAGACGCCGACCTGAAGGTGCTCAAAGGAAAGAAACTGGCGATCATTGGCTTTGGCTCTCAAGGCCATGCCCACGCCCTCAACCTGAAAGAAAGCGGCCTCAATGTCACGATTGGCCTCTATAAAGGAAGCAAATCGATTCCAGTAGCCCAAAAGCTGGGATTCAAAGTCATGGAAACGGCCGAAGCCGTAAGAGAGGCTGATGTCATCATGATCGCGGTGCCGGACATGAAGCAAAAGTCCCTTTATGAATCCGAAATCGAGCCGAATCTGAGCAAAGGTAAGACATTGGCCTTCATCCACGGATTTGCCATTCACTTTGGCCTGATCACCCCTCCCAAGGGAGTGAGCGTGATCATGGTTGCACCGAAAGGCCCCGGCCATGTGGTGCGCATGCAATACCAGGAGGGCAAAGGCGTTCCTGCACTGATTGCGGTACTCAAGGGCTCAGCTCGCGAATCCAAGGACATCGCGCTGGCATGGGCCAAGGGGATTGGTTCAGCCCGCGCAGGAGTTCTGCAAACCACCTTCAAGGAGGAAACCGAAACCGACCTTTTCGGAGAGCAAGCCGTTCTCTGTGGTGGAGCCAGCGCGCTGGTCCAAACCGGATTCGAAGTCCTTGTAGAAGCTGGTTACCAGCCGGAAATGGCCTATTTTGAGTGCTTGCATGAGCTTAAGCTGATTGTGGATCTGATGGTTGAATCCGGAATCAGCGGGATGCGCTTTTCCATCTCAGAAACTGCTGAATATGGAGACTATACTCGTGGTCCGCGCGTGATTACCGCTCAAACCAAAAAGGCCATGCAGAAAATTCTCGGCGAGATCCAAAGTGGCAAATTTGCCAAGGAGTGGGTAAAAGAAGCCGAAAGCGGATTTCCAAACTACAAACAGTTCCAGAAGCAAAGTGCTGCCCATCCGATCGAAAAGACAGGTGAGCGCCTGCGCAGCATGATGCCTTGGGTCAAGAAGCGGAACCTGAAAGGTTCTCAGGCATCCTACGCAAACTAATTGCCAGCGGATCGCCACTGCCCTTCTCTCTGTCCAGTCTTTCAATCCAACGGTCACCCAAATCAGGGTGGCCGTTTTATTTGGTCAGAGGCCTAGAGTTTTCCATCCCGGTTTCAACACGACGAAAATGCAGGTAACCCGCTCCTATCCAAAATACTATTAATAGTAATAATGGGACAGACCCATGCAGCTTAGATTCAGTGCATCAGGTTCATGCGCCTGAGAGTGTCGTAATGGGACAGACCCATGCAAATTTCCCAGGGGCGATCGTATTGCGCAGGAAGGAAATCTGGAAATGTTGGCTCTTGGCGGTTGACAGGCGGGAAGCTGGGCGGCTTAGTGGAGGAAATTGGGTGTGCCTGACGTAGGCGATCCAAGTGCCGTACCTTCTCGCCCTCCGGCTATTTACATCACCCAGCCGGTTGCCGAACAGAAGCGGCAATTTCCTCAGTATTTAACCGCGTCAACATGGACAAAGACGATTCTTCGCAGAATCTGGAAGTTAGCGGTATTTTTGAACCGCAAAACAATAAATCCGGGACCTTGCTCCAGCCTCGTTACGGAGGTAAGAGTCGGCCGACTGACCCGTTCGTTCCCCGTGAGCTGATTCGCCGCTTCAAGCTCAAGCGGGGAAGTTTTATCACCGGGAAGGCGAATCAGGACGGCCGTCACCCCAACCCCAAACTGCGTTTTGTCGAGACGATTGACGGACTTTCGGTAGAAGATCGGCGACGAGCCCTCAACTTTGAGCAGCTTACGACGATTACCGCGGACAAGTGGCTAAAGCTTGAGCGGGAAGGTTCCGGAGCAATGACTACCCGGATCGTCGATATATTTTGCCCGATCGGCAAGGGCACCCGCGGCCTGATCGTTGCCCCACCCCGCACCGGAAAGACCACGCTTTTGCAAGACATTGCCTTGGGTGTCTATGAGAATCATCCCGAATGTGAGGTCATCATGCTTCTGGTCGACGAACGTCCAGAGGAAGTCACCGATATCCGCCGGAATGTTCCTGGAAAAGTCTTTGCCTCTTCCAACGATGAAGAGGCTAAAAGCCACCTTTACACAGCTGAACTGGCAATCGACCATGCCAAACGTTTGGTGGAGGGTGGAAAGGATGTCGTCGTTCTGCTTGATTCGATCACCCGCCTCGCCCGAGCTTACAACAGTGCCCGCGGAGGCAGTGGTCGCACCATGACTGGAGGTCTCGATATTCGTGCGCTGGAAAAACCTCGTCAGATTTTCTCTGCTGCCCGCAACACTGAGGAAGCTGGCAGCCTGACGATTATTGCCAGCGCCCTGATTGAGACTGGCAGCAGAATGGATGACCTGATTTTTCAGGAGTTTAAAGGCACTGGCAATATGGAGATGGTGCTGGACCGCAAAGCGGCTGAACTTCGCATCTGGCCCGCCATCAACATTGCCGCCTCCGGCACCCGAAAAGAAGAGTTGTTGCTACCCGAGCCGATACTAAAAAAGTGCCATTTATTCCGCCGGGCCCTCACCTCCTATAAAATAGAGGATGCTGCGGAAACCGCGATTGAACGTCTTTCCAAGACCACCACCAACGAACAATTTTTTAAATTACTCGACATCTAGCGCCCACTTTGGGTGTCTTTACCCACTTCAAGGCCTAGATCAAATATCATAATTCCCCTAAAAAAAGCGCCCTCCTTAGAGAATAGTCTTGTCGTGTGCGATGGGCGCTTCTTATCTCTCCCGGTTTTCGGTAATGCAGAACTTCGCGGACCAATGTCTGGATATGGCTCGAGCAATGCTCGGGCACAACATCAGCGCTCTCAACGCCGACGGCTCGGTAGCACCGGTCCAGGGTGAAGCCCCTCGCAGTGACGAGTCCGGGCACGCAGCTCTCGCCATCGGTGAATTTTATCGAGCGACCAATGACACCCAATTCGACGGGTATGACCTCATCGACCTTGCGGCTCGCTGCATCACTGCTCAGACTTTTGTTGAAGGCGATGCAGAGAATGGGCTGGGCTACGCTGCCCTCGGGCTGCTCAGCTTCGGCCCTGCCAAAGAGCGTAACCCGGTGTGGGAACGACTCCTCGACCCCACTAGGGAAGAACTCGACCGCCGTTTGTTGGCCCGCTCCGATTACGAAAATCATTTTCAGGCCTTCAACATCGCCAAAGCGGTCACCCGCTATAGTATGGGCCTTTCGAAAAAAGATGAAACCGGAAAGCTCATCGACCGCTACATCGAGCGGGTGCAAAAATACAGCAGTGCCGGTTATTTCGATGACAACCCGATTAATGGCATTGGCGGATCCTTTGACATTTACGGGCCAATGTCCCTGATTTTCATCCGTCAGGCACTTCAACTGCACGGCAATATCCATCTCCGAGATCGCAAACTCCCCAGTCTGCGAACGGTAGCAGAAAAATATCTTAAACTGCTTCCGGACATGATCCGTGCAGACGGCTTGGGTTGGTCGTATGGCCGAGGCCTTGGCGCCTACGGGCAAATGCACTGCATTTCACTCATTCTGCAAGCGATGCGGGATGGTTGGATTGCGGATGACAAAAAGCCTCTCTATTTCGATCTCTTGCGCCGACTCTTCCAGTGCTTCTTCATGACCTACCTCGATCAGGACCAAGGGTTCCTGGTGATTCGGGATCATGAGCGCGACACCCTGCCCCAGCACACCACGAGGATGGCGAATTTCGACGGGGCCCGCTATCTTTGCCAATGGGCTCGTCTGGCACGCTCGATCGGAGGCTCCATGCAGGCGAAAAGCACGCCAGTCAAGACCGCCGGCCGATGGGTCATTTTCGACAAGTCGAACAAAAAAGAACAAGGGCTATTCATCTACCAACACCCGGAAAGCGGTGTTCATATCCAAATTCCTCTCCTCAGTGATGGAAAACGCGGCACTTCAGATTCGCTCGCATTCCCCCACTGCCCCGGGATCTTTGACTGGCCCGTCAACCGCTACTTACCAGTCTTTGTCCCTGAACTGAAATTTGGCGACAAGGTCATCACTCCATCATTTTACGGCAAACGCTGCGTGACCGGACTTGGATTACGCCAGAGTTTCTACTTCCGCTACGAGCAACCCGAGCTGATTACCAAGGATGAAGAGATCGTCCCTAATCTTGGCAGCGCGAAGGTAAACTGGACCTTTGCAGGTGGGAAAATCACCAGCGAATTTACATTCTCAGTGAAAAGTCCGATTACCTGCGACTCCATGCGCTACATGCTGGCGATCGGTGCTCCCCACAGTGAAAAACACACCCCGCTGGCTTTTGCACTGGGAGAAGGCGGACTGGGATGTTCTGTGGAGAAAGATGATTTCCAGGCCACGTGGCAGGAAACCGAAGTCGTCTCTGATGATCCCGCTTACCGCACATATTGGGGAAAAATCCATTATCTTCAGACGCTGATGCGTGATCATCCCCTCAACATGCGCCCCGGGGTCCAATATCGTCTGGTGATTTCGTTTGAGCCGGACATCGCTTATCTAGACGCCTGAGTTTTCGACTTAAAAAGGAGTCCATCCGGTAAGCCGGATGCCCGACAGATCTTTTTTCAGTATATTCCTGCGTTGAGCCAGGACCCCAATATCTTTCGATATTCATAGAAAAGCCCCCATTCATTCAATTCCCTATGCTGACTGCCCGCATTATTCCCTGTCTGGACGTCAATGCCGGGCGTGTTGTCAAAGGCGTCCGATTTGAGGAACTGCGTGATGCCGGAGATCCGGTGGAAATTGCCAAAGCATATGAAGCTCAAGGGGCAGACGAACTGGTTTTCCTCGATATCACCGCTTCTCACGAACAGCGTGAAATCATTCGGGAGATTGTGGAAGCAACCGCCTCACAGTGCTTCATGCCGCTAACAGTGGGCGGCGGGCTCCGCAACGTTGAGAACATCCGAGACATGCTCAACGCTGGAGCGGACAAAGTCAGCTTAAATACGGCTGCGGTCCTCAACCCTTCCCTCATCCGCGAAGCATCCCAGCACTTCGGCAATCAGTGTATTGTTGTCGCCATAGATGCCAAACGCAAACCGGACGACTCCGGCTGGGAAGTTTATACCCACGGAGGACGAACTCCAACCGGTCGGGATGTCATCGCTTGGGCCCAGGAAGTTGCCAGTCTCGGGGCAGGAGAGATATTACTTACCAGCATGGACGCCGACGGTACCCAGGGGGGATACGATGTCGCCCTGACTCGGGCTGTCAGTGATGCCGTTGAAATTCCCGTGATTGCATCAGGCGGTGCTGGCACTCTCGACCATTTAGTGGATGTCGTCAAAGAAGGGCGTGCCAATGCGGTCCTCGCCGCCTCAATCTTCCACTTTGGTACCTTTACGGTCCCACAGGCAAAAGCTCACCTAGCGAATGCGGGGATCCCTGTAAGGCAGTAATAGGATTTCTCGCAAAACGCTTTGAGCAGTAAGTCCCCGTAGCAACTGCTACCCTTAGCGGTTCATCTGAAGGTGCGCGCATAGTTGGGTTGTAATTCCAAGACACTGATGCACAAAATGATATAGCCTTGCCAAGGGGCCTAAGGCCGTGCGATTTCAAGACCTGTGAAGACTTAATGGGGCAGACCCATGCAACTTAGGTTCAGTGCATCAGGTTCATGCGCCTGAGAGTGTCGTAATGGGACAGACCCATGCAAGTGCAAGTGCAAGAGACCCATGCAAGAAGCTGAAACGAACTCTGCAGGTTGGAGGTTGGAATGGGAGATTAATTGTCTAGCTTATGTAAATCTCGGGGGGAAATCGGGCGAATTGGAATCGGGACTCGCAAAGTTTGATAAGATGCTTAGCAGTATCGTGATGCAAATGAAACGACTCTCTCTCTTACTATTGTTGTCTGCTTTACCGTGCTCACTCGGGCTGGTCGCGGATACAGTATATATCAGTGATGGATCTCAGCTGCAGGGCAAGATTCTCAAAATTTCCGAAGGGAAGCTGAAGCTGAAAACTGATTTTGCCGGAGAAATTGAAATCAGCCTCAATCAAGTTGAACGCTTTTCAACGGACGAAGCGACTTCCGTTCGACTGGCGGACGGAAATGTGCTGGTGGGCCCGGTATCGGCCTCTGGATCTGATGCCATCGCCATTGATACCAGCGGTGGCACAGTGACCGCTCCCACCAGCGAGGTGCGCAGCGCCTGGACACAGGGCGAGCGTGATCCGAGCCAAGTGGCACATGAGGCCGAGCTTCGCAGTCAAATCCGCAAGTGGTCCTACGAAGCGGCGGTCTCCATAACCGGTCGGACTGGGAATACCGAGCGCACTGGCATTGGATCCAGTGCAAGCGCGACACTTTCCGGGCCGAATGACCGTTTGAATATCTATGCGAGCTATAATTATGCGACGGAGACGACCGGCCCACGGGATGCCCGCGTTCGCACCCGCTCCGCTGACGAAGCGATTCTTGGCATGTCCTATACCAGTTACTTTTCGAAGCGTTTCGGTTGGTATATTCGCCAGGAAGTAGAATATGATACTTTTGAAAACATCGACTTTCGCAGCACGACAGCTGCAGGTATTTCGTATCGTATTCTAAATGAGGAACGTCATCGTCTGGAGACGCGTGCGGGTATTGCTTACCGCTATGAAAGCTATTATGATCTGGACTTTGATGGTGATGGAGTCGTTTCGATAGAGGAGGCGCAGAACAGTTCTGACAACTTCCCCGGTCTGGACTTTGGAGTGATCCACTACTGGCGTTTCGCCGATTGGGGCGAAATGAACAACACCCTGACCTATACCCCGAGTCTGGATGACTTCGGCGATTATCTGGTGGACCATCGTTCCTGGGTAGATGTACCCCTCGGTACCTCTGAATTCTGGCGCCTGCGTTTCTCACTCAGCAACCAGTATAATAGTGCCCCGACCGGGAACCGTAAGAAAATGGATACTATGTATGGTTTGAGCCTGTTGCTGAACTGGCGTTAAGAAAAATCTCCCATCCACAATCCAACAAATCATTCCATGGAAGAAACTACAGAAATCGTACATCATCATTCGGCTGAAGAGGGGATTACCCTTATCGAGCCAGAAGTTGTGGTTAGTGTTGCTACAGATTGGGGGCTCAAGGTTCTAACGGCTATCCTTATTTTCCTTATCGGTAAATGGGTTGCCAGTAAACTCACCTCTTTGCTGCGTGCCGGAATGAAAAGGCGGGAAATTGATCCTGCACTCACCTCTTTTCTCGGCAGTCTGGTTTTTTATGCGATGATGGCTGCCGTAGTCATCTCTGCCATTGGTCAGCTCGGAATCCGTACAACGTCCTTCGTAGCAGTGCTGGGTGCCGCTGGTTTAGCAGTAGGCCTGGCACTTCAAGGGTCGCTTTCCAATTTCGCCGCTGGGACCCTCATCATGCTATTCCGTCCATTTAAAATTGGAGACGTGATTGAGGCAGGCGGGACACTTGGAATCGTTGAAGAAATTGGAGTGCTCATGACCGTCATGAAAAGTCCGGACAATCGCCGGATCATTATGCCGAATTCTCAGGTTATGGGAGGCACCATCACCAACATCACAGCCAATCCCCAGCGCCGGATTGATTTGGAGATTGGGATTTCGTATTCCGATGACATCGACAAAGCGAAGGCTGTCATCAATGACATTCTGGCCAATCACCCCAAGATTCTCAAAGATCCGGCCCCTGTGGTCGAAGTCTGGGATTTGGGAGACAGCAGTGTCGACCTCATCGTGCGTCCCTGGGTAGAAAAGGCGGACTGGTTCCCCGTTCGTTGCGAGTTACTTCCACTGATCAAGAAGCGTCTTGAGGCAGAAGGGCTCAGCATCCCCTTCCCGCAGCGAGATGTGCATTTGTTTCAGAAGTGATTCGAACAGTTTGATATCTCTAAACATTTATCGGATAACCCACCGGCAGCACGGTGGGTTATTTGTTGAGCATTGCACAGGTGAATGCAAAAAAGAACCGGTTTTCACGCTGAACGCAAAAACCGGCCTGAGTTAAGCCATAGCACGGAGAGACAGGCTATAGAACTGCCTTAAGCGAATATTGATTTTTAGCTCCTCGTCGAGCATTATCGTATAAACTCCATGCGACACGAAGAACTTGATCAAAAATGAAGGATGTCAATCAGCTTCCTGCGCCTGGAACTTCATACCACTCTTGAGAGAGTCCACTCATAAACCAGCGGGGCGCAGAGGATCCGACTTGGTACCAGTGCCATTCGTTCTCTGCCAGAATGAAAAACCACGGATAGAGCGCTTTGGTCGTAATCATCCAGTCAAGCGCATGATCATGGATCCAAAAGCCACCCGCGGCGTTCTCCTGAATAAACCACCAGCCATGATCCAAGTGCCAAACCCAGGGAACATGCTCGTCCAGATACCAACCCAACCACGGTGATTCCTTCCATCCGTCTACAGCATCACCGATGCTTCCCAAATCGATGCGGGATCGGTAAATGGGAGTGCCTTCAATGATGATGGTCTGCCCTGGCTGAAGTAAAGTGACCTCTTCGGTGTTGCGATCCGTCACTTCAACCCGGCCGCTGTCGACATTGATTTCAGAGCGCCCCACGCCCCCTTCCTCGGTGTAATTGATCTTGAAATCGGTTCCGCGAATCCCCCCAATGGCCACTGGTGAGCGGACATCGACATCCTGCTCGGAGCCTTCGCCTTGCAGGTAGATCCGCAGTTCACCCCGAAAAAAATCGATCATGGACTTGAATACGCCAGGGGTTTCCGTTTCCCAGTGTTGGGTCACTTCCATTTCCGAATTCGCTCCTATGGTCATCTGCAAATCATCCAGTTCCACCTGTACAAAGCTTTGATTACCGGTTTCGATGACATCTCCTTCGAACACTGCCGTTCGATCGGTCATGCGGGTACGGACACCATCCCGGACGACATACACATCATCCCCGCCCATATTTCCAACCGTTCCAATCGGTTCTTCGGTATCGCAGGTTAACAGGGTGCCATTCATCATAGGAATGTCCATCAGCCATTGTTCAAAGAGGAGATAAGTGTGCACGCAAAGACCGGTGAAGTTGAAGCGAAAGATGTCCAACTCCAGATTGGTCAGCGAGTGCGGCAGAGGGCCGGTGAGTCCGCTGTTGGTGTTTATCCTGAGATTGGTGAGGTTTTTCAAATTTCCCAACTGCGGCGGAAGCCGTCCACTGAGGTTGTTGGAACTCAAATTCAGAGTATCCAGTTCCTCCAAATTTCCCAGTGAACCCGGGATCGTCCCGCTGAGGTTATTCGAACCCAGCGAGAGCATTTTCAAGTTAACCAGATCTCCCAGCCTCTCAGGAATCGGTCCACTCAGGTTATTGCCATTGAGGAATAAATATTCCAGATCCAGTAAAGTTCCTATATCGGAAGGAATGGTTCCGGTGAGATTGTTGTTCGGCAGATTGATATCCACCACACGGTTGCCTGAAGTCCGCACTCCAAACCAGGTTGAAATCGGCTCATCACTCAGCCAGTTATCGTTGATCGTCCAATTGTCTCCATCCGTGGCCTGATAGAGGGCTTCCAGTACTTCCCTCGCTTCATCCTCAGCGTCATCGTCTTCCGCCCCAACCCACGATGGAAGCAAAAGAGACATGAAAAGAAGGAATGAAATAAAACGGAAAAACTTCATCTGACTGAGAATAAGTTGAGGATGAACAGGAAGGGGCCATCGGTTGCGCTACGCATATTATCAGGCCATAAAATAGCGTCAATAAGAAGATGTTATGGGGCGTTTCTCCCGGATTTCTTCTAGCCTCAAACCCTTTGTTTATCGGCAATCAAGCGAATGTACTGTTCGAAAAAAAGAACGTCGCGTCCTTGTAAGACGCATTGAAGACATCCTCGACCGGTCTGGATGAATAGACTTGTATGAGATCATGGCCGACATCCCAGCGCTTCATTTCGCCAAGAACCTGTTCTCTCACGTCCCTGATTCAGCGTCTGCAGAGGAATCCATGGTTACCATTCTTCAGAACCAAGGTTGGGAAGTAGAGCGGATTGTTTCCCCTCCAAACCACGCTTCGCCGGAAAGCGGATGGTATGACCAGAAACGGCATGAATGGGTTCTGGTCCTGAGTGGATGGGGGCGATTGATCTACGAGGACGGGACAGAGGAAACGCTCATGCCAGGTGACCATGCCTTGATCCGTGCAAAAGTGCGTCATCGGGTGGCGGCGACTTCACCTGACGAACCAACCGTTTGGCTGGCCATGCATTTTGAGGGTTTGGGCTGATCTTCAAAGCTAACGTTTTTCGTGGGTGTAGCTCGTCATCAGGTCGACCTCGTGTCGCGTCAAGATAGACGCTTCCTCATCCTCGGGATCCGGCTCCTCCAAGTGGAGAACGGCCTTTAGTTGTCTCCCGTTCATCGGCCCATCAGGAGCATGCATGTGGATACGGCCATTCAAAGTACCCTCCCCAATGTGGGATTCCGTTTCCTCACAAGCCACCTTAAAAGAGCCGTAGACTTTCAGAATGTCCATCTCTCCGGTATCCTGCGGTGTCATTCGCTGTGCATAGTGGACCCACAAGCTCACATCATGAATACGGGCATTGTCTGGTAATGAATCTGCCATCGCCGCCTCAATCCATCGATGCCGTGCACTTCCCCAGCTATCTCCGCTGAAGGCACGGGAGGGTCTGCCGCCAAAATAGTGAATGGTTTTCACTTCCCATTGTTCTCCAGGCACAACCGGATCCTGGACTTTGAAATCCCCGTACATGGGATCCAGCGCATGAACTTGAGCAAAAAAATAGGGATCCACATCGACATACCAAACCTGACGGTGGTCCTCCACCGGCGAATCATCTTCAAAAAGACGTATCTCTCCGTTGTTCATATCCACCACCTGAAAATAGGAGGTATCCTGCAATGGGATCTCTTTTTCCGGTGCCCGCATCAGCCGTCCCATCAAGCCCCCTCTCATCGCATCCAGGACATAGCTGGTTCCCACACCCCCTCCGCTTTCAATTTCACGGGAACGGGCACTCTGGTAGTCCACGGATCGAATGAAACTGGAGTTCATTTGCATCGCATCGAACAGCTCATCATCACTGGGTGGAAGCACAAACCGTCGCGTATTCTGAACGGACTTGCTGACCTCATACAGCCGCAGTTTTTCACGGATCTCCGTTTCGGTCTCCATCGCTTCAAGGGGATTCAGGGTCTGACCTGACTGGATTTGATGCCGGATAACGCTTTCCTCATTCCGCACTGCAAGATCCATCAAACTGAAATCAAATAAACGTGGCGGATGAGACGCACGCAACCGTGACGCAATCAATGAACCCTCCGCATCACCAGAGACAATCAATCCATCAGGTCCGGACTTCACCTTCGACACGACACCATGATGGAGGATGCCCAAACGCGCTGCTTCATCCCCTCCTTCCTCACCGTAGAGTCCGATCCTCTTGTCCGAAGTTTTGGGGATGAGGAGCGACTTGCCATCGGGAGCAAATGCCGCAGCCAGAACCGTACCCGTGCAATCAAGCTGCTCCAACAGATCTCCGGACTCGGTCGACCACACGCGAACCGTTCGGTCGGAAGAAGCCGTCAAAACGGTTTTACTGTCAGCAGAAAAATCCAGATCGAGGACTGCTCTTTCGTGTCCTGAAAAACGATGCAAGACCTCACCGGTATCGACTGACCACAGAAGAACCCGGCCATCCACAGCCGCAGCGGCCACAGTCTTGCCATCAGGAGAAAATCGTGCGCGAAGGACATACGAACCCTCGAGCCCTTTCAGTTGATGGATAGACTCTCCACCATTCGCATCCCAGATCGACACTTCACCATTTTCGGCAGTGCTTAAGAGCAGGTTGGCGACCGGAGAAATGTCGACCGCCCGGACCGGGCTGCTGTGAGCCTGATGGGAGCCCAAGCTGTTCATCTGACTATCTGAAAATTCCAAGAGGAAGATCGTTCCATTGGAGAAGCCGACCACTGCGATATTCCCATCTTTCACCTGAGGGGAGAAAGCGACTGCCAGCGGAAAGGTATCATCCTCATCGAATGGGAGATGTCCAAACTGCCCATCATCTGCTTTCACATAGACAAGGTTTTTCCCGATAACAGCCAGTACCCAGGATTCATCTGAGGAGATCGCCACATCCACGATCAAGGGTGTTTCTCCCCGGGCTAAATGCTTCAGGTCCAGCTCCCAGATGGCGGCAAGTGCCGTCCGCGGTTGGCGGGGATCAAAGGATTCCCGCTCAGCTTCGCCCGACTCCCCGTTTTCGGTCTCCCCGGAAAAAACGGCGGTCGCGAACAAAGAAAAAGCGAGGACGCAGCATACCATGCCACGCACCCCGGACCATCCGGAAAAGAAATGAGTATCACCCAGAAAAAAGAATCCCGAGAAGGAGAGATGTCTTTGTTTTTTCATTACGTTTAAGATTTCTCACGTATGCCCCGAACAGCCCTGAATCTGGAGGTGGAGCAATGATGGTGTTTTGCAGGCGGATAGGAGAAAGGAATCCACCCATACGAGGGACCTACTGGTCGAAGAAATCGATGCTATCAGCCATGAATATGAGGTCAATTAGTTTGTCTTTTCCGCTCCAAAAGCAGAGCATCGATGCGGACCTCAGGATGCCTGCTCCCGCCAGAATCAGGAAACGGGTTTCACCGACCCAACAGGCCTTTTTCGAGAGAAGCCTTCAGATCGATCAGGTCTTCCCGGTCGAGTTTACGCTGTTTTGGGACCGCAGGGGACGCAGGTTTGGCGGAAGCAGTTGATTTCGAAGGAGACGTTGAGTCCGGTGAAGGCGAAGGTGCAGGACCGCCGGGTAAGGCTTCACTTTGACGTGCTTCCGAAAGGAGTTGATCCAGAATTTTTGGAGACACCTTTCGGCGCATACCGATTTCCTGGGCAAAGATCTGAACCCGATAATCTTCCAAGGCCCAGAAGAAGGCCGCCCGTTGTGCAGTCGGTTTCTTCAAAGCAGAAAGCTGGGTCTGGTAGGAAGCGACCCTCCGGGCTTTTTCCAGATCCTTCTTCGGGTCCAGCCGGGCCCGTTGCAGCCTTTTTTCCAATGCCTCCAAGTAATAGGGTACATCGGTCAATCGATCAGCGGGGGTATACCGAAGAAAGTCAGGGCCAAGCAAGCGATCAAAAGTAGCACTGCGGGCCTGATTGACATCATCCATTAGGCGCAGTGCCCGACGGCGCTCCACAATCTGGAAGAGCAAGTCGACCAAACGCGAAGAGAAGCCGCGCAAGCGTTCACGTGCAGCAGACGTGGCCTGCTCAAAGATGCGCTTTTCCAGCGGAAGGCATTTACCAACAGAAAGAATAGAGAGACGGGCATGCTCCCAGGCAAACCGTTCGAGTGCGGGAAAAGGAATCCAGCCGGTGGTGGCCAGCTTCACGCGTTTCAGTTCTTTACTCAAATCCTTCTGCAGCCAGCCCAGTTCCTTGCCAAGGTCCAGCTCCATCAAGCGGACAAAAGCTTCAGGAGTGCGGCGTTTTGCCTGCTCTGGAGAAGGGAAGAGACGGAGATGGACACTGCCTTCCTCATCACATTCCAGTCCTGGAAAAGCCTGCACGGGTACCCCGGCGATATGGCCGATGGACAACTCAATCGGGAAATCCGGGAAAGTCCATCCAGTGATCTTCTGACGCTCGATTTTCTGGCGTGCCTTAATCCAGATGGCATCACGTTCGCGGCGGCGGGCATCTGCGTCCCCCCCCTTTCCACGGGTTGCTTCCTCGAAGGCTTCCTGAACAAGATTCCAATCCCTTCCCGCGCTAACCACTTTATTGTCATTGTCAATTACCTCAATCCGCGGGCGCAAATGATCAGGCACAGAGGCTTGGGCCCAGTCATCAGGACGTACCCTAACACCGTATTGCTCAGTGATGACCCGTGCCAACTGGCTGACAAGATCCCCTGAGTCCGGACTCAGCATGGCCAAAACCGCATTCAGTTTTTCGCCTAAAGGATGTAGTTGAACGCGGGTTGATTTGGGCAAAGCACGCAAGAGGCAATCTACCCTTTCCCGCAAATAGCCGGGGATCACCCAATCCAAGCGGGATGGATCGATCTCAGACAATGCACTAACCGGTACTCTGAGCGTCGCACCATCATCCTCCTCTCCTGGCTTGTAATGATAAACCAATGACAAGTCACTTTGGCCCATTTTGATTTTTTCGGGGAAGGCATCCACATCGAGATCTTGATCGCCAAGCAAATCCCGCTCAGTCATGCGCAGGCATTGATCTTCACCTTTGTGCTCACGCTTGAGCCAACGATTCAAGTCGTGGAGTGACCCGATCGCTGACCCTTCCAGAATACGGGCATAGAAGCGATAAATTTTCTCATCCAACTGCCAGGCCGAGGCATGTCTCAGGCGAGTTTGCTTGTCTTCAACTTCAGCACGCAGCTGAAGATTGGCTTCGTACCAGGCCGGTCGGGTCTTAAGCGTCCCACCGACCAGAGCAGCCTGGATGAAAATATCGGTCGCTTCAGCTGGAGCAATGCGGGCATAACCAACTCTGCGCATGGCGATTTCCAGTCCGTAAAGCGTAAGTCTTTCTTTGGCCAAAACCCGCTCACTGTTTTCTTCGTAGTAAGGTTCTGAATACGATGACTTGAGCAGGTGTTCGCCAATGTCGAGAACCCACTCCACATCAATTCGGGCAACGGTCCGGGCAAACACCCGGGAGGTTTCCATCCACTCCGCGCAAACGATCCATGGTGGCGTGCGCTTGCCGCTGAGTTTGGCTGGTTTCTGTTGTCCCTTGAAGGATTTGCGTTCGGATTTGGCCGCTTGTTTATCAAAAAGTCCCGAGCCCGGAAACAGCATGACCTTCCGCTGGTGAGTTGCGACAAAGTGGTTTCCCTGATCCCGCTGGGCAACATTGGCCAGCAGGCCGGAAAGGAGAGCCCGGTGAATTTGGAAATATTCTGCCGGTGTATCATTCAGCCGGACATCGCCCAACTCTTCCAGCACGCGCAGAAGCTGTTGATGCACTTCACGCCACTCGCGCATGCGAAGATAGGAGAGGAAGTGGCTCTTGCAGAACTTGCGCAATTGCTTCTGGGTCAGGCGTTCCGTCTCGTCATGATATGCATCCCATATGTTGAGCAGGCTGAGGAAATCGGATTCCGGATGCTCGAAGACCTTGTGCATACGGTCGGCGGCTTCACGGTTATCGGCTGGCCGCTCGCGGGGATCCTGAATAGCCAAGGCCGAGGCGATGACCAGAACTTCGCGCAGTGCCCCCTCTTTCCGCGCCTGCAGGAGCATGCGCCCGACAGTGGGATCGCAGGGCAGGTATGCGAGTTCCCTTCCCAGAGGGGTGATCTCGCGATTGGCGTCGAGCGCACCGAGATCCTGTAGCAAAGTGTAGCCCGCCCGGATCGCTCCGGCTGTCGGTGGGTTGAGGAAAGGAAAGTCTTCGATCTTCCCAAGATGAAAGGCAATCATCCGGAGGATGACTTCCGCGAGGTTGGAGCGAAGGATCTCCGGGGTACTGTATTTCGGGCGTGAGAGGAAGTCCTGTTCACTGTAAAGGCGGATGCAAACCCCGTGACTGACACGACCGGCCCGCCCCTTTCTTTGGTCCGCACTACTTTGGGAAACGGGCTCGATGGGGAGGCGCCGGGTATGGGTTTGCGCATTGTATCGGCTGATTCGAGCCAACCCTGAGTCGATGACAAAGCGGATCCCTGGAATGGTCAGCGAGGTTTCTGCAATATTGGTTGCCAGGATAATTTTGCGGGCCTGAGTCGGGGCAAAAATGCGATGCTGCTCGGCATTGGAAAGTCGCCCGAACAAGGGCAGAATCTCAGCCCTGCCCAAGGGCATTCCTTCGAGAAGGTCACGTGTTTCGCGGATATCCTTCTCTCCGGGCAGAAATACGAGGACATCCCCCGGTGTGTTGCTGCGGACTATTTGCTCCACCGACTTGCCGATGGCATCGATGACTGAGGTTTCCCCTTCCTCTTCCAGCAACTCGTCAACTGGCGCGTATCGTACATCAACCGGATAGGTCCGGCCACTCACTTCGATAATCGGGGCGTCATCAAAAGCCTTGGAAAAGGCCTGTGTATCGATGGTTGCCGATGTAATGATGATTTTCAGATCGGGGCGCTGCACGCGCAGGCGGTGGAGATAACCGAGGAGAAAATCGATATTGAGCGAGCGCTCATGGGCTTCATCCACGATAACGGCATCATACTCAGAGAGCAGCCCATCACCCTGAATTTCTGCGAGGAGCATGCCATCGGTCATCATTTTGATGCAGGTGTCTTCCCCACTGCGGTCCGTGAAGCGGATCTTTGCACCGACAGCCTGCCCCCAGGAAACATTCAGTTCTTCAGCTATCCGTCGGGAAACGGAAAGCGCGGCAACCCTGCGCGGTTGGGTACAGGCTATTTTACCGGCGATGCCCAGCCCGGCATCCAGACACATTTTCGGCAACTGCGTTGTTTTTCCGGACCCGGTTTCACCGGCTATCACGACGACCTGAGAATTGCGAATGGCGGAAACGATTTCATCCTTCCGGGCAGTGATCGGCAGGTCATCCGGATAGTCAGGTTTCGGAGCAGCCTGTGAGCGTGCCAACCACCTCTGGTGAGAGCGTTCCAGCTTCTCCTTCCACTTTTTCGAGGCTTGTAAAAATAAGAAGGGATCTTCCCCCCGTCGAATACGCTGCATAACCTGAGCAGCAGCCAACCGATCCTTGAGAAGGGTGTTCGGATACAAGGAAGCTAATTTTGCCCAGACTTTGGAATCATTCAACACACACTCCACTGTTGGGAGCGGAGCAAAAGAAGCAAGGAAGGGATGCGTCCCTCAAACGGCAAAAGCAGGGTTCGCTTAGTGGCTCAACATGGAAAAGGGTTCACTGGGATTCGAGCGCTTGGGCATTAGCCGACGCCCCCTTTCCAGTGGAGGACGGGCTCCGGTGCTATCAAGGGCCACCAGTCGAGCCATCCGCTGCCGTGCCTCCGCCGCAACATCATCCATCAAAGAGACGGATAAACCGAATGTTTCGGCGCACTTACGGGACACTCGGTCGAACTCGAAAGCCCTGCCTTCTGCCAGAGCCATGGGAGCCATCCGCTCGGAAAGATGCCCCAACATAGTAAGCGGTCGACCATTTGCCACCAACAGCGGGTAAGCCATACCACGGACTGCTGCAGCGATCGAAGCAGAAAACCCCCAGCGTTCCAGCAGCTCAGCGCCAACGGTCAGGCTGTCATGTTTGATTTCCTCACGCTCCCAGCGAACTCGTGTGGAAACGGCCGTAACATCTCCATCAAATGTCACTAAAGGCTTTACACGCGCCATCAGATTGGAAACCGGAACCATTCCGAGCATTCCAAACAGACCGGTGAGAAAGCCCCTGGTAGTGTCCTGCCCGGTATATTCAGCGATCACTTCACCGACATTGCCTGCGGCAAAAGCAACTGAGCTATATTGGTCTCCTCCCAGCGTATAAGCGGTCAGTCCGGCAGCCCCCCATTCCTGTAACCCAGCTAATCCCAGGTAACGGCGCATAACATTAAAGCCGTAGGCTTCGACAATGTGGCGCAGGATGTTTTCGCGACTGCTGTCAGGATCCGCATCCGTAGGCAAACCAGACCAGAGAGAATCCCATTCCCGATGATTTGATACAGCAAGCAGCCTTTGAAAAAGGGAATACTCATCATCACCACAATGCACCCACTCTCTCAAGAGAGAGAAGGCCAGAGGGGATCGATCCAAACCGTATAAGACAGAACTCATGAATCAAAAAGCTACCTTTCAAAAAAACCCCGTCAAAACGGACTTATCCCCACGGGATCTTTTCACATTGACTTTACGAAATAATTAGCGATTGGCAATAAAATTACGTAAGCACTTTAAGGCCTATGCCTCAAAACATTTGAGGAAACCCACTTGCTTCTGTAAAAGCCTGTTCAGTCTTTTGAAGGGCTCGGAAGATCCAGTTTCAATCGGAGGGATTTGAGACGTTGTTCGATTGTCCACCTTTCCTCGTATTCGAATTCTTCTGACAGAGTATCCAGTAATATCTGATACCAAAGCAAGGCATCGACTTCTCTCCCTTCCATTCGCAAGAGTTCGCCATGGATGCGGGCGGCAAAGAGAGGTCCCTTTTTTTCCCAAGCTTTGCGATAATGATCTCTGGCCAAAGGCACATCATCTAACACTTGCAAAGCGATGTGCGCCGCGAGCAGATCAATGCGATGTTCTTCTGGAAATGACAAGGCAGCCTGTCCGAGCCAGTCCAATGCCCATTGCCCATGGATTTTCCGCAGTGAATCCACTTTTTCTGGATGGGTTTCAGCATACAGAGGCAAGGAAGCCTCAAGCCATCGTGGAAAGTCGTGAGCAATCATCAAAGCGGTGTTCTCCCGGAAAAACCACTGATCAGGATGCAGTTGGCAAGCCCGGTTGGCGTAGTGAAAGGCCGCACCGGGGTTCCGCTTCTCCCAGGCATGATAACTCTTCAGCCAATACAAGTTGGCCACGACCCTCCCCATGCCTCCGAGGCTCCGCAGCTGGGCTTTGACTCGTTCTGCGTGCTGTTTTCCTGAGCGCATTGACTCAAACTGATCCGCTTCCATAGTGCGGGTGAGACCACGCATTCCTGTTCCAAGAATCCCGGCAACCATTAAGAAGGCAAAAAGGATCCATAATTTGGATACTGATCGAAAATGATGTCGCCTTACCATGCACGCCTCCGAAAAATCCATCCTCCGAGGGAAAGATAAAGTGCAGAATAGCCCACGGCATAAGCGATCAGGAGAGCAAAGGACTCGCCTGTTACACTTGGTAGTAAAAAGGCAGTATTTCCGACAGAGTACAAGCCAAGATTCGGGACAAAGGCGAGCAGGAGGCTGAGAAAGACGGAGCCTTGAGCAACATCCTCGGAAAGAGACAATACCACTCCATATAATTCTCCGGACAGCACAAAGGCTGCACCGACCATCAAGCTAAAGAATAAACTGCGGGAATAGCTGCCAATGAGCGCCCCAAAGGCGGCGATGATGCACAGTCGACACCATTCCAGCAGCATTGAGCACTGCAACAGGGTCCAGAGCCCGTTTTCCAAGTGCAGAGGAAACCAATACAGCAGAAGCAAAAAGAGGAGCAGAAAAGCCGGAAACAGAAATCCACTGATCACCAAAACCGAACCCAGATAAACACCGAAGAAGACATCCAGTCGATGCCCTCGTCCAGACAGAAGGGGGATGCAGTTGCCACCTTCCGTCTCTCCTAACCAAATTTGCGCCGGGAGGATCAGGGCGATCAAGGTTCCTCCGAGTGAAAGCACACTGACCCCGAACTCGTAAACGAAGACGAAAGGGTCACCCCCGAAGTCGATCCCGGCCAACCAGCGTGCACTGATCAGCAACCCGCCGAGGATTACAGCAAAGAAGTACAAGACCCTTTGACGAACCGTGACCTTCCAGGTTCGCTCAGCGACAAGAAGCGCTCTTCGGATCCAGCCGACAGCACAAGCGAAGAGAAGATTCATGAGACAAACGAGTAGAGGTGATGCAAATAGACCCCTTCAAGCGTTCTGATTCCGGGTAAGCTTCCCATGAGTTCCCTGGGGTGCCCTTGAATGAGGATACGACCGCGATGAAGTATCACCACATAATCGCAGAGGGGCTCCAGTTGATTGAGTTGGTGGCTGGAGAAGAGGATGGTTTTTCCAGCCATGCGGATCCCTTCTAGCAAATGAAGAAAGGCCTGCCAGCCGACAGGATCCAGACCGGTAGCAGGTTCATCGAGCAGGAGTATGTCGGGATCTTGAGCCAGACAAACCCCCAATCCAAGTCTCTGGCGCATTCCCCGCGAACAATCGTGAAAACGGCGGTGCTGCACTGTCCTCAATCCCAGCTGCAACATTACTCGCTCAGTCTTTTCTTTTGCAATTTTACCGGAACAACCACTCCAATGGGCAAACCAGAGGAGCATTTCGAGAATGGTCAACTGGGGAGGGAATCGATCGCCTTCACCGGAATAGGCCAGGCGGAGTCTACCTGAGCGGCCGTGCTCCTGCGAACCGATTTCCACCTCCCCCTCATCTGGCCGGGTCAAACCGGAAATCACTTTAAACAATGTGCTCTTGCCTGCACCATTCGGTCCCAGCAGGGCGCAAATGCTTCCTTTGGGGATCGATACATCGATTCCGTTGAGTGCGGCAACGGGCTTTTGACAAATAGAGCGATAGGTTTTGGCAACCCCCCGACAGGCAAGGGCGACCGGGACAGACTGTGGATTCATTTAACGGGCAATAATAAACCCCTTGAATTGGGGAAGACGCGACGACCAACGAACATCTGATTCCCGGATGTAGCTGTCAAGTTTGTCCTCCAGCTCAGCGACAAATGCCCTGGCCTCAGAGTCCTCCCCTTCCACTTCCAGAAGAACCCTCCCATCAGGCAAGTTGCGAACAAAACCGCGCACCTCAAATCCCTTGGCGATTTGCAAAGTCATGTAACGGAACCCCACTCCCTGGACCCGTCCGCTGAAATGGACAACCGCATGGGCAACTTTCTGATTCATATCCAAGCCATGCCAGAAAGGTGAATGCCAAGCCAGCCGAAAGGAACTAGATCCGACATCTGAGGAGCCACAACCCTCGCAAGGAAAGATTGAAATGCTCTCAGGCGAAGACGCTATCCCTTGATGGCGGCGAGACATCAAATCTATCTGTGAGCCCGACTACCCTTTCAACCATGCTTCGACGGCCTCAAGCGGACGGGTGTTCAGTACCTGTTCCGGACTCAACCAGCCCTTGCGGGCGGTCAATACACCTGCCTCCATGAAATCGAAGTGCTCAGGCGAATGGGCATCGGGATTGATCACACAGAGCACGTCGGCCTCGGCCGCCCGCTTCCAGTGACGCCAGTCCATGTCCAGCCGGTAGGGGTTGGCATTGAGTTCGATCGCAGTGCCGGTCTCGGCGGCCGCCTCAATCACAGCCCCCACATTGACAGCGTATCCTTCCCGTCGCAGCAGTAGTCGACCGGTGAGGTGGCCGAGCATTTTTCTCACCTTCAAAGGGTGGCGAATGGCCCGGATAATGCGCTCCGTCATTTCGGCTTCCGTCATCCCGCTCATGGACGCGTGGACGGAGAGCACCACATAATCAAGTTCATTCAGGACATCATCCGCCAGGTCCAGCGATCCATCCTTCAGGATATCGACTTCGCATCCCGCAAAGATCCGTAACGGACAATTTCCGGAAGTATTCAAATTTCGAATACGCTCAACCTGCTTCCGCAGACGCTCCTCATCGAGACCATTGGCCTGAAAACTGGCCTTTGAGTGGTCCGCTATGCCCAAATAACGCCAACCATGATCAGCGGCAGCCTGCGCCATCTGTTCAAGGCTGGCACTGCCATCAGAGGCATGGGTGTGATTGTGAAAGACCCCGGTAATGTCTTTCAGTTCGATCAGCCTGGGCAGGAGATTTTTCTCTGCAGCTTCGATCTCATCCCGTCCTTCTCGCAGTTCCGGGGGAATGAACTTCAGGTCAAGGGCACGAAAGAGGTCTGCTTCCTGGTGAACACCTTCCACCGCCAGCTTCCGGCCCTTCCCTCCGGCGGCATGAGCCTGGTCATCCGCATCTTTTTCGAACAAACCCCACTCCGATAAGCTCCACCCCCTTTCCAATGCCCGTTGCCGCATCTTCACATTGTGGTCTTTGGAGCCAGTGAAGTGATGCAGGGCAAAGGCGTATTGCTCCGGAGGAACGACTCTAAGGTCAGCCTGGAGGCCGCCTTCAAAGCGCACACTGGATTTGGTTTCCCCGCGGGCGGTGACTTCCTGAACCCCCGGCTGGGACACGAACCATTCCATCACCGGGGTAGGATTTCCCGACGCCACGATAAAATCCAGATCTCCCACCGTCTCGCGACCTCTGCGAAAACTACCGGCAATTTCCACTGCTTCGACAGCTTCCAGAGCTGCGAGCCCCTCTTTAACGGGCAGGGCCACTCCGCGGGTAACCCACCACAAATGACGGCGGGAATACGCTTCCAGATTGGCAATCCCCTGAAGAATTTTCTCTTCGGTTTTGGCGCCAAAGCCGGGAAGAGCCCTGAGTTGCTGTTGTTCGCAGGCACGCTTAAGTGCGTCGATGGAGTCGATGCCCAGTTCCTGATGGACTTTTGTGATCTTTTTCGGTCCAAGTGCGGGGATATCGAGCATCGCCACCAGACCTGCTGGAACGGAAGCCTTCAATTCATCATAATAGAGCAGGCGGCCGGTGCGATAAAGGGTATCAATCTTTTCAGCCAAAGCCTTGCCCACCCCGCTGATCTCCCCCAGCCGACCTTGTTCCACCACCACGGAGAGATCTTCCTCAAGGGCTTCGAGGGCCCTCGCTCCATTCTGATAAGCACGGATCTTGAAACTGTTTTCGCCCTTCAACTCGAGAAGCGTCGCAATCTCTTCCAATATCCCGACAATTTCAGACTTGGTCATAACTTCTCCTTACAAGCTTGCCTGCCAGTCACGAATCACTCCCACCACTTCAGTCAGCTCCGCCTCGGTCAGCTCGGGAAAAATCGGGATACTGATCACAGAACCGGCCAGTTCGTGACTGACCCGAATCGTTTCCGCTCCCCTCCCTTTGCCCGCAAAACACTTCTGCTGATCGAGGGTTACAGGGTAGTAAATTTCCGTTCCGATTCCTTTGTCCTGCAAATAGGTGCGAAAGGCATCGCGACGCCCATCTCCAATTGTCAAAGTAAACTGATTCCAGATGTGAAACATATCGTCGCCAGTCTGCGGCAAGCCGATCAGTTCGAGTCCCGAGAGGTTTTCAAGATAATAGGCGGCATTGCGCTGACGGGCTGCGTGGTACGCATCCAAGTGTGGCAGCTTTACTCTGAGGAGCGCAGCCTGAAGGGCATCGATCCGGAAATTGCCGCCCACTTCATGGTGATAATAGCGTGGATGCATTCCATGATTGCGAACGCGACGCAAGCGCTCGGCGACTTCCGCATCCTGGGTCACCACGGCACCAGCATCACCAAAGGCTCCAAGGTTCTTGGTCGGATAAAAGCTGAAGGCCCCGATCGTGCCCATGCTGCCCACCGGACGGTTCTGGAAGCGGGCGCCAATGGCCTGAGCGGCATCTTCAATCACCTGCAATCCATACTGCCCGGCAAGAGAGAGGAGACATTCCATATCACAGGCCTGCCCGAACAGGTGGACCGGCATGATTGCTTTTGTCCGGGAGGAAATTTTTGCTTCGGCATCGGCCAGATCGATATTGAAGGAGTCGGGCCGCACATCCACCCAAACCGGAGTAGCCCCCACTCTGGCAATCGCTCCTCCGGTGGCGAAAAAAGTGAAAACCGGGCACAGAACCTCATCCCCTGGACCAACATCCAGCGCCATTAAGGCAGCGATGAGGGCATCGGAGCCGGAACTCATCCCGATGGCCTGTGCAGTGCCGGTGTAAGCTGCCAATTCGGACTCAAAAGCTTCGACCTGCGATCCGAGAATGTAACGGCCCGAGTCAAAAACTTCAGTGAACACCCGGACACATTCTTCTTTGAGCGCCGTATGCTGGCGCGAAACATCCAATAAGGGAACTGCCATAAGACACCAACATCCCAAGTTCTTTTGACCAAGGCAACGGCGAAGAAAAGACTTTTCGGGCGGGTCTGAATCCACAGACTTGCCCGAAAACGGTGAGAGGTCATGGAAAATGGGTTTCTCATGGAGGTGGAATGGAAATTCCCACAGAAAACGCTTGCCTCACCAAAAGGAAACACGTTTTCTCGTCGTTTTTCCCAAAATGAAAGCGACCATTAAGACACAGGGACGGCAATTCACGGTGACCGAAGGCGACGTGCTATTCGTCAACCGCTACCAGAATACTTCGACCGGAGACTCCGTAACCATCCAGGACGTGCTGGCAGTGGGCGAAGGTGAATCGTTCCGCGTAGGCACGCCCACCGTCGAAGGTGCCAGTGTGACGGCCACCATTCTTGAAAATAAGCGTGGCAAGAAGGTTGTGGTCTTCAAAAAGAAGCGTCGTAAGGGATACCGCAACAAGCGCGGACATCGTCAGGAGCTTTCGGTCATCAAGATCGAGTCCATCAACGCATAACCATTTTAACCGGATTATTTGAGCCATGGCCCATAAAAAAGGACAAGGAACCAGCCGCAACGGACGTGACAGCAAAGCCAAGCGCCTCGGCGTCAAGCGTTACGATGGTCAAGCCGTCTTGGCTGGAAGCATTCTCATGCGTCAGCGTGGAACCCGTTTTCACCCCGGTGACAACGTTGGTCTCGGTCGCGACTTTACTCTCTTCGCGTTGAAAGACGGTCGGGTCAAGTGGGATGCTGCTCACCGCCGTGTCAGTGTGGTTGAGGGATCCGTTCTCTGAGCTTCCCATAAAGGATTTTCAAAAAGCGCGCCCTTTTCGGGGCGCGCTTTTTTTGTTTCTGAAAATCGTTTAGGCCAGCAGATTAAAAAGGTAGAACGATGAGCTCACTCACGCGGCTTGTCCGCGTTGAGTGCAACGTCTGGTTGGGAATTGGTTTCATCGGGATCGAAATCGACTGCGTAGCCTGCGGGTTCTTCTTGCACCGAGCAGCTAGGTTTGCCCAAGCGGCTCAACATCGCGGCCATCCGGTCCAATTCAACCTTGTGATCACGGCTCACATCTTCTTCCAGCCCCTTCCCCACAACCAAGACATCCTGAATCGCCGCACACTCCATTCAGTTTCCCGGAATGCTCGAACACTCAGGCAACGTAGCTGATTGCAAGGCGCCAAACGTCGAGCCTTTCGTGCCCTGAGGCCATGCCTTTTCGATTTCGATAGCGATACCGATTTCGATTTGGATTAATCTCTTTCCCAAATTCTCAGTAACGGCTGATGAGCAGATCACGCTGCCAGAGCAGTTCCTTGGGGATCCGGCTCCACAACTTAATAAACAACTCTTCGTGCCCCAAGGTCTGAACCTGCAGCGTATCGGCATCGATTTCCATCAAGGCATCCCAGTCATCCTGGGAGAAAGCCATGCCATCCCAATCGATATCATCGAAACGGGGCATCCATCCCAAGGCGGTTTCAAAAGAATGGGCATGCCCGTTGACCCGGTCTACTATCCATTTGAGGACACGCATATTCTCCCGAAATCCCGGCCATAACCATTTTCCATCCTCACTGCGGCGAAACCAGTTCACGTGAAACATACGCGGTGGCAGGGAGATGTGCCGCCCCATTCGCAACCAGTGGCGAAAATAATCGCCCATATGGTAGCCACAGAAGGGGAGCATGGCAAAAGGATCCCTGCGCATGTGTCCGACTTTTCCTTCCGCTGCCGCCGTCTGCTCAGATCCGATAGTGGCACCGAGGTAGACTCCGTGCTGCCAATTAAAGCTTTGAAACACCAAGGGGATCGTCGACATCCGGCGGCCTCCGAAAACGATCGCTCCGACAGGAACGCCCTCCGGGTTTTCCCACTCAGAATCAATGATCGGGCAATTTCTGGCCGGTGCCGTGAAGCGGCTGTTGGGATGAGACGAAGGGTGCCCGCAGTCCGGAGTCCAATCGTTCCCCTTCCAATCGATGAGATGGGCAGGAGGCTCTTTCGTCATCCCTTCCCACCAGACATCACCATCATCAGTGAGGGCGACATTGGTGAAAACCGTATCATGCGAGCAGCAGGCCATCGCCATAGGATTGGTATCATGACTGGTCCCCGGAGCCACTCCGAAGAATCCTGCCTCCGGATTAATGGCGCGGAGTCGGCCTTCTGCATCCGGCTTCAGCCAGGCAATGTCATCTCCGATGCAGGACACCTCCCAGCCTTTATCCGCCAGTGCCTTGGGAGGAATGAGCATAGCAAAATTCGTTTTCCCACAGGCACTGGGAAAAGCCGCCGTGACGTAGGTTTTTTTCCCTGTGGGATCCTTCACTCCCAAAATCAGCATGTGCTCGGCCAGCCAGTCTTCATCGCGGGCTAAAACACTGGCGATGCGCAGGGCAAAGCACTTTTTCCCCAGCAGTGCATTCCCTCCATAGCCGGAACCAAAGCTGAGAATCGTCTTCTCCTCCGGGAAATGGGCAATGTAGGTATTCTCCGGATTGCACGGCCAAGGGACATCATCCTCGGGCTTCAGTACAGGAGAACCCACGGTATGAACGCACCGGACATAGTCACGGCTATTGCCCAAAACTTCCCAAACCTTCAGGCTGACCCGCGTCATGATGCGCATATTCACCACGACGTAAGGGGAATCTGTGATCTCCACCCCAATTTTGGAAATGGGAGAACCGATCGGTCCCATACTGAAAGGAATCACATACATCACCCTTCCCCTCATAGCGCCCTTGGAAAGGTTCTTGATGAGGGACTTCATCTCATTGGGAGGCATCCAGTTATTGGTAGGACCGGCATCATAGACCGAGCGGGCACAGATATAAGTGCGGGACTCCACCCGGGCAACATCCCTCGGATCGGAACGAAAGAGGAAACTGTTGGGTCTCTTTTCTTCGTTGAGACGGATGCAGTGGCCCTTTTTCTCCATCATGGAAAAGAGGGCAGCGGCTTCTTCATCGCTTCCGTCAACCCAATGGACCCGGTCTGGCTGTAAAAGTGCTTTCAAGCGATCCACCCAGTGGACGACATCCTTTGAGTCGGTCGCAGGCACGTCGTTCAGTGGGTAGAAGCAATCGGGATCAATCATGAGTCTATCCGGAGGCTCTTCGGTTTTCATAGGGCAGGTGAGCTGTTTGAGTTAATAGCGAAGTGGCATAGCCACCACCACTAACACGAAGATAGAACTCACTACGCCTATTGGCAATGGGGAATTCCCGTAGAATAAAGGATCATTCCTTACCCGGCGACACGGATGCAGCAGGGCCAAAAGCCAACATAAAGCAAAGGACAAGTGCCCCACCTGGTGCCCAAATGGTGAGATACATCGCACCATCTCGCAATCCCTTGAGAAAATGGCTGAAGGAGCTGCCTTCCATCTGTAAGAGCAAGCCACCCAGCGGGTAGATCAGAGAACCAGCGAGGGCACCCGCCATTATTCCGATGAACGTCATCCCGTGCCAGCGGGCGATCCAGCCGGAAACCCGCCGTAAAGCCTGTCCATATGAAGTCTTGTGACGATCCCTCACCGGGAGCGCGAAGAGGAGCGCAGCCAACAACATTACTCCTAGAAAAACTGTAACCCCGAAGGAGAAGGACACCAACCGCTCATGGAAATACCAGTCTGTCTCGATCCATGGCAAGACAACAGCTGAGATCAGCAGCACAGCCAGAACACCAAAACCAACACGGTCACAGACTCGCCAAAAAGGATGCCGGGGATTCATTATGTTACCGATTTTCGCCGTTTGCACTCACGGATGTACACCCGCAGGACCTTGTCCGCAACCTCGTGCAGCTGTTGTCCCTCGGCATACACCCCGATCCCCGTTTGCATATAGACGGGCTCTCGCTCAGAAAGTAGCTGCCGGATGCGCGCAGCTGGATCCTCCACCTGGAGCAAGGGGCGACGGTCGTTGTGCATGGTTCGTTCGAGGATTGTCTCCGGGCTGGCGAAGAGGCACACCACAATCCCTTTCTGCAAGAGGTTCTCACGCACTTCCTGCTGCATGGGCAACCCCCCTCCACAGGCCACTACACATCCTGAAGAAGGATGCCCGCTCTCGATGAACGCTTTCTCCAACTCTCGAAAGGCAGGCTCACCCGATTGGTCAAAGATCTCCCGGACACTCCGCCCCTGCTGTTGCTCGATCGCATGATCGGAGTCGATGAAACGCAGTTTCAGCCGTCGCGCCAGCTCCCGACCGACCGAACTTTTCCCGGTTCCCATGAAACCGATCAAGTAAAGGTTGGGGGCTTGGTCCATGACTGATCTGCCTGTAGTGGGCTCCATTTCTCCAAATTCGCTGATCGCCCCATCTCGATGCAACTGCAAAGCACACTGATTAAAAAGGAAAATGCAGCAGAATCCCCACCTCCGCTTGCGCAAATCGGTGCAGGCTCCTAACTTCACTCTATGGAAAAAGGTGTAGTCCCCATTAGTTTGAAAGGCGTCATGCCGACGACGAACGGCTGCGCATTGTTTCTGGGGCCGGAAGAAAAGACATTTATCATCTACGTGGATCCGGGGATCGGCAATACCCTCTCAATGATCATCAATGAGGTCACCAGGGAGCGGCCAATGACGCACCAGTTCATCGGGCATATCTTTGTCGGCTTCGGAATCGAGTTGCAGCGCGTGGTCATCAATGACGTGGATGAGGGCACCTTTTACGCCCGGGTTATCCTTAAGATGGAGAACGAGTTGGGTCAGAAACTGGTGGAGATCGACTCCCGACCCAGTGATGCCATGGCGATGGCCCTCTATTTAAAGAAGCCGATTTTCGCTCATCGCAGTGTTCTGGATAAGGTAGACGACGTCACGCACCTGCTGGAACGAATTCTCAGCGAGCAGGAAGGAAACCCGTCTTCCGAAGAAGAGCAGGATTGAGCGTACCCCTTCCCGCCTTCTGCGGGGAGATACATACCCTCTGGCATTCGTCCCGGGCTGCCTTTCCCAACTACTTAAGGCATCCCTAACGACAAACCCGAACCCGTTCGCCTTACTCAACGAATCATTCCTGCGGCCACCGTCTCGTTGGTGAACGGATCCACCAGGATGATACTTCCGGTGATCCGGTTTCGCCGGTAGCTGTCATGGAAGAGAGGAGCACTGACCCGAAGCTTGACCCGTCCGATTTCATTGAGGGTAAGGCCGTCTACCCCCTCTTCCTTGTGCAGGGTGTTCACGTTTACCTTATACTGCACCTCCTGTATGATCGCCTTGGCTTCGCGGGTAGTGTGCCGGATGATATATTTGCCACGGGGAGAGAGTTTCTGCTTCTCAGAAAACCAGCACAGCATCACATCCAGATCCTGCCCGACTTCAGGCTGATTCTGCGTTTTGACAATCATGTCCCCTCGGGAAATGTCGATTTCGTCCTCCAAGGTAATGGTCACGGAAAGCGGATAAAACGCCTCCGAAATTTCTTCATCCGCAGCATAGATTTTTTTGATCCGGGAGGTAAAGCCACTGGGCAGAACGGCGACCTCGTCGCCGGGCTTGTAAACTCCACCGGCAACGCGGCCAGCATATCCCCGGAAATCGTGGAACGTATCATTGTGCGGGCGGATCACCCACTGGACCGGAAAGCGTGCGTCCACATGGTTTGCATCGGTCCCGATGTAGACAGTTTCCAGATGGTAGAGGAGCGTGGAACCGCCATACCAAGGCATATTGGCGGATTTATCGACCACATTGTCCCCATGCAGGGCACTGATCGGGATAAAGGTAATCTCCGGAATCTGCAGACGTGAAGCGAATGCCTTGTAGTCGGAAACAATCTTGTTGAAGACCGACTCATCATATTCGACCAGATCCATCTTATTGACACACACCACCACGTGCTGCAGGCGCAGCAGGCTGGCAATGAAGCTATGGCGGCAGGTTTGCTCGATGACACCCTTGCGGGCATCCACGAGAATAATGGCCAGATTGGCGGTCGACGCCCCTGTCACCATGTTACGGGTGTATTGGATGTGTCCAGGGGTGTCTGCGATAATGAATTTGCGCTTGGGAGTGGCAAAATAGCGGTAGGCCACGTCAATGGTAATCCCCTGCTCCCGCTCCGCCCGCAGCCCATCTGTGAGCAAAGCCAGATCGACATGCGCATCCCCGCGCTGACGGGATGTCCGCTCGACGGCTTCCAGCTGGTCTTCAAAGATCGTCTTGGTATCAAACATGAGACGGCCGATGAGTGTGCTCTTGCCGTCGTCAACGCTGCCCGCCGTGGTGAAGCGGAGGAGTTCCATCTCGGTGTTGGATGAATCGCTCATAATCAAAGTTTTCGCTTTCTGTTATTCAAAAATGACGTGGAGGAGCCGGAGGCTTAGAAATAGCCTTGGCGTTTGCGATCTTCCATCGCGGTTTCGGAACGCTTGTCGTCGGCCCGGTTGCCCCGCTCGGTCTGGCGGGCTGCGGCCACCTCGGCAATAATTTTGTCCATGTCATCCGCATCCGATTCCACCGCACCCGTGATGGTGGCATCTCCCATCGTCCGGAATCGAATCCTGCGCGTTTCCACTTCCTCCCCTTCACGGGGAGTGACAAACTCGGAGACTGCCAGGATCACTCCACGGCGCACCACTACTTCCCGCTCATGGGCATAATACAGACTGGGCAACTCGATATTCTCCCGCCGGATGTATTGCCAGACGTCCATCTCGGTCCAGTTGGAAAGCGGAAAGACCCGGAAGTGTTCTCCAGGGTTCATCTTGCCGTTGAAGAGATTCCACAATTCCGGACGCTGATTCTTGGGATCCCATTGCCCAAAATCATCCCGATGGCTGAAAAAGCGCTCTTTGGCCCGCGCCTTCTCCTCATCCCGGCGGGCACCCCCGATGGCAGCGTCATACTGATGCTCCTCAATGGTATCCAGCAGAGTGATGGTCTGCAGGGCGTTGCGGGAGGCATCAGGTCCGGTCTCCTCTTTCACCCTCCCCTCATCAATGGATTTTTGCACGCTGCCCACAACCAGATCGACCCCCAGTGAGGCTACATAGTCGTCGCGGTATTGCAGCGTCTCAGGAAAATTATGCCCGGTATCCACATGGACAAACGGAAACGGAATGCGTGCTGGCCAAAATGCTTTCTTTGCCAAATGGGCGACACAGATCGAGTCCTTGCCTCCACTGAAAAGTAACATCGGCCGCTGAAACTGTGCAGCAACCTCACGGAGAACAAAAATCGCCTCCGCTTCGAGAGCATCAAGATGACTGACCGTATAACTCTGCTTCATGGATTATCTATGGTTTTAAAGGTCGAATACCTTGAATTAAACCCTGGAGGCTGGATCTCATTTTCATGCAAGGCAATCCCTAAAAGAAAAGAAATCCTTAGCAGCCATTCAGGAGGGTCCTCTGGCTTGTTTCTGGAGGCGGGGAGCCACCAAATCGTAGAGAATGGCAACGCAGGCTTCGAGGTTGTGGGCCTCAGTATCGAGAATGAAGGCGGCATCCCCCTCCAAAGGTTCCTCAAAAACCGAATCCTTGCCGGTAAAGGTCTTCACTTCACCTGCCGCCACCTTCTGATAGAGCCCCTTGGGGTCGCGCTGGGCACAGGTTTCATATCGGGCCCGGACAAAGACTTCGACGAAATCCGCCTCCCCCACCGTATCTCTGGCCAACTGACGCAGACTTCGCTGCGGAGTTATAAAGCTGCACAGGGTAATCACGCCGGTATGCACATAGAGCTTGGCCACTTCGGCAATCCGACGGATATTCTCTGCCCGGTCTTCATCGGAGAATCCGAGGTTTCGGTTCAAACCGGATCGGATGTTATCCCCATCGAGGATCTGAGTGAGAAAGCCTTCGGAATGGAGGCGCCGTTCGAGGGCATTGGCAACGGTGCTTTTGCCGCTGCCACTGAGTCCGTAAAGCCAGACGGCAAAACCGCTTTGCCCAAGCAGGGCTTCTTTGTGCTCACGCCCCAGCATCCGGGCGAATTCAGGATAAATGTGGTCAGTCATGAATCAGTGCAGGCAGGAGGAGGATTAAGGTGCAGCCAGCACCCGGCGAATCAAGGGGAGCAGTAGGTTTGCCCGCTTATGCCAGGAACGCAGGCGCTTGACCCGATCCTGGGCGAACTCGGCATCAACGGGTGTGGCGGCATCCGCGAGGCGCTCCAGACGTTCGGTAGCCGTGGCCAGGTGCGGTTCTGCCCGCTCGCGTAAAAAGCCGGTGACCAGACGGCGCAGGCGCAGTTCGGCCACAAAACGATCCCTGCGTTCTTCCTCCAGTCGCACCCGTTCCACCGCCATCAGGTTCTCCAGAAAACGAAGGCCTTGACTGGCGGAACCCTTTGAAATTTCCAGCAGGGCAACAATCTCATCAAGCGACAATGGTTCTTTCGAACTGAATAGCAGACCATAAATCTCCCCTACCGACTTTGGAAGGTCCAGCGCCTGGGCCGCGTGTACAAAAAAAGCGATTACTTCCCGCTGAAATTCGGAGAGCGTCAAAGAAGTGTTCTGAGCAGAGACCGGTGAAACTGAATCCACGGTGCTGACCATGAACTCAGTTCGGTTTTGTTCAAGTTTTTTTGAACAAATCAAGGACAAGAGAAAATCACCTGTTTGCGACATTCGCCATGTATCTCATGGGGGAGTTCCCTCCCCTAAAAACCGTTTGACAAAGCAAACAAGCCATCTCTGGTATAAACTTGATAATCAACCTTAACCAAGGATATCAATGAATACTGTCGTTGTCTCGGGAAATCTCACTACGGACATTGTCACCCGTGATGTGGGGGAACATCAGGTGCACAGCAGCACCCTGGCCATCAACCAAGGAGAACATACCACGTTCCTCCCTTTCGAAGCCTGGGACATGCCGCATCTTGAACGCTACCTGAAAAAAGGATCGAAGGTCCTGATCCGTGGAGCGCTCAAGCAGAACAACTGGGAAACGGACGAAGGAGAAAAACGCAGCCGCTTGCTGGCAACGGCCTATGAGGTCGAGTTTGTGGATCCCCCCAGACGTTCCGCTACAGCCGCCGACCGTCAGGAAGGCGACTCTGCCCGCTCGCAGCGGAATGGGCCACGCTCAGGATCCGGCAATAGCAATCGACGCCCGGCCAAACGCTGAAACGATCAGAATGGAGCAAAAAGGGCGCATCCTTTTGGATGCGCCCTGATTGTAGCAATTAAATGGATACAGTATTCGGTAATCCAGACGGATTACTTGGCCGAATAGAACCAGCCTCCGGAAGCCGAGTGGCTTTCTTCCGAAATCCAGATCCAGCCGATGTTCAACTGGTAAACCCAGGGAGCATCCTGCACATAGACAAAACCGATCCAGTTAGCGGTATCCGCCCAACCGTTGACCACCGGGTAACCGAGGTAATCATCGCCGGGAGTGGGGGTTGGTGTGGGGGTCGGGGTCGGGGTTGGGGTTGGGGTTTCTCCACCATTGCCCCCTTCAACCGTTCCTGTGGTCGAAATTTCGACGTTAGTGAGCTTTGCGGTGGTAAAACGGGCACCATTGTTGCCCTTGTTCAGTCGAATCCCGAAGGCGTCGAAAGACAAGGTGGATGCGGTACTGCCTCCCCAGGCACTGCCATCATCCCAGCCAACTCCTGTAAACGAATAGCTACCATCGGCATTGCTGATTGAAAAAGAGACGGCAATACCTCCACCGTCCTCAATCAGATTGAGGATGATATTGTAAGGTGGATTGTCGGCCGTAGCTTGATCTGCCGGTCCTTCATAGCCGCCGATCGCAAAAGCATTGGCCCCACGAGAGCTTACCCAGGAACCGGTGTTATCCGGTCCATAGGCTCCCAGGTTGGCATTTTCGCCATTGCCATCCCAGCTGGGAAGTCCTTCGCCACCGCTTAGTACAATCAGAGTGTAACCAGTGAATCCGTTCTGATCCCCAGACCAGAATTGGCCGGAAACCGAACCCCCGTCGCCGCGGGTGTTGTAGATTCCAAGACGGGTTTCGATACCCCCCAAAAACAGGTCTTCGCCAACAGCGTTTTCCAGTTCCAGGGTGGCAGTCAGGGTAAGTTCATCCCCTGCACCAAGGGTGACTTGGGGGAAGCCGCCACGTAGACGGATATCGCCCGAATCTTCTGCGGTTCCAGTAACAATGGCATCAGTGCCTTCGGTCGTCAGGGTGGAGTTACCGGCGCCTCCAATTTCGAATCCCCATTGTTCGATGCTTACCTGAGTTTCTGCCGACAGGATCGAGCTGGAGCCTATGGCAGCGAGTAAGATAAAACTGCGGGGTGATAACAGTTTAGGGTTCATGAGTAATTAAGGGTCAGATATTGAGTTAGGTATGGAAAAGGTGGAACCCAGCTAATGCGGAGACCCACCATTAATATGTAGTAGAAGGATTCGATTAAACCTAAAAGGCCAAAATTCAGCTGAGCCTATAAATTAGAAATACTTATAAGTAATTTCTTAATCCATGCAATGGATTCATTTCCGGCTCATCTGGCCAATTATGACTGTATCGCTCTCATTTGGGAGCGTACATCCACGCTCCGCTAGCGGTATGGCTCTCCTCCACTACCCACACCCAGCCGATATTGAGCTGGTAAATCCAGGGGGCTTCCTTGACATAGGCAAAGCCCAGCCAGGTCCCGGTATCAATCCAGTCTGAAACGACCGGATAGCCCCAGAGGTATTGCTCGGAGGGATCTCCGGTAGCTGTTTCCGCCAGATACTCCCGCAGCCACTCCATCGCCGGGCGCTCGGTCCCGTTATCATTGATCAGATAGGCGCCTTGATCGGTGCGCCACATCCCGATGCGCCATCCCCAAAGCGTAATCCCCATCACGGAAGGATGTTCCCAAAGGGCCGGAAAGACTCGCTCATAGTCGGCCAACTGAATCTCATCGGTTGAACCGTCAATGTCCATCTCCGTCACTTGGATCGGAAGACCGGTCTCACCCAGAATGTCGAGGACCGCCGTCATGGTGGAAACCGGCACCCGGGTGGAAAAGGCATGCCCCTGCACTCCGATCATGTCGATGAGGTCTTCTTCCTGCAGGAGTTCGATGATTTCGCGATAGCGCCGTGCCGTCTGCGTGTTGGAAAGGATTCCGTAATCATTGATCATCAGCGGGGTATCGGGAAAATATTCCCGCGCGATGCGAAAGGCGTTGACCACCCAGTCCCATCCGGTCTCGCCAGAGCCCCCGAGGGCATCAAAGTAACCTCCGGAAGTCGGGTCCGAAGCCCGGTCAGTGGGCGGTTGATGCAGTGGTTCGTTAACCACTTCCACGTAATCGACATCCGGATAGCGCTCGGCCACAGCGGCAAACCACTCATGGATTTCCTCCAATTGCTCCTCCGGGCTAAGATCTTTCATCCAGGTTGGCTGCTGATTGCCCCAGACGAGGACGTGCCAGCGGAAAGGCATGCCATGGGCGCGGGCAAGATTGTAGGCCTCATCCGCCCCACTCCAGTTCATCACGTCACGCTGGCTCTCGATACTCCCCCATTTGCTGTCGTTCTCAGAGACAATCTGATTAAAATAGAGTTCGAAGTAAGGGGCCTGGGTATTGCTGTAGGCACTGCCCAAAAACTTGGTGTGGCCTGTGGCCAATGGCGGGCCTGTGGGGATGAAGGGATCTCCGAAAGGATCCTCGGTCGTGCCCGGAAGGCCGCTCTCCAAGGCTTCCACTGTGAAAAACAGGTCCGAGCGCGCAAAGGCGATTTTATCGATTTCAAATCCGTCTTCCCGACCACCGATCCGGAAGGTCTGGGTTAATGAGCCTTCCTCGACGACGTAAAGCTGGTCGGCAGCACCATCAAAACCACTGACCCTGACCCACTTCCAGACCTGACTGCCCAGCAGCCCGCCATTCACCACCCACTGGCTGGGCTGATTATAGCCCACCGCGTTGGCAAAATTATTCACGTTGATCCAGTCGCCATTTACCTCGGGATCCATCTCTCCAAAATCCATGGGCAGAAACAGACTGTCCGCATCAAACCCATCTGCTCCCACCCGTACCCGGGCATAAATCGCATATTCTCCGGGAGCCGCGAATTCGACTTCATAACTGGCGACCCGGTCCATGTTCCCAGGACGGGCAAAAGTAGGCCCATTGTCGGCGATGGTGATGAACTGCGTTCCGCCATCAGACTGCACCAGCCAGTCATCACCGAGCTCTCCGGACTCGGCTTCAATCACAATGGCGGTATTGGCAGCGTTTAATACAGTAAGCGGCAGCAAACATGCCGCGAGGTAGAGCTTTCTTCGCAAATGCATTTGAGTGTATGGAGTAATAGGGTGAATACGTAGGAGTACGCTATCGTAGAGTAGCAGGGAAATTTTTGATGACAATTGCCAAGCGCGCCATCCCAATAGGACTTGACAGTCAACTTGCCATTGGAATTAGCCTTCTCTGCTTCTGGATTATAAAAAAATCAGGAGCAATCCAGCGATGCGGACTGCCCCTGATCAGTGTGGTTTATTGGGGTGGTTTTCCTAATCGATGCGCGGAACCCAGAGCCAGGCTCCGCTCGACGAGTCAAGAGACTCAGGCTGATAAATCCATCCGTGAAGAACCAGGGAGTACAACCATGGATCGTGCTCCGTGTAGAGCCAATCGAGCCATGAACCAGTATCGGCCCAACTTTCCTGTACGAGTGGGTAGCCACGCCAGCCCTCGACCGGAGCTGGGGTCGTCGACTCGACATACTCCCTCAACCATTGCAAGGCCGGGCGTTCCGATTCATCACTGTTAATCAGATAGGCGCCCTGATCCGTGCGCCACATTCCAATGCGGGCTCCGGCGAGATTCACTCCGATCACCGCGGGGTGCTCCCAGATTACAGGGAAGACTCGCTGGTAGCGGGTTAACTGTAGTTCATCATCCAATCCATCGATATCCATTTCGGTCACCATGATGGGCAAACCGGTCTCAGCCAGCAGATCAAGTGTGCTTTGGACGATGTTGGCACTGGCGTTGTTCAGGGTAAAGGCATGTCCCTGCACACCGATCGCATCGATCAGATCTTCTTCCATCAATAGATCAATGATTTCCTTGTAGCGTCTTGCATTGTTCATGCTGTTCAAGATGCCGTATTCATTAATCATCAGCGGCATCCCTTGGGGGAAGATTTCCCGGGCCAGGCGGAAGGATTCAATCACCCAATCCCAGCCGGTCTCACCGGTTCCGCCAAGAGCTTCGATATAATCGCCACTGTCCAGATCATCCTGATTGCGGCGCTGGGGGGGATCGTGCAATGGCTCGTTAACTACCTGCAGGTAATCAATTTCCGGATAGCGCTCGGCGATGACGTGAAACCAGTTTTCAATCGCTTCCCGCTGTTCCGTTACCGGAAGATCCGACATCCAGAGTGGTTGCTGGTTTCCCCAGACGAGGATGTGAAAATTAAAGATGTAGCCATTCTCTTTGGCCAGGTTGTAGGCCTCATCCAGAACGGTAAAATTCATTTCCCCGCGGGTACCCTCAACCCAGCCCCACTTGCCGGCATTGCCCGGCCACATCGCATTCCAGTATTTGGTGAAATTGACGTTCTGGGTTTGGTTGTGGGAATACACACTGCCGAGAAACTTGGGATTACCCAAGGCGATCTCCGGTCCGGGTGGTTGAAAGAGGTTTGGCCCTTGTGTCGATCCGGGTAATCCATTCTCCAGATGGTTAACAGTGTAAAAAAGCTCCGCAGGCCCAAAGGCCAGAGTGGCGATTTCAAAGCCGTCTTCACGACCACCGATCTGGAATGTCTGGGTGAGAGCCCCATCGGGCACAGTCAGTTCCAGCCCATTTCCCCCATCAAAGCGATTCACCAGGACCCATTTCCAGACTTGGCTGGTGAGGGCTCCACCTTCGACCACCCATTGATCCGGTTGATCATAGCCTACGGCAGCGGCAAATCCGTTGACGTTGATCCAGTCCTCATTGGCCTCCGGGTCCTTCTCACCGAAACCGTTGCCCACAAATAAGCTGTCCGCATCAAAAGTATCGGCGCCTACCCGCACCCGAATAAAAAGATGATAATTGCCCGCTGCGGGAAAAGTCAGCTCGTAAGTCGCTACCCGCTCCGGCAGGCCGGGGCGAAGAAACGTCGGACCATTGTCCGCGATCGTAATGTATTCAACACCCCCGGATGTCTCCACCAGCCAGTCTGTACCGAGATCACCAGAGGCTGCTTCAACAATAATAGGTTCGGTGGATGCCTGCGCCAAGGCAGTTGCCCCCGCACATAGAAGCCAAAGTGCATTTTTGATGTGTAACATAAGCGAATTGGGTTTGGAGTGAGCACAATCTCTTTCTCCGCTCTCCCTCTTCGACAAGTCGAATCAGATTAATCCCACGCTCAAACTCGCTTTACCGTAAAGCAGAAAAGGAGTGGAAGCCGCCCGTATTTACAAACTGAATATCCGAAACCTTGTGCGCGCTCCCCACCTGAAAGCCGCTATTGGAGTCAGTCCGATTTAGCATTGCCAGACCCCTCGAATCCATTAATTTGCTCAGTCGAATCACTTTAATCGTTCTTTCTCACTGCATGCCCCCTTGTTCTCAACAATTAGAGCATTTTGAATTTGATCAAATATTAGACTCGCCCTCCAATTGATGCTCTTCCGAATAATTTAAATGTTCCTGCTTTGCGTTATCCCTGTTTCCGGCAACCCCTGCCGAGCAACCTCCAACCGTTTCTCGACTCTATTATGAATGAGACGATGACGTGCGTGCCAGCGTTCAACCTCAGATTGGAATCTCCTAATCCCTCTGATTTATCGTTCACTGTCCCGTGAATCCATTTCTCCCGGCATCTGCCTGCAGCCAGGCGGATGCTGTATTGTTTCCAGTGCTGCTTCTGCAGTCAGCATCTTAACCCAATAACTATTCAACTCCAATCAACACCCAAGTCAGACGAATGAAACAGACCACCTCAACTCAAGCTGCATGCTGCGTGCCGCGCTCTATTCGACTGGGAGCCCTTGTCGGGGCTACCCTGCTCGCAGGAGCCGGTCTCTCCGCTCAGCCCGCCGACGATGACATGTTCGCCTTTGAGCTGTCGCCGTTTGAAGTCAGCGCGACCGATAATATCGGTTACCGCGCCACCGATACCCTTGCCGGTATCCGCGTCCGCACCGACCTGCGTGAAGTCGGCTCCGCAATCTCCGTAGTCACCGCCCAACAACTCCAGGACACTGGTGCCACCAGCAGCCAATCCCTCCTCCAATACACGGTAGGAACGGAAGTCGGTGGCCTCGATGGTAACTTTGGTGGCGTGGTCACCGGAGGCGGTGAACTCAACGACCAAGGGCAACGTCAAACCCCACAATCTAACACGCGTGTGCGTGGTTTGGTCAGCGCCGACAATACCCGTGATTTCTTCCTCACCGACATCCCTTGGGACAGCTACAATACATCCCGTGTCGATATCCAGCGTGGCCCCAACTCGATTCTCTTCGGACAAGGCAGTGGCGGTGGTATCGTCAATCAGGATGTGCAAGGTGCCACCCTCGGCTCCAACTCAGGCCGGATTGAGTTCCGGATCAGCAAGTTTGGTGGTCGCCGCGGATCGCTCAACCTGACCCGCGACATCATCGACAATGAGCTGGCCATGCGCGTAGCCCTGCTCGATGACGAAACCAAGTATCGTCAGGATCCCACCTACAACCGCGACCGCCGAATCTACGGTGCTCTTCGCTGGGAACCTGATTTTCTTCGTATTGGTGAATCCCGCACCCGTTTCAACGCCAACTTCGAAAAGGGGCAAATCCGTGCCAACCGTCCGCGTACCGCCACGATGATCGACCACGTCAGCCCCTATTTCCGGACATCTCCGGAGCAAATGGTGGCACCGGACGGAACGGTACTCGGAACCCTTGAGCCGATGCGCACCCGGACGGGATATGACCCTTATGTCATCACCGTCGATAGCGGTCTTCTCGCCGAAGAGTATCCCAATCGTCTCGATCTTGGCGCTGCCAACATCAATATGGACAATGCCGAACCCTGGTTGCGTCCAAGTGCCAACGACGACTTTGGCGGCCTGATTTCGACTGGTTTCTGGGCGATCTTCCCAGACGAGAATGACGCCGACATGGCCTATTTCCGTGCGAACAACTTTCTTGTCTCCAATGGAAATAAGCTGAGCAACACCGGCGCCAACGTTCCGGGTCAACCTCAGGGCATTCGCGCTCCCGCATTTCGTTCCATCAATGCGCTGACCGGTTATGCCACCGAGCGAAACTTCCTCTATCAGCGCCAAGGCCTCTACCGGGATGTGATGATTTCCGACCCGGGAATCTTCAACTTCTATGAGCACCTGTTGGACGGACCCAACAAGCGGGAATGGGCTGATTTCAAGGCCTACAATCTGAATGTGGTTCAGTCCTTCTTCAGTGAAAAAGTCAGCATGCAGTTCTCCTACGACCGTCAGCAATACAGCGATGGCCGGGAAGAATATATTGGCGGTATCCCCCGCCTCATGATCGACCTGATGTCCCACCTGCCGATGGCCGTTCCGGATGGTCAGGGTAATCTCGTTGCCATGGAAAACCCGAACTTCGGCCGTCCCTTTGTGCTGGCCAACGCCGGGGGCACCAATGAGCGCTTCGTGACCCGCACCACCTACCGGTTCACCCCATACGCCGAACTGGACTTCGGAACCTTGCTTGACCGCGAAAACATCCTGGTCAAGTTCCTCGGACGTCACCAGTTCACCGGTCTGCTCGAGCGGAATGAAATCCACAACGAAAACCGCAGCTGGCAGCGTTACGCACTCACCACCGACACCACCGCTGCTATCGGCGGTAACCCCAATCTGGGAATTGCCCGCGGTGAGCGCAATATGCGCACCATGAACTATCTGGGCGGTTCCGTCATCAATGCCAGCTCGATCTCCGAGCTGAATATCCCGGCCATTACCGCGCAGCGTAATATCGGTACTGCTCCGGCTTGGTATTTCGACAGCAACTACCTGCCGAATGCGCCTGCACCCAACACTGCCTGGGAGGGACCGGAACTGGGCCTGCTCCCCAGCAATCGGACCGGTGCGACCTTCAGCCCACTCAACCGGTTCCAGTCTGAGAACCCCTTGAACTACCGCGGCTGGGGCCAGCACGGTGAAATCACCGTCTGGAATGGCGACAATGCCGAGGATCGTCCCAACCTCTACCGCAACTGGAGCGAGGGACGTGACGTGGTGGAATCCTGGGCACTCGTCGACCAATGGCGCCTGCTTGATGATCACATCATTCTCCTCGGTGGTATCCGCAAGGACAAGGTAGTCGAACACCGTGGCTGGGATGGTAGTGGTGATCCCGCCGAAGCTTCCGGCAACCGCCCACGCATTGGTGGCAATGACGGACACGTGGACCTCAATTCTCCATGGGAGCTGGTCAAGACCTCAGAGTTCAAGAGTGACACCCTCGTCACCTGGAGCGCAGTGGTAAAGTCCCCCGACTTCATCAACCGTCACCTCCCCTGGGAGATGAACGCCACTGTATTCTACAGTGAGTCGGAGAACTTCCAACCGGTTACCCGTGTGGGCCTCTTCGGAGATCCGCTCGCCCCGCCGCAAGCTGACACCAAGGAGTATGGCTTCACCCTCGAAGCCTTCAATGGACGCGTCATGCTCAAGGTCAACCGCTTCGAAACCAATGTGACCGGAGCCACCCTCAATGACAATATTGACTTCAACTTCCCGGCCCGTACGGCTGACGAAGTTGCCCGGAGCGCTGAAATGGCTTTGCGCGTATTGACGCTGGACCGCAGTGACAACCCGTCCGTTACCGGCACCAGCGGGTACCGCTTCCAGAACCCGAACGACGAAACGGACCTCAACTTCTATGCTTACCAGCCCGCTACCGGGACACAGGATGATTGGACTTCGGCAGACTTTGCTGCCGCCAACGCCCTCGCCCGTCAGCAGGCAGAAGCCGCCCTCGCCTCGCTTGATAACGACCGCGCCCGTACCTACATGAATGCCTGGGGTATCAGTGACCCCAACGTATACTATCAGCAGTGGCTGGCCGATCCGGATAACACCCCCCGTTACGACAACGGATGGCAAGGTCTGAATGGTTTCGCCATGACCGGTGACACCGTTTCCAAGGGAACGGAAGTTGAACTCTTCGTGCGTCCGACGGACAACTGGGATATTGCCTTCAACTTCGCCAAAGTCAGTGCCAAGCGCCTCAACCTCACTGGTGAAATTGCCGAATGGGTGGAAGACCGTTGGGCGCTCTATCAGCCCAATCCGGACGGCTCCAACCCTGGCCCCGGAGGCCTCCGCTGGTTCGGTGGTTCCCAAGGCGCTGCCACCGCTGACACTGGTCTGGCCCGGATGGGTCGTAACGCCTACTGGCGCTACAGCCTCTTCCGTGCACAGGAAGGCAACAACACTCCTGAGCTCCGTCCTTACCGGTTCAACATCATCACCACCTACCGCTTCACCGAAGGCCCGCTTGATGGTTTCTTCGTTGGTGGTGGTTATCGTTGGCAGGACAGCAATGTCATCGGTTACGCTCCCATCGTCGTCGGTGAGGAAATCCTTGGCGATGGCACCGTCCAGCCCGTGGCTGCGTTCGACGTGGACAGCCCCTTCAAGGGTTCCTCTGAAGATGCCATCGACCTCTGGGGTGGGTACACCCGCACCATCATGAATGGTCGCGTTGACTGGCGCATTCAGCTCAATCTGCGCAACGTCGGTGACAACAAGCGCCTCATCCCTGCAACCACCAACCCCGATGGCAGCATCGCCGGTTACCGGATCGCCGAGGGGATGACCTGGCAGCTCAGCACCAGCTTCGACTTCTAATCTGAAGTAAAGCTTGTTCCATTTCAGCGGTCCCGGATCCCTCCGGGGCCGCTTTTTTTTGCTCTCGCCCGATTTCCTTGATAAATCCACCTGAAATAGAACCCACCCTCTCTCCAGACAGACGATACAGGAGCCCCCCACCTGTGTTTCGATGACATCGCGGTGTGGCGGATGCCATGATTCGGGGGATTGGATGCATCACCAGATAGTAGACGCAAAGCCCCCCCACTCGATTGAGCGTCTGTCATTGAAACCTCAGGACTGCTGTCACAGCCCCACAATTATGGGCTTTCATCCTCTGCAGGAGGTGGTGGCAGGGACTTCCCATCGACCCAGGTGCCATCAACAAAGGTTGTGGTGGGAATGGTGGGAATGCCGCGGCGGTTCTGAGTCAACTGCCCGGCCAGTGTCTGCACCGCTATCGCCCCCACCGCCCGGTGGTTTTGTCGGACACCGGCAATCTCACCAGTCTGGTCTTCATTGAACACATCCACAAAAGCGACATCCTCCGGGACCCGTAAGCCCATTTCTTCCAAACGAGGTAACACAAAAGCCCCTCGGCTGATAATCACCTCGGGCTTCCATTTATTGAACCACTGTTTGAAAATTTTCGGGCTGCAGGAGATTTCCCCCTGACTCTGGTTGATCCACAGATGGACAGGCTCAGCCTCCGGAAATAAACACATCGGGATGCGATGCTCCTCTGGTAAACTATCCTGTTCGACGAGAAAACCTGCACTCCAGAAACGGTCCACACTATGATCCCACCCGCGGTGCATAACAAAACCAATCCGCTTGTAACCAGCGGCCATGGTCCGGCGCATGGCCAGACGGATAATCGCTGACTGATTGTTGGTCACATTATGCAATGCCGGTTTGTGGGGAAAAAAATCGATCTTCACCCCGGCAAAATGCTCCCAATCCAGACGGAGATGCTCGTCGAACTCCCGGGCATGCGAGGCGATAATCACTCCATTGATGCCACGGGTATCCAGAATTCGGCTCAGACGGCCATGGGTCAGCCCTGGCTCCCGCATCCAGAAGTGTTCCAATGTGTAGCCCATCTCTTCGGCCGCCTCCCTGGCGCCTTCATAAAAATCCGGATGTGCCGTAACTTTACGCCAACCCCAACGCGTGGTCCAATTGGTGATGTAAGCGATTACCTGTGGATTAATCCGCGTGCGGGTCGACTCGCGATACGAGACCAGCGCCTGCATCATCGGGTCAGGGGTGTAACCCATTTCTTTGGCCAGCTTCTGAATGCGCAGGCGCGTTTTCTCCGGCAGACGCTGGCTGTTCCGCAGGGCCAGCGACACAGTGGTCACATGTGTTCCGTCTGCCTTCGCCACATCAGCCAAGGTAACGCGCCGTTTCTTTGGGGAGGATTTACCAGAATCCTGCTTTTTCGGAGATTCAGCCACAGCTATCTAAATTTTCAAAGTGGTGGGTTGGCATGAGTGTTACGCAGACAGTCAACTCTACGTTGATGGAATATTGCAGGAAAATTTCCGCTGCTGGCAATTCGAATGTTAGGATAATGGGTCGATTGTGAGAGAATCGGGCTTTCATGATGTTTGAAGAGAGTCTTGCAGGGGTATTTTTACCATACATTACTGTAAGCACTCCATGTGCAGCTCTGGCATGGCACCATTGCCCTGCTCCAGCTAACACGTGATAGCCCCTTTTATCCCGCCCCTATAAAGAACTTCAGGTCTGACCTTACCCAGTTGCCCGCATTCGTTCACATACAGGATGGGGTCAAGAAACATTCCTTTCACCAAACACAGTTCATCATGTCCCAAGCCCCAGAAACCTCCACTGTATTTCCTTTTAAAGACGCCTCCCTCCCTTTGGAAGAGCGGCTTGATGATCTCATCAGCCGCCTGACACTGCTGGAAAAAGTGGAGCAAATGATGCACGAAAACCCTGCCATCGATCGCCTGGGGATTCCTGCTTACAACTGGTGGAATGAGGCCTGCCATGGCGTGGGACGGGCCGGAAGGGCTACTGTTTTCCCACAGGTCATCGGGATGGCTGCGACTTGGAATCGTCAGTTGATCCGTGAAGTCGCCAACACCGTTGCCGACGAAGCCCGGGCCAAACATCACGATTTTGCCCGCAAGAACCGCCGGGGACAATATCTTGGGCTGACTTTCTGGACCCCCAACATCAATATCTTCCGCGATCCCCGCTGGGGACGTGGCCAGGAGACCTTTGGGGAGGATCCTTTTCTCACCGCTGAGTTGTCCACTCAGGTGGTCAAAGGCTTGCAGGGTGACCATGCGCACTACCTCAAGACCGCAGCATGCGCCAAACACTTTGCCGTACACAGTGGACCCGAATCAGAGCGTCACGAATTTGATGCGATCCCCACCGACAAAGACCTTTACGAAACCTACCTGCCAGCATTTAAGCGCCTTTCGGATGAAGGGGTCGAAGCCTTCATGGGCGCTTACAACCGGACCCTGGGAGAAGCTTGCTGCGCCAGCGATTTCCTCATGAACAAAATCCTACGGGAGCAATGGGGATTCAAGGGCCACTACGTCAGCGACTGTGGAGCAATCGACGATTTTCACAACTACCATGGCGTGACGAAGAATGCTGCTGAATCCGCCGCTCTTGCCGTTCGTATTGGTTGCGACCTCAACTGTGGTTGCACCTACGCTGATCTGGTCGTGGCAGTGAAAGAAGGCCTGGTCACGGAGGCGGAAATCGACACTTGTCTGCGCCGCCTCTTGCGGACCAAGTTCCGCCTCGGATTCTTTGACCCTGAGGAGATGGTCCCCTGGACCAGCACACCGTTGTCGATTGTGGACAGCCGTGAACACCGCGCCCTCGCCCGGAAGGCAGCTGCCGAATCTGTCGTTTTGCTCAAAAATGAGAATAACACATTGCCATTGCCAGCTGAGCCGGACCGCGTGCTCGTGGTGGGACCTACCGCCGCCAATATCGGCGCACTGGTCGGCAATTATTATGGAATGTGCCCGGAGCTGGTGACGATTTTCCAGGGCATTATGGAAGCCCTCCCCCCCAACACCCCCTGCAAGTACCGCCCGAGCTGTCCAATCCTCAGCCCGCAGGCCCCGGGAGTCAATTATACCTTGGATGCCGCCGACAAGTCCGACTTCGTCATCGCGGTGATGGGACTCGACCACACCCTCGAAGGAGAGGAAGGCGATACTGTGGCCTCACCTTCAGGCGGCGACCGCGATGTCATTGAGTTGCCCAAGGTCCAGCTCGATTTCCTCAAAACGCTTCGCCCAAGAGCCAAGAAGATCATTCTCGTCCTGACCGGTGGCAGCGCCATCGCCATCCCGGAAGCCCACGAGCTCTGCGAGGCGGTCGTTCAAGTCTGGTACCCGGGCTGCGAAGGCGGCCGGGCCGTGGCCGATGTCCTCTTCGGGAACGTTTCTCCCTCTGGAAAAATGCCGGTCACCGTCCCCTACAAGACTGAGGATCTTCCTGAGTTCAACGATTACCGCATGCAGGGCCGCACCTACAAATTCGCGGACAAAGAGCCTCTCTACCCCTTCGGGTTTGGCCTGAGCTATGGCAAACTTTCTTACGGTCAGCTCACCACTGCAGCTGCGGACGGGGATACCGTCGAAGTCACCACCACCCTGAGGAATGAGAGTGAACTCGACCTTTCCGAAGTGGTTCAATGCTACATTGTTCCACCACAGAATTTCCCGGAGGCTCCCAAGTCCGTCCTCGTCGGATTTGAGAAAATCCCGGTCGCGGCAGGCAAATCAGCCCAAGTCCGTTTCACCCTCAGCAAAGATCAATTCCTGCAATTCGATCTCGAAGGGAAACCCTTCCTCCCCGAAGGAGATTTCGAGATTGTGGTCGGTTCCGCCTCTCCCGGAAAGCGTTCGATCGAACTGGGAGCCCCTCTACCCACCAACACCACCTGGAAATTTGCCTGAGTCCTTTTCTCAGTCAGGAATCAGCCTCAGGATACCCGCTCATTGTATTTGATCAAAAGTTAGAACACAGACGGAATCGGCAGAATCCCGCAAATTTTACTGTTTACCATACAACACGCGTTGGCGTGCGCCCTTCACCCCTTTCCCTTAATGAAACTTGGTCTCGGATTATACCGTCACATGCTGACGCGCGACAATTTCCTGTTCGCGCGGCAGGCAGGTGCCACCCACATTGTGGCTCACTTGGTGGATTATTTCCGGGGCGACGGGCACACCAAGGATGACAACCAGCCGACCGGCACCGACCGTGGCTGGGGTCTGGCCGGAGATTCCGATGCCCTTTGGACGCAGGAGGAGCTGATCGGCTTACGGCGCGAAGTGGAGGCCGCCGGCCTCAAGCTGGAAGCGATCGAAAACTTTGATCCTGCTCACTGGCACGACATTCTTCTTGATGGCCCACTGCGCGATTATCAAATCGAGCAGATCAAGACGATCATTCAACGCATGGGTAAAGCAGGCATTCCGGTAATGGGCTACAATTTCTCCATTGCGGGAGTTGCCGGCCGGACAGTTGGAAATTACGCCAGAGGCGAAGCCCCTTCGGTGGGGATGGAGGGTGCCTATGATCTTCCGATGCCCAAAGGTATGGTCTGGAACATGATCTATGATCCGAATGCCCCCGAGGGGACGCTCGAGTCGATCACCCATGAGCAGCTTTGGGACCGGCTGGAACGATTTCTCAAAGAGATTCTTCCGGTTGCAGAAGAAGCCGGGGTCAAGCTGGCGGCCCACCCGGACGACCCTCCGATGCCTTTTGTTCGCGGGCAACCGCGTCTGGTCTACCAGCCAAGCATGTACCAGAAGCTGCTTGATCTCGTTCCCAGCCCCCACAACACCCTGGAATTTTGTATCGGATCGCTTGCTGAAATGACCGAAGGCGACATCTATGATGTGGTTGACCAATACAGCCGACAAGGTAGGCTGGGGTATGTCCACTTCCGTAATGTCACTGGCAAAGTGCCCACTTACAAAGAAACTTTTATTGATGACGGAGATGTCGACATGTTTCGCGTGTTGCAAATCCTCAAGAATAACCATTACGATGGCGTTCTCATTCCTGATCATACGCCTCAGATGAGTTGTGCCGCGCCCTGGCATGCCGGTATGGCTTATGCCTTGGGGTACATGAAGGCAGCCCTCCGCATCATCGAGAATTAGTCAATTTCACAATGTTCAACGTAGAAGCCACGTCTCGCACGAATCAAAGCAGATCCTAAAGTAAAAAACTGGGAAGGGGTTCCTGTTTGGTGATTAGTATCTGTGGAGATTCGTGCGACTCGTGGCTTCACGTTGCTCTGCTCACTCCCCGTATTACAGTAAGTTGCAACTCTCAATCCGCGACAGGACACTTCGCGGCCCAGCTGCCGTATGAGTGTCGAACTACAGATCAATCAACAGCATTGTGCCGCTTCTGAAGGAGCGACACTTTTCGATTGCGCTGAAAAAATCGGCATTCGTGTCCCCACATCCTGCCGCAAACAGGGTAAGTGCAAGGAATGTGTGGTCGAAGTGACCGGGGGCATGAATCTCCTCTCTGCCCCCGGCCCGGAGGAAAAGCACCTTCGGGGGAATTTCCGTCTCTCCTGCTGCGCCCGGATTGAAAAAACCGAAGGTACCATCCGCTGCCATACCATGCGGCGCGGCAGCCTGCGGATTGAACGTCAGGCCTTTGAACTGCCAGTCGAAGCCAAGAACTGGAAGCTGGAACCGACCGTCACCCGCGACGGTGATCGTATTCTGCTGGACGGAGAAGAAATTGCGACCAGCACCGCTCCCATTCACGGGCTGGCGATCGACATCGGGACCACCACGGTCGTCCTCCGCCTTTTCAATCTGGAGAGTGGTGAAATCATTGCCGACTCATCCTTTGAAAACCCCCAGTTGTTTGGAGGCTCCGATGTCATGGCACGCATCGCCTACGACACCGAGGACAAAACCAAGACCCTCCAGCGCACCCTTTCGGGATATCTGACCCATGCCATCGAGGAACTGCCAGTCGATCCGCAAACCATCTACGAGGTGGTCATTGCCGGAAACTCGACCATGCGGGACATGTTCTTTAAGCTCAGCGTCTATACTATCGGACAAAGCCCCTATCGATCGGTAACCGAGTTTGAACTGGAAGATGGCACTCGGACCACCACCAGCCTCACCGCTACCGCCCGCAAGCTGGGCCTGCCCGTTCACCCCAAGGCGCGGGTCTATGGCATGCCGATCATCAGCGGACACGTCGGTGCGGATACCGCCGCCTGTATGCTGGCGGTGGACCTCGCCCATGAGGAACGCTTGGTCTGCATCATGGACATCGGCACCAATACCGAGCTGATCCTTGGCAACAAGGACCGCATCCTTGCCGCTTCCTGCCCGGCCGGACCTGCTTTTGAAGGCGGCGAACTCGCCTTTGGCATGCCCGGGCTTCCCGGCGCGATCGAAAAAGTCCAGATTGAGGATAATGGATCCGTCGCTTATAGTGTGATTGGGGATGGGCCACCTGAAGGCATTTGCGGCTCCGGTATGGTCGACCTACTCAGTGAATTACTACGGACCGGACACATGAATCTACTCGGTCGCTATGAAGATGACGAACCGGAATTCGTGGTAGTCCCCGACAGCGAACCTCCGATCACTTTCAGCGAAGCCGATATCAATGCCCTTGCTCAGGCAAAAGGGGCCAATGTTGCGGGATTGCGCATCATTTTCCAGGACTACGGCATCCGCGCCGCCGACCTCGATGTCTTTTACCTCGCTGGCGGCTTTGGGCGTCACCTCAACATCGAATCCTCCAAGCGGATCGGCCTGATTCCGGACATTGACAACGCGAGAATCCGGCGGGTGGGCAATGCCGCCATTGAGGGAGCCTGTATCGCCCTGCTCTGCCGCTCCAAACGCGAAGAGCTGGAGACCATGGTCAAACAGGTCACACATTGTCGACTGGAGACCCACCCCGGCTTTTTTGATGTCTTTGTCGAAGGCTGCCAGTTCGCCCCCGTCTCGGATCATGCTCCGGAACTAACCGAATGAAGAGCGAACAACTGAATACCCGGCCCCAATGCACCGTGCTCGAATCCGAGCTCTGGCGTATGCTGGGTTATCCGGCCGGAGCGGAGCCGAGTCCGCGAGCGCTGGAGCTGATTGAAGAAACCCGGGCCTGGTATGCGGAGAATGGCCACCCCTGGACCTACCAGCGCAAGGTGCGGATCGAGTATACTTCCGAAGGAATCCTCCTTGATGGAATCCCTTTTCCATCCCGTAAACTCGCTACTTATTTCCGGGCAGGTGACGTCCATGAGGCCTGGCTGCTAGCGGTAGGGGCGGGAAAAGCCTGTGCCGAGGAAGCCACAGCCCACTGGCAGGCCGGGCGCCCCGATGCCTACTTTTTCATGGAGGTTTACGGCTCTGCTATTGCGGAACACCTCCTCAGTCAGTTGGACCTCGAACTTTGCCAGCATGCCGCCAGCAAAGGAAAGTTGGCCATACCCCACTACAGTCCCGGTTACGATGGTTGGGATGTTTCCGAACAGCAAATACTGCATGAGGCCATTATCAAAGAGGGTGCTTCACCGCTTCCGGAAACAATAAAAATTCTTTCCAGTGGCATGATTCTGCCCCGAAAAACACTTTTTTCGCTCGTCGGCTTGCTTGAACGCAGTGAAAAACATCTCAATGATTCACGTTTTATTCCCTGCCGATCCTGTCCAGCCCCGGCCTGTTCCCTTCGACTGCAAGCCTACAAATACGCACCGTCCGTGACCGATCGATCGAATACGCCCGCTTTCAATCAATCCCTTCCGCCTCTCAGCAACAACGCCCGCTACTCTGTATCGACCAAGGCGCTGGCCAAATGGGCCGACGAGCGATTGGAGATTACCTCCGACGCAAATGGGGCCATCCGGGCATGCTTTCGTTTTGAGGGTTCTACCTGTTCCAACCTCGGACATCCGCTCGCTTTTAATTACACCGTTATTCTTGGTTCGCCAGACGAGGGATACCCCATTCTCAGCACTCGCTGTGAACCGGCGGAAGACGACACCGGCCATACCAAGATGTGCGCCTACCTCAACAACGCGGAGGCAACTATGTCGCGGATCGCCGATTCCCCTCCGGTTATCGGAAAATCCCTCGATGCCGTCCTCAACTGGGAACGCGAGCCCCGGCAGACAGGTTGTTATTGCGATAAAGGAAGTCGGGCTCATAAATGGGGACTCGTTCTCGAAACCATTCACTTTACATTGAGCCGGAAGCAGCAGCCGATACCTGCCTCCAGCTCAACTTAACCGCCTTCTATTCTCACGCCAATACCCTCAAAACATGGAAAAACTCTGCGACATAAATCCTGCAGCCGCTGAAAAGCTTCCCCCTGCCTTTCCCGACAAATCCGGCATTGGGGTCCACTACGTGGATGCCTTCATCAAGTCACTGAACGCCGCCCTGCCCGATGGCACCCGCGTGATGTGCAAACGTAAAGGGCTGCGCGTCAACCTCCGTGTTGGCTCCAAAAAAGGCGGGGGCCTCATGCGCCGCCTCGAAGTCAGCCCGGATCCCGTCGTCATGCTCAAGGCAGCCCTCGAGGAAGCAGCCAGGGAAGCCGAGGTCGGGATTGAAATCACCGACAGCGAGATCCGCATCGCACCCTGATTTTCTGTATCCATTTTTCAACTCCAACCGTATCTCCAATAACCTGACAACCCCCTACTCCAAATGAGACCCGAACAGTGGGAAATTTTCAAGAAGGCTGCCCGCCTCGAACCCCTCGATAAAGTGCCAATGGCCATGATCATCGACAGCCCGTGGATTCCGGGCTACGTCGGCGTCAAGCACATGGACTTCTACCTCGACCCCGAGGTCTGGTTCCAGTCGCACCTCAAGATTCACGAGGAATATCCCGACATCATCTTCGTCCCCGGCTGGTGGATGGAATACGGGATGGCCGCAGAGCCTTCCGCCCTCGGAGCCAAAATCAAGTTCTGGGACGACAACACCCCCAGCGAATACCACACCCTCTACAATATCGAGGACCTCGAAAAGTTCCCCGAGTATGAGGTCGAGAACGACGCCTTCATGGCGATGACCCTCCATCGCATCCGGATGCAGAAGCAACGGGTTTTTGATGCCGGTTACACCATGCCGATCGTCACTTCCCGCGGGCCGATGTGCACCGCCGCCTTTGTCCGGGGCACCACCGAGCTGATGTTTGATCTGGTCGAAAAGCCAGAGTGGGCCCACAAGCTCCTCGACCTTTCCACCCGCCTCATCATCGACTGGCTCAAGGCCCAGGAAAAAGCCATGAGCCCGTCCAAGGTCGAAGGCATTTTCATCCTCGACGACATCGTCGGCTTCGTGAACGAAGACCACTACGAGGAGTTCTGTCACCCCTACCTCAAGCGCATCTGCGATGCCTTCCCCAAGGATTGGGTCAAGATCTACCACAACGACGCCGAAGTCGAAGCGTGCCTCGACCACCTCCCCGATGTCGGCTTCAATGTCCTCAATTGGGGCAAACAGACCGACATCGCCGAAGTCAAAGCCCGCGTCGGTGACCGCATGTGCCTGATGGGCAATGTCAACCCGCTCGAAGTCGGCGTCCGTGGCACGCCTGAGGAGGTCCGTGTGGCCACCCTTGAAGTGCTCGAAAAGGGCGGCAAACAGGGCATGATCCTCTCTGTAGGCGGTGGTACCAGCCCCGGTATGCCCCGCGAAAACATCAAGGCCATGCTCGACGCGCTCAACGAGTTCAACGGCCGCTAGACAGCAACCTCAACACTTTCACTCAAAATGCCAGATTATGCATTGATGAACCAGTACCTCTACGAGGGTAAAGCCAAGGAAATCGCCGAGATGACCCAGGCCGCCCTCGATGAGGGACGCACCCCGCAGGAAATTCTCTCCGAGGGGCTAATCGCCGGGATGAGCGTGGTCGGTGAGGACTTCAAACACAACGTACTCTACGTTCCCGAAGTCCTCATCTGCGCCCGTGCCATGAAAGCGGGCATGAATGTGCTCAAGCCTCTGCTTACCGCCGGAGGAGACACCAGCAGCCGGGCCGGAGTCCTTCTCATGGGCACCGTGCGCGGCGACCTCCACGACATCGGCAAAAACCTCGTCTGCATGATGGCCGAGGGAGCGGGTTTTGAAGTGCATGATATCGGGGTTGACCAGAGTGTGGAAAAATTCCTCGCCGCCGCCGAACAGCACAAACCCGATATCATTGGCATGAGTGCCCTGCTCACCACCACCATGACATACATGAAAACAGTCATTGATGGTTTCGAGGCCGCCGGTCAGGGACACATCAAAATGGCCGTGGGCGGTGCTCCCATCAGCCAGATGTTTGCCGATGAGATCGGAGCGGATGGTTACGGAGCGGATGCCTCCACCGCAGTCGATCTCTTTCTCCACTTCGTCGGCAAGGGGGATGCCCCCTCGGCCAAAGCCAATACCCGCCGCGGGGTGGCCGCGACAGAAAAGAGCGAGGAAGACCGTCCACCAGCCACCAGCGCCTTTTACCAGGTCCTTTATTGGCAGGACATCCCCTCGCAGATCAAGGTCTGGGATGGACACAGCGAAAAGAATATTGAAATGCCTTCCGCCTATGCGGAATGGATCGATGCCGAAGCCCAGAAACAGGGGCTGACCGAAGGTGATGCTTACACCTCCCAATATAAGTGGAGTGACGAAGAGGAACGTGATGGTTCCCTCGAAGCAGTGGCTGCTGCCGTTCAGAAAGAACTCGAAGCTGCCCGCAAACCACCCGGTGCCTGATCCGGCCCACCCCCCCTGATGGAATCCCTGGCTGAAAAGTTTACCGGTTCGAATCGCTTCCTGACCGGATGCGAACTCGTCTCCGTGCGTGGCGCGATGGGAGCGCGCAACGCCCTGCGAGCCCGGGCATTTGGAAGCGATCTTGCCACTTACCATCCGGTGGACTGGGTTTCCATCACTGACAACGCCGGAGGCAATCCCCAGCTCGCGCCCACCGCCCTTGGCAAACCGATCCTCTATGCCGGCAAAGAAGTGGTCATCCATCTCACCTGCAAGGATCTCAACCGCAACGGGCTGGAAAGTGAAGCCTGGCTCCTTCACAGCGAGGGTTTCCACAATATCCTCGCCATGACCGGAGATTATCCGGTGAGCGGAAACAAAGGCACCGCCAAACCGGTTTTTGACATCGATTCCGTCGGCCTGCTCTCTCTGCTCAGCCACATGAATGAAGGGCTCGACCCCAACGGCCCAGGCTCCCGCAGGAAGCAGGCACGGGTTGAGGAAACCAAGTTTTTTGTTGGAGCAGTCACCACAAACTTCAAGCGGCATGAGGGCGAGGTCATGCCACAATACCGCAAGCTGGAGCAAAAGGTTGCCGCCGGAGCCCGCTTCATCATCAATCAGATCGGCTTTGACGCCCGCAAGATTCATGAGCTGCGACTTTTTATGGATCAACATGGCATGGCAGAGACCCCTCTGATCGGAAACGTTTACCTGCTCAATGCGCGCGTCGCCAAGCTCTTCAACTCTGGACGTATTCCCGGAGTCGTATTGACGGATTCATTACGCGATCTCTGTGAACAGCAGGGCCAATCTCCCGACAAAGGTGAAGCCTTCTTTATCGAATTCGCCGCCAAGCAATATGCCATTTACCGGGGGCTTGGTTATCGAGGAGCTTACCTTGGAGGGGTGCACGACATAGAGACCGTCGACCGCATCCTTCAGCTGGAAAAGACATTTGCTCCAGACGACTGGAAACAGTTCGCCCGGGAGCAGCTCTTCTGTCGACAGAACGAGTTTTATTTCTACGGGAAAAACCCCGTAACCCTGCTTTCCGATCCTACAGCACCACCGGCAAACCCGCTGGTCCCATCCGGTCTGCCCAATCCGCTCTACCAGGTTTCCAAGTGGACACACAGCGCCATGTTCACTCCCGGACGCATGCTCAATGAGATCGGGAAAAAACTCTGCGCCAACGCCAAGGATCCACGCCAAGGCCCAGCACCCATGCGGGCGATTGAACACCTGAGCAAGGCCGCTCTTTTCCGCTGCAAAGACTGCGGGGATTGTTCGCTTCCTGAGATCGCCTACCTTTGTCCGGAATCCCAATGCGCCAAAAATCAGCGTAACGGGCCCTGCGGCGGCACGCGCGATGGCCTCTGCGAGGTTGATGGCTATGGCGACTGCATCTGGCTGCGTGCCTACGAACGCCTCAAACGCGATGGCAAGGAAGACCAGCTCCTCGACCACGCGCCCGTTATCCAGGACCAATCCCTCCGCGGCACCTCTGCCTGGGCCAATCACTGGCTGGGCAAAGACCACGTCCCCAAAAAACAAGACACCTGACCCAATTCCTTTCCCATCCCTCTTCCTTCATCCTTTACCCTTCATCCTTCCCGCCCCTACCCCATGTCTGACAAAAAACTCCACATCATCGGCGAACTGATCAACAACTCCTATGCCCGGGCACGACGCGCCTTTACGGACCGCAACATCGAGGGCTATCAGGAGCTGGCCCGCAGCCAGACCGAGAAAAAGGCCGACTACCTCACCCTCAATCTGGACGGCACCCAGCGCATTTCCGTGCGCCTTGAGGAGATGCTTTCTTTTCTCCCAGAGGTAATCGCCGCCGTTCAGGAGGTGACTTCGGTTCCGATCAGTTTCGACAATCCGGCGGTCGACTACCACCGGGTGGCACTTGAACACTACGACCGCGCCAAGAGCGGTCCACCGATCATCAACTCGCTGGCCGCTTCCCGCGAACGCCTCGATGAAATGATCGAGCTGGTCAAAGCCTACGACACCAATGTCGTCGTGATGGCCTCTGAAAAATTTGTTGAGGGGGGCGGGGCCCAGTGCCTCGACCCGAAAGATTCCCATGAAGCCGCCAAGCGCTTTGTCGATATGCTGGTCAGTAAAGCCAACCGGCGCCTCGATCAGATCATCATCGACCCCGGCCTCGCTCCGGTCGGCGCGGACACCTATGGCTTGATCAACATTGGCCTTGATGCCATGCGACTGATCAATGCCGACCCCGACCTCAAAGGTGTTCATATGATCGTCGGACTCTCCAATTTTGCCTGGGGTACGCCCAAGGGTGTTCGTGAACAGTTGGAGAACGCCTACCTCACCCTGGCGATGGATGTCGGACTCGACTTCGCCCTCGCCAATCCGGAAAAATCCCCAGGCCCCCTGCCCAAGGACGACCCGATGGTTGACCAACTGAAAGCAGCACTTGAAGAAGGGCGAGCCCGCGACGGTGAGTCTCAGGAAACCGCCGGATTCCGTCAGGCCGAAGCCATCATGGCGATGTGTTCGGCCAACAGCACAGACGAAGAGGACGACTGGTGAGCACCGAATTTCCCAACATCCCTGAGGCATCCCACAGCAAGCCAGTTTGGCTGCGGATGGGCACCCTGATCGATGGGAGCATGCACGTGCTCAAGGATGCCCACCTTGTCTACGATGCTGGTGGCGTCCGTTACGTGGGCATAAGCAGTCCTCCCGCCGAGGAACTGCGCCCCGGCCAAATCGAACCGGACCTCCACGCACCTGAACACACGCTCTTGCCTGGACTGATTGAGTCTCATGCCCACCTCTTTCTTGAGGGCGGCGAACTCGACTTTGGAAAAAGGGCCGATTACCTCAGACGGCCTTCCGATGAACTCCTCGCCTGCGCCCGCCGTCGGCTCCTGCCGCTGGTTCAAATTGGCATCTCCGCGGTGCGTGACGCCGGAGACAAGGACGGAGTCGGCCTCGCCCTCAGCCAGCTCTCCGCCAGCCTAGAGGGCCGCCCGCCCATGCCTTCCCTCGACAGTCCCGGAGCCGCCATTCACCACAAGGGCCGTTACGGCAGCTTCATGGGAGAACCGATCGAAGACCATCCGTCCCCCGAAACCTGCGTTGAGGACCGGGTAAAAAAAGGGGCAGACCGTATCAAGATTATACCTACAGGCATCATCAATTTCAAAAAAGGCCTCGTCACCGCCGCCCCGCAAATGGACACAGCGGAAGTCCGGGCCATCGTCGAAGCCGCCCGCTCGCATGGACGGCAGTCTTTTGCCCATGCCTCCGGAGATGACGGGATCGAGCACGCCCTCGAAGGGGGTGTCGATACCATCGAGCACGGATTTTTTATCCGCGAGGACCAATTGAGCCGCCTCCGCGACCGCGATATTGGCTGGGTTCCGACCTTCGCCCCGGTCCAGAAACAGGTGGACCATGCTGCGTTATTCAAGTGGGAATCCGAGATCGTCGCTCACCTTCAGCGCATCCTTGATCAACATGCCGCCTCCCTGCGCAAGGCCCACGAAATGGGTGTACGCATCATTGCAGGTAGCGATGCCGGTTCCTGTGGCGTCGATCACGGATTCGGATTTCTCTACGAGCTGGAGTTGATGGAACAAGCCGGGCTCCCTTCCCTAGCCGTGCTCCATGCCGCCACCGGGGCACCCGCTGAACGCCTCAATTTCCGCGAGCCTGTCGGCCGCATCCTTCCCGGATGTCGCAGCCGCTTCATCCTCACCCGCCACAGCCCCCTCGCTTCCATCCGCAACCTCCGCCAGGATCGCACCATCATTTTCGACGGCAAGGTTTTCCATACCGAAGCCAGCTACCAGCCCGGGGAATTGTAGGAACCCATCGGACACAACCCCTTCAGGGTTGCGACGGAAAAGGAACCACGGTTTCCAGGGTTGTCTGAGGCCAACCCTTCGCTTTGGGACATAGCCCTTGCAGGGCAGTATATTTTTTGCAGCCCAACGACGGAATCGTCTCAATTCTGATCCGCGACGCATTCCCCATATCGTTGTTTCCATTTCTGTCCTTACTCAGATTTCTGTCAGAAAAGATCAAATCCCGCTCCTTTTACAATCACCTGCATGACCTGCAGTTGAACGACACAGACAGGGAAATCAAGGTGGATCACCCTCCACCCCAAGTGTCCAACCATTGCACCATCAATGGGATCAAAACCCCAACGGGGTTTCGCCTCACAGCGAAGGGTTGGCCGTTAGGCCTACCCTGGAACCCCAAGCCAACCAACCACCAACCCCAAAGGGGTTGTGCCCTATCCAACCGTGGGTGGGCCTCATTCCGCCTTCAATGCGGTGCAGGGACGCACCGCGCTACCTGCCATCATCCGCCAGGTATCCATCTTAACCACCCTTTAGCCTTCCCAGCGATCTTTCACATCCTTTCACGTTCAGTGCTGCGCGATATCCGAAACTCCGGCCTCCGTCCTCTGTCCTCCCCTTCATCCCTCATCCCCCATCCTTCCTCCTTTCCCCTCCTCCTTTCCCCAGCTTTCGTCTCGCACATTTCCCCGAAAATCACATGTTGGTTCGATATGCAGCCAACTCTTCTTGAAGCTTTGAAAACACGCCGTCTGGTGGGCGATGGTGCCATGGGTACACAACTGATGCTCGCCGGGCTCGAACAAGGGGCTTCCGGCGAAGCCTGGAACATCACTCATCCCGAGCGGGTCCTCGAAATTCAACGCCGCTACGTCGAGGCCGGGGCCGATTGCATCATTACCAATACCTTTGGTGCCAGCCGCCTGATGCTGCGTCGGCATGGGCATGAGAAGGACCTCATTGAGATCAATCAGGCAGCCGCCCGCATCGCCCGCGAAGCGTTTGGTGGGAAAACGGGTTATGTCCTCGGTGATATCGGCCCACTGGGTGCGATTCTCGAACCCTACGGGGACTTGTCCCAGGAAGATGCCCGCGAAGCACTGGTGGAGCAGGCCAAGGCCCTCGTCGAGGCCGGAGTCGATGGCATCATCATCGAGACCCAGACCTCGCTCGAAGAGATCGGTATCGCGATCGAGGCCGCCAAGGAAGCGGGTGCTCCCTGTATCATCGCCTCGCTCGCATACGACCTTTCGATGGACAAGACTTTCTACAAAACCATGATGGGAGTCTCTCCCGAAGATGCTGCCGAGCTGGTCGAAGAAAAAGGGGCCCATGTGGTCGCGCTCAATTGCGGCACGGGAATGGACATGGCCGGTGCCGCCATGGTCACCCGGCAATATCGTGAGGTCTCCACCCTTCCTGTCATGGTTCAACCCAATGCCGGATTGCCGGTTTTGGAAAACATGAAGGCTGTCTACAAGCAGCCCCCCGAGGAAACCGCCCGCATGGTCCCGGAGGTACTTGAAGCCGGAGCCAATATTATTGGTTCTTGTTGTGGCAGCACTCCGGAACACACCAAGGCCATCCGCGACATCGTCGATGCCTGGAATCGGGAACACACCTCCTGATAGGCATTCTTTTTCGGTCTTTCAGTTTTCCTAATTCGCATGTTAGTATCCGATTCCCTTCGATATCGGCAATGGCACTGATTGATGCTATAAAAGGTAACACATGAAAGAGATCACTCAGCTATTTTCCCTGAAGGACGAAACCGTTCTGATCACCGGCGGAGGCACCGGCATCGGACGCGCCATCGCCGAATGCATGCATGCGGCTGGTGCCCGGGTGGTGCTGGTGGGCCGCCGCGAACAGCAGCTGCAGGAAGCGGTCGCCGCGATTGGCGAAGGGTCTTCATACAAAGTGCATGACATTACGGATCTGACTGGTGCCCCCAGACTGATCAAGGAAGTCACCTCCGAATTCGGCCCGATCACCTGTCTGGTCAACAATGCTGGCATCCATATGAAAAAGGCCGCAGTCGAGACCACCACCGAAGAGTTTCAACGTGTGCTCAACACCCACGTGATCGGCGCCCACGCCCTGACCGTTGAAGTGGCTCCTTCCATGATGGAGCGCGGCAGCGGCAGCATTCTTTTCACGGCCTCCATGGCCTCTCTATTCGGAATCCCCAAGGTCATCGCCTACACCGCTGCAAAATCGGCTTATGTCGGCATGGTCAAAGGGCTGGCCACCGAATTCTCACCCCACGGCATCCGGGTCAATGCCATCGCCCCTGGCTGGATCGATACCGATATGTCCCGCAAGGCATTCGAAGGGGATCCCGATCGCCTCAAGAAAATCCTCAGCCGCACCCCCACCGGCAGCCTCGGGCAAGCCGAAGACGTCGGATGGGCCGCCGTTTACCTCACCTCCCCGGCCGCCCGCTTTGTCACCGGTGTCACCCTCCCCGTTGATGGTGGTGTGAGTATCGGATTTTAAGGGTTAAACCAAGGGATGAAGGTCTCGAAACAGGCGGATAAACCGAAAACCGCCTTGCCCTGAGCCTGTCGAAGCCCCCCATCGACTACTTGACCACAGTATCCCCCTTTTCCCGTTAGGCGAAGCCGCCCGTCCTCCATCCTTACCCTTCTTCAAGGGAGAACCGATCACCATCAAAAATCGGGCCTTCACCCCTCAACCACGGTTCCTTCCTCCCGCCCGGAGTTGGGCAGGTATTGAATCGTCAAGAGGGTGAAGTCATCGGCGTAGCCGGAACTGCCGGCGAAGGAGGATACGCGATCAAGAATCTGTTGATTGATCTCGCGGGGAAACTCATTGAGGGCACCCACCACGACCTGCTGGAGGCGCTCGTTGCCGAACTCGATATTCTTTTCATTGGAGGCTTCCGTCACACCATCGGTGTAGAGAAGGAGCACATCTCCGGGGAGGAAGGGGCGAACGACTTCATCAATCGAAGCATCAAAGATCTCACCCGGGACCATGCCAACCGCCATCCCTTCGGAGCGGATGAATTCCGTAGTGGAACCATCGGTTCCGACTTGAGAATGGTGGCACAACAGGGGCAGCTCATGTCCGGCCCGAGCCAATGTCACTTCGTGTTTTTGACGATCGATTACCGCATAGAGCACCGTTACAAACATCTCGGGTCCGGTCTCCTCGTGGAGAATGCCATTGAGCTGACGGAGGGCTTCAGCCGGTGAATCGCAGGCGCGGGCAAAATGCCGGAGGTTACTTTGGCAAATGGCCATAACGAGCGAAGCGGGAATCCCCTTGCCCGAAACATCGGCCACGACCACCCCGATACGCCCGTCTCCCAGCTCAAAGGCATCGTAAAAATCGCCCCCCACCTGCTGTGCGGGCAGGTAAATCGCCCCAAAGGCCAGCCTGGGATCCTTGGGAAACTGCTTGGGTAAGAGCATGCCCTGAATGTTGCTGGCCAGGGCGAGATCATTTTCCAAACGTGACTGTTCGAGCTGCACCGCCATGAGATCAAGATTCTGCAGGGCCAGCGCGGCTTGCTCACCGAGCGATTCCGCCAGAGAGAATTCGCTCTCCCCGAAGGTGAGGCCATCGGCTGAGTTTACGATGGCGAGGACCGCAATGTTGCGATTGCGGAAGCTGATCGGGACCACAATGACCGAGCGCACTTCAAGGGCTGGGTCCTCATGTTTGATCACCCGGGGATCCTCGCGGGCATCCTGAATCAGAATTCCCTTACCAGTCTCCGCCACCGTCCCAACCAGGCCTTCGCCCACTTCAAAGACTTCTGAGCGAAGAATGTATTCCAGCAAGCGGGTGCGTGACCCGATCGTCTGGCGAACCTCCGCCGGCAAGGGGCGATGGGGTGGAAACAAGCCTTCCACCGCCACGCCGCGGAGGCGGTTGCCCTTGCGTTCAAAGACGCAGGCACTGAGTGCCCCCGTGCTGGTCAGGCCGGTATGAACCACCTCCCGATAGAGCTTTTCCCGGTCCACTCCTTCAGCGATGGATTCGGCCAGTCGGTGCATGAATTCGACCACAATGGTCCGCTCCTGATGCAGCCGCTGCTTTTCTTCATCCAGCCGCAGGATTTCGCGTCGTCCGCGCCACCAGACATACCAGAGAACGACGCTCGTCACTGCCACACCCAGACAGAATCCGATCATCATAAGTGTCCTCTAATGTATCAGCCTTCCGTCTGGTTGCGAAGAAAAGAAATCACATCCTGAAACTTGGCCTCATTGGAAGGGTCAGCCTTGACCAGGTTTTCATGTGCTTCAAGGACCAGCTGTGCCCTTTCCGCGCTGGAAGGCTTTCGGCTGGTGTGAGTGAGGGTGTCGGTACTCTCTTTCGGAACTGACTCCATGGCCGAACCCTCATCAATGGTCATGAGTCGATCCAGCCCGAGGTTGCGGACCAATTCGAGGTTTCGAGGACCGAGACGGGCCAGCACCATGCTGCCCCGGGGTTCTGACTTCATCAGATTGATCCCTGCACCGGCCAGGATCCCCATAAAGGTGGAGTCCATTCCGGTGCAGTCTTCAAAAACGACGATAAAGCGGCGTTTTCCCTGATCCATCATATGCCGGAAGAAGTCGCTGACCGGTGTCGCGTTCAGAAAGCTCGCGCGGCCCTGAATTTTCACCAAAACGGGGTCGCTATGAGGATTGACGAGGAACGTGGCTTCTCCGTCCGGCATAGAAAAAAACGTGACGCATCCCCGGTGCAGGGTCCTGGGTCACGCATACGGGTTAGGAATGGGCTAAGATACTCCGCAAGACATAGGGAAGGATACCCCCATGTCGATAGTATTCAACCTCTATCCCTGTATCGATTCGCACCAGAACCTTTGTCTCCGCGGTGGAACCATCGGCTCGTTTGATGCCCAGAGTCAGTTCCTGACCCGGTTTGAGGTCATCACTCAATCCGGTAAGACTAAAGGTTTCGGATCCGTCGAGGCCGAGGGTGCGGGCATCTTCCCCGTCCTTGAACTGAAGCGGAAGGACGCCCATTCCGAGCAGGTTGCTGCGGTGAATCCGTTCGAAGCTTTTGGCGACGACGGCTTTGACGCCGAGGAGGTTGGTGCCTTTGGCCGCCCAGTCGCGGCTGGAACCCATCCCGTAATCGACACCGGCAAAGACAACAAGCGGGGTCTTGTTATGGGCATATTCCTGACAGGCATCAAAGATAGGAAGGAGTTTACCCTCCGGCTGGAGCTTGGTGTAGCCGCCTTCCTTGCCATCGGCCATGAGGTTCTTGATCCGCACATTGGCGAAGGTGCCACGGGTCATCACCCGGTCATTGCCCCGGCGGGAACCAAAGCTGTTAAAGTCCTTTTTGGTCACCTTGTGCTCTATCAGGTAACGGCCGGCCGGTCCATCTTCGGGGATCGCACCTGCCGGTGAAATGTGGTCAGTGGTGACCGAGTCACCGAAAATTCCCATCGCCCGCATTTCCGCAAAATCGCTGATGCGGTTGGGCTCCATTCCAAAATCCTCAAAGAAGGGCGGCTCCTGGATGTAAGTGCTTTCCGGCTTCCAGTTGTAAACACTGCCGGTATCGGAGGGGATCTCCTTCCACTCGGGATTGGCGTTAAGCACGTCGCTGTATTGATTGGTGAACATCTCCGGCTTGAGCCCACGGGCGATCTCCGCTTCGATTTCCGCTGCGGTCGGCCAGATGTCCTTGAGGTAAACCGGCTGCCCGTCGGAACCGGTCCCGAGAGGCTCGTTGTCAAGGTCAATGTCAACCCGCCCGGCGAGGGCAAATGCCACCACCAGCGGCGGGGACATGAGGAAATTGGCTTTGACCGAACTGTGCACCCGGGCCTCGAAGTTGCGGTTGCCGGAGAGGACGGAGGCCGTCACGAGGTTACCCTCCTTGATCGCAGCCTCAATCTCCGCATCGAGCGGACCGGAGTTGCCGATACAGGTAGTGCACCCGTAGCCAACGAGGTTGAAGCCAAGCTGATCAAGATAGGTGTTGAGCCCGGTTTCACTCAGGTAATCGGTCACCACGCGGGATCCGGGGGCAAGCGAAGTCTTGACCGTAGGCGCGACGGAAAGGCCCTTTTCCACCGCCTTCTTGGCCACCAGACCCGCCCCGATCATGACCGAGGGATTGGAGGTGTTGGTGCAAGAAGTGATCGCAGCGATGACAATCGACCCATGGCTGAGTGAGCCGTTGACCGGCAGCCCCTCACTGGATGCGGTCTCTGCATTGGTCGGGCGATTGGCCACCATTTCGAGCTTGGAGCGCTCAGCCGGCAGATCCGTGGTGTCCAGCATGGCATCCCCGCCGGACTGAACAACGCTATCTGCGGAAGCAGACTTCACCTCAACAGTGCGCTGACGCTGGTCGGCGGTAATGCCATAGCCGTCTTCGGAAACCGGTTGGTTCAGCAAGCCTTCAAAGACGCTTTTCAGCTTGGGCAGGTCAATCCGGTCCTGCGGGCGCTTCGGTCCGGAAACCGAGGGGACAATCGTGTCCAGGTCCAGTTCGAGAGACTGGGTATAGTCCACCTCGTCCTTGAGCGGAACCCCAAACATACCCTGCTCCGTATAGTAATCACGGATCAGGCTGATCAGGTCTTCGCTCCGGCCAGTCTGGCGCAGGTAGTCGAGGGTTTTTTCGTCGATCGGGAAAAAGCCCATGGTGGCACCGTATTCCGGGGCCATGTTGGCAATGGTGGCGCGGTCCGGCAAATTGAGGCTGGCGGTGCCTTCTCCGAAAAATTCGACGAACTTGCCCACCACCTTGTGCTGGCGCAGCAGCTCGGTCACCCGAAGAACAAGGTCGGTCGCAGTCACGCCTTCGCGTAGGGTTCCATTGAGGTGCACACCGATTACCTCGGGAGTCTGGAAGGCGATCGGCTGCCCCAGCATCCCGGCCTCCGCCTCGATTCCCCCCACTCCCCAGCCAACAATGCCGAGACCGTTGATCATGGTGGTGTGGGAGTCGGTCCCGACCAGGGTGTCGGGGTAATAGATGCCGTCCTTTTCAAAAACGACCTTGGCCAGATACTCCAGATTGACCTGGTGAACAATGCCGATGGCGGGAGGGACCACGGCAAAGGTTTCGAAGGCCTGCTGCCCCCATTTGAGGAATTCATAGCGTTCCTTGTTGCGCTCGAATTCGATCTGGAGGTTTTGCAGAAAGGCGTTGGGCGTGCGGGAGCGGTCGACCTGGACCGAGTGATCGACGACAAGGTCGACCGGCACCAGGGGCTCAATCACTCCGGGATCCTTTTTCAGACGCTCCACTGCGGAACGCATAGCGGCCAGATCGACCAGCAGCGGAACCCCGGTGAAGTCCTGCAGCACGATCCGGCTGACCACAAAAGGAATCTCGGACTTGGCCGGATCCTTGGCGTTGTATTGGGCGAGGCGGCGAACGTCTTCCTCGTCCACCCGCTTGCCGTCGCAATTGCGCAAGACGCTTTCGAGCACCACCCGGATACTGACCGGAAGGCGCGAAATCTTACCCAGCCCCTGCTCTTCAAGAGCAGGCAGACTGTAGAGTTGACCGCCCTTGAACGGGCGAAGCGTGTTAAAGGGATCCTGTTGAGCCGCCATGAATAATTACCAGAGAGAAGTATTGTTCAGATAAAGAAAGTGACCGTACGCCAGAGGCGACGGCCACTCAAGGAAAAGTTGACCCCTGCCTTAGGGTTGTGAATCAGGCGCTGAGCGCCGACTTGATCGCATCAAAGTCAGGCAGAACCTTGGGGTCATCGCTGGATTCAGCATAGATAATCTTCCCAGCCTCATCGATGACGAAGGCGCTGCGCTTGGCGACGCCCTTCAGCCCAATGAGGTCTTCAAAGAGCACATCATAGGCCTTGGAAACCTCCTTGTTGAAATCACTCAGGAGGGGCAGCTTCAGTCCATTGGCCTTCGCAAAGGCCTCCTGGGCAAAGGGGCTGTCCACGCTGATCGCATAGACGGCGGCGTTGAGTCCTTCATAGGCGTCGAGCCCGGCCGAGACCGAACAGAGTTCGTCCTGACAGACCGAGGTGAACGCGAGGGGAAAAAAGAGCAAAACGGTCTTTTTCTTCCCGAAGTTGTCGGAGAGCTTCACATCTGCGAGCCCGTCAGCGTTCTTGGATTTGAGCGTGAAATCCGGTGCTTTAGTTCCTGTTGAGAGTGCCATAAGACTACCAACTTCAACGGCGAAATGGATTTTGGCAAAACCTAGCTTCATTTTTTCCGGATAAAGAACCCCTCGCCACGCGAAAAAAACGGTCATGTCCCCAGCACAGACGCTTGACAGCACTGCCTGCGGAGTGCTTTTCTCTCCGACTTTCCATTTCGGAAAATGTGTTCCGCGCAGCGGAAACCGTTCTTTGGGCTCAGGTGGTGGAATTGGCAGACACGCTGTCTTCAGGCGGCAGTGCCGAAAGGCGTGCGGGTTCAAGTCCCGCCCTGAGCACCATGGAGGTTTTTTCTATTCACGGGCTTTGCTGTGCCCCGCTGACGTCTACTCTCGACCGTGCCACGCGAGCTGGTCTATCCTCATCTCAGATGCTGTCGGATTCGCACCCTCCCCATTCTATGCCACCGCGCGTGAAGGAACCAGCGCCCATCGCCAGAAAAGTAGCCGGGGACGTCGGCGCTGCCAGGAAAACGATTTCCCTTTGCGTTCTTTGCGCTCTTTTGCGGCAAATACATCCCGTCCATCCGCGCAATTGCTTCGCCGTCTCCGCTTCGCATCCGCCCTGCCTGGGTAGGTGAGAAAGAGGATTGTTCTGACTCACCACAGACAGGAATGTCTATGTCACGGGATGGGTTGAATCACAGGCGCGACGGGAGTCACCCCCTCTAGGTTGCTGGTTTGCGTTAACCTTTGGAGGGACGGCCGCCGCGGCTGTCCGTGCACCAAACTCAAGGTCTCATTCACTAAATTATCTTCCGCTAAACAGGTCTTGGACTCCAAACCTTTAGGCTGATCGGGGACGCATCCTTAAACGCTGACGGAGCGATTGCGGAGATGTCGCAGGGCGTAGCCCAAGTAAATGCTGAAATTCAATTTTCAACAATTCTTGGTCCGTCCGCTCTAAGGCCAACGGGGACGTCGGCGCTCCTAGGAAAACTCAGTTCTCCGTCCTCTGTCTTCCGAAACTCCGGCCCGCCCTGAGCCTGCCGAAAAAGCCTCACGCCCGTTCGCTGCGCTCACTAGAGCCGCAGAGGAACATAAATCCTAATAAAAAAATCTCCGCGTCTCCGCGCCTCCGCGTGAACCCCTTCTGCCTTCATCCCTCATCCCTCATCCTTTCAAAGCGGCGACGTCGGCGCTCCGGGCCTCCTGCTTCCCCCAGCGCCGGAAGAGGAAGATGGAGCAGCCGGCAGTGACGAACATGATCAGGCTGTAGATAACAGCGGGAGTTGCTATCCGGGAGTTGTCGAGGATGACGGGGCTGAGCGCAATGGCGATGGCCAAGGTCCCATTTTGGATACCGGTTTCGATCGATATGGAAGCACGCTGACGGTACTCCAGCGAGAGCAGTTTTCCAATTCCAAAACCGAGGCACATGGCGGAAAGGTTGAGGGCGAGGGCGGCCAGACCCGCTTCCTGAAAATATGCTGGAAGATGCTCCCGCTCACGGAAAACCGCCATGCCCAGAATAATGACGAAAAACGAGGCGGACAGCGCGCTGACACTGCGCAGACTACGCTGGGTAAAATCGGGACAGTGCTTTTTGATCAGCATCCCGATCGAGACTGGGAAGAGCGTCACCAGGAAAATCTGGAGGATGGTCTCACCGAGTGGAAGCTGGATGGCCTCCTCCCCTCCCATGTAGTGGTAGAGGGCGAGGTTCAGAAAAAACGGAATGGTAAAGGTGATCACCACCGAGCTGATCGCGGTCAGTGTGACCGAGAGCGCAAGGTCCGCCCTGGCCAGGTGGCTGATGATATTGGAAGTGGCCCCTCCGGGGCAGAGGGAAATAAGGATGATCCCAACCGCCAGTTCCGGTGCCATCGGCATTAGCCAGGCGATGGTAAATCCGATCATCGGTAAGAGGATCAGCTGGCAGGACAGTCCGGTCACGACCGCTTTGGGATAAACCACCACGCGGCGAAAATCGTCCAGAGTCAGTGTCATGCCCATGCCCAGCATGATCACGCCAAGGGCGAGCGGCAGGAAAAGAACCGTAAAGATCGATTGTTCCATTAAGAAGAGAGTGCTGAGTGAAAACAGAAGATAATAAGTGAGCCGCAACACCCGAGGGGATTCGCGCCTGTAGTGCAACCCCGAATCACGGAGCAAGAATCTTCTGCACCATACGTTGCATCACTTCCTGTTGCTCGAAGTAGTCCACATGGCTGTCCCCTTTCATCTGACGCCAGCGGCCGGCAGGGAAGCGAATCTGGATGGACTCAAAACGGGCTCCTTTCCCGTCGGGAAGCGGGATTCCAGAGCACAACCAATCTTCGGGGGAAGCCATATCCAGCCAGCTGTGCACAGCAGGAGAACGCTCTGCCCGATCGAGTTCCTCGCGCAACCAGGGAGAGACCCGTCCGAATACCTCACAGGGACTGCCCAGCGTCACCACATCGAGGGAAGCTTCGGGCAGATCGAGATCTGCCAGCAAATCGATCGCTGCTATGGTGCCAAGACTGTGACTGATGAGCAGAACCCGCTCATAGCCACCACTGGCATCGATGCGTTGGAGAAGATCGCTGGCTCGTCGGGAAACCGCTATGCGCAAACGGTCCCGTGTCAGATAGTTTTTGGTAAAATAGGCAACATTCACCACCATCTCAATCGGTCGATTGAACAGGGTGATGATCCCGGCCAAGGCTACGAAGAAAGCAGTCAACCCGGGGTGGGTCGCCACGTCGAGTAATCCGTCTCTGATACTCCCGGCGGCCCCCTCCCCGATCCATTCTCCGAACGTTTCGAAGACAGCCTGGGATTGCACATAACTGACCAGAAAGGTGAGCGCAGCTCCCAGAATGGACACATACCAGAGCAAGAGGGCGAAGGCTCCATTGAACATACCCCAAGCGACCCATCCACGCTTGAAACGGGTGCCCATGGCCCTGGACCAGAACAACATCAAGCGGCTTCCCTCGGCAAAACGTCGAAGTAAGGCCTGCTCGGAAAGGGTCTCCACCAAATCATGCCAGAAAGCTTCATAGACATCACACTGCACGGGTGCCTGATCCCCGCCTGTAACGATTTCCAGGCGCCGCCCGTGTCCAGCCAGCAAAGTGTCTTCCACGGAAGGCCGGACCCGACCCTGTTCACACAAATCGATCAATCCGGAGCATAGTTTGTCCCGGATTTCGTCCCGGCGAACACCATTCATCCCCGGAATAAAGACCACAGCAACCCGTCTGGAACGATTAGCAGCAGACGCCATAGGAAGTAAAAAAAAATGATTCCAAACACTCAGGCGAGTGTAAAAAATGTTAATACCTTATAAATACATTGTAAATTCCCTGATTGTAGATCAAGAATAGGTGAATCACGTTAGCACATCTAGTGTAATTACCTTTATTCGCACTTGTGATCTTATCGAAGCAAGGCCACCCTGAAAGCATGCCTTATTTGCCACGTTTGCTGGAATTGATGAAGCGCGGGGATTATATCCCGCTCAATGAGGAACGCATCGCCGAGGCGTTGCGGGTTCCCGCTTCCGAGCGTGAAGGGCTGCATCAGGAGATCCAGCAGCACCTTCGTCAGGGGACTCTTGTCAAACTGAAGAAAAACCGGATCTGCCTCCCCCGGGATGCGGATTTGATCACTGGAATCATTCGTTTTCGTCAGGGGGGCTCAGCCTTTCTCTTTGCGGATATGGGGGATGGAGCGAAGCCCTCCGAAGCCTATCAGATTCGGGCCGATGACACTGCGGTTGCCATGCACGGAGACCGGGTCGTCTGCCGGATCAATCAGGAACCCAGATCCCGCCGCCGTCGGCAGGGAGGGCGGAATCGTCAGGATGAACCTACAGCCCGGGTAATCCGTATTCTGGAGCGGGCCAACGAAATCTTGACCGGTACCCTCAAAAAGAGCCGCCATTTTTATTATGTGGTGCCGGGAGATCCCCGCATCCAACAGGACATCCTCGTCCCCGATCCCAGCCAGGCAGGGCTGCGTCCGGCCCCTAAAATCGACGACAAGGTGGTCGTCCGTCTGGCACCCTGGGAACAACGCCACCTCAACCCCGAAGGGGAGATCATAGAGATTCTGGGAAAAACCTTCGAACCGGGGGCGGAGTACAAGGCTCTGCTGCGCCAGTATAAGTTGCATCCGGAATTCCCGGCAGAGGTTCTGCAGGAAGTTGCCGATATCCCCGAAAAGGTGAGTAAAAAGGAGTTCAGTCGCCGTCTGGACATTCGCGAAATCTTCACTTTCACCATCGACCCGCAGGACGCGAAGGATTTCGACGACGCCCTGTCCCTGGAAAAACAGGCAAATGGCAACTACCGCATCGGCGTACACATTGCGGATGTCAGTGCATATGTGAAACCAGGCACTGCTCTGGATAGGGAGGCCTTTAATCGCGGCAACTCCACCTATCTGGTCGGCACCGTCATCCCCATGCTGCCGCATGCACTGTCCAACGGTATCTGCTCACTGGTCGAGGATGAAAATCGCCTGACCAAGTCGGTCTTTCTCGAATGCACCCCGGCCGGCAAAATCGTCGGGACGGAATTTGCCAATACGGTGATTCGGAGCAACAAACGTCTGGCCTACGAACAGGCATTTGCTCTGCTCAAAGAGGATGATTTGAAGAAAATCCGCGCCCTTCCGGAACCCCCCAAGCACCAGACCGGAGCCACCGGGCGGCCATTGAAGGGCCTTAAGGACAAGGAACTCAGGCTACTGCAAGAGCACATTCGCATTTATTGGAGCATCGCCGAAAAACTGCGGCGCCAGCGCATGCGCTCGGGCAGTCTCGACCTGGACATGCCTGAGACGAAAATCTACGTCGATCCCGATGGGTATGCCGACCGCATCGTTAAAGTTGAGCACGACGAGAGCCATCAACTGATCGAAGAGTTCATGCTGGCGGCAAATGAAGCAGTGGCCACTGCCCTGAACCGGCGTCGCCTGCCTGCCGTCCACCGCGTCCATGATGAGCCCGATCCCCAGAAGCTGGCGGAGTTGTCGGAATATATGCAGACGGCGGGGCTGAAACCGGGAGACCTGAGCAACAAAAAACACCTCTCCAGGCTCTTGCAGACAATCAAGGATCATTCCCAAAGTCATACATTGCGTGTGATGGTCTTGCGGAGCCTGAAACAGGCTCAGTATCGGGCGTCACCAGATGGCCACTACGGTCTCGGCAAGAAGCATTACCTCCATTTTACCTCTCCTATCCGCCGCTATGCGGATCTGGTGGTTCACCGGATTTTCGACCGTTATCTGGTTCCGGAGGAGCAGACCCCTCGCCAGGATCGTTTGAAGAACTACGATGCCGGTCGTCTGGGGACCATCGCCCAGCACCTCTCCATCACCGAGCAAAACAGCACCGAAGCCGAGCGGGAATCAAACAAGCTCAAGCTACTTGAGTTCTTCGAGCGCGAGTTGACCAAAGAGCCCCGCAACAGCTTTGAGGCCGTCATCATGGATGTGCGCAACCACGGCATGTTCGTTGAGTTGACCGAATCCCTCGCCTACGGGCTAATTCACATTTCCACCTTTGATGATCTGTATTCACTTTCTCACGACGGAACCCAACTGGTCGGACGAAAATCCAAGCGGCGCTATATGCTCGGAGAAAAAGTGATGGTGCAAGTCCACCGCGTGGATCGCTTCAAAAGGCAGATCGATTTCAAGGTCGCTTTTGAAGACACGCGAAAGCGACCCACTCAATCGAAGACATCAGATCCGGTCCCCAAACCCCCAACCCGCAAGCGGAGTCGGCGAAAATAGCCATCCGCTCTTACTACTCTCTAGAATACTGATGAAAAGCCAACCTACCCCTGTTCGATCTCTGCTCAAACTCGGTATCCTTCCTCTCCTCTTGCTACCCTCCAGCCTTAGCCATGCACAGGCTGTTCTGCCGGGTATTCACGGTGCCATCGATGACATGATCTTTGATGCGGAAATTACCGGTGCGGTCACCGCGGTGGTTACCAGCAGAGGCATCGTGCATCTGGAAGCGGTCGGTTTCCGCAACCGGGAAGAAGACCTGCCGATGACTACGGATACCGTCTTCGCCATTCACTCCATGACCAAACCTCTGGTCGGCATTTCCATTCTCATGCTGGAAGACGACGGTTTGCTCAGCATTGATGACTATGTCCGCACCCACATCCCGGAGTTTGAAGAGCTGAAGCAGGCCGACGGTTCTCCGATCGACCTCAAAATCGTTCATCTCCTCACCCACACCTCCGGGCTTGGGGAAATTCCCGGGGAATGGCTCAACGGAACGGCACCCCTCTCGGAACTGATAACTGAAATCATTCAAGTCCCGATGCTGTTTCAGCCAGGAGAGGATTGGGAATACTGTCAGTCTGGAATCAATGTCGCCGCCCATTTGGTTGAGCGGATTTCAGGGAAAACCTTCAGTGCATTCATCCGCGAACGTATTCTAGAGCCAATAGGAATGAAGGATACGACCTTTCAGTTGAATGATACCCAGGTAGCGCGGCTGGCCACAGCCTACATGCGCGGGGAGCATGCCTATACTCTCGACCCCTGGCCGGACACCTTCGCCGATTGGCGGATCAAACATGCCGCTCCCCGGGGACATTCAGGCTTGTTTTCGACGGCTGAAGATTACGCCCGCCTTTGCCTCATGCTGCTCAATCGGGGTACTTACAACGGGAAGCGCATCCTCTCTGAAGACAGCGTGGCCAAACTTGCCTCAACCCATACGCAAGGCCTGCTCGCCGGATTTCTCCCTGGAAGTGCCTGGGGTCTGGCCGTCGGTATTGTAGAGGATCCCATGGGTGACACCTCCATGCTCAATCCGGGCACTTATGGCCACGGTGGCGCTCACGGCACCCAGGCATGGATCGATCCCATCGCCGATGCCGCCTATATTCTGATGATTCAACGGACGGATTTTCCCAACAGTGATGGAAGTGAAGTGCGTGCGGTATTTCAGCAATCCGCCTCCCGGGCGCTGTCCCAGCGCTGAAGGCAGACTGCCTGCTGAAGTCAGTCACTCCCAGGGGAAAGCCGGTTCGATGTTGTCAGCCCAACTGATGAGGCTATAGTGTCACCTATTATGTCCGCACTTGAAGACGCCTACGAAGACATTCTTGCCAAAGCCCAGCGTGGCCTTGGGCTGAAGCAGCTCGATCTACTGGAACGTTCCGGGCTCTCCATGATGGAGATTGAAGCTGCCCTCAAGGGCACCTTTGAGGAAGGGGCTGCCCAGCGCCTGGGAGAAATACTCAACCTCAATCCGGAAGCGCTTATTGCCATTGGTAAAGGCAGCTATCAACCCTCGGTGGAACTGCCGAAGGGCGTTAAAATATTCACAACACGCGCGCCTGTCCCTGGATATGAGGAAATGACAGTAAACGCCTATCTGGTGTTCGACCCGGAATCAAAGGAGGCTGCCCTCTTCGATACCGGAACCAGCCTGGATGCGATTGTTGAATATGTGGACAAGGAATCAATTCGGGTTACACAGGTGGTCTTCACCCACACGCATCCGGACCACGTTGAAGCCCTGCCTCAAGCTCAGGAGCATTTTGCCAAAGCCCGCTTTCTCAGCCCCGAGGCCGAACCGTTGAATGGTGTGGAACCCATTCGACCGGAGAACCGCTTCTCCATCGGCAAGCTGCAGGTTCAAGCCTGGCTGACTCCCGGTCACTCCCCTGGCGGCACCAGTTATGTGATCGATGGATTGAGCAAGCCTGTTGCGGTGGTTGGTGATGCGATTTTTGCAGGTTCGATTGGAGGAGTACCCCATGAAATGTATCCAGAGGCACTGCAGTCCATTCGCCGCCATATTCTTTCGCTTCCTCCGGAAACCATCCTGCTGCCTGGCCACAAGAGCCCCACCTCTGTAGGTCAGGAGCTGCAGCACAATCCCTTCTTCCCCGCCACCAGTGATTGATCCAGCCGATATGGAGCCAAAGCGGAAATGATAACGCATTGCCTGTGTCACTATGAGTCAAACGCAGAGGGTGACACAGACATTCCTGTCTGTGCCTGGGGTCCGATACCTTCATAACCCGTCAGGCAGGATCAACAGGCTCCCTCTTCGAACGATCGCTGGCTGAATCGATCTCTCAACGGAGTTCGTCAGATATTCTCCAAATCACTGGAGAGAGCAGAAGTTAAGGCTTTGATCGTGATTCATTTCACAGGCAGGAATGCCTGTGTCACGCTCGCAGCACAGATTGGAGTGACACAGACATTCCTGTCTGTGCCTGGTGTCCGATACCCCCATCTCCCGTCAGGCAGGATCAACAGGCTCCCTCTTCGAACGATCGCTGGCTGAATCGATCTCTCAACGGAGTTCGCCAGGTATTCTCCAAATCACTGGAGAGAGCAGAAGTTAAGGCTTTGATCGTGATTCATTTCACAGGCAGGAATGCCTGTGTCACGCTCGCAGCACAGATTGGAGTGACACAGACATTCCTGTCTGTGCCTGG
>JBJHBA010000011.1:0-58230 GCA_050485245.1 Verrucomicrobiota bacterium | reverse complement strand
TGTCCGATACCCCCATCTCCCGTCAGGCCAAGCCGACTTTTCCCGGTCCATGGCTTCCTCCTTCCGGCCTCCGAGCCTGTCCCAGAGGCTTGCGCATGACTCATCCTATCCTTGCCCTGAGCGAAGGGGGCGTGAATACTGTGCAACCATTCCATAATCGGCTTGGATCCGGTGTCAGGTTTTCATCCTTAGTTCCCATGTCAGAAATACTTGATTTTGCCCGTCAGGTTTTGCGTCAGGAGGCAGATGCCCTCGCAACCGTAGCGACTTCACTTCCTCCTGCCTTTGATGCGATCTGTCAGGCGGTGATCGACTGCAAAGGTGCCGTGGTTGTCAGCGGTGTGGGGAAAGCCGGGCTGATTGGGCGAAAGATAGCCGCGACCTTTGCCAGCACTGGCACCCGCAGCTTTCACCTTGATCCCCTCGGTGCCTTTCACGGAGATCTCGGAATGGTGGCCAAAAGGGATCTGCTGCTGCTGATCAGTAACAGCGGGGCCAGCACCGAAATGCTGTTGCTGGCAGACTTTGCCCGGGCGGAAGGAATCGTCAGTGTGGCGCTGACGCGAGCGGATGACTCTCCCCTGGCCCAGCGTTGTACCCATTCGCTCGCCTATGGGAACTTTGAGGAAGCCTGCCCCCTGCGCCTCGCTCCGAGCACCAGCACCACCGTCATGCTGGCAGTAGGCGACGCCCTCGCCTTGACGGTCCAGCACATCAAGGGCTTTACCGAAACAGACTTTGCCCGCTTTCACCCGGCAGGTGCCTTGGGCCGATTTCTCAAACGGGTCGAAGAAGCCATGCGAACGGGTGAGCAGGCGGCGTTGGTGACCGAAGACAAAACCATCGCTGAAGCGGTGGCCGCGGTGGCCAAGGCACGTTGTGGGCTCTGCCTTGTGGCGGATGCGGAAGGGCATTTGGTCGGCGTTTACAGCGATGGTGATTTCCGACGGGACGCCCTGGCAGGGATCGATCCCAAAACCGCCGTCGGAGAACGGTGCCATCGCCCAGGCAAGCGGATCGAACAAGGCAGCATGGTGGGAGAGGCAATGGACATCATCCGGCGCTCACGGATCAACTCATTACCGGTTGTCGATGCCGCCGGATATCCGCTAGGCCTTCTCGACCTGCAGGACCTGATTTGATCCATCTCCCCTTCACACCTCCCCATGAGGGAATGGGGCGCAGGAATGCCTGTGTCACGTTCGCAGCACAGCTTGGATGTGACACAGACATTCCTGTCTGTGCTTGGGCCAAGATGGGGCAAACGGAGAGGGTGAATGGAACATTGGCATTGATCCCTCATGCGCTCATGCCATGGTGATACGCCAGATTCTACCGTTCTCTCTATCTCAAACATATCACACATGGCCAAAGTCGCCCTCATAACCGGCATCACCGGACAGGATGGATCCTATCTTGCAGAACAACTGCTGGAAAAAGACTACATCGTGCATGGCATGATTCGTCGTTCCAGCAGTTTCAACACCGGTCGTATTGACCACCTCTACAACAACCCGGAGCTGCTCGGGAGGCGCTTTTTTCTCCACCACGGTGACCTGACCGACTCCAGTAATCTCAATCGGATGCTGGAGCGGACTCAACCCGATGAAATCTACAATCTCGGCGCACAGAGCCACGTAAAGGTATCCTTTGAAGTGCCGGAATATACGGCGGAAGTGGACGCCATCGGAACGCTGCGTTTTCTCGATGCGATCAAGGAAGTGGGCTTGAAGGACAAGGTGCGTTTTTATCAGGCATCGACCAGCGAGCTGTATGGAAAGGTGCAGGAGATTCCGCAAACGGAGAAGACCCCTTTTTACCCGCGTTCTCCATACGGAGTGGCCAAACTCTACGGCTTCTGGATCATCGTCAACTATCGTGAGTCCTACGGGATTTACGCCAGCAACGGGATCCTCTTCAACCATGAATCTCCCCGTCGTGGTGAGACCTTTGTCACCCGTAAGATTACCCGCGCTGCCGCCCGCATTAAATTGGGCCTGCAGGACAAGTTGCTCCTCGGCAACCTGGATGCCGAGCGCGACTGGGGATATGCCCCGGAATACACCGAGGGCATGTGGCGCATCCTCCAGCAAGACAGGGCAGACGACTATGTGCTGGCCACGAACGAGAAGCATTCGGTACGTGCCTTTACCCGTTGGGCCTTTCAGCACCTCGATATTGAACTCGCATTCGAAGGTGACGGCGTCGAGGAACGCGGGATTGATACGAAAACCGGAAAGGTTCTGGTCGAAGTCAGCCCGCAGTACTTCCGTCCGGCCGAGGTGGACTTGCTGATCGGCGATTATTCCAAGGCCAAGCGGGAACTCGGCTGGGAACCCAGAACCAAGTGCGCCGAACTCTGCCGGATCATGGTTGAGGCGGATTTCGAAAAGGCGAAGCAACGCGGGTATTGAGGAATCGATCCATGCTCTCGAAACAAGCATCCATCTTTGTCGCCGGCCACCGCGGCATGGTAGGCTCCGCCGTGCTCCGCACCCTCAGCCGTGAGGGCTTTGACCATGTCATTACCCGCGACCGTTCCGAACTGGACCTGACGCAGGGAGCTGCGGTCGATGCCTTTTATGAGCAGAGCAAACCAGAAGTCGTAGTGGTCGCCGCCGCCAAAGTCGGCGGGATCCATGCCAATAACACCTACCCGGCCGACTTCCTGATGGAAAATCTGGCCTTGGAGGTAAATCTCATTCGTGGCGCCTTTGAGCATGGCGTGAAGCGCCTGCTCTTTCTCGGCAGCACCTGCATTTATCCCCGGGAGGCACCGCAACCGATCCCGGAGGATGCGCTGTTGACCGGCCCTCTGGAGGCTACCAACGAGGCCTATGCGATCGCCAAGATTGCCGGGCTGAAAATGTGCGAGTATTACCGTCGCCAATACGGTGTCCTCTTTCACTCTGCCATGCCCACCAACCTCTATGGGCCGGGGGACAATTATCATCCCGACAACTCACACGTCCTCCCGGCATTGATCCGCCGTTTTCATGAAGCGAAAGAAGCGGAGGATGCCAGCGTAACCATTTGGGGGACAGGAAAACCCCGCCGCGAGTTTCTCCATGTGGACGATCTGGCCGCTGCCCTCCTCCACCTGCTGCAACTGGAGGATCCCCCCGATCTGGTCAATGTCGGCACCGGAGTGGATCTGCCCATTCGTGAGTTGGCTGAAAAAGTGGCGGCAGTAGTCGGATTCCAAGGGAGCATCGAGCATGATTTGAGCAAGCCCGATGGCACGCCCCGCAAACTGACCGACACCAGCCGCCTGCAGTCCACCGGCTGGAAACCCTCCATCGATCTCGACTCCGGGTTGCGGGCTACCTACGCCGATTTTCTTCAGCGGCTGAAATCCGGTGCGTTGCGAAGTGCCTGATCGAACGCTTTGCTCACAGCTCTGAAAAATACGGCCCGGCATTGCCAAGCCGGGGCGGGCATGTTCTCTTGCCCCCCTTAATGAACGAACAACTGCGTGCCACCCAGTTTTGCCCGGAGCAGCCTCCCACTGCTCTTGCTCCGATGCAGGACGTTACCACCCTCCCTTTCATGCGGGTGGTCGCTCACTATGGTGCCCCCGACTTCTATTTCACCGAGTATTTCCGCGTTTTGCCCCATTCCGTTCTGGAAAAGCACATTCTGCAGTCGATCACCGAAAACGACACGGGCCGTCCGGTTTTTGCCCAGCTCATCGGGGAGAACATCGAACACATGGTACGTACTGCACGGGAACTGGAAACACACCATCCGATCGCCGGTGTCGATCTCAACATGGGCTGTCCGGCACCCAAGGTCTATCGAAAGAATGTCGGCGGTGGACTGCTGCGCGATCCGGAAAAAATCGACCGGCTGATTGGTTCACTGCGTGAGGCAATCCAGGGCTCCTTTTCCGTGAAGATGCGCATCGGATTTGATTCGAGTGAACACTACCTGCGGATCCTCGATATTCTCAACCAGCATGAGGTGGACTTTGTCAGTATTCACGGGCGAACCGTGAAAGAAATGTACCGGGGAGAAGTGCATTATGACCAGATTGCGCTGGCCAAGGAGGTACTGCGCTGCCCGCTGTTTGCCAACGGAAACATCAGTTCTCCCGCAGTGGCAGCCTCCGTACACCGGCAAACACAAGCCGATGGCTTGATGGTGGGACGGGCGGCCATTCGTAACCCCTGGATCTTCCTCCAGACTCGCCAGCACCTCGCCGGTGAACCCGTCTTTCAACCGACACTTGGCGATGTCCGCGAATATATCGAAAGGCTTTGGCAGGCGACCGATAAGCCCGGCTTCGAGGATAACCACCACACTCAGTTTTTAAAAAAGTTCCTCAACTTTATCGGTCAATCGGTGGATTCCGAAGGGGCCTTTCTCAAAGTGATGCGTCGGTCGCGCAACAGTTCAGAGCTCTTTGCCATTTGTGATCAGTTCCTGCTCAAAGACGGGCGTGCGGCGCAGGCATTCGCGCTGGAGCCCTACCCCGGAATCGTGGCACGCCCCAACCATGAGGGGCCTGCCCGTGAAGAAGGCTGTTCGCTCTAGTGCAGGTTGTTGACCTAAATCAGATCCCTTCAATCCCGGCCGAGCAGTATCGGTTCCTTCTTTTGCCGTCCGTTGTCCCAGTTTACTCCCGCAGAGCGGACATGGTTGCGCACCTCCAACACGTTTTCCTTCACAGAAAGAGCAGACTGCTGTTTCCGCGTGCCAGACTTTTGGACGGCATGACTTATTTTCGCTTCCTGAGCACCTTCGACGATTTCCAGCAGCTCTAAAACAGATTCGCGTACCGACAAAGCCTGAGCGTTGAGCTGCTCAGCCGCACTGGCGCTCTCCTCCGCATTGGCGGCATTGCTTTGGGTCACTGTATCCATCTGCCCGATGGCGATTCCGACCTGCGCAATCCCTTCAGATTGTTCCTGAGAAGCTGACGCAACTTCGTCTACTCGGACGGTCAATTCGCGGATTTTCCCGATGATCTCCTGAAAACGATGGCCCACCTTATCACTCATGGCCACTCCATTTTCGGTGTTCTGCAGAGACTGCTCGATTTTTCCGGCGGTTTCTTTGGCTGCTTCCGCACTGCGCTGTGCCAAACTGCGTACTTCTTCCGCCACCACCGCAAAACCCAAACCATGCTCTCCTGCGCGGGCAGCCTCTACCGCTGCGTTCAAGGCAAGGATGTTCGTCTGAAAAGCGATTTCATCAATCGTCTTGATGATGTTGGCGACCTCCTTGCTGGACACCTGAATCCGTCCCATCGCCTGCCGCATCGATTCCATTTCATCCGCTCCATGGTCTGCCGATTCGCGCACTTCTGAAGCCAGCTCACGGGCTTTGCCCGAGCTTTCGGCATTCTGTCGGGTCATACTGCCAAATTCCTCAATCGAAGCACTGGTCTCTTCCAGCGAGGCCGCCTGTTCACTGGCTCCGGATGCGACCGATTGACTGGCGGATGCTACTTGCCCGGCAGCCGACGTCGTTTCTTCCGAAGCAGACATCAGGCGATTGGCCAAGGCTTGAATTTTGTTCAGCAAACCTGCGGTGTTCAGGGCCAGGATGAGGCTGAGGCTCAAGCCGATCAACCCACCGGCACCAAGCAGGAGAAACGTCCAGAAACGGGCAGTCTGAAAGCGTTGGTTGGCCAGTGCATATTCTTCACCAGCGATGCTCAGTTGCAACTCTGCCAACTGCCCAATGCCCTCGGTCAGAGGATCTATCACCTCGTAAAGCGGGCCATTGAAAGCTTCCAACTGATTTCTGACTGAACCCCGGTGATTGCCCAGGTGCTCCTGCAACCGGTCCAAGGCCGCATTGGCCGCGTCAAACCGGGGTTCCAGTCGAGCAATCATTTGTTGCTCCTGTTCATTTAACTGTGTGGCCAGATAGGCATTCCAATTCTCGGCGATGCGGGCTCGTGCCCGGCGCAGTCCGGTGATGGCTTCCTCGCCACTGTACATCCCTGCGTCCGCCTTATTGACGGCATCGATGACATGCACCGCATAGTCATCTGAAATGAGTTTCAACTGCTGCAGGGGAATGACACGATCCCGATAGACGCGCCCCAATCCGTCATTGCTATCCCGAATGCCCGAAAGCCCAAACACACCGAGGGCCACGGCAATTGCAGTCATTATCAAGGTGGGACCGACAAATTTTGCGGTCCCTTTCGCTTTGCGGAGGAATTGGATCATGGATGAAGCAGAGTTAGCTTATCGTTTTCATCCAGTAGATCGGCTCCCATAACCTTATCTTTAGGGGAAAATTCCTACATCTTCTACTCTCTTTCACCTAACATAAAAAAAACCTCCCGGATCGAAATCCGGGAGGCTGAAATAGAACAAGCTGTGTGAAGCGCTTAGATGGCACCGTCTCCGGTTTCGTCGGTACGGATACGGATAGCTTCCTCGATCGTGAGAACGAAGATCTTGCCGTCACCGATTTTACCGGTTTTGGCGGCGTTCTTGATCGCATCCACAGCCTTGGCAACAATGTCGTCCGAGACTGCGATATCGAGCATCACCTTGGGCAGGAAGTCGACCGTGTATTCAGACCCACGGTAAATTTCCGTGTGTCCTTTTTGGCGGCCAAATCCCTTGACCTCAGTTACCGTCATCCCTTCGACGCCGATTTCAGAGAGTGCTTCTTTCACTTCTTCCAGCTTAAAGGGCTTAATAATCGCTTTAACGAGTTTCATAAGGTTATGTTTCCTTGTATTGATTTGTCGTTACCTTAGCAAGAACCGATTAGCCCTTGGTGCCGGTTTGGAAGTCAGGATAGGCTTCCTGACCGTGTTCAGAGATGTCGAGGCCTGCCATTTCTTCTTCTTCACTGACCCGGACGCCCATTGTCAACTTAATGATGGTGAAGACGATGTAAGAGAAGCTGAAGGCGGCAACGCCGACGACGATCACACCCGTAAGCTGGCCAAAGAAGAAAACGCTCTTTTCGCCACCTTCCGGAACCACTTCGAAGAGGGCGGCGGCAAGAATACCCCAGACCCCGCAAATTCCGTGTACGGAGATTGCCCCGACCGGGTCGTCAATCTTGATCTTGTCAAAGAAGAGGATGGAGAAAACCACGATGACACCGGCGACCAGGCCGATGATGATGGCTCCGGATGCCGAGACAATGTCCGCATTGGCCGTAATCCCGACCAGGCCAGCGAGGATACCGTTAAGGGACATGGAGAGATCCGGCTTCTTCAACACCACCCAAGATGTGGCGATGGAGGAGAGGGCACCGGCCGAAGCGGCCAGGGCAGTCGTGGTGAAGACCAGCCCGAGCGGACCGGGATTGGCCGATAGCACGGAACCACCGTTGAATCCAAACCAGCCGAAGAAGAGGAGGAAAACTCCGATGGTGGCCAAAGGCATGCTGTGCCCGAGGATTGGTTTGATTTTGCCACCGGCCAGATACTTGCCGCGGCGTGGTCCGAGAACGATCACACAGGCAAGAGCAGCAAATCCGCCGAAGCCGTGCACTACGGCCGAGCCCGCGAAATCGTAGAAACCGTTGCCGCCATTAAGGTTGCTCATCCAACCTTCACCCCAGTGCCAGGCACCGACGATGGGGTAAGCCAGACCAACCAGCAAAACGGTAAACACCATGAAGGAGCCGAGTTTGATCCGTTCAGCCACGGCACCGGAGACGATCGTCGCAGCAGTCGCCGCAAACATTGCCTGAAAGATGAAGTCACCGAATCCGGTCATGGCCAGATCGACGCCTCCATAGCCGAAGGTGTCTCCACCATCCGCATTGAGGTCGCCAATCGGTCCTCCCAGAGAGAGCCAGCCATCTATGATCCAGGATCCTTCCGGATAATGGGTATTAAAGCCGATCAGCGCGTAGGAGACGATACCGATGGCAATAATGAAAACATTCTTAAAGAGAATATTTACCGTGTTTTTGGACTGCGTCAGACCCGCTTCCAGAGAGGCGAATCCGAGGTGCATGATTAAGACCAAAGCTGCGGCAATCACAGTCCAGAGCATACTGACCGTGAAGAAATCAAAGGCATAGGCATATTCGCCCTGCGCCTCAAGCAGTTCAAGGTAAGCACCTGCCAAGGCTTCATCTTCATCTATTTCGCCTGCTTCAATTGCCGCCTGCTCGGCAGCCACCGCTTCCAGAGCGGGGAGCAGGGCGGCATTTTGCGCAATGGAAACGGAAGGGAGGAAAAGAAGCCCCAGAAATGCCATAAGCATCAGCCGGAACGACCGGAGCGAGGTTTTATTATTCATACTCTGCGTGGTTATCGTTGTGTTAGTTGAGACCGTGAAAATACGTGTTCTCCTCTTAGCAACGGCCGTGCCAAAGTAGCAAATGGGGGGATATTATCCCCAAAACCCGCTCCAATCCTTCACCGGAAAGCGACTACAGTGATCCCTCAATGAAGCTGTTTCTTCGCCCGTCTCCGAGCGTACGCTGTGCAAATTTATGCAGACAGCGCGGGGGAGTACAAAAAAGCGGACCCCCCCGAGATGAGAGATCCGCCTGGAAAGAATCAGCCTGTTCTACGGGAATAATCAGTCCAGATTGACCGATTCGATGTACAAATCCCGCAACTGCTTTGAGGTCGCTCCCGAGGGGGCATCCGCCATCAAATCCTGCCCTTTTTGGGTCTTGGGGAAGGCAATGAGGTCACGGATATAGGGGCGGTTGGCAATCAGTGAAACCAGTCGATCAAAGCCAACGGCAATCCCTCCGTGGGGAGGAGCGCCGAATTTGAAGGCATTCAACATATACCCAAAGCGCTCTTCCACCACCTCGGCGGGTATCTGCAGAAAATCCTCAAAGACCTTCTTCTGAAGATCCGGTTGATGAATCCGGATAGATCCACCGGCGATCTCCCATCCATTGAGGACGCAGTCATAGTGCTGGCCCCGCACTGCCTTGGGATCGCTGTCGAGCAGCTCGAGGTCTTCCGGGACTGGGGCGGTAAATGGGTGGTGCGCGGCCACATAGCGCCCTGCCTCCTCATCATGGAGCATGAGGGGAAACTCAATCACCCAGAGGAAATTGTATTGATCCTCGGGGATCTCCAGCCGCCCCCGCGCCTTCAGCAGCTTGGCACTGTCAAGGCGGATGCGGCCGAGAATGGCGCAGGCCTGCTCCCATTCCGCCGCCGCAAAGAACACTAAATCTCCGGGCTCGATCTTGAGTTTTTCGGTCAAGGCCGCTTTCTCTTCTTCCGAGAAGAACTTGAGAATAGGCGATTTCCACTCCCCTTCCGGAGAAACCCGGATAAAGGCCAGTCCCTTGGCTCCGAGCGACTTCGCGGTGTTTTCCAGTTCCCGCATCTCGCCTTGGGTGGCATCGGAAAGACCCTTGGCATTGAAGGCCTTGACCACTCCACCGCTTGCGATGACTCCGGCAAACACCTTGAAAGCGGAGTCTTTGAAAACCTCACCCAAGTCAACCAGCTCCAGATCGAAGCGGGTATCCGGCTTGTCCACCCCGTAACGATTCATCGCATCGTTGTAGCTCATCCGGGGGAAAGGCGTCGGCAGGTCCACTCCCAGCACATCTTTCCAGATGCGGGCCATCAGACCTTCAATCAGCGCATACATGTCCTCGCGGTCGATGAACGACATCTCGAGATCGATCTGAGTGAACTCCGGCTGGCGGTCCGCCCGCAGATCCTCGTCACGGAAACAGCGGGCCAACTGATAGTAGCGCTCGACCCCGGCCACCATCAGCATCTGCTTGTACTGCTGCGGGCTTTGCGCCAATGCATAGAACTTGCCGGGATTGAGTCGGCTGGGCACGAGAAACTCACGGGCTCCCTCCGGGGTGCTCTTGAACAGATAAGGGGTTTCAATCTCCAGAAAAGCCTGCTCGTCCAGATAATCGCGGGTCGCCTTGGCCGCCTTGCTCCGCAGCAGAAGGTTGCGGTACATCGAAGGGCGGCGCAGATCGAGAAAACGGTATTCCAGCCGCAGGTCTTCATTCACCCTGGACGCTTTTTCGTCATCGAGGGGAAACGGAGGCGTCTCGGAAATATTATGGATGACCAGGCTCTTGGCCGCGACTTCGATTTCTCCGGTGGCCAATTTGGTGTTCACCTCACTGGGAGCCCGGGCCACTACCTCGCCGGAGACTTCGATAACCGACTCTGGACGCAAACGCGGCAGCAAGCTCCCGTAAGCAGACTGATTGGGGTCAAGGACGATCTGGGTGTAGCCCTCGCGATCACGCAGATCGACGAAGATGATTCCACCATGGTCGCGCAGGGAATCAATCCACCCCACGAGGGTGACCGACTCGCCCACGGCCTTGGCCGTCAGAACGTTACAGGTGTGCGTGCGTTTCATGATACCTTTGCAGTCAGAAAAAGGTTTGAGGTTGCCAGCCGTCCCGCGATGGGCAAGGGGAAAAAACAGCCCACGCCCGTGGCGGGTATCCTCAGCATGGCGGGAATCGTCCGGTGTCTCTTCGGCAGGCTCCGGGCAGGTCAGTGGTCTGCGAAGCGGGCAGAGAAATCCCCGGCGGGGGCTGTTCCCTGAAGGTGAGGACGCAGTTCAAGGTTTCAACCCTGTTACCAAGGGAAACATTGCGATCCCTCGAAAAATGGACACATTAAAAAGCGCCGTCTCTTTCACTCTCCCAAAAATCCTCTTTGCGACATGGATACCCGACCCCAGTCTCCACCCGCAGTTCGCCTTTACTGGTGGATCCTTCTGTTGCCATTGATCTTTTTCATTTCGCCGACTTCCGGTAGTGCATCTGCTGCGGGAAAGGCCACCACCGTAATTGAAGGAGAGATTCCTCTGCCCGGATCACCCCCACCCGCAGTGATGGCCCGCCGGTATGAAATCATCTCCAGGGGCGGGGTACTTTCCACCATCCCACCCATCGGTGTGGTCTGGCTGGAGGGAACGCTTCCGCTCCCTGAATCCCTACCGGATGTCGAAATCATCCAGAAGGATTTTACCTTTGATCCAGCCCTGCTGGCGGTCCCCGTAGGGACCCGGATATTTTTCCCCAACAAGGATCTAGAGTATCACAATGTATTCTCATATTCTCCGCCTGCCCGTTTCGATCTGGGTCGCTACCTCCCCGACGAAAGGCCGATTCCCTCCCATGTCTTTAATCATCCCGGCATGGTAACCTTACGCTGTGACATTCACGAGCATATGCGGGCGATCATCCTCGTTATACCAAACGGATATTTTACTGAAACCGATACCGATGGACGTTTCCGACTGGAGGGGGTACCGCCGGGGACCTACACCTTGAAGGCATGGGTCGACAGTCGCACCACTTTGGAACGAGAAATCACCATCGCTGAAGGCGAACCGGTTTTTGTCAGATTCCCATGACAGATGCGGGCGGCACAGTCACCCAGCCGGAGAGCGGATATCGCATCCGCTTGTTCATTGCGACCACCATCGTTATCGGTGGCCTGACCGGACTGGGGGCTGGTTTTGCCCATCGCTACCTGCCTTCAGAAGCGGAAAGAGAGTTGCAGGCTTCCATTGATCGACAGATCGAAACCGCAGCAATCGCCCGGCAGACACGTCAGTCCGTGTTGACCGAAATTTGCCATAACTTATCCCGGCAACCACGCATTCACGCGGCGCTGGAAGACAATGCGCTCGACCTGCTCTATCCCAGTGCCCACAACGAGCTGAGACAGATCACCAGAGAGTGGAGTGCACTCAATCAAGAGGGTGAACTTCCCCATCTACGTGCCCGATTTTACCGCTTTCTGGATCTTGAAGGAGCCATCATCACCCCGGAAAATGCCGACTGGCCAGGTCAAATCAGCAATCAACTCGCCTCCAGTCTACCCCTGGCTGAAATCCCTCCCGTTGCAGTCTTCGGATATTTTTTCGAAGAAAAGGAGGCCGGAGGTGACCGGGAACTGCTCGAAGTCATCACTGTTCCCATCATTTCCAACGAATCCTTTGAGCCTATTGCAGCCCTTATTGTGGGGTTTCCCTTTGAACCCACCTTGAGCGCATTATCGGGGGATACCTTGCAAGTGGGAATATGGTCGGGAGAAGAACTGGCCATGGAGCGGCTGAGCCCGCAAGAGAAGGAACGCCTCATCAGCCATATCATCTCACCGGAGGAATCAGAGCCATTTATCCTCAATGGGATCCCCCAACGAGTGATCGCTCAAATCATCAACCCCCAGTCTCCCTACCCTCCAGCCTATGAAATCGCGGTGGCCTCGCTGGCGGAGATTCATATGGTGCGCGAGCGGATTCGCAACCGTATCCTGCTTTCCGGCAGCGTTCTGATCCTGATTGGTCTAGCGATCAGCCACTGGGTGGCCCAAAGGTTTACCCGCCCGGTGGAGGCACTGGCCGAAGCCCGAGAGGCAGAACACTCCCAGCGTGTTCTGGCCGAGGCCGCACTCGACCGCACCAGTCGCGATTTGGAACGGGCTGCCCACTTTTCGGCAGACGCTTCTCACCAGTTGAAGACTCCCGTCGCCGTTATGCGGGCGGGTCTTGAAGAGATGCTCATGGATTCTGCGCTCCCTGAAAACCTGCGCTCAGAGGTTCAAGCCCTCATCCGCCAAACCGGGAGGCTGACCAGTGTCATCGAAGACTTGCTCCTCCTGTCACGCCTGGACGCAGGGCAGCTTCAGGTGGAATTAAAACCCGTGCCATTGCTCCCACTTATCGAAGGGCTATTGGACGATTTCAGCGTTCTGCCCGACAACCATAACATCAACATCCATGTCTCCGTCGACAAAAGCATCCATGTCCGGGGAGAGAAACGCTACACGTCGATGATTCTCCAGAGCCTGCTGGAAAATGCCCGCAAGTATAACCGCCAAAATGGAAGCATCCGCGTGAGCGCCCAGACGCATGAAAACATGGTTCACTGTCTGGTCGGGAACACTGGCAAACACATTTCGGAGTCAGCCAAAATGCATATCTTTGAACGATTCCACCGCGGTGCCAGCGGGGAGAACATCCCCGGATACGGCCTCGGCCTCAATCTTGCCCGGGAACTGGCCCGCTTGCACGGAGGCGAACTGCATCTCCACGATTCGCGCCCGGACTGGACTGAGTTCGAGTTGATCCTGCCGGGCTTTCCTTCCGCCATGCAGACCGTTCCTCCTCATTCAACCCATCGCACCCATCGATGATGCTTATCCGCCTGTGGCCATTGGCCGGACTTCTGCTCGCTCCCTTGATCCACGGGAGCGAAACCTGGGATGCCACTCTGGACGCATTGGGAGAAAAATTGACCTTTTCCAGTGCTGACCATTTTTGGAAAGCACGCATCAGCGGAACCCTGGATCTCGAAGCCTATGCCTTTGATTCCCCCACCCCCGGCCTCATCCGCACCCGTCGCGACCACATCCTCCAGCCGCGTGCCACCCTCTTCCTGGACGCATACGCCGGTTCGCAAGTCTATGGATTTATCCAAGCCCGTCTGGATCGCGGTTTCGATCCCACTGACCGAACGGTTCAAGCACGTCTGGACGAGTTCGCGCTCCGGTACACTCCCTGGGACGATGGACGGTTCAACCTCCAGATCGGGCAATTCGCCATGGTGGCCGGGCAGTGGGTCAAACGACATCTCTCCTGGCAAAATCCCTTCATCACCGCACCTCTCTTCTATGAAAACAGAACCTGGCTGAGCGACCGGGAAGGCCCGACCCGCTATCATCTGAGCGCCTCCTACCCCACATACGAAGCCCCTTCAGCCAATCCTGTCATCTGGGGACCGGCCTACACCACTGGAATCGCCGCCACAGGACATTGGAGGGGCCGCTTTGAGTGGGCAGTCGAACTCAAAAACGCTGCTCCCTTTTCCCGCCCTTCCTATTGGGCCTGGTGGGATGCCGGGTTTTCCACTCCAACCTTCGGCGGCCGCCTTGCCTGGCGCCCCGACCTTCGGTGGACCTTTGGGCTTGCCGCCAGCCATGGAACCTTTCTCAGCCAATCCGATCTCTACCAGCCTCCACCCGGCTACAGCAGGGATGACTTCACCCAGACCCTCTGGATTCTGGATGCCAGCTATGCCCACCGCCACTGGGAAATCTGGATGGAGGCTATGACTTCCCTCTTCAAGGGCCCCAATATGGATCGCTGGAGAAGCGATGCTTATTTTATCGAGATCCGGCGCAAGGTCACTCCCCGCCTGTCGCTTGCCCTCCGCTGGAACCAACAGTTTTTCTCCTCTGCGGAAAACGCCTATGACAGCAGCGACAGCAAGTGGGGATGGGAGCTTTCCCGCCTCGATCTGGCCACCACCTGGCGATTCAATGCCCATACCCAGCTACAGATTGAAGTGGGCCAACGTTGGGGTGTTCCCGGTCATGGGGATCCCCGTCTATCTCTGGCCGGTCGGCTCACCTTGCGATTTTAAACAGAACGGGCGCCGCCTCGTTCTTCACACCAATTCCGGGTCCAGCATGTACCCCACTCCACGTACGGTTTGAATCACCGAATCCTGCCCCGGACGGTCCAGTTTGCGGCGCAAGCGGACAATGAAAATTTCCACTGTTTTCGATTCATATGCATGCGCCCGGGCCCAAACCCGCTCGATCAACTCACCACGGGAAAAGACCCGTCCGGGCTCTCGCATCAGAATCTGAAGCAACTCAAACTCACGTGGTGACAGCTCGATGCTCTCGCCTCTCCAGAGGAGACGGCGCCGCAAGACATCCATCACCATGCCGCCCACTTCGAGCACGTTGTCGTCGACGCCCGGTAAAACCCTTCGCCCCAATGCCTCTACCCGGGCAACCAGCTCCTCCATGGCAAAGGGCTTGGTCAAATAATCGTCCGCTCCCGCCCGCAGGCCGGCCACACGGTCTCCCACTTCACTGCGTGAGGTGAGCATTAACACGCGTGGCCGGGCGTCAACCGGGCTCATGCGACGGATAACCTCCATGCCATCGAATCCAGGCAGATTCAGATCCAGAATCACCAAGTCATACCTGCTCTCATGGATGGCACTGACACCGGCAGGGCCATCTCCGGCTATGACAACATCGTGATCGGCGCGCTCCAGCGCCCGACGCAGGTGACGGACCAGATCCGCCTGATCTTCGATGACAAGAATCCGCATGAGAGTTCGACGCTTAATTTAGCGACGATTATCTGGAGATGAGAAGAAAATTGGGCTGCGGTCATTCAGCACTACCCATGTTCACAAGAAATGCCCAACCTCCTTCTCCGGTGAGATCAGTATCGGGATTGTGGAGATACCACCAATTGGATGTAGCAGTACTGAACACCCAGTTCGGCAGCTCTTGCACAAAGTGTGACTCGTCCACTCCCATGACCCAGGCCCAGGCACCGAACACCGCTGTCAGATCGTTCTCCGGACCAGGGATATACCACCACGCCTGCGTCTCATGGTTGAAAACCCACGGTACATCGCCGACATATAATAAGCCCAGAAAAAACGGGGCCTCGATCAAATCAGCTTCGACCGCAAAACCATAAGCCAGCTCCGGCTCAGGTGTCGGAGTGGGCGTCGGATCGGGCGTCGGATCGGGAGTTGGTGTCGGGGTCGGGGTGGGCGAAGGGTCAGGTTCCTGCAGGGCTCCAGTGTCCCCGGCAAAATTGGTCACCGTAGCCGGAGCCCGGATGGTGCCGGATACATTCAGTGATCTCCATCCATCGGTCGGAATCTCACTGTAGGTGATATCTGCAGTTCCCAAATCCGAGAAGGGTAAGGAAACCATCGCATTGGACTGAAAATCAATGTGAATGAAATTCTCTGGGATGATATAGTCGGGCTCCACCCCTGCGATGGTTCCGGTGGCCAGCAGCACATTTCGACCAGCCGTCGAGCTACTGGGAAGATTACTGGGGAAGGTGAAGCTTTGCTGATCCTGCCCCCCGTCTCGGCTCACGATCACTTGTTGACCGCTGAGGAACTGTTCGAAATTGGCGTTATTAAACAGTTCAATATACTGCACAGAGCCGTCTGCATTGGAAAACACCTGACTGATTTCCCACAGGTGAAAGGCAGCCCGACTTTGAGTGGAAAGCAGTGCTCCGGCCATCATCACGCCCATGAGCACTAAGGCTTTCGCAGAGTGATTGCGTATTTTCATAGTTGATTGGGTTTAGGGTTCGGGACGCTGGAGAATGAAGCCCACCATCCTGTCTTTGCTTGAAAGTGACGAATGCGCCTCCGCCGGGCCTCGGCATAGCCCGGTCAGAGGCGCACGTTTACCGCCAATCGTGCGTGGATCAGCGGATTATTCTCCTGGGGGAGTTGTGGGCGTCTGCGCACTTCGAGTGGCACGTAAACGACCATTAGGGATAGCTCTGTTCTCTCAGTTAGATCCGTCCGTGCGCCGCCACTGAATGACCAGATGCCGCCGCTGGACGAAAGTCGTGCCTGGTCGTGGAACCCATCCGCAAGATGGGCATCGACCTGAAATCGATGCTTAGCCCTGGTGTAGGCCGCATGCATGAAGACCGAAGTGTTGCGATTGGTCGGCAGTTGATAGTCGATCCCTGCTTCCAGAGTTCCGGTTAAGCTGGTGAAAGTATCGTTGGATGGTTGCTCAGCACCAAATGGATTACGGGCAGGATCCGGATCTCCCGCGATATCAGCAGACACGGTAAAATCCCCACGGGCTTCCGACCATTGCCCGACCATCCGGATATGCCCTGTCCAAGGCCCTTGCATGAAAACATCGTGCCTGACGGACAGTCCGATCAGATGCGTTCGCAATCTAGGAAAAAATTTCACCGGAGGCACATAACTGGCCGTCACCGTTGTCCGCTCAAACAGACCGTAGTGAAAGAGAGGTCGAACCAAGACGGGGGCCTTGTTCAGATTTTCTTCCTTGGTCCCATAAAATCCAACCGTCCGCTTACGTTCCGATAAATGCGGGATGTTCGCGGCTTCCATCCCCATTGCGTATTCCCCCGGACCGAGTTGACGCGAGGGAATCCCATTGCCATGCATCAGGGTAACAGCCGCATAATAACGCATGGCCCACGCCTCTGGACGGGTGGAATCAACCACCTCCGTTTCCCGCATTTGTCCGGAAAGAGTAAAACTTTGTAATAACACAATCAGACTACAGATGAGATAGTATCGTAGTGGTTTCATGGAACAGTCCTTTCCGCATCAACTGGTATCCCCAGCACAGAGAAGCTGAGTTCAATCTCATCCGCCGTACGGATGGTTCCGGCCAGAGCCGAAACAGGATTAATTCCGAATTCCGAGGGCTTGAGCAGCAACTTCCCTTCCGCTTGCAAGGTTTGGGAAGAATCGAATTGAACCCTTGCCTCAAAAGTAACCTCACGGGCATTTCCGCGAATCTCCAACTCCCCTTCTAAACGCCAGTTACCATCATCCAATACTTCGATCGCAGTCGACTTGTATTGAACCAATGGGTACGTCTCAACTGCCAGAACCTTGGGACCTATAGCCTCGACCCGAACTTCTTCACGGCGTTTTTCAGAGGCTTCTCCATCGGTCACGACAATGCCATCCGCTTCCACCTTGAGCTGGAGCCAACCTGCTTCAGGACCTTCCCCGGGGATGGAAAGCATCCCTGAAAAAGTCCGCACCTCTATCGTATGGTCATGGCCCAGAAAACGTAGAGCACCTGCCCGCGGCACATATATCGAAATCACCGAGTCCGGTCCTCCCTCAATGAGGTATTCCACCTCAAACGGGAAATCGGATGCGGAAGCTTCCATCACCTGGCACAAAGCAAACACCATGACGGTCGACAGAACCATCCGGGCCCAAACTTGACTGAAAACAATTCTGCAGGCACGCATGTATCGAATCGGCAGGAATGATCTCATGCCGATAGACTGCGTCATCCGGGTCGGAAAATCAGCCTTACAGTCGTAACAATCCGGTTACCAAAGCACAGCGATCCCTGAGGCTTTGCCTCATTCCGCACTCCCTATTATCTGGTGGATTATTCGCAGTCCGGACTCAGTGGCGCTCTTCGGGCGGAGGAGGAGGTCCGGCATGCCAATGCCCATGGTCCGCATACCAGTGGCGATCATTAATAGAGTCGTATTCCCATGGTTCCGGGGTAGGACCACCGGTTGCCTCCGGCGGGGGCGGACCGGCATGCCAGTGCCCGTGACCTTCGTGCCAATGCCGGTCATTAACCGGATCATACTCCCACGGCTGGGGGCGCGCGGAGGGTGTCATGGTCGCTCCTCCGGTGGTGCCTGGGGCTGCCGGGGGCGCTGTGCGGTCAGCCGGACTGACCACCAACAGGAGGGCTGCCAACAGGAAAATGGCCGTCCCGGTCAGCAAGAGGTAATGGGCGCGGCCAAAGACAATTTTGTCTTTATGCTCAGGAGGCTCGCGGTGGGGTGCTTGGGTCATGATCCAGATTATATGATGAAACTTTGTCCGGGCGAATCAGGAAGCAGGTTTTTCCCCGAAAGGCGGAGGGGTATCCTTATCCGACCCGCCTTTCAAATGCCTGCGCAGGAAATACAGCGCCACCACCACGGCAATGAGCAGACCCAGCCCGATGGCACCGGTTCTCATGTCGCGATCCACCAGGGAATCTCCTAAAATGACAAATGCCGCCGCATACAGACCGGTGATGCCAAAACAGACCAGAAAATGCATCGGAAACGAAATCCCCGACATCCCGATGACATAGTTTTTGACAAAGGTCGGGACGCCGGGAGCCATCTTTACCAGTAGGGCAAATCTCAACGCACTACCTTTTTCCAGCACCGGGATATTATAGCGGGTTCGACTTAGCGCCTTTTCCAGCAACTTCCGCATCCAACTGTTGGCCACCCAGTAACACATCGCCACATGGACCGCCAAGCTGACGGAAATCCCGATAAAATTGACCATTGGCGAGAAGGTGGCACCCGCCACCACATAAAAGGGGGTGGTGGGAAAACCAATCGCGGGGAGCAATGAAAGGGCGATAAAGAATGGGACCGGCCCGGCTTGCTCACGCCAGCGCATGAATGCATCCGGATCCCAGTTTTGCCAAAACCAAAGAATGACCAGCAGAACAATGGCCGAGACCGCCGCCATCAGCAGCCCACGAACAAAACTCGGAAAGCGATGGGGCATTTCCAGAGCCCGTTTTCGATGACGTAAACCGCGAAGCATAGGTAAGATGTCCAAGAATCTCTTCAAATGGTCAAAAAGGAAAGTGTCTCCGCCAGTTTTTATCGCCCCCAGCAGCCCGGATGCTTCCATCTACAGACACGAAATCACCACAGACTATGCCTTTTCGCCTCAAACCCGGACGATGAGCCCGCTTTTTCCCTCAAAAGGAGATTCCTGCCATCACGAGCGATACCTGCGCTGAAAATCGGCATAAGGGAAGTGTCTCCCCGGACAGAGGGTGTGGTTGCGATCCACCCATTTATGAACGGTCACCTCGCAATTACTGGCCACAACGTTGGAGCGGAGGTAATCGATCAGCGCAATCATGGAGGCACGCTGCCTCGGGGTCGGCGCACGGTTTTCCAAGTTCCCCACCAGACAGATTCCGATCCCGTTCTCATTCACAGCCCGGTTGCGCACGTGCCCGCCAATCAGCTGACCAGTCCAGCGCGAACCCACTTCGATTTCTCCGTCGCCCGAATCGATTCCGTTTCCAATCACGAAATGGTAGGCCAAGCCGTTGGGCATGCCCCGACGGACGTGATTGGCACCGTAAATTGCGGCATTGCCCCGCTCAATTGCACTGTGGTGGGCAACTATATAACGCCAGCGATTCCGATCGATACGGATACTGCGATTGGCCGCGATCACCGGGGCGAGCACATCCCCGGCAATCCTCCCGGGAATGATCAGTTCCTGCCCCACCCTGATCAAATCGCTGTCGAGATGATTAACTGCTTTGAGTTCACGAACCGTCACACCGTAACGCTGGGCAATTCCGCTGAGGGTATCTCCGCGCACTACCCGGTGAACGGCGGTATTGTTTTGAGCTGCAGCCAGAGCAGCACCACCGAGACAGACACCTGCTCCGGCGGCCAATAGCTTCTGCAAAAACTGGCGGCGATTGTTCATCTCGTTTCAGAAAACACCACGATCATTCCTGTTCTGTGCCATCCGACATCAGGAAAGAATACGTTCGCCAGCCATCCCAAGAGAAAAATGCAGATTTGTCCAGCATGCATCGATCCCTCTGTTTCCATGTTCGTTTTATCCCCTCCCATGTCAACCCGGCTTGGACGTGCGAAGCGCGGGTAGTTGGTGGCGCGAAGCGCGAGTAGTCGGTGGTCAGCAGTCGGTGGAAGGGTGGTTTTTCGTTCTTCGTTCCTCGTTCTTGGTTGAAAGCTAGGGGAAGATGGGAGTTGGGAGATGTAAAGCAGTTACATCTATACTTATCTTCCATCTTCGCGACCGCAAGGGAGCCTATCTTCCGTCTCCCGTCAGGTGAAGCCGCCCGTTTCCCGTCCTTCGGTCCACAGGTGGCCATCTTCTATTGCGCTCTATGTACGCTATTGCGGCAAAGAAAATGCCTAAGGGGATGCGCTCAATCAGCGTGGGACACCCAAAGGCGATCCTAGGCGGCGCAGGGACGCACCGCCCTACCTTTGATCCTGCCAACCTCCCTTTTAACCATTCACAAATAACCACCCCCGTCACACCGACAACCGCCCTGCCCTGAGCCCGTCGAAGGGCGCCGTCACACCGTCCTCCGACTACCGCCACACCGACCTCCGTTCCCCGTTTCCCGACTGGCCGAAGGACAAGTGGCCGGAGAACTGAAGCGAATCTGAGCGGGCTGCTGCCTGCCGGGAAACCTCCAGTCGCTCCGCGTCAGCTTGTAACAAGGTGGGCCTGGAGCGTGTCATAATGTCTCTTATTGCTTTTGATTCCCCACTCTGCCCGGAGCGTTCAGGCTGCAAATCAACTATTCATATATTATTTATTTATAATAACTTATAAAAACAACAGCGCCACCATGACCCGATTTTTTAGCCCTTTAAAAAACTGGCAAGTCCTATGCATAAGAATAAACAGAACCCAAAATTTTGAAAGGAGAGAAAAGACATGAGACTGATCAAATACGACAACTTCTGGAACGATCCATTGACGGATCTCGACCTCTGGATGAACCGGATGTTTAATCCGGCCAGCCTCTTCGAAAACCGTTTGCGCGAGAATCGGGGAGGTCTCCGTCTCGATTCATTCGCCAGTGACGATGCCTACCATGTGGTGGCAGAACTCCCCGGTGTTCCCAAGGATGCGATCAACGTCACCCTCGAAAACGCCGTCCTCACCATCAGCGGAGAACGCACCGAGGGTGAAGGTGAAAACACCCGCCGGATGAGCTTCAGCCGCTCCGTCACTATCGGCGATGACATCGACGGCAACAAGGTAACGGCCCGATACGAGAATGGTTTGCTGACGATCGACCTTCCCAAGGCGGAAGAACGCAAGCCGAAGGCCATCACCGTAAAATAACCCACCTCAACGACCAACTTTAAGGAGGACTTGAACATGAGCACAACAGTGCAAAAGACCGCAAACCAACCCGCCACCGCCCGCCGCCAGGAATACCTGCGGCCCTACTACGAGGTCAGTGGCAACGGTGAGGGCTCGGACGTCCGGGTATTCCTTCCCGGCGTGCCCAAAGACGGCACCAGCATCACCCTCGAAAAGGATACCCTCGTGATCGAAGGCAACCGCCGCAAACACTGGAACGATGCCTGGCGCCCGGTCCATCGGGAAATCCCGGATGCCGACTATCGGCTTCGCTTGCAGTTGAACATGGCGGTCAATGAAAGCGGTATTACCGCAACGCACCGCGACGGCATCCTGACCGTTCACCTGCCGGTGGCTGAAGAAGCCAAACCGCGCACGATTGCGATCGATTAAGCGCCCTTTCACTTCCGAAAAGTCGACCTCCGGGTCGGCTTTTCGTTCCATCGGGACAGCATAGGAGGAATCCGCCCGCACGGGGTTTCCTCTTTTCCCGTGTCCATTTCCCATTCCTGACATGTCGGTTTCCTTCAAAGATTATTATGCGACCTTGGGCGTGTCTCCTTCCGCATCCGCCGATGAGATCAAACGCGCCTATCGCAAGTTGGCCCGGAAATACCATCCGGACAAAGTACCCGCTGCTGAGAAAGCCACCGCCGAGGCAAAGATCAAAGAAGTGAACGAAGCCTATGCGGTGCTCAAGGATCCGGACAAACGGCGCAAATACGACCAACTCGGAGCCAACTGGGAACAGGCCGGTGCCTTCGGCGGTGGCTTTCGCAGCCAGGCCGGACCGGGAGGCGGCTTTGAGGCCCACTTCGGAGGCACCGGTTTCAGCGATTTCTTTGAACAGTTCTTTGGTCGGGGCAGCCCGTTCAGCCATTTTGAAAGCAGCCCCGATGTCGGCTCCGCCTTCGGCCATGACAGGCCCCACCACCGCACGGTACACCCGCGTCCGCCCACCGTGGAAGCGGACATTATGGTTCCGCTGGAAGAAGCCTTCCGCGGATCGACCCGAACCGTCACCCTGAGAGAGACGGACCCTGGAAGCGGGCAAAGCACCCGCCACACCTTCAAAGTGCGGATTCCCCCCGGCGTGCGCGAGGGTCAGCGCCTGCGCGTGCCCCGCAAAAACAGCAACGGGGTCCTTTATCTCAATGTCCGGCTGGCACCCCACCCCGATTACCGGGTTAAGGACGGCGACCTTTACTATGAGCTGCATCTGCCCCCTTGGGATGCCGTCCTCGGCACCAAGGCGGAGGTCCCTACCTTTGACCGCAGCATCCGGCTGACCATTCCGCCGGGAACCCCGCAAGGCCGTCAGTTCCGGGTGCGGGGCCGCGGACTGCCTGGAACCAAAGGCGGCCCCGCCGGAGACCTCTATGTTGAAGTCTCCATCCAGATTCCGGAAAACCCTTCTCCCCGCGAAAAAGCGCTCTGGGAAGAACTGGCCCAACACTCCGCCGATAGAGTGCATCCTTAGGAAAAGGAGCATGGAGGGAGTCTTTCCCTGAGTTGACCTCCGCCCCACCACGCACAGAGTAGCAGCGTGGATCTGACTCAACTGCGACAGGAATACACCAAGGACGGACTCAGCCGCGAAATGCTGGCGGCGGACCCAATGGCTCAATTTGAACACTGGATGCGGCAGGCACAGGAGGTGGACATTCTGGAACCCAACGCCATGACCCTGGCCACCGTCGATGCGGAGGGACAAGCCTTCACCCGGACCGTATTGCTGAAAAAAGCCGACAAGAACGGGCTGGTTTTTTTCACCAACTTTGAAAGCCGCAAAGCCGAACACATGGCGCAAAACCCGAAGGTCTCGCTGCTTTTCAGCTGGTTGCCCTTGCAACGTCAAGTGAGCATCAACGGAACGGCCGAGCGCATCTCAACCGCTGAGTCCCTGGCCTATTTTGTCTCCCGCCCCTTCTCCAGTCGACTCGGAGCCTGGGCCTCCCGGCAAAGCAGCATCATCTCCTCCCGCTCCCTCCTCGAAGCCAAGCTGCAAGAAATGAAAGACAAGTTCCGCGAAGGCGAAGTCCCACTCCCTTCCTTTTGGGGAGGCTATCGGGTCCGCCCATCTCTCTGGGAATTCTGGCAAGGCCGCCCCAACCGCCTCCACGATCGTTTCCTCTACCGGCCGGGAGAGAAAACAGGCCACTGGGACATCGATCGCCTCGCCCCCTGACGCCTCATCCTTCCCCCTCCCTCTCCGACCACCGTCACACCAACCACCGGCCTCCTTTGGACCTCGTTCGATAGCATACCGATTTCGATTGAGAGTGAATAGAAGGGCGTCAGTTAAACGTTGGAAGCCGATCAGCGAGGCGGCGCAGGGACGCACCGCCCTACCTTTGATTCTGCCCACCTCCTGTTAACCACTCACAAATAACCGATACCCACCGTATATGGCCAGACGGGAAACGGGCGGCTTCGCCTGACGGGAGACGGAAGATGGGCTCCCTTGCGGTCGCGAAGATGGAAGATAAGTATAGATGTAACTGCTTTACATCTCCCAACTCCCATCTTCCCCTAGCTTTCAACCAAGAACGAGGAACGAAGAACGAAAAACCACCCTTCCACCGACTACCGTCACACTGACCACCGCCTACCGACTACCGGCCTCCTCCTTCCTCCTTCATCCTTCCCATCGCCTTGAAGGCGTTCTCAACGGAGGGATCATCAGACTTGAGATAAAGCGTCTGAGTGGGGTAGGCAAAGCGGATGCCCTGCGCCTGAAAGTATTCATGGATGCCGAGATTGATCGCCTGTTGCCGATCCATGAAACGGTTGAAATCGGGGCCATCGACATAGTAGACAATTTCAAAGTCGAGTGCATGGGCGGCATGCGCCCGAAAATGTGCCCGATCAAAACGGGTGTCCGGCAGCGATTCGATGATCTCTTTGATTTTAGCCGGAATCTTACGGATCTTTTCCGTCGGGGTGTCGTAGGTGATCGAGATATTGAAAGGCACCCGCCGTTCGTACATCCTTTTGAAATTGCGAATGCGGCTGTTCAGCAGGTCATTGTTGGAAAAGACCAGCTGCTCGCCCGAGAGACTGCGAATGCGGGTCGTTTTCAAGCCGATGTGCTCGACCACTCCGAGCAGTTCTCCCACAATGATAAAATCTCCGATCACAAAGGGGCGGTCGAGCGTGATGGTAAGGGAAGCGAAAATATCCGAGAGAATGTTTTGAATGGCCAGAGCAATGGCAATTCCACCAATGCCCAGACTCGCCACCAGCGCTGTGATCTGCACCCCAGGCAGGGAGTCGATGATAACCAGAAATCCCATCCCGAAAAGAAAGAGACGCCCGAAAAAGAGAAACATCTTCAAGGTGGTGAAGCGCGCCCCCAACTGGTGAATCTGCTCGGTATCATAACGGTCCCCCCAGGCAATCAGGGCTCGATTGCCCCAGAGCATTATCTGGAAAATCGCGAAGGTAAAAAACATCGCCCGCAGCCACACCGTCAGACCTTCAGACACATCGAGCATCGCCGTGGCCGGAATCAATCCAAGGGGAAAAAACAACCACCACTTGGTCGAATGCAGCGCATGCCAGATCAGGTAAAACGGCAGCGGCCCCTTTTCCGCCAGCCGCTGCATCCGCCAGCGATAGAACCAGGACACCGTCATCGCCACCATGGTAACAAGCAAAGCGATCCCCAGCACGGTCAGATATTCCAGAAGCGTGTTCTCCCAAATAGTGTATTCCCAATTCATGATCTGTTTTCCGGTGTTTTCAGTAAGCCCTTTTTTCAGGCCACGATTCTCTGACTATAGACGATCCGCCGGATAACGCAAAGCACGCTGCCCATTCACCCTCGACCACGCATTTTTTCACATCAGCATTCCTTATTCTTGATTTTCACCAAAAAAGGTTTGGTGATGAACACAGCAACAGGCACCGCACCGCCACCGCGTTCCCATCCATGACCGAATGGACTTTTCCCCAACCCCCTGAAACGATGGAAAACTACTTCAAAAAATACCCTGATACCAAAGGCTTCTTCAAAGAATACGGCGGCAGTTTCATTCCCCCGGAACTGCAGTCGGAGATGGATAAAATCACCGAGGCCTATCACTCCATCAGCAAGTCCCATGACTTCATTACGGAGCTGCGTGGCATCCGCAAACATTACCAGGGCCGCCCCACCCCGGTCTACTTCTGCCGCAACCTCAGTGCCCGCTACGGAGGGCGGATCTACCTCAAGCGCGAAGACCTCAACCACTCCGGCGCCCACAAGCTCAACCACTGCATGGGCGAAGCCCTTCTCGCCAAACACCTCGGCAAAAAACGGCTCATTGCCGAAACCGGTGCTGGTCAACATGGGGTCGCCCTCGCCACCGCCGCCGCCTACTTCGGACTCGAATGTGAGATCCACATGGGCGAAGTCGACATCGCCAAGGAGCACCCCAATGTCACCCGGATGAAAATCCTCGGGGCGGAGGTCGTGCCCGTTTCCCACGGCTTGAAAACCCTCAAGGAAGCTGTCGACTCCGCTTTCCAGTCCTACCTCAAGGACCCCATCAACACCATCTACTGCATTGGCTCCGTGGTTGGCCCCCACCCCTTCCCCATGATGGTGCGCGATTTTCAGCGCATCGTCGGGATTGAAGCCCGCGAACAGTTCCAGGAAATGACCGGTGAGCTGCCCGACAATGTCGTCGCCTGTGTCGGCGGAGGCAGCAACGCCATCGGCATGTTCTCCGCCTTCCTCGAAGATGAAGAATGCAAAATCTTCGGCGTCGAACCCGCCGGCCGCTCCCTCAACCATGGCGAACACGCCGCCACCCTCACCCTCGGCAAACCCGGCACCATTCACGGCTTTAAGTGTTACCTCTTGCAGGAAGAAGACGGCTCACCCTCCCCCGTCTACTCCGTCGCCAGCGGACTCGACTACCCCGGCGTCGGCCCAGAGCATTCCATGCTCCACGACATGAAACGCGTCCATTACGAACACATTTCCGATGATGAAGCGGTCGACTCCTTTTTTGAACTGAGCCGCTGCGAAGGCATCATCCCCGCCCTCGAAAGCGCCCATGCCGTCGCCCACGCCTGCAAACTGGCCAAGGCCAACCCCCTCCAGTCCATCCTCGTCAACCTCAGCGGCCGCGGCGACAAAGACATCGATTTCGTCATCGGACAGTACGGCCTGCGCTAAAGACAGTTCCATCCAGATCGGCGAGCTACCAGAATCGCCAACTTCCTAGTTCGTGTTTCTATTTGTCATTACAGGTTCGAGCTGGTGGCCGCGTGCCTCCAGAAAGATGAGGTCGTAGGTCAGGTTCCTCGCTCTCTGCAATGCATCGTTATCGTCGTTCGCCCAATCCACCTTATGCCCCAGTCTTTTCCAGACATCCGGTCTGGATTCCTTGGCGATGCCACTTTTGCGGGAAACAAGAAATCGAAAGACTCGGCGAATGGGTATGACGGGAACGGATTGTACATTATCCAGATCCATCCATTCCCCATACAGGTTGAGGAGTTCCATCAAAATCAGCTCCATACGTCTGGTCGGCAATGGAATCAACGGATTCGAAGACTCCCTTGCTGAACCGCACAGGCGGGAGGGCTGAACTCCATAGACTCGCTTGAACTCGCGGCTGAAATGGGAAACCTGCTTGAATCCCAAGGCGTAGGCTACTCCCTTAACCTGCTCTTCTTTCTGCAAAAGCTCGTAGGCGGAGCGCATCCTTAGTTCATTCAACCAGGCTTGAGGGGAGAGCCCGAAATCGGCTTCGAAATAGCGCTGCAGGTGGCGGAGGGACATGCCAAGACTATCGGCCAGTTCCTTGGCACGATACGAGGTTTGAGCTGCCAGCCGACGCAGCAATTGCTCACGCTGGGCAACTGATAGTTGGCGAAATGACTGCAACAACAAACGCGGAAAAATTTGAATTGAGCGAGCGTCCCGATGGGAAGAACATGATTTTATCACAAATCACAGTGGGTGTTGGTCCTTATTATTCATCTACCCGCAGGTGGCGGATCATCATCCACCCGAGTCGCCCTAACCCGCATCAGGCACGTGTCTCACCCGGCTAAGACGATCGCTTATACCATGCATTGAGCATTGCATGATCACTTTCACGGAGGGACGTAACAAATCTTGAATAAGCCATACAGGCACCTTCCAAAGCCCCAGAGGAAAACCGGCATGCTCTCCAGGTTCCAAGACATGTTGTCAGTTTATCCGCCATAGCGAAGCCATTGATCAGTCCCTTTCCGGAAATCGGCGGCAAGGCGTGCGCGGCATCACCCACCAGCCAAAAACCTTCGGCACAGGGAGGGTCGACTGACTGCGCACTTGCCGTCGTCGCCCGGGGAGGAACGATCAGTTCCGGCGACCAAGATTCACAGTGTGGAAGTTTTCCGTCAAAACGCTGATGGAGCCAAATCGCCCGATTTTCCGACATCGGCGCGCACCATTGCCAGCCCGCAGCATCACGGGAAAGGACCGGACGGTTATCGCACTCGCCGGGAGTTCGATGCACCACCCCATGGATTACAATTCCCTTATATGATTGATCCACGTGCAAGACCCTTTCTCCGGCCACCCATCGCCGCCTTCCGGTCGCGTCGATCAAGCTCCCGGAACGATGTATCCCAAATCTGCTGCGAACTGAGATCCGCCCAGGCGTGCTTCCAATCAGCTCCATTGCCGGCGCGTTCCAAAACACCCGAACGCCCGCCCGCATCGCCTCCCGCAGAAGCCAGAACTCAAATGGTATTCTTGCGATGTGAAAGCCCCTCCACGGACCACCAGAGTCTTCGCCGAAGGAGCGAAACCGGGTCTGCCCGTTTGTCACTTCCCGAATGCCTTCGAATCGCAACGGTTGCAGTCCGAGAAAACCTTCCATGAGCCCTTGTCGTACAAAGAGTGGCTCAATCCCGGGATGCAGGCTTGATGCCTCAACCGCCGAAGAGCGGCGTGGTCCCGCCAGCAAACTGACATTCCAGCCATCACGGGCAAGGGAATAGGCCGCATAGGCTCCGACCGGGCCACCTCCTAAAACCAGTATGGACTGCTCCCACCCTCCCATTTTTAAACTCCATACGAGGGAAGTGGTTTATCTTAAGGATTCATGGGTTTGTTCTCCCAGTCGCCGCCCGGCTTCTGAATGAGAATGCCTCCCGTATACGCGTAGAGCCTCTTCTGATTGTTGATCGGAACCTGCACCTCGGAGTAATTCCCACCAACCGGGTTTATGCGGAGCCCTTCGATGGGGCGGTGCATGGTGATGAGGAAAAACGGGCCCTTCAGGGTGTTGGGAAATATTGCGGCCCCCATGACCACTTCGCTCGGGATTTCCTCCACCTCCACGAAATTGAGCACGGCCCAGCGTGCCGCCCCCTTTGAAAACACCTCGACCCTCTTGCTCGTAACGCCAACTGCGACATAGGCATGATATATGGCCAGGGTGCGGGCCTCGAAATCCCGCATGGTGATCTTCTGCAAGTTCGCAATGCTGAAACGGTCGGCCAGGGCGTTCTGGGTATAGTCGTTGTAATCAAAATTCCGGTACACCATCACCGGTGTTCCACCAATCTGAATCAAGCGGGGTGGAGGCGTTCCATCCCAAGATGGAGTTCCTGCACCCACGCCGATTTCCTTATCAGTCAGTGGGGCGACTGTGCGCCAATTTATATCGGACGGGAGGATAGCATAAACTCGGGTTGTATCGGGCGAAACCGTTGGCCAGAAGCTACCCAGCGCCGAACAAATCATGGCGTCTTCCGCGAACGGACTTCCCAAACCGTAATTGGCGAGAAACGAATTACCTTTGGCCCCGGTATCGTAAGAGACATCCCAGCCCGGCGCGAATGACCCTGCAGCGGCGTCGGGCAGACCTGTCTCCCGCCGCGCCCCGGGATTGATGGCTGATGGTTCCGGAAGTTTTTTCGGATCCGGTCCGACCGCACCAACCACCGCGCTGACAGTGAGGTCCGTTTCCGTGAAAGGAGAATCCGGAAGATTCAGGTTCGCGGAAATTCTGTCATCCGAAAGCGCCCAGGGCATGACATCCCAGAGCAGATGAGGCAGAGTACGTATCCCTGAAGCGGCTGCGAGATCAAAGGTCCAGTCGAGGATGTCCCGCTGACGGACATAGGGAAGGAAATTCGGGGCCGCAATCAGGCTGTAGGCGGCGACCCCCAGCGGTTCTCCGTCATTGTATCGCGGCACGTCAGTATCCAGTCCAAGTTTTTCTGCGATCTGATCAGATGAGACCGAAACATAACCGTCGGCGCTGTAGTCAAAATACGTTTGAGCTTTGAAGCTTGTTGTCAGAAGCGTATCGATGATGTCCTCCTCGGTAAGGGTGTTGAGGTTGGCCGGGTCCGGATCAAGGCGATTGCGGACATTCAGGTACTCAGGCCCGGATCGCCCACCTGTGCCGGGATCTGCTACGAGATTCCAACTGGGACCCAACAGGCTTTCTTCCGCACTCCAACTTTCGTGGGGAAACTTCACAGTCAGTGCTTTCGCATATGCCGTCGCATCCACCGTAAAAGGAATATCGGAAGCGTCGGGGTCACCCTTTCGTTTCCCCTGCGCCGGGGAAACCAATGCCTGGGCTTTCGGAACAAGCACCATTCCGCCCATGTCGGCATCGGTGGAAAATGCACCGAGATCGGCATTGCGGATTTCAAACGGAAACCCTTTCAGGTCAAAGGTGCCTTCTCCCCACCCCGTCGAATAGAGACCGTCAGCCAAAAACCTGAAAGCCCGCTGCAGCTTGTCGTTGATCAACTCAAGATTCACCTCGAGGGCCAATCCGCTCTCGTCAGCAAAGTCCATCAGGCACTCCGTTCCATTAAAGAGCTTGTGGACAGGGACATAAAAATCGAGGAAACTGTCATTGGGCAGATCGCGATCATCATACGGTGCAATCGGAAGAGTATCAAAATGCCTGGACCCAATTTGGAGATAGTTTTTATCCATGGGTCCGAAAAACCGTCCCGCCTTACGGTTGCGCTTATTCGCTTTTAGGCGAATGGCCAAAAAAGGCGCGAAACGACAAGGAATCACCCGCAATACGTTGCCTTCATCACATGTCGGGGGCACCCGTTTCAACTCCTTGGCGGCTTCTTCATCCACCCATGGAACGAACCCGCGCTTCGATGGAACGTAAGCGGCCTCCTGTGTTCCAACCCGGGCGACACCCGTTCGCGAATAGGCCATGCCCGCGAATTTTTTGGAGACACTGGTTGCCCCCGGGCGGTATTCATATGCGAACACCGCGATGTAGAGCTTGCTGACGCCACCATATTGACTGCTCAAATCGAGCAGGCTTTTCTTCGCCAAGGCATAGAGGTAGTTTTCGACCGTCTCCAGTTGTTGAAGGGTCGGAAAAACCGTCAGCGCCCCACCTTCCCCATTTTGAAGGACGGAGGGTGAAGCAAGGGCATGGTAGAGCAAACTGCGATCAGGAGAACCGGGTTCAATGCAGGCCTCGCCCAATGGGTTGAAATCCTGGAAACCCGAAATGCTTCGGTCGATGTGCGCAAGTTTCTTCAACAGCTCGGACTCAAGCGCATCGGCATTATCCTGGATCAGATCAACATCATTGTTGGTGAGTTTGTTGAAGAGGGTTTGCCAGCCTGCAGGAGCAAGGGTCTGGACGATCGCATAAACTTCATCTTTGAGTGACATGGCGGTGGGTTATTCGAGGGTTTGCAGAGCAATGTAGAAGGCCGTTGCCGCTGTCTGCATTGCGATGAGCGTGGTGGTTACCGGAAGAGCGGCTTGCACTTCCGGAGGAAGCGGGACGGGCATCGGCGGAATGATCGCGCTGTGCGAGGGCATGGGTGGCCACGGAAAAGGAGTTGGAGGCTCGGGGACCAGAGGTGCGATCAATGCCCGGGCCGCAATCAGGGAGAAACCGAGTACCACCACAAGGATTTCCACAATCACGAGGGCAATCAGGTCAAAGGGCTCGGGAATCTTCTTAATTTGTGCGGCTGCCCACTTCGCTGCGATTCCAATCTCCATTACCCGTGGAACGGTTATCCAGGGAAAATCCAAGACTTGTTCAGACTGCTCACGAATAGACGCTCCGGCTTGCTGCCTCAGGGGATGGACAACGCTTGTTTTCGTATCGTCGCGGACAATTGATATCCCACCTTCCCGTTCATCACCCGGGTTTGTGTCCACGGAGAACGTGAACACGCCCGGACCTTTTCCGCGGGCTGCGACGCCTTCTGCGGGGTGAACCCAGTCGGTGGTGGGCTCCGCCGTCCAGGAGACCCCATCGGGCGCATCGATAAAAATCGCTCCGGCGGGAGAAGCGCCTACCGCAGCCATGGGGATCGGAGTCAGAACCAAGGTTTCCTTTACTCGGGCAGGCATGGCAGGAGTCATTCGGTGTAGATGGTACGGCTGCGCGCTCCCACCACGATTCTCCGCGAAGAAAACGGCATCTCGAAATAGTAGCGCGGTTCCATCGGGCTGACACCAAACGGTTGCTTGAGGGTCACCTTCGTGAAGGGACCCAGCAGGTGTTGCTCCCAATCATCGGAGAAGCAGTCCCATGGAATCCCCTGATCTCCATACGCCAGCTTCGGGACCGGTTGTCCCTCCATTTCGGGTATGATGGTGAAGAGGCTTTCTCCGAAAAACTCCGGAAGCCTTTCAGTGAACCACGGTTGTGATCTTCCCTCAGGGGCAAACCCGAAACCGGTGGTTAGGATGATCCGCAGAGCGTCTTCCAGCGAAAGAATGGACAAGCCGCCATTGAACGGGATCGCCGACAGTTCGTAAACCAGGCCATTGCGCTCAAGCAGGCTTTGCTCGAACTCACCGTTGCGGTATGGAATGAAACAATTGAACCGATCCGTGATCTTGCAGAGAAAATCGATGTGGCACGGAAGGGCTTCCCGTCTACGGTAACATGGCCTGACCTCAGCGAAGTAGAGCCAGGGCATCGGTGCATGACCTGAAAGGGCTTCCTGCAGCAATTCAAGAAAGCTTCGCTTCATTTGGTTTTTCCTCCGCGCCTGGATTTCGCAACATATGTCCTGCTGGCAGCAGCCTCGGCAGATTTAGCTGCTGCATTCGTCGCGATATATGACCCGAACCCTTCGACCACGGCACCCGCCGACAATGCAATCAGTGGGAACACCATCGGGGCCGTTTCTTCTTTCAACGCCTGCCGGGTCAGTGTATAGCCCGATTTTCCCTGCGCTTTTCCAAGATCCGCAGCCAGGGACGCCTTTGCCGTCCCAAGCTTGGCCGCCGCCTCACCCTTGGCCGTGTCCCAAGCGGGAGGCATATAATCCGCTTGTTGAAACGGCAGGTTTGAAGGCAAACCATGCAGCGTTTGAATGCGGACGATCTGCTCCATGGTCGCCTGCATCAGCTTGGCTGATAACGCGCTGTTGTCTTGTCCGGGCAATCCCAAGGCCGCCGCACAGGTGGCGATGGTCTCAGCTGTTTCCGCCGCACTCCTTGCCAGTATGCCGGGATCGCTGAGTTCACGCTGAAGCAAGCCTAAAACGCCCTGTTCCACGCCAGTTGTATCAGTCGTCTGGGTCATGACGAATATCCCCACACCAGCTTTCCGCTGATCTCCCTCAAATAGAGGCCTCGTGCATTGTTGTCGGTCCACAGCGGGGCGTTCGCTGTCGGCGCGCTGGTATTGATCAACCGCACGACACTGCCTCCGTCCTGCCACATCAGCCAGTCTTTCAGCTCCGGCTCCACCCCATCCAGTAAGATTACAATCGCATTGCTACTCGTGGGTTCGTCGTCACCGATCGCTGGGATGCTTTCCGAAGGAAAATCCGTTTTCTCGCCCGGTTGGGCCGAAACAGAGGTAAAACCGCCCGGCCAGGTAAAGATGACTTCATTGAGATCGTATACGGTTCCGATCGTTATTGATTTTATGGATGCCATAAGCTTGCTGGAACAACTCAATCCTGTTCCGAATTTGAATGGTGGAAGTGACGGCGGCGAAGCGAGGCAATGATCGCACGCAGGTCGTTCAAACCTGCAATCGCGTCCAATTCCCGCGCCTCATGATCGATTGAAGACGGAGGCGTATGCAGCTTCACCCCAGCCAACATGTTTTGCTTTGCCAGATTCAAAGCAGCCGTGAAACTGGTGGTGGTTTCCGGATTTCGGGGATCGGCCCCCGGAATGGGGATGGAGTCATATCCTTCGAGCGCCTCCGTATCCCTGGCGACAAGCCGTCTCCCGTTATGACGGTGTTGAAAAACGCGGAAGACGGGAGCCTTCACATTGTTCGAGATTCCATTCCACATCCCCTGGATCTGCTCCTGAATGCGCTGTTGAATGGCATGTGCAGACTTCTGCATCTCCTCGCTCGTCTGATTCGCGCCAGTCAGTTGAGACTGGGCCATCTCAAAGAAGCGCGAAATGCCATCCTGCTGGAATTTATCCTGCAGAGCTTGTGCCTGATTGGAAGGGTCCGGTGGTGCGCTCATCGCCATAAGAGCCGCTCAAGTGATTTCGCCGCCGGTCCCGATCTTCACCTGATCCGGTGAAAGACCCTTGAACCCAAGTTGAAACGGGAGCGTGAGGAACAGTTGAGGATTGGCGCTGTTGATCTTCAGCGGATTATCGAATGATCCATCTCCACTGAAGCTTTCCTGCCGGGCGATATAGGCCTCAAGCACCTTCAGCGCCCTTCCGATGAAGGACGAACGCGACGAGCGCCCCGATGCCGGGGAAAAGGCCTCCAGCACCGCTTTGAGATCGGCGATCAGCTCGGCCAGCGAATTGTTGCTCAATACATCCACCGCCGAACGGGAGGCGATCGGTTGAAGATTGCCCACACGGTTGACGGCTTTTCCAAGTGTCGCCAGGCGTGTCTGGTTCAATCGTTGCTGGTTGGAAACTGCATTTTGATGCGAGAGGTTAGTGGAGACCACTGTGTTCCCCAAGGCAATGTTCGCAGAGCGGGAACTTTGACCGGCGCCGGATTCAAGACCCGTTGCGTTAATCGCACTGGTGATCTCTCCCAGCGAAGGGGGAAGGCGGGTCCGTCCCTTGCTTTCCCGGGCTGGTTGAGTAGACGAAATAGATGCGGAACCCATTTCTTTGGAAGGTACTTTCTTGTCGGCCATGACGAATGGTATTGAAGTGAAGGTGATGAATTACGCGTCGTTGGTTGTGGGTTGCGGAAGCGTGACGCTGCTGCCTCCGGAAATCGCGACCGGCTTTACACCGGCCAGAATCGTTTCGAGTTGGGCCTCCGTCGCATTGACGGTTTCAATCTCAACCGGCAACTCGACCCAGAACGGATTCGGCGGTTGATCCTTCGGCCCGTTACCGGTATTGCTGCCGACGGGATTCAGGACACTCGACCCCGGCTTAAAAAGCCCTTTGGCAACTCCATCCCTGATCGCCTTGAGCAGGCTTTGCAGATCCTTGAAAACACTTTTCACGGTTTCTGGTGGAAGTTTTCCGGACTGAATGGCTTTCAGTTGCTGAACAAGTTCTTGTGCTTGAGAAAGGTATGACATGACTTCAATGGGCGTGGTGTTATATGGGTTAAGGGAGAAAGCGGGCGGATCTCGTGGAGCAGACCCGCCCGCTCATTGACGACAGCTTACTGTCCGCTGAAGGACTGGATCGTCGCCTTGAGATCGGCAATCGTCTCGGCCAATTCGTTGTTGGTGAGAATATCGACAGCCGACCGGGCTTCCAACGGTCCGAGGTCCGATACCTTGTTCACGGTTTTGCCAACGACCGCGATTCCCAGTTCGTTCATCGCCTGCTGATTGGCGACAGCGTTCTGCTGAGAAAGGTTGGTGTTGGAAACCGTATTGGAGTAAGCGAGGTTGCTCAGCATTGCTGGCTGTTCGCCAACGCTTTTCAGGTTCGTTACTCCGATAACGGTGACGGTTTCTCCCAAGGAAGGGGGAAGCGTCGTGGATAGGTCGCTACTACTTGACATGAGCTATTTACTTTGGGTTGCGGTTAAGTAGTCCCGGAATGAGACTAACAAAGAGAGACTCACCCCACCTTAGGGGGCAGGGTTCTGTTTATTGAAATAGTCCTGAAGACTGCTCAGCGCCTTCTGTACTTCCTGAATTTTCTTTTCATCAGCTTCCGTACTTTCACCACTGGTGATAACCGACACGCATTTTGCGGCGGTCGCCAGGGTGATTTGATTGATCGCCTGCTGCATCGAAATCGCGCTCTGCTGCTGCAGGTTTTGATTCAGGATCTGATTCGCCAGAGCGAGATTCGCTAAGATCGCTGGTTGCTCACCGATCGACTTCGCATTCGATATGGCAATCGACTGAATGATTTCATCGGGTAAAGAAGAGCTGCTGGATTCTGAAGATGCTGACATGAGCGAAAGGCGTTCAAAGGTTGCATTGGATGTTGTTGGAAAACACCTGAACGCTATCGCTTCCCATCGCCGGACGACTATTCCCGACGTTTATCAAATCAGGACATACAGTTATCTCAGAGCGACATTCGTCCAAAACCAGCGATGTGATTATTTCAGACTATTCGTCATTTTACGAATAAATAAGGGGTTGAGCCCACGCCTTTCCCAAAGAATTTCCTTATCCAATCGAGAACCCACAAGTTTCACAGGATTTCAGGTAAAACAGGGCGGCACCCTGCTCCACCGCGACAACTTCCCAAAAACCAGCTTTTTGAGTTTCCCTTCGGCTTTTAATTGTCCGGATAACACCGGATGCTTGCCCAATACCACTCGGACCGCCGGGTCCAATGTGCATACGCAAAGGTGCGTATAGCGAAGGGTGGAGGGTTACGGTATGATTGCAGGTGATGAAAACGCTCACCCTGCACCATGCGCTCACTCCGCTCAGTCGTCTCAACTGGCTGTTTCACTTCCTGTTTCTCACCATCGCCAGTCCGGTGATTTTATTGGCCGAAACGCCTGATTCACCCGAGCCCGAAGCCGCTTTTGATTCGGTTGAAATAGCCTACTGGACTAGTCTCAACCGAGAACTGGCGGAGCTTCGGCAAGGCAACGCGCTTGCCTCGATCCGCACGATCCCGACCGAAGCCAGCGTGGAAGCGCTCAGTGCGATCGCCACCCGCCTGGAACAGTTCCTCGATCGCCGCGATGCCGACCCTGTCGCCGACCTAGGAGATGAGCTGAAAGCCTACCGCAAAGAAATCATCGAGCTGGTCGACCTTGCGCTATCGCCAGTCATCGAAGCCGCTCAATTCAATTCCACTATAGAGACCGACGGTATGGAGCGCATGGCAAGGGTGTTGAATATCCGCAGCCAAATCAACCAGATCGACTCCAAAAAACCGCAACTCGCCCAGCTACATCAGTCAATCAATAGCCAGATGCTGGCGGTGGGATCCGCTCCCGCACCATTTTTTCAGGTTCTGGCGATTGGTGATAAGCCGAATGTCGTCGGCATCCTTTCCGATCCAGCCGAACGCGACACTCAATTCCTCAGAGACAGTCAATCGATTCTGCCCGTTTTCGGGGAACTGGCGGAACACATCCTCATCAAATGGCGCGATGAAAGGGGCCTGTCTCCGCAGGCCATCATGGACTCGGTGCAATCCTCCATCATCGGCCTGCGCAACAATGTAGCCGATGCCAGTCTGGAGGAACTCCAAGAAATCGAGTCGATGCGCCGTGCCGCCGAAACCCCGCAACATTTCGATCTGCCCCGCCGCCTGATCCAACTCGAAATCTTCCGACGCACAGACCGCGTTGCTTTCCAGCTTTCCATGCAGGATTGGCAAGGCGCCTACGCACGTTGGACGGGTGAGGGCGATCCGCTGGCCCCGATTGGCATCCCTACGGATGTAGCGGTGGCACCCGACGGTCGCTGGTTCGCGCACGCCACCGATGAGCATACCCTGGTCGTGCGAACGGCCGCTGGCGAAACCGCTTTCACCATCAATACGGACGCACCGCTGCGCACTCTGACTGCGCTCTACGATGGGGACATCCAGTTTTTCACCGCAGACGGTGTCTATCAGGTCGAACCCACCCTCGAGATTCCACAACCCTACCGGCAAGCCGCCCGCCCCGCTCGCTTCATGCAACCCCGCATGGCGGCGGCTCGTAACTACGAACGGACCGCATTCGGCATCGGCGTCATGCCCGGCGTTTCCACCGGACTGTCCGAAAACACTTTCGCCTCTGATAATCCGGCCAGCCGGATCAGTGCCGTCGGCATCTCCGGGGACGGACGGCGGGTGGCCTATGGTTACGCCAACGACACCTTCCTCCCCGGCGGCAATAGGAATCACGGTGTCTTCGTCCTGACCTTCGACCAGGGTCCGATCGACACAGACCAGCAAATCGAAGCGGCACACGCCCCCGGCCTGATCCTTGGTGTGGTGACCGCCATCGATATGGACGAAACCGGCGAACAGTTGGTTTTCAGTGTGCATGGACAATTCGGCGGATCGATCTCCCATTACCAATGGGAGGAAAACACCTATGAACCCACCGTCCTCGCCATCGACAACCAGCCTTACTCCTGGGTCCGTTTGCTGGAGGATGAAGCCAGGCGCGTTATCGCGGGCACCCGCCACGGCATCGTCCGTATCTGGAATGTGGATACTGAAGAGCTGGAGCAACGTTTTGAAGTTCCGGCCGGAGTGGACGGCGTCGGCTACGGCCTGATAGACGGCGAACTGCTCACCATAGCGATCGGAGGAAATGCCGTTCACCGGTGGTCGATCGTAGACGGGAAGCACCTCGCGACTCTGGAAGGGGAAACCCCCGAGGCGAACGCGACCCTGCTGGCGGAACAACTCGATACCGAGCGCAACCTGCGAAGGAAAGTCTACGCCAGGCTTGTTTCCGCATTGCAAACCCAGTCGAACGAAGACCGGCTCAAAGCCACCCAGGAGTTGCGCAGCGAATACGCCTCTGCCCTTGATGCCCTCGGTCTTCGGGATATGATCAACAGTTGGCACGCCGGAATCCGGCGCTCGCGTATGGCTGAGATGATGAATAACCAGCAAGAGGCCGCCGCCTACGCCATGGGCAAGCGCGAACTGGATGCCGGAGTTATCGATGAAGCCTTGATCGATATCACCGTTCAAGCAGGCAAACTCCACCTCATTTTCAGCGACGGACCGAAATCGCTCTATCCGGAACTCATTGCCATGGCCGAACACGGAGCCGCGCTCTACCCCACCCGACTGCGTTTACAGACCAATCTTCTGGAGCTGAAAGCCCGGTACCTCGCATCCAACCGGCGCTTTGCCGATGCGCTCAGGGAGGTAGATCAACTCGACCAGCTCAATCCGGTCAACGCACCCCATGGCGAGTTGCGTATCAGCATCCTCTATGAAGGCTACGAGCACACCAAAGACAACAATCCCCGTCAGGCAGCCAGATACCTCTTCGAGACCATTCAATACGAGGTTGAAAAGGAGCGGCAACTGATCGCGGCATTGAACGCGTTCGCGCTCGCCAACCGGGCCAACGATTGGCAAACTTCCCTTGATGCGGCGAACATCGCTTTAAATCTCGATTCCCAACTGCAAAACGACCAGTCCTTCATGCACTGGGCACGCCATGCCTACCAGCAGGTACACCGTCGCTAATCCATCAGGGTACCCCATATCGGCAGGAATACCAATCCGATGAAAGTCTGGCTCAACAACCGTTCCCCAAACCATCTTTCGAGGGTTCGCAGGCATCAGCTCCTCATCGTTGCAATTCTGCTTTGGGTTATCCCCGCTAAGGACGTTGGTGCCCAAACCCTCACTGGTGTTAACAGCAAGGGAGAGACTTTCACCATTGAGTGGGGACCCGCACAGCAGGCGATGAACGAGGGGTATCAGCGCCTCGTCGAACGCAAACCGAGGGAAAGCCTGGATGCCTTCGCCCGTGCCTTGTCTCTGGCCCGCGAAGCCGGTTGGTCCGATGCTCAAATCGCCGGGATTCACTCCGGTAAAGCCGATGCCCTCTTTCAGCTCGGGCGCTTTTCCGATGCGATGGAAGCCATCGACCGGGCAATACCTCACGAAACAGGCAGAAGCCATGCCAATGCGATTCTACGCAAAAGTGATCTTGCCCGGGCGATGGGCGACTTCAGAACGGCGACCAACCTCCTGGATTCACTTGCTCCCGGCGTCTTCGTCGTCCCCCATGACCGCGAACCGGATCAAATCCGGCAACGGCAGCGCATGGAGGAATGGGCGCGGCAGGCGATTTTTCTCAGTGAAGCCCGCAACCGACGGGCTTGGGGAGACCTGCTTGGGGCCAAAGAAATGTTTGAGCGCACCATCGAGGAAGGCAACACATCGGCTGAAGTGCAGCGCGACTATGCCCGCACACTTCTCGCCCTCGGCGAACATGCCAACGCCCTCCAACACGCTCAGACCGCGTTGGGCCAGAGCCTGCATACCCGCGGCACCACACGTCGGCGTCCGCGCCATCAATGGGTGCAGGTGGGTGATGCCGAAGTGCTTTCCTGCCTGATGGTCGCCGCCGAGTGCGCCCTGGCCAATGGGGACCGCTCCACCGCCGATGCCCATTTCGAAACGGCAGCCCTCCTCGCCCAACACCTCGGTCTCATTGAAGACTGGCACCTCGCCCGCCTTTCCCGGGCTCGTGCATGGGTGCTTGCGGCGGATGATCGCAGACAAGGCATCTCCGCCGAATGGCTGCAATCCGAGGTCTCCGGGCTGGCCGACAGCGACCAGTCCAGAGCACGCATCGAGGGCCAGACCATCGCCGGCCAGATCGCCTTCGTGCTTGGCGATTACAGCCTGACCGTCCGCTTTCTCCAAGCTGCCGTGGTGGATATTGAAAACATTCGCGCTTCCGCCAACTTCGAAGACCGTCGGGAATTTCTCGCCTTACAAGCCGACAACTACCGCCGACTCACCGCCGCACACATCCGACTGCAACAACCTTGGGATGCACTTGTTGCCGCCGAGGCGTTGAAGGCCCGGCAGTTGAATGAACTGATCGATCCCGATGCCACCCCTCTCGGACGCACCGAACGCCTCGCTAACCTGCGGAGCTTTCAACGCCGTCTGCCCGCAGACGTGGCGGCGATCAACTATGCCAATGTGGACTGGGCGGAAACACCGCCCGCTGCCATTGTCGTCACCCGCGAAAGTATCACGGCAATCGAGCTTTCCACCGCGCGTTTACGCTTTGAATTGGAATACCTGCCGCGTGAACGCATCCTCGAAGCCCAACACCGCGAAGTGGATGTCAATCGCTACGGCACCAGCGATGAGGTCACCCTCGCCGGGCTCATCGCCTTTTATCGCGAAGCGCTGGCCTGCCGCCCACAGGATATCTCCGCGCGGGTTCCCGATGTTCTGGCGGTTTCCCCCGTGCTCCACACCCTCCTCATCGCCCCGCTCCATGAAGCCCTCGGCAACCGCCAGCGCCTGCTCATCGCACCCAACGGCTTATTGCATTACCTGCCCTTTGACACCCTCATCCACCGCAACACGTTTCTTGCCTCGTCTCACAGCCTGACCCTGACACCTTCCTTTGAAACCACTATGATTCTGGCCGCACGCCAACCGGGGGAATACGCCCGCCCTTTGATCGCCTTTGGTGGTGCCGTCTATAATCCCGAAAACTACGCGAAGGTCATGGCGGGCGTCGGAGATCTGCGCGAACAGATACGCCTGATGCGGGAAGTCCGTCAAAACGAGGTCGCCGCCAATCGCAGCCCCTACTTCGGTGTTTTCGGCGGCCCTTCGACAAACCTCGCCGGCACTCAGGCTGAAGTTGAAGAACTCGGAGACCTCTTCCCCGGTTCCACTATCGTCATCGGGCGATCGGTCAGCGAACGCAATGTCCGCGATCTCGCCCGACAAGGGCGCCTGCGGGATTCACGAGTCGTTCACTTCGCCGTACACGGCAGCGCGCTCCCTTCCATGCCGGAATTATCCTGCCTCTCCCTTTCCTTCGAAGGACACTTCACCCGGACCATGCCCCCCGAAAACGACGGTAAACTATCACTCGCCGAGATCCGAGCCCTTCCCCTGCGTGCTGATCTCGTCTCACTCAGCGCCTGCGAAACCGGACTAGGTGCAATCTTTGCCGGGGAAGGGGTAGTCGGGCTGACCGCCGCATTTCTCTCCGCCGGTAGTGACCGTGTCCTCTCCTCGCTCTGGGCAGTCAATGACGTCAGCACGACGTTTTTCATGGTCGACTTTTACCGTCTGCATTTCATCGAAGGCATGCCAGCCGACCTTGCCATTGCCACCGTCAAACGGGCCTTCATCGCCGGAAGCCCCGCAGGCTTCCGCCATCCGCAATATTGGGCCCCCTTTAACATCTATGGCGGGGCCGATCTCCTCCTCCCCGATCCATCACGGGGATAGCGAGAAAGCAAAAAAATACATAAAAATTTGGCCTGCCTCTTTTGCTGACCCCCAACGATTGCGGGGACGCGTTGGTCGCGTCCGTGGCCGGGGAACGAGGCCGGGGATGGCGCAAGGTAGCGGAAGCATCCTGCTCCCGTCCGTAGAAGACGGGGGGTGAAGCGCGAAGCGCCGGACGAAATATCCAGCACCCCGTTGGGGCTGAAAACAAGCTAGGGCGGAGCGTCCCATGCGCCTTCGATAGCGATCCCGAAAGCGATAGCGATTTGATTGGAACGAGCTCCGTCTCGTCCGCTCTCGGTGGTTGAAAACCAACCAAACGAGGTTGCCGAGCCAATGAACGCAGGACCATACCTCTGTCCCGATTTCGCAACCCTGGCATCCCGATTGGGGGACGCTTGATGCACATCAACGCCCAGGCACTATGCGTGGAAATCCCTGACAAAAAACGGTTAATAAAACCTCAGCAAATCTGGCACGGAGTCTGCAAAACGAGTCGCATGCAGAACCCGTCTCTCAAACATGTACCCAAAATATTCATAAACTCGCGCCCGCAGAACGACAGATCGCCCGGAAGCACACATCCCATCCTGCGCCTGGGCCTGTCGGTGGCAGCAGTGCTTTTGTGGACGGATTTCATTCCAGCTGACGATGGCACCCAACAGCACGACGTACCGATGGCCGTCCCATTTTTAGAAGACATCATTCTCACGCCCGATGCATTCAACCTCACCTTCACCCCGGATGGGCGCACACTGTATTTTTCGCGGGCAAACGTCGACTACAGCCGGGCGGACATTTGGTATGCGGCCCTCGGGGAGGAAGGTTGGAGTGAACCCAGAAAGGCACCGTTTTCCAGCGAATCAGCGGACTTTGATGCCTTCATCACCTCAGACGGGTCCAAATTTTTCTTTGTCTCCAATCGTTCGCTGGACGACGCGGACAGGCCGAAGGGCAGCTTTGATATCTGGATGATGGAAAAACGCGGGGAGGAATGGGGAGAACCGCACAACCTGGGAGAACGGGTTAACTCCGATCAGAATGATGGATTCCTTTCGCTAGCAGCAAACGGGAACCTCTACTTCTGTTCCGATCGCAGCGGGGGTCATGGCAACTATGACATCTACGTATCCGAATTTCGGGACGGTGTCTATCAGGACGCAAGAAACCTCGGCGAACCGATCAACAGCGCGCTGATGGACACCGATCCCTTGATCAGCGCGGATGAAAGCTTTCTCATTTTCACCCGGGGGCACGACATCCACATCAGCTTTAAACTTGAGGGCGAATGGACGGAACCGCAGCCCCTAGGACCCGGAGTGAACACCGGATCCACCCACGATTTTGCACCCGCGCTCAGCCGCGACGGGCAGACCTTCTATTTTACGCGTCAGGAGGGGTGGAGCGGACCGCGTCGTATCTTTGAAATCGATGCCCGCATGATTGGCATTCCGGACTTAAATCATTTCAGTGAATAAAAACCCATTATCTGAAATCTTATCATTTCTGATCAACCAACTCGATCCCATGGCAAAATCCCGCATCCCTCCCCTTCAACTGTTTCAAGAAATGGCTCAAACGCTGTGTTCCGGCGCTTACGTGAAATGTTGCTTCGCGACAGTATTCAGCATCGTTGCGATCACCCTCCCGGCAGCCGGCGACTCCTTGCCGCACGCCGAGCAGAACTCCGGCACGAAAGAGGTCGCCTTGCTCTTTGACGATGGACCGCACTTCCACAACAGCCCGCAGATCCTGAACATCCTGACAGACGAAGGTATCCGTGCGAGCTTTGCCCAGATCGGGAACAACGTGCGGGCGCATCCCGAGCTGACCCGTGCGGCGGCAGATGCTGGCCATCAATTGATCAATCACAGCATGACCCACGGCCATATCCAGCAAATGGACGATGCGGCATTGCGGGAGGAAATCCTTGCTCCGCTCGAAGTGTTTGCCGCAGCCATCGGCCGCAGCCCGACCTTATACTGGCCTCCTTTCGGGGAACTGGATCCGCGCATGTTCCCGCTCATCGCGGAAGGCGGCATGCGCATGGTTCCCCTCTCCGAACGTATCCGCTTCGTCAGCACGGAAGACTGGAACGAGGAGACCCCTCGCGAGGCAATTATCCAGAATGCGCTCGCAGGTATCGACGACCCCTCGCTGGATGTCAAAGGCGAACGCCGCCTCATCCTTTTCCACGAATGGAGGGATGATACCGTCACCGTGCTGCCAGAGATCATCACCGGACTGAAGACACAAGGCTACCGCTTCGTGATCATCGATGAACTCGTTGCCGAAGCGGCTCAATCCACAAGTCCGTGACAAGGCGGAAGCCTCCGGAGGAAGGAGGACCGAAGCCGGAAGCCCGAAATCCCGACCCACTGGAAGGACGCGCTTGTCGCGTCCGAACCGGCGGGAGGTCAGAGTGACGGTGGTCGGCGTGTTGGTCTTCCGCTCCAACCGAGCGGAGGATACCAGCCCCTTCGAGGCTAAGAACGGAAATCAGCCAAGGCTGGGCATGGGCGCAATCCTTATCCCAACCCCAACGGGGTTGCACAGCAAAGCGAAGGGATGGCCGCAGGCCTTCCCTGGTAACCCACCCGAGCACCCCCAATCAACCCCAACGGGGTTGCGGAGGCCGGAAGACGGAGGACAGAAGCCTACGCTCCGGCTCGGCCCGAAACCCCAATCGCCCTGGAGGGACGCACTTGTCGTGTCCAGAAGGTGGGCACTTCGGAGGAGCGCATGATCTGTGGTTAAATAGATTGGTCCAATCGAATCTCGGGCGGACACTTCCAAAACCGCCGAGGCTGATCGAGGACGATCAGCCCTACCTGCCTCCTGGATTCGCGTTCATAGCCACAACTAATTCAGAGTTGACCAAAGAAAGGTGGTTAATCTGACTGCAATATTCCTTTGGACATTCCGGCGATTCGATTGCAAATGGCAGTTTATAGTCGGTTTTCTACTGGGCCCATAGCTCAGCGGTTAGAGCAGGGGACTCATAATCCCTTGGTCCTCGGTTCAAATCCGAGTGGGCCCACCAGTTTCTCCGTTCATTGAACGTAAGATTTCACATAAGATGGCGTTCTCCTGGGTCACCGCCGGGGCGAAGCTTGCTGCTTGAAGGGTTGTCCGAACGACGGGAGCGCGGTATCTGGGTCGCGGCATTGAATAGAGGCGCGGTTGACTTGGTCTTTTGAACGAAGGGGGTATCTGCCACCCGGGTATTAATCCGGATACACCCCTATGAAGGACGCTTGTTTTTGGCGTTTTTAACCGCTAATTTAGCATAGTGAAAACTTTCAGGAGCTCTTTCTCGCAGCGCTAGGCCGACCGGCTCGTCTCGGGCGAGAGGTTCTGAATCGGATATTGTCTCCGAACTACGCATCGGGATGCCAAGTGGCCTTGCGCTGGTGGCGGTTCTTCGGTTTGTAGCAGGCCACGAACTCCGCCAGGTCTGCGGCAGTCATCGTCTTGCGTTTGAGGGTGTGGTGGACGTTGGTCCGGTAGTCGTAATACCAGATTTCTTTGGTCCACGGCGTCTTCGAGGCCTCATGGTTATCGAAGAAGAGCACGTTGGCCTTCACCCCGTTGGCGTAGAAGATGTCGGTGGTCATGTACTTGAAGTGTTTGGTGTGGCAAGCTGGTTGAAGCGATCGGCAAATGCCCCCACGACTGCGATCATCTCTTCGAAGTCGGGTGTTTCTCCGTAGAACATCGGCCCTTGCATGGCCCGATAGTCCGCGCGCCAGGTGTCGAGATGCCCGTCGGGCGGCATGAGGCGGAAGGTGCCGGGCCGATGGGTTGTATAGTCAACCCACGAATGCCGGAAGAACATTTCCCGGTGTTCGGCTACCCGTTGGAACAGCAGTTGATCCTCCAACGCGCGCTCACCCACACCGGCCCGGATGAGACGCCACAGATCGTAGTAATGCCGTGCCATGCGAAGCTTGCGGGGCTTTGTTTCGATCGGGCGAAAGGTCTCCTCGTGCAGCAGACAGGCCTTCTCCCAGAATGTGCGTTCGGCGGCTAGCACTTGAACAGAACAACCTCCATCATCATCGAGCGCGGGGAACTGCTCCAGGACATACGGTCGGATCAGTCTCTTCTCATGGGGCCACACGTCAGAACGCGCCCCCAGTTCGATCTTCACGATAGGATTCACATACCCAGCTGCCGCGGGCGGAAATACTGTCGGATAACGGAAGAGCAGGCACTGACCGTCTGGCATCAATGGATCAACCGTCAGGCTCCACTCGGTGGCCCCGATCTCTTCGGCAATTCGGTCCTTCAGCGCCGCCTGGAGTTCGCCCTGCACCCAGCTCCGGGATGCTGCCATAAGCCGATCGATTCGGACTCGGCGTTGTTTCTTGCTGGGAGCCAGGGCCGGGGCATCCTCGTCGGCAAAGCCCAGAGCGTCCTTATCGATGACCAGATCAATGTCTTCCGAGAATCGCTCAATTAAGCCCCACCCCTTTGATAACGAGGTCCCACCCTTGAAGGTCAGGTGCTCGCCAATGTTCGGCATGGAAAAGAGTTCGCGCAGTGTCCAGCAGACCCAGAAATCCTTTTCCACGCTGGCGGCCTGCAGACCCATCTTCTCGTCCACCTGCTGGAAAGCGAGGCGACGTCGGGCGGGGGGAAGCTGCAGAAAGCGTTTCATCGCTGTTCCGAATCCGGTTCAGTCAGAGGCCACAGCAGGTCTGCGATCCACGCAGGGGCATGGACCAGATCCTTGCGAAGGGACGCGCGGTCGGCATCTGCTACTTGACCTCGCAGAACTCCCATCACGTGATCATCCACCTGGTCGCGTCCGAGGTGACGCAACGCCTGAATAAAGGTGCCACTCTTGCGTCCGGCGGTGGCCATATTACGGGGAGTCGTGTGCTGAAGGATGATCTCCCGCTTCCCGATCTTGACCTTGCGGGCCGGGCCATCCGTCAAGAAGACGATCCGGGAGGGCACCTGGTCCGTGAGCCCCAGGACATTTGCAGCGTAGGCGCCGGACGGTTGGAGCCGGATCGCATCCCGCACCGCAAGCGCGCGCGCCACCGCATCGGCTGAGGGCGCTACCACCCCAAAGTCCGGGTCTTGCACCGGATAATCATAGAGCCCGCGAGCCAGCTGCCGGATCGTGCCCGCCGCCTTCAGCCGCCGCAGGGTAGAATCCACCGCATCGCCGCTCCCAAAGTCCCGAAAATGCTTCGGAGTGAATACCCAACCCCTGCCATGGCCATATATCCGGCTACGGACCTTTCTGTCAACGGGTTGTGGTGCTTCATTCATTTTGATATTGACGGAAATAATGGGTCTTTTTTCCGTCAAGGCGAGACCAAATTATCACCCTATTACGGCGCACTATAGAAGCCCGTTGACTCCAGTGCCCTTCCCGGTCACTCATTCGCGCTTGGCGCCGATCGCTGGAAGACCAAGACCATCTCGCCAACGAAGGCAGCGTCGGCAGCTTCGAACGGAAGAACAAACCCAGCAGTCAGTGATAGATCCGCACCAGCCGCTCCAGTTGCCGCAGGGTGGGCACGCGGTCCCGCCCGAGCACGGATGGATTGGGCGCGATGGGAGCGGATACGGGCATGGTCTCAGGGAAGCCTAGAGGCCCGGCAAATGAGTTTTTTTCGTTTTGAGAGATAAAGAGTTTGTACAAAAGCGTTAGGTTTGATTTTTTGTCTACATCTTATCTGAAACAGACAGACAAAGGGTAGTGAAGTTGATCAAGACGGGCCGCAACAACACTCATGTAAAATGCGGAAAAACATTTCCGTTTTTCCACGAAGTCGTTTCAAGGAAAACCTAGATTTCATGCGGGTTTCAGATCAATACGCTGCGTTCTGATTCTCATTTTTTCCGTCAATAAGCTGCCGAAAATTCAATTTTACAGCAGAAAGCTTCCAGAACGTACCCCCTTGGGCTTCCCTTGGCCAAAATCCGCCCTTTAATCATTGAAAATCAATGTTTTACAGCAATTCACTTCCGGATCATTCACTCAGCTAAGAAGCTCTTTTTCCGGCAAAATGTTGCCAATCGTGATCACGATCCAAGTTCTTCGATGTTAGCTGCCGCTACAATAAGCCATTTTCTCATCAATCCCATTCCCTCCACGCTTAGCTCGCTCTCACGTAACTTCCACAAGATCGCCGCTCGTTCCTCTCTACTGTAATCTGATTCCATGAACACAGATTACTACAATCACAGCACCTCGAAAAGGGGGTCGATTTTGAGACGCTTACACAACACTCAATGTCGTTTCTCAAATAAATTGTCGTCTCTGTGTCAGACAAGTTGGCGGAAAAATACCGTTTAGGGGCACAATTGGGCATTTCCGTGTCACATGAGTTTGCGGCGGACGCGTTTCGCATGAAATGGCGGAATTGAACGTAAATATTATCCCCTTATCCAAAAAGTCGCTTCATGAACTAGCTAGAATGAATGCGGGTTTCAGGTCAATTCGCTACATTCTGGTTCTCATTTTTTCCGGCAAGAGGCTGCCGAAAATTACATCTAAACAGAAGTGAAACGATCGAAGCCTGAACCATGGAGAAATGGACAGATCCCTTTTGGATCCTCACGCCAGTACCCGGCAGGTCAAAATGAAGCGCCAGATACTGGTCTGAAATTGAGGCGGGAGGCCCAGCAACCAGTCCATGCCAGCGTTGGGAAACGAACTAGCAACTTGCGGACAAATGGTCAGAAAACGCTGAAAGTATTCAAAGAAGCGCCGACTACACTGAAGAGTATCGTCGCAAGACAGTGATAGGGCGTAAAATGCATTCACCAGCCAATCAAATTGCGTCACATTCTGTTCTTGGTTCAACGGAATCGCGCCTGTGTCCCGAGCAAAATTCAATAATGCTTCTTCCAAGCGCACAACTAATGCCTCGTCTCCACTCCTAGCCACCTGTTGAGAAGCGAATATCATGATCATCGAAATTTCGTCTGGAAATTTCTGTCCCAGTTGGGCGAAATCGATTTCGCGAAGTACTTTGAGAAACTTCTGTTTAGCCTCAGGAGGAAAAACGCCATCGTGAATTAAACCAAAAATGACGGTCCAGTGACTCATTACGTCAGGCTCTTCAACTAACTGGTCTACCGCCGCAGCAATATACTCATCCGTGAAGGTTGAGAAATAGGTTTGCGCATGCACGCTTCCGAAAAGCGAGACCAGTTCCTCATCAGTCGGTCTTTCAAGAAACGAATCCAATGTGTTTCTCCAAAGATCACTGCGCCGTAGCAGGTCGAGACGAAGTTGGGATATCACCGCTTTCTCGCCCTCAAAAAGCCTATCAACCGCGATTCGACCAGAAAGTGCATCCTTCGCATTGGGCAGACCACCGACCATTCGGGCGAGTCCGTGAAAGACCAGCCGCCCCAGCGTTACCTCTGCTGGACGAGTAAGATCGATCCTGTCATTCGACCTAGGCGTAAACGAATTGGCCGTCCATCGAGGAGTATTGCTCTCGATCCAATCTTTTATGTCGGACCTTACCCCCTCCGCCTTGCGTAGCAGCCCATGGAGCCGAGAGGCGTGATACCAGATCATTGCAAGCTGTTGCTGAGTGGAGGCCACTATTCCGGACCGTGTGTATTCGGCATCGACAAGACGTAGCAGCGCTCGAAAAGACCCAAAATCATCAGAGCTACCTCGAAGATCAAGAAGGCTTTCGATCAGCTCAGCAGATCTGATCCAGAAATCGGGGGTGTTTCGAAGCCCAGCAAGCCGTGCACAATGGATGTCGCTCTCGATCGAGGGAGCAGATGCACGTAGATGAAGATAAACCTCTTTGGCCTCGTCGGGATCTAATCGACACCATGCATCCTCAATGGCAGCGGGCAACTTCACCGGGAGGTGAATAAGACGTTCCAGCGTCGCTCTCAACCCTACTTCTTTTTTCAAGGTAGTGCCCGCCTCCGCGATTACCTTTGTGAAGCTGGCATCAGAATGATCCGGCAGACGGAGATGGATTCGCAGTCGTTCCCAGTTCGGTATCTGCAAATTTTCCACAGAGATGCCCTTCTTAGACTCAAGCAAAATTTTGAACCGTTCATAGGCGATCTCAGGAGACTCGTCTCGCCATCGAAGAGATCGCTCGATCCGAACCGAAGGAGAATCAATAGAAGCCAATTCAGCAACTGCCAACTGTTTCGTCTCTGATGGCACATCCAGCCAATCGGAGCGCCCTTCAAGGAATGATATACGCTCTTGAATGTCCTCTGACAGAAGGGGAAGAAAGGCCTCTGTAAAATCCGAGTCGGTATGATCGGTTTCCCATTCCAACCCAAGTATCACTCCCCTCTCATCATCGACTTGACCGAAGCGGACGATCACTCTGTTTTCCCCCTCTCGATCAATCACGCTCCCTTCTCGCCTGTTGTAGGCATCCGCCACTGCCTGCCAGAAAAGGTTGGGATCGTATAAACGCCCTTTCAGAACTATGCTTTGATCCCACTTCTTTACTTTCAGTGACATCTGGACTTCAACTGGGAGGTCAAGTTCCGTCTGAAGCGGTGTCGGGAGATCATGGATAAACCATGAAAGGAGCACGCACATTGAATCGAACGACTCTTGTTTCCGCGATTCGCTTGATTCCGAAACCTGCTCAGTGATGAACTGCGTGATCGCCTGTCCGGCGATTAACAGAATCTTACCATTCATACGCATGAGCGGAACAAGGACACGGGACTCTACCCAATCGAAATATCTTAGGCGCGGAGAAACCTCATCGTCGACTGTCCGGAAATCAAGACCAATTCCAGCTTCATAGAGCCTCGCCAACATTTGCCCTAGCGAATGCTCCGCTTCGTGCGGTGAACTAGGGTCAACGAAGGTCTGGCGAAATGCCAAACCGTCGAAAAAGAGATTGTGCCACAACCAATCAGCCTTTGCCGCCCGATTAACGAATGATTGACTCGCATCATTCCATATAGTCAACATTGCGTCATCGATTGCTCTCTTGATCCCGAGTAAAACAGTGAACTCGCCGAGATCGTATTTCTCGCCTGGGCCAAGAGTTGGGGGGTGGATACGATCCTTGTCCAAAAGGCATGTGTTGAGGTAACGACGAAGGCTGGTCAGTTCGGAGGTTTCTTTGACTTTACCATCGATGATCGGAGCATGATCAAGATGAAAGATGATTTCATCCTCCTCAATTGGAAGGTAGCGTACATTTCCTCTTCGTAGATGGAGGATCGCCTCGTAAAATTCTTTGTCCAAGAGCGTTCCCTTTGTGCGGAGAAACTCCAGAATCTCGCTCACTCCGACCAGAGGATGCTGTCCCATGCGAAAGTGTCGATTGATCATGCGATCATCGCACCAGACGACCGAATTGGTACCCCTCCGGACATCTGACATGTCAACAATGGTGCGCGAAGTAAGTCCCCATTTACCAACCTCACGCTGTGGTACGGAGACCACTGGCAGCACTTTAATATTCCCGGAATCAACTTTGCGAAGAACTCGATCCAAGAGGGCTTGAGTCCACTGCGCCATCCGCTCTTGTTGACGGTACTCCTCGAGTTCTTGCTCCACCGAGTCCAGCGCCTCAAATGTTACCATCAGGCGGAACTCTTGCAAGACCGCCTCCAACTTCTGCAGAGTAAACGACGCGAAGAGCCGTGCGGGAACGAGTAATGTTGTGCCTTTGGCAAATTTCACCAAATGGTCTGCGGGGAAATCGTTCTGCAAGTATCGCTCTAAGTCGCTCCAGAATAATACACGCTCGCCATCGCACGCAGGGAGTTCAATCGGTCGATCAGGATTGCAGCAGTCGATAAAAGCTCCGTCTGCGAGGAGAAATCCATCTTCATGATGAGCCGTGTCAAGTAAGACACATGTTTCATTACCCAATCGGTCCCTCAATTCCTCCGAGACGAAGTTCAGCTCTCTATTCGGAGAGAATTTCTGGATACGACCTGACCTTACAAAGCTAATGAAGTTCTCTTGAGCATGCTTGCGATCTGGCTGATTTGGTGTCAACCGGCTTATCTGCTCGTTCAGGCTCGCCGTGACATGAGGCGAGATCCACAATCGTTTAACGCATTGGCTAATTTTCTCAAGTATCCCCAGTTCCTCGGCAATTATCAGAGCAGTAATATCGAGGACGATCTCACTCGGGTCCATGTGTTGGCTGGATCGATTTCCCGCCCGCAACATCAATACCGGAGCCCCGAGAAGGTTTGGATTCATCCGGTTTCTTCTCATCTGGCTGCAAATTAAAACTACCAATGGGATGTTGAGGTTCTCCGAAAACATATGGATGGGAATCTCTCCTTTCAGATAAAGTTCCGTCACCTTTTTTTCCACCTCGCGGCGCTCGCGAATCATCTCGAGTAATTCGCCGAAATGTTTTACTTGGAGTGGTCCCTTTCCGCCTCGTGCCGCCCGCGTCAGCCGTTCTAGCAGCGGCTGAGCCTCCTCGGATAGTCCCAGTCGGAAACCGAGCTCCATCGACTGGGTCGCCAATTTTTTGTTTCCGATGGGACGCCGATTGGCTCGCCGCCATAGTTCGATCGCCAAGTCGCGATCATGATGAAGAATGACCGCGACCGCCCGGAGGAGGTGCTTGGGTTTAGTCCCTTTAAGTGTGCGAAGATCTCGGGCCAAGACACTGGCAGATCGCGCATCACCGATCTCCACCAAGAGATCAAAGTAGACGAAGAAGGAAATAAGATCACGATGCTCCCGGTAGAGCGTTTCTGCCTCTCTTCGTGAACCAGTCCAATCGCCCAGGCGCTGCTGACATAGCGCCGTTAGGCGGCGAATATCGGGAGTCAAAGCTCCCTCCTCAAACACCCCACGATATTTTTGAATCAGTGAAAGACACAGTTCGAATTTCTCGCTTCGCCAACTCGCGTCTAGAACCAGACGCAAGACAGCAGCTGTACCAATCTTTTCCACTAGAATATCACCATGGTCTGCAACAAACACGTAATCTCCCAAGCCAGCCTTTAGGTCGCAGCATTCAAGGAGCGTTTGGCCTCGACCAGTGCGCTCAAAGTCCTGTGCCAAAATCTCGGCCAGTGCGTGGCGTTCATTTTTATCCGTTCGTGCTCTGTTTCGTTTGATGGAGATCTCCACTGCCGCCCGTAACTCGGCATTTTGGATGCGCTCGAAGAAGGTAGAGACATTTCTCGGTCCTTCTCGCACCGCGATTGCTTGTGCCATATGAAAAAGCCAGATATCTTCGTTGCCTGTTTTCCGAAATGCTGACTCTGCTTCAACAATTACCGCTTCACAGGCAGCCAAGTCCTCCGCTTCGAGTAGCAATGACCATAGTGTCAGATAGGCTTCCGGGTCATCAGGATTGGCCACGAGATGAGCTTTTAACGCCCGGATGCTCGCCTTCGCATCGAATCGGAAGCCTCGTTGCAGGCCCCAGACTATTGCACCAAAACAAGCCGGGGCCTCCTTCAGAATCGACTCCGCCAGTTCGGCCGCTTCGCGCTGTCGCGTCATCGAGCACGCGAGACAGGCGAGTTGCCACACCCGAAGATTTACTCTCTCGTTCGCTGAACAATCAGGGAGTCCTGCTTCCTCCGCGAATACTTTCGCACTCGATTCCAATGCGAGTCGCGATTCTGAGTCCTGCTTGACCAGAGTCCACGGAGCCGGAGTCGGCCAGTTAAGTCTTCCTAGGTTCCCAAAAGCGGGTGAAAGTGCTGAATAGTAGTCAACAATCGCTTTCGCACAGCGAACATTATGGCGCTGGGGAGAGGCTGCAAACGCTTTAGATATCGCTAGACGGGCGCGAACAATATCTTTCTGCGCGACGGCTAGGAGTGCCTCCAAACGATATGACTCAGCATCAGGGACAAAATTCGAAGGCTCTGAAATTTCAGCCTCCAGCTCTTTGAGGCGTCCTGCCTCCAAGAGCATCGCCCATCGCAGGTGGCGCGCTTCAATACTCGTCGTATGCGCTAACTGCCGCAGGGCGACTTCTATACCTGAGCGAAGGTAGGTCAGATAGGCGTCCAGAGACTGAAAATCGGCTGAAGAATCAAAGCTTCTTGCATCAGCGAGCAGACGCTCGACTTGATCGATATCCTGACGGAGATTTAGGCGGACAGAAACTTCAAATCGAAGGGCGCGTGCCTTTAGTTTAGGCATAAACTCGACCCACGCATCAGATGACCTCAAGGCTTGGACTCTACGTAAAGCTTCTGAGTGGTTTCCTGCCTGGTTCAGTTCTCGCAGCTCGTCCAGTTCTCGTCCCCTCACGCCTTCCAACTCACTAAGGAGAACACCTTTGCTTTGCACAAGCGATTCAATTCCTCGGCTAGTGCCCGCAGTTTCCACTGCGGATCCGCAAACCATCTCAACTAACTCCTCAGAATCAAGATAAGTCCTCGCTATGATGCGATGTAGACGCAGTTTGCTCGTAATTGTGTTGGCGTCCCAAAGTTCGTATTCGATTCCATATTTCTTAAACCGCTTCCGTTGAGCCAGCTCTTCGTCTGTGATTTTTGAATCCACCAGTTCAGCCGCGACAAACAAGATAAAGCGACGAATTGACCTACTTTTCCAGTACTCCCAGTCCTCAAAAAACTCGTTACTTACATTCCGCACCTTGCTCACTGTGAAGGCCTTCTCGCACTTACACTGGCCCACTTCGATGCCCTTACCGCGCACGTTGGCCAAGAGATCGATTCCTCGCTGCGATTGGCCCTGACGACCATACACACTGGACTTACTGATCTCGGGCTCCTCAGCTAAAAGATCACAACACAATCTCTGGAACTTATCCCAACCGATTTCGTGTAAGAACGGAGGAAGATGGCGAGAAGAGCGAGGGGTCATCTATCTATTACTTCTGACAGTTCGGTCGTCGGACTTCAAGGTTTGGATCAAAGCAGAGAGACTCTAGTTGCTGAGAGCGAAAGTGACACCAACGACATGAGTTGAGAATATATGAGGGTAAAAACAAATGCATAGCAATGCAGAAACCGCGGGGGGGGGATTCAGTGCGGCCTTCACAAACCAGACGACCGGGGACCGAATCCATTGTCATAGCATGAACCATCAGATTGGTTTGGGGTTAAATCCAGGGTGACCGAATATCCATTATTCATGCGTGTTTGGAAGGATCGGCATAGAGGTTTAGGCATCGTTCGAGGATGTCTTTTAGAAAGTCGTCATCCATTGCGCAGCCGCGCAGGATTCGCCGTACGCTGCGGTGTTTGACCAAGGACTTTTGGGCTTGGCGGACGAGGTTGAGGCACAGGCGCCGGAGCGTTGCGAGGTTCTTGGCCCCGTGTCCTTCGCGGATCCGGGAAGCGTCCTCGCCGAAGTAAACATCGAGCATCCAGTGGTCCTGATTCTCCACACTCCAGTGCCCACGCATGGCTTCAGCGATATGTTGTGCGTTGGGAGAAAGACTGCTGATAGCATAGCGTTTTTCGTAAGTTGTTTTGCCATTCTCAGTGCGCCAGGACTCCAATCGTACGACCGTATTGAGCCCCTTCCAGTCCTTCATGTAGGTCTTCAGCCCTCCGCAAAAATCGGAGCTCACCACCACCCGTCGACGATAGTGCCGACCGTGGCTTTTCTCTTCGTGTTCGAAGACTTCCGCTGCAAAATCACGCTCCTGGAAGTTGGCATCGGTCTGTTCGTGGGCATCAAAAAAGTCCGCCACATCCCGGTGAAGATTGCCTTGGTTGCCCTTTAGCGAGATCAGGTAATCCCCTTTCTGATCAATGATTTGCGCCACCACCTTCTTCTGACAACCCATGGCATCCAACGTCACCACGCAGCCCTTGATATCGAGCAGCCGCAAGAGCTCAGGCAGCACCGTGATCTCGTTGCTCTTGTCCGGGGTGTCAATCGCTCCCAGCACGATCCCGCGTTCGTGACAGAAAGCGTTGACGATATTGAGCGGGCTTTGCCCCTTGCCTTTGCGGCTGCCCCGGCAGCACTTCCCGTCGATTGCGATGAGCCCGTCGACATGGCCATGCAGAAAGCTCATCCACCGCGCAAAACAGTCTCCAAAGCGTTTGGGATCCAGCGCCATGAATACATACCGAAACGTGTCCTCACTGGGAATCCCGTTCTTGAAGGGAAAGAACATCTCCAGCAGCCCACGCTTGGCACGACCGGTGTCGGCCATGTCGTCATAGCCTTGCCCCCGCACAGCAGGCTAGTCACCGCCACCAGCAGGATCTCATCCAGAGGATAACGGATGTTCTGACCCGTGCGAGGATCAGTCAAATCTGAGAAAAATGTATCAATGAGATTTAGCATCCCAAGGTTACAGCAGACTTCGAGGCAAAAGTACAGCCTAAAATGGGTTCATATCCTGTTATTGTGAAGATACTTACGCAACAGTGGCTAATCTATTTGTCGATATTCGGTTGCCCTGGGGTTAAATCAAGCTGAGAGGACCTGCTTTAGGTTCCCCAGTATTGCATATCCGGCGGTGGTCTAGGCGAGATTGGGGATGAAGATGGTTGGGTTGGCAAGGGGCTTGATCGCTCCGATTGCGTTCATCGTGTCGCTCTTCGACGACGAAGTGGCGGTCTACGCCGTATACAACTCGGCGGCGTGGTACGACCTTGGATTCCTGGTGGCGCTGACATCGGGATCGAGCGGCATTGTCTGCATCAGTATCGGCTCTCCCCAGACGCAATAAGGTGAAGCCGATAGGCCGGCCAGCCGCCGTCTCGACGAGGCAACGCGAGGGGGGGGTAATGGCTCCACGCATGCCGCGCGTCTACTGCGTGCCCCCAGTCTCGCGCCCTCGGCAGGTTGTCGTTGGATGACACGAAGGGGAAATTCTCCGAACGTCCCGAGCGTCTGATTCCCGGAGATCGCGGGTTTCAATTTGCTCGCATGTTGCGAGTAACAACATGCGACAAGCACAGGGGACAATTGACCGGGTAGTGGATGTCGCCATGATGCGAGATCTTGGAGCAAGCGCGTGAGCATCCAGCCGTCGATGCCCCGTTGGGCCCGGTGGTCGCCAATGCCAAGGACCGGCGGTCACAGGCCCGGATGGCAAGCACCTCAAACCTCTCGACATTTCCTCTCGAGTTCTTGTTACTGAGCGATCGGAATGCCAATCCACGCCTCCGCCGATTTCGGACCTCTCCCATCGAGTGCCATGCCAAGTGAATGGATGCCGAAATGGCATGGAACAGGGGCGCGCAACGGCGCGCCGGAGTATAAGCCCGGTGACCTTGAGACGTTTGTCGAGGGCGGGCGGTCGGAAGCCGTGCTTCTGGTAAACCAAGCCTTTTCCTCCAAAAGTTCTAGGTCCCCTCATCGAATACACCAATCGGAGGATGCTCCAGGCATTCGCGAATCCGGTCGGGCGAAAACTCACGTTCAATCAGCTTCCAGTCCTCCCAGTCTCCAACCGAAAGTGCATGGGCGAGGAAGTGCGTTGTGTCGGCGACCGCTTCCTCCGGCGGCTTCCACCAGACCGACTTTCCCGCTAACTGCCTGAGGGTCTCGTCCATGATGGCTTCGGGAATCAATTAACGGACTCAACTCCTGCCGGTCAACAGCACTTATGCTCGTGCCAATGGCCTACTCTCTTCAGGAAAGATAGCTCTCGACGCCTTCCAGCAGGACCCGCTCGGCATCCGGAGCGCCCTCTAGCATGTAGTCCAGCCGGGATCTTCCAGCCAAGTCATCCGGCTTGCGGGAGAGAAACATCAAAATTGCCCAAGGTTCGATCGGCAGTGCCTTCAGGAGTTTCGGCACCCAAGAGCGGACGCTGTTCCCGTCCAACAGAAATTCGGGATAGAAGCTTCCCTCGGCAGACCTGAAAGTAACAGCAAGCACCTCGCCCCGTGCTGTCATCTCGCGAACCTCGCCCTCACTTACCCCGAGTCTCGCCGCGAACTCAGCCGCGCTCAGGTAGGGGGCGTAGCTTTCAGCGAGATCTTTTGATGCGGTCTGACCTCGAGCCAGCAGGGCCTGCTGCCAAATTGCCAAGACCGCGTCACTTACGCCGTCGTCTCCGACATATTCGACGAATACACGCGCAAGGAGATTCACGGATGGCTGACACTTCCGGATCAACCAGAGGAGATGCTCCTTCTCCTCAATTTCCTGTTCCGTCAGCGCGGATCTCGACTCAGGCGGGAAGTTCATACCCGGCATGTAAGCGTTTCATTCCTTGCCTGTCCAGCAGGGAAGTGGATGGCCGCCGTTGAGCATGAGATCCGGCATGGTAGGATCATGCCAGCAGACCGACCCTTGTTGGCGAGGTTTCACCTTGGGGGCTAAATCTTTCCCTCGACCGAATTCCGGATGTCGAGGATTGAGGGCCGCACTTCACCCCTTCAACGTCCGGCTTGCCTCTCAAACTCACTGCTGCAACTCGACCCGTGGATAAGTCAATCGCGAGTAACTCCTTCAAGAGTCTTCTCAAAAGCAAGCGAACCCATCCGGTTGTCCAGGGCGCGTCCGCGTCCATCCATGCTGATGCGGATATCCGCTTGCTTCAACCTCCCGGTGAAGGCCTCGCCGGTATATTGACTGCCTTGGTCGGTGTTGAAGATCTCCGGAGCGGGCTCTTTCCACAGCG
>JBJHBA010000010.1:0-139251 GCA_050485245.1 Verrucomicrobiota bacterium | reverse complement strand
TCTGACATGATACACAGTGGCAGTGCCCGGTATGCGAATAAGACAGCGTTTCATGTCGAAGTGTATACATAAAACAAACGCACACTGTCCAGCGAAAAAAGCGCAATTGCTCACCTGTCCCTGTCAATTAATAACAACCTGGTTGATGGAGTCAGGGGGTGGCGGTAGAATCAAGCCAGAGGGATTTGTAGGGGATGTCGGCGAGGTATTTGGTGCTGGACCAGCCTTGAACGTCGGGATGCAGGAGGTAGAGGTTGCTGACCCAGGCGACGGGGAGAATGGGGCGTTCGTGGAGGAGAATGGCTTCAGCGGAGGACAGGATCTGGAAGCGCTTTTCCGGATCCGCTTGCTGATTGGCGGCATCCAGCAAGGCGTCATACTCGGGATGGGCGAAGCCCGTGCGGTTGTTGCCTCCGCCACTGCGCATGATTTTGAGGAAGGTGGCGGGGTCCATGTAGTCTCCGACCCAAGCGATTGAAAAAACGTCAAAATTTCCGGAATCCATCTCTGAAATCAACACCTGCCACTCTTTGTTTTCGATCCTGACCTGGATGCCCAACTCACGTGACCACATGGACTGGACGACTTCGGCAAAGGTCCGGGAGGTATCAGCATTAGCCGTAATGAAGACGAGCGTGGGAAATCCGGCTCCCTGGGGAAACCCGGCTTCAGCCAGCAAAGCCCTGGCTTGATCAGGGTCATGCACATAGGCATCGGCAGTGGGATATCCGGCAATGCCCGGCGGAACAAAACCGCCAGCGACGGTTCCGTTTTTAGTCACTCGTTCGATAATGAGAGGCAAATCGAGAGCTTTGAGCAAAGCCTGACGAACCCGCCTATCGTCGAGACCAGGGTTGCGGACGTTCAAGCCCATGTAGTTGGTGACGAAAAACGGATCGTCGCGCAAAGCAGGGTGCTGCTGTTCACGCAGCCGATCCCGCATGTTGAAGGGAACGTTGTCGGTCTTGTGGATTTGTCCAGCCATGAAAGCGCGGTGGGCCATTTGGCGATCTTGGAAAGGGAAAAAATGAATTCCGTTGAGCCTCACTGAGTCGGCATCCCAGTAATAGGGATTCTTTTCCACGACAATCCGTTGATTGGGGCGCCACTCGGTCAGGATAAAAGGACCGTTTCCGACGAAATTGCCTGCTCTGGTCCAGCCACTACCCCTGCGGGCAAATGCGTTGTGTTTTTCGATGGTCGGACGATGAACCGGGAAGTATGTGTAATGAGTCAGCAGCAGAGGGAAATAGGGGGTTGGTCCATTGAGTTCAAAGCGGAGGGTGAAGTTGTCCAGCACACTGACTCCGACTTGGCTCCAGTCATTATGATCCCCGCGATTAAAAGCAGCGGCCCCGCGGATGAGTGCCAGCATTTCCACATAGGGAGCGGCCAGTGCCGGGTTGAGGAGCCGCTGATACGCATAAGCGAAATCTTCTGCAGTCACAGGATCACCATTGCTCCAACGTGCGTCCGTGCGGAGGTGGAAGGTCCAGATCGAGGCATCCTCATTCGCTTCCCAACGCTCTGCTACGCCCGGAACCACTCGATTGCTATCGCTTGGGTGATCGGCAACCAAACCCTCGAGGAGCGCTTTTATAACTCTATGCTCCGGAAAGCCTGTAACGAGATGAGGGTCGAGGTCCCTTGGTTCAGCTCCATTATCAAGGAGCAGGATACCATTTCTGGTGGCCTGATCGACTGCTGTCTCCCGCTGTCCGCAGCCGGAGAAGAAGATAATACCGATAAGCAAGAGCACAGGTGGCCCCCATCGGTTGGGAATGGTTCCAAAGGCTTGCTTCACAGAAAAAGATAAACGCATATGCCTGAGTTTTTCCATTCCTTTGATTAGGGTCAAATCCTGAGCGCAGTAATAGGAGTCATTTCGGAAAAAATCCGGGCAAAAAAAAGACCCGCACGAGGCGGGTCCTGAAAAAAATCCGAGTTGGTAATCAGCGCGGGAAGAATCGTTCCCAAACTCCTTCAGAGATGATGTAGAACTGATTGCCCCACCCTTCGTTGGTCATGATCCAACCAGCGCGATCATTATCCCAGAGGTAGATGGTTCCATCTGAAGCAAAATCGCGGACGATATAGAGCCAGCCTTGCTCGGGAACCCAGACCCAAGGGAAGTCTGAAACCCAGACCCATCCATAGGTGTTCACGGCGAAGCCCCAGTGCTCGCTATTGCCATCACCGTAGATCCAGCCAGTGGAACGGTCATATTTATAGTCGCCTTGGATGAGGCCCCAAGGACCTACATTTGCATCGATGAGATCGGGGATACCGTCACCGTCGAAATCATCGAGAGCGGAGAGAACGAGTTCATACATCAGGGAATCATCGTTAGGAGGATTCTTAGATTGAATGATTCCGTAAAGGCGGCCGTTGTGAAGAAAGAGATGGCTGCCATAGAACTCCAGGTCCGTACCACCAGCAGAAAGCGAAAAGTCAGCAATTTCCATTGCATGATCACTCACGCGGGAATACTCGGCAGTGCCGGAGAAGTCGCCGAGATTGAGTTCCAGAGTCCCAGCGGTTTCGTTCACACGCAGGGTACCAGAGGTGCCACCGAGGTCCGTACTGGGGAGCTGAGGATCAAAAGCATCCCAGCTACCGGAGCGAGCGACGATACCGACAATGGGGGAAGCAGCCAAACCACCCAAGTTGGCGGTGGCAGGAAGCGTAAAGAAGAGTCGACCGACATCTTTGACATCACCGGTGCTGATATCGATTCCCGAGTAAGTACTGGTAACGATGCTGCTTCCAGACTCAATCGGGGTGAGACCCTCAATGAGGATGTGGGTGGAACCACTAGGATCCGCGATCCGGTAAGATTCGGTCACACGGAGGTCATCCACTCCCTGAGCAAAATTGAAGCTCGTTGGGGAAAGGAAGGCATTGGCGGAAACGCGCGATTGGGCGCTGAGATCCGCGGGAACAAGAACCGCCGCCAGGGTAATAGCTGCTATGGAGGAAGTGATTTTCATAAAAGGAATACCAAAGGTGTTTAACCTATGTAAGTGGAAGGTTTCGCATCAAACAAGTGAAAAGATCCGTTATCGGCAACTGAATATAGTTTTTCACAAAACAAAAAACCTGTCAAACAATCGACTAAATACTCTATATGGTTTCCACAAGCGATTCCACTGCAGGAAGATTCATCATTTCCGGACCGAGAGCCCGGGCCAAGGCACCACCCAGTGCGGATCCTCGGCTGGAAATGTACCGAAAGGAGCGATGGGCATGGCCGAGGGCAGCCTGGAATGACCGGGAGAAGGAATCCGCCCGAAAGACGCCTCCGGAAGTTGCCAGAGGGATGATTTCCGGCATTTTTTCGACACTCATCACTGCCTGATGAACCAATGTCGCCAAAGAGGTGGCAGCAGTATCAACGATCTGCCGGGCATGGGGATCGCCATCCCCGGCCAATCGGGTGACTATCGGTGCGATGACGGCGAAAACCTGCCGGAGGTTGGGGTCGCGATAAATTCTGGGTACGATCTCTGCAGTCTGACTGATTTCCAGAGAATCCATGATGGATTGAGCCAGAGGGGCAGAATGCCCGGAATGATCGATTTGGCGGCAAAGCCACTGAATGCCAAGTTTGCCAATTTCCGAGGCACTGCCTTCGTCCCCGAGCAACCAGCCCCAGCCGCCGAAGACGCGGGATTCGCCGGAAAGGTTCTTGATGAGGACGGAGCTGCCGGTTCCAGCGATGACATGAATGCCTGCCCCACCCCTGAAACTGGCATAATGTGCGATCTCCAGGTCGGAGACGACCTCGATCTGTCCAACACCCCAATCCGAAAAGGCGCCCATCCAACCGTCGGGAGTGCCCTGACGAGCGACCCCGGCCACGCCAAGGCAGGCCGAAGAAACTTCGTAGGCGTGGCAGGCCACTTGACCCAGGGCATTGGCCACGGCCCGCTCGATTGAATCGAAGGCGATGGCGGGGTCGATGGCATATGGATTACCGATCCCTCCATGTCCCTCTGCAAATATTCCATTTTCAGGATTAAAGACCACTGCGCGGGTATAGGACCCACCTGCATCAACGCCAAGATACCAACTCATGGAGAAAGGTTACTTGCAGAGACGCTGATGAAAGGCAAGAGGCGCCTGCGATGACGGGCTATCGGGCGACATCCCAGAGGGGCACTCCGAGGAACCGTGAGAGGTGGTCGGCATCAGCCCTGAGTTTCCGATAGCTTCCGTGGTCCACCACGTTGAGCCGCTTGCCGTCTCCGAGGACAAGGTTGAGTTCGTAGCTGTAATAACTGCTCTTGTTCCCTCTGATATGCTCGGAAATAATCTGGAGGGCATGGAGATTTTCCAGAGGTGTCATCACTTTTATCTTATCCTGGTGAAAGGTCTGATGGGGTGCGACCCGTCCTTTCCAGAAATAGCCCGCCAGCATGTCAAAAACGATGGGCTTGGTCATTGAGAGGAAGAGCCATACCCCTGCGGAGATGAAAATGAGGGAGAAGGAAGCGGTGAAAAAATGCTCTCCACCGAGGGGAGCCTCCCCTCTCAAGACAGGCATGAAGGCGATCCATACGACGATCAGCCCGCCCAGCCAGAAAGCGCTGCTGAACAAGTGCGCGGACAGGGTTGCTTTGAACTCGATACGGGTGGGGCTCAATTCGACCAGTTTCTGGGTGCAAAAATTGGAACCGCCCTTGACCAGGGGCCCCCATTCCGTGAGGAGGGCAATAGGATCGTTGAACCGTGATGGATCGAGTTCGGGACGGTTCGTGCTGAGTGACTGAATGAAGCTGGAGAGTTTCTTGAGCATGGGGCAGCGGGGAGAAAGAAATGGAGAGATCCAGCGGGGGACGGTTCAAGCTTCCCATAAAGCCCTCGGATAGACCCCCTGGGCATGGAGTTGTGCGAGGCGTTCGGCTGTGGCCACCCGGTCCTCGGGATAGGTGACCCCGGTCCATTTTTCAGGAGAGGATAGGACATGGACGGTGGCCTGCCCCCGTTTGATCATGGTTCCGATGGCCTCAGGAAGAAAAAATTCCACTCCGGGCTGACGGCCTTTTTCCTGAAGAAACTGGGAGAATTGAGCTTCGAGAAAACCAAACACATCCGGGGTAAAGGCAAAGAAGTTCATGGAAGTGGGGGCCTCCGAAGAAAGCGGCTCCATGCGGTTTTCACCCAGAACAGTTTCGGGGCCGGATGCGCTGAGGCGAATCCGGGTATGCTCCTGAATGGAGACAAGATGCCCTTTGGGATTCAGTTGGCAGATCCCCCGGGAGACGGTCCCATGGGGAGAAAGCGTTTTCCCCAGGGCAAAGGAAATGAGGCCGAAGGATACAGGCCAGCGCTGAAGAGAGACGGAACGCAAAAAGTCCGCCGCCAGCTGGTAAGAGGCCCTCCCATAGAAATCGTCGGCGTTGATGACGGCAAACGGGGAATCGATCAGGCGTTTGGCCACAAGAACGGCCTGCCCGGTTCCCCACGGTTTTTCCCGTTTTTCAGGTAAGCTGACCCCCGCGGGCAGTGCCTGCAGATCCTGCAGCACGTAATCAACTTGGACACGGTGACGGAAGCGGGAGATGATCTGCTCGAAAAAAGCCTCTTTAAAGTTGGAGCGGAGCACAAAAACCACGCGATCAAAGCCGGCCTCAATGGCATCAAAAATCGCGTATTCGAGCAGCGTCTCCCCATTGGGCCCGACCCCTTCCATCTGCTTGAGCCCGCCAAAGCGGGAGCCAAGGCCAGCCGCCAGGACAAGCAAGGTGGGCCGGAGGGGTTCGCCACCGCCACTTCGAAGCGAGTTAGAAACCAAAACACTCATGATAAAGGTGGATCGGATGCGATGCCGGAAAGATGCTTTTTTTTCAATTCGTCGCTGTGGCGCAGGTCTTCACCGCTGTAGAGGAAGATAGCCTCTTCCGCCAGATTGGTCGCATGATCGGCAATACGTTCGAGAGATTTTGAGATAAAGATAAGATGCAGGCAGGCAGGAACCTGTTGAGGGTCTTCGGCCATAGCTTGCGACAGCAGGCGATAATTCTTGCGGTGCAGTTCATCGACTCCGGCATCTCGGGCAGGGAGCTGGCGGGCTTTTTCCGTCTGCTCATCGACAATGCAGTCGATGGCATCACGCAGCATATCGACAACCTGCGAGGTCATGGCGGGGATCCCATGTAACTGCCGGACCGGGCCGGTCTGAAGGAGTTCAATGGAACGTTTGGCGATGGTGCATGCCTCATCCCCTACCCGCTCCAGATTCTGTCCGGCTTTCATTCCGATGGTGAGCAGGCGCAGCTCGGTGGCGACGGGGGCCCGGAGTGAGATATAGCGGATTGCCTCGTTATCCAACCTCAGTTCCAGCTGATCGATGGCATCATCCCTTTTCAGCACTTCAGCGCACAGGTCGAGATTGCCTTCGATCAGTGCATCGGTCGCCAAGCGAACGATTTCAATGGTCCTTTCGCCCATCAGGACAAGGTTTTGCCGGAAGGACTCCAGCTCACTGTGGAAGAAACGTTTCATACTCTATTAAAACATCCTAGGGCTGAATGGTTGAAAGAAGCAACTCCTCTCAGCCAAAGCGACCTGAGACGTAGGCTTCCGTCTGACGGTTGGAAGGATAGAGAAAAACCTGCTCGGTATCATTGAATTCGATTAACTTACCCTGATAGAAGAAGGCAGTCTGGTCAGAAACGCGAGCTGCTTGCTGTAGATTGTGAGTGACCACCACAATTTTAAAATTCTTTTTCAGACGATGAATCAACTCTTCGATTTGCGCCGTAGCCACTGGATCCAGTCCGATACAAGGTTCATCCATGAGGAGGATTTGCGGATGGACGGCAATCGCCCGTGCGATGCAAAGCCGCTGTTGTTGACCGAGAGAGAGGGATTTGCCCGATTCATTGAGGCGATCCTTAACTTCATCCCACAAGGCAGCTCTTTCCAAACTGACGGCGACCCTTTCATCCAAGTCCGACTTATTGTGGAGTCCCAGTAAGCGTAAGCCAAAGGCGATGTTCTCATAAACAGAGCTGGCAAAGGGGTTGGGGTGCTGAAAAACCATGCCCACCCGCCTGCGCAAATCGCCCAAATCGATTCGAGGCTGATAGATATCGACTCCCTGGATCCGGATTGAGCCCGAGGTACGGTTGGCCCCTTCAATGAGATCATTCATGCGGTTAAAGCACCGGAGGAGGGTGGATTTCCCGCATCCGGAGGGGCCGATAAAAGCGGTCACTCCTTCTGCGGGGAGGGAAAGGCTGATATCATCGAGCACCTGCACCTTGCCGTAAGCAAAACCAAGGTGGTCTGTTTCGATCAATGGATTGATTGGCGAAGCCACCACACTGGATTCAGGCGTGGGGGTTACGGAGAAATCTACTGAATCAGGCATCGTTAGGATATGATTTCGGAGCATGTTGCCACCTACGGATGCAGGCAGAGAGAATCACCAGAAGTCCGACCATAGAGAGAAGAACAGCAGCGGTTCCATATTGGGCGGGAGCAGTGTATTCATTATGGGGGAGCTTGGAAGCCAGTAAATAGACATGAAAAGGCAGAGCCATGACCCCTTGGGTGAGAAAATCCCCCACTCCATTGACCTGCCAGGGCAAACGATCCCGCATGGCATAGGCTGCGGTAAACAGTATCGGTGCGGTTTCCCCCACTACCCGGATCATCCCGTGAACGGCGGAAGACAGCATTCCGGGGAGGGCATGTGGGAGGACATGCAGGCGCACTGTGGTCCACCGGGTTGCACCCAAGGCGAAACCAGCTTGACGATATTCGTAAGGCACTGCACGCAAGGCGGCTTCACTATTGGCGATGACGACAGGGAGGACCATAAAGGCCAGGGTAAAGCAACCGGCCAGCAAGGATTGGCCCCATCCCAGAAAAAAAACAAACATCCCCATCCCGAATAGGCCGTAGACGATCGATGGTACTTCCGCAAGGTGGCCGATCGCCATCCGGACCATGCGGATAAAGCGACCTGAGGAGGCAAACTCATTGAGATAAATCGCGGCCCCCATTCCGAGGACCAAGGCAATTGCCATGGAGCCGATGCCCAGAAAAGCAGTCCCGACAATTGCGGGAAAGATGCCCCCTGCCGCGTATGGATAGGCGTCGACTTGAAGTTCGGATGGCTGGATCTCCTGCTCAATCAGAAAAGCCTGAAATGCGCGGTCACCCAGAGTGTATTCCATATGCTCATATGTAAAAACATGCAGTGATTCCGGAGAATCGAGCAGAAAGGATAGATTGATGAAAGGCCACTGCGCTTCCAGAAGCGTCTTACCCCCTTCCCAAAAAATCTTCCCGACCAATGCGAAGACGAGGAGGAGAAAAAGGTAGGTGGATGAGCGCAACCCCGTATGGAGGGCTGCTGCGAAGCATACCACCCATCTGCTCCGTGGCTTGAGCAAAGAGCTGGCTGCATCTTGAGATGGAGGAGGCATGGCCATATCAGGAGACATTGCGAGCCTGATGCAACAGGCGCTGGGCAAGGTAATGGACAAGGAGACAAAACAGGAAGAGGAATACACCAATCAGGAACAGGGATCGGTAATGCAGGCTGCCCTGGGCGACCTCTCCCATTTCCTGAGCGACGATTCCGGTTAAAGTATGAACCGGTTGAAAGGCCGCGCCCAAGCCCTCGGTAAAGTCAGGGATCATAACCCTGTTTCCCGCACAGAGCAGGACAATCATGGTTTCACCCACAACCCTGCCAAATGCGATCAACACAGCGGCCAGCATACCCGGAGCTGCCGATGGCAATATTACCTTCAGGATGGTCTGGAGTCGCGTTGCACCGATGGCATAACTTGCTGCAACTGAAGCGCGCGGGACAGACTGCAATGCACGACTGGAAAATACAAAAATGGTGGGGACGGCCATAACTGCCAGCAAGATTCCGGCAGTAAAAGCATTCATCCGCTCTGCTGCCGGGAGTCCGGGAATCCATTGTGCCCATTCCATGGTGCTGAGGGTGCGGACGGCCTCTCCGAGAAAGACGATTCCGAAAAAACCCAGGATTACGGAGGGAATCGCCGCGATTGCTTGAAAAGCTGGCAACATCCACATCCGCTCCCGGTGAGCGGCCAGCAAGTTGACATAGAGTGCACTGCCGACCCCGAAAGGAATCGCAAAAAACAAAGCAACCACGGATACCAGCAATGATCCGGATAAGAGGGGGAGCACGCCGTAGAGATCCCGATGAAAGCTGTTGGTCACCCATTCACGGCCCGTGAAAAACATCCCTGCAGACTGCCACCATCGGACAGGTTCATGCGGGTTCCACTCCTGCAAGTGGCGATCCCATGCCGCGACATCGCGGGCAGCCAGACGCAACATCCCGGTCAACTGAGTGCGTGCCTCTCGTCCTGACTCAGTGGATACAGAAGGCAAGGTTTCAGCCATTCTCCTGAAATCGGAAGGAAGGTTCACCCGCAGGGTGTCCCACTGATTTCGGGCTGTTTGCGCCTCCTGCAAGGCCAAGTCCGCTACATAACCGCGTTGATGGAGAGGAAAATCCGAAGTGGCAAGCCGTTGTCGACGCACCATCGAAGCATCGCCAAACTCAATGGCGATTGCCCTCACTTCGAGGAATGGGCGCTCCAATGCCTCAGCTTGCTGTCGCCAGGCGTGCAAGTTGCGTGTATCCGGTGTAGTGCCGTTTCTGGCGGCAGCCTCTGATTCCAGTGACTGGATATGATGGATCCAGCGGACCAGTGCCATTCCCTCGGCGGCGATAGAGTGAAGCCGGTCGGCGAACTCCATTCCACTGATCCGATGATCCCGACTGGCTTGGTTCGCTCCAGGAAAGAACCCGACAGCTTCGCGGAACAAGAAAAGCGTGATGAGGAGAAGAATGATAATGGCACAGAAGGCGTGTGCCGCGAAAAAGCGTTTCACCACCCATTCTTTTATGCGCTGGGGGAGCTTTTGAAGCATTGGTGTCTCCCCTCTAGTCATGGTGTAGTTACTTCACTGCTCAAAGGGACAAAGCCCACTGCGCGGACCTGAGCCTGCCCGGCGGGGCTGATCACCCATTGCAGAAATTGATCCAAAACCGGGCGGGAGCGGGTCGCATCATAAACGAAATAGAGAGGACGCGCATAGGGGTAATCTCCGGAGGTGACGGACTCGACACTGGGAGAAACGCCATTGATCGTCAGCACCCGCGCTCCACTGCGCAACACAAAGGCCAGTCCCAGATAACCAATGCCTTTGGGGTTGGCGCTGACTTCATCGGAAATACGTTCATTGCCAGCCAGTAATAAAGCATGTCGGGCATAATCCCGACGGCGCATGGCCAGTTCACGAAAGGAACGATGCGTACCGGAGGCGGCGTTTCGAATATATGGGGTGACTGAATCAGGATGGCCGCCCACTGCTATCCAGTCCTGATAATCTCCGGTGAAGAGCTTTTCCACCTGAAGAGAAGTCAGATCGTGAACAGGGTTTTTCGGATGAACCACGACCGCGATGGCATCGTAGGCCACGATCAGGGTTTTCAAATCAACTCCAATCCTCTGTGCCCGCTCAATTTCGCCCCGACTGAGATTCCGGCTTAGCATGGCGATGTCAGCGCGACCTTCGACGACGGCTGGAACACCGGTGCTGGATCCCTCGGCCGAAATCTCGAAGCGGGCATCGGGATAAGACTGTTGGTAAGCTTCCCGCAACTGAGGCATGAGGCGTGCCCCCAAGGTATCAGAGCCCTTGATGATGAGGGCTTCCTCTGCAGCCCCTGCCAAGGGGGAACAGAGGAAGGGAAAAAGCAGGCAAATCCCAATCCTGAAGAAGGGTTTGAACATTGCCTGATTATTCCGAACGTGTGACAGCAATCCGCAAGCCGGAATCAAAGTGTCACCGAATTGTCACAATCAAGGGAGCATCTCCGGTGTATTACCACTCTGCTGAATCATCCCGATAGTCGAGGAGATCACTCATGCGGCCAAATTGCTGGGCCCATTCCATTTCAGCATCGAGCCCACCGAGCAGCTGATCGAAAAGGTCACGCTTGTGGGATTTGAGTGCCTCGATTCTGGCTTCGACGGTACCTCGGGTGACCAGTCGATAGACGAAGACCGTGCGTTCCTGTCCGATACGGTGAACCCGGTCAATGGCCTGGGCCTCGACAGCGGGATTCCACCATGGGTCGAGAAGAAAGACGTATTCTGCGGCATTGAGGGTAATCCCGGTGCCACCGGCCTTGAGGCTGACGAGGATAATCGCGGCGCCCTGTGTCGTCTGGAAACCGTCGACTGGTTTGCGACGGTCATTGGTCGCTCCGGTCAATTTAAAGCGCGGTGTCTCGGTAAAGCGGGCAGCCAGGACTTTGTCCAGGCGTTCGAGGAACCGAACAAACTGGCTGAAGATCACCACCTTTTGACCGCTGCTGATGATCTCTTCAAGACGCTCGACGAGGGCAATGATTTTACCGCTGTGCATGGGGTCATCATCGCGCCAGGGAAGCAAACCGGGATCGCAGCAAACCTGTCGAAGCCGGGTTAAGAGACTGAGGAAAGGAATGGCCCGCTTACGCATGGCCTGGGCCACATCCGGGCCGAACTCCGCTTCTCCGGTTTCCGCCAGTCGGCGGTATTCCTGTTGCTGGAGGGGCGACAAGGGGCAGCTCAGCGTCACCTCTACTTTTTCCGGCAGTTCCCTGACCACCTCGCCCTTGGTCCGCCGGAGGATAAAGGGAGCCAGCTGTCGCCTCAACATGGCGCCGACCTCGTGTTCACCGAAACTCTGCAAGGCATTTTCCAGACGACGGCGGCTGCCGAGGAAGCCGGGCATGAGAAAGCGGAAAATGGTCCACAGATCCATATGCCGGTTTTCCAGAGGCGTCCCGGTCAGGGCGAGACGATGACGGGCCTGCAGGTGCATGCACGCCTGAGTAACCTTGGCATCGGGGTTTTTGATCATCTGTGCCTCGTCCAAGACCGCAAAGGAAAACTCCGCCCGATCAAGAAGGCTGCGGTGGCGGCGCAACTGAGTGTAGCTGGCAATCCAGATGGTCGGCTCCCGGTGCTGGATGAAGTTGTCCTCCCGGCGCAGGACGCGCATGGGCAGTCTGGGAAAGAATTTTTCCGCCTCACTCTGCCAGACCGGAACGACGCTGGCCGGGCAGACGATAATGCTGAGCGCAGGCTCCTTTGCCCAGTGGGCGGCAATCAAAGAAAGGATCTGGACGGTTTTGCCGAGTCCCATTTCATCCGCCAGCAAAGGATGGCAACCGGTGCGTAAGAGGCGATCCAGCCAATGAACACCACTTTGCTGATAGGGACGCAAAAAATCGGGGAGCGAAAGTTGTTGGGCATCCCCCCCACTCTCCACTTCGCGACGCCAGTTCTCCAGTTCCTCGGAGGCTTCCACCGGGATGGTTCCCTGTGAAATAAAGGAAAAGAGCATGTAGCGGGGGAATCCGGCACCCTGTCCCTGTTCGAACAAAGGACTCCAGTCGGCCACTCTTCGGGCCGTCTCGTCGTTGAGGCGAACCAGTCCGCGTGAGGGGATGAGCACAGGACGCCGCGGATTGCGGATCAAGGGAAGCAGTTCCTCCTCGGACAAATCACCGCTGGCGCCGATGCCCTCCCAGCGAAAAGCCAAACCATCGCCCCTGCCCTCGACTTTGAGTTTCAGCTCCACCGAGCGCATCCCTTCTGCCAGAGACGGAATCCTTGGGTCCACATCCATATTGAAGAACGAACACCAGCGGGGGAGTTCATCCCGGACGAATGCGGTCATCCGCTGTGGATCCCTGAGCAGGTACTCCCGCTCGCCGTCACGCGGGACAAAGTGAGCACGGTGGGCCAGTGAGGTCAGCCGGATAAGCAACTCCCGTTCAGCCGGGTTGACCTTTCCACCGGTGAAAGCGTTGGTACGCTGCTCGTTTGCCCCCAACCATTGAGCCTCCAGCCGGATGCCCCGAGGGGTCAGTGACAACCTGACGGAAAGCTGGCGGGGCGGCGGAGAGTCAGGGGTCACTTTGCGGGGTTCTCTGCTGACCGGATGCGCCCCATTGTCTGAACCGTTGGACGTGGAGGAAGACTCCAGGGGCAAAGGATTGACCTCATCGGCCAACAGTTCTTCCAATTCGTAAAGACCGGCGGCGGCGAGAGCCCGACCTTCAATCCGGTCGGGGATCGAATGCCGGATTTCAAGCCCCTGGGGATTCCATTCCACCACTGCATAAACATCGTCTTTGGCCCGGCCTCCGTGAAAGATCGCAAGGTCATCGTTGAGTTCCAGCGCCCGCACTTCTCCTTCCCGGTAAATCTCCCGGCCACGCTGCAGCTCACTCCCGGAGAAGAGATTCTCCCACGGGTCGATGAGGCGATCCAGCCATCGCTCCAATGAGCGCGGTGAATACTGGCGTTGGGGGGTCCGTTGCATCACAAAAAACCCTAACTTTGAGCCGCCCATTTCATACAGGCAAGACCGAACCCCGAAAATCAGCTGATTCTGGGATCTCCCGGCTGACTATTGATCCAAATGTTCCACCAGCGCATCCTTGCATTTCGAAAACAGTCTCAGACACAGGACGAAGCCCAGGAAAACGTCTGCCTCCGGTTACCTGCGCGGATCACCAACTCCCAATTTTGATGTAGAAACCGACAAAGATCGACCACCTTAAGCAACCGCGAAATTCCTTTCCATCGGGAGGAAGGGGGCTAAGGTATCGGGGAGCATGAAACTGGTTATTGCAGGAGCAGGTGAGGTCGGTGCGTATTTGGCCGGCATATTGAGTGCAGAGGGCAATGATGTGACGATCATTGACACCGATCCTGAGACGTGCCGTCAGATGGACGAGCTCTACAATGTCCGGGTGGTTCTGGGGAATGGAAGCAGCGCGGAAATCCTCAAGCAAGCCAAGGTGGACGAAGCGGACTATTTCCTCGCCATGACCAGTGAGGACAAGAGCAACCTGATCGCTTCTTCACTGGCCAAGGCCCTGGGGGCGGAAACGGTGATTACCCGGATTCACGACTCGACCTATGCCGACTCCTCCTTCGTCAATTATCAGGTTCACTTCGGGATCGATTTCATGATAAATCCGGAAATGCTCTCGGCGGTGGACCTGGCAAAGTCGATCCGCAACCCGGCCAGAGTTGCGGTGGAGAGTTTTGCCCGGGGTCAAATCGAAGCGCAGCGCTTCGAAGTGGATGCGCGGTCGAAGCTGCTCGATAAACCCCTTCGTGAGCTGAAGCTGCATCCGCAAGTGCGATTCGGCTATCATGCCCGCGGGGAGGAACACGATGTCCCTACCGCTGACACAACGCTCCAGGCGGGCGATCAGGTGACGGTATTCGGGCCTTCCAACGAGGTCTTTGAACTGCGCAACAAGCTGGCGCCGGATTCCATCCGCGTCGAGCAACGGATTGTTATTTTCGGAGCGAGTGAAGTGGCCGTGGCCCTGCTGAGGATACTGCAGAGTCCGCGCTTCCGCATTCGGGTGATTGAGCAAAAGCCGGAGAAGTGCGAGCGGCTGGCAGCGCGTTTTTCCCATGCCACTTTCATCCAGGGAGACGGCACTTCGCTTCGATTGATGGAAGAAGAACAGGTGGGAGAAGCCGACTATTTCATCGCCTCGACTTCAGAGGATGAGCGCAACATTCTGACCTCCGTGCAGGCGACCAAACTGGGCTGCAAGCATGTGCAGGCGGTGCTCAACAAGAGTGACTATGAAGACATCCTTCAGAACATGCAGGCCACGCTGGGCATTGAGACGATTGTTTCTCCCCGCAAGGTAACCGCACAGGAGGTTTTGCGCTATATATCCCCCGAGCCCTTCGTAGAGCTGTTTCGTTTTCCCGAGCACGATTGCCGGATTCTCGAAATCAAGGTCAAGGATGGTTGTCCGGCCGCAGGCAAGCTGGTAAAAGAAATCAAGTGGCCTCTGCACACGGTTGCCGTTGCCCTCCACCACAAGTTTGACGTCCGGGTGCCCGGCGCAGAAGACAAGATTCTGGCAGGAGACCGGGTGGTGGTGATAACCAGAGGTGAAAACATCCGTGAACTGATCAAACTGCTCCATCATTGAGCTTTCACCAGCCAAGCGAAAACGAAAATACCATGCAGGAACCACCTTACGATCCCTCTGAAGTCACCTTGGAGCAACGCCACTGGGGAATGCTTGCCCATTACCTGTCTCTGGCCGGGTATTTCAGTATTCTAGTCGGGTATTTCAGCGTTCTTGGCTTAATCCTCGGTCCGCTGGTGGTGTGGATGCTGAAACGGCGAGAGCATCCCTTCCTCGAAGATCAGGGCAAAGAGTCCCTCAATTTTCAGATCACCATCTTCATGGTCTATGTTCTCGGCATGTTGCTGCATGCCACCCCCGTCGGGGATATTGTCATCCTGCTCGCGCTGATCTATCACCTGTGTTTCACCCTCGTAGCCGGATTGAAAGCCTACCGTGGAATCACTTACCGCTATCCGGTTGTGCTGCGCCTGTTGCGTTAATTTTGAGACGCCCTGATGAACCGCTCCATTGTCTACAAACTGCTTAGCATCATTCTACTGGCTTTGACCGTGGCCTTGATAGGGAGCTTTGCAGTCGCCTACTTTTATGACCGCGATGATTCCAGCCGTGCGTTGATCGGTTTTTTCCTGAGTGCCTGCATCACTGGAGCTGGGTCGCTGGTGTTTCACCTGATGGGCCGCAAAGGCAGCCATGTCATGTACAGCCGTGAAGCGCTCGCAGTGGTCGGCCTGGGCTGGATCTGTGCAAGTCTGTTTGGGGCCCTGCCCTACTATCTGATTCATCCGGAGATGACGGTGGGAGATGCCGTCTTTGAATCGACCTCAGGGATCACCACGACGGGTGCCTCCGTATTGTCCAATCTGGAGAGTCTGCCCAGCAGTCTATTGTTCTGGAGGGCAATCACGCAGTGGATCGGGGGACTGGGAGTGGTGGTGTTTTTTGTCGCGGTACTTTCCTTTCTGGGAGCTGGGGCCAAGGTTCTGTTTTCGCGGGAATCCACCGGACAGGTGGCGGATCTGGAGTCCCCCCGCATCCAGCAAGGCATCTTTCGCCTGATGTATTTCTATTTTGGCCTGTCGGTGGCCTGCACGCTGACATTTTATCTCCTGGGGATGGAGATTTTTGAAGCCGTGGCCCACATGTTCACCACCGTCAGCACCGGAGGCTTCAGCACCCGCTCCGCAAGTGTGGCCGCCTTTGAAAGTCCAGCCATTGAGTGGGCCTTCATTGTTTTCATGCTGCTGGGGGGCACCTGCTTTGTTCCTATGCTGCGGGCAACCCAAGGGGATTTCTCTGCCCTGCGAAAATCCACTGAAATCAAGTGGTATTACGGTATTATGCTGCTGGCCACTTTCCTTGTAGGCTTCTTCCTGTTGATTGATCGTAGCTTCAGCTTTGATACCCATGAAATCGTGCGGGGGGCCGCCTTTCAGGTCGTATCAATCATGACGACTTCGGGATTCGCCACCCACGATTTTCAACAGTGGCTGCCCTCCACTCACGTCGTGCTGATTTTGTTGATGGCGATTGGCGGCTGCTCGGGTTCCACCTCAGGTGGGGCCAAAGTGATTCGGGCAGTGATCGCGGCGAAAATCTGCCTGATGCATATCGAGAAGGCCTTCCGCAACCGGGTGGTGCGCACCTTGCGCATCAACGGTGAACCAGTGGACTCCAGCACGCAGGAAAGCGTTTTGGTATTTCTGGTTCTGCTCGCGATGCTGACGCTGCTGAGCGGCCTCGCCCTTGCCTTGGTTGAACCCAGCCTCAGTCTGGAAGGACTGCTCTCGGCGATGTTCGCCTGCTTGTTCAACATCGGTCCGGGATTTGCCGAAGTCGGGCCGGCGGAAAACTACGGGCACCTCAATTCCGCGGCGAAGTTTCTGCTCTCGCTTCTGATGATTCTGGGACGGGTGGAGTTGTTTGCGATTCTCGCGCTTTTTGCTCCCTCGCTCTGGAGGAAATTCTAACCCCATGCGGATGGAATCCGCCTTTTCAGGATTGCCCCGAAGCTCGGCCCATCCTGTCATCAAGCATCATGTGGCGCCTTCATCGCTACGTTCTCGGATCCGTCATCCTCGCTTCCCTCGGAGGCGTAGGATTATTTGTGTTTCTCCTTATCACCGGGAATGCGATGCGGGATATTCTGGAAATGCTCGCCCGCGGCCAGATCACTGGCGGCATATTCATCCGGATGATTTCGCTGCTCATTCCCTATGCGGTTTCCTATGCGATGCCATTGGGGATTTTGGTGGGAATCCTCATGGTGATGGGGCGGCTCTCGGCCAACCAGGAAATCACCGCGATGCGGGCCTCCGGTATTTCTCTGTGGCGCATCTCCGCACCGATTCTGTTATTTGCCATGTTTGCGGCAGGGGTGAATGCATGGATCAACGCCTACTATGCACCGGAGGCACGAGCCACCTATCGCGAAATCATCCGCAACGTCGTGCGTACCGATCCCCTGCGCTTTATCGTCGAGCGGACCTTTGTCCATGATTTTCCGGGTTATGTGTTTTTTGCCGGTGAAAAAGAAGGCGACTCGGTGCGGGATCTCTGGGTCTGGGAGTTGGACAGCGAACGCCGGGTGGTTAACCTGCTACGCGCAGACTCCGGAAGTCTCCGCTATGAAGCCGAAACCGACGGCTTAATTCTGCACATCGAAAATGCCTTTGCCGAGCTGCGGGATCCCGATAAACCGAACAACCTCCAGCAACTTCGCCCGACCCTCTTTGTTGGTGAAACCATCATTCGCTTTCCGCTGGGTGAGATTCTCGGTCGGTCGGAGCCTCCAACCCGGCTGGCCCACCTGACCATTCCCAAGCGGCTGGAACGGCGGGCGGAAATCATTGCCACGCAGGCCACCGCAAGCTCCAGCGACGAGCGCCAACTGCTTTGGCAGGAGCGCATACAGGCGCAATTCCGTATTCAGGAAAGTCTGGCCATGGGCTACAGCATTTTTGCCCTCGCCCTGCTGGGAATCCCGCTTGGACTCAAAGCCAGCCGCTCGGAAACCCCTTTCAATGTCGTCCTCGCCCTGGGCATTGCATTGAGCTACTACGTGGCCATGGTGGTGATCGGCTGGGCCGAGCAAACCCCTGCCCTGCGCCCGGATCTTCTGGTCTGGCTTCCCAACTTTTTCTGTCAGGCCCTCGGTATCTGGCTGCTCTACCGTGCCAACCGGCAATAAGCACCTCACCCCGATTTCGTCCCCGGACGGAAATTCACAGTCCGTGGTCGCCAAGGAGCAAAACGGGATTATGGTATAGAGGCATGAACGGTCAAAGCACGCATCCTTTGGTTCCGGGCTTTACTCCGCTGTTTCACCAACGCTGGAGCCATTTGTTGTTCATCCACTGGAGGCTGCCCGCCAAAACAGTCCAACAGCGTTTGCCGGAGGGACTGACAGTGGAAACCTATGATGGCTCCGCCTGGATGGGGGTCGTTCCGTTTGCGATGAGCGGAGTTCGCTTGAGTGGGCTCTTCCCAGTCCCGTTTCTCGACCGGTTTCTGGAGTTGAATCTGCGCACTTATGTGCGGGATCGCCATGGCCGGCGGGGTGTATGGTTTTTCAGTCTGGAAGCAAACCACACCATCGCGGTGGCGATCGCCCGCAGATTTTTCCATCTCAATTACCAACGCGCTCACTTCCAGCAGGAGACGGTGAAGGAACATGAATTGAGGCTGCAGGTAAAACGGGTCAAAGGAGATCATCCTGTAGTGCACCTTCACTACAAGCGTGAGCCGGGCAATGAGCGACAGGCGCCTCCCGGTTCACTGGAAGCATTTCTGGTCGAGCGCTACCGCCTGTTTTCCCAACGCCGACGTGACGGTTGCCTGGGCACCTGCGAGATCCATCATGCCCCCTACCAACTTGTTCCGGCCCGGGTTTTTGAGGACGGTAGAGCCTTGTTTGCGGTCAACGGGTTTGATGTTCCGGAGGCGGAGCCTGACCATGTCATTGCCGCACTTCCGGTTGACGTAGTTACAGATCGGATACGCTGCGTCAAAGAGGCTCCCGAGGCTCTGGCTCAATCCTCGGCGGTGGCAGCATCATAACCGACCTTCAGGCGCTTGAGGGCTTCTTCCAGCAGCGATGGCGCACAGGCAATGGTAAACCTCAGCCAGCCGGGAGTGCCGAAATTCACACCATCCCCCAGTCCAAGGCCATGCGCCTCGAAGTGGCTGGCCGGATTTTCAAGATCCAGATCCCGAGCATCCAGCCAAGCGAGATAAGTGGCATCCAGCGGGGTCATCCGCAAACGCGGGCATTCACTGTGAACAAATGCTGAGAGCCGGTCGCGGTTGGCCCGCAACTGCTCCAGCAAAGCGCTCAGCCAGGCTCCACCCTTTTCATAAGCCGCCGCACAGGCCGTGTATCCCATGCAGTTGACCTCAGTGATCATGCCCCGCGCTGCCGCCTTGAATCGCCCTCTGAGCTTCGCGTCCGGAATCACGATATAACTACAGGCCAAGCCCGGCAGGTTGTAGGTTTTGCTCGGAGCATAGAGTGCCACCGTGCGCTGCCTTGCCCTTTCGCCCAGGGTCAGTGTGGCCAGGTGTGCCTGCTTTGGGTCGAGCAAAAGGTCGCAGTGGATTTCATCGGATACCAGGACCAGATCATGCTTTTCACAGAAATCCAGTAAGCTGACCAATTCCTCCCGGCTATAAATACGCCCCACCGGGTTGTGAGGATTGCAGAGGTAAAAGGCGCGGGTGTCCGGAGTGACGGCCGCCTCCATGGCTGAGAAATCAAAGGTGTAGCGCCCGTCTTCCGTCCGCTCCCGCAAGAGGACGGAAATCAAACGTCGATCCTGAAAGTCCGGTGCGGTCAAAAAGGGAGGATAGACCGGGGTTGCGGTCATGATGGCCTCACCCGGACCGGCAAAAGCGCGGGCCGCAGTGTTGAGTGCCGGAACCAGCCCTGGCATCCAGATCAGCTCCGAGGCTGAGGACTCCACTCCGAGTGAGGTTTTCAGATAGCGCAAAACCGGCTGCTCAAATTCCGGGGCTGGGATGGTGTAACCGAAAACCCCATGGTCAATGCGCTTACGGAGAGCATCCATCACCGCCGGAGGGGAAGGAAAATCCATGTCAGCCAACCAGAAAGGGAGGACATCGCGCTGGCCGTATTTCATCCACTTGAGGCTGCCGGTGTTCCTGCGGTCTATATGGGTCTCAAAATCAAAATCCATGGTCTTCAATCGACGGGTTGAGGAAAGAAAGCAAACGGAAAGCACCTTCAGCGTACTTCCAGAATGGCTCCTTTCATTCCATTGGGGAGATTGTAGGTATCGCCAGTCTTTTTTCCCCTGAGAGCCTGCCCCAAAGGAGTTTGCAGCGAAACCGTGGTCACCAATCCGAAAGGCAGCTCCAGATCTATTCCACCCGCTGCCGGGACCAGTAGATAGCGGTCTCGAAAGCCTTCCGACTCACAGACCACATAGGCACCTACGCCCACCGCAGACTGCACCGAAAGCAAGACCGTGTGATAGGAACGGATGGCCTCGCGGGCCAGAAAGATCTCCTTTGCCATCCCCGCCTGACCGGCAGCCAGATAGGAAGCCTCCAGCCCCTGGGTATCCCATTTGGAATCTGCTTTGGCCTCTTCATCCGTGGCATACGCAGCCGCATCGAGCGATGCCGCCTTGGCACTCTCAAGACGCTGCTCCAACACACTTTCGAGTGCCGCCAACAGTGTCGTTTTCAAATGCCTCTGCTCAGCCGCATCCATATTCACTGCCGACTGCCAACATTTCGTTCAATTTTGACTGCCACTCTCGCTCGGCGATCACTTCGAAGCGCATGCGCTTGCTTTTCATTTCAGGGACAAGATGCGCCCAATCGCTCTCGGTGGCCAGCTCAGTACAGCGGTTGAACACACTCCGTTTATAATCTGTATCCTCGTTCTTCAAATGCGCTCCTTTGGTTTCGACGACATACACCCGATTGTATGGCTCCGGACTATTTTTGCCCTGTTCGCTAAGCGCAAAAATGAAATCTGCATAGATGCGTTCTCGCTTCCAACCCTGCACCCTAAAGTCCTTGCGCGGCGCGTTGCGATACCAGAAGAATAATTCCTCCTGATCCTCCATGTAAGACGCAACGGCATTCTCCAAGTCGTTCAAATCGTCCTCCATCACATCCTCGAAGAGATTCAATTGAAACGGCTTGCCGTTCGTCTTCAGCGCACGCCTCCCTTTCTGGGGAATCTTTTGATCCTTCGGCAGCCGATTAAAGCCTAAGTCTTCGGCGACTACTATAAAGCGCATCAGACCAGAAGTGAGGAGGGATTCAAACACTTCGTGCGCGAGCGCATCCCTCGCTTCCGAAAGTTGCATGCGGATATGCTCCATGATGTAGACAAAATTATCCGAGACCAATTCACGGGAATACTTTTCCAAATAATGCTCAAATACCGAGCGCACCAGCTCATTGCCCCGCCACGGATTCGGGCAGACATCGACCAGGTGGCAGGCGGCAAAAGCGTAGTCCAATTTTTCCGCTGCGTGCTGCATCGACTCGGCAGCATATTCCACATCATCCTGAAGGATTTTTTCTTCCAGACCGAGTCGCATCAACCCGCGCCCACTTTGCTTGCGAAGCGTCAGGCCGTAGGCCACCGCCGGATCGAGTCGCGCCCAGGGCACCCGTGAAAGAATGTCTGTTTCATAATGCACGGGCCGCCAGCCGTCCGCCCCATCGCGAATCACGAAGGCAGGCAAAATCAGTTTCCGAGCTGGCTCTTTGAATTTCTCCTGCACGGGCATTGTCAGCACCTCCCCCAAATCCTTCCGTTCACCATCAAGTGTGACATGCCCCTGCAAATCGCCCAAACCTTCAAGGCCAAAGCCTTTGCGGATTTCATTGAGCAAGTCCTTCCCCTTGCGCTGAAAGGCATACACGTAGCTCTCATCCAGCCACCGGTTGCCCGTCTTGCGAGCATAGGGCTGGCGCAGGATGCGGCCCACGAGTTGCGTCAGCGCGGTCTTCGATCCGGGATTCGTCAGAATCGCCAGCACATAGGCGAAGGGGCAGTCCCACCCCTCCTGCAAAGCCTGCTTGGTGATGATGAACCGGATCTGACAGTCCGGCGACAGCAAGCCGCCGACATCATCGACATCCTTGAGTTCGTCAGTTTGGCTGCTTTTGATCGCGATCTGCTCCGGTCGAATCTCCGCCCTTGTGAGCAAATATTCGCGCACCTCCTCGGCATGAATGAAGCCGCTCTTACGTTGATCCTTGCCCGTGCGCTCGACTTGGATCAGGCAAATTGGGCGGATGTATTCCTTCCCGTCCTCGAGTTGCTTCTCGGCTTCTTTCTCGAGTTTTGCCCGGTGCTCGATTGCGGCGAGCATGGTGTCCTTCCAACTCGTCGATCCTGCGTTTTGGATATTGAGGTCCAGCTTGATCATGTCCTCGTCTTTCAGTGCTTTGCCTGTGATTTCGACAAGCACGTTCGAGGTCTTTGGAGGCGTCGCCGAAAGTTCAACAATCATGGCTGGGTTGAAGCCCTCCAAAGTTGCCTTGGCCCCTTCGCTGTAAGCCTTGTGCCCCTCGTCCAGAATGATCAGAGGCTGGAGTAAGCGCAGTGTATTTCCGAGGGAAGTCTTGATCTGCCGCCCCCAGAAGCCGCTCTCTTTTTCAAAGGTATCGAGGTTGGGCACTCGATTCAACAAGGCCTTATGCGCCTGTTGGTCATCCTCACGCGGGAAGAAACGGTCAAATCCCCCGCTGTCGCGAAACATGCGCAGGGTTTCTTTCGTCTTTCGATTGGCCGAGGGCAGCATGAGCATGATTACGCACAAGTGATCCTCTACATCAGCAGGTGTGAAGCCGCTGCCTTTTTCCAAAATCAAAGTCCGCCCCGCCGAGGCCATGTCGAGCTGTTGCCGGTAGGGGTGGTTGCGGTCTTTCAAGGTGCGCAAAGTTTGCGAGTAAATCTGCGTGGTCGGAACGATCCAGAGAACCACCCCGCGCTGACTGTGACGGTAGTGCGTGTTGACCAGATCAATGACCCTTGTGGCCAGCAGCGTCTTGCCTCCGCCAGTGGGTATCTTGAGGCAGAAGTTGGGCAACTCCTCGCCAATACCGTTCTGCCGCGAGACGGTGTAGCGCCCCGGCGCGACTTGCTCGAAAGCTGGTTTTACCCAGTCGACGGATGCACCCATCTCCGAATCCAGCTCGCGAATGCGCTCCATTTTCTCGCGTCGGCGGTGCAGCTCCATCAGGAAGTCTTTCACCGTTTCGAGCGTCTTGCGTTGATAGTCCTTGAGGATCATCCGCGCCGCCTCCCGTCCATCCGCTTATAGATTTCAAACGGCAGTTGTTGAAACTCGATTCGCAGATCGCGCAAGCGGTCGTCATCGAGGTACTTCGTCGGCGCGTAGACCAGCTTTGGTTTACCACTGATGCTGGGGAGGGCTTCCGCCTTTTCGCGATTCAGCGCCAAGTCCTTGAGCGTCTCCAGATCGTCCACATAGATGAGAAAAACGTCGAAATTCCGGCTCTCCCCGATAAAGCCTGTCTCACGATCGATCTGACCTGCATCGAACTGCTCGCCCGTCGCGGTGAAGTAAACATAAGCTGCCAACGCTTCGAAACTGGGCAAATGCTCGCCGTCGAGAATGGCTTGCTTCTCCAGTGCTTCGCCCAATCGGAAATAACTGAAAGTGCCCCCGTAGCCCGCCTTGAGCTTGGCATCCTTCGCCGTAGGCACCCCCTGCATCACCCGCCGTATCCGCTCTGCCGTTACGCTGTCTGCGTAATCCTCGCACTCGACCAAAACGAAGCGGCGGTTGCCGCCGTCCTCCGCATTCAATGCCGCCACCGCATGCGCCGTCGTCCCGCTCCCAGCAAATGAATCGAGGATGATCGAGTCTTTGTCGGTGGCGATCTGGAGGATACGGGTGATGAGTTTAATCGGTTTTATTGTTGTGAATGCTCGGGCTTCTCCACTAGGAAAAACTTCCATAACAAGCTTTTTCCCGCCATCCGAATGGCCAGCAACTTCATGTGTCCACCATGTATCAGGAACTATATTCCCATCATGTTTTAGTAAATGCTTGTAGCGCTTAAAGGCAGGAACTCTGCCTCGTCCATCCCTTCCCCAATAAACCATCCCTTCACGAATATTTTCTTGGTGTTTTTCTTTCGTGTAACGCCATACCGCAGTTTTTTTTGGCCAAATTTCCTCGCCTGTGTTTGGATTAACAACTGCATAATACAAGTTGGGTCTCTCCTCAGCAGTCTTATTGCATGTGTAGTTGTCAGCCCGAAAAACGCCTTTTTCATCTATCATTCTATACTGACGATTTTTATCTTCTGTCCTCGGTAGAAGATTTCGTTGGAAAGATTCAGACCGAGCATAAGCTAGAATATGCTCATTCATTGGACAGATCCCTTTGTGGTCATTCGAGAGCGAATAACGATTTTGCCACTCTATCTGTGCCACAAAATTCTCCTCCCCGAACACCTCATCCATCAAACACCGCAGGTGGTGTACTTCATTATCATCGATGGAGACGAAGATGGCACCATCCTCGCTCAGGAGTTCGCGCAGGAGCTTGAGGCGCGGGAACATCATGCAGCACCATTTGTCATGGCGGGTGAGATCCTCGCGGTCGACGGTCTGGCCGAGCCAGCTTTGCATCATCGGTGAGTTGACCTTGTCGTTGTAAGCCCAGCCCTCGTTGCCGGTGTTGTAGGGCGGGTCGATGTAGATGCATTTCACCTTGCCGGAGTAGGTTGGCAAAAGCGCCTTGAGTGCTTTGAGATTATCTCCTTGCAGGATGAGATTGTCGTGCAGACTGGGCTTTTTGCTCAGGCCTTTATCCTTCACCGGAATCAGTTCGTGAAAAGGCACGGCCAGATGGTGATTTTGGACGAAGGTCTTACCTTTGAAGTGTAAATGCGGCATAGAGGGAAACTTTCAAGACTGCGAAAAGACAGAAGGAGGGGAATGAAATCTAATCGACATTCGATTCACAGAGTTACTCACAAAGCTGATCGACGCGGCAGCAGGCTTGGCGATGGTTCGGGTGATGCTCATGAGTTGTCTTGCTTGTAATTGGAGGCGTCTTCATTCAGCAATTGCAGGCAATCAGCAAAATACCCGGCCTCGCCATATTTTAGTTTGATCTCGGAAAACGCGTTGATCGCCATCAGGGGTTCAAGGGCTTGACCATAAATTTCGGCCAACACGGTAAGCTGCACCTCAGTGGGCAGACGGTGCCCATTCTCGATCCGACTCAGCACGGCCTGATCGAAATCCGCCAAAGCAGCCGCTTTGCGCATCGAAAGCCCTTTCTTCTCTCGAAGTTCCTTTAAAACCTCACCTATCGTTCTTTGTGCCATTGATGTTAAAATATGGCATGAGGATATTAGTCATGCCAGAAACAGTCAAACATAAAACTTTGTTCACGTCAACAAAAGCACACCCATTGTCTCGCTAAAAATTTGAAAAGTTGGCATATAATTGACTACATGTTGGCATGATTCGAACCCAAATCCAGTTGGAGGAGGCTGATTATGAGCGCCTCAAGCGCGAAGCGCGGAGGCATTCGTGCAGCGTTTCGGCCTTGGTCCGTGCAAGCGTGAAGCCAGGGCTGCCCAAGGTTCTGTGATGGAGTTTGCTGGCAAATACCGAAGCAGGCTGGAAGATTTGGCTGAAAACCACGATGCCTACCTGAGCGATGGATGGTGATGACTGACTATGTCCGCTTGGAGGCGTGGTCACTCATCCAGAATCGTCTGGGGCTCGAAGCGGTGGCGGATTTCAATAATCATATTCTGCCCACATGCCGGATTGAAACCGTGGGCGAGCAGGGGTTTGCATTCCTCAGCCGTCAGGTGCTGCTGGGGCGACACAGACAACTGAGTCTGGTGGATGTATCCAGCTTTGATTGCATGGCGCGACTCAACATCACCCGGGCCATCGCGTTCGACTGTCGTTTCAGCGAACAAGGATACTCCCTTTCGGGGTGAGGGCTCAAAGAGCCACCCCGGACAAAGGTTCCTGCTCACACAGTGTATCCAGCTCTGCCGTAAACAGTCGTCTCTTTTCATGGTTGGTCTTCGACTGAGTAATGCGAAGTACGGCACAGCGCTGTTCTTACCCTTGCAATTTGCAAGATGAATCACCTCCAACATGAATTCAATCAGTATAGATAAATATTCGCTTATAACTCATATTCAATGGTTTATGACCTAAAAGCAGAGACTGGCATATGCTTTGCAATCAAGTGGCTGTGACAGGATTAAACAAATGAATAACACTCAAATACATTCAGTCATGAAGATGAAAAAAACCACTCTCCTCACAACAGGAATCACCGCGCTCAGCATGCTGGTATCTCCCGGCGTGATGGCGCAAATGGAACAGGGACCTGAGATGGAGCGTATGCCTGAAAGGGAATATGAAACTGACCAGCCTCACCCGTATGGCATTCCAGCGCCTGAGTCGGATCAGACTACGGAGGATGTCAGTAACCTGCGCCCGTCATCCGATATCGTCGGATTGGACGTTAAAGATCCCGATGGCGACACCATTGGTTCCGTCAGTGAAATCTACATCAATGTGGATTCCGGAAAGGTCATTGAAGTGGCTCTTTCGGAAAGAAGCCTCTTTGGTAGAAACGATACCGATTTGATCGCATTCGACAAAGTAAGGATGAACGGTGAAAATCTTGAAGCGACCGTTCACAAGGATGAAATCAAAGGATCGTCCACCGCTCTAACCGATGTGATCGAATCGAACGGAGCAAAAGCCGGAATCACCGATGTTGTCGGTCTGGATGTTGTTGACCGGTATGGCGAAACCATCGGCTCTATCGACGAAGTCTATTTGGATTTCGACTCCGGCGAAGTAGCTGGGCTGGTCGTTACATCCGGAGGTATGATGGGGCTTGGGGCAGACAAAGTTGCTGTGAGCCTCGATTCCATCGATTATGATGTGGAAAACGGTGTCGTCATTGCCCAATTCGGGCAGGAATGGCTTCGGAATGCACCTGAATTCCAGGAAGATAATCTCGGCGTCTTCCGTAACCTTCGTTCGATTCTGTAAGGAGAGACCAAGACACAAGGGAAAATTGGAGAACTGTAGCGGACTCCCCGTCCGCCTCACTCCAATCTCACACAAGAGAGCCCGGGAGCTTTATGCACCCGGGCTTTTTTCTTCCTTACCCTGGGCAGGAAGATCGATCATAAAAACCGTCCCGACCGCGACTTCGGACTCAACAAAGATACGTCCTCCATGCATCCGAACGAGTCGCTCTACAATGGAAAGCCCGACACCGGCACCGCTGACACCCTGTCCGGGTACCCGAAAAAAAGGTTCAAACAGACGCTCCCGATACGCTTCCGGAATGCCCGGACCCGCATCTGCGACCGAGATTCGAATCCATTTCGAGCTGTATTGACTTGCCCGAACCTTCACCACGCCTCCAGCGGGGCTGAATTTGACCGCATTACTCAATAAATTGAGAAAGGCATGATCCATGCGCTCAGGATCCAGCTCAATTTCAGGTAAATCCGGCTCAATTTCGACCTCAACGGACGTGGGTGGAATCTTGTGAAGTTTGCAAAACTTCTGAATCGCAGGGGGAAGGTCGCGCTTGACCTGCCAAGGGCGTTTTCTCAATGCAATTCCGCCAGCGTCCATCTGGCTTAAATCGAGTAAATTCTGAAGTGTGGTATTGAGGGTTTCCGTGTCTTCAATCGCGGAAAGAAGTAAATCCTGATGTTCTGCGGAAAGCCTATCCAGCGCGTTCTGCTGAAGAAGGTAAAGAGCCATTCGGATCACTGTCATCGGAGTTTTCAACTCATGCCCGATCATGGAAATCATGCCCGCTCTCAGCTCATCGATCAGACGCATGTCCGTAACATCTTCAAGGAGTAATGTAAAACCAAACGGGTCATGTCCGGCTTGCGCCAATCGTGTCACTTGAGGCAAGAAATAGTGTTCCGACTCACTGATCGTAAAAGGAATCGAGCGCTTCAGATCCCTCGGGGAAAGGTCTCCATCATTTGACTTTGCCTTCTCGATTGTTTCCATCAGTTCCATGGGCAAACCGGGTGCATCTTGATCCACTCCCACCGCATTCAGGAACCGCCGTGCCGCCGGATTCAGAAACAGGATCAATCCATCTGGATCAGTGACAAAAAGAGGTTGTGCCAGCGAGGCCATACTCGCTTCCAGCGTTCTTTGCGCGCGCTCCACTTCTTCCCTTTGCGCCTTCTTGAATTCTTCCATCCGATAAGACACAAGATTCACCGGTCGCGCAAATTTCCCCAGCTCCCGATAGGAGAAGGTCGGAGTGGGCTGATCCCACTTTTCGGCCCCAAGCCGCTGAATGGCCTGTGTCAGTTGCTGTAAAGGTCTAAAGACCCGGAAAGCGTAGAGATAGGCCCAATAGAGCACGGCCACCGCCATTACAATCAGCAGCAAAATAAGCAGGCGTACATTCGTCAGGAGTCCTTCCTGGGTCACTCCCCCGCCTCGCATAAGCTCATCCGAATTCAACTTTTGTGCGGCGATGAGCATCTCCGACATTTTCAGGATATCCGGACTCAAATATTCCGCATAGCGCCGAATCAAGAACTCTTCAAAATCACTCTGTTCCTCAATTTCATAAAAAATGTGCGTATGATCCTGAAGAAGGTGAAGGTTCTCCAGCAGTTCATCAATCACTGCTCCCAAATCGTCAGAGAGTCGATGGCGGATGACCGAGATGGACTCCTGCCGATCCTTCAACACCAGCAAGTTTGAGTTGATCAGATTTCTGGCCGCTTCATCATCTCCTGCCAGCCGCAGGACCAAGGCCGTATTGATCTGGTTATTGGCACTTTGAATGCGTTCGAGATGATTGGCCAATCTGGCGTTGATACTGAATACCCGCTCAACCCGGGCACCTAGCTCCCGATAAGCGCTGAGCACATAAAGCCCGAATGCCAAAACCACAATCAACAGGGAAATGGCTGCTATCACCGCCCTCAAACGCCCAAGGTTCAAACTCATCGTATGCAATGGCCCTTGCAATCGGGACAAAAGGGTTCGTGATTTTTCAGCCATAACAGTCCGATTCTCGATACAGTCGCCTGCTACCGTCCTACGGACAGTTTGCGGGCCTCATCCAATCCAAAACGTTTACGCTTTCGATAAAGGGTCGCCGGATTGATTCCCAGGATGTTCGCTGCTTCCTCCTGCGAATTGCTTTGTTCAAGAATGCGACTGATGTGTGCCTTTTCAAGCTCAGCCAATGTCACCATGGCTCCCACTTGACCTGCCACTTGTTCGCTCTCCTTGAGGTAGGCGGGAAGGTCGCTGAGAAGCACTTCATTTCCCTGGGTGATGATCAGCGAATGTTCAATCGCATTTCTGAGTTCACGCAGATTCCCTGGCCAATTGTAGCGATGCAACGCGCGCAATGCTTCTGGAGCAAAAGATCGCGTGGGTTTTCCCATTCCTCGTGCCAAAAAATGCAGAAGCTTTTCGGCAAAGTGCGGCAAATCCGCCATACGATCACGCAAAGGCGGCATTTTCAAAGGAACCACATTGAGACGATAAAACAAGTCCTCCCGGAACCGGCCTTTGCGCACTTCCCTTTCCAGATCCTTGTTCGTGGCCGCAAGCACCCGGACATCGGCCTTGTGCAATTTCGGGTCCCCCACACGTTCATATTCGCGATCCTGAATGAGCCTCAGTAACTTTGGTTGAATCTCAAGCGGCATCTCACCGATCTCATCAAAAAACAGGGTCCCCCCGTCCGCGTGAGCGACCTTTCCGACCTTATCCCGAATCGCCCCGGTGAAAGCCCCACGGACATGACCAAATAGATCACTTTCAAACAACTCTTTGGAAAGAGACGGACAGTTAACGGTGACAAAGGCCTCACTCTTTCGCATGCTGTGGGCATGGATCGCACGTGCTAAAAAGCTCTTTCCGGTCCCGCTTTCTCCCAGAATAAGAATTGTCGTTGGCGTGACTGCCGCGCGCTGAGCCAATTCATAGAGCGCTTGCATCTTCGGTTCATTGGAAACATAGGTCGCCTCAGGACTACTGGATTGAATTTCAGATTCCAACAAGCGGATCCTCCCCTCCAGGTGACGTTGACGATCAATCTTATCAAGACACTGCTCCAGCATCTGTGGGGTGAGTGGCTTGGGAATATAATCCACCGCTCCAGCCTTTACCATCTCCACTGCAGATGCGATCGAGGAGTGCGCAGTGATGATCACAATATGAAGCGCATTATCCACTTCAAGAAATCGTGGAATCCAGCCTGCTCCGTCAACACCATCTCCAAGATTCAAGTCGAGCAACAAGACATCAAAAGGATCATTTTTTAATGCGGTCAGCGCTTGCCCACCATCTGTAACCAAAGTGCATTCATGCCCGTTGCTTTGCAGGGCGGCTGCAACTACTTTGCGAATACGTGGACAATCATCGAGAATCAGTATGCGCATCAGGGAATATAGTGTTATACCTACGAGGGGAGCGAGGGTAAGGTCTCCCGTTTCATTCAAAAATCAAATCATGGGGTTTCAAATAATCACACATACAACCCCATGAGTAATATACATTTCGAGATGCAGTTGTTTTTGCTGAGCATATCTGGGGTAAAGGGACGATGTATGTTCTTCCATCGCTCCCACGGGTGGATACATATCAATGCAAAAGGGTCACCTCTCGATAACAGGTGGCTGCACGTCATCAGATTGCCAAATGCAAGGGTCAAACCATGTATTCGGGCACTATGCAAGGGACTCGGAGTCCTCAAGAAAAACACGGGCATACCATATAGGACTGAAATACCGCTGATTCGCTCGAAATTCAGGATGCGAGGGTTCCCTCCTCTGGATATATTGAACTTCCGGCATACATCTTGCGTTGTTTTTTCATCGTGTCAGAAATCAACAGTGCCAGCTTTGTAAAACCATACGCACCCTTCGTCCGGGTTATGGTGGTCGAAGATCATGAACGGCTGCGCAATCATCTGGCGGTTTTCATCAACGGGCTTGATGGAATGCGCTGTGTTTCCACCGTAGCGGATGGCTACGCAGCATTGGCGGCCATTTCATCGACCAACCCTGACCTCGTCCTGATCGACCTCGAAATGCCCAAGATGAACGGTCTACGCTTGATCCGGGAAATCCGGGAAAGCTATCCGAACATCAAAACCCTCGTTCTCACCGCATACAGTGAATTCAACTACGTAAAACAGGCACGCCGCGCTGGCGCGTTTGGCTATGTCATCAAATCGAACCCGGAAGAAGTGGTAGATGCACTCCATTCCGTTGCAAATGGAAAACGATATTTTGCGACGTATCTACATCCTTGATGGTAAGCTGATCCACGAGTGACTAGCGATTCAACCAAGCCAACACACATTGCCCCGGCCCAAAATCAGGGTCTATCCTAACGTGGATTACGTCACAACCCGGTGTATCCGGCATGACCTGAAGATGAAGGAGTGGGCTTGTATCCGCTTGGGAGGCTGAAGGGGGCGTTGGCGGTCTAGGCTGGCTCAGGCCTCCTGGGCTTGGTTCCAGTAATAAAATGCCCGGCCCATGAGGTAGATGGAAAGGATCATGTTGGAGATTTTCATGATCAGGCCCCCCAGTACCTGGTCCTGCAGGGGATCCAAGCCCTGGATCAGCCGTGGCGCGAGTTCGTAAGTGGGATAGAGCACGTCTTCGGCAAAGGTGAGGATGCCGAAGAGGGGGATTTGGGCGACCATGAGCAGGAAGATATAGAGAATCTGGACGCCCCAGGGCAGCGCTGGCACCAGCCGTGAGCGGCTGCGGATGGCCCAGAGCATCATCATGGATACCCCATACATGGTGAGGTGCTCAATGGCGTGGACCAGACGGTCCTGCAGTGCCCACTCGTAGAGAAAGGGAAAATGCCAGCCACTGAAGACGAGGGTAAAACTGGCACCGGCAAAAACCGGATTGAAGACCACCCTGGCCACGGCCAAGGCATGTTTCGATTTGCTCAGCAGCCCATCAATCAACCACCCTGGCAAGGCCAGAAAGGTCAGGATCGGGGTCACATACATCAAGATGTTGTGCTGGAGCATGTGCGCCGAGAAGAGAAAGTTCTCTCCGATCGCATCGAGAGGGGATCCCACCGCGATGTAGAAGGAAAGAATGCCGAAGGCAAAATAGACCACCTCTTTGCGGGGGAATGCGGCCAAAGGATCCACCCATGGCCGGAGGGGTCCCACCAGCATGCCGTAGATCCAGACCACGGCGAGAATACCGCCGATCAAAGCGGGTTCAGTGTGCCAGTGCCAGATAGAGATCATAGTACGGGGAAAACGCTTATTCAGTCGTTTTCACCGGGACCCGGTTCAGAGGGGAGGAGCACCGCTGGGATCGCGTTCAAATAGAAGGAGCAACGCCGCCAGCGTTCCCGAGGCGAGGATAAGGCCGATCAGGAAGAGCCATGTCAGCAATAGCTTATCCCAACGCAGGTGCATAAACCACCAGATCACGCCGATAAACTTGATGGTTGAAAGAACGACCAAGGACGTGAAGACGATCCACTGGGCGATGGGAACGTAGATGATAACCAGTTCTATTGCGGTAATCCCGATAAGGGCGATGGAAAGATTAAAGAAGGTGAAGTAGCGTTGGTGTTCCTCCGCCAGATGGGCATTGATTCCGGCTCCTTCGGCCGCGAGTTCAGAGTGGGGATGGCTCATGTCTTATAGCTCCACGTATTCAAAGAGGTATACTACGGTGAAAATAATAATCCAAACGACATCGACGAAGTGCCAGTAAAGACCCGCGACTTCGACATCCGTGGGACTTTCTTCCTTATTCCATTTGCCCATCATCCAGCCGAGTGACCAGCGAACGGGCAGGCACAGCTTGCGCCACCAGTATTGGGTCCACCAGGCCATTTCCTTCGGCAGCGAAGCAAGGAACCAGCTGAAGAGCCAAAGTACCCCCAAGGCAACGTGGACACCATGGGTCCCCGTCAGCAGATAGAAGGTCGAGCCGAAAATACTGCTGGAAAGGGTGAGCCCCTTGTCGTGAACGAAGTGATGAAACTCATAGATCTGCCCACTGAGGAAGATCAGTCCGAAGAAAACGGTTCCGAGAAGGAACCAGCGCATGGACTTGAGATTTCCCTTGTGAGCCGCCGATACGCTGAGGGCCATCAGAAAGGAACTCATCAAGAGGATGAAGGAGCTGAAGCCTGTCAGCTCAATATCAAAAATATCCTGGGGATCGACGGCTTCCGGATAAATTTTCCGGTAAATCAGGTGGGTGGAAATCAATGTTCCGAAGAACATGCAGTCAGAACCGAGAAAGGCCCACATGGCGACTTTCTTGTTATGAACACCAGTACTGTTGGGGACGGAATGGTGGGAATCTGTTTCCTGTGCCGGTGGTTGAACTTCACTCATGGTGTAAAAGGGTTAAGCGTGAACGGGTCAGGATTGTTGAGCCGCAGCAATCTCGCGGGCATCTTCTTCATCCGGATGCAAGTGGTAGCCACCCGGACCCTCGAGAGCCCAACCGTAAATTGCTCCCAGAGTGATGAGGCTGCCTGGGAGCAAAGCCTGCCACCAGGTCACAACTGCATCGGTATCGACGGGCAGCCAGAAAATACCGAAAATTGCCTGCCAGGGTTGACCATGAAAAACCAGTCCCAATCCGAGCAGGAACAAACCGACCGAACAGATGAATGGCCACCAGGACTGATCGGGCATGTGAATGCCATGTGCGTCCGGTGCTTCCTTTTCCATCTTCAACTTTGCCGGGCCGTATTTATCTTCCCAGACCTGATCGCGGGCATGGATATGCGGCACATAGGCAAAATTGTATTCCTTGGGCGGATTACTGGTCGCCCATTCGAGGGTGCGGGCGTCCCAGGGATCTTCGCCGGAGGGCTTGCCCTTGTAGCAGGAATATACGAGGTCGATGACAAAGATGAGTATCCCGATGCCGAGAATGAAAGCGCCGATGGTCGACCAGTAATTGGCGGTATCCCAGCCCATCTCCGTTTTATAGGTGTGGGTGCGTCGCGGCATCCCGGTCATGCCGAGGATATGCTGTGGAAAGAAGGCCATGTTAAAGCCAATGAACATGGTATAAAAAGCCACCTTCCCGACGGTCTCACTCATCAGCCTGCCGGTGATCTTGGGGAACCAGTAATAGATACCGCAGACCAGAGCAAAGATAGAGCCACCAATCAAAACGTAGTGAAAGTGCGCCACGACAAAGTAACTGTCCTGATGCTGTGTATCGACCGGAACCGAGCTGTGCATGATTCCGGTGAAGCCACCGATCATGAAGAGTCCAACAAAGCCGATAGCAAAGAGCATGGGGACAGTGAAACGGATTTTTCCACCCCACATGGTCCCAATCCAATTGAAGATCTTCACCCCGGTCGGGATAGCGATCAACATGGTGAGGAAAGAGAATGCGGTTGTCGCAATCACCCCGAGTCCGGTCGTAAACATGTGGTGGCTCCAGACGGCAAATCCGAGGAAGCCAATGACTGCACCGGAGAATACAATCAGCGGATATCCGAAGAGCGGCTTGCGGGAAAAAGTGGGGAGCACCTCAGAGACGATTCCCATTGCGGGGAGGATGAGAATATAGACTTCAGGGTGACCGAAAATCCAGAAAAGGTGTTGCCAGAGGATGGGCTTGCCGCCGCCGGAAACATTGAAGAAATGGGTGCCGAAATGGCGGTCAAAGAGCAACTCCGCCAAAGCAATGGCAATCGGTGGCAGCGCAAGAATCAAGAGGAATGAGGTAATCAGCGTCATCCAGGTAAAGACCGGCAAGCGCATCATACTCATCCCCGGCGCACGCATATTGATAATCGTTGTGATAAAATTGATGGCACCGGCGAGCGAAGCGATCCCGAGCAACTGGAGCGAAAGTATCCAGAAGTCAGTACCGATGCCCGGACTGAACTGAGTGGAGGTTAAGGGCGCATAGGCGAACCAACCGATATCGGGCGCACCATCCCATCCAAACAACACGGAAAACCAGCTCATGTTGAGCAGGATGCCGCCAAAGATAAAGGTCCAGAGGCCAAGCGAATTCAAGCGGGGAAAAGCCACATCGCGGGCACCGATTTGCAGCGGCATGATGTAGTTGAAGAACGCGGCACTCAGCGGCATGACGGCAAGAAAGATCATGGTGGTGCCGTGCATGGTGAAGAGCTGATTGTAGGTCCGGGCCGAAATCAGATCATTCATCGGATACATCAACTGCAGTCGAATGATCAATGCCTCGACGCCACCGATGAGGAAGAAGATGAGAGCGGCGATGCCATACCCTATTCCGATCTTCTTGTGGTCGACCGTTGTCAGGTAACCGACCAAGCCGGTTTTGCGCAGCGGACGCCGCCAAAGACCGTTATGAAGATCAGACTCGTGTGAGTGCGCATGTTGCGCGGATTGAACCGTTGTTGCCATGCTATTCGTTTCCTTGAGCCAAGTGTGTCGGGACGGGAGCGCGGAGGATGTCAGCCTCGGGAGCCCGCAAAGTATAGAGGTAAGCGACCAGGGCGCGGACTTCTTCATCCGAGAGATCGGCGTGCCGCAGGCCATCCATCTGGACAGTAAGTCCATCGGTCATGAGAAAGCCACGCCACATGTAGTTTCCTGGCTTGATACGCTCGGGATATTTCAGCCAGCGATATAAGTCAGGGTGGTCATCAGGGCCGGACCACTCATTCTCCAGCCACCCCGCCGCGATGGAAGTGCGGCTGGCGAAGTGAGCCAGATTGGGGGCACCGATCGGCTGGGTGCTGGAGTCAAGACTATGACAACGCAAGCAATGTTGTTGAAAGAGTGCTGCGCCCAGTTCCACCTGTTGAGGATCCGATTCCTCCGGCATGTGGACGGGCATCATGAGATTATTGCCGGAATCACGGCGCACGGTGGCCGACTGCTGTTGGCGAACCCACGCATCATATTCCTCATCGGTGACCGCACGGGCCCGAAACAGCATGTAGGCATGGGACTCCCCACAGAACTCGGCGCATTGTCCCCAAAAGTAACCCGGTTCATCGGCCCGGATCCACATGAAGTTCTCCTGCCCACCGATGAGGTCGGTTTTACCGGAGAGTTTGGGTAACCAGAAGCTGTGGTTGACGTCGTCCGTAATCAACCTGAGGCGAACTGTCCGGTTGGCAGGGAAGACCATTTCATTGGCCGAAAAAATCCCCTCTTCCGGGTATTCGAAATTAAACCACCACTGATAGCCAACCACAGTGATATCGATCGAATTGGGGTCATTGTAATGCTCGGGGATGATTTTCAATTTCATGATTCCCTGAAAAGTGGGAATCGCAATAACCACGAGCAGTGCGGCAGAGGCGGCGACCAGGCCAACTTCGACCAGCGGATGTCCATGGCTTTGGGGAGGGATCTCTGAGGGGTCATCCCCTTTTTTCAGACGGAAGCGCCAGAGTGCATATGCGAAAGTGCCTCCAACCGCGACAAAAAGAAAGCCGGTAACCCAGAGGGTCACATAAAAGGTATAGAGCTGTTGGCGAGCCAAGGGGCCTTTGGGATCAAACGCCGATTGGTGGCCGGTCCAGTTCATCACACTATGTCCAGTCCCGAAGTTGAGGCACTGGGGAATGGAAATCAGTAGGAGAACGGCCAGGAGAGCGAGCCAGATACGGGGAAGCCAAGTCTTCATAATCGATCGGGAAGGGTTCGGCTAGAACAGGAAACGGTCTGCCACGAGGACCATGAGATAAGCCGGCAAATAAAGGATGGAGGCAAAGAAGACACGGCGTGCAGCGGTGTCACGGTTGTCTGGAGAGAGGAAAGCGATGGCTGGCAGCAAAGCGATCAGCCCAAGCAGGAATGTCCCCGCAAGGAAGAACCAGCCGAGGCCGGGCGTGCCATAGGGCAGGAAGCTGATCCCGATCATGACGACAGTCCAGATCAGGGTCTTGCGGGCCACTTTGCGACCGCTCGGATCGATGGAGGACAACATCTTGAATCCGGCCTCTTCGTAGTCCCGTCGACAGGTCCAGCAGATGGCCATAAAGTGAGGAATCTGCCAGGCAAAAAGAAAGGCGAAGAGGATCCAGCCCAGACCGCTGAAGCCGGCACCGGCAGCCACCCATCCAATGAGGGGAGGCAAGGCTCCGGGGATGGCGCCGACCTCGGTTGCCCAGGGGCTTACCTTCTTCAGAGGGGTATAGGCAAAAATATAGAGGAGGATGGTTGCGGCAGTCAGGACCGACGCCAGCAGGTTCACTCCAAAAGCCAGGATGAGGACACCGCCAAGCCCAAGAGCGATTCCGGTGGCGAGAGCGGCATCCGGCGTAATCACACCGGTAACGGTGGGACGTTCGCGGGTGCGCTGCATGGCGGCATCTTCCTTTCGTTCCCACCACATGTTGAGGGCACCTGCTCCAAAGGCGGCCAAAGTCGTTCCGAGGACAAGGAAAGCCAAGACTCCTAAATGCGCTTCAGGGCCCGCGGCGAAGTAACCGAGGGTTGCGGTCACCACGTTCATCAAGCTGAGCCTCGGTTTGGTCAGTTCCCAGTAATCCGAAAAACGGGCGGCATCGACACCTGCCCGGCTCAAGGTAGTTGATCCAGTTGAACTCATGAAAATCCTTTTGCTTGGTTACAGCTTATGGCTGGGGCCGACAGGGGGGCATCCACCGCAGCATTGGCAACGATGGGGCCATTCACATCCAGCAGCGGACGGAAGAAGGCAAAGGTCGTCACCCAGCAGGCTCCCAGCAGGAGTGCTCCATTGAGGACGTGCAATGTCGTTTCAATAGGGGCGCGAATCGACCAGATGATTCCTGCTCCGAGAGCAATCTGGGTGCAGAGCAAGACCAGCGCGACCAAGGCAAATCGCTTCATCGCCAGGGAGACCGCATCGGAACGAAGCACGCTCCAGGCCCAGGGAAGTAAGACCAGAGTAATCACCACTGCCATCACCCGATGGGCAAAGTGCACCATTACCGCCCAGTTCCAGACAGCAGGAAGGAGCTGTCCGTCAGCGGTACTGAAAGGAAAGTAGGGAATGGCCATTCCGGCACCGCGGTGACGCATGACGGCACCAATCACCAGTTGTGCAATGATAAGGGCGCAAAGAGCCACCCCCACCCAGCGCTGTCGATTCCAACGCGGTGCTGACCCGGAACCGACACCGGTGGGTACGGAACGCCACCAGCGGGAGCATCCGGCAGTCACCGCTATCAGCACACAGAGGAAGACCTGTGCCGTGATTCCATGGATTTTGGCCAAGTCGATACTGTCAAAGAGGACCCGCATCCCGCCGAGAAGTCCTTGAAAAATGACCAGTCCCAGCACTGTGTAGCTGAGCCAGCGCAGCCAGGCACGTTCTTCGCGCAGATACATCCAAAGCGCCAGACCGATGGACAATGTTCCGGTAAGGAACCCCAGCAAGCGATGGCTGTGCTCGGCCAGCATGGCTTCGTCTGTTGTCCAGCCCGGAGGGTTGATCGAACCATTGGAGAGAGGCCAGTCGAGAAATACCATGCCCGCACCGATCGTGGTGGTGAAACCACCTGCATAGAGCAGGATCAAGGTTACGGCAAAAACAAGAAAGGCGTATCCGGAAAGATTCGCCTTATACTCCGCCGTTCGCCGAGGAGTGAACAGAGCCATGGATGTGTTGAGATGTAGAGTGTAAGGAGTGAATGAATGAGTGAGTGAGAGTGAAATAACGCAGTAGAGACCTTGCGATCGACATCCTCACGTTATACGCTTCAGCGTTGGCATTCGTCTTCGATTGACAACCCCTCAGCCTCCCACAAGCGTGATTAATAGTCAGGTTAATTACAGCTTATGACTGAATTAGTTTGATTAATACGCTTACCCTTCACCATGCACAACTCTCCGGTTTTCACCTTTCCATCCGCGTTCAAAGTAATCCCCCAATCCATGCGTCGATACCTATTTGGGTCGATGCTTTCACTCTTCATAGCAGTGAGTGTGGCGGAAGCTTCCGGGATAGAGGGTATTGTTGTGGCCAAGGATGCGAACGCTTCGAGAATCACGCTGCAAACGGCTGAAGGCGATGAGCATATCTTTCTGGTTGGACGCGGGGACAGAGCCATTCTTGAGGTCGGTGATCACATTACGGGAGAACGCGTCCGACAGGGGCAAAACTGGCGGCTCGAACAGATTTTTCCGGCTCGCCCGGAGGAGCTTGCGATTATCGACCGACTGGCTGACCAGCTACGGCGCGAAACCCTGCGAAGGGGCAGAGGCGTTTTTCGCTCAGTGGGTGAAAGAGTTCCGCGCTTTGCCCTGTGGAATCAACATGGGGACCTTTTCCTCGGTGAGAGTCTCAGAGGGAACTACTATGTAATGAATTTTGTCTTCACCCGGTGTGGTGTGCAGGAGATGTGCCCGGCCTCGACCCGCAAAATGGTGGAGCTATCCCAGATGGTGGAAGAACGGGACTGGGATGACGTCAAACTGGTCTCCATCACTTTGGATCCAGCCTACGACACCCCTGGGATCTGGTATGCCTACGGGGAGGATAACGGAATCGATCAGGACCGTCATTTGCTGCTGGGTGGTCCGGCCCAGGTGGTTACGGATCTGAGAGCACAAATGGGCATTCTGGCCGAGCCGGACGAGCGTCAGATCGTCAATCATACCATGTCGACTGCTCTGGTGGATCCGACCGGCCTGATTATTTATCGCATTCCCGGGAGCCGCTGGGAACCTGCTGTTTTTGTTCGCCAGATTGAACGACACCGCGCCGGTAATTGAATCCTTTTCACTGCAAACGTATCCATCTTTCAGCACACATGTCCGACCAACCATTCTGGAACAAACGTAAAACCATTACCACCGCAGGCCTGACCCTTGGGTGCATCGGCCTGTATTTCGGATTGCGGGCCCTGCCGGTGGAGCCCTGCGATTTCCTGCATTATGGTGACTTCGTCAATGCGGATGGAATTATTGAAGGCTGTGGATATGAAGAGACCGGTTTTTTTGATCTGAACCAACTGCGTTTTCCGATACTCGCTGAGATCATGCCTTTGGGAGAAGCCGAGGTGGGGGTAAGCGGATTATATAAACTGACCCTACAAACTACCTCCGGCCGCGTTATTTCCTATCGGGATGTAGCCGTCAGCCACACGGAGCGGGTTCACCTGATGTTGGTCGATCCCAGTCTGGAAGATTATCATCATCTGCACCCGACTGATGGAGGCGCCCCCGGGACCTATCTGTTTGAGTTCACCCCGAAGCGGGCCGGACGCTACACTGCTTTTCTGGATTTCATTCCCCTGCAAAACAGCCGACGAACGCTGTTGAAAACGCAGTTCGAGGTGCCCGGTGCCCCTACTGAGCCAAAGGCGGAAGCGTATTCCCTCAGTTATGAGGACGAAGCATTCCGTTATCGGATTGTTCCATTGCCGGGGGAAACCTTCGTAGCGGGCAAGGAAACCCATTTTTCGCTGGAAGTTGAGTCACTGAATGGGGAAGAGCTGGTCTTCTCTCCGGTCATGGACAGCTACGCGCACATCGTTGCGTTTGAGCCAGGGCATCGTGGATTTGCCCACTTTCATCCACTCAATGCCTTTATTGATACTCAGGATCCGATGAATCCCGAGTTGGATTTCGTCTTTTCGGTGGAAACTCCCGGCTATTATCGGGTCTGGGCGCAGTTTGCCGTGAACGGTAAAGAGCGCTTTATTCCGTTTGACCTGCAGGTGCGAGAAGCCGAGGTCCTTCCCAGGAGGGGGTCACTATTGGGGCGGCGTTGAAGGAAAGGAGCTTTCCTTCAGAACAGCTTCCGCACAGCGGCCGTGACGGGGATTTTGCCCTCTGCCACCTGGATTTCGAGCGCCTGCATTTCCTGTCGGCGGCCTGGCACGGCATAAAACGCTTCGAGGGCGGCGGCTTCGGCGGCACTGCGAAACCACTCGATTTGCTGGGAGACCCGACGGGCATTGAAGACACCGCTTCCCTGAGTGGTTTGGCGAAAGAGCCGGATGTGTTCCCACAGTTCGGGAATTCCTGACCCGTTCAAGGCCGAGGTCATCATGGCCTTGGTCTGCCACCCGTCAGTGGCCGGGGAGAGAAAACCAAGCACCCGGTTGTATTCGGCCTTGGCCATCCGGGCTTTGCGGTAGTTATCGCCATCGGCTTTATTGACCACGATGACATCGGCCAGCTCCAGTACACCTTTTTTCATGCCCTGGAGTTCGTCTCCGGCCCCGGCAATGGCGAGGAAGAGGAAGAAATCCGTCATACTGCGGATGGTGACTTCGCTCTGCCCCACCCCGACGGTTTCCACCAGGATAATATCAAACCCGGCAGCTTCGCAGAGCAAAATCGCTTCGCGGGACTTTCGGGCGACGCCACCGAGGGTTCCCCCACTGGGAGATGGGCGGATAAAGGCAGACGGATGATGGGCCAGTTTTTCCATCCGGGTTTTATCTCCCAGAATGCTGCCCTTGCTGATCGTGCTGCTGGGATCGACGGCGAGCACAGCCACACGATGCCCCTGCTTCACCAGATGCAGCCCGAAGGTTTCGATCAGGGTACTTTTACCCGCCCCAGGCACGCCGGTGATCCCGATGCGGAGTGCATTTCCGGTATGAGGAAGCAAGCCGGAGAGAAGCTCCTGCGCGAGGGGAATGTGGCCAGGCGCATTGCTCTCGATCAAGGTGAGTGCCCGGGCCAGAATAGATCGATCCCCGGCGAGGACTCCATCGCGAAGTTGATCTACGGAAAGTTTAGGGCGGCGCAGACGCGGCGGAGGAGCCTGTTCGGCATCCCCCGCCGGTCTCTGCTGCTTATGTGGGTCGCTCAAACCCATCATTTCACTCTCACTCAAAGATCGATTCCTCCAGAAGGTCCATCAGTTTGGCGGCACTCTCGGTAACGACCGTTCCGGGACCAAAAATAGCGGAGGCACCTGCGGCATAAAGCGCATCGTAATCTTTAGAAGGAATCACCCCTCCCGCGACAATGACGATGTCTTCGCGACCGCGTTTTTTCAGTTCTTGTGCTAGCTGCGGCAAGAGCGTCTTATGACCGGCGGCAAGCGAGGACATGGCCACGATGTGGACATCGTTCTCCACTGCCTGCTGGGCCGTCTCTGCCGGAGTTTGAAAGAGCGGGCCAATATCGACGTCAAAGCCCATGTCGGCATAGGCAGTCGATACCACTTTTGCTCCGCGGTCGTGTCCGTCCTGCCCCATCTTGGCCACCATGATGCGGGGGCGACGCCCTTCGCGCTCGGCGAATGCATCCGTGCGGGCACGGATGGCATCGATTTCTGCATGTTTTCCAAATTCCTTGCGATACACACCACTGATAGAACGGATAACTGCCTGGTGACGTCCATACACTTTTTCGAGGGCGTCGGAAATTTCACCGAGGGAAGCCCGGGCCTGAGTGGCTTCGATGGCGAGGGCCAGAAGGTTTTCCCGGATCTCTCCGGCCGCAGCTTTGGTCAACTTTTCCAAGGCCTGACGGCAGGCCGCCTCATCGCGTTCCGCCCGCAACTTTGCCAAACGCCGGATCTGGGCTTCGCGCACAGCGGTGTTGTCGACGTCGAGGGTTTCGAGGGGATCCTCCTGCTCGAGGCGGTATTTATTGACCCCGACAATGGTTTCCACGCCGCTGTCAATGCGGGCCTGGCGGCGGGCGGCAGCTTCTTCAATCCGCATCTTGGGCAAACCGGTTTCGATCGCTTTGGCCATACCGCCCAGTTCCTCGACTTCCTCGATGTGGGCCCAGGCCCGCTCTTTGAGGGCATGGGTGAGGGCTTCGACGTAATAGGAGCCACCCCAGGGATCGATGATTTTGCAGATTCCGGTTTCGTCCTGCAGGAAGAGCTGGGTATTGCGGGCAATCCGCGCTGAGAAGTCGGTGGGCAGGGCAATTGCCTCATCAAGGGCATTGGTGTGGAGGCTTTGGGTGTGTCCCATTGCCGCCGCCATGGCTTCGATGCAGGTCCGGGTGACGTTGTTAAACGGATCCTGCTCGGTCAGGCTCCAGCCGGAAGTCTGCGAGTGGGTGCGCAGGGCCAGACTCTTGGGATTTTGGGGGTCGAAGGTGTTGACCAACTTGGCCCAGAGCAGTCGGGCGGCCCGCATCTTGGCCACTTCCATGAAGTAGTTCTTGCCTTGTGCCCAGAAGAAGGAAAGGCGCGGGGCGAAGGAATCAATGGGGATTCCGGCGGCGATCCCGGCGCGGAGATATTCCAAACCATCGGCCAGGGTATAGGCCATCTCGAGGTCAGCGGTGGCCCCGGCTTCCTGCATGTGGTAGCCGGATATCGAGATCGAATTGAACTTGGGCATCTTCTGGGAGGTAAACTCAAAGATGTCCGCAATAATCTTCATCGAAGGCAGCGGCGGATAAATGTAGGTGTTGCGCACCATGTATTCCTTCAGAATGTCATTCTGAATGGTTCCGCTGAGTTCTTCCAACTTCGCACCCTGTTCGAGGGCGGCGACGATGTAAAAGGCCATCACCGGAAGAACCGCGCCGTTCATCGTCATCGAGACTGAAACCTTATTGAGGGGGATCCGGTCAAAGAGGATCTGCATGTCGAGAATCGAATCGATGGCTACCCCGGCCTTGCCCACGTCACCGACCACGCGTTCATGATCGCTGTCATAGCCACGGTGAGTCGCCAGGTCGAATGCCACTGACAAACCGGTCTGACCCGCAGCCAGATTGCGCCGATAAAAAGCATTGGATTCTTCGGCGGTGGAGAAACCTGCATATTGGCGCACCGTCCATGGGCGGGTCACGTACATGGTGGCATAGGGGCCTCGGAGAAACGGAGCCAATCCGGCGGTATAGCCGAGGTGCTCCATCTGCTTGTAGTCGATTTCCGAATACAGTGGGGCCACCGGGATTTTCTCAAGAGTTTCCCAGACCAGATCCTCGGCCCGCTGGCCGGAATCTGCTTCCAGAGCGGCTTTCCAGGCTTCATAGCTGACCGCTGGGGTCCCTTCTGGGAAAAGCGGAAGTTCGGCAAAGTTCGGTTGTTTTGTTACTGCGCTCATGAGCGTATCTCGGCAAAAGAATTACTCTGCGAGGCTTTTCGCGAGAGCTGAGTTAAAGGCGAAGTTGTTCACGCGGACATTGACAAAATCCTCAATCCCCGCGGCTTTCCAGGCAGTCTCATGCTCGCCCGGCGCACCGGCCAGAAAGAGGCGGAGGGAGGGCAAGGCGACCTTGAGGCTTTCGGCCAGAGTGGCGGCTTCCGTGGCATAGGTTTCATCGTCGGAGGTAATCACGGCTACGGACGCAGGGTCGGCCTGCAGTGCCGAGACGGCCTCTTCGACGGTGGCATAATCGTCATCGGAGAGCACTTCAAAACCCGCCACCCGGAAAAAGGCGCTGGTCCAGTCTGCCCGCATCCGATAGCGACGGCTTGGCCCGAGGTTGACCTGGCGGATGCGTGCCTTCTGGCCGAGAGCTTTAACCGCATCGTTGAGTCTCTCATATTCTTCCGCCGCCCGGCTCAGGGCAATGGGCTCCACCCGCACATGCGCATCGACCGGCTGGTGGGGTCCCGCCAGTTCAGCCAGAGTGGCACCGGCAGTAGCAGCTTCGACCATCGCAATGACCCGGTCGGCACCATCGGGACCGGTTGCCTTGAGGGCTTCCAAGCACTTTGCCACAGCAGTGTCCTCACGTGCCACCCGATGGGCCCGGACAGCGCTGGCACGTTGCTCTCTGATTTGCTCAGCATCAAGCGGAGCACTTTCCAGCGCGTGCTCTCCTACATTCGGATAGTTATTGGTTCCGACCAGCACCTCGCGGCGCTGGGCGATGGCCAGGCGTCGATCGGCCAGAGTTTTGGCGACCTGCTTCTGGACCCTCCCCGATTGGAGACATGACATCATACCACCCTCCCCTTCGAGCTGCTGAAAGCCTTTCCAGACCTGCTCGGCGATTTCATGGGTGAGCCGCTCCACGGCCCAGGAGCCACCGGCAGGGTCGGCCACTTTGGTCAAGTCGCATTCCTCTGCCAGAATCGGGTGGGTATTGCGGGCGATCCGCCGGGAAAAGGTATTGGGCTCGCGGATGATTTCATCAAAAGGTCCCACATGCAGGGAATCCACTCCACCCACCACCGCACTGAAGGCCTCAGTGGTGGTGCGCAGCATGTTCACGTAAGGGTCGAGGCGGGTTTTGTTCCAAAGGCCGGTTCGGGCATGGATATGCACCATGCGGGCTTTTTCCGGAACATCGAAGGCTTCGAGAACCCGAGACCAAAGCACGCGCAAGGCCCGGATTTTGGCGACTTCGAGGAAATATTGGGATCCCACGGACACGCTCAGCCGGATGTGCGGGGCCACTTCGGTGGCGGAAAGGCCACGTCCCACCAAAGCACGCAGGTAGGTGACACCGGTGGCCAATACCGCTTGTAGCTCCTCCGCTGAAGAAGCGCCCCCGTCATGATAGGGATGCCCCTGAACGGTGATGGTCTGCAATGACGGAGCGTGCGCGATGGCAAAACGTGTCAGCGCAGCCATCTCATCGAAAGCGGATTCAAGAGTGCGGGGAAGAGAGCCTTCACTGACCAGATAAGCGACCGGATCACACTCAATACAACCCCGGATATCCTTCCATTCCACGCCGCGGGCTCTGGCCGCAGCGAGGTAGAGGGCACCCACTGCGAGGGGATAGGCTCCGGCCCGCAGGTAGCAGCCGATCGCGCTGATTTCCACGCCTTTGAGGATTGCTGTAAAGTCACTCCCCGAGTTGGCGGAGACGCCACACAGCCCAACCCCGGGGGCTGCGGGATTATCGGCGTCCAGCCCGGTCCGGGTGGCGGTATCGAACCAGAGGTTCAGCTCGTCCTGACCACCGTTCAGCCCTTCAAGGATGATAGAATTCAATGCTTCCGGGCTGCCTGCCACCAGTTCCTGGGAGATTCCCCAGGACTTTGTCCGATAGCCATCGAGGGCATTGCCTCGCACACGATTCCCCATCCCGGGGAAAGCAGCCTGCAAATGGGGTAAGCCCTCGATATCCGCAGCATTGTAGATGGGCTCCAAGGCAAAGCCTTCCCAGGTGGGGGTGCGCATGCGTTTCTCAAATGGAGCCCCTTTCAAGAGGGCTTCAGCCGCAGCCTTCCACTCCGCATAGGCATTGGGAGGAAACTCTTCCAGCAACCGGCGGGTCGCACCGGTATCCGTTGTTTCGGAAACACTCATGATGAAAATGGATGATCATTTCTCCGAAGAATCGGACTCAGCTCCACACTGATGGATATCCTTCAGATTGGGGGCATAGATTTGAATTATGATTCCTTATCCCGCAAGAGAAAAATGATAAGGTTTTCTAATTTTTCACTTGCGACCATCTATCAAACCATCTTTGAAAGTAGGTGCAATCCTCATCAGGAATCATGATCACACATATTGACCATTTGGGAATAGCGGTTGAGTCACTGGACGCAGCCATCGCCTACTATGAGCGGACGCTCGGATTAAGCTGTGCGGGCATCGAAGAAGTTGCCTCGCAGAAAGTGCGGACGGCATTTTTCGAGTGCGGACAGGTGCACATCGAATTGCTGGAACCGACGGCTCCGGACAGTCCGATCGCCCAGTTCCTGGCCAAGCGCGGGGAAGGCATTCACCATGTTGCCTTCCGCACCGATGACATCACTGGTCAATTGGCCCAGGCCAAAGAAGCTGGTGCCCGCCTGATTCATGAAGTTCCCTTTGAAGGAGCCGCCGAAAAGCTGGTCGCTTTTCTCCATCCGAAATCCACCCACGGAGTATTGACCGAATTCTGTGCGCTCAAACCGGGCGCCAGCGAATCCCACTAACCACACTTTTTCGTTTCCCTAGACATGACCATAGATCCGAATCTCATGAAAGACCTTCGAAATCGCCGCAAGCATATCGGCGAAGGAGGAGGAAAAGACAAAATTGCCAAACGGCATGCCAAGGGGCAGCTGACTGCCCGCGAACGCTTGGAGCACTTTTTTGACGAAGGCACCTTTTCCGAGTTTGGCATGCATGCCCAACATTCCTGCCACCGCTTCGGGATGCAGGGCAAGGACATGCCCTCCGATGGGGTGGTGACCGGCATCGGCTATGTCGATGGTCGGGCGGTCGCCGCTTACTCCCACGACTTCACTGTCGGTGGCGGGGCACTCGGGCGCATTCACGCAAAGAAAGTCTGCACCCTGATGGACTACGCGATGAAAGCCGGGATTCCATTGGTCGGGGTCAACGACAGTGGCGGAGCCCGCATTCAAGAGGGAGTCGATTCACTGAGTGGATACGGTCAAATCTTCTTCCGCAACGTTCAGGCCAGCGGGGTGATTCCGCAAGTCGCCGTCATCGCCGGCCCCTGCGCAGGTGGAGCTGCCTACTCTCCTGCCCTGACCGACTTCATCATCATGGTGCAGAATGATGCCACCAACATGTTTATTTGTGGTCCTCAAGTGATCAAGTCAGCAACGGGTGAAAACGCCCAACTGGCTCAGTTTGCCACTGCCTCGGCCCATGCCAGCGTCAGCGGCAACGTCCATTTGGTGGCCAATGACGACGTCCATGCGATGGAACTGTCCAAAGCCCTGCTGAGCTATCTCCCCTCAAACAATCTGGATGATGCTCCGCACGCGCCGACCGAGTTGCTCAGTCTGAAGGAAGTGGAAAAATTCCGCAGTCTGATCCCGGCAAGTCCAAAAGAAAGCTTTGATGTCAAGCTGATCATCGAGGAGTTGGCCGACAGCGGCAGCTTCTTTGAAATCATGGGTGCCTTTGCCCCCAACATCGTAACGGGCTTTGCCCGGATCGATGGGGTGGTGGTCGGCATCATCGCCAACCAGCCGAAAGTGAAGGCAGGCTGCCTGGACATTGATGCCTCGGACAAAGGTGCCCGCTTTATCCGGACCTGCAATGTTTACGGCATCCCGGTGGTCACCCTGGTGGACGTTCCGGGATACATGCCGGGTCTGGCTCAGGAGCGTGGTGGCATCATTCGTCATGGGGCCAAGATGCTCTTTGCCTATGCCTCTGCCACGGTGCCAAAAATCACGGTGATCCTGCGCAAAGCCTATGGCGGCGCCTATCTGGCGATGTGCTCCAGTGATCTTGGGGCGGATCTGGTGTATGCTTGGCCAACAGCGGAAATTGCCGTGATGGGGGCCGAAGGAGCCGTCTCGGTGATCTTCGGAAAGGAGCTGAAAGATCATCCGGATCCCACGGCCCGCCTCAACGAGCTGATCTCCGAATACCGCGATGAGTTTGCCAGCCCCTATCAGGCTGCCGCCAACGCCTTGATTACCGACGTGATTGATCCGGCGGAGACCCGCAGCAAGGTTTCGTTGGGTCTGAGGTCCCTGTTGTCGAAGCGTGAGACCCGTCCCCCGAAGAAGCACGGAAATATTCCGCTTTAAAAGCTCAACCAGATTCGAGAAAAGTATCCTATGCAGGAAAATCTCATCGACGCCCTTGAGCACCTTGCCGGGTTTGCTCTTGTCTTGATCACTCTCTCCTTTTTGTGGGGTGTTACCGCCTTGATTGGTCGGTATTTCATCTCGAAAGCCGCCCAGGCCAAAGCTGCCACTCAGACGGCGACTTCCAATGCGGCTGCTTCCCCCGCAAACAAAGAAAGTGATCCCGACGCCATCCCGGACGACATTCTGGTAGTCATTGCCTCCGCCGTGACCACCCTGCTGGACCGACCTTATCGGGTGGTCTCCGTGCGCACTGCCCAATCCCGCTGGGGAGTGCAGGGGCGCAGCGAGTTGCATGCTTCCCACCGCCTCCGCTAACCATAAAGACTATCCAACCCAACCATTATTTTCCCCGCACCTTAGAGTGACATAATCATGAAAAAGAATCTCCGTATTTCCGTAAACGGTAAAACCTACGAAGTCGTGGCCGAACTCCTCGACGAATCCGGCGCTCCCCTGCCCGCTGCGGCCGCCCCCCGGACCGCCGCCGTTCCCGCTGCGGCCGCCGCAGCAGCCCCTGCACCCGCCGCCTCGGCTCCGAAACCGGCTGCCTCCGGAGGGGGTGCTGGTGATGTCCCCAGTCCGCTGGCGGGCAAGGTCGTCTCGATTGACGCCCCGGTAGGTACTGCCGTAAAAGCAGGGCAGACGATCCTGACTCTTGAAGCGATGAAAATGAATACCGCCGTATCCGCGCCCGCAGATGGAACCGTGAAGACGGTTCATGTTAATGCTGGAGATGCGGTGGAAGAAGGTCAGACTCTGATCACCCTCGGCTAAACACACCATGTTCATCCAGCTGCTCGAACGAATCTGGGAGACGACCGGATTTATGGACATTACCTGGCGAATGTTCGCCATGTGGTTCATCGTCGTCATCCTGCTCTACCTGGCGGTAGCAAAAAAATACGAACCGCTGCTTCTCGTCCCGATCGCATTCGGAGCGCTGCTGGCGAACATGCCGGCTGAAGGCGTCTTTGAAGGGTTGCGCGGGATTCCATTCAAGGACAACGGAAGTGGTGGGCTCTTTTACTACATTTATCAGGGCGTGTCCCTGGAACTCTTTCCTCCCCTGATTTTTCTTGGGGTCGGAGCATTGACAGACTTTGGTCCTCTGATCGCCAATCCGAGAATGCTTCTTTTGGGGGCTGCCGCGCAGTTCGGGGTGTTTGCCACAGTGTTTGGAGCGGTTCTGCTGAGCTTTACCCTGCCCCAAGCAGCAGCCATTGGCATCATTGGTGGTGCCGACGGTCCCACCTCGATCTTCCTCGCCAATAAGCTGGCTCCGGAGTTGCTGGCACCGATTGCGGTGGCGGCCTACGCCTACATGGCGCTGGTGCCGATTATCCAGCCTCCAATCATGCGGGCTTTGACCACTCCGGAGGAGCGCAAGATCCGGATGAAGTCCCTGCGCCCGGTCAGCAAACTGGAGAAGTTGATCTTTGCCACCATGGTGATGGTCTTCTGCATCCTGCTGGTGCCGACCGCCTCTCCGCTGATCTTCATGCTCTTCCTCGGAAACTTCTTCCGGGAGTGCGGTGTGGTCGAGCGGCTGAGCAAAACTGCGCAAAACGAACTGATCAACATCGTGACCATTTTCCTGGGAACGGCAGTTGGAATCACCATGACCGGTGAACGGTTTCTTAACGTGCAGACCCTGGGAATCCTCGGGCTGGGCGTGGTTGCCTTTGGCTTCTCCACCGCTGCCGGGGTGCTCATGGCCAAGGGGATGAACCTCGTTTCCAAGCAGAAGATCAACCCTCTGATCGGTTCGGCTGGTGTCAGCGCAGTGCCTATGGCTGCGCGGGTGAGTCAGGTGGAAGGGCAAAGAGCGGACCCCTCCAACTTCCTTCTCATGCACGCGATGGGGCCCAATGTGGCAGGTGTGATTGGCTCTGCACTGGTAGCTGGCTATTTCATTGCCGCTTTCGCCGGGTCCTGATTGAAATCACTTTTATTGTTACCCCAACCAAAACCAGACCGCGGATTTCCCATAGGAGTCCGCGGTCTCCTTTTCTCCCCATCTGATGCCTCTTCTCAGTTGATGGATCGTCCGGTTTTTTGCTCGCAACTTTCCGGGTGTGACACCCAAATAACGGCTATTCTCAGCACACCAGCAAATGAGTTTTCTCGACCAGACCCATGGAAAATACATCCACAAGCGCCGCATTGAGCGACTGAGTGAACAGCTGGCCCGGATGGTTCCCGCCGATTGCGATGTGGTCGATGTGGGCTGCGGAGACGGATGGCTGGCCGCCCGGCTCACCGAGCAACGCCCCGATTTGCAGATCAGGGGGGTGGATATCGTGGCCCGTGAAGGTGCCATGATTCCGGTTGAAGCCTTTGATGGAATGCAGCTTCCCCTCGCGGATCAAAGCGTCGATGTGGTGATCATGGTTGACGTGCTTCACCATACGGAAGACCCGATGGTTCTACTGCGGGAATCCCAACGAGTTGCCCGAAAGGCGATCATTCTGAAAGACCATTTTCGCGAAGGGATTCTGGCGGGATCCACCCTGCGCTTGATGGACTGGGTGGGCAATGCCCGTCATGGAGTCCCTCTGCCCTTCAACTACTGGACCCGCCATCAATGGGAAACCGCTTTCAGCTCACTCGGTCTGAAAATCGATGCGCTGGAAACGAAACTGGGCATTTATCCTTTCCCTGCGGACCTCTTGTTTGGACGGGGGCTTCACTTTGTCGCCCGGCTCGGCCCCCAAGCCTCAAGCATACCTGTAACGACATAAAAAAACCGGCTGACTGCACGTCGCCGGTTAAAACCTGGGAAGGCTGTTATTGAAATCCAGAATCAATCACGGATCGCGCTTTTTATTTCGTTAACATACTGCTGAGGGGTTTGTCCGCGAAAAGCAGACTGCTTGAAATATATATCTCCGCTCGAAGCATTGAGGACGAAAACCGTAGGATACCCTTCAACCTGAAACTGGTCCCGCAGTTTGAGATTCTGCTGCTTGATGGCCTCGTTCTGCGGTGCCCTGGGGAAATCCGCTTTCATCAATACAAGGTTTTCCTCGGCGAATTTTGAAAAGGTATCACTTGCCAAGACCCTGCGTTCGAGCTGAATACATGGAGGGCACCAATCGGAACCGGTAAAAAGGATGAAGAGGGGTTTATTAGCCTCACGGGCCTTTTTCACGGACTCATCGTAATTCTCCGACCAGTTGGCGGAAAATGCGGAAGCTGCGAAAGCAGATAGAGTGAGCAATGCCAGCAGCGCTTTGCACGTTTTTGACTTTGAGAATGTGAATCGTATCATCTGTAACTAGTGTTTAAGGGTAATCTATGTGAGAGTTGAGTGCCGCGATTATTCCAGAAGTTTTCGCCCTGCCTCAACCCTGGATTTACCCTATGCCCTTATTTTTGCGCTGAACCGGGCTCCAAAAGTCAACGATCCTCGATCAACGGCATCCAGATCCGCATGCTCGTCCCATCCCCCGATGACCGGAGCAGCTCAATATCGCCACTGTGGCTGCGCAGGATGCGTTTGACGATAGCCAGACCAAGACCGGTGCCCTCCTGACGTCCACTGAGGAATGAATCAAAAATCTCCCCCTGCATCGAAACCGGAACTCCGTGGCCGGTATCGGTTATGGTGACAGAGGCAACCATCGTCTTCGCGGTGACTTCCCGCTCTTTGGAAATGTTGATAATGATTTTTCCACCATCGGGCATGGCCTGAGTAGCATTGAGAATGAGGTTGAGCAAGGCCTGCTGAATCTGCCCGCGACTGGCCTCAACCATGACCGGAGACGAACCTTCCACCACTTTGAGAGTGATCCGCGTTTGCTGTAGTTTCAGTCGAACCAGATGCAAGGTGTCTGCCACGATCCGGCGGAGATCGATCCGAGCTTTCAAGTCTTCGCGGGATTTTCCAAAACTCAGCACCCGCGAGACGATCCCCTCCAACTGATCGATTTTCTCTTGTATGATGGCGACATCCTTCGTCCGGATATCATCCTCCGGAAATTGCAAATCCAACGCATCAAACAGCAATCGGATGACGGTCAGTGGATTGCGGATCTCATGGGCGATCTCCGCGGAAAGCAAGCCGAGGGTTGTCAAGCGCTCAGTCTTGCGAAGCGATTCCTCCGTATCAAAGACCCGCGTGTAGAGGCGTGAATTTTGAATGGCGGCAGCACTCAGTCCGGCCAAGGTCTCAAAAACCTTTTTTTCGGTGTCGTTGAAGCGGTGGGGACGATCCGTGTAGGCATTAATAACCCCGATCACCTCGTCTTCGTAAAGAATCGGCGTACTGAGCAATGAAGTTAGCCCGATTTTATGGATGAGCTGGAGAAAATGATGCTCTTCGGTATGGAGGAGGTCGTGTATTTCAATTGTTTTACGCCTGCGGATAGCCGTGCCCAAGGCACTTTCATCCAAGGCCAGAAACTCCCGGTCCACCTCTTCGGAAGCAATTCCGGAGATCGCCTCCAGAGAAAGCATATTTTTGCGCGGCTGATAAAAATAGACTGCGCACACCCGGCATTTCATCAGTTTCAGCGCTTCATCAGTGATGCTTTTAAGCAATTCACCCTGCTCCCGCTTCTTGACGATGGACCGGCCTGTATTGACCAGAGCCCGCAACTGGGCGGCCTGATCACGCAGCTGATGGATCAGCCAAAGGCGGCTGATTACTCTGGTCGCTTCATTGGTCAAGAGGGTCAGGACCTTGAGGTGGTGCTGACCAAAAGCATTGGGCTCTTCACTGTCGATATTGACCACTCCGATGGTTAGGCCGTGTGCTCCGACCATGGGTACCGCCAATTCGCAACGCACGGAGCGATTGACCGGAATATAGCGGGTATCTTCCCGCACATCGGCGATCAGCAAAGGCTTACCATGGAGTGCCACCCACCCTGTGATCCCCTGCCCCAGACGCAACCGTTCCTCGACGGCTCCTTCCGGCAGGCCCCGACAGACCTCGATTTCGAGCAGATTGGTGTCGGGGTTGATCAGTTCGATAGCCGCACTGCTGGCAGGCAGCACGCGCATCACTTCATCAATCACAATCTCCAGTGCTTCCCTGGGATCATCCAAATCGCTGACCAGACTGCTGATCCGGTAAAGTGCATCCACTACCTCCGAATCGGAGTCGGCGATTATTTGACTGGATCTGGCAGGCGGCATTTATCCCACAAGAGTGATCTTCTGTCAGCCAAAGGCCAACTGAAAAAATGCGGTCTCTCTGGCCTTGGTCAGGGATTTTCCTGACTGGAAATTTCCTCAACAATCTCGGTCAAAGCCTGCCGAAGGGAGAGTAATTTTTCAGTATCACTGGTATCATCTCGGTGGATCGGCTCGATGTAGAACGTATCCACGGCAACATTACGTTCAGTGGAAATCCTGGCGAAGGAGATATCGAACCCATGATCAAAAATAGCCTTGGAAATCCGGTAAAGCAGACCGATGGCATCGGTTGACTGGATTTCTATGATGGTCCGCCGCAGTGAGAGTTCATGATAGACATCGACTCCAGAAGGCAACGGAGCCCGCAGGCGTTCCCCGGTTTTCAGGTAGGCCATCTTCCGACGCTTGGCGGCCTGCGCCTCTATCTCCGGCATGAGATCACGGTTATGGATGAGGACAGAATGCAGTGCCTGCTGAAAAACTTCCCTCGCTTTCTTATCGCGGATGATGCCCCCCGATTCATCTGAAACATAGAATGTGTCTATCGTAATATGATCGGCCCGGGTCAGTGCCTTCGAGCTGACAATGCTAAGACCAGCCACACTGAAGGCTCCCGCCAGTTTATAAAACAAACCAGCCCGGTCCCAGGTGACTATATGAACCACATTAAGCCCGAGGTTGAGATCTTCATGCCATTCTACAACCGGGACCAGCGAACCAAGTGAATCTGCCGTGGCAATCGTCTCCAGCAGCTTATGGATCATACGTAGGTGCAGGGCGACTTCTTCTGCCTGGTGATAGATGAAGTAACGCTCCGGGAGAAGGTTGTAGTGGGCCTCGACCTCATCTGGGGAAACCCCTGGAACCAGTTCCAAAAGAACTTCTTTGGAAATCATTCCATCCCTCCCCTCCATCGTGCCGGACTCCCCCAGAACCGCACGGGTGGCATCAAAAAGATGGGTGTGGAGGGTATCCTTGTAACTGTTCCAAATCTCCGCCGAGGTACCTCTGGCATCACAGGCGGTAAGCACATAGAGGTAGCGAAGCGTCTCTCCGTCTCCAATCCATTCGGCAAATTTTTCGGCTGTTCTAGGGTCATCCAAATCATAATGCTGCCAGAAGCGTGCCATTTCGAGATGGCCAGCGATAAGAAAGCAAATTTTCTCTCTCAAGGAGTGGGGAACATCCAAACGTTCCAAAATCGGGCCTGCCAATTCAGCCCCTGCTTCACAAGGGTGATTGCTGTGAACCCCCTTGCCTAAATCATGTAGCAGAAGGACGAGGTAGAGAAGAGCCGGCAGCTCGGTCGCCTCAAGAGCTTCGTGATATTTTGGTCCAATCTGAGGTTCATCCCGGCGGAAGACTCCGTCGAGTACGGCAATCGTAGTCAGGGTGTGCTCGTCGGCCGTATAGCGATGATAATATTCATGCTGGACCAGGCAGTCGAGTCCCTGCCACTCCGGCATGAATTTTCCGAGAACTCCGGTAAAATGCATGGCGCGGAGGGTGTCGGCCACTTCGCCCCGCGCTTGTAAAATGGATCGGAAGGCACGGTTGGCTCCGGGATCGTGGATGAGTTTATCGTCGATGAGGAAGAGGTGTTCACTGACTAGCCGGGTCAGCTCCAGATCGAGGCGAGCACCATACTGTTGACTGAGGCGGAAAATCCGGATCAGCCGCACTGGATCCTCCCGGAAAACATCCGGCGACTGGGCGGCTACGAATCCACGGTCAACCACGAATCCATCGATAGTGATTCGCTTGTAAAAGCGTCTGGATTCGAGAACTTCGGCAAAACTGACGCTGCTGATCGCATCGAGAGCGAGACGTTGCTCCAAATAATCGGAAAAGCGATAGATGGTGCGGGCAGCCCGGTAATAATCGCGCATAAAGCGTTCAATCCGAGCAAAGATATCGCTCTCATTATAACCGAGGTTGGCGGCGATTTGTGGCTGTCTCTCAATATCGAGCAAATCACTGGGGCGGGTAATCTGATAGTGCAGTTCATGACGAACCCGCAGCAGAAAGTCGTAGGCCCCGACAAATTCGGCGTATTCCTCCTGGGTCAGCAAGTCGTCCTTGAGCAAGGGCTCAGGGTCTCCACAGTTGAGTTTCAAGCGCACCATCCAGAGAATGTTCTGATAATCGCGCAGGCCTCCGACTCCATTTTTGATATCGGGCTCCTGCACAAATACAGTACCGCCGTATTTCAGCCTTCGTTGGCGCTGATCGGCGAGGCGCTCATTGACATAGGCGGAGAGATCTTCGCGACGAATGTAGCGGGAATACTGTTTGAGAAAGGAATCGGCGAGTGGCTTGCTGCCAACCAGAAAGCGGCACTCCAACATGGCATTTTTGCTCTGAACTTCAACCCGTGCCTCCGCAATCGCCTCCTTGATATTACGGGTACTGTGTCCAACCTTCAACCCCAGGTCCCACAGCAAGTAGAGTATTTTATCGGTAAAAAACCTTTGCTGTTCCTTGAAACAGCCCGCCTTTGGTTTTTCCGGATAGACAAACATGATATCAACATCACTGAGCGGGCACATTTCCCCCCGGCCATACCCGCCGAGGGCAAGAATACTCAGCGGGGTTTCCAGTTTATCGTTGGACTGAAGCCAGAGCCGAAGCACAGCGGCATAGAGTTGCTCAATGAGGACATCCACCACCCCAGCGTATTTTGCGGCCACGGCGAGGCCGCCTTGCCCCTCCCGATGCGCCTCACGACAACGGGTTACTCCGTTTTTGAGAAAGCTCCGGTAAACTTCAAGGGCATCTCCATCACCGATCGAAGCAGTTGCCATCCCAAGTTCTTCTGCTTCCTTGAGTAAGTTTTCCCTCCACGTTGAGATTTCAAGCTGCTGGTCGCTCACGAAAGGCGAATCTGAGACTCACACCGGCAAAAGCAAGCGCAGCCTGAACAAAGATTAAACAACCCTGCTACATCCGAATCGAATTCCAGCTCTCCCGAACGACTTCAGGAGAGAGGGCTTTCCCCATATTGAAGCAGGCAATCTCAACTGCGGACGCTGTATTCCGTTTCCGCACCGATGCGCTTCTGAATGGTTTCAAAAGCAGTAGCGACTTCCTTGTCCTTGAGCGTGCGGTCGGCAGCCCGGAAAACCAGACTGAGGGCCACGGATTTTTTACCCTCGGGCAACCCTTCACCCAGATAGACGTCAAAGACCGTGACTGATTCCAGCTCAAACTGGCCCTTGACCACCCCCTGGCCGATCTTTTGCACCGTGGATGCGACCTGCCCCGAAGCAGCACTGGCATCCACCAGAAGTGCAAGATCCCGGGTAGCGGGAGGAAATGCGCTGAAGGCTGAATACTTCTTTCGCTTCAGGCCTCTCTTGAGAAACTCGGGGGTAGCGTAGATCGCTCCTCCGACCACCAGACCTTCCACATCCAGTTTACGGGTCAATGCCGGGTGGATCAGGCCAAACTCAGCCTGAAAGCCCATTCGAAAATCACCAAAGGTGGCAGCCTGACCAGCCAACCAGACCGGGCTGTCCGTCAGCGGTTGGAACTTTGCGGAATCCGCCTGGACGCCTGCCTGCGCAAAAAGATCCACGATGAGCTTGGATGCAGTGTAGAAGTCGGACATTTCCCGTTGCACCCAGCGCGAGGCGGGATGGAGGGAGAGGACGAAGGCCACACTCACCATCTCATATGTCTTGCCTTGCTCCACCCGGAATACCCGCCCGGTCTCAAAGAGACGCTCCGGTTCATTCAAACGGGCCTGATTGAGGCGCACACAGTCCAGCAGGCCGGGCAGAAGCGATGCGCGTAAATGGGAGGCATCACTGGCCAGAGGATTGGTCAGCGCCAGGGACTGCGGTTCCACCCCCGGATGCCAGTCTGCAAACTCCTTTCCATCCCGGAGGGAATAGTGCATCGCCTCATTGAATCCACGCCCCACCATCAGGGTCGATGCCCTGCGGAGGAAGGAGGGAACCGGGGCATCATCCGCAATCAGCCCATGGGTGCGCACTTCCGCCTGAGGGATTTTTTCGCATCCATAAATGCGGATCACCTCCTCGACCAAATCAATCGGACGGTAGAGGTCCTGACGATAACTGGGAATACCCACCCGCAACAGGAATCCAGCCGGATCTCCACTCGGATCTTCTTCCTCGCGCACATTCAGCTCCAAAGCACGGAGGCACTCGACAATGGCCTCGTTGTTCACGTCGAAGCCGAGGCGCTCGCGCACATACGCAGGTGAAAGTTCAATTTCGTTTTCAACCACAGGGGGACCACCGGCCACCAGCGGCGGCCCAAGCAACTCCCCTCCGGCAATTTGGAGGATCAAATCCAGGCAGCGGAGGGCAGCGAATTCAGCCCCTTTGGGATCCACTCCCCGCTCAAAGCGATAGGAGCTGTCGGTTGACAAGCCGAGGGTCCGTGCGGTCTTGCGGGTGGTGGAAGGATCGAACCAGGCCGACTCGAGAAACACATCGACAGTGCTTTCATCGACTTCCGCATCAATCGATCCCATCACTCCTGCTACTACCAGTGCCCGCTCGGCATCTGCAATCACCGTCATGGAAGGATCGAGCAGGCGCTCTTTCTCATCGAGGGTCGTAATCATCTCCCCATCCCCGGCGGCCCGGACCACGATGCGCTTTCCGCCAATCTTTTTCACGTCAAAGGCATGCAGGGGCTGCCCCAACTCATGTAAAACATAGTTGGTGATATCGACCACGTTGTTGATCGGGCGCAGCCCAATCGCGGTGATCGCTTCTTTCAGCCACTTCGGGCTCTCAGCCACCTTTACTCCGCGGATGGAGTAACCCCGGTAGTGAGGGCAGCGCTCCGGAACGCTCACTTCAAGGGTTTCCACCAGCTTACCGGCGGTCGCTTCGCCCAAATTGAGCTTGAGTTCAGGATATCTTAGCTCCAGTCGAAACCACGCGGCCAATTCTCGGGCGATACCGATGTGGCTGAGGGCATCCGGCCGATTGGGAGTGATCTCAATATCGAAAATACTGTCTCCGCTGTCCTGGAACAGCGCATTCACTGGCGTCCCCAGTTCGGGGCGCTCCTGCAGAATGGCTATACCCGCATGGTCTCCACCAATGCCCAATTCCTTTTCCGAGCAGAGCATCCCTTCACTTTTCACGCCGCGCAGGTTGCCCTTCTTGATTTTGAAATCGCCTGGCAGTACCGCCCCCGGAAGCGCCACTATCACCCGGTCCTTGGCCTGAAAGTTCTTCGCCCCGCAGACAATGTTGCGCAAAGTGCCGTCTCCCACATCCACCTGACAGACAGAAAGCCGGTCGGCATTGGGGTGTTGCTCGAATGACTCGATCTCACCGACCACGACATTCTCAAGTTGGGGCAATCCGGTTTCTTCGATTCCCTCCACCTCAAAGCCCACCATGGTGAGGGCATGGGCGATTTCGGCATTCGAATACGGACTCAAATCAACGTAATTCTGGATCCACTGGCGGGAGATTTTCATGAGAAATCAAGGGGGTTCACTGCCTCAAAAAGGCTGCTCAATATGTAAATTTGCGGGTTATTAATAGAATTAAGCTGAAGCCTTCGCATTGCTAATATCTGATTTTCAAGCAAGCCTCCGACTTCGCCATAGCTGCTTATGCAAACTGTTTTAACAATCTCAAATCGTTCTGATAGAGGTAACGGATATCATCGACCCCATAGAGCGTCATGGCAATCCGCTCGATTCCGAGACCAAAAGCATAGCCGCTCCAGACCTCCGGATCATAGCCAACTTCGGCGAAAACCGCCGGGTCCACCATGCCACAACCCATGATCTCCATCCATTCACTCCCAACCTTGCCAAGGTGGCTGGTCTTGAAATCCACTTCAAAGCTGGGCTCAGTGTAAGAGAAATAATGGGGCCGGAAACGGGTCTGAGCGTCCTTGCCCAGCAACGAACGGAAGAGGTAATCCAAATCCGCCTTGAGATCCCTTACCGTCACGCCCTTGTCTACATAGAGTGCCTCTATCTGATGAAAATTGGCGCTGTGAGTGGCATCCGCGGTGTCTCTACGGAAGCAGCGTCCGGGTGAAAGGATGCGAATGGGGGGCGGGGTTTCCAGCATGGTCCGGATCTGCACACTGGAGGTGTGGGTGCGCAGGAGGTAGCGCTCATCCGCCCTGGCCGGGATGTTCCCCCACTGAATCTGCTCCCCGACGTAATAGGTGTCCTGAAGATCACGGGCGGGGTGATCCTTCGGGGTATTGAGGGCATCAAAGCAGAAATACTCCGTTTCCACCTCAGGGCCGTCGGCCACCACAAAGCCGATCTTGCGCATGATCCGGCAGATCTCCTCCCGGACCTGGGTAATGAGGTGCAGGCTGCCGGGGCCGGGATCCGGACTGGGCAGAGAGACATCCACGGCTGGGCCCACTTGGCGGGCCAGCTCTTCCTCTTCGAGGCGGGCCAGAGTCGCATCAAACAATGCCTGAAGCTGCGTCTTGTAAGTGTTGATCAGCTTACCGGCTTGTGGACGTTCCTCTGGAGAAAGCTGGCCGATCGTTTTGGTGACAGCGGTAAAACTACCGTTTGGACCCACGATACGGGCTTTAAACTGCTCAAAAGCGGCCTGGCTGTCGATACCGGGGGCATCAGCCCGGGCTTGCTCCAAGATAGCTTGTAGGTCGGATTCCATGATAAAAACGGGGATTGGGCGCCTGTAGGCGAATGAGAGAGGGGAAAAGAAAAGGCTCCGGGCCTGAAAAGGCAACCGGAGCCGAAAGGGAAATTGCAAGTCAACAGGAAAGGATTTCCTGCACTTGCCGGAGAAGGGAACTCAGGCCGCGGATAGTGCGTCCTTGGCCTTCTGCACGAGGCTGGCGAAGGCCACCTCATCATGAATCGCCAGCTCTGAGAGAGCCTTGCGATCCATTTCGACACCAGCTGCTTTTAGACCGTTGATAAATCGGCTGTAGTTGATGTCATTCTGGCGGCAGGCCGCGTTGATACGGACGATCCACAGCTTGCGGAACTCCCGCTTGCGGTTGCGGCGGTCGCGATAGGCATACTGCCCGGCGCGATCGACGGCTTGCTTGGCATACCGCGTCAGGCGGCTGGCGTTTCCAAAATAACCCTTCGCTTGACGCTTGATGCGTTGGCTGCGCTTACGGGTCGCGGCTACATTTCTGGCTTTAGGCATGTTCGTTGGTCTTTCGTGTAATGGCCTGCGGGTCGCCCAATAACTGTCACCCGCCAGGCCGCGTGAATCTCAATCAAGAAGCTGGCTCTGCGGTTAGAACAGGTTCGGTGCACCGATCTTGACAAAGCGGGTGACACCGTCTGAGGCAGGTTGGTCCTGACACATACTGCGTTTCTGCTTGTTCGATTTGTTCCGCAGGAAGTGGCGGTGGCCAGCCTTGCGGCGCATCACTTTGCCGGAGCCGGTTACCTTGAACTTCTTGGCGATGGATTTTCGGGTCTTGATCATGAGAAACGGATGAAAGAAGCGAACCTGGGGCACGCTGTAAAGTGGAAAATACGAAAAAGAGGTGCCTCTTGGATCTGCCCTGCCCTTCCATGGAAAAAACGGGCTTGAATTGAACTTTCGTTAAGATTCTGCCCTTGCATGCCGTTAACAAAAGCTTACTCATGTAAAGCTTTCCGCCTTTTTCGAGCCAGTGAATTGAACATTACCCCCCATTTATGTATCAGACATGTTACAGTTGCCCCTCATCGCAATACGGTGCTGATGGATATACCCTCCCCTGATTCGCCCCATTTGCGATGTCGTCCCACTTCCCACTCCCTTTTTGCCCATCCCCTCCGAAACCATTTCGCCGCCTGCGAAACTGGTGGCTTGCCAGACGCCCTTTCGACATTCCTTATGGCGATACCCCGGGAGAATTTTTCTCTGTGCGCACCTGTGCGCCCGATTCGTATTTTAAACACACTCTAAGAAGCCGAATACCCACAAAATGAATAAAGTTATCCTTACCCGCCTGGCCGCCTTGGGTGCCTGTGCGCTCGCCATTCCGGCAGCCATGGGCCAAAACACGCAGGAGCGGATCAACGAAACGAAGCAAGCCGTGAGCGATTACGTTTTCCTTCGCCAACAGATTGCCCAGACCAAGAACAACTGGCGCGTTTACGAAGAGGTGACGAGCCGTCGAATCGAGTTTTTCGAGGCGGAAATCGAACGCCTGCGTGATGAAATCGCCCGGACGCAAGACACCCGCTCGATGGCGCAGCAGGTGATTGAAGAGCGCCGTCAGGACATCAACCGGCTGCAGAGCGCCAACGACTTTGTCAACCAGTCGATGCCTGAGCTGGAAAGCAAAGTGGCTTCTCTGGCCGAATATTTCCCGCCCCCGCTCCGCAACCGGGTAGGCCCACTCCTTGACCAGTTGGGCAATCCCCGTCAAGCGGCTCAGCGGATGGCACTGGTTATCGGTATTCTCAATGAGTTTGACCGTTTCAACTCGGACTGGTCCGACAGCAGCAGCCAGGTAGGCACCTCCCTCGTCAATGTCCTCTATATGGGCATGGCAGGCGGTTTCTACTCCAATGCCGAAGGTTCCGTGGGTGGCTATTTGATTCCTGCCCCCGGACAATGGGAGCAAGTTGAAGACAATTCGATTGCTCCACAGGTGGCCGCAGCCATCCGCTTCTTCCGGCAGGAGGTTCGCCCCTCCGAGTTGGTTCCCCTTCCACTCCAAGTTCAGGATCTCCCCATCGGACGCTAATTCAGCGAAGAAATTCCCACAATGAAACGCACACTTTTTACCCTTCTCGCGCTGGTCTTCGCCCTTGGTGCCTATGGCCAGCAGCAACGCAACACCGATTTCACGCGGGCCGCCACCGAAGCTGAGCGCCGCAAGCAGGCAGCCCAGGCAGAATTTGCCCGCCTGCAGGAAGAAATCGCTCCCCAACGCGCGGAACTGGGATCACGCCTCGCTCTGCTCGAAGAAGAGCTGCGCAATCTTCAACAGGAGTTTGCCAACAGCGCCCGCATCAGCCAGACGCTCGACGTTGAAGTCAACCAGCTGCAACAGCGCATCCGCAGCCTTGAGGACACCAACTCCTACATCCGGCAAACCCTCCTCAACGAATATATCCGCCGGTTCGAGATGTCCATTAATCCGGCTGAACGCGAAGTCTATCAATCGACCATCCGTGCCGCCCTGGAGAGTGCCGATGCCCCGGAAGGGGTGGAAATCGGAGATCGCCAGATTTTTGAGCGCCAGATTGCCACCATTCGCGAAGCCCTTAACCGTGCGGCCAAGGTCACCGGTGGAGCCCGCATCACCGGCTCCGCCATCACCAGCGACCAGGTGCACGAAGGACGTTTTGCCATGTTTGGCCCGCTGACTTACTTTTCCGGCCCGAATGGATCCGGACTGGTCAATGGTATCCGCGAGAATCAGCTTCTGCCAGAAGTCTATCTCCTCCCCGCCTATGCCAATGCGATCGATGCCGTCACCGATGGCCAGCGTGCCTTGGCCCCGGTGGATACTTCCGGAAATTCCCGCACCGGAACCTTGCAGGCTCTGCAAAGCATTGATGCCAGCCTCACCCTGTGGGAAGAATGGCAGGCAGGTGGTATCGTGATCGTCGCCATCCTCAGCCTGTTTGTCATCGCCATTGCCATTTCTGTCTTCAAGTTCGTTGAACTGGCCTCTGTCCAGAGCGCCAAGGAATCCGACTTGGAAGCCGTCCTCGATCACTTGCGCAATGGGGACAAGGAGTCTGCGATGAGCCACGCCCGCAGTATCCGGGGCCCGGCTGGCCTGCTCATGGTTGCTGCGGTTGAACACGCGGATGACAACAAGGAAGTCATTGAGGAAGTGATTTACGAGCAGATCGTCAAGGTTCAGCCGAAGCTTGAGCGTTTCCTCGCCTTCATTGCTGTGACGGCGGCCACCGCTCCTCTCCTCGGTCTTCTCGGAACCGTGACGGGTATGATCCGGACCTTCAAGCTCATCACCATTATCGGTACCGGTGATGCCGCTGGTCTTTCCTCCGGTATTTCCGAGGCCCTCATCACCACGAAGTGGGGTCTGATTGTTGCCATCCCGACGCTCATTGTCCACGCCCTCCTCAACCGTAAAGCCAAGGGAGTGATTGGAAGTCTCGAGCAAACCGGTGTCGGCTTTATCAATGGAATCGTCGAAATCCGCGAGTCCAAGCAATCCGCCGCCTAAGAAGGAAAGCATCATCCCATGTTAACCTTTATAGCACAGTTAGACGCTACCCCTGAGGGGGCGGAAGCTGCGGCTACTGGCGTAACCCTCAGCCCATCTGAATTCACGTCCTTTGTCCTCGAGACATGGACGGAGGGCGGGTGGCTGATGATTCCCCTCGCGGGATTGGCCTTCTTCATCTACTTTGAGGCGATGGCGCTGGTATTGCGCCTGAACCGTTCCCAGGTCCATAAGATCCGGGCAAAAGAGTGGCTGGGGTGGTTGTCCAACCCTGACCAAGGCAGTGGTCATATCGGCGAAGTCATTCGCTTTGTCACCGCTGGTGGCATGAATGACGATGCCATGACCCGCCTCGAGGCAGTCCGTTCACGTCTGATTCCCGCAGTAAATCAGAAACTCACCGTTCTCAGCGTGCTTGTCACCCTTGCTCCTTTAATGGGGCTGCTGGGAACTGTCATCGGCATGTTGGCAACCTTCCGGGGTCTGGCCAGAGGGACCGGTGGGCAAGCAGCTGAAATGGTCGCTGAAGGTATCCGTATCGCCCTGATCACCACCCAGACGGGTTTGATGATTGCGATTCCCGGGTATCTCTTCATCGCGTTGGCGGTGCGGAAGCGTAACCAGTACAACGCATTTCTTGCCCAGCTGGAGTCCGCCGTCGTTCAAGCCATTTACCGCAAACGAAAGGAGGCCGCATGAGCAAGCGCGGATCCCTCATCACCAGCGAAGCTGAGATCAGCGATATCAACATCTCTCCGATGATTGATATGGTCTTCATCCTGCTCATCTTTTTCATCGTCACGACGGTGTTTGTGGAAGAGCCGGGTGTGGATGTAACGCGTGAACGTGCGCTGACTGCCGCCCAGATTGAGAAGAACAGCCTCCTGTTTGCCATTACCCCCGACGGGGCGGTGTATTATGGAGGCAGCGATATCGGAGTAGTTGGTGTGCGCAGCATTGTCCGCCGCATCAATCCCCGCGGCGAAATGCCCATCATCATCCAGGCGGACCGGGGTTCACCCGCACATATCCTTGTCCGGGTGATTGACGAAGCAAAGCTGGCCAGCCCGGCCGCCCGGGTCAACATATCAACGGAGCACACCCGTTAAAGGGAGGACTGATATCATGTCATCTACCAATCCACCCAAAATCAATGACCGTTATGGCGGCGCACTTTCTGTGGGCCTGATCATTGCGTTCCTGCTCATGCTCCTGCTCCCGATTTCACAGATGCTTTCCGAAGGGTTTCGCCCATCGGACCGCAGGGTTGAGATCATGACCATTGAGCCGCCGGAACTTATTGAAGAGCCTCCGCCGCCTGATGAAGTTGAAGATCACGAGGATATCGAAGACCTGCAGGAAGACCGGGAACCCCCGACGCTTGAACAGCTTGAACTCGCCATGAGTACTGATGTCAGCGGTTTGGCCGGAGGGGATTTCACCATGCCCGCCTACGACCTCGCAGGTGCCATGCAAGACCTCATTTATGAACTCAGTCAACTGACGGTTGCCCCCCGACCGATTGCCCAACCTGCTCCGCAATATCCGCCGGAGCTGCAAAGGCAGCGTGTTTCGGGCGAGGTTCGCCTCTCCTTTGTGGTGCGGCCGACCGGTGTGACCGACCAAATCCGCGTGATCCGCTCCAGCAACCCCGCTTTTGAAGAACCCACTATCCGCGCCGTTCGGCGCTGGCGCTTCGAACCAGGTGAAAAAGACGGAGAAAAGGTTTCGGCCCGCGTCAACATCACGATCCCATTCAACGTAAACTAAAGTTTTATTTCCTTTCCTCATGAAACGATCCTTAATCCTACTTGCGGCCGTCGGGCTCGGCCAAGCGGCGGCGGCACAGTCCTTTCCGGCGCGTCAGCTGGCCTACAACGCTCCAGACGTCCGCTCCATTTACCAATCCGAAACGTGGAGGCAATCCATGTCAGGAGCCCTTGGAGTGGACACGGAAATCTCGCCACGCCCTGAGAACGCGGACATCCAAGCCATTCAACAGGCCGCCGACCTGCTGGGTGACCCCTCCACCATGCGTGAAGGGCTCCAGATCCTGGAGCAATATCGCAACCGTGCCGGGGGGAACCACAGTGCCGTCATCGACCAAATCATTGGCGCCGGCTATTTTCAACTTGGGCAGTTGACGGATAACGAAGAACAGCGCCAGCGCTTTTTCCAGCGCGGTCGCGAAAACCTCGAAAGGGCTATCCAGCGTTTCCCCAATTACCGGCAAGCGCACAAGAACCTGGCCAACCTGCTCTTCCGTAATGGCATGGAGCAGGACGCCCGTCCTCACTTCATCCGTGCGATTGAACTGGGTGACCGTGATCCGATCACTTTCGGAATTCTCGCCGCTATTTATTATGAGGCCGAGCAATTCAGTTCAGCGGAAACAGCCGCCCGGAATAGTCTGATGCTAAACCCTACACAGATTGAGTTCCGTCGGATTCTCGGTCTGTCCCTGATGCAACAGGAGCGTTTTGATGAAGCCCGGGCAGTCTTTGAGGAGATCTTGCAAGAGCGCCCGAACGATGCCTTTTACTGGCAGATGATCAGCAACACGCTGGTCAACACCGACCGGATCGATGAAGCCGCCCGCGTGCTGGAAATCGTCCGTTTCATGGGTGAAGCCCAACCGCAGACCCTTCTTCTGCTGGGTGACGTCTACATGAACAAGAACATGGTCGAGGATGCTTACACCGCTTACAGGGAAGCATTGGAAATGACCCGTGCTCAACGTGGACAGCAGTTGCCCCCGATCAGCACCTACATTCGCCCGGTAGAGTCCCTCAATAACTTCCAGGCATATCAGGAAGCATTTGATCTGCTCGCTATAGTGGAGGACACCTACCGTCGCAACCTGACAGATGATGATCGCATGCAGATTCTGGTTCTGCGTTCGGAGATTAATCTCGCCCGCGGTGAAGCTGAAGAAGCGGCCCGCAACCTGCGCGAAATCCTTCGCAGCGACCCGATGAATCCGCGTGCTCTGCTCACTTTGGCCAACTACTATGGCACCCGTCGCCCTCCTCCGGGACTGTCGGTGGTGGAAGAGCGTCAATTCCGCACGCGTAGTGTTCAACGGTCGATTGACCTCTATCAACGTGCGCAAGAACTGCGTTTTACCGGGGATGACCGCAACCTTGAGGCGGCTCGTCAGGCTTACATTGGTGAAGGCCAGCTCCATGCCCGCGAACGCAATCTTGATCAAGCGATCTCCGCTCTGCGTGCAGCACAGCAGATCCGCGAGGAAGCTCGGATTGGCGAATACATCAACATGATTCAGCAAGTCCGTCAGGGCCGCTAGGCAATACTCCGAAGATTCGCTTTTTCGAACCTCCTGCATTTTCAGAGTGCAGGAGGTTTTTTTTGGCCTTGCCAGAAGATGTCCTATCGGCGGTCCAAATCCGGAAACGCGTCCTGCGGGGTGGCACCCTCTGCACGAAGCCGATTGTGGATGGGGATTTGTCGGCGAAACCAGATCCTTTGCTTGCGCACCAGCTGATCAGTGTGAATGGCTATCGACGCTTTCAGCTCTTCGAGATCATTGTCCCCCCCCCTGTCAAGCCATGCCAGGACTTCCCGATAGCCAATGGCTCCAGCCGCGCTGGGATTATGCTCGATGCCTTCCCTCCTCAGTTGCCGGACCTCATCGACAAGCCCGTCCGCAAACATCTGCTCAATCCGCATACGGATTCGCTGACGCAAATCAGCAGGTTCCCGTTCGAGCAGGCAGAGGTGTTTATCATAATCAGCCCAAGGGTCCGGCAGCCGGGCAAATGCAGACTGTAAGTCGATCAATCGCTGCCCGGTGGCAAGACAACGTTCAAGGGCTTTGGCTACCCGGCGGGGATTGTTCCGGTCGAGTTTAGCCTCTTGCAGGGAATCATAAGGATGGAGTGCTTTCAGCAAACCACTCAACCCAGCATCTGCTTCAATTCCGCGCACTTGCTCCACCACTTCAATCGGGACCTCGATTCCATCGCTGGTCGGAGAAAAAAAACTCTTGAGGTAAAACCCGCTTCCCCCCGTCACCAGAACATGCCGTCCCCGGCGGCTACAATCATCGACCACTTGCCGCGCATATTGCTGATAGGCTTCCACCGAAAATTGCGCTGAAACCGGCACCAAATCGATTCCGTGATGGGGAACACGCTCCTGCTCGGAGCGGCCGGGTTTGGCGGTGCCAATGTCCATGCCCTGATAGACACATAGCGAATCACAACTGAGAATCTCAGCCTGTAGACCTTCAGCCGATCGGATTGAAAGCTCGGTTTTTCCCACTGCGGTCGGACCCACGATGAAATATAGTCGTGGCCTGAAAGCAGTCTTATGTGTCAGATTCGTCACAGGCTGGTTAATCTTTGGCGGCATTCCGGCTTGCTGGTTGCCAATAGTGAAAGAGTCATCACACGTTGTCAGTTATCAAGATGGATTCGTCAACAAATGCGCATGATTCGGTCCGAAGGATCAAAGTCGCTCTGGTTACGGAAACCTTCCCTCCGGAGGTCAACGGGGTGTCCCGCAGTCTCCATCGGATCGTGATTGGGCTGAATGCACTTGGATTTGAAATCGAAGTAGCCTGCCCCCGGAGAACAGACCGTCAGGACCTGGTCAATACTGAGCCCTTCAGCCTCCACATGCTGCCCGGACTCCCGATCCCCCGATATCAGGGCCTACGCTTTGGCTTGCCTGCCCGACGGGCGCTTATTCGGCGCTGGAGGGAATTCCAACCAGACCTCATTCATGTTGCCACGGAGGGTCCCCTTGGATGGAGCGCGGTGCGGGCAGCCCGACACCTGGGAATTCCTTTCATTACGACCTTCCACACCAATTTTCACCAGTATGGCCGCCATTATGGGTTTTCCCTCTTTAACCGGATGATTCTGAGGTGGCTGCTGTATATTCGACGCCATGCTGCCACCACCTTCGTTCCTTCCCGTGGTTTGCTGGAGGAGTTGAAAAGCCATGGCTTCGTGCGCCTGTCCATCCTCGGCCGGGGGGTCGATACCAACTTATTCCATCCTGACAAGCGGGATCCGGGTTTGCGGGCTCAATGGGGAGCTGCTCCAGACACCCCGGTAGCTCTTTACGTGGGCAGAGTCGCAGGCGAAAAAAACATCCCCCTTACCATCCGGGCCTGGAAAGAAATGCGCACAACCCTTCCCAACTTGAAGTTGGTTGTAGTGGGTGACGGACCGGAAAAAGGGCGTTTGGAGAAGGCGCATCCCGATATCTATTTTTCCGGTATGCGCCAGGGAGAAGACCTCGCCCGTCATTATGCCAGTGGGGATTTCTTCCCTTTTGCCAGTACCACTGAAACATTCGGCAATGTTATCACTGAAGCCATGGCCAGCGGCCTCCCGGTTCTTACCTATAACTACGCCGCCGGACAAGATCACATTCAACATGGTAAAAACGGGTGGGTGGCTCCTTTTGACAACTCGGATGCATTTCTCAAGACCGCCAAAGATTTGGCTCTGAACCGGCACCATTGGCAAACTGTTGGCAGTGCTGCCCGTTTGACCGCCATGACCTTGTCATGGGACGCCATTATCGAGCGATTCGCCAGTGAAATCATCCCTGTTACGCGTCCTGAATCCAGTCCACTGCCCTCGCTAAAGCATTCTCCCAGCCAATACACCGCATGAGAAATCGACAGAAGAAAGCCGTTCTCCGTTTCCGAACCATCGTTCTCTCCGATGTGCACCTTGGAGCACCCGATTGCCAGATCAATCCCGTCAATCACTTCCTCAAGCACACGGATTGCGACAAGCTCATTCTCAACGGTGACATTATCGATGGATGGTCCTTGGGGCGGAGGGGAGGCTGGAACACGGATCATACCCGCTTCATCCGGCTTGTGCTCAAAAAGATCGAAAAACAAGGCATCGAAGTGGTCTATCTCCGAGGCAATCATGACGATATTCTGGATCGGTTTCTGCCATTGGTATTCGGCAAACTCCAAATCACCGACCAGTATATTCACGAAGGCCTGCTTGGGCGTTATCTAGTGGTGCATGGAGATGTCTTCGATGCGGTTACCCAAAACAGTAGGCTGCTGGCTATTGCGGGAGATATCGGCTACCAGTCACTGATGCGAATGAACCGGCTCTACAATCGCTATCGCTCGTGGAGAGGCAAAGGATACTTTTCCCTCAGTAAGGCGATCAAGGCCCGGACCAAGACAGTGGTAAACTATATCTCACGCTTCGAGTCCCAGATAGAGCACTACTCGCTCAAGCAAAATTGCCAGGGTTTCATCTGCGGCCACATTCACACTCCCGAAAACAAGTATCTCGGGCAGATTCATTATCTCAACAGTGGAGACTGGGTTGAATCCAGCACCGCATTAGTCGAGCACCACGATGGCCGCTGGGAAGTACTCGACTATGAAACATTTTCCCTCAGGCTGCGTCAGGAAGCACAGGAAACGGGGACTTACAGCGGACTCGCACCGGACCTCCTTGAAGGTCGAGCCCAGCCACTCTTTGGAGATGGAGAAGAAGAACTGATCCCACCAAAGGCTGGCCCCCGAGGATGAGTCGGCGAAGCCCGTCAAGCTACTGATCGACAAGCGTTTTCCGTCGAAATGTGGAGATGGCCAGGTGAAGGAACTATTGTTAGAACTCAGAAGCGCCGTCCGCCAGCAGGCTTCAGCACTGGGAATGAATAAGAAATCAGCTTCCGCAGTGCTCACTTTCTCGACAAGTCCGGATAAACTGACAGCGTAAAGGGGACTTTGCCTTAGTCCGAACAGGGCTGGCAGGTCGAAAATGCTTCCAACAGAAAGCTGACCTTCAAATATCCGCACGCATGCGCCCAACATACCGCCATACCAAAGTCGTTTTCACAATTGGCCCGGCAACTGCCGATGAAGCCATCCTTGAGCAGCTTCTCAACGTCGGAGTCGATGTTTGTCGCCTCAACATGGCACACGCCAGCCATCAGTGGACTCGCGAGACGATTGCCAAGGTTCGCAAGGTCTGCGACCGGGTAGGCCGCCATATCGCAATCATGATGGACGTCAAAGGACCGGAAATCCGGACAGGCGACGTGAAGGAAGAACTGCACCTGGAAAAGGGAGAAACCTTCGATTTTTATGTCGGAAGCGGCGGACGAGATCCGGAAGTGCGCGGTGTTACGGTCAACTACCCGGGTTTCGTCAAGGATGTGCATCCGGGAGACATGGTTCTGGTCGACAGTGGCCTGATCCGAATGCGTGTGGTGGACGTCAACGATGAACGGGTAAGGTGCGAGGTGCGCATCCCCGGGCCGATGGGGAATCGCCGCCATATCAATCTTCCCGGAATCAAGGTCAACCTGCCCTGCCTGACTAAAAAAGACCGCGAAGACATCCTGGTGGGGATTGAGTGCGGAGTGGATATCTACGCGCTGAGTTTTGTCCGCGAACCGGATGACCTGGACATCATGCGCCGATTCATTTCCGAGCACGAAAGCAAGGCCCAGATCATCGCAAAGATCGAAGACCAGTCAGCGATCAACAACCTGGATCAGATCATTCTTGCCAGTGATGGTCTGATGGTGGCGCGAGGTGACCTCGGAATCGAGATCCCTTATGAAACCCTTCCACTGATCCAGCACCGTGCGGTAAAAACCTGCTTACGTATGGGCAAGCCGGTGATCGTGGCCACGCATATGCTGGAATCCATGATCACCAGTCCCATGCCAACCAGGGCGGAAATCACTGACGTAGCCAATGCTGTCATCGAGCAAGCGGACTGTGTGATGCTTTCAGGCGAAACCACCGTCGGCAAATACCCGGTGGAATGTGTCGATGTGCTCAACCGGATTATCGGCGCGATGGAAGGGGCCAATGCTGAACTCTACAACAAGTCCATTCCACTCAAAACTCCCAAAGCGCTGATGCTGCGCTCGGCGGTAACGCTGGCTTCGGAGATCGAGAATGCCGCCATCATCGCCTTTACCCGCAACGGCTACATCACACAGATGCTCAGCGCCCTGCGTCCCAGGAAAAGCCCTGTTTTCGGTTTCACCGATCGTCCACATGTTTTTAAGAGTATGCTGATGCTTTGGGGGGTGGAGCCTTTCCATATGGAGTTTAATGATGAAGATCCTGAAGCGACCATTCAGGAGGCGATCAAGCGCCTGCGTGAAGGTGGATGGGTCTCATCGGGCCAACGCATTGTCGTCGTCTCCAACGCCCTTGCCAGCAGCCGTTTGATCGACATCATCCAGCTTCGCTCCGTTGAATAGAGCGGACTCTCCGGGGTAAGAATCCACTACCCCGCTTCCCAGGATAGACATCCAAGCATGCGGCTGATTGATCGCCATATTTTCACGGAGTGGGCCAAGGTATTTATCCTGACCCTCCTGGTGATCATGGGCCTTTTGCTGATCGTCGACATTCAGGATGATCTTGGCAATTTGGTGGGATATGGTGCCAGCATATGGGAAATTCTGAGATATTACGCCACTTTGACTCCAAGCTTCCTGCCTGCGGTCATCCCCATCACCATACTGGTTTCCCTGTTGTTTTCCCTTGGCCAGCTCCACCGTAACTTTGAAATTGTGGCCATGCGTTCCGCCGGCATCAGCGTCTGGAAAATCAGCCGGGTGCTCTGGGTTTCGGGCGCATTACTCGCCCTTATTCTGCTCTGGCTCAATGCTCAGGTAGTCCCTTGGTCGGTTGAATCAGCGCGCACGCAATGGAACAACCTCCATTTCAGGGCAGAACTGGCTGCGGACCGGGATGAAGAGGAAGTGGGGCTCGTCCCCAACCTGACATTTCATCACGCCGAGAGCGGTCGACTCTGGTTTATCAACAGTTTCAACGAATTCAATTACCGCGCTTACGGGATCACTGTTTCCCAGTTTGATTCCCAACGGAGGGAAACCCGCCGGATTCTCGCCAATCAAGGTTACTTTGACGAAATCAACGGTTTCTGGATCTTTCTCGATGGCCGACAGTTGTTCTTCGATTCGGCATCGGGAAACATCAACCGCAGTCTGGCCTTCGACCGTCTGGAAGAAGAGGCGCTCACCGATGACCCTACACTCATGCAGTTTCTCAAGCGGCGCCCACAGGATCTCTCATTCTGGCAGTTGACCAGAGTCATCCAGTCGCTCGAAGGGCATGACAACCAAAGAGTCATACCGTATCAAGTACGCTACTACAGCGTTCTTTTCAATCCGCTTAGCGCCCTCATTGTAGTCGGCATTGCCATTCCTTTCGCATTGGCAGGAGTGAGGACCAATCCGATGGTTGGCGTAGCCAAGTCCATCGGCCTATTTCTGCTCTATTATCTCATTTCCAATGTCTCTGCTATACTTGGTGGAACCCTCTTAAGCCCAGCGATGGCCGCCCTGCTCCCCAATCTCTGTATGATCGGGGTCGCCCTGCTGCTCGCGGTTCGCGCCATGAAACCGGCTTGATCCTCCTATGAAAGACCTTTCTGTTCTCCGTCTAAAACCGGGCGGGCGCAAACCACGCGTTCTCAATGGACATCCCTGGGTGTTCGCCGGAGAGGTTGAATCACCTTTATCAGAGACTCATGACGGGCAGGCCGTCATTCTGCAAACACCGAAAGGGAGAACGATTGGCACCGGTATCTATAGCCACCAGTCACAGATCATCTGGCGCCGCTTTAGTCATTCCACTGTAGATTGGGATGGATCCTATCTCGAGCAGGCCATCCAACGAGCCATCGCCCGGCGTCTACCGGAAACAACCGGGCGCCTGATCTGGTCTGAAGCGGACGACCTTCCGGGTCTGGTCGTGGACCGCTTTGAGGACGTTCTGGTGGTTCAAGCGTTGTCCAAGGGAGTGAACCTGCTTCTTGAAACCATTACCGAGCTACTCCTTCAGGAAGTGCCTGAAATCCGGGAGATTGTTTATCGCAACGATGCACCCAGTCGAAAGCTGGAGGGACTGGAAATGGAAGTTTATACCCACTCTGGAAATCCTCTGGCACCACGCTGGTACTCAATCCGGGGACTCTGGTACTTTCTGGATTTGGAACAGGGTCAAAAAACCGGTTTCTATCTGGATCAGCGGGATGAACACTCCCGGGTGGCTAACTTGGCGCAGGGGCGGAAGGTACTCGATGCTTTTTGCAATCAGGGAGCTTTTGCCCTGCAGTGTGCTGCTTCCGGTGCCGCCTCAGTGCTGGCACTGGACAGCTCCGAAGAGGCCATCAGTGTTGCTCGCAAGAATGCCGAACGTAATCACCTGACAGTTGGTTTTCAGCAAGCCAATGTTTTTGACTGGCTCACTGATAACAAGCATGAGCGATTTGATTTGATCATTCTCGACCCTCCATCCTTCGCCCCCAACCGTCGGGCAGTGGAAGGAGCCTTGAGAGGCTATAAGCAGCTTCACCTGCGGTCACTTCGCATGCTCAATCCCGACGGAATCCTGGCAACGTATTCGTGTTCCCAGCACATCACCCATGACTTGTTTCTACAGACCTTGACCGACGCTGCCGTAGATACGGGGAAAGATGTGCGCCTCGTCACCCTGACTGGCCAGCCAGCCGACCATCCGGTGCGATTGGGATTCCCGGAAAGCGGTTACCTCAAAGGGGCCATCGTCCGGGTAAGCTAAAGCTCCTGCACCAGCCCCGATCATGCCCATTCACCGGCCCAGGCCTGAACGGCTTTGGCTCGATGGGAGAGCCGTGATTTAACGTCTGGACCCAACTCACCAAAGCTTTGGGAAAATCCCTTCGGAATAAACAGCGGATCATAGCCAAATCCATGCGGGCCGCTTTCAGATTCGGCAATTCGCCCTTCACAAGTACCGGAGAACACGGCCTCATCCCCCACCGGATTGCGCAGAAGCAACACACAGCGGAAACGGGCCGTTCGCATATGAAACGGAAGAGCGGACAGTTTCAGGAGTAGTTTGCGATTATTGGCCTGATCATCACCCTGCGCTCCGGCAAAGCGGGCGGAATGGACTCCAGGGGCACCACCAAGGGCATCCACTTCCAGTCCACTGTCATCCGCCAGCACCCAGCATCGCTCATTTGGAAGCTTTTCAACCAAGGCCATTGCTTTCAGCCGGGCATTCCCGACAAAGCTGTCTTCGGTTTCATCCACCGATGGCATGCCCCCGATTTCGCGGGCAGACCGCAGGTCGATGCCCGCACCGTATTCGGTCAACAACTGGGCAATCTCTTCACACTTATGCTGGTTGTTGCTGGCGAGGTAGACGATCATTCGGAATCCTTCGGGTAGTGGACAAATCCGCGCATCAACTGGTCCTCCCCCAACTGCTCAAGTCGCAGCGAGCGTAATCGAATGGCCCTTTCCATCGAATCCGGAGCCATCCCTGCGAAAGGACCAGGTGAATCTACATCGCCCAGCAGCAAGGGAGCCCGATACGCGAATAGATAATCCACCTGACGGCTTCGGAAGAGATCGCTCAAGAGGCGCGGCCCACCTTCGACATAGACTCCTGTTAGGGATACCTGCAAGCAACGCGCCCGGAATTGATGCCAATCTTCAAACTCCCAGACCTCCACTCCCCGCCCCCTCCATGAGGGGGGAACCCGATTCTGCAGACGAGCATCCGTCACATATATCGTCCGTGCTGCGTACGCATCGGAGAAAACGTTCAGCTTCTTCTGTTCCAGACAGAGGCCTTTCCGATCAAAGATCATGCGGCGGGGGCACCAATCCGGTTCACCTTCAACTCGCGCGGTGAGCATGGGATTATCACGGAGGATGGTTCCTCCACCTACCGCAATAGCGGGGAAAGCCCGCCGCCACCGCGCCACATCCTGGCGGGCGGCCTCTCCGGTAATCCAGCGGGAATGACCGTTGCGCGTTGCCACTTTGCCATCAATGGTGGTGGCGATCTTTGCTGCCATCAGCACCTGTCCCGTTTCCTGCCAGTGATGAAAGACCGGATTGAGATCCCTACACTCCGACTCAAGAACACCATTCTCCACCTCAATCCCTGCCGTCCGGAGGACGGCAAATCCATTTCCAGCATGTCCTCGATGGGGATCCGTCGCCCCCACCACCACCTTGCGGATGCCGGAGGCGATGATCGCATCCGTGCAGGCCCCTGTTCTCCCAGTGGTTGAGCATGGCTCAAGGGTCACGTAGAGGCAGGTCGTGGCATCCGGACGCAGGCCGGCTTCCGCAAACTGGCGCAATGCCATGATCTCAGCATGGGAGGATCCCGGGGGCTGGGTATGTCCACTTGCGACCAGCTTTCCCCCATGGACAATAACTGCTCCCACCGCTGGATTGGGATGGCAGGGCCCTTGAGCCAGAAAGGCCTCTTGGATCGCGGCCTGCATCCATCTGGAGGAGTCGCTCATAGGGGGCGCACAAAGGGATTGCTCTGCTTTTCCTCAGCCACACTGGTTTCCGGTCCATGCCCCGGATAGAGGAGCGTTGCGTCCGGAAGAGTGTAGATACGGGAACGGATAGACTCCTCAAGTTGAGAAAAGTCACCTCCTGGAAGGTCCGTCCGTCCAATCGAACCTTGAAAAATGGCATCCCCACAAAAAGCCAATTGCTCCTGATGAAAATAGAAAAGGATACTGCCGGGACAGTGCCCAGGAACATGCCTGACCTCGACCCCCCTGCCGAGGATTTCGAGCTGTTCTCCATCCTCCAGCCAGCGGTCAATCTGCAGGGGATTCATTTTGATTCCGCCAAAAGCAAAACGACCCATCCGATTGGGCTCGGAGAAGAGAAGCTCATCATCGCGGTGCCCCATAACCGGTGTGCCAAACCGATTGAATTGCCATCCATCCAGCATATGATCCCAGTGCCCGTGCGTCATTAAGACTGCAGTCAGCTTCAGCCCAGTCTCGACCAGCCGCTTTTCAATGGTTGGAAAGGCGTTGTAGGGCGCATCGACCAAAACCGCTTCCCCACGACTGGTATCGTATAGAAAATAGGCATTGGTCCCCACCGGGGGGAGTTCAAAACATTCAATCTGCATTGAGGCTCAACCTAGACTTCGAGTGCCATCCCGCAACGCGAATCCACCAAATGATCCAATTGCAACCGTGAAATTGTCTTGAAGAAAACGTAAATAACAATGCGATAACTTATGAATAAAGTGTAACCATTCATTCGAGTCCCACTTGTTCCATCCTGCTGGTATGATTGTTTCCATATCCATAAGGACTCTTGCTCTGCTGTCCTCGTTTTTGTTGATCCTTTCACTGGGTGCAGGCAGCACCCTTCAGGCATCCGTCGTCATCAATGAATTTCTTGCTTCGAACGGCAGCGTCCTCGCGGACGAAGACGGACACTTTGAGGACTGGATAGAGCTGTACAACCCATCCGATGCGCCGATTTCACTGGAGGGCTGGGGGCTGTCAGATAATTTCAATATCCCGACCAAGTGGATTTTCCCTCCGGAGGTCCAAATCCCGGCCGGGGGCTATCTGCTGATCTGGGCTTCGGGAAAAGATCGCCGCACTCCCGGAGAGCCCCTTCACACCAATTTCTCGCTCTCTGCTTCAGGGGAGGAAATCCTTTTGATCAGGTCCAATGGCACCATGGCGGACGAAGTCGGCCCGACACCCCAGACCCGCGATGTCTCGATGGGCCGCAGGAAGGATGATCCGGATGTATGGGTCTTTTTCCACCAGCCAACACCGGGTGCCGTCAATGCCGGACCCACCGGTGAGTGGCTGCAAGAAACCGTTACCTTTGAACCGGGTTCCCGGGTTTTTACCGAACCCTTTTCGCTTTCTCTGGCAGGTTTCCTGCCACATCAGGAAATCCGCTACACCGTCGACGGATCAATTCCTACCGCAGAGTCAGCTCTATTTGCAGAACCTCTGGTAATCGAGCAAACCACTCTGATTCGGGCCAGAATCTTTGATCCCTCCGGAGCAGCCGGAGAGGTCAGGAGCGCTCAGTATGTCCGTCTGCATCCGGATCTCGCCCAGTTTCGGGCTACCCTCCCCATTGTCATTCTCGATGCTCATGGGACCGACTTGGCAGAACTCCCTCTGGTCGGACCCGAAGCCCGCACCAGTGGCTACTTTCAACTTATTCAGCCAGGACCCGATGGACGGGCCAAACTCCACGACAAGGCATCACTCGCCACCCGGCAGGGAATCCGCCTGCGCGGTTCAAGTTCCCGCTTCAGCCCCAAAAGTCCTTTCTCCGTCGAGTTTCAGGATGAACGTGGAGAAGATGCATTCCTCCCCCTGCTCGGCATGGCTGCAGATTCAGACTGGGTGTTTTACAATGGATATGAGCTGGATCGAACCTACATCCGGAATTCTTTGATTTACAATCTCTCACGGGAAATGGGCCAATGGGCGCCGCAATCCCGTTTTGTTGAAGTCTTTTTCAACCGCGACGGAGGTGAGCTGGGGCCGGAAGACTATTTCGGCGTATACGCGATCATCGAGCGCATCAAACAATCTCCCGGGCGCCTCGACATGCCCATCGTTGACCGTGCAGCCGTTCCACCGGAGGGTCCCATCGAGGTAATGGCTGAAGGGGGCTGGACGGGAGGTTATATTTTCAAAAGGGACCGAAAAGCCGATGATGAGTTTTATTGGCGCACACCCTATCACGAGACGGATCCGGACCACACCCCTCTGGTTGTTTCCCGCCCCAAGCTGGACAATTTCGATGGCGGTCCCTATCAGGATGTGGATGCCGCAGCACAAAATTCACGCCAAATCGCTTATCTGAAAGCATTCGTGGAAAGCTTCGAGGCCTCTCTCTGGACAGAGTATCAACAAGGCTTCTCGCAAAGGGGCTATCTGCAATACATCGAGGAGAAATCCTTTGTGGATTACTTACTGATCAATGCCTTCAGCCGCGATCCGGATGCCATCGCCCTCAGTACCTTTTACCACAAGCCCGCAAATCAACCGATTCATGCCGGTCCGGTCTGGGATTATGACCGGGCAATGGGTGCCTATGATGAACGGAGTCGGCCATGGGATTCCTGGTTTGAGCAGGAAGCGGCAGTTCCCTTTTTCAATTATCACTGGTGGTTCCCAATGGTCCGCGACCCTGATTTCATGCAGGCATTTTACGACCGCTGGGCGGAACTCAGAGAAAGCACCTTTTCCGATGAGTCCCTCCGGGCGCATATCCAGGCCCTCTCAGGTCAAATCAGCCGGTCTATTCAGGGAACCTCATCGGCAGCCTCAAGGGATATTGCCCGCTGGCCGGAAGTAGCTCCGCGTGGAGGAGTCTACCTCAACGAAGTCAATGACCTGAAAGCCTGGGTCATCAACCGTGCCAATTGGATGGATCGTCGCCGCCGCGACGGAGGACTCTTACCGCAGGCTCCGGAATTACAGATCCTTCAGGGGAATACGCACTACACCCATACCATTCGCTTTTCCCCCACTTCTGGAGGTGTGATCTATTTCACCACGGATGGAACGGACCCTCGTGGCCCCGGTGGGTCTATTGCAGGTAAACCCTATGGAGGAGCATTCACCCTTTCCGGTAGCGCACGGATTACCGCCCGTGTTTTTGATCAAGGGCACTGGAGTACTCCCGCCTCCGCAACCGTTGAAATCATTCCACATCTTCTTCACTACTGGAGCTTCAATCAGGGGACCCTGCATCCCGATTATTCCTTTGTGTCAGGAGCATTGCAATGGATCCCCGCCAGCGGATCGACAGCGCTCTTTGACCGTGGTCAGGATTTTTCCAATTCCAACGGAAAGCTTGGTCAACACGTCGGCTCTCACCTTCGATTGAATCAGGTAATCGGGAGCACCCTTGAGTTTGTGGTTCCCACCACGGGGTTTTTCCATCCACAAATTTCCTATGAAACCCGTCGATCCGGACAAGGTCCGGGGCTTCAACAGATCAGTGTCTCGACCGACGGAAACGAATTTACCCCCATCAAAGAGGTAGCCATATCCGACGGAAATCCGCATCTGGTGCGGCTCGATCTTTCCTCTCTGGAATCCGCTTCGGATAACCCCAACTTGCGCTTGCGCATCCAGTTTGCCAAGGGCGCGGGGGGAGATTCCGGCAACAATCGTATCGATAATTTCGCCGTTGAAGCATTCCCTCTGGATAATGAATGGGCCCACCCTTTAGTCCATGCTCCCCTTCCACAGCAGCACCTGATCGCCGGGCAAAGTGAAGTATCCATCGACCTCTATCGCCATTTTACCTCACTTGATGGGAAAGGAATTCACTTCAGCCTGGAAGAAGACCAAGCAGGTGTTCTCGATCTTCAACTCCAGCACAATTGGTTGCACTTGCGGGCGCTCAAGTCCGGAAATGTTTCCATTACCATCCGGGCGGACAATGGCATCCATACACCCGTTCCCTTGACTTTCACTACCCGTGTAGAGCCAGCGCCTTTTTCCCTCGAAACAGGGACTTATCATTTCGATGCTTGGTCACCAGACGAGCCGGCAGGAAACTTTCCTGCCAATATGGTCTTCCTTCAAGCCAGCCGGAGCGATCCGGATTTATCTTCCTCCATGGATACCCCTTATCATATTCCCGCTGCCGATGCGGCCAGAGTGGAGGATGTGGCAAAACCTTATGCGGCTGAAAGCCGCTCCCGCATCAATGGACTTGGTTCACGCGGTATTCTTTTTATCAATACAGGGCGCGACCGTGATCTTGGTGCAGCCGTTCTGGCGCTGGACACCCGCTATGCCGATGAAGTCAGGATTTACTGGGATGCCTCTACCGAGATCGCCAACAGCAGGGTCTATGCGCTCCGGCTGCAGTATCGGACTGACCTGAATGCACCCTTCGTCGATGTGACAGACGCCAATGGTCACCCGATTGAAATCCTCAGCTCCCTCAATACGGGGCAAAACACCCGATTTGGGCCTGTCACCCTCCCCGCCGATGCCCTGCATTCTGACTACGTTCAGCTTAGATGGATCTATTATTACACCGGAATCAGACGCAGCACTGAAAGTGGCGCCCGCGACGCCATCCGTCTGGATAATATTCAGGTCGAAGCGGATATCCTTTCAGCTCATACTTACGCACTTTGGAAGCTGGACACCTTCAACGGTCAGGATCGGTTTGACCCGAGCATTTCGGGCCCACTGGCTGACCCGTCCGGGGATAGCATCCCCAACCTTGTGCGCTATGCTTTTGGCAGTACGCCCGGAGCTGAGTTGAATGAAAACTTCCCCCGAATTTTTTCGGATGAGGATCAGGTTATGCTCCGTTTCGGCATCATCCCCGAAGCCATCGACATCGAATACATTGTGGAGATTTCAGAGGATCTTGTGCAATGGGAACCGATCTATTTCAGCCGCTTGGATCTTCCCAACACCTTGACCGATGGGCTAATACACTTACCGATCCATTCTACCGGAGAAGCTTATTTCCTGAGAGTGTACATTGAGCAAACAGAGCCTCAGCAGATTACTCCTTAAGGTATATCCACCCTTCTTTTTCTAGCCAGAAGGCTTCCGTTCGTGTGGGCAGTAAATCGAACGGAAATGGGCACATCGTCTCAAGTTTTGGGGAACTGCGCCGATGATAGAATTATAGTCCCTTCATTTGGAGGGCCCGGTATATTCCCGCAGATTTCACTCCCCGCCATGAAACATTTTCCCCGAGTCCGGCCAGCCCAATTGGTCACAATCATCCCCCGCAGCTCATTGATCAAGGCACGTAAATCCATTGCCCCACATCGTCCTTTCCTGCGTCGGGTGGCCTGAGCGGGAGCGCACAAACCTCCTCGTTCCATCTTCACCTTAGCGGCTGCTACGATAGATTTCCATCGCCTCCGGCATCATTTTCTCGAGGTCGGCGATGCGTCGGGGATGTGAAGGATGGGTGGAAAGAAAGGCAGGGGTGCCCCCGCCGCCAGCGGCGGCCATTTTCTCCCAGAAAGTAATTGCCGCACGCGGATCATAGCCTGCCCGTGCAGAGAGAATCAAACCCTCGCGATCTGCCTCGGATTCGTGTGCACGGCTAAAGGGGAGCATGACCCCCACTTGCGCTCCAACTCCCAAGGCCCCGAGAATGAGCGCTCTGTTTTCATCGCTCATTTCCGATGCTGAAGTTCCGTAAGCCGCCACAATCTGGCCGACCTGCAGCAGCATACCGGTGGAAATCCGCTGGTTGGCATGTTCCAACAACACGTGTGCCACCTCATGCCCCATCACCACCGCCAGCTCATCATCACTGTCCACGAGTTGCAAGAGCCCTGTATTGACCCCGATTTTACCGCCGGGCATGGCAAAAGCGTTGATCGAAGAGTCCTCAAAAACAACAAACTCCCATTCGGTGTTGGGCATCCTAGCTTCCACCTGGGCAGCAATGTTTCGCCCCACCCTCTGCACCTGAGCGTTGTATTCGGAGTGGGTCGAGACCTGCATCTCCTGTTTCATCTGCTGAAACTGGGAGGCGGCCATTTCACGCAGCATACTGTCCGGCATCAGTTTTGGTCCGGTAGTGCAGGCCACCAGAAGGGCAAATGCAGAAAAAACCGACCATTGGAACCAGCGAGCTTTGAAGAGGGAGTACATGAAAGAATGATGAATGCATTTCCCTGCGTCTGGCAAGCACACCCGGCTTCACTGAAGCAGGTTTTCCTCCGCCAAAGGCAGAGGCTTGCGCAAAGGAAGGAACAGGCAATGATCATGGCATGCAGGTAGAAGCCTATTTAGAACACCTTTCGCTGGCCGCCCGACGGGCTGGTTTCCATTCCCGGATATTTGCGAAGATTGGAAAATATGAGCTGCCGGTTCTCCAGCGTGAAGGCCCGGAGGCAGCTCCCCATGTTTATCTGTCTGCAGGAGTCCACGGTGATGAGCCAGCCGGCACCATGGCACTCCTCGATTTGCTGCAGAAGAAGGCCTTCCCGGAATCCCTTTCGTTTACCCTGCTGCCAATGCTCAATCCCAGCGGCATGGAGGCTGGAACCCGGGAAAACGCCGAAGGCATTGATCTAAACCGTGATTATGGACGAACGGCCCGCTCGGAGGAAGTACGGCGTCATAAGAAATGGATGGAAGGGAAACGTTTCGACCTAGCCCTCTGCCTGCATGAAGATGTCGATGCCAGTGGCTCCTACCTGTATGAACTGCGCCCACTCGATCTGCCTTCATGGGCTCCGTGGATTCTCAGCGCGATGGAGCCCTACACCGGAATCGATCCATCCGAAGAGATCGATGGAATGCCAGCGGCCAACGGCTTGATGGCCCCTCCTCCAATCAATTTGCTGGCCGAACGCCCGGACCTTCCGGAAGCACTCTTACTCTTTCACCACCACACCCCGCGTTGCTATACTTTTGAAACCCCGGCCAGCCAAAATATCGCCCCGCGGATAGAAGCCCAAAAAGCTGCCATTCTCCGGTCATTGGACTGCCTTCTGAAATCAGGCTGAGATATGTAATGGGGGTTAATCGATTTCAATCCATGAACCCTGAGTCATATCGAAGAAGATCCGCGGATTGCGGGTAGGAGCCAGATAATAGAGCCAGCCTGGGTTATCGCCGAAAGAATAAATCCAAGGATACCAGGATAAGTTCAGCACGGTCCAGCCAAGTCCTTGTTCCCAGATCACCCAACTGACCTCATCACTGGCCGCTGGCTGTACCCACCACCACCCATGGTCCTGGTGATAGAGCCAGGGAACGTGGGCATCATTGATCCACCCCGTCTGGTGTTTTACCCAGCGTTCCGGATACCGCTCTCCGCGCAGGAAAGGAGGGGCATCTGGCAAGAGATGGACCTGCTGTTCGAAAATGAAGTAGATGTCTGTATGGGTCAATTCCACCCTCAAGCCATGGCGGAAGGACTCGATATCCTCGGTCAAGATCAACTCATCACCGCTCCGAATCCATTGATCTTCCACTTCCCCCGCCCTGACCCACTCCACCGTAGCGTTGGCCTGAGCGTGTGGATTTGATTTCAGGTGCAAGACGGCACTGCTCGGTGCCTTCAAAAAATCACCCGGTGCTCCGTAAAAGGTCTGACCGGCTTCCACTCCCATAACCTCCAAAAGCTCGCGGGCGTCGCCCAAGGCTAGCTCCACCGGCTCACGGGAATCCCCTTTGATCTGCACAATGCGGTAATCCCGATATATACAGCCAGACGGACAGTCTCCCCAGCCCAGACTAAAGACATACCAGTTCAATGAACCCAGCCAGTGGATTCTGGATCCATCTCCAGCCATCCCATTGGTGGAGGCAGAAGTGACTCCCTCCCATTCCAGTTCAACTCTTTCCACCAAAGCATTGGGATTATACTTCGGATCCAGTTCGAACAACCAGAGATAGAACCCCGAACGGAAAATGCGTCTGGCCTCGCCTTCACCCAACTCCTCCTGCAAATCAATCCACGGCTGGTAAACACCCGCTTCCAACTGGGCGTCCACCTCCTCCGTCACCTGGGCCATAAACGCACCCGGCTGCGCCAGGGGAAAAGCTGCCGCGGCGGCGAGGGAAGGGTCATCAGTGTAAATCCGGTTCAAGTCTGCCTGAAACAGGGCCATCAAGGCACCATCCAAGTCCATCCCATATGTCTTCTCCATGGCCAGCACCTTGGCATTGGCTTCAGCCCGTTCCTCCAGATCCCCTTCATATTCCCAGTTAGGGGGAGTTTCCGCCCAAAGTGCGGGTGCAGCGGAAATCAAACAACCGGTAAGGAAGCCCTGAAACAGGTTTCTGACACGTGTAACAGCATTTTTCATGGCTTCAAATTGTACCGTTTTCTGCTCCCTGGCAAGTTTCCTCCGGCCCCTGGGTGGCATCCAGATCGGTATTACAGAGATTGCAGAGGAGGTCCTTTGACTGGCTCAGGGGCCGACTAAAAGGGAGTAGTTCCAAAAGCGAGGAGAGCGGGGGTTACCTGGCCTCACCTACTATTTCTGTCATCGCTCCGTTGGGAAAGAGAAGGCAAGGGGGGGGTGCGTTTGTAGGTTGCACCGGACGCGGAACATGCTGAAATTCCCCCTTCATGCAAATCGACGATCGGGAACATACCCGGGAGCTGACCCCCACCGACCTGCGCGGTATTCTCAAATACGTGCCGCAGTGGCGAAATCATACCTTTGTCATTGCCCTGGACGGGTCCGTTATCGAGGACGAGAACTTCAACAATGTGATGTTGGAGGTGGCTGTTCTGCGCAATCTGGGAATCCGCATAGTGGTCGTGTATGGGATCGGCGCGCAGTTGCGTCGCTTGGCCGAGGATCGGGGGACTCCTGTCACCGACATCCGGGGATATGGTCCGACTGACGGCAAAACGCTTGAACTGGCGATTGATGCCGCTGGCCGGGTGGGCCATGCGGTGGTGCGCGGCCTCACTCAGATGGGGCTGCAAGTTGCCAGCCCGAATGCCATCCGCGCCACCGAACGGGGCGTCATCAAGGGAACCGACCAGTTGCATGGAGGCAAAGTGGAGCGGATCGACGAGGAGTTTCTCAACCATCTCATTGGCCGCGAAATCGTCCCGGTAATCGGGCCGATTGCATTTACCAGGGAAGGTTCTCCGCTGCGTCTCAACAGTGACCTGCTGGCCTCGCGCATCGCGATTGATCTGCATGCTTCCAAGCTGATGTATCTCATGCCCTACCCCGGATTGGTCTACCGGGGTCAATTCTGCCTGAACTCACCGGTCGATCAGATTCGCTCTATTCTGGAAACAGAGCCGGATGCCATCGACGAGGAGGTACGCAGCAAGGCAAAGTATGCGGTGGAGACGATTGAAGCCGGTGTTCCCCGGGCACATTTGATCGACTGCAGAATTTACGATGGTCTGCTGACAGAGGTGTTTTCCAAGGTGGGGATCGGCTCGATGATCCATAGCAACCCCTACACCCAGATTCGCCGGGCACGGAAGAAAGACGTTTCCCCGATTTTCAGCATCACCAAGAATGCGGTTCGCGATGAATCCCTGCGGGCCCGCAGCCGGGAGAGCATTGAGAAGTCGATTGAGGATTACTTCGTTTATGAGATCGATGAAAGTGTCATCGCCTGCTTCCGGTTGAGTGAGCTGGATGTCGATTCGATGGAGCTGGGATCCGTCCTCGTGCAGGGAGCCTATCAGGGGCGAAATATCGGGAAGACGCTGGTCGAATATGCCATCAACGAGGCACGTAAGCTGGGAAAGAACCGGCTCTTTGCCCTGACCACTCAATCGGTCCCTTTCTTCAAGAAAGTCTGCCAGTTTTCCGAGGGCACCGAAGAAGACTTACCTCCCGCCTTGCATCAACTAGTGGTCGCCAGTGGCAGAAACTCGCGGATCTTCTACCGGGACCTCGCGAAGACAAGCGAAGAGGAAGATTGACCCCTCTCCCCGGCGTGGCTCTCCCACGGGTTCACGAGGCAGTCAAGCATCTGACTTGAACAGCGTTCGGAGTTTGTCTTTCCGGTAGAGACCTGTTCGACTGCGTGGGTGACGATCCTTCACGAATCCTCTGTCCGGATTTCTCCTGCTCGCAGCGGGGGCCGGGACTTTGTCCTGAAGCTGGATGACGGGGCTGAGATTGGCTTTGCCACCTACGGAGATTCCAATGGAAAGCCCTTGTTGTTTTATCATGGCTGGCCGGGTTCCCGCCTCCAAGGGGAAATGGCGCATGCGGCTGCCCTTGCCCAAGGCTGGTGCCTGATAGCTCCGGACCGCCCCGGTATCGGACTGACCCGATGCCCGGACCCCTTCACCCTTCACGACTGGCCTCGACGAATCGGACAACTCATGGATGCGCTGGGTTGGGAAAAATGCCATTTGCTGGCGATTTCCGGGGGAACACCCACCGCCCTGGCCTCGGCCTGTCTGATGCCGGAGCGATTTCATGCAGTGGGGATTTGCTGTGGAGCAGCCTGCCTGCATGAGGCTTCGAGCGTCAACGGGCTGTTCCCCCTCTTCCGCATGCTGCTGAAGCTGGATCAAACCATACCGCTCATTTCACCCGGCGTTCTGCGCCTGATGCAGGCATATTTGAAGATCATCCCGGGAGGTGCTGGCCTGCAGCCTCAACGGCTGCTCTTGCGCGGGGCCGATCGCAAGCTGTTTGCGGATGGCAAGACGCGGCGCCTGATCGCAGACAGTCTGAGGGCGGCTTATGCCCAAGGCCCCCATGGGATACTGGCCGACGGCAGAGCGATTGCCGCTCCCTGGCTATTTGACTGGCGCAAGGCACCCGCGCAAGTGCCATTTGCCTTTTGGCATGGTGATGACGATGGCACCATTCCCCTCGCACTGGCGCAATGGTCCGTGCGGGAGATGGGATGCTCCGATCGGCTGCGGATCCTGCCCGGAGAAGGGCACTTTTCGCTGCCGATAGGCCGTGCAGCGGAAATCCTTGAGGAGCTGGAACAGGCGGGCGCCGGAAACTGATCTGCAAGATGGCTCAGCGGGCTGCCTTGACCCGGTCCCAGGCACGCAAGTAGAGTGAAAGGTCTTCACCGACATCGAGAATTTGCTCACCCCGTGGTAACTTTTCCTCGGGAATGAAGACCACCGGATTCTCGCGGATCTCATCGCTCAGCAAGGCATAGGCCGCAGTATTGGGGCAAAGATAATAGTTGAATTCAATATTGGCTGCCGCCACCTCAGGCGCGTGCATGAAGTTGATAAAGGCCTCGGCTAACTCAACGTTCCGTGCTCCCACCGGAATGGCCATGGTATCTTCCCACATGGCAAAACCTTCATTGGGGAGGAAGTAGACGATGTTCTCATCTTCATTGTCATCAATCACCTGCTGGATATCCCCACCATAACCGTGGGTCACCCAAAATTCCCGGGAGGCGATACCGGCCTTGTAGCCTTCGTTCTCAAAGCGGGCGATGTTGCGTTTCCACTCAATGACCAGATCGGCCGCGGCATTGATCTCATCCGGATTGGTGGAGTTGAGGCTGTATCCCAGCGTCTTGAGAGCGGCACCCAGCACTTCCCGAACATCATCCAGCAGGGTCATCCGGCCAGCCAGATCAGCCCGTTCATAAATCCGCCAGGTGGGCTCAAAGTTTTCCACGATATCAGACCGGTAAGCAATCCCGGTGGTCCCACTCATGTAGGGCACACTGTAGGCCATCTCCTTATCGAGGGAAACCGATGCCAGGAAATCCGGATCAATATTGGCCAGATTGGGAATATTGGCGTGATTAATGGGCAGCAGCATTCCTTCCGCCACCATCATGGAAACGAAATAGCTGGAGGGAAAAATCACATCATAGCCACCGGCCCCGGCCTGTAGCTTGGCAAAGAGGGCTTCGTTGGAATCAAAGGTGTCATAAACGACCCGACAGCCATAGGCTTCTTCAAACTGCTCGATCAGGCCATCTGCAATATAATCACTCCAGTTATAAACATAGAGCACGGGACGGTCGTCGCGGGCACAACCGGCAAAGAGCCCGGCCAGCAAAATCGTCGAAAGGGAGAGGAGGATCTTTGAGAATTTCATGGTTTTGAACGGATGAGACGTTGGCTGATGATTACAAGGGCGAAGGTGACAGTCATGAAGATCACGCTCAGCGCATTGATGACCTGAGGTGAACTTCGACGCATCATACTGAAGATTTTAACGGGCAGGGTGGTATCTCCCGGACCGGAAACAAGAAAAGTGATTACAAAGTCATCTACGCTGAGGGTAAATGCCAAAAGTCCCCCTGCGGCCAGACCTGGGGCGAGCAGCGGAAAAAGGATGCGTCGGATAATGGTCACCCAGCCTGCTCCGAGGTCGCGGGCCGCTTCGATCATCGACTCATCAAAATCCTGCAGGCGCCCCAGCATGACCAGTGCGACATAACTGACACAGAAGGTGGTGTGCGCCACAATGATGGTGTTCAGGCTGAGCGGAATATTCAGATTCACAAAGAGCAGCAGCAGACTGATCCCCATGAGTATATCCGGGACCACTAATGGCGCATAGACCAGCCCTTGGTGAAGGCGCTGCAAGCGGCTGGTATAGCGGTGAAGAGACCAGGCCGCAAGTGTTCCCAGGACCAGCGAGATTCCGGTTGAAGCGAAGGCAATCTTGAGGGTATTCCAGGTCGCCTGATGAATATCGGCACGGTTCCAGAGTTCCACATACCAGCGAAAGGAAAAACCGGCCCAACTTCCCCCAAAGCGTGCCTGGTTGAAGGACTGTATGACCAGGGCCGCAATCGGCAGGTAGAAGAATACCAGCACCATCAGGCTGATCACCAGTGGGACCCGACTGGACTTCATGCCAAATGCCCTCCTTTGGTCGCGGCAGACTCTCCCATTCTTTTTCGAATCCAGGCACCGAAGAGAAGCGGCACAAAAACCGCGACCGCGAGCACCACACTCAGGGCGCTGGCCAAGGGAAGGTTGCGCTCGGTGAAAACCCGCTGGGCAATCTTGTTGCCGATCATTTCACTGGTAGGCCCACCCACGATCTCCGGAACGGCGTAGGATCCGAGCGCAGGGATGAAGACAATCAAAACTGCGGTGATCATCCCAACCCGAACGCCGGGGACAAAGACTTTGAAGAAGGCCGCCATCCGGGTAGCCCCGAGATCTCTCGCGGCATCCAGCAGACCGAAGTCAAAACGTTCCGCCGCGGCATACAGTGGCAGAATGGCAAACGGCAGATGGGTGTAGACCAACACCAGCAGCACAGCCCAGTGATTGTAGAGCAACTGGTCATTGACTTCGAGCAGGCCAAGGTGAACCAGCACGTTTTTGACCATGCCATCCGGGTGCAGGAGGGTGCGCCAGGCAAAGATCCGGATCAGAAAATTCGTCCAGAAAGGAAGAATGATCAGCAGCAAGGCCCACTGCCGGGGGCCGGCTGGAAGGCGGGCAATCCAATAGCCCACCGGCAGCCCCAACGCGAGGCAGATCAAGGTGCAAACCACACTGAGCCAAAACGTTCGCCAAATGATGGAGGGATAAGCCGGATTGGCCAGGCTGCGCCAGGTATCCAGGGTCCACTCCGGTCCAATCCCTCCATGGACCCCGGCCGAGCGAAAGGAAAGAAGCAGGATCAACAGGGTGGGCAGCGCAAAAAAGGCTGTCAGCCAGAGCAAAGAGGGTGCACTGCTCACCCATTCCACCCAGCGCCTTTTCATCACTCGCCGTCCTCCACAATCATATACCCGTCATCTGCATGCCAGCTCAACCAGACCGTTTCATTCCAGGAAATCGGTTTGGTATCGAGGAGGAAGCGGGCGTGCTGCTGTTGCGCGGTGATGAGCCGCTCCCCTACCCGGATGCGAAACTGGGTTTGGGATCCCAGGTAAATCTTGTCTTCCACCACCCCTTGCAGGGCATTGCGCAGTTCACGTTCAACCGGTTCTTCCCGGCTGACTGCAATTTTTTCCGGACGGAGGCTGAGGTGGACCGTTTCCCCGGAACGGAGAACCCGATCCTTCCAGGCCAGTAGCGGTCGGGATTCGCTGCTTCCGTTCCCGCCCAAACCCGGAACAGCCAGCCGCACATAAGCAGTGTCATCCACGTGAATGACTTCGCCAGTAAAGAAGTTGGTATCTCCGATGAAGTCCGCCACAAAGCGGCTGCGCGGGGATTCGTAGATTTCCGCCGGGGTTCCCAACTGCTCGATCCGCCCATGGTCCATCACCGCCAGTCGGTCGCTCAGAGACATCGCTTCACCCTGATCATGGGTAACGTATAAAAAAGTGATCCCCACCTCATCATGAATCCGGTCCAGCTCCAGCAACATGCGCTGCCGCAGCTTCAAATCCAATGCAGCCAGGGGCTCATCGAGCAGCAGCAGTTCCGGCTTGTTGATGAGGGCGCGGGCAATTGCCACCCGTTGCTTTTGACCACCACTGATTTGCCCTGGACGCTTGTCGGCGTGATCGGCCATTTGGATGAGATCGAGCATCCGGTCCACTTCCCGGCGAATTTCCGCCTTGGGCCGGCCGGCAATTTCGAGACCAAAAGCGATGTTTCCCCGAATCGTAAGGTGCGGAAACAAGGCGTAGTTTTGAAAAACCGTATTAATGGGACGCTTGTTGGGCGGGATGTGAGTGAGGTCCTTTCCATTGACAAAGATCCGGCCTTCATCCGGGGAGAGGAAGCCCGCCAGCAAGCGGAGCAAGGTGGTCTTACCGCAACCGCTCGGCCCGAGGAGGGAAAAAACTTCGCCCTTCTTCAGCACCAGATCTGTATTCTCCACTGCAGCGAGATGGCCAAACCGCTTGGTCACCCCTCGCAGCTCAATAAAAGCATCCATGCTTGAAGGGTTTTCGGTATTTCCAGAGAAGTTTCAACCTCCCATCGCCCAAAAGGGCAAAAAAACGCAATTTGGCCGGAAAACGTCAGCTTCTGTCAGCCAGATGGGCGATTCCCTGAGCTGCCACCACTCCTGAAGCCATCGCGAGGTGTAGATTCGTCCCACCAGGAGCCCCGTCCAAATCCAGCATCTCTCCCACCACGAAGAGCCCTTCGATTCGGCGGCTCTGTAAACTGCCCGGTTCGAAGGCATCCAAATCCACCCCGCCTTCCATCGAAAACTCGTCCTTCCATTGACGAAAGCCGGAGAATTTCACGGTGAGGCGGGCCAAATGGCTGGCCAGAGTCTGCACCTGCTTCACGCTGAGCTGTTTCCAAGTGTCCCTTGGCTGTATGCGGGCACCCCGGACGATTGCGCCCCAGGCAGCGGAATGGAAGCCCTCGGGGGCATCCTGCGCGACTGTTTTCGAACCGCCCTCCTGCACCTTGCGGCGTAGACTAGCCAGATCCAGACCATCCTGTCTGGGATCGGGATGGACAATTTCCAGCCGTCCGGAGGTGCGGTTTGATCGCAGGGCTTCTCCAGCCCGTGCCGTCAACCCGGCAATGGCCGATCCTTCGAGAAAGGGATAGCGCCAGTAGACAGCACCCTCCGCTTCGAGGCGGGCTCCGCTCCCAGGGTGAATCCAAACGGCTGTTCGCCCGGGCCAGGGTACCTTGTTCAAGCCCCTCCAGCGGGATTCGCTCAACCGGAGGGAAAGAAAGGCTGGTTGGGTCCGGCGAACCGAGTGCCCCCAGTTTTCCAGCCACCCAAAGCCACGGTGCCAGGTTCCCCCCATCGCCAGAACAAGGTGTTGGCCTTCCCAGGGGTTGCCCACTTCAAACCAGACACGAAAGAGGCCATCACTGCCCCTGGGGGCCACTTCCACCGCTTTTCGCTCCGGCACCACTTCAACTCCAGCCTGCTGCAAGGCCGCATCGAGCCGATCCGCCAAGGCGGGCATTTTCAGCAATCCCTTCCGGGCCAGGCCCAGACGCTCCAACAGCAAGGTCAGCTGCATCCCGTCAAAGCGATGCATCAATTGCCTGGAGAAAGCCTGTCCACGGAAAACACATTCAACGCTCGCCTCCAACGGCCGATCCAACAGCGGCTCAAGATGGACCGGACCCATCCGGCGAAGGGATTCCATTGATCCAGAAGCCATTTCCGCCACCCGAACATGGAGGTGCGGGCACACCTCTTTCAAGCGAAGTGCCGTGACCACACCCGCCAGACCCGCTCCAATAATGATCACCGTGTCTTCCTTCATGGATTCAAAAACCTTTCCTCAAGCCGCAGAATTGTAAAAATCAGTAAAACTTTAATAAGAAATTAAAAAAAAATTGACGGGTTCAAAATGGGGGCTGTCCTTCAATAGAGTGTAATGTCGCCGACCCAGCGAAAATGACCCAAAGAGACGAATTAAATCCCGAAAATGAACTGAATTTTCGGACTGCCTATTGCCAATGGCGAGGAATTCCTGAATCGAAATTCGAGAAGGAAGTACTTGCCCGTACCCTGACCCTGCAAGCCCGCATCGCGAGGGCACTGGTCATCTGGGTTCACCCGCATGCCTTTCACCCGGAGTTATCGCTTGTGCGCCAGGCAGGCGACAAAATCGACTATGATGATATCCGACTGGATATTGACTTTTACCAGCACAAGCACGTGGTAAATTCCCCCTTTCGGGAGCTGTTGCGGTTTCGGCTGTCTGGATTGCGGCTACAGCGACTGGCCCTCAACGCCTTTCGGGCAGCTCGGGGGACAGAACGCAGAAAGTGAGTTCATCGCAGCAAAGCGGATCGATTGATCCACGTGCTTGACGCGGCAGGATTGCTGCAAGACTTTTCCGGCATGCCCGAAGGAACAGCCGTCCAGTCCATGTTTGCCCGGATCGCAGCACGCTATGATCTCGCCAATCGTGTGCTCAGTGGTGGTCTGGATCTCCGCTGGCGCAAAATCCTCGTGCGCAAGGTAGCAGAATGCCGCCCGCAGAGAGTGGTCGATCTGGCCACGGGGAGCGGCGATGTGGCCTTTGCCCTCAAGCGGAAGCTGGGGTCCGGGGTGCAGGTGGAAGGTTATGACTTTTGCCAGCCGATGCTGGATGAAGCCAATGAAAAGAAGGTAAAGGATCCGCTGCTGGCTGCCATCCCCTTTGCCTTCGGGGATTGCCTTGATCTTCCCCTGGAGGACAACTCGGTCGATGTCATCACCATCTCTTTTGGGTTGAGGAATCTGGAGAAACGGGACCGTGGGCTGATGGAAATGCGTCGGGTTCTACGTCCGGGCGGCAAGCTTTTCGTACTCGAATTCACCCAACCCGACCGCTGGTTTCGCCCGATCTACTACCTGTATCTCAAGACCCTCCTACCCCTGGTTGCCCGTATTCTGACCGGGGACAAAGCCGCTTATGACTACCTTGCCGGCAGTATAGAATCCTTTCCGACCAAGGAATCCCTCTCGGAGGAACTCGCTACCGCCGACTTTTCCGCCATCCATGCCATTGGCTTGAACGCGAGCATTGTTGCCATTCACGAAGGGACGGCCTGAAAGAAGGACCCATCCCGGCGGCCTGCCATAGGGGGTGGAATACTCAAGATTCCTTCTGCTTCGCCCAACTGTCCTTCAGGTTCACCGTAAGGTTGAAGACCAGCTTCTCCGGAGTGGAATCCTCGTCGAAATGGTAATAGCCTTTTCGTTCGAACTGGTAGGCAAGCTGTCCGGTGGTACATTTCAGCGCTGGTTCACCATAAGCCTGCACCACCTTTAAGCTATCCGGGTTGAGAAAATCGAGGAAGGTTTTGCCATCAGAAGCCGCATCTGGATTTTCCACTGTGAACAGCTTGTCATATTGCCTTAGTTCGAGCGGTACATTCTCGGAGACGGAAACCCAGTGAATAGTCCCTTTGACCTTGCGATTGTCCGGGGTAGAGCCTCCACGGCTTTCCGGATCGAACTCCGCCCGCAACTCCAGAATATTTCCTTCCGCATCCTTAATCACCTCAGTGCAAGTGATGTAACAGGCATAGCGCAACCTGACTTCACTCCCTGGGGCCAAGCGGAAAAACTTTTTCGGAGGATCCTCCATAAAGTCATCCCGCTCGATGTAGATTTCCCGGGTCAGGGCGACATCCCGGGTCCCTCGGGATTCGTCCGCTGGATGATTCGGCCCGGGAAACCATTCCACTACGCCTTCCGGAAAATTGGTCAGGACAACCTTGAGCGGATCCATCACCGCCATACGCCGCTCAGCACGGTTTTCCAGATCCTGGCGGACACAAAACTCAAGCAGGGCGAGATCTGAAGTGCTGGGTTGCTTGGAGACTCCTCTGCGCTCGACAAAGGACCGGATCGATTCGGGAGTGTATCCCCGCCTACGCATTCCACTGATGGTGGGCATTCGTGGATCGTCCCAGCCGGAGACATACTTTTCTTGCACCAGCTGCAGGAGCTTGCGCTTGGACATCACCGTGTAGGTCAAATTCGTTCGGGCAAACTCGATTTGCCGGGTCGGAAAAATCCCGAGCTTTTCAATAAACCAATTATAGAGCGGACGGTGATCCTCAAATTCCAGAGAACAGAGCGAATGGGTGATGCCCTCAATCGAGTCGCTCTGCCCATGCGCAAAGTCATAGGTCGGATAAATGCACCAGGTATCTCCCGTGCGGTGGTGATGAGCGTGCTTGATCCGATACATCGCCGGGTCACGCATGTTCAGGTTGGGATGCGCCATATCAATTTTGGCCCGAAGCACCTTCTCTCCATCTTTGAACTCCCCTGCCCGCATCCGCGCAAACAGATCCAGGTTTTCCTCGACCGAACGATCGCGGTAAGGGCTGTCTTTTCCGGCCTCGGTCAGGCTGCCTCGATAGGCCCGCATTTCCTCAGCCGTGAGGTCATCGACATAGGCAAGCCCACCTTTGATCAGTTGAACCGCAAAGGCGTAAAGCTGTTCAAAGTAGTCCGAAGCATAGCAGAAGTGGTCCCATTCGTAGCCCAGCCAGCGGACATCCTTCTTGATCGCCTCAATATAAACCGTGTCCTCACGCACCGGATTGGTGTCATCCATTCGCAGATTGGTCTTCCCGCCGAAGGCCTGAGCCATGGAGAAATCAATGTGGATCGCCGCAGCATGCCCGATATGGAGAAACCCATTCGGCTCCGGTGGGAAGCGGGTATGGACGCGGTCAAAGCGGCCTTCGGCCAGATCTGATTTGATCGCTTCAAGAATAAAATGAGAGGTCGCCTTTTCTTCAGCCATAATGGTATGGGTTCCAGAGATGCACGGGTTCAACGATAATGCCAAGCGAAACCAGCCCCTCGCTCTATCGTTGAGGCAACAAAGGCAACAAGGGATGGGCGCGGGGCTCCGCTATTCTTTCCAAAGGGGACGCGGTGGCTGAATTTTCACCAGGCATACTTCCCCGGTTTCTGGATGACGGATCTTCGCCATGTAAGCCGGTTTGCTTCTTACTCTTTCAGCTCCCAGCAGGTTTGGCCCGGATGAGCCCGGCAAAGGATACACCTCCAGCACCTGAAATCCCTCCATTTTTATATGAGAAAGGGTCATAGCCGGGGGCGGAGGGGGAGATTCGCTCTGAGGAGAACGACGGCTTACCCTCCCCATGGTGCGGCTCATGAAATAGAGCATCAGCGCAATGATCGCAAAACACGATGCGAAACTGATCGCCAGTGGATCCATCAACACTAACCAAGCCGCTTTCATTGGACTTACAGTATGGAGCATCTACCCGAAAATGGCAAGCAATGACCGGTGGTCGGTGGACAGCAGGGGCGGCTTTGCCGCTGTTCTTGGTTCTTCGTTTTGATGCCAGGTTTATCATGAATGGTAGAGCTGAGCGTCCCTGCGGGGTTCGTCACCTCTGTTATGCTGCGGCGATAGCGATACCGATTGGGATTGAATGGAAGCGCGTATGGTACGTCTTGTAAGCCCAAGGGCGAGCCGGTGCAGGGACGCACCTTCCTGCCTTGGATTGGAGAGCCGGGCTCTCCGCCTCCGATTCCTTCATCCTTCATAATTCAACCCTCACCCTGTCCCGTCTCCCGTCAGGCGAAGCCGCCCGTCCTCCGTTTCCCGTATGGGTCCGGGGTGCCTTGTGCCGATGGCCGGAAGCCAGAGGACAGAGTTTCGGAGAGAAGTAGGTGGCATAGCCCAAGGCAACGCCCTGGGAACGCAGGCAAATAACATGACATTTTGGAGGGCTGAAAGACCCTACCCATTACACGAGGCCGAGGGGACGGGACACCTTTGCCTTGAACTCAACTGCCATTCCTTGCCATCACTTTGGCAGTATCTTCTTCCAGAGTGCGATCAGGCGCTGGCGTTCACGCCAGCCGAGGAAGCCAAGGAGGGCTCCGAAGCCAAGAATGGCCGCGGGCTCGGGCACCGGTACCAACTCACCGGTATCCAGTAATTGGGCTGCGTAATTCCTACCATCCCCGAAGGGATCGATGAAGACGATCCGGGATATTTGCGATGAGGTCAGACCTTCGATCCCGAAAAACAACTGATCCGTGCCTCCTCCGGTCGCTTTGCCGTTCCAGTTGACGATCTGCAGGGTCGCTCCTTCCTCCCAGCTGGCACTGGAGGAGTCCCCAAAGGTCAGAATCGAACCACTGCCAGTGCTCAGGTCGATGATGGAGTTCGCAGAGAGGGTCAGACTGCCGAGGCTATTGCTTGTGTTGTTGGCATCGAGCTTGCCACCGCCCAGAGTCAGATTGGTTCCGCTCGTGACCACATTGTCATCGCCCAGCAAGAGGGTGCCGCCATTGACCACGATCCCCTGCGTGTAGGTGCCTTGCGCCTGATTGATGTTGAGGTCCCCTCCCTGCAGAACCAGCCCCGCCCAGTTGGAGTGATCACCCTCCAGATTGTAGACCGGGGCACTGCCATCGGCAGCGTCAAAACCCAGCCGCACATTGCTTGGGCTCGACGCGTTGGACGCAGCCGTAAAGTTTCGGGTGGCACTGTCGGTGTAGGCCAAGGTCAAGGTCCCGCCGCTGCCGGAGATAGAGGAGAGCCGGGCGTCATTGGCGATCGCATTGACCGCCGCCGCCGTTCCTTCCACCCGCAACCCGCGCTCGCCCGTGCCATTGACCTGCAGGGTCGTGCCCGTATTGGTCCCGGCATAGTTGGTCGCATTCAGACGCAGGAGGGCTTCTCCCCCGCTGCCACCTTCGCCAATGATCTGACGGGCTGAGCCACTCCCAAAGCGGATATTGCCCGAGCCCTCAGTGATGATGGTGGCTCCGCTCTCAATCAGGATCTGGTGATTCAAGCCCAAGCGAATCTGACTGCCAGCAGTCTGCGCATCGAGAGTCAGGGTCGCTCCTGAGCGCACATTGACCGCTCCATCGACGGTCAACATCGCCATCTCGGCACTGTTGTTAACCGAATCAACCAAAGTCGCGTTGCCGAGCACTTCAAGACTCGAAACTCCGTTGAGCAAGCCGGTCTTATCGTTTCCGGTGGTATTCGTGCGGCGAATGATCCCATCGTAAAGGGTGACATCGCCAAAGGTCGCGTTATTGTTGACAGCAAAGGTCAGCTGCAGCTCCGCGTTGTTCTGCAACGTCACCGATCCCGTCCCGAGGCTCTCACGGTTATCAAGCCGGGTGATCCCGTCGTTCAGCAAGGTATTACCGCTAAAACCACTGTTAGCTCCCTGTATGCGCAGGGTTCCCCCGCCCTCACGGGTCAACGTTCCGGAACCCACCAGGCGGCCTGCGGTATTGGCAAGGGTCAGGGTCTGACCACTGACGACATCGACCGTACCTCCTCCGGTGCCGATTTCCAATACGCGATTGGTGTTCAGAGTCGTTGTATCGATTGCCCGCAGGGTGGCATTGTTTTGCAAACGCACCCGGTTGTTGGCCGTGCCAAGATTATTATCGGTGGAAAATTCGGTGATGCCAGCGTTGAGTTGCAGTCCAGGGTTGTTCGCATTACCCGATCCAAAGGTATTATTTCCGGACAGGCGTAACACCCCTTCACCGGTCCGGATGATTTGCCCCCCTGAAGAGCCGATCACTCCATTGAGAAAAAGCATCGATTCCGGAGCCGCCAGATGGATCGCCAACACATTGTTACCGGCAATGTTAATGGAAGAGTTGATCGTCAGAGTATTGGCATGAAAGAGGTCTAGGCGGGAATGGCTTGATCCCCGGTTGAAGGTCAATGTGTTGTCATTGAGCGAAAAGGAGGCTGGGCTGCTCGATCGGTTTACCTCCAGAATCCCGACCGTCCGATTCCCGCCAAGCGTAATGCTGCGACCATTCAGCCCGGAATCCAGATTGCCGAAAATGGCGTGGGCCCCTGTCGCGTTGGGGATGCCATTTGACCAGTTGTTGATGCCAAAAAAACTATAACCCCAGTTGTTCGGTCCGAATAATGTTCCGGACTCCCACTCGGTCTGCCCCCATACGCCAAGCACAGTTACAATCTGGGCAAACATATAGAGGGCGCATCGACAGAATGCTCCATGGCGGGGTGATGACTTTCTGATTATATCCATCTGGTCTCCGCTGAGCAGATACCTAAGATGAGCATCCTGCTATGCTCTGGCTCCACTGAATAGTGCATCTTCACTACCGTTAGTAATGAATCTAACCGTAAGGATTAAGGATAATCAATCATAAAACTAGGCTATTAAACCTATTAAAACAAATAAATACACCCCATAAGTTATCGACATGCAAATTACCTGTTCCGTCATCTGCTCCTCCCATGCATTTCAGATACGAGCCAAAGCTGACTTGCACTCTCAGTTGCGTATCTTCTTCCAGAGTGCGATCAGGCGCTGGCGTTCACGCCAGCCGAGGAAGCCAAGGAGGGCTCCGAAGCCAAGAATGGCCGCGGGCTCGGGCACCGGTACCAACTCACCGGTATCCAGTAATTGGGCTGCGTAATTCCTACCATCCCCGAAGGGATCGATGAAGACGATCCGGGATATTTGCGATGAGGTCAGACCTTCGATCCCGAAAAACAACTGATCCGTGCCTCCTCCGGTCGCTTTGCCGTTCCAGTTGACGATCTGCAGGGTCGCTCCTTCCTCCCAGCTGGCACTGGAGGAGTCCCCAAAGGTCAGAATCGAACCACTGCCAGTGCTCAGGTCGATGATGGAGTTCGCAGAGAGGGTCAGACTGCCGAGGCTATTGCTTGTGTTGTTGGCATCGAGCTTGCCACCGCCCAGAGTCAGATTGGTTCCGCTCGTGACCACATTGTCATCGCCCAGCAAGAGGGTGCCGCCATTGACCACGATCCCCTGCGTGTAGGTGCCTTGCGCCTGATTGATGTTGAGGTCCCCTCCCTGCAGAACCAGCCCCGCCCAGTTGGAGTGATCACCCTCCAGATTGTAGACCGGGGCACTGCCATCGGCAGCGTCAAAACCCAGCCGCACATTGCTTGGGCTCGACGCGTTGGACGCAGCCGTAAAGTTTCGGGTGGCACTGTCGGTGTAGGCCAAGGTCAAGGTCCCGCCGCTGCCGGAGATAGAGGAGAGCCGGGCGTCATTGGCGATCGCATTGACCGCCGCCGCCGTTCCTTCCACCCGCAACCCGCGCTCGCCCGTGCCATTGACCTGCAGGGTCGTGCCCGTATTGGTCCCGGCATAGTTGGTCGCATTCAGACGCAGGAGGGCTTCTCCCCCGCTGCCACCTTCGCCAATGATCTGACGGGCTGAGCCACTCCCAAAGCGGATATTGCCCGAGCCCTCAGTGATGATGGTGGCTCCGCTCTCAATCAGGATCTGGTGATTCAAGCCCAAGCGAATCTGACTGCCAGCAGTCTGCGCATCGAGAGTCAGGGTCGCTCCTGAGCGCACATTGACCGCTCCATCGACGGTCAACATCGCCATCTCGGCACTGTTGTTAACCGAATCAACCAAAGTCGCGTTGCCGAGCACTTCAAGACTCGAAACTCCGTTGAGCAAGCCGGTCTTATCGTTTCCGGTGGTATTCGTGCGGCGAATGATCCCATCGTAAAGGGTGACATCGCCAAAGGTCGCGTTATTGTTGACAGCAAAGGTCAGCTGCAGCTCCGCGTTGTTCTGCAACGTCACCGATCCCGTCCCGAGGCTCTCACGGTTATCAAGCCGGGTGATCCCGTCGTTCAGCAAGGTATTACCGCTAAAACCACTGTTAGCTCCCTGTATGCGCAGGGTTCCCCCGCCCTCACGGGTCAACGTTCCGGAACCCACCAGGCGGCCTGCGGTATTGGCAAGGGTCAGGGTCTGACCACTGACGACATCGACCGTACCTCCTCCGGTGCCGATTTCCAATACGCGATTGGTGTTCAGAGTCGTTGTATCGATTGCCCGCAGGGTGGCATTGTTTTGCAAACGCACCCGGTTGTTGGCCGTGCCAAGATTATTATCGGTGGAAAATTCGGTGATGCCAGCGTTGAGTTGCAGTCCAGGGTTGTCGTTATCGGTCACCCCAAAGGTATTGTTTCCGGACAGCCGCATCACCCCGTCGCCGGTACGGACCAGGCGAAACGCACCGCTGATATTGGCAGAGACGTTGAGATCCAATGCGGCAGCACCGTTCGCCACATTAAATGTTTGGGCGTACTCCGTGAGAGCAAGGTTTCCGGAGATGACCGCGGTGTCGGCCGAAGCCAAAGTCGTTACCGGAGTGGCTGTATTCAAAGTAAGCATGCCGCTGCCAGTCTGAACCGTGCCGCCGCGGAGGATGACTCCATTGAGGGTTTGATTGAATCCATTCAGGTTTAGAATCCCCTGCTCTCGGACCGTCGCAGTCGACTGCATCCAGGGATCCACTCGGTTGCCGTTTAATAGACGTACCTCTGCGGTGTTACCCGCCCCACCGATGATCAGGCCTCCGGAAAACGCCTGATTGTTGGTGTTGTTCAGCTGGACCAGACCGTTCTCAATTTCGCCGCGAAGGGAGAAAGATGCCCCGCTCACGGTCGTCGTCCCGCTGCCAGTCTGACGGAACAGCGTACTATTATCCCCCCACATCGCACCATTAAACACGACGGAGCCTGAACCAGCCTGTATGATTGTTTTGCCACTCAGACTGTTGAATGCGCCTGCGAAAGTCAGGGTGCCAGTTGAATTCTGATTGATCTCCAAGACATTGTTCCCGCCAATGGTGACCGCTGGGCTAATCGTCAGGCTGTTGGCATTGAAGAGGTCGAGACGGGCATTACTGCCTGAGTTGTTAAAGTTTAACCCACCGTCGTTGTTGATCGAAAAGGAAACACCGGAAGTGTTGGTGACATCAAAAATCCCTACTGTCGTGTTGTTCCACTGCAGATTGATATTACGCCCATTCAAACTGTTATCGATATTACCAAAGCGCACCCACGCCCCAGCACCATTGGGCGGCTGTAAGGTTTGCCAATTGGACAAAGGATTGCCTCCGCCACGTTGATAAAACCAATCATTTGCATTCCCTCCCGGACCCGCTCCCGTCCACTGGGTCTGCCCCTGAACCTCGCTTGCTACACCCAGGTACGCAACGGCCAGCAGCGGGAGAAGCCAGCTGCGGCGGATGGTTCTCAGGGATGTCAGGCGGGGGGTCATTTTCTTTGCCTGATGCGGTGCTGGAATCCGGTCAGTTCTGGCAGGGATCCAACAACCGGAATCAGGATTTCCTATTATTGAACTATGAACATAGGTTAAATCACCTAATTTATCAAGTAATAACGCCTTGTAAAAAAGGATTAAAAACTCCCTGATTTCATTGCATTCCCCCTCCGAAAATCCCCTAAGAATTTGTTGAAAAACAACTTAACAACCCGCACTTCATCCAATAGATGGTCCGCTCCCAAAAGTTCCCATCCGAGTGGGGCATAAGGACAGAGAATTATCTGTAAAAAGATGCGCGACTCCCTGAAGGGCAAAAGCTTTGCTCCCGATTCTATTCAATGAGATCGGGGGTGCTTGATCGAGCGGCGGTGCAGTCGATTACTCCTCTTTCTGATACCAACGCCCTTCCCGGTTCTGCAGCCAGACGCCGGGGGCGGAGCGGCGCCGGATTTCCTCGGCTCTCCCCTGCCCAACGACCGTCAGGGTCAACCCGACCCGGCGCCCAATGAGGGTGTAAAGGGCACGGCGATCAGCGTTTTCCGCATTCATCAGCCGGGTTTCGACGGGGGTCAGTTGCGCCCGCTGTTCCAGCAGGCCGACATTGTTCTCCCCTACTTTGCCAGAAAGCTTGAGGGTATCGATCTGTTCGAGCCGCTCCAGCATCCGCTCGGTGATAGCGGCTTCCTCAGCATCCTGGGCGGAAAGGCTTAGCGGGGCAAGGGCCAGTAAACCGGCGATAAGGGCAAGAAGGAGGGAAAAGCGGGCAGTTTTCATGATAAAAGGATAGGCGGTATCAGGTGGATTTCAATTAGTTCGCATCACTGATCGAAGCGGAAGCCGCATCGATCGCATCAAAGACACTGGCCAGCTCCTGCTGCAACTGGACTTTGAGGTTGACGTCAAGCGTCATGTAGATCGGGTCGATCGTGCTGTGGGTGCGCACATTGATGCAGCCCCCCAGAGCGAGAGAAAGGGCGATGAGGAGAAGGGGAAATGTCGCTTTCAAGGGAGCTTTCGGGTTAAGGGTCAGGTATCAAGCCTTGGCCAGGCGGATCAGTAGTCAGAAGGTTGCAGGCCCAAGAGAATTAAGGCGAATGAGGAAATTGTAAAGCTCATCCAGCGTCCCGTGCACATTCGTCTGCAGGCGAACCGGAACAATCGCCGGTCCGGCAGGAGCCTCCCCCTCGAAGCGGATACGCACCGGCGTGGTCGGGGTGTCCGCCGGGAAAAGGGCAATATCAAGGTGGGTGATGGTCAGATCGGCCAGTGCATCTTCCACCACGACCTCGGGTTGGAGACGAAAGCGCTGCATCAGTCGCTCACTGATCCTCTCTAAAAAGGACAACTTGGAAGTTGGGCCGGAGATTTCCGGCTGAGACAAAAGGCCTTTTGAATTGTAATGAAGGCGAGCCACTTCTCCTTCGGACAAGCGCAAATGCCCTTCCTCTGGAATGAACTCTCCGTCCACCATTCTGAAAGGCATGGCTCCGCTGACATAGCCCTCCATGGTACCATCGAAGAAACTCATTTGACGCGTAAGCGCATGGAGGGACAGGCGCTCAAAACGAACCCCTCCCTCAAAGTTCAATGGCTCCAGCAGCACCTCCATAGGATCCAGTCGTAATTGCCCTCCAAAGGCTTCCAGTGAACCGTGTTTGAGGGTTACTCGATCCATCCCGTTGAGCAAAAGGTCAAATTCTCCCTGCTGCACTTCGATGTCTCCGGCCTCCACCCTTTGAAGCTGGACTTGCAGCGTGCCTCTCTGGTGAAAAACAGAGTCCAGTTGTTTGCGCACTGTGACGCCCTCGGCCTTAATTTGAGAGGCAGGAAAATCGATCGAACCATCCGTAAAGATCGACTCAAGACTCGCGTCCATGACACCCTCCCGCAGCCAATAACGCCCGGCCGCAGTCAACTCTCCGGAAAAGGAAAGACTCTCCAGAGCCGTAACATGCCGTCCTACTGCGTCAATGAAATCGAGCGAAAGAGGCTGCAGTTCAAAAGCTCCATCCAAGGCAGGATTTCCCAACGGATTCTGCAGGGTATGCCCAAACACCCCACTGGCAAAACTGCCTGCATAGCCGAATGAAAAATCCCCGGTCAAAAACAGCCTGCGGGCATCTCCCTGCTGGCGGGCAGAAACCCAGATTTGGTCAACCGACTCACCCAATACCCGCAGAATCCCCACCGACAGGCTGCTGGAGAGGTCGATCGGTTCCATCGCAGTCTCCGAAGGGGCCGCCAGCTCAAATGCACCGGAGAGCCAGTTTGCTTCAAGCGTATCCGCCATTTCGATACGATTCGCCATCCACTCCACTTGGCCGAAGATCTGGCGGCCCGCCAGATCAAGAAGGGAAGCAGGATCCAATTCCTCTTCCAACAGGAGCTGCATCGGTACCGCATCAAACACCAGATTTCCAAACAATCCCCACCCTTCGACCTCAAGATCATCCAGGGAGACCGTCGGCCCATCGGATTCAAAGGAAAGCGTACCACGCAGCTCCGTCCATTCAGGATCGAGCTGCAGGCGCAGTTCCACCAAAGCCTGATTCACCATCGCCCGCATTTCGTCCAGCGACACTTGAGTAGGAGAAGCGGGAGTCGTCAGATCCAGTTCGAGAGAGGTCTGCTCAGGGCCAAGACTGAGGTTCAGGCTCACTCCAAGAGAAGCGTGGCCGAGATCCGGAACCCAGTGCGCAAGGGTATCTGACGTCAGATCACCAACGAAAGACAAGCGCAGGGGATCCTCTGCCGTTTCGGCCAAAAACAGTTCACCCTTTCCTGAAGTGAACAAGGAACGATCGCACTCCTGCAAATGCAGCGGACCCAGTTCATAGTCAAAGCGAAGCAAGTCCCCCTGCAGTGAGAGGTCAAAAGGAACAAAGGCATAGTCGATAGCCTGAAAGGCATCAAAGTGCACGTTCATGGAGAGAGAGGGAAGCCCCTTGCCGGGAGTCTCCAGTTGAAAGATCCCGTCAACACGGGTCGCCCCGGCCGCCAGACCATCGCCATAGGCCCAATGCAGTGCTTGAGTCGAGGCAAAGGTCCAGGAGGATAGGTCTTCGCTCCCAAAAGAGATCTGCAAAGCCTGCTCTGGAATGTGTGCTTCATCCCACTCCCCCGAAAAGGCCACCGCCTGAAGGGTCGCTTCCGTCCAATGATCATAACGCGTGTTCCACCCCAGCTCCACCCCGCCCATCCTTACCTCCCCAGGCTCCAGAGTGATGCCCAACTGGCTGAGTGAGCTCTGTCCCTGAGCCAACCACTGCCCATCTGCCGGGAGGTGGAAGCGGCCCTCTGTCTTGAATGCCCCCATGGCGAAGGACAAACCTGCCGGCAGCTCCATCGCTTCGCTCCACTCCGGCCACCAGCGGTCGAGGTCGGCGTGTATATCAACCAGGTTAATTTGAAACACAAACGATGACTCACCACCATCCAGGAGTGTCCCCGAAAGCTGGATACGGCCGGAATCGGCAGTGGCGCTAAAGTCCAGATCAAGGCTTTGTAGGGTTTTGCGAACAGCCTCGGCTTCGATCGAAAAGCGGACAGATGCGTCCCCTTGTTTGAGTTCGAGGTTCACATTTTTCAGGACTACCCGATTCAAGGGCAGTTCAGCGATCCAGGACAAGTCCGGGGCCACGGGTTTTATCGGAACGTTTTCGGCAGTGTCTCCGGAAAGGTCGATCTCCGCAACCAGCTTGATGGGGAGTTCGCTGTTGAGGTCGGCAAAGACATAGAGGCCATCCATCCGGATTTCATCGATACGCTGCTCCCGCCAGAGGGTGGAGAGGACGAACGCGACTTCCATTTGATCGAGGCGAACCCTCCAGCCGGGATCCTCGGCCAAGGCCCGCAAGCGAATCGACCGCAGGCCAAGGTGTTCCAGCTCCAGTTCCAACCGTTGCAGCTCCTGGGTGCTGAGCCATTGTCGGATGACCCGGTTGGCAATCGCTTCCGTCTTCCAGACCAGCAGGCCCACCCCGGCCAGCAGCAAGCCCACCAGCAAAAGCAGCCAGCGTCGAAGCCAGATTCGCGAGGGTGAGGCCATCTTCGGTTGAGTGATCAGGACGACTGTCTATTCTCACCGAATGGGCATGACAGGCAAGCAGGATTGAGAAAACCGAGTAGATTCAAGTAGCCTGATTCTTACCGCAGCATTTCTTATACTTTTTCCCGCTGCCACAGGGGCAGGGATCGTTGCGCCCGACTTTTGTCGCCGCCGTTGCCCCCTCAAAAGAAGAGGGAAACGGCACGAAGCGACCATCTTCAAAGAGATCGTCAAGTGGTTCATCCATGTAGGGCTCCACAAAATCATCCTCATCCCAATTTATCTCCTCCGTATAGACGTCCCAGGTTGCCATTTCCTTGAATAGATCGACATCCAGAACGTAGTGCGTCCAGCCGATGGTTAGAGGTTGGCCGAAATCCTCCTCCTCGAAGCTTTCCAGCAAATCCTCAAAATCTTCCTCCGGAATAAAGGTCACATCCCACAACCCATCGGCAAAGACCTGACGGATGCGGACAACATGTTCTTTGAGGCGCAAATCCGAACAGATTTGGCAGAGTGCCTCCCAAGGGGCGGAAAGGGATCGATTGAGCCGACGATCGAAGAGTTCCCCCAGATAACCGGAAAACGCCTGCCGATCGATCTTTTCCTGGACGACAAGACAAGCCAAGGTGCACAACCCCGTATCACGGGCTTCTTTGCTGACGTTCTGATCTTCGATCAAATCCTTGAGCACCTGCCAATCGCCATCCCAGAGTTCGGCCAGGAAGCTACCCATCCTCGAAGTCGTATCCTCTGCCAGAAAATCATAGATCTCGAGATCCCTGACCATTCGGATCAAGGGAGCAAAAGCCCTCGTTTCTTTCCACAGCACACAAAAGCGAATGGCAAACTCATGCAGGGTAAAAAACAGATCATCAATCTCTGATTCTCTCCTCGCGACCCGGTCGAGGTGGTCAAGGAAATGCGGCAGAGCTTCTTCTTTACGGGCCAAAACAGCCTCCACCGCATCCCAGGGGAATTCCGATGTCACAAAATCGAGGGGCTCGAGGAAGTCTGGAAGCGGTTTCATCTAGCAACATTACAAACAGGGCTTTCCTGAAAAGGCAAAACGCTTCTCTTCCGTAGGCCGTTTAGTCCCTTCTTCAACGGGCGGAAGCCACTGATGAAAGAAGGGGAGCGATGCGGTAAAAGGGATTTACTCTCTGCCATGAAAGCGTAACACTCTTGGTTCTATGGAAGGAACCCTTGCCCAAGTTGCCCAGGAATTACTCGGCCTCACTCCCGATGCCCCGGATGATGCCACCGTTTCCCTCTCTGCTGGTGAGCTGCGGGCAGCCTTGCAACAAGCCTTTGAGGCGGGGCAGGCATCCTGCGAACAGGTTTCGGCCGAGACCCGCAGGGAATCGATGTTCTTTCGACAGCTGATGGACTCCCTGCCCGATTTCGTCTACTTTAAAGACAAGGACAGCCGTTTCGTCTGTGTCAATAAAGCGCATGCTGCCCGGATGGGGGTCGCCGACCCGACCGAAGCGATTGGCAAAAGTGACTTTGACTTTTTCCAGAAGGCCGATGCTGAGCATAAGTTTGCTGATGAGCAGGAAATTGTCCGGACTGGTCGCGGCTTTCCCCCGAAAATTGAGCGGGATTACCATCAAGGCGGCGAATATTGGGCACTCAGCACCAAACACCCGCTCCGTAATGAAAAGGGTGAGATCTGCGGCACCTTTGGCCTCTCGCGTGACATCACGGCGGAAATCGATGCCAAAGAAGATCTGGCCGAACAACATCGCCTCCTCGAAACCCTCATCAACGTCCTACCCTGCCGCATCTTTGTCCGTGACCGGGAACACCGCTTTCAACTGATCAACGAAGAATACCGCCGACACCTGCAGGTGGAAGATCCCAGCGAGGTCATCGGCAAGCGCTTTGAGGATTTCGTCAAAGATGTCCGGGTAGATCGGGTTCGAGGAGAAGATGAGGAGATCATGCATACAGGCCAGTCCGTGCTGCGCAGGATCGAATTTGATACCAGTCCGATTGAGCGCGATCGCTGGTTCTCCGTCTCCAAGGTCCCCCTGCGCTCCAATGAGGGCGAAATCGAGGGAATTGTCGGGGTGGCTTTTGACATTACCTTGCAGAAAGAGTCCGAGGAGCGGGCCACCAAGTTCGGGGAGGCGCTCAAACTGAAAAATGAGCAGATGGAGAGTGAGCTTTCACTGGCCCGTAAGCTCCAGCGCACTTTGGCTACGTTCCGCTTTCCCGGACATATTCAGTTGCGCGACAGAGTATCGGTGGAAGCAGCCTACCTTTACGAACCCAGTGAGCATGTGGCTGGAGACTTCTTCCAGATCTTCGAAATCGACGACCACCGGTTCGGCGTCTTTATCTGCGATGTCATGGGGCACGGAGTGCGCTCGGCTCTGGTCACCGCTGTTATCAGAGGCTTGCTGGAGGAAAAGCGGGCCGGGCTGACAGAACCGGAAAACCTCTTCCGTGAACTCAACCATGTCTTTTTCCGGCTGGGCGAAGATCCGGATTTCCCTCGATTTGTTACGGCGATGTTCGCCCTTTTTGACATTGCCGAAGACACTGTGGAAATCGTTTGTGCCGGACACCCGGCAGCGATCGCGGTTACCACCGAGAACGGTGTTTCCAGAAGCCACCCGCTCACCCAGCGACGGGACCCTGCCCTGGGGCTGGTCGATGATTACCCCTTTAACAAAGAGCGCCATCGCTTGCAGGATGACACCATGTTCGTCCTCTATACCGACGGACTGATCGAGGAGAGAAATCCCCAGGGAGAGGAATTTGGCGTCGAGGGCTTGGCCACCTGCATTGAAAATCATCCGCATCCCAGCGCAGAAGATTTGATTGCCTGCCTGCGCGGCAGTCTGACCCGACACGCTGGCAAAACCCATTTCTCGGACGATGTCTGCGCGGTGGCCCTCTCGATCATCCGCTCCACCTGATCAAAGCAGAATCAAAAGGACCACCCCCAGGAAGATACCCAGCACCCCGGGCAACTTGCGCCATCCGTTGACTTCCCGGAAGAAGAAGAGTCCGCCCAGAAAGGCAACGACGGCCCCGCCCCGCCGCAGGGAAGAGACCACGGAAATGAGGGCATCAGGTTGCTCCAAGGCCCAGAAATAGACGAAGTCTGCCACCAGCAGAGAGAGCCCGATGAGCGGAATGGTCCAACGCCAGGTGAACTGGCCGCGCGGCCACCAGGATCGCCACCAGCCATAGGCAAACGGGGCAAAAAACACCACCAGATACATCGAAAACCAGGCCTGCACTGTCGCTGCCCGATAACCGAGGACACCGAGCAGATACCTGTCATACAGTCCGCTCGCGGCCCCCAGCAGAGTGGCGGCGATCATGTAGAAAACCCAGCGGTCGCGATGAAACACAATTCCTTCTCTCCGGCTGGCGAGGGATAGAAGCATAAAGCCGATCAATGTCACCCCGATGCCCAGCCATTGTCCTGCCGAAGGGCGTTCAGCCAAAAGCAGGATCGCCCCGCCCAGGGTCCAGATCGGACCGGTTGCCCGGATCGGACTGGCCACCGATACCGGCAGGTGCTTGAGGGCAAAATAGGCAAAGATCCAGGAAGCTCCCACCAAGGCAGACTTGGCGAAGAGGCGGAGATGATCCAGCCAGCCCAGCGGGCTCACTTCCAGCATCGCGGGCAGGGTGCCCGGCAAGTACCGCCCGACCAACAGCAGGGGAAGCCAGACCAGCGCAGCCGAGACCTGAGCCCAGAACAATACCGGCAACACTGCATTCCCGGTGACCGATCGCTTTTTCAAGAGATCATACACCCCCAGAATAATGGCCGAAATCACCGCTGCCCAAATCCAGTCCATAAGGGTCGGAAGGCTGCCAATACTTTTATCCCATGCAATCATCAAAGGGCATCTTTTCGATTCGGACGAAAGTGCGGACTCATTGCGTTTGACCTTTTACGTGGGATTATATTGAAAAATCTCAGCCCATGACATCGCTCGCCCGCCTTCTGTCTGTGATCGTGTTCCCGCCCCTTCTGTTGCTCTCTGCCCAAGCTGGTTTTGCCGAAGGCCCTGACTTTGGAGAGGAGGATTACTGGGACGAAGCAGCGGAAGCAGGCGAGCTAGCTGGGCAGTCCCACCCGGGCGAGCAGGAATACTGGGAGGCTCTCATTGCCTTTTTTGATACCAGCGCCAGCTCTTTGTCTCATGGTCGGGAAATGCTTCGGCGCGCGGCCGATCAGGAGTTTTCGCCAGCTCAGAATTTAATGGGCTTGTTCCACCTTTTCGGTGCCTATGGATTTGAGCAAAGTGATCGGCGGGCGGTAAACTGGTTTGAACTGGCAGTGGAAAGAGGGGACCGGCATGCCATGGTCAATCTCGCCATCAGCATATTGGATAACCGTAGTTTCTGGAGAAGAGACACCAGCCGGGCACAGACACTCCTCGAAACCGCCTTGGCCGAAACAGAGTCTTGGTATCCAGGGTTGGAGCCGCCGGAAGCCTATCGCATCGCCCAGCGGATTTTTCTGCTAGAATCGGACCCAAAGGACCGTGAAGTCTACCAGCGCAGCATGCAGGAGCGCTCCGAAGGAATTGCTGCCTACCAGTTAGGCAGACTGCATTTAGAGAACAAGGACTTCGCCACTGCACACCCCTATTTTGTTCAGGCTGCCACGATTGGAGAAAATGGACGCGGCGGGGTCCAATTAGCGGCAATACAGGCCGCCCTCAACCTTGCCTTCGGACACGGGGTCGAGCGCGATATGAAAGCTGCCAATGAAATGCTGCTTCATAGCAAGACTCTTCTCCGCGAAAGCGTTCTCGATTCTGCTGTCGCCCTGATTGATTTCGGCAGCATCGACCGCTTAGCGATGCGTCACTACCGGGAAATGGCCGATAAATCATCCGAGGTAGCAAACCTTGGGATGCAACTGGCAATCGCCCGGACGTTTGGAGATCGCAAATCGAAAGACTTTGATGTTGCTCAGGCAGTCCTTTGGTATGAGCTGGCGGCCGAGCAAGGACACTACTGGGCGATCATTGAAACCGCTCAACTCTACTCTGACCGCAGTCTCCCGGTCTATGATCTGACAAAAGCCTTTTACTGGTGGGAGCATGGCTACAACAAAGAAACCAAACACGTTGTCATCATCAGTAACTACCTTATTTGCCTCTACCATGGAATCGGGACGGAGGCCGATCCGGAAACCGCCCGGGAGCTGTTTGAGAAAGAACGCGATAAGGACATCGTAGCCTATCTGGGCACGCGCCAACAGTTGCCCAAGGATATCGTCACTTTTGAGGAAAGAATCGATCTGATGAAAGATTGGGCGCAGAAACACAGGGACGCGCATGCCCAGTATCTTTATGGTCTTCAGTTCTATTATGGCTGGGGCGTCAACCAATCCCTTCGCTCCGCCTACCGCTGGTTCACCCGGGCGGCCGATCAGGGCCATGCCGAGGCCCTTTACATGGTCGGGCAAATGTACTGGTATGGACTTCATGTCCGGCAGGATCGTGAAAAAGCCAATGAGTATTACCGTCAATCCTCCACCCTCGGCAGCAGCAGCGGTGCCTTTCAGTATGCCTATAACCTGTCAAATGGGATTGGTCTGACTGCCGACCGCAATGCAGGTCTCACCTACTATGAACGCACGCTGGAGTTGAACCCCCAGCATGCCATGGCTCACAACAACCTCGGTGTCTTTTACGAAGGCAAGCTGAGGGAAGCACTACGGCAGCCTGGCGGCAGTCCGGACAACGCGCAGCAGGAGGCCTGGCGAGAAAAGTTACTCTACCATTTTGGGCAAGCCTCGGAGTTGAACAACCGACTCGCCACCCGTAATCTGGCACTCATCTATTTCAACGGGGGGCTGGTCCCCCAGGATTATCGGCGTGCCTTGATGTATGCCAACAAAGCAGCGGATCAGGGGGAGCCCAGGGCATATTACCTCTTGGGTCAGATCTACGACGAGGGGCTTGGTGTCGGCCGGAATGTTGATGAAGCCGCCTATTACTTCCGACTTGCCGGCTTGAATGACCCCGACCGTGAACGCCGCAAAGAAGCCCTCGCCAAGCTCTGCAATTATTATCTTACCGGGGCCTCCGGCAATCTCGACCTGAGGAGTGCGATGGGCTGGATGATCCTTCTGGCACGCAATGGTGCCGGGCGGGTGCTGACGCTTTATGGCGATGCCCTTCTCCAACTGGAGCAATACCGCGATGCCCGCCGCCTGTTCATTGAGGGCACCCGGACCTCCGATCCCTACATTAGAGGGCACGCCTATGACCGTCTGAGCCTCATCTACGCCAATGGCCTGGGAGTCCGGGTCAATATGAACCGCTCGGAACGCTATATCAGACGTGCCATTGAGCTGGAGTATCCCGATTCACTCTATGCCCTCGCCCTCTCTCATCAGGCCAGTGGCAACCTTGTCGAGACCGTGAACACCCTGCGTGCCGCCCGCAGCAAAGGCTCACGCGATGCCGCCTATCTCCTGGGGCAATTTCATCTGGCCGGAAATCAAGTGGAGCAAAATCCGGCAGAAGCCATCGTCCTCTTTCGGGAAGCCGCCGCCCAAAATCACCGGGCGGCCCTTTTTGACCTGGCGGTAATGTGTTTTCGACAGATGGAAGGCGCACCTGATATCCAGGAGGCGATTGAGTTCGCCCGCAGAGCTGAGGCGCTGGGGCATCCCCAGGCCAAGGCATTGCGGGAGGCGCTGGAGAAAAGAATGCAGGATGAACGTTCCCGCAGTGCAGGCAGCGGTCGGGGTGGCCGCATTTCTTGAACAATCCAATTTCCGCTAGCGTCCAATTTTACGGGCACCTTGCTTGGAATCCTTACCTGCCTGTAAGGTAACCTTCCGCCTTGCCAAAGAGCATCAGTGACTCAGGATTCAGGTATACACTGCAACCAAGCTTACTCAATAAGGTTTACCCGCATATGAGACTTTCCACCCGAAACACCTCCCTTTCCTCCCGTCTTCACCGATCCGGAGGTTTCTCCCTGATGGAGATCCTCATCGCCCTGGCCCTGCTCGCCGCCCTCGCCGGCCTCATCATCGCAGGTTTTGGCAATGTGCTCGACGATGGTCAAAAGGACACGGCCCAGCAGTTCGTCAATAGCTCCCTGGAGACCCCGCTGATGCGCTATCGGATCGACATGGGCAGCTACCCCACCACCGAGCAGGGGCTGCAGGCCTTGCTCACCGCGCCCTCCGAGCGCTCCGCCCGCTGGAGAGGTCCTTACGTGGAACGGGAGCCGATTGACCCTTGGGGGAATCCCTACCAGTACCGCTTCCCCGGTCAGCACAATACCGGTAAATACGACCTTTGGACAGAAGCTCCGGACGGAACCGTGATCGGCAATTGGAATAATTGAAGCAAAAATTTGCTTCCTAAGGAAAATCTCCCCTCAACTCAGTAATTTTTGTGCCGAAAATACGGCATGGTCCGTATTGCCAGTCTACCCATTGTTGAACTGGAGCCAATTTATTCAGCGGTCGAGATCGAAGGTAAAGCGACCTTGATTGAGATGCATTCTGTGCTCAACGCCCTAAATGTGCTCAAGGGTAGTCTCATCCTCATCGGCTACGAGCTCGAGCCGGCTCCCGATTGCCTGCTGGAAGCACAGGCTTACTGCGAATCGGTCTGCTCCGTGCTTTCAGATAAAAATGCGGTAAATGGCGAGCTGGCCGGTATCACGGGAAAACTGGAATGGATCGCCCAAGCACTGGACAGAATCGAAATGCAAATGGGCCATCCGCATCCGCGTGATTTCGATGAGTGCCGGGACAACATCATGGATGTCTGCCGGATCCTCAATCAGAGGGTTGCAGAAATCATTCTGCGAGCCGCTGCCCCACTGGATTGGCAGCTGTACGAGATTTCCAGTCTGCAATCTGAACTGGAGGATTTTTTCAGGGTTGTCGCAAAATTCAGCAGAGGTCGCTATCGAATCGCCTTCCAGCCAGAGCAGAAATCAGTAACCGACTACCTGATAAAGATCCGTATTGAGAGCTATCGCGATGACAGTTTTAGCATGCCCGCTCTCTTTAAGGATGTTGTTCGTGACCTTATGGCCAATGCCCGGAAATACACGAAACCCGGCGGGATCATAGAGGCCAGCCTCATAGAGACCCCCAAATCTGTTTACTTTAGGGTCGAAGACACGGGGATTGGGATTCCCCTCGATGAGTTATCCACCATCTGCCTATTCGGTACACGTGGCAGCAATGTGCAATCACATCCCACCATGGGAGGCGGCTTTGGTCTGACCAAGGCCTTGCACGTCACAAAAACACTGAATGGTCATTTTTATATCGCGTCACGCCTCAATTACGGAACCCGCATTCGGATCGAGATCCCCAAACTCTGATTGAAAGACCTATCCATTTAGCTGAATCTACTCAGCCACACCCCAGCGATGGCTGAATGGATAGTAGATGAAGATGGCCTTGCCCACAATAGAGTGCTCCGGCACCAGTCCCCACATCCGGCTGTCGGCACTTTGAGGGGCATTGTCACCCAGTGCCAGATAATGCTCCGGAGGCAAGGTAAGGGGATCCCTGCCTGGGAAAAACAAATGGTTCCCCCGTGCAAACTGATAGCCCGGATAGCGGCCATCCTGCTCGGCATTGCGCACAAAGGCCCGCACCTGATCGGCCGGTTGACCATTGATCAGAAGCCGGGGGGGATCGATCTGGACAGTGTCTCCGGGCCCACCGGCAATCCGTTTAATGTAATACTTGTTCCGCTCAGATAGTTCCATTCCCACGATATCATTGGTGCGGAAGACAAAAGGCTCTCCGACCCGTGGTTGCCGAAAGTGGTAGGTAAAGCGATCGACGAAAAGGTTGTCGCCGGTATTCACGCTGAAGGCGAGAAGACGGCCCAGGTCATCCGCCCGCAGCCCCGTCCGCATGATGTAGTCGGAATCTCCCCGACCGCGTTCGATCACGGTCTGATCACCGGCTTTGGCCATGATTTCGGAGAGGACATCACTCATCGGAAAGTCCAGTGGCACCCGCACCGTTACCGACTGGTCTCCAACTAAAAATCGGTACTCCGCCCGGGTGCTGGGAAAAACCAGCCACTGCCGTCCGGGGACGATGCGCTGCGACAGAAACGCGCCGCGGTTGGGTCCATCCAGCCCTCCACGGGGATTGCCCACCCGGTGAGAAAGCAGGGTTTCGTAAGTATCCAGTGGCAGGATTAACTCATCCCCCGGGTTGCCCTCAATGGTCCGGAAAGTGGAGCCCAGACGGAGAAACCCGAAGGCCCGGAAAGGGGCCGAAGGAATGTCTTCTTGAAACCAGGTGGTGGCAGTGATCCCGTTATAAGTCGGGTACATCGAATTGGTAGGGATCTTGAAGGGCTGAAGAAAAAAGGCCCGCAATGCGATAATGACGATCGCTCCGACCACCACCATTTCAACATTCTCCACCCAGAATCCCCGAGGATAGAAACTGCCCCCAACCCGTTTGAGGACACTTTCCAAATCCCGGACCGGCTTATCGAGTTGAGCAAGCCCCACCTTCTTTTCCTGCAAAACCGACTCCAACGCTTGCCGACGGGAACGTAGTTCCTCCAGATCACTTGCCGGAAGCACATCCCGCCGATAGTGATCGACCTTGCGGGCAAGGGTCAGCCATTCGCGGGCCTGTTGTCGGGCTTTACGGTCTCGGGATTTGAAGAACAACACTTTGGGCCGGGGTTGAAAGGTTTCAGCGGAAGAGCACCTAATTGCTCGATTTCAAAATATCGATGAAGGCATCCTGCGGAATCGAAACCTTCCCAATCTGTTTCATCCGCTTCTTACCTTCCTTCTGCTTTTCGAGCAGTTTTCGTTTTCGGGAAATATCCCCACCATAACACTTGGCGGTCACGTCCTTGCGCATGGCCGAAATGGTTTCCCGAGCCACCACTTTCCCTCCGATGGCTGCCTGGATCGCCACCTTGAACATCTGCTTGGGCAGAATCTCTTTCAGCTTCTCACAGAGCTGACGCCCCCTGCCCTCTGCCCGGTCACGGTGTACGATGCTGGAAAAGGCATCGACCGGTTCCGCATTCACCAGAATATCCAGTCGGACCAGCTTGGCCTCCATGAACTCGGCAAATTCATAGTCCATCGAGCCATAGCCTTTGGTGATGCTCTTCAGTCGGTCATTGAAATCGACCAGGATCTCATTCAGGGGCAGCAGTGCCTTCATCATGACCCGGGTCGAATCAATCGTCTCGGTGTTCTCAATGATCCCCCGCTTCTCCAGCATCAACGACATGATGTCGCCAATGTTGCCCGAGGGGATGTGCACGGTTGCCCGCACCATTGGCTCCCAGATCTTTTCGATCTCAGAGGGGTCCGGGAGGTGGACCGGATTGCTCACTTCCATTTCCTCGCCCGAGGTCGTCTGCAACTTGTACACCACGCTCGGGTAGGTCGAAATGATATCGAGATCGTATTCCCGCCGGATGCGTTCGAGCACAATTTCCATGTGCAGCAATCCGAGAAAACCACAGCGAAACCCGAAACCGAGCGCCACCGAGGTCTCCGACTGATAGACAAAAGCGGCATCATTGAGGCGCAGCTTGGCCACCGCCGCTTTGAGCTTCTCGTAATCGTTGGTGTCGATCGGATAAACCCCGGAAAATACCATCGGATTGACCTGCTGATAACCCGGCAGCATCTCCCTGGCCGGATCCGACGCGAGGGTGATGGTGTCGCCCATGCTGACTTCATGCACATCCTTGATGTTGGTCACCACATAGCCCACCGCCCCGGCATCGAGCTCGCCAATCGCCGCCATTCCTGGGGTAAAAATCCCCACCTCCTTCACTTCGGCCTTGGTCCCGTCACTCATCATGATGACAGAATCGCCCCGCTTGATTTTACCGGAAAACACCCGCACGTAGCAAATCACGCCCTTGAAAACATCATACACGCAGTCAAAAATCAGGATGCGCGTCTGGGCACAATCCGCCCAGCGTGGGGCCGGCACTTGATGGAGGATGCGGTCAAAGATTTCCGGAATCCCCTTGCCCACCTTGGCACTGGCCAGAACAGCCTCATCCGCCGGAATCGCCAGAACCTCTTCAAGCTGGTGCTTCACGCCCTCTACATCAGCCCCGGGCAGGTCGATCTTGTTGATCACCGGAATCACTTCCAGTCCCTGCTTGATCGCCAGAAGGGCATTGGCCACGGTTTGAGCCTCGATCCCCTGAGCCGCGTCAACCAAAAGCAAAGCGCCTTCACAGGCTGCCAGACTACGCGAGACCTCATAGGCAAAGTCCACGTGCCCCGGGGTATCGATTAAATTCAAACGGTAGGTTACCCCATCCGGAGCATTGTAAACCAGGGTCACCGGGTGGCTCTTGATGGTAATCCCGCGTTCGCGCTCCAGATCCATCGAGTCCAGCAACTGCTCCTTCATCTTGCGCGACTCAACCGTATTGGTCGATTCCAGCAAGCGATCGGAAAGTGTCGTCTTTCCGTGATCGATGTGAGCAATAATGCAAAAATTTCGCGTATGTGCCAAGTCAGGCATAAATCAATAATCAGTCGCTGATTCCTCTTCGTTCCACTCAGGCATCAAGCGGAAGCTCTTCGTATTCGGCAATGGATTTGATCGCAAGGGACCGGTCGATGCGGCGGGCCAGACCAGCCAGCACCGCTCCAGGGCCACATTCATAAAATTGGCTGACTCCCAATTGGCCAGCCGCTAATTGACATTCCTCCCAACGCACACTGGATACCACCTGCTTGACCAAGGCAGCCCGGATTTCTTCCGGAGTGCGGACCGCCGATCCGGTCGCGTTGGAGAAAACCGTCACCGCAGGCTCACTGATTTCAATGTCCTTAAGAAAGGCTTCAAACCGCAATCGGGCAGACTCCATCAGGCGGGAATGGTAGGCCCCCGCCACCTTGAGCGGCACCACCATACGAAAGAGGCCACTTTCCTTGGCTTCTTCCACCGCAGCCGCAACGCCTTCCTTCGATCCGGAAATAACGATCTGCCCAGGGCAATTGAAGTTGCCCACATCCACATCGTGACGCTGGCAGAGCGCCTCCACATTTTCCACCGTGCCCCCAATCATTGAAGCCATGGTGCCTTCGGTCGCATCGCAGGCCTCCTGCATCAAACGCCCGCGCTCGGCCACCACCCGCAGTCCGGTGGCGAAGTCAAAGGCCCCGGCTGCCGCCAGCGCAGTCAACTCTCCCAGACTCAGACCGATCGCCGTCTTCAAGCCTTCCAGTTTTCCCCCCTCCCGCAAAATGGCAAAAATAGAATAGCCCATCACGTAAAGGGCAGGCTGGCAGACACGGGTTTCTGTCAAAGTCGCTTCCGGCCCGTTGAAGGAAATTTCCGTCAACTTCCAGCCGAGTACCGCATCCGCTTCATCATAGAGCGCACGGGCCACCTCCGACTGAGCGTAGAGGCTCTGTCCCATGCCGACCTTTTGGGCACCTTGCCCGGAAAATAGGAGTCCAATTGACATAAGCCGCTCAGTTAAGTTGCCCCTTTTTACCAAAGCAACTCATAAGCGCAGGTCTCCACAGGTCCAAATCTCCACAGATCGCAGCATCCGCCTCCACCATCTCATCAGTTTTTACCTTTGCTTCAGGATTCACCCCACCTTCCCCCTTTAAGATTGCAGAGGTCAAACAAAGCAATCGCTTCAATTTTTAATAAAAACCGTTAGACAAGGGTCGCCGGACTTGACCGCCTTTTTAAAAAAAGCTAGATATTTTTGTAAATGCAGTGGATTGCGCAAGAAGCGGAAAAAAGGGCAGGTCATCAAGTAGGAACCCGGGTCATTTGGGAACAGGCCCTGAACAGCCTCGCCTCCCTCCAGCTGGACGCCAATAATGCCCAGCGGCTGGCGGCTGCCTGTCAGCGGCCATCAGACGTCCAACTGATTTCCCGCCTGCTCAAAGCCAGCCCGACGGATCGGGAGCCCACCGTCATGCGCGCCAGCTTTCTCCTCAAGGTGGTCGATGAATCCGATGCCAGCCTCAAGGAATGGATCGAAGCCCTCCGTATCGTCTACGCCTGGGTGGAAAAAGAAGGGCGCACCACCACCCTGCCAAAAGCCGCCGGCTATGTCAGCTGCTGCGTCGATGCCATGGGTGCAGGCATGCCCTTTACCTCCCTGACCCAAGCCGTTCAGGACATGCTCGATGCCTACGGCTTCGAGGGCTGAGATCACCAAGCAGGCGACAGGCTCGATGCCTGCAGCTTCGAGGCCGAAGGAGATCACCAAGCAGGCAACAGGCTCCAGCGACAGCTCCGGCCCATTCCTCCAGCCTGAAGTAAGCCCTCCGGAACGCCTTGCTTATCCCTACCTTGCTTTGCCTTGCCCATCCCCCGCTTCCAACACCCAAATACCCCACAAAACGGTACAACCCTAACGTGGCGTACGCCACATCCCCATGTCCGAGGCTTGAGCGGCTGAAAGACAATTGACAGAGAATTGCCAAAGCCCCGAAAACGGGAGAGCATGAAGATTCTCAATAGCGATGCGGCTTTTCAGGCGACCAACTCCTTTACAACCACATCCCCGGCCATCACAAAAGAGTACCACCCTAACGTGGCGTACGCCACATCCCCGTGTCGTCGTTTTGAGGGGTGGTTTGAGGGGATGAGGGGTGCGTGGGCTGGTGGAGGGATAAAAAAAGGATCTCTGCTCAAGGGCAGAGATCCCGTTAAAGGGTGAAATTCAGGCTTTCCGAGTATGCTTAGAGCTGGGTCGGATAAGCTCCGGGAACGACCTGCGCATCGGCCGCCCAGCCCAGGAAGTTCCGCATTTCATCGGAAATATTCAGGCGATTCTGTGGCAATTCGATGTGAGGAAGAACCTGAAAGCGTCCGGTTACCGGGCTTTGAAAGACGGACCCATGAAGACCAATCTTCTCCACTCCGGCGTGCTCATACTGAGGCAGTGCCTCACGGAACGCTTCAAGGGAGCGAAAATCCGCCATGCAGTTTTCGGCATTGATCGGGCTCCAACGGATGAGGGGCTGGGCCGCATTGACCTCCGGCCGAATATAAACGTTGTGATCGAGGGCGGAAACCTGATGCGTCTGCAGACGGTCACACATCGCCGGGGGCTGTAGAAACTGGATGAGGGGTCCATCGAATTCAGCATCCGCCACCATCAGGTTGTGGGTGAAGGTATGCTCCACCCGCTCGTCCACATCGGGACCTGTGGCGGGGTGCCAGTCAAAGTGATCGCCTTCTGCGCTGCGTCCACTACGTTCAAAAGAGGCCACACTGTTGTAGAATGTGTTGTGGACGACGTGAACTTGAGCGGCGTTAAGAATGCGGATCCCGCGGTTGCAGTTCACGAACACATTGCCCATGCAGATGGCACCGGTGGAAATCTCAAAGAAGAAACCGTCGTTGGTGTCCTGAATCCAGTTATTGTAGAAAATGCCGTCATTGTTTCCGACATCATACCAGATGCCGCTGGAATGAGGATTCTCCATAATCAGGTTATTGCGGGCGATGACCCGGTGAGACTGATTGAAGATCTTCAGCGCAGTGGGATAGTAGCCGGTCATGTTGGCCATGTTGTTGCGCCGAATGATGTTGTTTTCAAAGAGTGAATCAGAGGAACCGAGGAGGAAGAGGCCTTCCGTCACGGTGTCGCTGATCAGGCAGTTACGCACCACGACTCGATCTCCACGGAGATAGGCGGCAACGCGGGAGGTGTGCGTGATAGTGACATGCTCCAAGGTCGTTCCAATGATATCCTGACCATAGGTGCCGGGCTCGGCAGGGCCAGTGGGATCTTCGATTTCATCTCCGATCTCAATCGCGCGGAAGGCATATTGAGTAAAGGTCAGGCCACGGATGGTCGGCCCGATTTTATCGTTCTGTTTGCCATGCACATCCTCGGTGGTGCGGATAAAAGCGAAGTTCCAGGCGGTGATTTCCACCACGCTGTCGGTTGGGTCCTGCGCCAGAATGACTTCACCGGTTTCATAGTTGATGAAGAAGGTGTTTTCGTCGAGTTCACCTTCCCAACCCGCAGACAATAGCTGGCGCCCATTGATAAAGACCATGTCGTTATTGAAACGGTGCAGTGGGGTAAACATCCCTTCGCGCTCCCGCCGCCACCAGGGTTGGGGTTCATTGGGAAAAAGATGCTCCCACTGAGTCCGCCAGTAGCCCTCACGGGAGGATACCCATTCCGTGGCAATTTTGGTGCCTTTGAGCACCGGTCGCTCATCGCGGTAGGGCTGGAAGGTAATGCCCTGGTTGAAGATGTGTCCTCCGGTGCGGTATTCACCGCCGCGCAGGATGATGGCATCTCCGGTCACCGCACGCTCAATCGCGGCACCCAGAGTGGAGGGGCGTTCCAGCTCCGTGCCGGAGGATTCGGGATCCCCATCCGGGGCCACAAAGTAAACGATATTGGCATCGGCCGGGATTTCATAGACCTGGTCAATCGGACCATAGGGGCCGCCAGTGGGCTGAGCCTGCAGGAACCAGACAGGGAGCAATAGACTCGCTGCCCAAAAACAGGCACGACGCAGTTGGGAAAAAAGAAGGGGGAATCTCATTTTTGGGATAAGGAGGGGTTAAATTACACGCGTAGTTAACGTATATACCCCAGAAGCTCATTCACCCCTTCACGCACAGCAAGGCGTATCGACCGAAAATTGCTGTCAAACTATTGTATGCGTCCACCCGCCCCTTGAGGCGGCACCCAGCAGACAGGACTGGTCAGGTCCTCAAGCCAGCGCCAAGGCCGTTTCCAGTCGCGCAATGATTTCAGATGCTGCTTCTTCCCCGACCGAAAGCCGGATCAGGTCGGAATCAAACCCCGCCGAGTGAATCTGAGCCCGCCCTTCGGGAGTCGTGACGAGGTCGTAATGCGCAAGGTAAATAAAGGGGGACATCAGCGTAAATGCTGTTCCGAAGCTGGGACCTTTGGGCAGATCAACCGCATCGTAAAAGGCCTGCATGGATCCCCGGATGGAAAAGCTCAGGACAGCCCCCCAACAGGCATTTCGATCACGGGCGATGCGCCGATAGCCATCCCGGGCACGTTCCTGACCTGCCCACCACACGCAGTTTACCTTCGGATGCTGCTCGAGAAAACGGGCCACTTCCGCACAATTCTCGCTGGTGCGGCGGGCGAAGGACTCCCACCCCACTAACTCAGCTGCAAGCCGGTTCAGATCCCTCTGATAAGGCACGATCCGGAAGGCTTGAATGGCTTCACTGAGAGGCCCTGCCCACTTCCGCTCGGGATTGATGGCCACCGCCCCCATCAGCAGATCACCGGAGCGGGCGGTGTATTTGGTCAGACTGGTAATGACCACATCCGCCCAATGGGTAACCTTGACGTTAGCCACACTGGCAATCGATGGATCCAACACCAAGGGACAGTCCAGCTCATCCGCCAAAGCCCGGAGTGCGACCACATCGGGGGATTGGATCAGAGGATTGGTGGGAACTTCGGTCACGATCCCGGCGATTTGGTCCCGAATGGGACGAAGCACCTGGGCGAGTCCGCGCAGATCAAAAACATCCGACCAGACCACCGGTTGAGCCCCTTCAGCGGACATGGTCGCGAGCATCTTGATCGTATCGACATAGAGCCAGCCCAGTTGCACCCAGCGGCGTCGACCAGCGGCAGCCATCAACTGGTTGATACTGGAAAAAGCTGCGTAAAAAGCATTCATCCCCCCTTGGGTCAGAAAGAGGTGCGAAGGAGGGACATCCAGAATCGGAGCCAGTTGTCCAACCAGCTCCTTTTCCGATGTCGCAATCATTACCTCGGCAGTGACGGCTGCACGCAGTCCATGGCGGACCAACAGATCCTCAACTCTCCGGGAAGTCGGTGAACCCCCGATGAACTGGAGAAACCTGCGGGTTTGCTCACGGGAAGTGTCATCATTTTCCGGATACACCACCCAGCCAATTCCATCCTGCTCCCCGGAAGCTGCGGGTGCTTTTCCCACGTAAGCCTCCAGTGGTTTTAATATAGTGATATCATTGAGGAGAAATGCCGCTCCTGCTGGAATGAGGCCGGTTTGCTGCCAGTGCGTTTTGAGTTCCCGGAGAAAGCTGTGCTCGAAAAAGCGTGGATAGCCCGAGCGCATGGCATTGATGACCCTGGGAGCTTTCACTTCATAATCGATCACATCCTGCAAGGTCGGAAAACTCACCACCACGGAGTGTGGACTTCCGTTGATGGTATGACCGAGTGGATACGAGCGCATAGCCACCGGGGTCGAAGATCCGGCAGAACTGGCAGCATCGACTTTGGGAGTGTCGCTCAAACTTCGTCTTCCCAGATCGATTCAACTCTTTGTCGCTTGCGGATGAGACGAAATTCACCGTCTTCCTCACGGAGCACTTCAACCGCAGCCGGAAAAGAATTGTAGTTCTTCGCGGCCATTGCGGAGCAATATGCCCCGGCACCGGTGATCAGGACAAAGTCGCCGATTTCAGCCACCGGCAAGTTGCGGGTGGCAAGGACCTCTGGTTCACCCGGAGCAGGCGTGAGAATATCACCGGACTCACAGCAATGGCCCACCACCAGTACATCCTGAGTGCCCCGCTCTTCGGCAGTAAGCACTTCAAGCCCATGCTGAGCCCCATAGAGGGAGGGCCGGAGGATCTCGGTCATGCCGGTATCCAGCTTGTAAAAGGTATATCCTTCGGCACCGGTCGAGACAATGTCCTGTATGGTTGAGAGCACCGCTGCAGCCCGGGCAACGAGAAATGTGCCTGGCTCGATTTCAAGGTTGAGCTGACGCCCGGTTTCTTCGGCAAAGGATTCAAACAACTCCTTCACCGGTGCGCCGATGATGCTCAAATCCGTGGTCTTTTCTCCCTCTACCCGACCGACCTTGAAACCTCCACCGAGATTGACCGTGCGGACATCAGGAAGCTGACGCACCAGGTCGAGGTTGAGCTGGGCCACGTGCTGCCATACCGCAGGGTCACTCCCGGAACCGATATGGGAATGAAAACGAATGGCCTTGAGCTGGTATTGATCGAGGAGTGCCTTGGCCTCCGCCAATTGCTCATGCCAGATGCCAAAGCTGGAGCCGGGACCACCGACATTGGTCCGCTGGGTGCCACCGGAGCCAAGACCGGGGTTGAAACGCAGGCCGACCGAGGTGCCGGGGAACTTCTTTCCGTAGGCTTCCAGCTGGTGGAGGGAGCAGGCATTGAGATGGACTCCCTGCTCAATCAGGTCTGCAAAATCCGCCGGAAGCTCCTGGGTCGAAAGCGACACCTTGTTCATGGCAATGCCCGCCGCCGCCAACCGGGCCACTTCATACCCGCTGCTGGCATCGAAGTGCAAACCGAGGCGATCAAAGTGGCGCAGGATCCGGCGGTTGGAGCTGGCTTTCATCGCATAGCGAACCGTCAAGCCGAAGGCATTGGGAAAAGCCAATGCTTCTTCCGCCGCCACCCGTAGCAGGGCGCGGTCATACAGGTAGAGAGGCGTGCCGAAACGCTCCCGCAGGTCACGGGCTTCCTCCAAGGTAAGGCTCACTAATGCGTTCATAAAGGAATCAACGTGATGATTCCGCATCCAGAGCGCAACCGCTTTGTGCGGAAGAAATGGACTCCCCCCAACCCTGTCTGATCCCTCAGATTTCTTCCAGACACTGCTCGCAGTGAGGCCAGGTGGAGATCTCCGTGACCCAGCTGCCTGCCGAATGATCCGGCTCCACTTTGACCTCTTTGGCAAGGATTTCGATCAGGATCCGATAGGCTTCCCGCAGGTCGCAGTGCTCACAGATATCATAATGAATCCGATGCAAGGCTAGACGGATAACGATCCTTTTGAGCCAGGTCTCCGCCTGTTGTTCGTTGAGTGAACGCCATTCCGGGACTTTTCCGATCAATTCTCCCAGTTCCATTCCGTTATCGTTTTCAAGCCACTCGTCGATGCTTTCCAAGTGGGCCTTTAAAGCGTCCATGTCTCCGGGACGCAGCCGCTTCCTCGGTTTGGGAAGCGGAATGTTGGATTCGAAGAACGCCTTCACTTCCGGATCAGATAGCTCCTTATCCTCCACATCTTCTTTTGTCAGTTGGTCGGGCAGCCAGTTTTCTCCAGCCGAGCCAAATGAAAGAACCTCCATCTCCGATTCCTCGACAGGGGGTGGATGATCGGGGTCAAAGGGAGGTGCACTCAAGGACTCAAGGTCGATGTAGCTCGTTTTCCCATTGCGGTATTCGACATAGGCGATCTCCGGGTCGGGCAGCTCCACCACCACCCGCCCGTCGGGGCCAAACCATTCCAGATACAGACGCCGTTTCCATTCCATCGGAGGGGGTTCGCCCAGTTTACTGCGCTGCAGAAATTCAGGGATGGGGCAGAGGAAGGTGCGCACCATGGAAGCAGCGGTCATCGTCCCACTCGTTCCAAATTGGCGCGGATCGATCTCGAGTTCGCTGCCATCCGGCTGCTTGCCCCCATAGTAGGGAATATCAGAGGGGGCGAACACAATGCTCTTCCCCTGCAGATCCGGATCGGGGCTCCCGAGCAGATCGATTAAGATCGGCTGCTTGCAGCCGCGGATCGTGAGTTGCCCCCTGATCCTGTTCTTGCGATGTTCGAGTGATCCCCGAATCACATATTCTCCCAAGCGATAAGACATGGGGAAGGTATTGGGCGCTTTTTCCCGGTTCGTCGAGCCCGAAGTAACGTTCCGATGAAGATCATGGCTGCTCTTCCCAAATCACTTGCAGACGGAAAAACATCTGAGGATCCGTCAGGGAGAGCCGAACCAACACCCGCTCCTTGCCCCCGCCGATGGACTCCACCTGCGTTTCCGCTCCACGGACCGTTCGCCAGGTTTCCAGATCCTTTGATTGCTCCAGCCGAAAAGAAACATCCTCCAGGCCTTCCCGGCGGGAAAAGGCATAAAAGAAGGTATCCGGAGCGGCACCATTTTCGGGCAACTCGAGGATCGGTAAACCACTGTGGTCAGACTCTCCGGTATCAATGCCGAACGCATAGCGAAGCAAATAGGGAAGTTCATTGCCCACCGGATCGGAATACGCTGTTTCCCGCACCATCGGAGGTTGCACCCCGAGGTGAATATTCCGCCAGGCGAGAAAGGTTTTCGGCTGCCATTCCGCGACCGACTGCCAACTGCGCCCGATCCGGACTTCATCTACCAGCAAGGGGCTGGCTTCATCGCTCCCGTTCAGGGCGAGTGATTCAAGTCGCAGGCCATCAATGGCACCGACCCTCGCTGGCAGACGTAGCGCATGCTCTGCTGGAGGCCTGATGCCGAGGAGAGGATTCACCCAGAGCTGGATGGCGTCCGTATCGATCCGCACCATCAGGAATGCGGTGTCTCCCATCATCGCGGAAGAATCGATGGAGGCGGAAAGATTTCCGGCACGCATTTCCCATCGGATCTCACCATCCCGGTTGGCCTCCACCGCCCGGATACGCAAAACAGACTGCCCGTGCCGGACGACACCAATCGCGGATTCACTTCCGTTCGTAGGGATTTTCGCCAGCATACTCAGCCAGAGGGGACGATTCGGTTCGGCCTGAAGGGTTCCGGCAAACTGCCGGTCCATTTTCACCGGACCACCGGGGCCCAACACAAATGCGGCCCGCTTCCCCGCCCCACCGAGGAAGCCGCCTTCTTCGAAGGTCATTTTCCCCTCACTGGTTACTTGGGCAGTCTCGAAGTAAATACTACGCCATGGACCTCCCCAGCCGAGTGAATTGCTGGCTCCATGCAGGTCTCCCTCTGGATAATCAAAAGCATCGGTGATCAGCAGCGGGGGATGGCGGGTTTCCGTGGCATAGCCATCGAAAACCTGTCCCTCATGGTCGATTGACTGAAAGGTCTGTCGTTCTCCGTCCAGCGTGACGAGAATAAGATGTGATCTGGCTTCCGCTTTCTCCAGAAACCATGTTTCTTCAACGCGTTTCGGCCGCCGCAATTCGACCCCCCAGGCCCCATCTCCCATGTAGACAATACCGTTCGGGTTCACTTGCTCTCGAAGAATCGGTTTGGTCCGCTTGTAGGCATGATCATGGTGCTCGAAAGCAACCGTCAAGCCATGCCGCTCAAACAAGGGAACCCAGTTATCCCGCACTCTTTTCGACGTAAACTCATCATAACTGCGAACGGAAGGGAAGGCGGGCACATGATAAACAGGAAAGACATGGGGGACCACTTCCCGTTCTTCCAGTCGCTGCCGCAGCCAACGGGTCTGCACCCCGTCTACCGGATTCACATGGTCAGTGTCGAGAATCAGCAGGCTCAGATAATCTCCGAAGTCGAGCGCCGCATATCCAGGTTGACCAGGGAAGGCCAGTGTCCCGAAAAAATAGGGTGCCAGCTCCCGCCGGGTCGTATCATTGATGGGATAGTCCATCCCCCGGCCTTCGTGCCAGTAAAAAAATCCGCGCACTTCATGGTTCCCAATCGCGGCAAGAACAGGGATCACTCTGCCATCCGGACGGATGAGCCACTGTTTGATTTCGTTGAACCATTGGTGCGTGATGTGGACATTGGATGCACGGGCATCATCATAGGCCAGGTCGCCTCCCCAAACAATAAACTCGGGGTCGAGGCTGGCCGCTTGACGGTTCATTTGCCGCGCCCGCTCCCCGATGAAGATGTCACCGCCTACCACGAAGCGGAAAGGGCGGCGCAGTTGAACCGGCATCGTCCGAAAGGAAAAGGTTCTGGAATCCTCTCCAAAACGAAAACGATAAAGGGTATCCGGACGCAGCCCGGTCAACTGCACCCGATGAATGGTGCGATCGGAAAATGGAAAAGGAAAAGAGATGCCGCTCTGCTGCCTCCAGGTGGTACGCCCTCTTTCCCTGAACTGAACGACCGACGGCCTGTTTTCATTTGGCAATGTATGCCAATCAATGGTCATCGTGGTCGAGGGATCCTCTTCCCAGGTTAACAACAGACCCACCGGATCATAAGTGTTCGCCAGCAGGTATGGCGATATACAAACAGAAGCACAAAACAGGATAACACGGATCATCATTCGGGAGGCTGAATGCTCAATCAAAGGAGGTTTGCTAAGTAGGATATTACCCTACCATCCATCCACTCCAGAAAACAACGAAAATGCGCCCCCGGACCGATACGGGAAACGGGGGACGGGCGGCTTCGCCTGACGGAAGACGGGAAAGGATGAGGGTTGAATTATGGAGAATGAAGGAATCGGAGATGGAGAGCCCGGCTTCCGATCCAAGGCAGGGAGGTGCGTCCCTGCACCGGCTCGCCCTTGGGCTTACAGGACGTACCATACGCGCTTCCATTCAATCCCAATCGGTATCGCTATCGACGCAACATAACAAGGTGACGAACCCCGCAGGGACGCGCCGCCCTACCATTCATGATAAACCTGGCATCAAATCGAAGAACCAAAAACAAAGAACAGCGGCGAAGCCGCCCCCACCGACTTCCGACCACGGCTCTTCACGCCTGCTTCTTGCCTTTTCGGAAAAGCCGGGCAACCGCCAGAATCCAACTCGCAGGCAGCCCAAAACGAGTGCGGGCGCGGCGATTGGCACCTTCCGCCTCCAACAGCGCGACCATCTCATGACGTCCAAACATCCCGGCGAACATCAACGGGGTCATGCCCGCCCCGTTGTTCGCTTCCAGATCGGCTCCCGCCGTGATCAGCAGGCGGGCGACTTCACAATAGCCTTTGAAGGCCACCCCTCCCAGCGGCGTCTGCCCGCGGTCATTGGGCTCATCGACACGGGCTCCAAGAGCGATCAGGGCACGCACCGTCTCGGCATGATCGTTGTAGGCGGCCAGCATCAGCAAGGTGTTTCCCTTGTGATCTTTCAGATTCACCGGCAAACCGGCCTCCACCATGCTGACCAGCAGTTCGGTCTCCCCGTTACGTGCGGCCTCCAGAGCCATGCCCTGGAGTTCCGCGTAACGTTTTTCTTCCTCCGGCGTGATGGAGGACGCTGCTGTCTGCTGCACACTCACAGGCTCAGTCCTCCGTCCGGCGGGTTCAGCTGGGCCACTTCATGCCGAGCGCCTCTGCCACACCGGCGGCATAAGCAGGATCAGCCTTTTCAAAGTGTCCCAGTTGGCGACGAATGATTTCCTCCGGCACGCCATCCATCGCTCCGGCGATGTTGTTGAAGAGTTGTTGCTTCTGATCGTCACTCATCAGGCGGAAGAGATTGCCCGGCTGGGTGTAGTCGTCGTTGCCCTCGCGGTGATTATAACGGTCAGCATCACCGGAGATCTTCAGCGGTGGCTCGGCAAAACGCTCATCTTGGACGGGGCCATTAAAGCTGTTCGGCTCATAGTAGGCATCGGTGCTTTTGGGCGCGTCAAAGCGCATCGGCCCATCCATGTGATAGTGATTTACCGGCGCGGCCTTCGGACGATTGACCGGGAGCATCTCATAATGCGTGCCCACCCGATAACGGTGCGAATCGGCATAGGAGAAGATCCGGGCCTGCAGCATCTTGTCGGGTGAAAAGCTGATCCCCGGCACAATATTCGAGGGGCTGAAGGAAGATTGCTCAACCTCGGCAAAATAGTTCTCCGGATTACGGTTCAGTTCGAGGATCCCAACCTCCATCAGCGGGTAGTCCGCATGTGGCCAAACCTTCGTCACATCAAAGGGATTGACGTGATAGTTTTCGGCATCCGCTTCCGGCATGATCTGCACACAGAATTTCCACTTGGGGAAATCGCCCTTTTCGATCGCCTCATAGAGATCGCGCTGAGAACTTTCGCGGTCTTCCGCCACGATCCCGGCCGCCTCATCGTTGCTCATCGTTTCAATACCCTGCATGCACTTGAAGTGAAATTTCACCCAGAAGCGCTCATTCTTGGCATTGATAAAACTGTAGGTGTGACTGCCGTAGCCATTGATGTGGCGGTAACCGCGCGGCAGTCCGCGATCCGACATCAGAATGGTTACCTGATGGAGGCTTTCCGGGCTCAAGGACCAGAAATCCCACATTGCAGTGGGACTGCGCAAATTCGTCCGGGGATGGCGCTTCTGGGTATGGATGAAGTCCGGAAACTTGTAGGCATCGCGCACGAAGAAGACCGGAGTGTTGTTCCCCACCATGTCCCAGTTGCCTTCTTCGGTATAAAACTTGATCGCAAATCCCCGCACATCGCGCTCGGCATCGGCCGCCCCGCGTTCACCGGCTACCGTCGAGAAGCGGAGGAAGCATTCCGTTTCCTTGCCGACCTTCTCGAAGACCTTGGCCTTGGAGTATTGGGTGATGTCATGAGTGATGGTCAACTTGCCATATGCCCCCGATCCCTTGGCGTGGACCGTGCGCTCGGGAATACGTTCGCGGTTCTGGTGGGCCAGCTTTTCCAGCAGCTGATAGTCCTGCATCAGCAAAGGCCCGCGGGCACCTGCAGTGAGAGAGTTCTGGTTGTCGGCGATCGGGTTGCCCGCCGAGGTGGTCATGGTTTTACGCGTCTCACTCATAATCTGTCGGTAGTTGAAATGGATCTGAATCGGGAAAGGTTTAGCTATACCCTACAAATGGGGTTTATGCGAATTGGGATGGTAGCAATTTCCATTGCAGAAGGGAAATATTTAGTCCCCATTAGAACCATAGATCGCATCTATGGAACTGCACCAGCTCAGATACTTTGTCGAAGTCGTGCGCATCGGGAATTTCACCCGGGCCGCCGCCCGCTGCCATGTCACCCAGCCCACCCTCAGCCATCAGATCAAAAAGCTCGAAGCGGAACTGCGGGAGCCCCTCCTCCAGCGGCGCAAGGGCGGAGCCATCCCCACCCCCTTTGGCGAACGCTTTTTTCAGCGCGCCCTGCGCATCCTCAAGGAAATCGAAGACGCGGAGGAAGATGCCGCCGCTTTTGCCGGTGAACCGAGGGGACGACTGCGCATCGGTGCGATTCCCACCGTCGCCCCCTACCTTCTTCCCTCCCTCATCTCCGCAGCCGCCAAACGCTATCCGGACCTGCGCTTTGACATCACGGAAGAGCCCACCGATGTCCTCCTCCACCTCCTGCGTCAGGGCGCACTCGACCTCGCCCTGGTCAGCCCCCCGATCGATGGAGAGGAATGGGCCTTTCAACCCTTCATGCAGGATGAACTCCTCCTCACCCTGCCCCCCGGACATCCCCTGATCAAAGCCCGCCGGATCGAGCTGTCCGATGTCCTCAGCCTGCCCCTTGTCCTGATGAAAGAAGCGCACTGCCTCCGAGGCCAAACCCTTGAGTTGTGCAAAAGAGCCGAAGTCGAACCGGAGATCTCCATTCAAAGCTCACAACTCGGAACCGTGCTCGCCCTGGTCGAAGCCGGCTTCGGACTGACCTTCACCCCCGCCATGGCCATCCCCCATTTTTCCGGAACAAAGCTCGTCTTCCGTTCCCTCGCCCCCGAAAAGGCCAGCCGCAACATCAGCTTCATCTGGCCCCGCAGCGCCCACCGCACCCAGGCATTTTCCGCCTTCCTCCAAATCGCCAGCCAAACCCCCACATCGTGATACCTATCTGCGCGTCTCTGCTCCAGCCACTCCCACCGTGACACAGACATTCCTGTCTGTGCATCTCCGCTTCGCATCCGTCCGGCCTCCGAGGACGAAGGCCAGAGGCCAGAAGCCGAGCCCCATCGGGGTTTCACAACAATGGTAGGGCAGTGCGTCCCCGCGCTACCGCCCCGAATGGAGGTAGATAACGGTCGCTGGACCCAACCAACCCCAACAGGGTTGTGCATCACAGCAGTTCTGCGGACCCAACCAACCCCAACGGGGTTGCGCATCACAGCGAAGGGTTGGCCGAGCCTGTGAGGCCTACCCTGGTACCCATCCCCCACCACCTCCCCAACCCTGTAAGGGTTGTGCATCACAGCAGTTCTGCGGACCCAACCAACCCCAACGGGGTTGCGCATCACAGCGAAGGGTTGGCCGAGCCTGTGAGGCCTACCCTGGTACTCATCGCCCCACCACCACCCCAACCCTGTAGGGGTTGCGCATCTCTTTTGCGTTCTTTGTTCCCTTTCGCGGCAAAAATCTTCCTCGTTCAATGGGCCTTGGTTTTCCGACGTGCGCCTTCCCCGCTTACGGTCATGATCCCGAAGGGATCTCAGCCTGTAGCCGGTGGTTGAGCGCAGCGACACCACCGGATAAAACGTCATCAAATACGCACCCCGACAGGGGTGCCAGCAGTGATGCCAGACCATAAAGTGGACAGAACCCTTTTGCTTGCACCAACGGGGTTGCGCATAAAAGCCAGTCTATTCCAGTCCAGGATGCGTATACGGATCGATTCACCCCATCGGGTATCCACACGCCAACTACGCTATGCTACAGCTCTCATTCTGATCCATCTCACCCCCACCATCGTGCCCCACACCGAGCGCACAGCCACCGCATGCTCAGGTCACAAAATACAACAAAAAATCAGTTTTTATCTTTATACTCTGACCCCTTCCGCTTGGCCCCGAGCATGCGAGGCCTACCCCTCCCAACCCCAACGGGGTTGAGCATCACAGCGAAGGGTTGGCCGAGCCTGCGAGGCCTACCCTGGTACCCATCCCACCACCACCCCAACCCTGTAAGGGTTGCGTCCAAACGGAAGGAGGGGGGGGTATGACCCAACCTTAGCCCGTGCGGTGACGGCTGAACAGGCTTTGGACGTAGGACGGTGATCCCATCTGCAGATTCGATGCTATCCACCGATGAGGAGCCAGATGCCCTTCCCGCACACGCCAACCCATCGCCACACTCGCCTCCTCCACACACTTCAGAAAACGCTTACGCGCTCCCTCCGTCTCGAAGATCCACGAACGGTAGTTCCCGCGATTGATCACATGATAAATCGCTCCGGCGTATTCAATGCGGACTTTTCGGGCCATCTAAAGCAGGGTTCTTCTGCTCAAACTCTTACAGCTAAATCCACTGCACTCAACAAAAAAACATGGAAAATTGGACTGACCCCTTCCGCTTGGCCTCCTCGGGCCTTCTTTGCGCCCCGAAGGGAGCTTGCGAGCGTAGCGGGCGCAATGGAGGCCCCGCTGGCTTTTTATGCCAAGCGACAGCGCGGAGCGAAGCGGAGTTCGCGCCGGGGCCGTCCGGACACCCGCCCGCGAGCTGCTCCCGCCGCGCCTGCGCCCGCGCCGCCCCCCGCTGACTTGCCGGCTGGCCGCACAACTGCACATTATGTCGTCTCTTGCGGCCCCGTGTGTGAGCTCTGCGAACAAAGCGGGGTCGGAGCGAAGCGGAGAGCAAATGCGGCATAATGTTAGTTGTGCGGGAAAAGACGGCCCGCTTCTATTCCATGGGGGCGGCGCGGGCGCAGGCGCGGCGGGTGGAGCGGTGGATTTCGCCCAACGCGAGCGACGGTGCTCCTTGGACTTTCACTTGCAGTAGCAAAACATTTCTTGAAAACATGCGGGCAGATCTCAGCAATCACAGAAAATCATAGATTTCATCTTCCTTCAGGGGACTGATTTCACCCGTCTGAGAGATCCTAAACCCATCCGCAGACATCTGCCCCATGAGTCCACCCGCCCGATCATATGCCTGAACAACAACGCGACAGCTTTCCGGATAGTGATCAATCCATGTGGTCAACGTTACTTTTCGATTGTTCATTATTAGGCTCCGAGAATTCGACTCTGGAAGTTTTCGAATCTCCTTGATCGGAAGCTGCTTCATTTCCGCCAAAAGTTTCTGCACTTCTTTTGAAAGTGATTCTCCGATATTTCCGAAAAGCTTCATTTCAATTCCCTGGTCGAAAGTGCTGAAGTCTCAAATCAAAGTGAGGATTGCTTCCCCCAGGACGTTGAGGACCAATGGACATTCTTGGTGCATGAGTCGATGCTGGAAGATTTCCAGATTGAGGCATTCGCCCAGGTCCGATGCGAAAATATCTATTGTGATTCAATCCGTGTCCAAATCGTGTTCCTCCAAGCCATGCTGCTCCTCTCAAACCTACGGCTGTGGCGGCCGCATTCTGTGATAGATCTCCAAAGTAATGGCTCCAAGCTAAAGTCTCATCGTCAACGCGATATGTTCCAAACCCCGAATCAGCGAATGGATCATATCCAGGTATCATCTTATCAAACCAAACTTGGGCACCTTCACTTGCTCCTTCCAACGCTGAGTATGCGGCTTCACCAAGTGTTAGATTTGTCCCAAGAAATCCGCCATCTTCACTAAACCCGAAGAATGCCTTCGTTCTGTCCGCCGCTCTACCAAACCAACCACGTTCCTCTCCCCCATGGGCCTTCTCACTTTCCTTATTGAGGGCTTGGACCATAGCAGCAGATATCGCTCCATTTGCGAATTTACCGCCACCAAGAACTGAGAAAGTGCCACCGACAATTGCGGCAGTGACCACTCTTCCAGTTTGGGTGCTGAAGGAATCCTGGAATCCTGTCTGGCCCATAATTGAACCGCTCATTGATCCCATAAATCCGGCGCTAAAGCCACCCCAAAATTCACCACCTAATATTTCAGCACCGATTCCTTGGACCACTGCATGGCTTATGCCTCTGGCTGCCTCGTGGAAAATCCCTTCCATTGACCCCAAGGATTGGACTGCATCAAATGATTGACCTATCCCATAGGTTAATGCGGCAGTTCCCAAAGTAACGAAAACCCCCTTCCAGCCAGATTCCTTATAAGACATGACGGACTGGAACGCCAAAGCAAGTCCATAGGCTCCAACAGCAAACAATGCCACCGTTACAATCGTGCGCCAATATTTACTGACAAAGTTGCCGATGCTCTTGAAGAGTTTCTTGAAAATGTATCCGCTCGGGTCGGTGTAGCTGAGGGGGTTATTGAGGACGTAGTTGTAGCGGTCGTAGTTTTGGAGGTTGCCCGGTGCCTGGATGTGGGGGTCGGGCGAAAGGAAGCGGCCGATGAGCGGGTCGTAGATCCGGCCGTTCATGTGGATGAGGCCGAGGTCATCCAACATTTCGTGGCCAGTAAAGCCCCGGTCGGTCAGTCCATGGCTGACGGTGGCGAGGGGCTGGGTCCAGTTGTCGTTTTCCCACCGAGCGCACCGCCACCGCATGCACGGGTCACAAAACACAACAAAAACTCAGTTTTTATCTTGATACGCTGACCCCCTTCCGCTTGGCCACCTCACTCTTCGGAAGATTCACTTTTTCTTCGCTTTAATGCCTTATACGACATGCGCGATATCCCGCCGAAAATAGCTGCCACGATTAGTATCTTGACCGCAGATTCGACATCTCCATTCATCCAAAACTCGCGCACCGCAGCAAAGATCCCTGAGAGGCACAAGAAGGCACCTCCGTAGACGTTCATTATATCGATAGCCTTCACAGCGAAGCCAATCTAGTAGAAGTCTTGGCAGTTATTTTCACGATATGCTTCCGATAGACTATTCATCATCGGGTCAGTCATTTCAGCCAAGAACTTTAGGCTCTCGGCCTGCTGAGCTGGCGTTGCCGGAGTTGTCACTCGCAACATCGGATTAGGCTCGTAACGGGTGTATGTGCCATATCCAACTTTGCCCACGGTGTAAGCTACACCGACCCACCCGGCAAATCGCACTCCTGCCGACGCAGTCGGAGTAAGAAGGCTCGTCCCATTATAAAGCTTATGGAGAAAATCTGCCGTTTGAACACCTCCCGATACTGTGCCAACCAAGGAAACAGCGGCATCAGTTCTCCTGCCTCCTTCAAGCGCAAGGGTATACCCTCCCGAAGACGAAATGTAGCCAGCCAACGGATCAGCCAAACCCATTGCAGCATTCAGAATTTCCGTAAACTCAGCAGCAACGCTGTCACCAAAGGCCGCCGCAAGATTGTCAATATTCTTTCCTGACGACATATAACGTGTCGCATTATTGATATCCACCCAGGTATTTCCGTCATACACGCCGGTCGCCCTTAAGTTCCCCCACTTGCTGAGTGAACTCACAATTTCATCACATCGCTTTTTTCGGTCTCGGTCCTTCTCTTTCTCCTCCTTTTGCGGCTCCCTGCCAAGCCCCCCTCCTCCAGAACCTTCCGTGATGGCAACTGAGAATTGCTGTGCACGCCCATCGCAATGAATCTCATATTCTATATCTGTTCCGGTATATTGACCATTTGAATAGTAGTCCCAAATCTGGACAACATAGAGCGTACACAGCCCCAAATAATCCCACCGGTTGATCGGGTCATTGCTGGCATAGGCGTAGAGGTTGTTGCCTCCGGCATCGCCGATCGGGTCCCGGTTGCCGAAGCGGCCGAGGGAGGGATCGTAAGCACGCAGGTTGTGATCGTAGAGAGTGATAGGCCAATGTTCACCTTCCCGAGGACCAAAGTCCAGACCCCATTTGCTCTGAAAGCGGAAGGGATTGACCCGCCAGTTCCCGCTCTTGCGCACCCTTTCACCAAACGGGAGGTATTCATACCCGCCAGTCAGGGTCCCATCTTCCCGGTCATGGATGGTACTGACATTGCCCCTACCATCATGGCCCAGATAATAGGACTCCTGTAATTCCCAGTCATCGAGGGCGATCACGCCTCCGATGCCGCCTCCGCCTCCAAGGGAATGGGTGTTGTCAAGACCTCTGGTGAACGTGCGTAAAATGCCCTGATTGACGGACTGCGATGGATCGATCTCCGCAATGAGTTCGAAAGACCCACTGGCATACTGAGGTGGTCGGATCCTTTGGACAGCAGCGCTTGGCCTGGATTGGTTACGGCGGAATGCGAGAAGGACTGGATTTTGTGCATTACCGAACACCGTAGAGCTCCGCCTTTCGTGATTCCCACTCAGCCTTCAGCTCATCAATTGTCCCGACGTAAAAATAAAACCTCTTTCCATCTCCGGGAAGTGGAAGCCGCCAAAATGCAACGCCAGTGAAGTCATTTTCCCGACCAAATAAACGCGACTCTATTGGAGTGCCGTCAGCCCACCTGACCTTCATTCTGTAATAATTCTTGAATGGCTCCATCGACGCAATTTCCACAATCCCATCATCAGGAACTTCCAGCCATTGGCTAGCGACAGCGTCTGCACCAGAATTTCCTCGCACGATAATGAACCCCCGAAAATCAACAGGAATACTGAACTGCATCGTTCCAGATCTAAGTATTGGCAATACAATCACAATGACGAGAGCCGCGAGGAGTCCACCAAGGACGAGAAAAACCATATTCATCATCTGCTTGGGTCGCATACTTGTACTCCGTTAATTTGACCCTTGTCGGTTAGGAAGAGCCCCAAAAGTCCTAATTCACTTGCCTCTCCCTGATAGACCGACTGCCCATCATAAAAGATTTGAGCGGCAGGGAATGCACTTCTTTCGACAGGACCGGTCAGCTGACCAGTCGAAAAATCGAGTGTTAAAGTCGCATTCATACGAATCGGTGGTGCCCCAGGAAGGCTCAATGGATTCGCCCCGGAATAAGCAACATTCATAGTGACCCAATTTCCAAAGCTTAAGTTGGAAGTATAAGTTTGGGCAGTCCCGGTTCTAAATATCTCCGTAAAGCCTAAATCCAACGTTGTTTCTCCGACCGTTGTATGGACTCGAACCGGCCTGAACGCAGGACCACTCCCGCTCAGAGCAGACTCAAAAATCGACTCGTAAGTTGAGGATACTGAGATTCGCGACGTGGAGCCGTCGACAGGATTGGAAGGCGCATCTAGGAACTCTCGGCCATCGCCATGATACGGTCCAACAAATGGATCGGGGATGAAACTCTCGGCGGTAACGTTTGGACGATAATCACCACTCGCTAATTGTGCCTTCAATTCCGAGCACCCTGGAAGATGTGAGAGGTCCTCCTTTTCGGGCTTATCGCCTCTCAGGCCTCCTCCAGAACCTTCCGTGATGGCAACTGAGAATTGTTGTTCACGCCCGCCGCAATTTTTCTCATATTCTATCTCGGTTCCGGTATATTGACCATTTGAATAGTAGTCCCAGATCTGGACAATATAGAGTGTACACAGCCCCAAATAATCCCAGCGGTTCACCGGGTCATTGTCGGCATAGGCGTAGAGGTTGTTGCCTCCGGCATCGCCGATCGGGTCCCGGTTGCCGAAGCGGCCGAGGGAGGGATCGTAGGCACGCAGGTTGTGATCGTAGAGGGTGATAGGCCAATGTTCCCCTTCCCGAGGACCAAAGTCCAGACCCCATTTGCTCTGAAAGCGGAATGGATTGACCCGCCAGTTCCCGCTCTTGCGCACCATTTCACCGAACGGGAGGTATTCATACCCGCCAGTCAGGCTCCCATCTTCCCGGTCATGGATGGTACTGACATTGCCCCTACCATCATGGCCCAGATAATAGGACTCCTGTAATTCCCAGTCATCGAGGGCGATCACGCCTCCGATGCCGCCTCCGCCTCCAAGGGAATGGGTGTTGTCAAGACCCCTGGTGAACGTGCGCAAAATGCCCTGATTGACGGACTGCGATGGATCGATCTCCGCAATGAGTTCGAAAGACCCACTGGCATACACATAGCGTCGTTGATATTGGAAAGTTCCATTTTCAAAGTGCTGCTCAAGACTGCGCCTACCCAAGTAATCGTAACGGTAAACCTTGCGGATACTTTCATCCGCGGAAATCACTTCGACGAGACGATCCCGGGCATCATGAATATACCTCCAGCTACCCGGTCCAATCCGAAGGGGTCAGTCCAATTTTTCATGTTTTTTGAGTTTTCTCCAGTATGTACAGCCTTTGCCCGTGCGGTGACGGCTCACGAGACTTTGGACGTAGGACGGTGATCCCATCTGCAGATTCGATGCTATCCACCGGTGAGGGGCCTGATGCGCTTCCCGCAGATGACGGGCCAAGGCCACTTTCCACCCTTCGCCTTTGAGTCCGGCTTTCAGATCTTTGCGCGCAAATCCTAAAACCTTTAATTCCTCTCCCAGGGCTTGCTCCCACAACGGTTCCCTCAGCTCGGAAGCCTCAGCCTCCACTATCCGGCGGTCGTCCTCATCATCGAGGCTTTCCAAAAGCCCTTTCTTGAATGCCCGGCTTCCTTTGGCCCAACCACGCGACATCTTCTCAAAACCCAGTTTCTTGCGCTCTCCTTCGTCCGCCGATAACCATTCCAGATAGTCCCGATAACGGCGTCGTCCGGCAGGGCTATCCACCAAGCCGCCGACTGCCTCCAGCGCAGTCTCAAAAACCTCATATCCTTTCCGCTTCCGGGGTCTCCACAAATGCGCGAAGCTGCTCGGTTCATAGGACTGAAGGGCGCTTGCTTCCACCAACCCCGCCCGGACCGGATTAAGATGAATGTAATGACACACCGGTCCCACCGCATCCGCATCCAGCACGATCGCCTTGTAGCGGCCTTGGAACACATGCCCGGTCTCCTTGCGGAAACGGTTGAAACGATTCGCAAAGGTCGATTGCAGCCACTGCATCCCCGATACCAGGTTGGGCGAGGGTGTTTCCAGGCATAAATGATAATGGTTGCCCATCAGGCACCACGCATGCAAACGCCAACCCATCGCCACACTCGCCTCCTCCACACACTTCAGAAAACTCTTACGCGCTCCCTCCGTCTCGAAGATCCACGAACGGTAGTTCCCGCGATTGATCACATGATAAATCGCTCCGGCGTATTCAATGCGGACTTTTCGGGCCATCTAAAGCAGGGTTCTTCTGCTCAAACTCTTACAGCTAAATCCACTGCACTCAACAAAAAACATGAAAAATTGGACTGACCCCTTCCGATTGGCCTTGCACTAGTGTCCAAAACAGGTTTTGAAAAAGAGCCTCCGTTGCGTTGAGAATGGTTGTGATGAAAAGAATCAACCTAACGCAAGGAGGCAGTGATGAATGTTGGCGGAAGTAGTCTGTTTAGCCAAAT
>JBJHBA010000009.1:49543-167743 GCA_050485245.1 Verrucomicrobiota bacterium | reverse complement strand
TCCTACAGATGAACCACGCCTCGCCAACTCCACTGCGCGACCGTCCAGAGGAGCCCGGTGCGGGAAAACCGCACGCCGGGATCTGTGAGGGGGCTCGTCGGTAACGGCGAGTCCTACCTTAATGGAAATTATGAGTTGGATTACTGGTGCCTTGCCAATCGTGAGGCATTGGAGAACAGGGATCAATGGGCTCCACCTATTGAAAACCACCGTTATCGTATCCATATTTCCGGACTGGCCGAAGTCACCGAACTCTTGCTGCCAGATGATATGGAAATTGTTCCAATTGGCGCCGGACGGGCGGACTTTTTTGTAGCAACCACCAGCATGCAGGCCCACACCTATTTGGAGGGTGAGGTCGTCTTTGTGATTGAGCGAGCCGGGCTCCCGATTCTGGTGATTCGGAAACTCCCTTAAGAAATGAACCGAAGAATTCTCATGACCACCTCCGTGTATCCCAGATGGGAGGGTGATGCGACGCCGCCTTTTGTTGAGAATCTGGCGGTGGCGCTGGTGGAGTCCGGATGGGAAGTGTGCGTGCTCGCCCCGGGGAGTCCTGGAGCGCCGAAAAGGGAGCTGAAATCGGGGGTGGAAGTGAAGCGTTTTGTGTATGCCTTTCCCCGATCCCTGCAAAAACTCTGTTATGATGGCGGGATCTTGATTAATTTGAGGGAGCGCCCCTGGACGCATCTGCTCCTGCCGTTTTTCTATCTGGCACAAATCTATGCCTTGTGGCGGGAAGCCCGTCGCTTTCAACCAGCGATGATTCATTCCCATTCCCTGCTCCCCCAGGGATTGTCCGCTTCCTGGGTAGCCCATCGCCTGGGCATCTCGCACATCACCACCAGCCACGGCAATGACGTTTTTGGCCTCAAGGCAACCGGCCTGATGGGACGCTGGAAACGGAAAGTGCTGCAGCAAGCGAATGCGATTACGGTGAACAGTACGGCCACCCGTCAGGCCGTAATTGATCTGGGAGCGAATCCCGACAAGGTTCACCTCATTCCCGCCATGCCGAATGTCGGCGAGGTGGACCCGGAGAAAGTCGCGCAGTTCACATCCCTATGGAAAGGCCGTCGCCGCCTGCTTTTTGTTGGACGCCTGATTGATGAGAAAGGGGTGGGGGATTTGATCGAGGCACTAGCCCTCCTCAGGCAAACGCAACCCGAGGTGGGCCTTGTCATTGTCGGGGAGGGGACAGATCGATTCGATTTCGAGGAGCAAGTGCGGAATAATGGATTGGAAGAGCACGTTCACTTCACCGGTTGGATGCCGAAAGAATCCATTCCTTCAATCATGGCCGCCGCTGAAGTACTGGTTGTGCCAAGCAAGGAAAGTAAATCGGGCTGGAAGGAGGCGCAGGGCCTTGTAGTCGTTGAAGCGATGGCGGTCGGTACTTTGGTTGTGGCGAGTCGATTGGGGGGATTAGTAGATATGATTAGGAACGGGGAAACCGGTTTTTTGACAACAGACAGGGATCCCTCATCGCTGAGAGCCTCAATTGAGTCTGCTATGACGTCTGATGGTATGTCAGTGACAAAAGCCGCCGAGGAATCCTATCATCGCCTGTTTGCCCCCGAAGCAGTCACGCGGAAGACAGATGCGATCTACCTGAGATTCACTGGAATGCATTCTTTCAATGAAAGTACTGGTTTAAACATGGATGCACTTCCGCAACGAGGGAAGGACAGGCCATGATTGAACTGTTCATCATTCGAATCTATAGCTGCGATTTGCGTCTTCATAAGCGTCATTGTTTTGCGACTTCAAGCCAACGAATCACAGATCTCCAAGTGATGATTTTTCATAAGTATCGGAGGCAGAGCAGATGAGGCAGCCGGTCGCATTTTTGCTAACCAACCTCCAGGGAGCCGGGACCCAGCGTGCGCAATTATTATTGGCACGTGGTGCGGTAGAACTGGGAGAGCAGGTGGATTTGGTTGTTTGCCAGAAAAAGGGGGCTTTTGTGGATGCGATCCCTGAAGGGGTGCGTCTGGTAGACCTCGGTGCAGGATCCGAATGGACTGCCTTGCCGGCGTTGGTTCGATACCTGCGCAAAGAACAGCCGAAGGCGATGGTTTCCGCCCTCAATCAAGCCAATCTCCTTGCATTGCTGGCAAAACGCCTGAGTCGTTCTGATACACGACTGATCATGGCAGTACAAAACCATTTTGGTGCAAAGTGGCAGTGGCAGTGGACGCCAACCGCCCCTTTACGCCGTGTGCTTTTTCGTTGGATGTATCAACAGGCAGATAGTGTGGTAGCTGTATCCATTTCCCTGCGCGAATATCTGATTGGCTCGCTTGCACTAGTACCTGAAAAAGTTGTCGTTGTTACCAACCCTGTCGATGTGGATTTGGTTCTAAGAAATAGTCGCGCACCTGTCACACACCCCTGGTTGATAGAAGATAAGGATACCCGCGAGATTCCTGTGGTAATTTCGGTGGGACGCCTTGATTTTCAGAAGGATCATGAAACCTTGATACGAGCATTCCGAGTGGCATTGGAAACGCATCCGATGAGATTACTTATTCTGGGTGAGGGTCCACTTCGAAAGAAGCTACAAAGGGTGGTGGATAAACTGGACTTGCAGCACGCAGTTCAGCTTCCAGGGTTTCAATCTAATCCACACGCTTGGATGGCAAGGGCAGATCTCTTTGTTTTGTCATCACTATGGGAGGGATACCCTTTGGTTTTGATAGAGGCAATTTGTCTGGGATGTCCGACGATTTCAACTAACTGCCAAAGTGGGCCAAGTGAAATTTTAAGGCATTTTCCTGACCGACTGGTTCCAATAAAGGATGTTACTCAAATGGCCGATAAAATTGTCGGTCAATTAGGAGGGCACTTGAAAGAAATACCGCCAAGTTACATCAACAAATCAACAGATGCCGCAGACGGCTACTTGCGCCTGATTAAATTGAGAAAATAGCGAATCCGGCGATAAGTGGGATATACTGACCACCAAGCATGATATAAGCATCTTTCAGTTGGAGATGCTGCATGTTGAAAGTGTATCCGTTTTTCTTCAGAAAACCGATGTAAGAGGCTTTGCCAGTCGGTTCTGAAACTGACACCAGTAGCATTCATCTTGCTCACTGGAATATCAACTATTTTGACAGGGATTTTTGCACGATACGCTCTAAAAAACCACTCGTAGTCCATGCAAATTTTATAGCGGGTATCATACATGCCAAGCTTATCGAAAAGATGACGTGGTATGAAAGCCCCCTGATGCGGAATAGTCGTTTTGAAACGAGTCTTGAATCGCCAGTAAGTGGGTTCCCAGATGCGCTCAGAGGCGTTCGGATTTTTAATTATTACAGGAGTTGTGATGATGCAGGATTGATCATCAAGACAAGGGATGATTGATGCGATTGATGTAGGATCGCACAAAAAATCATCAGCGTGCAAAAAAAGAAGCCAGTCTCCTTTTGCTCGCTGAATACCCTTGTTCATCGCGTCTGAAATACCGGTATCGGGTTCGCTCAAGAAAATAAGGTTAACATTCGTAAATTGGCTTTCAGTCAGTATCTTTAAGGTTTGATCACTAGAGCCACCATCAATAACAATGTGTTCGATTGAAACAGATGTTTGATTTTGAACAGACCTAAGAGTAGACGATATGGTTTTATCGTTGTTTAGTGAGCAAGTAATGATGGAGAGCAGTGGCAAATTATAAAAATGTTAAAGTAAGAAATCTGGTTGAAAAAGAAAAACGATCCGATTTGGTTCAACTTGCCTTTCCTCAATGATTGCTCCCCGCTGGATTAGGGAGAGGCGGAACTTATCAGCTGAATATTGATCAGGGTCAAATACTGGCGGCTGTCGATCGGGAAAATGAGGAGACCATAGGCCTAGTGGCATGAATTCGATGATCACATACTTTGAAGATAGACTAATTATCTGATCGATGACAGCATCCATAGAATATCCATTCGAGAGGATTAGGTGGTGCGTCAATGCAAGCGCTAAGACTAATTCACAGCGTATCCTCCGGGTGTTTTCCATGGTAATGCATTGCCATGCGTCTCCCATGAAGTTAACAGTTGCAGGGAATACATTAGGACGTTTATCGGACGATAGAAAAAGACTGTCGATAGCTTGTTCATCTTTGTCTGCGCATATTACGTAATCAATAAAGGGTTCGTTAGCTAGAATGTTTGATAAGGCACCTTGGTTTCCTGCAAGATCTAATATAGTTTTCGGCTGCGTCTTTTTGACGAGATCGATAATGTAAGATGAACGGATGGATTTGTCAGTTTCGATTTGAGAATAATTAGTCCAGTTTCTTGTTTGGTAATCACTCCATGTGGTTTGCTTTCTAACGCTAACTTTTTGAATCATTCGCTTTAACTTATCGGGATTGTATCCTTTAAAAGGGAATCTGAACTTTTGGAACAGAGATACAATTTTATGGAGAGATTTGTTATGGAATCTTTGATGAATGCGATCTTCGCTAAAGCGATCAATGTTCTTAATGTAATTAAGATTTGTGATTAATTTCTTTGAATATTTAATGCCAAGTAATAACGCGATTTTATGATGGATCAGGATTTGCTCTTCAATGGGGATTCCTTTTTCGCATAAAAAGGATCTTCGAAAAAAATTGGTATAACCTTTTTCATATGAGAGAAGTGGATAGTAGTAGCACCTGAGGAATTCCTCGTAAGCAGCCCAGCTTGTGATTCCCTTTCGCATAATGATACTGCCTATGTCCAAGTATAAGAATTTTGATCCGTTATAAGCAAGGTTAAAGGGATGCGCATCTTTGAGTTCGAACCCGAATGAATTACAGATTGTGTTTACTTCTAGTACTGTGAGTGCGGCTGCGCGAAGCATCTCAGGTGACCATTCAAAGGGGAAGATTAACGGTGTTATCTTTTCGTGTTCGAGCTCTAGCGAGTTGTCGGGATTTCTGGAGTGTATATTTGTCTTCGGGATGAGTTGTTTTGCTTCCAGGCGTGCAATAAGACCATTTTCAAATAATGAAGAGAAATGATGTGAGGCATTTGATTTGACGTGCCGGTATACATGACCATCTATAAAATACACATATCCAGATTCATCGGCAATGCTAAGTTTCGATTTGATAAGGGCGGTCATGGAAAGCTGCGCTTTGTGAGCTTGAGTGTTAATGATCTTGAGTCCTTGAATATGAAGGCAAAAAAAGTAAGTGACAGGAACCATGAAAAAAGCGAGGCGATAGATGCACCCGCAGGTCCGAGTTGAGGTATTAAAAGGAAGTTCAGAAATATGTTACATGCAAAAGTGAGAGCAGATATTTTGAATGTGGTTACTGTGCATTTTAAGATGGATAAACATCTTGTTCTGAAGGAAATTAAGTAAACCAAAGGTATTGTGAATGCATTTATTTGAAGAATGACTACGGATTCATCGAAATCACTTCCGTATAGTGTATGTATAATGATTGTGGATCCTAAAAATGCTGAAATTGCAATGAATAAACCGATTAGAAAAAGATTAATAGTGATTTTTCTGGATTCAGAAAAAAAAGTGTTATCATTGTTTTTATGGAGTAGTGTAAGTTTTGGCGCAACAGATGCGGAAATGATCATTGTGAGAAAAAATGTTGATTCAACAAGTTTTGATGCTGCGCCATATATTCCAGCAGATTGGGCGCCTGTGAGGGCTTTGAGCAGGATTTTGTCGGAGTTTATTATTGCTAGTACTAATCCTGAGGAAAAAATCATAGGCCAGCTTTCATGTAATAAATGCTTTATCCAAAATTTTGAGGGCAAAATTAGTTTAATTCTAAAATATTCCTTGTTGTGTATATGTGCAATTGCCAAGCTCGATATAACTGTTTCAAGGAGAATGACTGTTGCAAAGTGATAAACTGAGGCTCCGTAATTTATCAAAATCAATTTTGATATGAAACATATTGTAAATGCAAATAGATCTACTTTGGAAGCGATTTTAGAAAGCGTTAAAGCTTCCAGATGGTATCTTGCGTAGTCGAAAGATTTAAACAGCAATGAAATGCTTAGTATTCCGGCAATTATAATTGATTCATCGTGATCGCTGTTAATCAAACGGATAAGGACTAATGCTGATAATAGGGCAATTAAAGATCCGATTGATTGCGCTAAAAAGGTGGACCCAAGTATCTGGTCTTTATGCTCGCTGTTACAGATTAACTCTCTTGGTGTGATTGTGGTTAAGCCAAGTGTTGCAAATGGATGCAAGATAGTGATTATAGCCAAGCAATAGGTTAGAAGACCGAAAGTCTCAGGACCCAGGTGTCGGGCTAGGAGTCCTGTGATGATTACACCTAATAATCCCTTTATGATCTTTTCAGAGGCTAACCAGCCAATGTTAGATTTAATTAAGCGTACTGTTGGAAATCCTGCCATTCACTCTTTTCTACAATGAAGCACAGGGCGTTCACGTTCTGAATGTCCAATCAAGTTTGTCGTGTTAAAACCAGCGTCTTTGAATCTTGATATTTCTAATTCTACATGATCATGACCTTCGAATACAACCTCATTAAAGTTGGCTAAATATTTCATGAAGGCATTTTTATCTGACACCCAATTTAATACGCTTAATGCGAAGACAATATCTGGCTTGAACTGAATGGAACGATCCTGCCACTCACCATTTTTTGCGACATCTCCTTGGATAAATTCAATTTTAACGCCCAAGCTTGTAGCAATAATTTCTGCAGCCTCTAAAATTTTAGTATTATGGTCAACTCCCAGTGCGGCAATTGCTCCTTCTTCCTTTATTGCCATGCACGAAAGAAGCCCAAGGTTACACCCAATTTCGAGTATTCTTTTACCTTTTAGGGGGGTAATGCTACGAAGTGTTTCCCATCTTTCCTTCCATGGTCTTTCACCGGGGAAAGAGTAACCATCTATCTCCAATGAGTAATAACATAGTTTTTTTCCAGGTGCATTTGCGCCAGATCTTTGTGCTATTTTCCATGCTCTTTTTATCTCATGTAGATAAGGAGCAGCATCTTTCGGTAAGTTTGGAAGCCTTCTGGCATCCATTAAATTTATTCGTTTTTCAAGGATGCTCTCTATGGCATGAGGTAAGAATTTTCTGAATAATTGAGCGGTCACTTTCGGTAATCCTGTTCTTAATGGGTTTTTTCCAATAGGTAGTCCTGTGAAATTGTAAAATAATGATTTTATGGGGGCTTTGCAAACGGATTGATCATAGTCTATTAGTCGAATGGATCTCTTGCCCTTTATTATAATGTTTCCTGCATTTAGATCATTGTGAACGATGCTTTTGAACGAGAGTTTTGTTAATAGCTTTATAATTTCAAACCAAACAATAAGACATTGGTGGAATCGACCATCCCATTTATCCAGTGTTTTCCCTTCTATATATTCATAGCTGAAATAATCAAATGATCCAAGACTTTGAAAATTATAGGTTTTAGGGGCGATTCCGGAGGCTTTTTGAAATAATTTATACTCTTCTTCCAGCGAATTATTTCTCGGTTCATACTTGTTTGCCTTTTTCGCAATTTTAAAAACTGCATTATATTGAGCAGATAGATAAAGCCTTCGCTTGTTTCCAATAGAAATAGAAATCAGCTCTAGGTCTTGAGGTAATGATGCATTACCAAGAATAATCGCCCATTCTACATCCTCAGTATCTGTTTTCATGCTATTCAAAAACCCGATTCTGTTCTACGAAGCAGAGGGTCGTGTAGAGGGTGTCCCACTTGTGAGGGCTTTCACTACGCCGGGCTTGGTTAGGGCCTTTGTCTTCCACGGTGGTCATTCTTTCTGGTTCTCTAGGTGCGCGGTCGTGAGCTCAGGTCGAAGAAGAGGTGACGCTCGATGGGTGTACTTGTTTTCTACGCGTGTGGTAGAGGATCAGTTCGGCAATGAGGCCGATGGAGAGGAGTTGAGCGGAGAGGAGGGTGCAGAGGATGCCGAGGAAAAAGAGGGGGCGGGAGCCGATGCCGCGGTAGCCGAGGAACCAACCGGCACTGAGGTAGGTGAGGATGCCGATACCGAGGGCTCCGATGATGAGGGCGAGGCCTCCGAAAAAGTGGGCGGGGCGCTGGAGGTAACGGGTCAGCATGAGCACGGTAAAGAGGTCGAGCCCGCCGCGCAGAAAGCGTTTCCAGCCGTATTTGGATTTTCCACTCTGCCGTTCGTGATGCACGACTTCGATCTCCGTCACGCGGTAGCCTTCGGCTTCACAGAGCATGGGAATGTAGCGGTGCAGCTCACCATAGAGACGGAGGCTTTTCGCGACTTCTGCCCGGTAGGCTTTGAATCCGCAGTTGAAATCGTGGATTTTCAGTCCGGAGGCGGCGCGCACCACTCCGTTAAAGAGTTTCGAGGGCAGGCGTTTTCCGATCGGGTCGCGGCGGCGTTTTTTCCATCCGGAGACGAGGTCGATGTCATCGGTGAGGGCGGCCAGCAGGCGTGGGATTTCGGCCGGGTCGTCCTGGAGGTCGGCATCCATTGTGATGATGCTGCTGCCTTTGGCTTCCGCGAAACCGTTGCTCAGGGCGGTGGCTTTCCCGAAATTGCGGCGCAGGCGCAGGCCGCGAATGGAGGGGTTGCGGGCAGAGAGGGAGGCAATCGTTTCCCAGGTGGCGTCGGTGCTGCCGTCGTCGATGAGGAGGATTTCGTGGGGGCGCCCGGCGAGGGCAGCCTGAATCCCGCTACAGAGGGCCTCAAGGGTCGGCGCCTCGTTGAAAATCGGGACTACCACGCTAACGTCAGGGTGCGTAGCAGGGTGTGGGGCGGAATCTTTGGGCTGGAGCGGGCCTGACATGTCAGCTGTGAGCAAAACAGGTGTGGACGGACTGGCAAGGCGGTTTTGGAAGGATGAAGGATGAATTATGAGGGATGAAGGGGCGGAGGGTGCGGAGCACGGGGGACGGGCGGCTTCGCCTGACGGGGGACGGTGGTCCTGATTTCAGCGTTTCAGTTTTCAGCATTTCAAAAAGCTTCCGCTGAGGTCCGTCTCAGGTCTGGGTCCAGGAACCGATCAAACCGCATCCCGGATTCTATAAGGGTTGCAGATGGCTCAAACACCGTATTTTGGTTCACGCGGAGGGGGTTGTTGGAGAGCGGAGTTTACTTGGGCTTCGCCCTGCGACATCTCCGCTGCGCTCCGTCGGATTGAAGCGTTTCTGGTTCCTTTGCGGTCTCTGAGTTCTTTCGGGGCAAGAGTATTGGCGGAGATTTGGTGTCGGTGCATCTTTCTTCATCCCTCATCCTTCATCCTTTTTCCTCTGCGGCTCAGCGTCTCAAGTGAGCGTAGCGAACGGGCGTGAGACTCTTTGAAAGGATGAAGGATGAATTCAGAAGGATGAAGGGGCTGAGGGTGCGGAGCACGGGGGACGGGCGGCTTCGCCTGACGGGAGACGGGGGGCTGAAGGCGCTTGACTGTATGCCTTATAGGCATACTCTTGGGTTCATTGAAATTCGATTGGGATCCAGACAAAAACCAATGGTTAAAGAAGGAAAGAGGCATCTCTTTTGAGGAGATTGCGTTGCTTCTGGGGGCTGGTCAGCTCTGGAAGGATACGCTGCATCCCGGATTGGAGAAGTATCCAAATCAGCGTGTTTTTTTGATTCCGGGCGATGATTACATTTATTTTGTGCCCTATGTGGTGGACGGAACGACCTTCTTCTTGAAGACGGCGTTTCCCCACCGCAAAGCCACGCGGGATTATTTGAAGGAGAAACGGAGAAAGTCATGAAGGACGAAGAAGAAAAACTGATTTCAGATGCTTACGATCAAGGAGAGCTGAAGATAGAGGAGCCATCTGCGGACCTGCTTCGGAAGTTGTCGATCGCAGCCGAAAACACGTTTAAGAAAGACAAGCGAATCAATATCCGCCTCAGCAGTCACGACCTCGAAGGAATCCAACGCAAAGCCGCCAAAAAGGGGATTCCATACCAAGCGATGATTTCGGGATTGATCCACCAGTATGTTGAAGGCGAACTGCAGGAAAGGTGAGCTTCGCTCTGTCGGAGGCGTGAAGCGCCGGAGGCCCGGAGGCCGGAGTTTACTTGGGCTTCGCCCTGCGACATCTCCGCTGCGCTCCGTCGGAGGCCGGAGGGCGGAAATGGGGGGCGGTGTGGCGGGGTCGGGGGACGGAGGACGGGGGTCGGTGTGACGGTGGGTGGAAGACCTTTGTCCAAATCGAAATCGGTATCGAAATCGACGAAGCCGCCTGAAATATCGGGTTCCGAACGCCTTCCGAACGTATTATTCTATGTCAATCGGCACAACCCCTACAGGGTTGGGGCTGGAGGGGTTCTTTGTCCCAGGGTAGGCCTGCGGCCAACCCTTCGCTTTGGGGCAGAACCCCGTTGGGGTAGGAAGGGCGGCGAGGCGCGTTCTTCGTTCTTGGTTCTTTGTTCTTCGTTGTGGCTGAATGATCGTAACGCTGCGCCGCCATCCAATCGCAATCGCTATCGGTATCGCTATCTATGCGGGAAACGGGGGACGGGCGGCTACGCCTGACGGGGGACGGAGGACGGGGGTCGGTGTGACGGTGGGTCGGTGTGACGGTGGGTGGAAGACCTTTGTCCAAATCGAAATCGAAATCGAAATCGGTATCGAAATCGACGAAGCCGCCTGAAATATCGGGTTCCGAACGCCTTCCGAACGTATTATTCTATATGAATCGGCACAACCCCTTCAGGGTTGGGACTGGAGGGATCCTTTGTCCCAGGGTAGGCCTGCGGCCAACCCTTCGCTTTGGGGCAGAACCCCGTTGGGGTAGGAGGGCGGCGGAGCCGCTGTTATTGGTTATTCGTTTGCGGTTGAGACGGAGGCCGGAGTTTCGGAAATGGGTGTGATGGTGGTCGGCAGAATCCCGTTGGGCTAGGGGGGCGGCGGAGCGTTCCTCCAATGGGTTGTTCATCCGTTCCGCCGGATAGCGGTCCGCAACGGTGCCGGAGGCACCCTGCAACGCATCGCCCTGCGATGCCTGCAACATGCCAAGGGCATCCGCAACGTCGCCAACAGGCGCCAGCAACACCGCGCCGCGTAGCGGCCCGCAAGCTCGCTAAGGATACTGCTGACTGCGCATGGCTTCTTCCATCCGCTTCTTTTCTTTTTCGCGCTGTTCGATCTTTTTGGTGGCATGGCCGCTGCGGACTATGTCCCAGGCCACCCGCAGGCCCATCAGGCCGGAGAGCATGTAGCCGATGATGCCAATGGCGGGATAGCCCCAGAGCATGGGGGAGACGCCGGTCGTGATCACGATGGAGCTTCCGATGATGAGGGCGGCAATGATCACCGCGAGGGACAAGCGGGAAAAGGCGGAGTGGATGGTGTCGGAGGAACGTTCGAGGCCGGTAAACTTCAGCTGCAGGCCGATGTCCTCGTCCTCGATCCGGTGGAGGATGCGTTGCACATCGTTGGGCAGGTCCGCGATCACTCCCAGTTTTTCCCGGGTTTCCGACGCAAGGTGCTTGCCCCAGGTGAGCGGGTTCCAGCGATCCATCGTCAATTTGCGGATGTAGGGCTTGCCGACCTCCGCGAGGTTGAAATCCGGATCGAGGGCCTTGGCGGTTTCCTCGATGCTAATGACGGCCCGGGCCAGCAGGGTGTAGTCCCGGGTAATGTGAATGCCATTGGAGCCGAAGACAAAGATCAGCTCAAAGATGAGCTGCCCGAGGTTTTCCATCTTCCGCAGGCTTTCGGCGTGTTTGAAGAGGGTGGCGGTGACAGCTTTTTCGAGATAGTTGTGGTCAATCCGCCGGGTGCTGCGCCCCATGCGGATGGCAATCTGTGCGACCCGTTCGGCATCGCCCTGCTGGCATGCGGCGAAGAGGTCGATGACGTTGAACCGCATCTCGCGGGTGAGCTGTCCGGCCAGTCCCCAGTCGATAAAGCAAATGCGCTCCCGATCGACGATGAAGATATTGCCGGGGTGCGGATCGCCGTGAAAAAAGCCGGAAACGACGATCTGCTCAAAAAAGGATTCTCCTCCATTGCGGGCGATACGTTTGGCGTCTTCCGGAGGCAGTTCAATTTCATCCGGGGGGACGCCATCGATCCACTCGGTGACCAGCAGGCGTTCGTCGGTGAATTCCGGATACACCTTGGGGGCATAGACCCGCGCCGGGTTCTGGTTGAGGGCATTGAACAGGATGACGTGGCGGGCCTCGACCGAGAAATCCAGCTCCTTCATCATGCCGATTTTCAGCTCATCCACCACCACCGGCAGGTCAAAGGGGCGGAGAGCCGGAATGTGCTGGTGCATCTGGTTGGCAAACCAGGCGATGATTTCGAGATCGATTTCGACCGGTTTGCGAATGCCGGGGCGCTGGATTTTGACCGATACCCAGTCGCCGCTTTCCGCGAGGCGTGCTTTATAGATTTGGCCGAGGGAACCACTGGCGACGGGGGTGGTTTCAAAGGCGGAAAAGACCTGATCGATGGGGCGTCCAAGAAGGTTCTCGATCAGTGGCCGCATCTCGTCGAAAGGCCGCGGGGTGACCTTGGAACGCAGGCCCTTGAACTCCTCGATCAGTTCCGCGGGCAGGATGTCGGGGCGGGTGCTGAGCACCTGGGCGGCCTTGACAAAGGTGGGCCCCAGCTCTTCCACCGCCATGCGGACCCGCTCCCAGAGAGGAGCGCTGGTTTGTGCTTTGGGAGCGAGGCGGGTAAGCCAGCGCCCCGGTAAGTCAAACTTCTTGAGAAGCTCGTCAAACCGGTATTTGAGAAGAACCGCGATGATCTGCTTGGCGCGGACCGCGTCGCGGAACAAGTGCATGCCGAGGCGGGGAAGCAATGTTTAGTCCGACGACTTGGATGACTTGCCGCCCTTGCTGTCCTTCTCACTGAGGGCAGCTTCGATCCCCGCGAGGCGGGCCTCAATCGAGGCCAGATCCTTTTTGGTGGCAACATTGGCCTTGCCCAGCATCTCGTCGAAGAACTGGCCCATGGAGGAGCGGAACTGGGAGTATTCCTCCTTGCCCTCGGCGGCCAGCTTGGAGGCGACCTCCTTGGCTTCGTCCGCCGACAGCTTGCCCCGCTTGACGAGGTCTTCGAGGACCGTTTCAACACGCTCAGCCGTCACCACGGTAGCACCGAGGCCGGCCAGAAAGGTTTTTTTGACAACATCTATCATAGGAATGCCCAGTATCGTGCAGAATCAGCCGCTTGGCAAGGCAGGAGGCGCGATGTGACCGGAGGGCCGGTGGCCGGAAGACGGGGGACGGGCGGCTTCGCCTGACGGGGGACGGCACGACGGTAGCCCTTCGACAGGCTCAGGACAGGTCGGTAGCCCTTCGACAGGCTCAGGACAGGTCGGTAGCCCTTCGACAGGCTCAGGACAGGTCGGTAGCCGGTGAGACGGTCATCCGATCCAAGGTAGGGCGGTGCGTCCCTGCGCCGCCTGAAGGTTCGGCGTCCGATGCCTTCGATGGCGATCCCGATAGCGATAGCGATTTGGATGGGGTGGTTTGTGCAACCGAGTCTTGGAGGGACAAGCTCTGTCTTGTCCGTGAGCCAACAGAATAGGCCCAATTTTTTTCAACCGCCAATGAGCGCATTTTTTGCCGCAAAAGAGCGCAGAGACCGCAAAAAAGTAGCGCTGTTTTGCGGAGCAGTGGCGAGTGGACCGATTTAACGGTTACGCCTTCCCTTTTGTGTTCTCTGAGTTCTTTTGCGGCTGGGATAGCCGGGCATGGCAGAAGTATTTTTGCCACGAAAGAGCGCAGAGAGCGCAAAGGTGCCGCCGGGGTCGTCGATGTATGTTTACCGAGGCCTGTTCACAGTTTCCCTGACCCAACCACTGATGCACACAGATGGACACTGATGTCCGAAGGCAAAGGTAGGGTGCGGCGTCCCTGCGCCGCCATCCAATCGCTATCGCAATCGCTATCGCAATCGGTATCGCAATCGACGGAGCGAAGCGCGGTGAGCCCGGAGAACCGGCCGTCAACCCAGAACGAGGAACGACGAACGACGAACGAGGAACGAATAATTTTCATCGCATGTGAATCGGCACAACCCCTACAGGGTTGGGGCTGGAGGGGTTCTTTGTCCCAGGGTAGGCCTGCGGCCAACCCTTCGCTTTGGGGCAGAACCCCGTTGGGGTAGTTGGCGCGAAGCGCCGGTGGTCCTTCGACAGGCTCAGGACAGGTCGGTAGCCGGTGAGACGGTGGTCCGATCCAAGGTAGGGCGGTGCGTCTCTGCGCCGCCTGAAGGTTCGGCGTCCGATGCCTTCGATGGCGATCCCGATAGCGATTTGGAGGGGTTGGTTTGTGTAACCGAGTCTTGGAGGGACAAGCTCCGTCTCGTCCGTGAACCAACAGAACAGGACCATTTTTTTTTCAACCGCGAATGGGCGCAGAGACCGCAAAAAAAGTAGCGCTGTTTTGCGGAGCAGTGGCGAGTGGACCGATTTAACGGTTACGCCTTCCCTTTTGTGTTCTCTGAGTTCTTTTGCGGCTGGGATAGCCGGGCATGGCAGAACCATTTTTGCCACGAAAGAGCGCAGAGAGCGCAAAGGTGCCGCCGGGGTCGTCGATGTATGTTTACCGAGGCCTGTTCACAGTTTCCCTGACCCAACCACTGATGCACACAGATGGACACTGATGTCCGAAGGCAAAGGTAGGGTGCGGCGTCCCTGCGCCGCCATCCAATCGCTATCGCAATCGGTATCGCAATCGACGGAGCGAAGCGCGGTGAGCCCGGAGAACCGGCCGTCAACCCAGAACGAGGAACCAAGAACGACGAACGACGAACGAGGAACGAATAATTTTCATCGCATGTGAATCGGCACAACCCCTTCAGGGTTGGGGCTGGAGGGGTTCTTTGTCCCAGGGTAGGCCTGCGGCCAACCCTTCGCTTTGGTGCAGAACCCCGTTGGGGTAGTTGGCGCGAAGCGCCGGTGGTCCTTCGACAGGCTCAGGACAGCGGGGGACCGGGGACGGGCGGCTTCGCCTGACGGGGGACGGCACGACGGTAGCCCTTCGACAGGCTCAGGACAGGTCGGTAGCCGGTGAGACGGTGGTTCGATCCAAGGTAGGGCGGTGCGTCCCTGCGCCGCCTGAAGGTTCGGCGTCCGATGCCCTCGATGGCGATCCCGATAGCGATAGCGATTTGGATGGGGTGGTTGTGCAAGGCAAACGCTGATGCACCTCGCTATCAGTTTTGGATGATGCAGAAGGTTGACGCCCTCCATTGTGCCACGTTAGCCTGTGTCCCGAAATGAATCATTCCTCCTTTGCCCTTTTCTGTGCCTGTATTCTGGTCTTTTGCTTTTCATCGGAGGCTGTCGCCAGCAGCCATACTGCCGCCAGTTCCGGGGCGAGGATTGAACTTGCGGTCGAGAGTGACCTGCGGGTTTTGGCCGAAGGCTTTGCCACTGCTTTTTCGCAAATGCCTGCCGATGCCAAATACCTTTCGGTTCTGCGAGGGGAAGAAGTCGTGGTGCTCGGGCCGGTGCGTACGCTGCGTCCGCATGGAGGCGTGGTTTCATTCCAGATCGAACGCGGCCCTGTTTATGTGATCAGCGCAGGGTCCATTCTCCAGATCAGCACGGAGAGGCCCGCTGGCTCGAATTGACAAGGCAGGAAAGCTGGAGTCTGTTGGATTACAGTTAGCCCTTTCCTCATGACGTTGCCCACCATTGCCACAAAAAGTGACCGTCTGTTTGCGCAGGTCATCAACTATGGGATCCTGCTTGGATTAACGATACCGCTTGCCTTGATTGAAGCAGGCTGGATCAGGAATGCGGGGATCGCGCTGGTGCTATTCTATGGTGGGCTGCAGTGCTATCATCTCGTCCGCAGTGGTCAGAGCATTGGAAAGAAAGTGATGAAGATTCGGATCGTGGATGAGAAAACCCTCGATAAAGCTTCTTTTGAGCAGGTCATTTTCTATCGGTGGTTTTGCATGGGTTTTCTCTCCGGTGTTCCCGGGCTTGCCGTGGTCGATGTGCTGATGATTTTCCGGAAGGACCGGCGATGCCTGCACGATTTTCTCGCGTCAACCTTGGTTGTGAAGGCTGGCAACCCCTTTCAGTAATCATCCGTCATGACACGACGTAAACGCATTCAATTCTGGGGGAGGGATCCGGATGACGACAGTCTGGTGCGGGAAGTATTATCCGGAGCAAAGACGGCAACGGCCTGCTTGGCGGAAGACTATGCTGTTCCGGTTGGCGACTATGACGACGGTGGGTATGAGGTCGGTGATCTGGTCGATGTCTATGACCTGCGGGAGCGCTGGCGCTGTCTGATTCGGGTGACGGCTGTTTACGGGTTTCGCTTTGGGTCGATTCCGGAGCGCTTGTGGCGGGAGGAGAACTGCCGGAGTGCAGCGCATTTTCAAGAGGCGCATCGACGCTGCTGGCCGGAGCACGACTTGACCGATGATCGCCAGCTGATGGCGATGCACTTCGAGCGCGTGCCCGATCCGGAGGCTCCGTGATCCGCTAACTGTCAAGTAAGCTTTGGGGGGCTGGGCCGCAAATCCTGTTGTTGGTCGATCAGCTACGCTTAAGGTGGATTTCTTGAGACTACCCCGACTATGCGTTACTTGAATAAAATTGCCCCCCTTTTTGTTGTTGTACTGGGAACCGGACTGTTTGCAGAATCGCCCGAGACACCCGATTTCAGAAATCCGGAAATTGAGCTGGAGCAGAGGATCGAGGATTTAATCAGCCGTCTGAGTCTGGACGAAAAAGCATCGCTGATGAGCAATGCCACGCCGGGGATTCCTCACCTTGGCATCCCGCCGTACGACTGGTGGAGTGAGGCGCTGCATGGGGTGGCGAACGCCGGGATTGCCACCGTGTTTCCGCAGGCAACCGGCCTTGCCGCGATGTGGAATGAGGCCCTGCACCAGGAGATGGCGGGGGTGATCGGTATTGAAGGCCGGGCGAAATTCAACAGCTACAAGGGCACGGAACTGGAAGGGAAAATCTTCCGGGGGCTGACTTTCTGGTCTCCCAACATCAATATTTTCCGTGATCCGCGCTGGGGGCGGGGGCAGGAGACCTACGGAGAGGATCCCTTTCTCACGGCCCGTCTGGGCAGTGCCTTTGTCCGTGGCTTACAAGGGGATCATCCGGATTATCTACTGGCCGCAGCCTGCGCCAAGCATTACGCCGTTCATAGCGGGCCTGAGCCCTTGCGTCATTTCTTTGATGCGACTCCGCCGGAGCAGGACTTTTTCGATACCTACCTGCCGGCCTTTGAGGCGCTCGTCTCCGAGGCAAAAGTGGAGGTTGTGATGATGGCGTATAATGCCTTGAACGGTACGCCCTGTTCGATTCATGAACTGCTCTATGCCTTCCTCGATGACTGGGGCTTCTCTGGGCACGTCACCTCAGATTGTGAATCGGTGGCCGACCTCTACAAGTATTACGGGGTGGCGGCCGATGCGGTCGAGGCGAATGCCCTGACGCTGCACGCGGGGATGCACCTGCGTTGTGGCAATGATGCGGAGCCGCTGGCGACGGCGGTGCGTACTGGGCTGGTCACTGAGAAACTGCTGGACGCTCGATTGGCGGAGCTGCTGGCGACGCTCTTCCGCCTGGGATTCTTTGATCCGGAAGATCGGGTCCCTTTTAATCAAATCTCCCCGGATCGCAACGATGCCCCGGAGCATGGAGCGCTCGCGCTCGAAGTGAGCCGTCAGTCGATGGTGCTTCTGAAGAATAACGGAATTCTGCCGCTTGACACGACCGGGCTGAAACGGGTTGCGGTGATCGGCCCCAATGCCAGCTCGGTGCCAGCCCTGCTCGGCAACTATCATGGTTCGCCCTCCGCTCCGGTGACGATTCTGAGTGGTCTGCAAACGGCCTTTGAACAGGCGGGAATCGCGGTGGACTATGCCTATGGCGTCGATTATGCCCCTCGTCCCAATGCAGTTCGGCAGCACGTCGGTGGCTGGTTCCACGGTGAGTTTTATCCGAATCTCGACTTGTCGGGAGAGCCCTTTACCACGACCATCTCGCGGCCACTTCGCTTTGGGTTTGGGGATGCGCGCGGCACGGCGCCGACATCAGACACGGGCGGCATCTCCGCCCGGTGGAACGGTCACCTCGAGACGACGGCCCCCGGCGAGTATGAACTCGTGCTTCGTGGTGAAGGCCGTTTTCGCCTCTTCCTTGATGACGAGTTGATCATCGATGCCTGGGAGCCGGAGGAATCGGAAGCGGGTGAGCGCCGGGTGTCGGTGATGCAGACGCTGGCCGATAATGCCCTGCTGCCGCTTCGCCTCGAATATGCGCGGGAAGAAGGGCCGATCAAGGTGGCTTTTGAGTGGAATACGCCTGCGGTGGATGTTGGGGTTGAAGATGCGTTGAAAGTGGCCAACGGGGCCGACCTGATCCTCTATGTGGGAGGGATTTCCGCCCAACTGGAAGGAGAGGAGATGGCCGTTGAATACAAAGGCTTTACCGGAGGGGACCGTGATCAAATTGAATTGCCGGAACTGCAAAAGGCACTGCTGAAGCAGTTGCATGCCACCGGGAAACCGATCGTTATGGTCAATTTATCGGGTGGGGCCATGGCCTTGCCATGGGCCCATGCGGAAATCGATGCGATCCTTCAGGCATGGTATCCGGGGCAAGCCGGGGGGACGGCGGTTGCGGATGTATTGCTGGGTCACTACAATCCGGCCGGTCGCCTGCCGGTGACCTTTTATCGATCAACCTCGGATCTTCCGCCCTTCAAGGATTACGCCATGCAAGACCGGACCTATCGCTATTTTGGCGGCGAAGTGCTGTATCCCTTTGGCCACGGATTGAGTTATACGGCGTTTGAGTACAGTGCGTTTAGGGCGGAGCCCAACACCGAAGGGGGGTTTTCGGTGAGTCTGCGTGTGACCAATACCGGAGAGCGGGATGGTGACGAAGTGGTGCAGATTTATGCGACTCCCCCTGCCAGCGCAGCGCTGGATGAACACCTCGCGCTTTGCGGTTTTGAGCGCATTCACCTGAAGGCCGGCGAGAGCAAAGTGGTGCGAATTGAGATACCGGCGAATGCCTTGCGACGTTGGAGTCCGCAGGCACAAAGCTATGCGGTGCCGGAGGGTGAATGGACCCTGCAAGCGGGAGCCTCCAGCGCCGACCTGCGGGTGGGCGCGGCGGTCAAGCTGTAGCGGGATTGTTTACTGCGGTGCGGACCAGATAAAGGTCTCTTCGGGATCGAGACTGAGCGCATGGGTGTGCGCACCATAGCGCAACTGCGCGTGCCCGCCCCGGGCAGCGCGAATGACAGCTTGGGTCAGTTGGCCGTCACGCCATTCGATATCGACCTCAAAGCCGCCCCGCGCCCGAAGGCCACGGACGAACCCTTCTGGCCAGGCGGAGGGAAGGGCCGGTAGCAGTTCGATCTCCGGAATGCCAACCATCCCGGATCCGGAGTCGTCTGCGGGCAAGGTCACATGGGATTGAAGCAGCATTTCGGCGATGCCGGCGGTGCCGCCAAAATTACCGTCGATCTGGAATGGAGGATGGGCGCAAAAGAGATTGGGATAAGTCCGTTCCGGAGAAAGCAGGGCAAGCAGAATGCGGTGCGCACGATCGCCCTCATGGAGGCGTGCCCACAAGTTGAGACGCCAGGCAATGGCCCAGCCGGTGGAAATGTCTCCACGGGCTTCCAGGCTGGTCCGGGCGGCCCCGGCGAGGGCGGGAGTGCCCCGCGGGGTGATCTGGTTGCCAGGGTGTAGCGCGTAGAGATGGGAGACATGCCGGTGCTCTGGTTCCGGTGCGTTGGCATCCCAGTCTTCGAGCCATTCCTGAAGCTGGCCTTGGGCCCCGATTTGATCGGGCGGCAGGCGGTCTCGTGCCTGACGGAGTTTAGCCACAAACGCGGCATCGGTCTGCAAAAGCTGTGCGGCACTGATGCAAGCGGCAAAGAGGTCACGCAGGATCTGGTTGTCCATCGCCGGGCCCATCGCGAGGGTGACGTCGGGGTGATGCGCGTTTTCCGGAGAATTGGAAGGGCTGGTAACCAGCCAGCCGTGCTCAGGATGTTCCTGCAGCGTATCGAGGAAGAACGCCGCGGAACCGCGCAGCAGCGGGTAGGCCTCAGCGAGGAACGTGAGATTGGGGTTGTAGCGGAAATGCTCCCACAAATGCAGTGAAAGCCAGGCCCCTCCGGTTGGCCACATGCCCCAGAAAGCGCCATCAATGGGACCGGTCGCCCGCCAGAGATCGGTGTTGTGGTGCGTGACCCAGCCCTTGGCGCCGTAGTGCTTGCGCGCATAGCGGGCTCCCGTTTCCGAGAGGTCTTGGATCATGGAAAAGAGGGGTTGGGACAGCTCTGCCAGATTTGTGACCTCAGCTGGCCAATAGTTCATTTGCGCGTTGATGTTGAGCGTGTATTTGCTTTCCCAGGGTGGATGCAGGTGGTCGTTCCAGATGCCCTGCAGGTTGGCGGGTTGGGTGCCTGGGCGTGAGCTGCTGATCAGGAGGTAGCGGCCATACTGAAAATACAAAGCGGCAAGGGAGGGATCCTCACGCGTGGCAGAGTGGCGCACGCGCTCGTTGGTTGGGCGCATTTCTGCCTCATGATTGCGTCCGAGGTCGATCGAGACGCGGTCAAACAGGTCACGATAGTCCGCGTGGTGGGCGGAGACTAGCTCAGGATAGGCCTTTTTCTGGATTTTCGATAAAGTCTCCAGATTCCGTGCGCTTGGGTCTCCGTCTACCGCATCAAATCGGCGAAAACTGGTAGCGGCGCTGATCACGATGGTGGCAGTGGATGCACCCTCAATGTGAATCTGGTGGGAGTCGGCCCGCACCGATCCATCCTCCACGTGTATTTGGGCGCGCACTTCAAAGGTCAGGCCACCGGAAATACCTGCGTGGTCGGAGTTGCGGCCGTTCAAGATCAGGGTGTCGCTGCCTTCGGTTGAAATGGAGCTGTGTTGCGGGGATTGAAAAGCCAAGGTGACCCGCATGGGAGCGGGACTCCCGGGATCCTCAGCCTGACGCGTCTGCAGGCGCACAACGATCACATCATCCGCGGCACTGGCAAAGACCTCCCGTCGGTGCTGAACCGTGCCCACGGTGAATTCAGTCGTGGCGAGGGCGGTGGAGAGATCGAGTGCGCGCCGATAGTCGGTGGCATACTCGCTGCCGGACATGGTGATGAGCAAATCCGCCATCGTCTGATAAGGCATCTGGGTCCGGGGCTGCGCCATGAATCGGGCATCGACCAGAGCCTGTGCTTCCGCATGGCGTCCTTCGGCGAGGAGTCTGCGAATTTCCGGTAAGGCTTCGATTGCCTCCGGGTTGGTCGGTTCGTAGGGACTGCCAGCCCACAAGGTATCTTCATTGAGCTGAAGCCGTTCCTGCTGGATGCCTCCGAAGACCATGGCTCCAAGGCGACCGTTCCCTACCGGGAGTGCCTCGATCCATTCGACGGCAGGCCGATCATACCAGAGCATGAATGAGCTGTTGTCCGTCGGGGAGGCAGTTGCAAGAAGAGTGGAGGCGAGGGTGCTTGCGATGAAGCATAGACAATGGGACAAGCGATACATCCGGATCAAAAAATTCATGGGGTATTGGAGTAAAGAGCGTTGATGGTTGCTGGGGCTTGCCTGCGATGGGACCGCCCTTTGACGGCAAAGAGGGGCCAGAGAATGAGAGTCAGTTTAAGTCAAAAGCTTGGGGAAAGTGGAGCCATATCCACATTTTTTCCGCTTGGAGCTGTCAAGATAACTGGGGCAAGAAGGAAGAGGCACAATAAGCGCAAAGGGGTGGACGGGGACGTCGGCGTTCCCGCAGCGCCTAAAATATCGGGTTCCAAACACCTTCCGAACGCACTATTCCATGTGAATCGGCACAACCCCTTCAGGGTTGGGGCTGGAGGGGTTCTTTGTCCCAGGGTAGGCCTGCGGCCAACCCTTCGCTTTGGGGGAGAACCCCGTTGGGGTAGTTGGCGCGAAGCGCCGGTGGTCCTTCGACAGGCTCAGGACAGGCCGGTAGCCGGTGAGTCGGTGGTTCGATCCAAGGTAGGGCGGAGCGTCCCCGCAGCGCCGCGAATGAGGGTTGATCTCCGCCTCAAATGGGATCGGCCAACCGATCAAGCCTCGACGTTTGCGAAGCGAAGGTGACGAAGCAATGGCCGCGAATAGGCGTATTTTTTAGCCGCAAAAGAACACAGAGAACGCAAGAGATGGGGTCTTAATCTATGGCGAACGCAGGTCCAAGGTAGGGCGGTGCGTCCCTGCTCCACCTGAAGGTTCGGCGTCCGATGCCTTCGATGGCGATCCCGATAGCGATAGCGATTTGGATGGAGTGGTTTGTGCAACCGAGTCTTGGAGGGACAAGCTCCGTCTCGTCCGTGAGCCAACAGAATAGGCCCAATTTTTTTCAACCGCGAATGGGCGCATTTTTTGCCGCAAAAGAACACAGAGAACGCAAAGAATAAAACGCTGTTTTGCGGAGCAGCGGAGAGTCAGTTCGACTGATCCGTTCGCTTTTCCTTTTGTGTTCTCTGAGTTCTATTGCGGCTGAAATCGGCGGGTATGAGCAGAAGTATTGCCACGAAAGAGCGCAGAGAGCGCAAAAGATGGGGTCTTAATCCATGGCGAACGCAGGTCCAAGGTAGGGCGGTGCGTCCCTGCGCCGCCTGAAGGTTCGGCGTCCGATGCCTTCGATGGCGATCCCGATAGCGATAGCGATTTGGATGGAGTGGTTTGTGCAACCGAGTCTTGGAGGGACAAGCTCCGTCTCGTCCGTGAGCCAACAGAATAGGCCCAATTTTTTTCAACCGCGAATGGGCGCATTTTTTGCCGCAAAAGAACACAGAGAACGCAAAGAATAAAACGCTGTTTTGCGGAGCAGCGGAGAGTCAGTTCGACTGATCCGTTCGCTTTTCCTTTTGTGTTCTCTGAGTTCTATTGCGGCTGAAATCGGCGGGTATGAGCAGAAGTATTGCCACGAAAGAGCGCAGAGAGCGCAAAAGATGGGGTCTTAATCCATGGCGAACGCAGGTCCAAGGTAGGGCGGTGCGTCCCTGCTCCACCTGAAGGGTTCGGCGTCCGATGCCCTCGATGGCGATCCCGATAGCGATAGCGATTTGGATGGGGTGGTTTGTGCAACCGAGTCTTGGAGGGACAAGCTCCGTTCGCTTTTCCTTTTGTGTTCTCTGAGTTCTATTGCGGCTGAAATCGCCGGGTATGAGCAGAAGTATTGCCACGAAAGAGCGCAGAGAGCGCAAAGGGGTGGACGTTGGCGTTCCCGGGGGCCTGTTCACTGTTTCCCTGAACCAATCACTGATGCACACAGATGGACACAGATGTCCGAAGGCAAAGGTAGGGCGCGGCGTCCCTGCGCCGCCATCCAATCGGTATCGCAATCGGTATCGCAATCGACGGAGCGAAGCGCGGTGAGCCCGGAGAACCGGCCGTCCACCCAGAACGAGGAACGAGGAACCAAGAATTTGCATTCCATGTGAATCGGCACAACCCCTTCAGGGTTGGGGCTGGAGGGGTTCTTTGTCCCAGGGTAGGCCTGCGGCCAACCCTTCGCTTTGGTGCAGAACCCCGTTGGGGTAGTTGGCGCGAAGCGCCGGTGGTCCTTCGACAGGCTCAGGGCAGGCCGGGGGACCGGGAACGGGGGACGGAGGACGGGCGGCTTCGCCTGACGGGGGACGGCACGACGGTAGTCGGTGTGACGGTGGGTGGAATGACGTTGGTTCGATCCAAGGTAGGGCGCGGCGTCCCCGCAGCGCCGCGAATGAGGGTTGATCTCCGCCTCAAATGGGACCGGCCAACCGATCAAGCCACGACGTTTGCGAAGCGAAGGTGGCGAAGCAATGGCCGCGAATGGGCGCATTTTTTTAGCCGCAAAAGAACACAGAGAACGCAAAGAATAAAAGGCTGTTTTGCGGAGCAGTGGAGAGTAGTTCGACTGATCTGTTCGCCTTTCCTTTTGTGTTCTTTGAGTTCTATTGCGGCTGAAATCGCCGGGTATGAGCAGAAGTATTGCCACGAAAGAGCGCAGAGACCGCAAAAGATGGGGTCTGAATCCATTGCGAACGGAGGTCCAAGGTAGGGCGGTGCGTCCCTGCTCCGCCTGAAGGTTTGGTGTCCAATGCCTTCGATGGCGATCCCGATCCCGATAGCGATGTGGATGGGGTTGGGTTATTTTTACGCCATGTGTCCTGGCCCCTGCTCCCTGAACCTTATGAGGTTTCGTCTTTGGGTTCGTTCCATTCCGGGGCGTTGGACTGGAGCGTGGTGTGATCGATCGGGCTGAGTTGGGGAATGGCTTTGTCGCTGATCGGAGCCAGCTCGGTGAATTTGCGGGCGGAAACGAAAACGCGGGAGTCGATCGAGCGCAGGGTCTGGTTGTAGCTTTCGACGGAGCGTTCGAGGGCTTTGCCCAGTTTTTCGAAGTGACCGCCCATCACCACCATGCGCTCGTAGAGTTCGCGTCCGAGGTCGCTGATCGCCTTGGCCTGGGCGGCGATCTGCTCCTGACGCCAGCCGTAGGCGATGGCCTTGAGCAGGGCGATGAGGGTGGTAGGAGTGGCGATGATGACGTTTTCGGCGGAGCCGAATTCGATGAGATCCGGATCCTGATCAAGGGCGGCGCTAAAGAAGCTTTCGCCGGGGATAAACAGAACGACAAACTCGGGGGCGGGTTCGAACTGTTTCCAATACTGCTTGGCCCCCAGCTTGCGGATGTGGTCGCGAATCTGGCGGGCGTGGCGCTGGAGCTGTCGGATTTTTTCATCGGGATCGCTGGCGGCGAGCGCGGAAAGGTAGGCATCGAGCGGTGCCTTGGCATCGACCACGATGCGGTTGCCATTGGGCAGGTTGACGATCATGTCGGGCCGGAGGCGGCCCTCTTCGGTGGAAGTCGACTCCTGCTGCACGAAATGGACATGCTCGACCATGCCGGCGAATTCGACGGTGCGCTCGAGCTGGACCTCGCCCCACTGGCCGCGGACGTTGGGGGTGCGCAGGGCCTGGACGAGGTTGGCGGTTTCGCCCTGGAGCCGGGTTTGGGCTTCGGCCATCGAGCGGATTTGCTCGTTCAGTCCGGCGTAGGCACCCTCCCGGGCTTTCTCCAGCTCGCTGACCTTGCTGTCCACCTTGAGCAAGGCCTCCTGCAGGGGTTTGACCAAGGTGTTGATGGCGGTCTGCCGTTTTTCGAGATCGGACTGGGCCCCGGTTTGGAAGCGGCTGAGGGTTTCGCGGGCCAGTTCGAGGAACTGGGAGTTGTTGCTGCGGAGGGCTTCGCTGGAGAGCGCTTTGAACGTGTCCTGGAATTTCTGATGGAGATTTTCGAGGGCGGCCAGTTTCTCCTCGTGGCGCTGTTTCTCCGAGGCGAGTTCGGCGGTCAGGCGGACGCGATCGGTGCGCAGTTCGGCCGCCTCCTGATCGAGTTTCTGGAATTTCTCCTGGAGCGTGCGGAGTTCCTGCTCGAGATGGGCGCGGTTGTTGGCGGCGACGGCTGCTTCCTGTTGCAAGATAGCGAGCCGGGACTGCGCCCGCTGGCGGGCAAGAAGGTAGCCAAGCAGAACCCCAAGGACAAGGGCACTGATTCCAATGAGGATTTCCATGCAACGGTTCTTATGCGAAGAGCGGGAGCACTGGCAACGCATTCTCTGCCCGAAAATGATGCGGTTTCGATTTAACGCCCTGCGCCGGGGATCGTCAAGGTGGAGAAGTTTACGGTTTTTTTAAGAATGCAGTAGGGGACTACCCAAGCGGTGTAATGCTTGGGGATGACCCCAAATAATGGTATTCTCTTCCTTCGCTTCACCCTCGGAACCGCCATGTTTTTGCATGGATTGATGAAAGTCATGGGTGGACTGGATTTCATGAAAATGCTGGGCGGTATGCCTCCGTTCGTCCCGGATCACGCTGTCCTGCAGACCGTTCTCGGAATGGTGGCAACTGCGTTTGAGTTGCTGGGAGGCCTGGGCGTGGTCCTCGGATATCGCTTCCGGACCGCCTGCGTGCTCGTCATCCTCGTGATGCTGGCAGCGTTTACGTCCCACCTGCAGCACATTGACGGCTTCCGCAACCTGATGCTGAATGCGTGGTCGCTGGAAATCGCCTGTGTCTTTGTGGCCCTCTTTCTGATGGGGCCGGGAGACCGCTATTGCCTCGGAGGCAAAGCGAAAGCCTGATCGGTCCGCTCAGCTTTTACCAATGGCGGTGGCCGTTGGTGACCAAGGCATCGCGGGTTCTCTGGTGAGGGCGTTTGGCCGGTGGCTTTCCTTTGGTTTCCCGAAGAGTGGGTGCAGACTTGGGTTTGGGGGCCTCTTCCTGAACGGCGTTTTTGGCATCCGATCCGTCGATCAAGGCGTTGAGTTCGACGACCAAGCCTCGCAGCTCATTGGCCTGGGCGCTGAGTTGGACCGAGGCACTGGCTGTCTCCTCGGCGGAGGCGGCGTTGTCCTGGGTGGTTTGATTGAGGGATTCGACCGCCTGATTGATTTGGCCGAGTCCCTCATCCTGTTCGATGGTCGCGCTCCGGATCGATCCCATCAGTTGGTCGATCTGATGGATTTTCGCGACGATGCTGCCGAGGCTCCCAGCCACTCTTCCGCAGATAACGGAGCCGCTTTCGCTGTTCTGGATGGCCTCCTCAATTTTCCCGGCGGTTTCGGTGGCGGCCTCGGCACTGCGGCGGGCGAGATTGCGGACCTCTTCGGCGACGACGGCAAAGCCAGCTCCGGCCTCGCCGGCGCGGGCGGCTTCGACGGCGGCGTTGAGGGCGAGGATGTTGGTCTGGAAAGCGATTTCATCGATCGTTTTGATGATGGCGGATATTTCCTTGCTGGAGGTTTGAATCCGTCCCATCGCCGCCGTCATTTCGCTCATTTCATGAGAGCTTTGGTCGGCGGATTGACGGGCTTCGGTGGTCAGTGCATTGGCTTCTTTGGCGTGTTCCGCGTTGTTGCGGGTGATGCTGCGGATTTCCTCCAGAGAGGAGGCGGTCTCTTCCAGCGCGGAAGCCTGCTGGTTGGCTCCGTTGGCCAGTTGGTTGCTGGCTTCGGAAACCTCCGAGGCGGCGGATTGGGACTGGCTGGCGCTGGAACTGAGCAGACGGCAACTGTTTTCCAGGCGGCGCGTCAGGCTTCTGGCAAAAATGAAAAAGGCGATTCCGGCCAACAGGCCGGCGGTGGCGATGACCATCACTTCGATGAGAGTGTAGGTCTGCATGGAGCGCTCGATAGCGCTGGCGGTAGCGAGCAACTCCTCTTCCGCCAGACTTGCCCCAATTAGCCAGTCCCACGGTTCATAGTAAGTGTAGGCGGTGACTCTGGGCTGCGCCTCTCCGCGATGATTGGTGAGGACATAGCGCGTGTGATGAATCGCTTCATCTGACCGTACGGACTCAATCATCTCCTGAATATAGGCAGTGCCATCATGATCACGGGCAGACCGCATGTCGGTGTTACGGGCCCCACCGGGTGGCGGGAGGACATACCTTCCCGCATCATTTCCCCTGGTGTTGAGGACAAAGACATGCCCGCTTTTTCCCAAATCGGTTTGCTGCATTTGTCGTTGAATCGGCTCGGTTGCTACCCGGTCGGGGGTACCGACATAGAGCATGCCGATAATGCTGCCAGCTTCATCCCGGAGGGGGCGGTAGGCGGTGATGTAGTATTGATCGACGACAAAGGCGCGACCGACAAAGGGTTCGCCCCGCATGACGGCTTGGACGACGTTGCTGGAAGCCGGAATGTAGGTGCCGATGGCGCGCCGGCCTTCCGCATTGCGGACGGAAGTGGCAATGCGCAGCATGTCCCCCTGCGCATTCATGCGCTGAAAAATGGTGGCGGTGTCGCCGGTCCGTTCGGTCAGGGAATCCACCAGTGGCACCGGAGCACCACTGAAGTCACGTTGTGGCTCGATCCAGTCTGATCCCAACTGCATCCCGGCGAGTTCAATTGACTGGGCAGCCTGGGTTTCCTGATGGATGGCCCGCCAAGATACATATTGGATGGCGTCGGTGCGGATACCCCCGGCGGCTTCCAGAAGGGCATCAGCCGTGGCCATGGTGCCCCGGATTTTAATGGAGAGGAGGGTATTGGCCAGTTCCGCTTCGTTACGAAGGGCATCGACCTGAGCGCGGAGGGTGTGGAGGGCACTGTCGGTCAGGGCCTCGGAAACACTCTCGTTGATTTCGGAGGCCTTGTAGAGGGATCCGAGCAGGATCAGAAACAGGGGAACCAGTGTGGTGGTCAACCCCAGCAGGAGTAACTTCTTCGAAAGACTGAGCTTCATAGTGTGGTAAAGTCTTTATCGGAAAGAATGATACTGCCTTGAGGTCATTTCCGGACGTCTGGCCCGCATCAGTGTGAAGAAGCCCATAGGTGTATCAGTCCGGCTAAAGTATTGCATAAGAGTGGCGTGAGTGTTGAGGTGCTAATATGGACAAGTCGGACTGGTTGCGTTCCATCCTTGGGATGATGTTGTTGGGCTGGTTGCTTACCTTTGGTTCGGGCTGCTCTCGTCCTCCACCGGAAAGCTCAGCGCCTCCCCCCCCACCACCTGCCCCGGAATCCTCATTTGGGGAGGAAGAGACTTTTTTTGGCGAGACCCTGCCGGAGGATTTTACGGCCTTGGGGATTCGGCCGATTTTTGATCCGGATTCGGACTATGGCGGGATCATTGCGGAGCGCCATGAGCACTACCGGCTGGTCCGGGTGTTTTACGGAACGGACCGTCGGCGCAGCGGGGAGCTGGAGCCGAACGATTTTTACAGCGGCGATCGTGGAAGCCTCGAGTTCGGCAGTGCCTATGTTTCGATCCCTGAGCGCCATCGGCCGGGCGCACTGGAATCTCCCAGTGTCTGGCGGCTGGAATTTCGGGAAGACCCGGAGAAGCACGTGGTGCTGATGGCGGTGGTGCCCGAGGATCAGGAAACGGTTTTCGGGCAGATGGGCCAGATCGGGGAAAGGATGGGGCGCAACGATGTCTTCGTGTTTGTCCACGGCTTTAATGTCACCTTCAAGGATGCCTCCCGCCGGGCTGCCCAGCTTTCGCATGACATGGGTTTTCCGGGAATTCCCTTTCTGTATAGCTGGCCCTCAAGGGGAAGCCTTTCGCCCCTGGCCTACACTGCGGACCACGCCAATGCCACCTGGACGGCGGACAATCTCAAGGCGGTATTACGGGCATTGGCAGAAGATGAGTGCCTCGGTGATATCCATCTGGTGGCGCACAGCATGGGCAACCATGCGACCCTGACAGCATTGTCCCAACTCTCATCCGAGCCGAACCCTCCGCAACTGCGCACCCTGGTGCTGGCGGCCCCCGATTTTGATGCGGATCTATTCCAGCGGGACATTGCCCCGAGGCTGTCTCAGGTGGCCGGACAGATTCTGCTCTATGCCTCGTCCGGGGATCGCGCCCTGCAAGTTTCGCGGAATGTCTGGAATACCCATCGGTTGGGCGATTCGGGACGCAACATTGTCGTCGCCAGCGGCATCGAGACAATCGATGCCTCCGGGATCGACCTGACGATGCTCGGGCATTCCTACTTCGGATCGGTGCAGGATGTGATGGAGGACTTGAGCAAGGTGATTTTCGAGCGGCTGCCAGCTCCAGAGCGGGGATTGGCCGAACGCACCCACCCCGCCGGGGTCTTTTGGGCGATCGGGGAGTAGGAAAAAGGCTCTGGCTCCGCTATGCGGTGCTCCCCAGCAAACGGGTCCATTCCGCTTCCTTGAAGCCGACGGTGCCACCGCCGGGGGTCAGCAGGAAGGGGCGCTTGACGAGCATTCCGTTGGAGCGGAGGAGCTTGTAGGCTTCATCGGCGGAGAGGGTGGGGATCTTGTCCTTCAGCCCCATGGCGCGGTAGTCCATCCCCGAGGTGTTGAAGAGGCGGCCGCGTTTGCCGCCGAGGTGGGCTTCCATCCGGGCCAGTTCTGCCTCGCTGGGGGGATTGTCCTTGATCGGGAGTTCCTCGAAGGGGATACCCTTTTCTTCCAGCCAGGCGGTGGCTTTCCGGCAGGTGCTGCATTTCTGGTAGGTATAGACGCGGATTTTTGCCATATGAGCACAGACAGCATGCTTTGCGGCATTTGGCAAAACCGGAGCGGGAAAACCGCCACAAGGGGGGCAGCGTAAAAAAAAGCGAAAATTCCAGTGAAGTTATCGGATATACGCTTGACAGTGTTCGCGCCGAAGCGTTGTTTCTTCCGCTTTCGTCTGAAAAATAGTGCGTGAACTGGTGGAAAGCCGCGGATCACTGATCCCGGAACTCCGCTCCCAGGCCTCCCGCTTTCATTTGAAAAACTCTTTTAATACCGGTCTTCGGGCCGCGTTCTTACACTTTTTGTCTTTTAACAACACTCTAATGCAGGTCTCAAGGATGGCCCACGCCTTCCCCTGCCGCTTGGAACATGAATACACTCATAGGTAAAAAAATCGGCATGACCCAGATCTACGGGGACGACAACGAGCTCGTTCCGGTGACGGTCATTGAGGTCGGCCCATGCCCGGTTCTGCAGGTCAAGACCCTGGAGTCCGACGGTTACAACGCCATCCAGATTGGTTTTGGCAGCCGGAAAGAGAAAAATACGCCAAAGGCGCTGCTCGGACACTTTAAGAAGTCCGGTGCATCCGTTCCCTCGGATGTCTGTGAAGTTCGCCTGAACGAAGCCCCGGCGGCGGAAGCTGGTCAAGAACTGACGGTGGCGCTCTTTGAAGGGGATGCCAAGGTCGATGTGATTGGCACGACCAAGGGTCGCGGATTTCAAGGTGTCATGAAGCGCTGGGGAATGCAGGGTCAGCCAGCCTCCCACGGTCACATGATGCACCGTCGTCCCGGTTCCATCGGGATGCGCCAGACCCCGGGCCACGTTTTCAAGGGCAAGGCCATGCCGGGTCACATGGGTGACAAGCGGCGCACCGTCCAGAACCTCAAGGTGGTTCGGATCGACGCTGAAAAGAATTTGATCCTCGTGAAGGGGAGTATCCCCGGCGCCAACGGAACGACCGTTCTGGTGCGCAAAGCAATCAAGCAAAAGAAGAGCGCTTAACGCAGGAGCCCACGAACGATGAAACTGAAAGTTTACACTGCCGACGGCGCGTCCTCCTCCGAGAAGGACTATGCCATTCCCCAGTTCGAAGGTGACAAGGGAGTCCAGGCTCTCAAGCAGGTGATCCTTGCTTACCAGGCCAACAAGCGTCTGGGCACCGTCTCGACCAAGACCCGCAGCACCGTGCACGGGACCAAGAAAAAGCCGTTCCGCCAAAAGGGAACGGGCATGGCCCGTCAGGGAACCAAAGTTGGACCGCAGCACTACCATGGCTCGGTCGCCCACGGACCTCAGCCTCGTGACTGGTCCCAGAGCATCAACAAAAAGATGAAGCGCCTTGCATTGCAACGCGCCCTCTTTGAGCGGGTGGTTGACGGCGAAGTCTGCGTGATTGAGAAGTGGGACGTAGCCGACAAGAAAACCAAGCTTTTTGACGGAGTGGTTTCCGCCATTGCCCCTGAGGGCAAGATCCTCGCAGTCGATGCCTCCTGGAGTGACCAGAGTGTGCTCGCTGCCCGCAACCTCACCCGTGTCGCCGTGAATGAAGCCAGCGACATCAACGCCCTCGATCTGTGCACCTATGATGCCATTATCGTGAGCGAAAAGGGAATGGAAACGCTTCTCAACCGAGTGAACGGAGGCAACTAAGATGCTGCACCCTGACCAAATCATTCTCCAGCACGTCGTTACTGAAAAGGCGACGGAAGCGACTTCCAACCTGAATCGTTACACCTTCAAGGTGGTCGGTGCCGCCAATCGGGTCGCCGTTAAGAACGCGATTGAAAAGCAATTCGGCGTGACCGTGCAGGGAGTCAACATTCTCAACGTCAAACCCAAGTTCAAGCGCGACCGCATGCGTCGTGGGAACATGGGTCGTAAACCCGGCTACAAGAAGGCCATCGTCCGCCTCAAGGCAGGTGAGACGATCGACCTTGTGTAATTTCAAGCGGAGACCGAAACGATGCCCATCGTCACAAAGAATCCAATCACCCCTTCGCTGCGTTTTCGCGTCGAGAACAGCCAGCCGCAGCTCTCCAAGGAGCGCCCGGTCAAGAGCCTGACCTCCTCGAAGAAGCGCACTGGTGGCCGCAACAACAATGGCCGCATCACCAGCCGCCGCCGCGGTGGTGGTCACAAGAAGCTTTATCGTCAGATCGATTTCAAGCGCAACCGCCTCGATGCTCCGGCCACGGTGGAGCGGATCGAATATGATCCCAACCGTTCGGCCCACATCGCCTTGGTGCGTTACGAAGATGGCGAGCAACGTTACATTATCGCCCCGAACGGTTTGAAGATCGGTGATACGGTCATCAGCTATTCCGGTGGCGGTGAATATGATCCGGGCAATGCCATGGAGCTGAAGCACATTGTGCCGGCTTCCCGCATTCACTGTATCGAGCTGAAACCCCGGACCAAAGCGCAGCTTGTGCGCACGGCCGGTGGCTCGGCCACGCTGGTGGCAGTGGAAGGGGAAATGGCAACGCTGCGGATGCCTTCTGGTGAAATCCGCCTGGTGCGCTCCGACTGCCGTGCGGTGATCGGTGAAATCGGCAACAGCACTCACCAGAACGAGAAACTCGGCAAGGCCGGTCGCAACCGCTGGAAGGGGCGTCGCCCCCGCGTCCGTGGTGTGGCCATGAACCCGGTTGACCACCCGATGGGTGGTGGTGAAGGCCGCACCTCTGGTGGTGGCCACCCAGTCAGCCCGTGGGGTCAGCTCGCCAAGGGTTTCCCCACCCGCAAGAAGAACAAGCCCTCGAATAAGCTGATCCTCGTCCGCCGCAACGGACGGAAAATGAAAAAGTAACCTTTTATCGAACAAAGAACATGGCACGCTCCCTAAAAAAAGGATTCTTTGTGGATCCCGGCCTCTGGAAAAAGGTAATGGCCGCCGTCGAAAAAGACGATCGTCGCCCGATCAAGACCTGGTCGCGCCGCTCCCAGATTACGCCGGAATTCGTCGGCCTGAACTTTGACGTTCACAACGGCAAGGTTTTCATGCCCGTTCACGTCACCGAAAACATGGTGGGCCACCGCCTCGGTGAATTCTCCCAAACCCGCACCTTCAAGGGGCACGCCGGAGTCGGCAAAAAGTAAACCGTTCCGCCCAACCCATCCAACCGAAGCTCGCGTTCCGCGTTCACGAATCGGACACAACTGATTTACATAGCCATGGAAGTAACCGCCCTCACCAAGTTTACCCGCATATCGCCGAAAAAGGCGCGCGAGGTGGCCCGCGAAATCGTCGGCATGCCTGCCAACGATGCGCTTGAGCTTTTGGCTTTCATTCCGCGCAAGGGCGCCCGTCTGCTGCGCAAGACGCTGGCCAGTGCGATCGCCAACGCGGAAAACAACCACAGCCTCTCCTCAGACGATCTCATCGTGAAGCACGCCATGATCGACGAAGGTCCGGCTTTCAAGCGCTTCAAGCCTGTCGCCCGTGGCTCTGCCCACCCGATTCGCAAGCGCACCAGCCACATGAAGGTGGTCCTCGCCGAGAAGACCGCTGCAACCGCAAAAGCATAGGAATTTTTTAGACCATGGGACAAAAAGTAAATCCGATTGGTTTCCGCCTCGCCGTCCGCCGTGACTGGCAAAGCCGCTGGTTCGCCCGCAAGGGTGCCTTTGCCGATAACCTCGAAGAGGATTATCGCATCCGCAAGTATTTGACCGACAAGTTCCGCTATGCCGCGGTCCCCCGCATTCTGATCGAGCGCGCCGGCAACCGCGTGCGGATCAAGGTGTTGACCGCCCGCCCCGGTGTGGTCATCGGCCGCAAGGGTGCAGAGCTGGAGAAGGCCAAGGAAGACCTCACCAAGCTGGTCGGCCGCGACGTCCTCCTCGACATTCAGGAAATCAAGCGCCCCGACCTGGTGGCAGCCCTGGTGGCGGAGAGTGTGGCTCTCCAACTGGAGCGCCGGATTGCTTTTCGCCGTGCCATGAAGCGTGCGGTGCAACAAACCATGAGCATGGGCGCAGAAGGCATCCGCCTGCAGGTTTCCGGACGTCTGGGCGGTGCCGATATTGCCCGGACCGAAAGCACCCGTGCCGGATCCGTTCCCCTTCACACCCTTCGTGCCAACATTGATTACGGATTCGCGGAAGCACGCACCGTTTACGGTATCATTGGCGTGAAATGCTGGATCTGCGTTCCGGAAGACGAGAAACTCGTGTAGTCCAACCCTCTACACCCTCAAGAAAAGAACCTTTTACTATTTGACGAGCCATGCCTTTGATGCCCAAACGCACCAAATACCGGAAGTACCACCGCGGCCGCGTGCGCGGATACGCGAAAGGGGGCGATACCCTCGCTTTCGGTGACTACGGGATCCAAGCCCTCGGACGGGGTGAACTGACCGCCAGCCAGATTGAGGCCGCCCGTGTGGCGATCAACCGCAGCCTGAGCCGCCGGGGCAAAGTCTGGATCCGGGTTTTCCCGCATACGCCCCGCACCAAGAAGCCGGCTGAAACCCGTCAAGGTAAAGGTAAGGGTGGGGTCGAGTACTGGTGTGCTCTGGTCAAGCCCGGCACTGTGCTCTTCGAGTTGTCCGGCGTCGGCCCGACCCTCGCCCGTGAAGCCATGCGCCTGGCCGACGGCAAACTGCCGTTTCCCTGCCGCTTCATCACCAAGGAACAATTTAACTAAGACAAGAGAGGCGATTACCGATGGCCATTGACGTCAAAACCTACCGAGAAAACACCCGTGCCGAGCTGGAAAAACAGCTGCGTGATGCACGCGAGGAACTCCTCCAGACCCGTCTGAACAAGCTGACGGGCCAGCTGGAAAAGCCGCACATGCTCAAGGAACTCCGCCGCGACATCGCCCGCCTCGAAACCCTCATTAACGAAAAGCGCCGTACCGAAGCCGCCTCGGCCTAGGAAAGCACCCGAACGCATATACGACCATGGCTGAACGCAATCGACGCAAAACCATTACAGGTGTGGTGACCAGCCGCTCCGGCGACAAGTCTGTCAAGGTGACTTACGATTACAAAATCCGTCACCCCCTTTACCTCAAGGAAGTGAAGCAGAAGACTGTTGTCCACGCCCACGACGAGAACAACGAGTGTGGTGTTGGTGACCGTGTGGTCATCATGGAAACCCGTCCGCTGAGCAAACTCAAGCGCTTCCGGATCGTTGAAGTGGTGCAAAAGGCACCGATCATCGGCTAAACGCGACCAACTTACGCACTAGAAAAGGATTTCACAATGATTCAGATGCTTACCAGTGTCGATGTGGCGGATAACTCCGGGGCGAAAAAAGCCAAGATGATCCGTCGGCTCGGCCAACTGAAAAAGACGGCCAGCGTCGGTGATGAGATTATTGTCCACATCCGTGACGCCACTCCGGATTCTCCGATCAAAAAAGGAACCGTAGCCCGCGCCGTCGTGGTCCGCACGGCAGCCCCCATCCGCCGTTCCGACGGCAGCTACCTTCGCTTTGACAACAATGCGGTGGTATTGATCAACAATGAAGGCCAACCCCGTGGCACCCGTATCTACGGTCCGATCGCCCGTGAGTTGCGCCAGAAGAAGTTCATGAAAATCGTGAGCCTTGCACCGGAGGTCCTCTAAGAGATGAAAACGAAAATCAAAGCAGGCGATCAAGTCGTCGTAATTGCAGGAAATGACCGTGGCACCCGTGGAAAGGTGCTGCAGGTGCTGCCGCAGAAGCAACGCATTCTGGTGGAAGGCGTCAACAAGCGCAAGCACCACGAAAAGGCCCGCGGCGAGTCCAATCCCGGCGGTATCAACGAACGCGAGAATCCCATTCACTTTTCCAATGTCATGCTGGCTTCCCGCTACGACTCGAAGGTCGAGTCCAAGCAAAGCTAAGCCCATTATTCACTTTTAACGTCCATCACAGGTCCGCACGGTCCGGTTGGAATCGGACCCAGGAAACCAGGAGACAGAGATCATGTCCATCCCCTCATTGAAAAAACACTACCTCGAGCAGGTGGTTCCCGAATTGCGCAAATCCGGCAAGTATAAGAATCCGCTGGAGGTTCCGCGCCTGGTCAAAGTCGTCGTCAACAGTGGCTTTGATGCTACCCTGGACAAGAACCAGATTGCCGAGACGGTGAAGGAGATCAGCTCCATCGCCGGCCAGCAGGCGGTCGTGACCAAGGCCCGCCTGAGCATTTCCAATTTCAAACTCCGTGAAGGAATGCCGGTGGGGTGCATGGTCACCCTGCGTGGTGCCAGCATGTATGAGTTTCTCTACCGCCTGATCGGAGTTGCCTTGCCGAATATCCGCGACTTTCGCGGGGTACACGAAAAGTTCGACGGCAACGGCAACTATGCCCTCGGCATCACTGACACCTCCATCTTCCCGGAAGGGAGCCATGAAGGCACCAAGCGCCTGATCGGGATGGATATCTGCATCGTTACCACCGCTCAAACCGACGACGAAGGGCGCGAACTGCTTCGCCTTCTGGGCATGCCCTTCCGCAAACGCCAGACTTCGGTCTCTGCAGCCTAACCCATAAAGGATTTCATACCATGGCCAAAAAAGGAATGATCGAACGCGACAAGAAGCGTGCCCGGCTTGCCCAGCGCTATGCTACCAAGCGTGCTGAACTCAAGGCAATCTTGTCCAATCCCGAGACCCCGGACGAAGATTTTTACGCGGCCCAGCGCAAGCTGACCAAACTTCCCCGCAACTCCAGCCCGGTCCGTCAGCGCAACCGCTGCCGCATCACCGGTCGTCCGCGGGCCTTCATTCGCAAATACGGCGTGAGCCGGATCACCTTCCGCGAACTTGCGTCGGAAGGGAAGATCCCCGGTGTCACCAAGTCTTCGTGGTAAACCCATCGGCTAAGGAAAGAAACGACCATGTCCGACACGATCAGTGATTTTCTCACCATCATTCGCAACGCTTACCGCGCCAACCGCGAAAGCTGTACTGCGAAGTACTCTAAAATGCACAAGGCCATTGCGGAAATCCTCAAGGAAGAGGGTTATATCAGCGATGTGTCCGAAGGCGTTGATGTAAACGGCCACAAGAACCTCGTGCTGACGTTGAAATACGTTGATGAAGTTCCCGCTCTGATGGGCATCAAGCGCATGAGCAAGCCCGGCCGCCGCCTTTACTTCCAATCGACAGAGATTCCCCGCACCCTCGGCGGACTCGGGGTCGGCATCCTCACCACTTCCCGTGGTGTCATGCGCGACCGCGACGCCCGTCAGCAGAAGATCGGCGGCGAAATGATCTGCACCGTTTGGTAATCCCCAATAGAAAGACATCAAGTCATGAGTCGCATTGGAAAACTTCCCATCCCGGTCCCTGCCAAGGTCACGGTCACTGTTGATAACGGTACCGTCAAGGTCGAGGGTCCCAAGGGCAAACTGGAGCAACGTTTTAACCCCGCCCATGTGGATATCCGCGTGGAGGACAACGAAGTGCGGGTGGCCCCGGTCGGTGACAGCCGTCCGGCACGGGCCATGTATGGCACTTCCCGTTCGATTATCAACGGGATGGTCCAGGGGGTGACAGAAGGGTTCAGCAAGAATCTCACCATCAGCGGGGTCGGTTTCCGTGCCGCCGTCAATGGCAAGGTTCTCAAGTTGGAACTCGGCTATTCCCACGATATCAACCACCCGATTCCGGATGGAGTGACCGTTACGGTGACGGACCAGACCAAGGTCAAGGTCGAAGGCTGCGACAAGCAGGCCGTCGGCCAGTTCGCCGCCGAGGTCAAGAAGTTCTACCCGGTTGAGCCCTACAAGGGCAAGGGTGTCACGATCGAGGGCGAATTCGTCCGCCGCAAGGAAGGCAAGAAGGCGGGCTAATCTTCATCCGCGAGGGAGTCCTTCCTCTCCCGCAAGTAGAAACGAAAGACAATATCATGAATTTGAAGCACAAACGGCAACTGCGCCAAAAGCGTATCTGGCGGATCCGGAAGAAAGTTTCCGGCACGGCCGCACGCCCGCGCCTCTGCGTCACCTTCACCAACCTCCACATCTACGCTCAGTTGATCGACGATGTCGAGGGCCGCACCCTGGTATCCGCCTCTACGCTGAACAAGGATCTGCGCGATCAAAAATTGGCTGCCAACAAAGCTGGAGCCGCCGAACTGGGCAAACTGCTCGGCGAAAAGGCCAAGGCAGCTGGAATCGAGTCGGTTGTTTTCGACCGGCATGGCCGCCGCTACCACGGGCGCGTCAAGGAGTTTGCCGATGCCGCACGTTCCTCCGGACTCGTATTTTAAGGAGATTGCCTGATGAGTGAAGAAAATCAAAATTTGGAAAACGAAGAAACCCGCCCTCAGGCCCCTCGCTTGAACCCTGATGAAGGCGATATCGTTAGCAGTGGTGCGGAGCGTGAAGAGCGCCGTGGCAGTGCCGTGGTCGGAATGGTGGATCGCCCCCGGGCGGAAGCCAGCAACCGTCGCGGCCGTGGCGGTCAGCGCGGTCAGCGCGGTGATCGTGGCCGTGGAGCCCAGCGGGCCGCCGAGGCTGAAGAAGACAGTGGCCTGATCGAAAAGGTGGTGCACATCAACCGTTGCGCCAAGGTGGTGGCTGGTGGCCGTCGCTTCAGCTTTTCCGCCCTGGTGGTGGTTGGTGACGGCGAAGGCAATGTCGGTGTCGGCTATGGCAAGGCCAAGGAAGTGCCGGAGTGTATCCGCAAGGGCACGGACCGGGCCAAGAAGAGCATGCGCCCGATTCATCTTCGCAACAACACCATTCCCCATGCCGTGATCGGATCGCATGATGGGGGACGGGTCATGCTGCGTCCGGCCACACCCGGAACCGGAGTGATCGCCGGTGGCGGTGTCCGCGCCGTGCTCGAAGCGGCCGGGGTCAAGGATGTATTGACCAAGAGTCTTCGCTCGAACAATCCTGCGGCGATGGTGCATGCCACCATTGACGCGCTTACCCAACTTCGTTCCAAGGAGCAGATTTACGCCCTGCGCAAGTAGGTGGATCTGTGATAACCCATTATTTTGAGAGGACTTTTCAATGCGTCTCCACAATCTCCCAAAAAGCGGCGGCTTCAAGAACCGCAAGCGAATCGGTCGCGGTGAGGGCGGCGGCCGGGGTAAGACCTCGGGCCGTGGCCACAAGGGTCAGCGTTCACGCGCCGGCTCCAGCCAGCGTCCCGGTTTCGAGTCGGGCCATATTCCGCTTTATCGTAAGCTTCCCAAGCGTGGCTTCAGTAACTTTGAGTTCCGCACCGATTACGCCATCGTCAACGTTGGCGATCTTGACCGGGTGGAAGGGGATGTCGCCAACAAGGAAACTCTGGTCAAGGCCGGGCTCCTCCGCAACAGCGACAAACTCATCAAGATTCTCGGTGAAGGTGAACTGAGCCGGAAGCTGACTGTTTCCGCCCACAAGTTCTCCGGCAGTGCCAAGCAAAAGATCGAAGCTGCCGGAGGCAGTGTCGAAGTCATTGCTACCAAGAAGAGTGAAGCCGCGGCTGAAGCTGCGGAATAACCGCTGCCGGTGGCAATCGGCCTTCGCCCTTGCCACTGTTTCCCTCCGCACCTTGAATCGCCTATAGTCAACCCCCGATGCTTTCAGCTTTCGTCAACAGTTTCAAAATCGCGGAACTCCGCGACAAGATCTTCTTTACCCTGACGCTGATCTTCATTGCGCGTGTCGGGGCCAATATCCCCCTGCCGGGTCTGGATCCGGCCGGGCTGCAGCAGTTCTTTGACGATCAGGCGCAAACTGCGGGTGGGTCCATGCTCGGGCTCTACAACATGTTTACGGGGGGGGCTCTTCTGAAGGGCGCGCTTTTTGCCCTCGGGATCATGCCCTACATCAGTGCGGCGATTATTTTCCAGCTCCTCGGAGCGGCCGTCCCAACCCTTGCCCGCCTGCAGCAGGAGGGTGAGATCGGACGGCAGAAGATAGCCCAGTATACCCGCTATGCCACGGTCGTGATCTGTCTGGTCCAATCCGTCCTGCTGGTGGCCACCCTGCGCAATCCCGGTCAGGTCTTCGAAGGCTATTCCGTCGAGACCTACGGCAATATCATCATCGCGGATAACATGCTGTGGTTCAGCCTGACTTCGGTGCTGTTCCTGACGGCGGGCACCGTCCTCCTGATGTGGATCGGTGAGCAGATCACCAACAAGGGGATCGGAAACGGGATTTCGATTCTGATCACGGTGGGCATTCTGGCTGACTTGCCTGGTGCGATTACCCTGACCTACGGCTTGTTTGTTGCGCCTATCGGGGAAGAAGCCTTTCTGCGCTGGGAGATGGCCATCGTCATGTTTGCCTTCCTCTTCCTGGTAGTGGCGGGTGTCGTCATGGTGGTGCAGGCTGTCCGCAAAATACCGGTGCAGTACGCCAAACGGGTAGTGGGGCGAAAAGTATTCGGCGGCCAGAGCAGTTTCCTTCCGCTGAAGGTCAATTATTCCGGGGTAATGCCGATCATTTTTGCCTCTGCCATCATGATGTTCTTCGTGACCATGTTCGGCTGGGCCGGGCGAGCGGTCGGGACCGATACCTGGTATGGCAGCATTCTGGACACTATCGGGATGTGGTTCCATGGCGGCCGCCTTTCCTATCACATCATTTTCGGTATCCTGATTTTCCTTTTCAGCTACTTTTGGGTTTCGGTGATGTTCAAACCGACTCAGATCGCCGATGATCTGAAAAAATACGGTGGCTATGTTCCCGGGGTCCGTCCTGGTGAGCCCACCGCCAAGTATCTCGACTTCACCATGACCCGGTTGACTTTCGCCGGTGCCATTTTCCTCGTGATCATTGCCGTTATCCCGAACATCGTCTACGGCACGCTGAATATTCCTTTCCTCGCCGCGCAGTTCTTCGGCGGCACCGGTCTTCTCATTATCGTCGGTGTGTTGCTCGATTTCCTGCGCCAGGTGGAAACCTACCTGCTGCAACGCCACTATGACGGTTTCCTCAAGAAGGGCCGCCTGAAGGGGCGCAGCCAGGGTAGAACCCGTCAGATCGTCGATACCGCCGGTATCGCCCAAACCGCCCCGGCCTGGCGCTGGCTGGCTGTGATGCTGGTCGCAGGCGTGGTTGCCTGGGGACTCAACCTTTATTTCTATGCCTGATCATCAGGCATTCGCCACCCGGACTGAAACCGCGTTTTCGGTTCGTGTTGTGAACGTTCTTTGCAATGGGTGTCAACGCCTCCCGGCTGTTTGTCCGGGACCTCAATTCGGCCGGAGTTCGGAAGTATGATTCCGATTAAATCCCAAGCCCAGATTGAAGCGATGCGCGAAGCCGGCAAAATTGCCGCCAACGTGCTTGCTCAACTCTGTGACTGGGTCGCTCCCGGTGTGAACACCTACGACCTGGACCAGGAAGGGAAGAAACTGATCGAGGGTTTCGGAGCTGTCAGCGCGTGTTTCAACTACGGCAATGGCCCGCTTCGTTATCCCTGTCATACTTGTCTCTCGGTCAACGAAGAGATCGTGCATGGAGTTGCCGACATCAAACGCATTTTGCGTGAAGGGGACTCTATTTCCATCGATGTCAGTTTGATTTATCGCGGATGGATCGGGGATAATACCCGGACCATTCCGGTCGGCCAGGTTGCAGAGGAGGTCCAACGGCTGTTGGAGGCGACAGAAGAATCCCTCTATCTCGCGATTGACCAGGCCCGCCCCGGAAACCGGGTCGGCTTTATCTCCCATGCGGTGGAGTCCCATATCAATTCCCACAAGTTTGGAATTGTCCGGGATTTCGTTGGACACGGTGTTGGGCGGACGATGCACGAACCTCCGCAGATTCCCAATTTCGGCCCCCGCAAGCGCGGAGACCGGCTACGTCCCGGCATGACGCTGGCGATCGAACCCATGGTGACGCTGGGCTCCCCCCGGGTGGTCATGGGTTCCGATGGCTGGACCGCCCGGACGGCCGACGGAAAGCCAGCTGCGCATTTTGAGCATACGGTTCTGGTAACGAAGGGAGATCCTGAGATTCTGACCACCCCGGACGGGGGCTTGCCCCCGCGCCCATCCCAGCGTTCCGGAGGAGTGGAGCCATGACGCCCGGTTTTGACAATGGAACCGGGAAACCGGCTTTCTCCCCCCTCTCCGGAAATTCCCCTTGACAGCACTCATAGAGACGCGTTGCCTAACTCCTTTTCGCGCTAAAACAGCGCTTTCTGTTCCGCTACTTTTCAAACGACCTAAATTCTTCACTTTCAGTATCAATCAGCTCGAAATATCATGCCACGTATCTTCGGTGTAGACATCCCCGGGAATAAGAAAGTTCCCTATTCATTGCGTTATATTTACGGCATCGGCCCGACGCTTGCGGAAGAACTCTGCAAGGAAAGCGGAATCGATCCGGATCGACGTGCCCATACCCTGAGCGAGGAAGAGGTCAACACCATCGCTGAGCTGGTGGTGCAAAAAGGCTTCCGGGTCGAGGGTGACCTCCGCCGCGAAGTCGCCGGAAATCTCAAGCGCCTCCAGGCCATTCAGTCCTATCGTGGCATCCGCCACCGCAAGGGGCTGCCGGTGCGGGGTCAGCGGACCAAGTGCAATGCCCGCACCCGCAAGGGCAAGGTGAAGACCGTCGCCGGCAAAAAGAAGTAAGCCCCATATCTGAATTTTTTAATCATGAGCGAAGAAGAACAAAAAGAGCAGCAAGCTAAGTCTGCCGCAGCGGAAACAGACACCTCCGCCGCCGCCCCTGCTGATGTGGAGGGCGCTGACACGGGTGAGAAGGAAGAGAAGAAGTCGTCGCAGCCGACCGCTGCCGACCTTCTGAAGAGTGAGGTGGACATCAATGTCCGCAAGGCCAAGGGCTCCAAGAATGTGACCCAGGGCGTTGTCAACATCCTCGCCACCTTCAATAACACGAAGGTTACCTTCTGTGATCAGAAAGGAAATGTGATCTCCTGGTCCAGTGCCGGTAAAATGAATTTCCGGGGTTCCCGCAAGAGCACGGCATATGCTGCGCAGGTGGTGACTCAGGATGCCGGTCGTGTCGCCCTCTCCCATGGCATGAAAGAGGTCGAAGTCCGGGTCAAAGGTCCGGGCATGGGCCGTGACAGTGCGATCCGTGCCATCCAGACCCTCGGTATGACGGTGACGGGTATCATTGATACGACCCCCGTTCCGCATAACGGATGCCGACCGAAGAAGCGCCGCCGCGTCTAATCCGTTCGTCGCCCCAGTTCCAAACACTTAAGCAATCACATTTCCCATGGCTCGATACACAGGCCCAACGACCCGCATTAACCGCCGCTTTGGCATGTCGATCTTCCCGCCGAGCAAGGCTCAGGATCGCAAGCCGCACCCTCCTGGCCAGCACGGCCCGCGTCTGCGTCGCAAATCATCCGAGTACTCGATTGGTTTGAATGAAAAGCAGAAGCTGCGCTACCTTTACGGACTGACTGAAAAGCAATTCCGCCGCACCTTCGAGCGTGCCAAGGCGATCCGTGGGGTGACCGGGGACATCTTCCTCCAGCTCCTCGAACGTCGCCTCGATGCGGTTATCTACAACCTTGGTTTCGCCAAGACCCGTCGCATGGCCCGCCAGTTCGTGACCCACGGTCACATCAAGGTCAACGGACGCAAGGTGGACATTCCGAGCTTCACTGTGAGTGCCGGCGATACCATCGAAGTGCGCGAATCCACCTCTTCCCGCCAGCTTGGAACCCGCTCTCTTGAAGACACCCGCGTGCGGACTGTTCCGAACTGGATCTCCCGCAATGAAGACACTCTCACCGCAACGATCAATCGCCTGCCTGAGCCGGGTGAAATCGAAACCGGTATCAATGTCCAATCGATCGTGGAGTTCTACAGCCGATAAGCCTTGAGCTTTGGCTTCGCCTCACCCGCAGCACAACACCCTTCATCCAGCAGATCACCCATGGCCATCCGACTCGGTAAATTCCAACTTCCCAACCGTCTCATCAAAGAAGAGGAGAGCGCTTCAGATACTTACGCCAAGTTTATTGCTGAACCCTTTGAAACCGGCTACGGCCACACCATTGGGAACAGCCTGCGCCGTATCCTTCTCAGCTCGATCGAAGGTGCCGCCATCGCATCGATCAAGATTGACGGGGTCCAACATGAGTTTCAGAGCGTCGACGGAATTGTCGAAGATGTCACCGACATCGTGCTCAACCTGAAAAAGGTTCTGGTGGTTTCCCACAAACGTGAGCCGATCAAGCTGCTCATCGACGTGACCCGCCAGGGTGCCGTCACCGCAGGGGATATCCAGCCTGACTCCAACGTCCAGATCCTCAACCCCGAGCAGGTCATCTGCACCCTCGACAAGGAACAGCGCTTCCTCGCCGAAGTCGAAATCCGGGTGGGGCGTGGATACGTTTCGGGTGAAGACAACAAGCTCGAAGATCAGCCCATTGGCGTGATCTCCGTGGATACCCTTTACAGCCCAGTTCGTCTCGTCAAATACACCGTGGAAAATACCCGGGTGGGTCAAATGACGGACTACGACAAGCTGCTTTTGGAAATCACCACGGATGGCCGCATCACTCCGGACGACTGCATCAAGCAGGCTGCTTCCATCATGAAGCACCACCTCGATGTCTTCGACGAAGTGAGTGAGGAAAGCATCGAGTTCGAAGATTCGAAGACAGAAGTCAGTGAAGAGCAAAACAAACTCCGCAAGCTGCTCAATATGTCGGTGAACGAAATCGAGCTTTCGGTGCGTGCTGCCAACTGCCTCAACAATGCCAACATCACCACGGTGGGTGAACTTTCCATGAAGACTGAGCAGGAAATGCTCAAGTACCGGAACTTCGGCAAGAAGTCGCTCAACGAGATCAAGGCCAAACTTGAGCAACTCGGACTCAGCCTCGGGATGAAGATTGACGAGCGCCTGCTCGACAGCCGCAGCGAGTTCTAAGCGAAGCCGTTCCACCATTCATATCTTTCAACCTTCCATCCTTTTTTAGATGCGTCACTTAAAACACCGTCACCAACTTGGCCGAAAGAAAGAACACCGCCAGGCCCTTATGGCCAACATGGCGCAGGCGCTTCTTAAGCACGACCAGATCAAGACCACCTTGCCCAAGGCAAAGGCACTTCGCCCTTACGTGGAAAAGATCATTACGCTGGCCAAGCGGGCCCAGACCTCCACTCCTGAAAGAGCGCTTTTCCTGCGCCGTCTCGCCATCGCCAAGGTGCGGGACAAGGCAATCGTGAAGACCCTTTTCGACGAGAAGGTTTCCGAATTCATGGAGCGCCCGGGTGGCTACACCCGGATTTACAAGCTGGGCACCCGAACTGGAGACGCCGCCGAGATGGCTGTGATCCAGCTCATTCCCGCTTCCGATGAAGGCTACGGCAAAAAGCGCAAGCCTGCTTCAGCCAAGAAAGTCAAGGCGGCCTCCGAGCAAGCTGCTGAAGAGGTGGTTGAAGAAGCCGCTGCAGAGGAAGTTCCAGCCGAAGCTGAGGCCAGTGCCTCCGAAGCTGCTCCCGAGCAGACCGAAGAAAAGGCTTGAGCTGAGCGTTCTTCGTTCGATCCATCCATTTCCGCCCCGTGGTTTTCTCAATCACGGGGCTTTTTTTGGAGAAGTCGGAATCAGGCGGTCACTATCCCTTCCGTGGAGAAGAAAAAGCAACTTCGTCCGGTGCCCTCATGAAGATAAGCGGATGAAGGGGTGTCAAAAATCTTTCACATCGGCTATCGAAGTTGAGTAAGTGGGAAGGATGAATTTATTAACAGGACATATCATGCGCATTCTGCTCAAAGGTTCTGCCACCAAGGCGCTTTCCAGGGAGAAGGGTTCGCTTCGCGATGACCGAACTCTGGCTGGACACTTTACATTTATTTTGCTCCAATCAGTGGGTTTCCCCTAATTATGTTGGAAATATCTCTCAATGCAGCGATCACGGGTTTTGTGGTGATCGGGTTACTTTTCTTTTTTGGATTGTGGTTTTACTATGACCGGAGAGATAAGCGTTATTTTGATGCCCAGCGTCATCGCCGCTCCTTTCACTGTGTGCGCTGTGGAAAACTCTACAGCAGCCTTGCCCGCACAGAAACGGTGCCTTGCCCGCATTGTAAATTCGAGAACGCTTCCTTGAAGTTTTAAGATCGATCCGGGAGAGGGATAATCCGTGGAAAAATGCGTTTCACTGCATGAAAGCATTTGACGCAGTCGATTCTCTTCACCTAGTTTTATCGTTTTCCCATATTTAAACGGCCTACTAACAAACCTGAATTGCATGTCAGTTGAAGTCACCATCCGTAAGGGCGAGCCCATCGAACGCGCGCTTCGTCGCTTGAAGAAGAAGCTGGACCGCGAAGGCGTCATCCGCGATGTCCGCGCCAAGCGCTACTACGAGAAGCCCAGTGAGACCAAGCGTCGCAAGAACAAGGTCCAGGCTTTCTCCGCGATGCTGCGCGCTCGCTACGAAAACCGCTAAGCGGTCCCGCTCAAAGAATTTACACAGGGTCGGCTGCCTTCGGGTGGCCGACCCTGCTGCGTGTACGCGGTGCACGGCGCGTTGCGCCCGTAGTCGGTGTGGCGGAGGTCGTTGGCCCGATCCAAGGTAGGGCGGTGCGTCCCTGCGCCGCCTGAAGGTTCGGCGTTCAATGCCTTCGATGGCGATCCCGATAGCGATAGCGATTTGGATGGGTTGGTTTGTGCATCCGAGTCCTTGGAGGGACGCGCTCTGTTCGCTTTTCCTTTTGTGTTCTCTGAGTTCTATTGCGGCTGAAATCGGCGGGTTATGAGCAGAAGTATTGCCACGAAAGAGCGCAGAGAGCGCAAAGGTGCCGACGGGGTCGTCGGCGTTGCCGGGGCGCCTAAAATATCGGGTTCCAAACACCTTCCGAACGCACTATTCCATGTGAATCGGCACAACCCCTTCAGGGTTGGGGCTGGAGGGGTTCTTTGTCCCAGGGTAGGCCTGCGGCCAACCCTTCGCTTTGGGGCAGAACCCCGTTGGGGTAGTTGGCGCGAAGCGCCGGTGGTCCTTCGACAGGCTCAGGGCAGGCCGGTGGTCCTTCGACAGGCTCAGGGCAGGTCGGTGCCGGTGTGCCGTTGATCCGATCCAAGGTAGGGCGGTGCACCCCTGCGCCGCCTGAGATCTTCTGGTGCCGTGTTGGTAGTCTCCAACGGTTTACCCTTGCTGTTGTCCATACTCTGGCAACGCTGGGTCAAAATGAAACTCTCGGTATCCAGCTGCTGGAATTCCCATCGCCATGAGGATGGGTATGCGATGCTGTGCGAGTTGGCCGATTTGGGCTTTACGCGGGTAGAGTTGTCGCACGGAATCCGCATCAGTCTGGTGCCGGGGATCTTGCGGGCGGTGGATGAAGGCTTGGTGGAAATCTCCAGCGTTCATAATTTCTGTCCCCTCCCGACCGGGGTTACCCACGCGGCTCCCAATCTGTATCAGCCTTCGGCCGTTCATGGGCATGAACAGGCGCTTTGGTACCGCAATACCCTCAAGACGATCGATTTTGCCCAGAGAGTGAGGGCTTCCTTGATGGTGGTGCATTCAGGCAGTGTGCCTTTCTGGTGGCGTCATCCGGACCGTTTGGTGGAAGCCGAAGCGCAGAAGCTTGAGGCGGAGGAACGGAAGACGGATGCCCGGTTCCTCAAGGTGTGTAACCGTCAGCTGAATCGAGTGCGACGGCGTCAGGGAAAATATCGCCGACAATTGATTGAGTCGATCCGCTCGGTGCTTCCGGCGGCCAGAGACAAAGGAGTGCGCCTAGGGATGGAGAACCGTGAGGGTTTCAGTGAGTTGCCGCTGGAATCCGAGATGCGTGGTTTACTGGCGGAGCTGGAGGAGCCGGATTGGATTGGCTACTGGCATGATGCCGGGCATGCGGAGCTGAAGGACCGGCTGGGACTCTTTCCGCACCGTGAACTGCTGGAGGAGAATAAAGAGCGTCTTTTCGGGTTTCATCTCCACGATGTTTCGGAGGCCGACCGGGACCATCAGCCCTTGGGCACTGGGGTCATTGATTGGGCCATGGTGGGCGGATACCTGCTCCCGGAACATATCGCAGTGCTGGAGTTAAGCCCCCGCCTGACTCCGGAAGAGGTGATTCAGTCGCGGGACTTTGCGCGGGCTCACCTCAAGGTTGAGTGAGGAGTTGGCGGATCCATTTGCGGTGCGGGCCGGAAAGCGTAATGGCATCCAGTTCCACAATGGGGTGCCAGAAAAGGCCGTCGGTTTCTGTATTAAAGGATTGGATACAGTTTTCCGGACTAACCGCACGGTGGATCGGTTCGGTGATGCGTTGATGGCTGATGCCTCTTTGTCCGGTGAACAGGACCTCTCCCCGTTGCGATAAGGGGAAATCTTCCGCCCGGGGCAGTTCACAGAGATCAGCCAGACGTCGGGAATGGCGGGCGGCCCGCTGGAAGAGAATGTTCCCGTTCCATACTGCGAAGAGGCGGGCAATGGTGACTTTCTCTGTCGGACGGCGGACGATGACGGGGAAGGCCTCCGGCTGGTCTGTCTGCACGGCGGCGCAGGCTTCCCGCAGGGGACAGAGCAGGCAGAGCGGGCGTGCTTTCAGGCAGACAGTGGCCCCCAGCTCCATCAAAGCCTGATTGTGGTCACCGGGATGGTCGGGGTCGAGAAAGGCGTCGGCGAGTGGCTGGAAGCGTTTGATGGCCTCGGAAGAGCTTTTGATCGGGGTCTGCTCTGCGGTCAGTCTGGCCAGCACACGGATGACGTTTCCATCCACGACAGCGGCCGGATAATGGCAGGAAATACTGCTGATGGCGGCGGCAGTGTAAGGCCCGACTCCGGGCAGTTGTTGCCACTCGGCTGGTTTTTGCGGAAGTGAGGGGAGCAGGACCAGGGCGCGTGCGAGCTTGTGGAGGTTACGGGCGCGGCTGTAGTAGCCGAGGCCTTCCCAATGCTTGAGCACGCTGCTTTCCTCTGCCCGGGCGAGTGTGGCGAAATCGGGAAAGGATTGCATCCAGCGCTCGAAGTAGGGCAGGACGGTATCGATCTGGGTTTGCTGGCACATGAACTCGGAAACCACCGTGCGGTAGAGTGAAGGTTCGGTGCGCCAGGGCAGGGGGCGAGCATGGGCCAGATACCAGCTGCGAAGAGCTTTTCGCAGCGGGGGATGGGTCTTTGCGTGGAAAGTGGATTTTCGGTCTGACAAAGTGCCCTCTTTTCTGCCTTATTGACGGATATGCCCAAGAAAAAAGAGGAGGAAGGTCCCAAAGCACTGACCCTGTATACCATCAAGCTGGATGAAGCGCAGATGGATAAGCTGGAGGAAGTCTGTGATCGGAGGCTATATGCTTTCTATCACGTCGATTATTCGCGCTTTGCCTTCAAGTCGGAGCGGGAAGGGGTCAATATCGTGGCCTACAAAAGCGGCAAGGTGGTGATACAGGGAAAAGGCACGGAAGGATTTGTGCAAAACGTGCTGGAAACGGAAGTCACTGGCAGCCCGCAACTGGGGTATGAGGAGTTTCATAATCCGGAATGGTTTGAGACCCATGCCGGTTTGGATGAGGCGGGGAAGGGTGATGTCTTTGGGCCCCTGGTTTCCTGTTGCGTCATCGCCAATGGGGACATGGTCCGGAAATGGCGGGAGAAGGGGGTCAAGGACTCCAAGAGCATGGGCGATAAGCAAATTCTGGTTCTGGAAAAAATCATTCTCGGAACCAAGGGGGTGGTAGTGAAAAAGACCTTTGCTGGAATGGCCCGCTACAATGAGCTGATGTCCAAGCCCAATGCCAATCTGAACAAGTTGCTCGCCTGGTATCACAGCCGTTCCCTGCAAGGAGCACTGGCCGAGTGGAAGGGGGAACCCGTGGAGTGGGGGCTGCTTGACCAGTTCAGCAAGGCCCCCTTGACCCAGCAGCAGTTGAAAAAAGACGGGGTCGATTTCGATTTGCGGATGCGGACCAAAGCTGAGAGTGATCCGGTGGTGGCCGCCGCATCGATTTGCGCCCGGGCGGAATTTGTTCGTCAGATCCACAAGCTGAGTAAGGAGTTCGGTGAAGAGTTGAAGAAAGGAGCCAGCGCAGCGGTGCGGGAGCAAGGGAAGGCTCTGGTTGCCAAGCTCGGGCCCCATCGTCTGAAGGATTTTGCCAAGGTGCATTTCAAGACGGCTTACGAGATCCTCGATTTACCGGTTCCAGAGAAGCCCAAGTTCAAACGTTACTGAAGCCTCCTCTTGACGCATGCCGGATTTGATTGCCCACGACCTCAAGCACTGCGAAACGACCGAATGGCTGGTTGGAGTGGATGAGGCCGGACGGGGTGCATTGGCGGGGCCGGTTGTGGCCGGGGCAGTTATTCTCAACCGGGTTTTTCTGGAGTACGTCCGAAGCGAAACCCAATGGGCCCGCGTCAACGATTCCAAGCAGCTTCCAGCCCGAGTGAGGGAGGGGTTTGCCGCGATGATCGATGAGGCCTGTGAGGCAGGCTGGATCCATGCCGCCACCGGTTCAGGATCGGTGGAGGAGATTGAGCGTGGCAACATTCTGGGAGCCACCCGATTGGCGATGCAGCGGGCGCTTGAATCGGCTTGTCCCGACAACATAAGGCTGCCGGCTCCTTCCTCGATGTCCCCGCAAAGGGATTTGTTTGCTTCAGTGTCTGACAACCGTGCTCCGAACGTCCGGATACTGGTCGATGGTCGACCACTGCGCCCATTTCCCTACGGACACATGGCTTTGGTGAAAGGAGATGCCAGCAGCTTCGTGATCGCTCTTGCTTCCATTCTCGCAAAGGTGAAACGGGATCAACTGATGAGCGATCTGGATGCGCAATGGGAGGGCTATGGCTTTTCTGTGCACAAAGGGTATGGGACGGTGTCGCATCGGGAAGCCCTGCAGCAGCGGGGAGCCTGCCCGCAGCATAGACGGCTTTTCCTGCGTAAGCTGAAACTCCCGACCGTGCGCGAGGTGTGCTGAAGGAAGCACACTTCGCATTTGAAATTCTTTTCGGCCTGAGGAATGCTGTTTGCTTCATCATGAATCAAAATCAAGGAATCCTGCTCGGAGTGAATATTGACCACTGTGCGACGGTGCGTGAAGCCCGCTACCGGCGGGCGGATCGTCGACGTGGTGAAATCGTCGAGCCGGACCCTCTGGCCTTTGCCCTTGCGGCGGAACGGGCTGGAGCCGACGGCATTACGGTGCATCCACGGGAGGATGAAAGGCATATCCGGCGGGAAGATGTCGAAATCCTCCGCCAATGCCTGCAGGTTCCTCTGAACATGGAGATGGCCGCGACCGACGAGATGATTACCTTTGCCCTCCGGATCAAACCAGCTGCGGTCTGTGTAGTTCCGGAGAAGCGGGAGGAAGTCACCACCGAGGGCGGCCTCGATGTAGTGGGGAACCGCCAGCGGGTTGCGGCGGTGATCGAAACCCTCAAGGATACGGGAACACAGGTCAGCCTTTTTATCGATCCAGAGCCGGCCCAGATTGATCTGGCGGCTGAACTGGGTGCTCCGTTTGTTGAATTACATACGGGTGCTTATGCCAATGCTTACTATGATCCGGCAGGCCGCCAGCGTGAGTTGAAACACCTTCGCGAAGGAGCTGCCCGCGCCCGGGCTATCGGCCTCAAGGTAAACCTCGGGCATGGCATCAATTACGTCAACATCCTCGAAATGCGGGCGATCCCCGGCATCCATGAAATGAATATTGGCCACTCCATTATCAGCCGTGCTTTGTTCGAGGGAGTGCGGGAAGCGGTTCAGACGATGAAAAAGCTGATGAATCCTGGCCTCCTATGAAGATAGTGCTTCCGGAAGGTGGTCAGGTTATTGGACTGGGGGCAGACCTCATCGAATGCAGTCGCGTGGCAAGAGTGTTTGAGCGGCAGGAAGCACGCTTCCTCCAGCGGGTGTTTACCGAACAGGAGCGGGCCTATTGCCTGCAGATGCGTAATCCCATTCCCCATCTGGCCGCCCGCTTCGCTGCCAAGGAGGCGGTTTCCAAGGCGTTTACCACTGGAATCGGGGCCGAGCTGGGCTGGAAGTCGATTGAGGTGATCAAAGGAGAACGTGAGCAGCCTTTAATCCGCCTTGATGAAAAAGGGCAGGAGCTGCTCCGACAGGTGGGGGGACGGGATGTCCTCATCACCCTCAGCCACACGGAGAATTACGGACATGCCGTCGCGCTGATCGTGAAGTAGGTTCATTTCTCTTTTGCCAAATCCAATTGATTGGAGATGCTCTTGAACGCATGCGTGCCTTTGTGCCCATACTTTCATGTCGCGACGCCATGTATCTGGAGCAGCAGTTGCTGACTTCGGATGCTGCTGTTTGGAAGGCGATGTCGGCGGCAGGAACGGCCCTCGGCGAATCGGTTCTGCGGGATTTCTCCTGGCTGCGGCCTTGGCCAAGGCATCCGCGATGCCTCGTTCTTGTGGGCAAGGGGCACAATGCCGGGGATGCCCTGATCGCTGCTGGGGTGCTGGGGCGGGCGTTGTCTTCGCTGCGGATTTATCTTTACCCGATCATGGGAACAGAAGCGTTTCGTCCGATGACACTGCGGGCGTTTCAGGCTTTGCGAAAGGATCCTGCCGTGCGGGACAGACTCGAGATGGTCGCTTCTCTGCCGCAGTTGGCTCAAATCGCGGCTGAGCAGCCTTTTGATCTTACCCTGGATGGAATGCTCGGCGCGCAGTTTCGTCCACCGTTGAAAGGGGCGATCGGAGAATGTGTGCGCTGGTGCCGTGCGCATGTCGTAAAGCTGGGATTTAAAGTCGCCGTCGATTTGCCCAGCGGGATCGGGGATGTATCGGATCCGGAACCCTTTGTGGCTGATGTCACCTATGCCACGGGCATCGCCAAGTCGCCGCTTTTTCAAGCGGAGCAACGGGCATGCATAGGGAGAAGCCGTTTTCTCGATCTCGGTTTTTTTGAGCATGAAGACGCCCTTGAAGCGGATGATGTGCCTCTACATCCCACCGCAAATTTATTGAAGCCGATGGGTGAACTGCGTCCGGTGTGCAGTTACAAGCGGCGTTTCGGGCGCATTTTCATGCTGGGGGGCTCACCTCGTTTGCCTGGGGCGATTCTGATGGCAGCGATGGCTGGAGTGAAGTCTGGAGGCGGTCTGGTCACAGCGCTTGTCCCGGATTCCATCCCCCGGTCGTTGGCGGCATCCGCGCCAGAGGTGATGTGGTTATCATTGCCTGCGGACCCGGATGGACGCCTTTCCATCAATGGAGTAGAAATCCTTTCACCGGGGACAGGTGAAGTGGATTCCCTTCTTATCGGGCCGGGCTTGGCGGTCAACCAGGAGAATTTCGATTTTGTGAGCGAATGCCTCACTCGTTTTACCTGTCCTGTGGTGTTGGATGCAGGAGCTCTTTACCCGGAAGTTTTGGAAGGGTTGAATCAAAGACTTGAGGATTCGGGGCCGGTTGTATTGACCCCTCACTACGGTGAGTTCGCCCGATTGACTGGTAAACCCTCTCATCGGGAACCTACTGATGGCGAGCTGCAGGTCTTTTGCCGGAAATATGGCGTGATCACGGTGCTCAAAGGACCGGTGACACGCATCACTGATGGCCGCAGAGTCATCGTTGTGCAGGCGGGAAACCCTGTTCTGGCTCGTGGCGGCTCAGGGGATATCCTTTCCGGGATACTGGCGACCCGGCTGGCTCAACGGAGTGGAGATCCATTGCTGGCTGCGGCGGAAGCGGTGGTATGGCATGGCGCGGCGGCGGATGCCCTCGCCAGGGAAAAAGGGGAGGTTGCGGTGCGGACTACGGATTTGCTGGATTTTCTGTCAACTGCCTTACGTTAGCTGGAGGAATCTTAACATGTCAGACTACAGTCGAGGGGGCCTGAATGAACGGCAGGCCCTGATGATTTTGAGTGCCCTGCCGGATTTCGGCCCAATCACGGTGCGGCGGGCACAGGAAAATGCCGGGTGCTCTGCGGCAGCACTTTTTTCGCTCGGTGAACCTGAACTGCGCGAACTGCTGGGGGCCAGGCGTTCTGCGTCCCTGCGCGAGTGGGAACGGCATTTTGATCTGGAAAAAGAGGAAAAGCAACTTGCTGAAATGGGAGGCCGCTACTGGGTGGAAGGAGACCCCGGATATCCGGAGTTGCTCACCCGTCTGGTCGATGCGCCGCTGGGGATTTATCAGCGCGGACCACTTCTGCTCAAGGGACCGGCCATCGCCGTGGTCGGGACCCGCCACGCAACCCAATACGGACGCAAGGTGACCCGGCAGTTGGTGTCCGGACTGGTCCGGGCGGGATTTACCATTGTCAGTGGACTGGCTCTGGGCATTGATACGGAGGCACATCAGGCCGCTCTCGATGCGGGAGGGAAGACTATCGCGGTGCTGGGCAATGGGATTGACCGGCTCTACCCGCCGCAAAACCGGAAGCTCTTTGCGGAACTTGATGCGAAAGGAGCCATCCTCTCTGAATTTTATCTGGGAAGGCAGGCGGATCGTCAGACCTTCCCCCAGCGCAACCGGATTGTCTCCGGCATGTCTCATGCCACCCTGGTGGTGGAGACGGCTGCCCGTGGCGGCAGTCTGATCACCGCACGCTTCGCAATGGAGCAAAACCGTATTGTCTTCGTCGTTCCCGGGCGGATCGATCAACCGGAATCCATGGGCTGCCTGGAGCTGATTCGCGACGGTGCCTCACTGGTCCGTTCGGTTGAGGACATTCTCGATGAGCTTCGTTTTATGCAGTTGGAATTGCCTCTGCAGGTCGAATGTAATGGAATAACTGACACAGAAACGGATCGGGATGAAGTCGCCAGAACTTCATCGGGTGTGGAGAGTCCGGAGTTAGAATCCATCCTGCAGTTGCTGAAAGGAGCGTCCCTCCATCCAGACCAGATTTGCGAACGCAGTGGATTGCCACCCGCCCGGGTTCATTCCCTGCTCATGCTTATGGAACTGCGCCGCTGGGTGGCCCGTAATCCCAACGGGACCGTCGAATGCATCCGGAGGTAACGATGGGGAGCGTGCGGACTATTTCAGGTGTTGTTTGAGGAAGGCTTCAATCTCGGAATACAGGCGGATTTTATTACTCAAATTCGCGAATCCATGACCTTCCCCCCGAATGAACAGCGTTTCATGTTCGATCGAGTGCTCACTCATTATTAACTAAAAACACAAATAGTTCTCATTTCGACATTTAACCTGCATGTTGATTGGGATGGAAGAAAGAGATGCCAGAACACTGAAAGCGGCGGCGCAGGAAGAGCTGCGCCGCCAAGCCATCAAGTTGCTGAACAAGGGCATGATCCAGCAGGATGTGGCCGATCTGCTTGGAGTCTCCCGCCGAGCGGTGGGCAATTGGTTGAAAAAGTATCAGTCTGGAGGCTGGTCTTCGCTGCAGAAAGGCAAGCGAGGTCGCAAAGCGGAGGTTCACGCCCAGTTGACCCAGTCGCAGGAACAAGAGGTGCAGAAGTTGATGTGCGATAAAACACCTGATCAGCGCGATCAACAATCAGGGCAAGATGCGATGGATGGCGTTGAAAGATCCACTCAATGCGGAGATCTTCATTCGCTTCCTGAGCCAGTTGATCAAATACCGCAAACGTAAGGTCATCCTGATTGTCGATAATCTCAGAGTCCACCACAGCCGATCAGTCAAAGAATGGCTCAAGCAACATCAAAACCGAATTGAACTGGTCTATTGCCCGCCTACAGCCCGGATTCGAGACCGGAGGTCGACACCCCCGGTCCGCAAGGAGCCGGATCACTCAACCCCGACGTTCCGAGGAGCTACGCGACGACACTCAAGCGAGGCGCGAAGCCATACCTCAACAATCACCTCAAACAAACCGTGACCAAAGAAGGACCGCCAATCTTCAAGAATCTCCTCGATCACGCCGTTCATGTCACCATGACGCTGATGCGTGCCATGCCCGAACTTGTCGCCGCTTTCTTTCATCACCCCTCAGTCAAATACGCCGCCTCATGAGAACCTTTTTTATTTCGGAATAATAACAGAGGTAGACACTTGCAGACAAGAACGGGTGGCCTGCGGTTAGCCGGACCTATACCGTTGCGGACACTTGGATGATGAGAGTATTAGTCTTCCCGCCCAACTCGATATTTCAGCAGGAGAGATTCGGCACCGAGGGATTCAGTCGAGATCAATTGAAGAGGGACCGTGGGACAATCGGGTGCCAAAGGGACACCACTACCGAAAAGGAAAGGTTCGACCGTAATCCAGAGTTCATCGACACATCCGCTATGAAGGAAGCGGGCGTTGGTTTCGCCACCTCCGAGTAAGGCAACTTTGCGCCTCCCGGAATGGGCAATGGAGGCGATCAGATCGGCGGGGTTGGCACGAGTGAAAATGAGCGCATCCGCAACTTCTTCAGCCGCGAACTTTTGCGGATCGCGCGTGCAGACGAAGCGGGGGCGATCCGGGGTGAGCCCGGAGCGGATCTTATTGCGGCTCGCGAGATAAGTTCCGGCTCCCATCACCAGAGCATCCATCTGCCTGAGAGCCTGGGAGAACCATTTCTGGTCGGCGGGTGAGGCGAAGGCCGTGCCGGGGCGATCCCCCTCGGTCATAAAGCCGTCGAGGGATTGCACGGCGATCAGGTAAACGCGGGGATGGTCGGGTTGGGAAAATGCGGAGGTTTCTTCAGGAGAACTCATGAGATCATCCCGGAGGCCATTCCAGAGGTCTGCCTCCCAGTAAGTGGACGTGGAGGTGGGGAACACTTTCTCCACCGTCGGGGCCGTTGTTGATGACGATGCGGAAGCCTCCCTTGAGATTGAGATCGGTGGCCAGTTTACGTGCGACAATGAGGAGGTGTCCGAGGACCTGCTCATCCTCGTTCATTGCTTCGGCCAGACGGGGTATCGGTTTGCGGGGAACGACCAGCACATGGGTAGGGGCCTGAGGCTGGATGTCGTGAAAGGCCACGCAGTGATCGTCCTTGTGGAGAAAATGAGCGGGGATTTCTCCCGCCATGATACGTTGGAAGAGGGTCAGTTCAGCCATGGTCAAAGGGTTTGGAAAAAGTTAAACGTATAAAATGCTCAGTTCAGTCTGCTCAGTCGTCCATTGGGCGGCAAGCTCATCGATGTAACGGGTGGCTTCTTCCAGTTGGCCGCGCTTTTTGCGGGTAAAATAGCCTCCTTTACCGACGATGGACTCACGCAGGCCAGTCACGACAATGAGGGCGGAACGGTAACCGGCAACCTTTCGCAAGCCTGCCAGAAGGTCCTGCCGGATAAAGAGCGGATCAAATCCCCGGCCCCGCAGATCGAGGTGGTGTAAGCCGTAACTGGAAACGACCCCAGGCTGGGTGGCGACCAGACGGAGCGCAGCCTCTGCAAAGGTTTCAATGCCATCATCGACTCCGGACTCCTCGACCAGGGAAGCATCGATGGCCTCTTTAATGTGCTGCACAAGATAGGGATCGTCGCCCGTGTGTTCTCCGAAAAGTTTCAAGACACAATGCAGTTTGGCGAGATCCTCTCTCGACCTAACCGTCGTGCTCTTGCTTGAGGTCGGATATTTCTTTGGCAAGTTCATCGATATCGCGGAAGTCTTTATATACGCTGGCGAAACGCACATAGGCGATCTTATCAATCGACTTCAGCTTGTTCATAATGCGCTCACCAATAGCTTTGGTGGGAATCACATTATCAAATTCACTTTCGAGGGCGGCGGTCACGTCCGAAACCATCATGTCGATTTGCTCTATATCAATCGGCCGCTTTTCACAGGCACGCTTCAGCCCGGCCAGAATCTTATTTCGGTCAAACTCTTCCCGGCGGGAATCGTTCTTCAATACGTAGAGCCCCTCGCGGACGATTTCCTCTGCAGTGGTGAAGCGGTAGCCGCACTGTTGACAATGCCTGCGCCTGCGAATGGCGAGTCCGTCTTTGGAAACTCGGGAATCGATTACGCGCGTATCGCGTTCACTGCATCGGGGGCATTGCATGGGAAATTCTCTATCTCTCCAGCTAGGCGGGACTTAGAATCGGCGTCAAATCCAAACTGGAACAGGCTTGGCGGGCTGCTGAGCAGGGACACGCTGGGGAAAAGCGGAACTTCTGAATGCTGTCTTTCGTCTTCCGGAAACCGGCACATTCCCAGCGGTTCAGATATTTGGTATCCCTTTTGCCGCCTGTCTCAAGGGACTTGGGGCAAACCAAGAAAGTTGCGCAGCAGTTGGATGCCGTTATCGGTGGCAATGGACTCGGGATGGAACTGCACTCCCCAGATCGGCAGTTCCCGGTGGCGCAGCCCCATGATTTCGCCCTCGGCGGTCTCCGCCGTGATTTCGAGGCAATCGGGGAGGGTGGAGCGCTCGACCATGAGCGAATGATAGCGGGTGGCCGTGAAGGGGGTGGGCATCCCGGCGAAGAGTTCCCTTCCGTCATGCAGAATGGGTGATGTCTTCCCATGCATCAAACGATCGGCGCGGATGACCTTTCCTCCGAAATACTGGCCGATGCTCTGGTGGCCGAGACAGACCCCAAACAGCGGAATGCGGTGCTCTGCCGCAGCCCGCACTACATCCAGTGAGCATCCGGCTTCAGACGGGCTGCAGGGACCGGGGGAAAGCAGAATGCGCTCCGGCTTGAGGGCAATCGCCCCATCACCGTCGATCTCGTCATTGCGCAGGACACGCTGCTCAACCCCGAGCTGACCGAAGTATTGCACGAGGTTGAAGGTGAAGGAGTCAAAGTTGTCGATTACGAGCAACATGGAAGCTGCAGAGGTTGGCAGGCTTCGGCACTGCGTCAAGCCAAGGGAAAAGGCTTGCCGCCAGACGCTGCTCATCAATCGTCCGCAGTAGAAGGATGGATGCCTCATTTCAAGTTTTGCAAACCGACCCTGCCAGCCGAGCCCGTCGGGGAAGGATGGTCACGGCGCACGGGGTGATTGAAACCCCTGTCTTCATGCCGGTGGGAACGCAGGGCACAGTCAAAGGGCTGACGCCGCATCAGGTGGAGGAAGCGGGGGCTCAGATCATCCTTGGCAATACCTACCACCTCAACCTCCGGCCCGGCTCGGAACTGATCCGGGAGCGGGGAGGACTGCATCATTTCATGGCCTGGAAGGGACCTATCCTGACGGATAGCGGCGGTTTTCAGGTCTTCAGCCTTTCCGAGCGTCGGAAAATCACCGATGCCGGGGTTGAATTCCGTTCGCATCTGGATGGCAAGAAAGTGTTTCTCGGTCCGGAGGAGGTGATGCGGATTCAGGACAATCTGGGTTCGGACATCGCCATGGTCATAGATGTGTGTCCTCCTGCGGGGTGTGAACGGGCCGAGGCTGCGGAAGCGGTGCGGCGAACCCTTTTGTGGGCACGGGACTGCCGGGAAATTGCCGATAGTAAAGGGATGCTCTCCGGTGGCCGACAGGTCTTTGCCATTGTTCAAGGGGGACGCTTCGCGGATTTACGGACGGAGTGCACGCAGGCTTTGATTGAGCTGGATTACCCCGGATATGCCATCGGGGGGGTCAGCGTGGGGGAGAGCGAGGCGGAGATGATCGAGCAGGTGGAGGTCTCCGCCGGAATCCTTCCGCCGGAAAAAGCCCGCTATGTGATGGGGGTGGGAACACCTCCGCAACTACTGGAGTTTATCGCCCGGGGGGCTGACATGTTTGACTGCGTCATGCCTACCCGGGAGGCCCGGCATGGAGTAGCCTATACCCCCTGGGGACGAATGAACCTTAAAAACAACCGTTTTCGCGAAGATGATCGCCCGCTGATTGAGGGTTTTGAGACCAGTTACACCTGCCGCCACTTTTCGAGGGCCTACCTGCGGCATCTGTTCATGGCAGGTGAAATGCTGGGGATGACCCTGCTCTCTATTCATAATATTGCGTTTTTTCTCGATTTGATGCGACAGGCGAGGGAACACCTCGAAGCGGGCGATTTTGGGTGCTGGAAGGATGAGTGGATCGCCCGTTATCGAAACGGCGAACAGTAACGTTCACACCCTCAATCCACGGCTTTAATGAACCGCCCTAATGGTTTGTTAAAACACTGTACAATGTATTATTGTTAGGATTCATTCTTGACTGTTTACAATAAATGGTGAGCTTTGATCGTTTACTTTGAACCAACCTCCATAATTATGAGTGAAATCCAAAACGCATTAAAAGAACTTGAAAAGAAGCAGGCTCAACTGCTCGAACAACGCAAGGCGCTTGAGCTTCAACTCAAGGAAAAAGAAAAAGAAGATAAAAAGCTGGAAGAGCTTTTCCAAAAATCCGGTTTTGCCACTCCGCGCAGCCTGATTGCTGCCCTGATGGATAAATATAATGTCCGCACTGTTCCGACCGCCGCCTCCCCGGCTGCGCTCAAGGGGCGTCGCAAGCGCACCAAGGTAACCGCCGAGTTGCGTGACAAGGTGCGGGCCGCAGTCAAGGGTGGGGTCTCCAAGAATCAGGCAACAAAGGACTTCAGCATCAGCTATCTGGTCGTCAACAAGATCATGGATGGTGCTTACGACAAGCTGAAGTAAGCGGACTCCGCAGCATTCTTTCCCAAAAAGAGCCACCTTCGGATTCCGGGGGTGGCTCAATTTTTAACCACATCGGTGGGGGCGGAGGCAGGATACTACCCCGGGCGGGCTGGTCAAAATTGAAGGTTCAGGAGAACAGGTGTCGGGCTGGCCCAGGCAAACGCTGAATGAAATGGGCTACCGTGTCTTCCGGCCTCCGGATCATTCCTCTGGGATGCCGATCTTGATTCCCTCCCCCGATTCCCGGAGGTTTTCATGAGAAGGCTTGCCAAGAGTCGCCTCTGACAGTGAATTGGACGCTTTTCGCCATGAGCGAATTCTATCGATATCGAGTCAAACCCCTTACGGAGGTGCCGAACACTTCCGCTGGGATCTGTTGTCCTCGATCAAGACTATTCTGCAGCCATGATTGGTAATTTTTTCAAGCGCTTCTCCGGACGCCACTACAAGAAGTTTTACCGCCAGTGCATGCCTCTGGTGGCAAAGATCAACGAACTCGAGGAGTCCTATCAGTCGCTCAGCGATGAGCAGTTGAAAGCCAAGACCGATGAATTCCGTCAGCGCTTCAAGGACGGTGAGTCCCTGGATGATCTCTTGCCGGAGGCCTTTGCCACGGTGAAAAATGCCGCCCGCCGTCTCTGCGGACAGACGATCGAGTATGTGGGGACGACCGATGTCTGGAACATGGTGCATTATGATGTGCAGTTGATTGGTGGGATGGCTCTGCACCGGAAATCCATCGCGGAAATGCAGACCGGTGAAGGGAAGACGCTGGTGGCTACCCTGCCATTGTACTTAAACTCACTGAGCGGCCGGAATTGCCAGTTGGTTACCGTCAATGAATACCTTGCCCAGCGTGACGCTGAATGGATGGGACACCTTTACCGCTTTCTCGGATTGACCGTCGGCGTGATCAAGGGGGCTCACCAGATGACCTCGGAGGAGAAGCGTGCGGCCTACAACTGCGACATTACCTACGGCACGGCGAGTGAGTTCGGCTTTGACTATCTGCGCGACAACGGGATGGCCATGCATAAGGATGCGTTGGTCCAAAGCGATCACTTCTTCTGTATTGTTGATGAAGTGGATTCGGTGTTGATCGACGAAGCGCGGACTCCGTTGATTATTTCCGGCCCGGTAGCGGATGATTCCTCGCAGCCATTTATCGACCTCAAGCCCAATATCGAGCAACTGGTCAAGCAGCAGAATCAACTTTGCAACCGTTTGATTTCCGAAGCAAAAGCGGAGATCGATAAAGGGGAGGAAGGCGATTGGGAATCGGCTCTGGAGAAAATGCTCTGCGTCAAGCAAGGGGTTCCCCGCAATAAGATTCTCCTCCGGCTCTTGGAGGATGGCCCGATCCGGAAGCGTTTTGATGCCTTCGATCTGGAGATGACGGCTGACTACAACCGTAAGCGCAAATACGCGCTCAAAGAGAATCTTTACTTCACCATTGATGAAAAACAGCGCAGCAGCGACCTGACCCAGAACGGACGTGATTTTCTCAGTCCGGATGATCCGGACGGGTTTATGCTGCCGGACCTGACGACGCTCTACATGGAGATTGAAGCAGATGCTTCAAAGACTCCCGAAGAGAAAGCCAAAGCCAAAGGCGAGGCACAGGCCCGGTTTGAAAAACTGAGCGAAACGATCCACGTCATCAGCCAGTTGCTGCGGGCCTACAGCCTATACGAGCGGGATGTGGAATATGTTGTGCAGGACGGGAAGGTGATGATCGTGGATGAAAACACCGGTCGTGTGATGCCAGGTCGACGCTGGTCGGATGGACTGCACCAGGCGGTTGAAGCCAAAGAAGGGGTTCAGATCGAGAAAGAGTCCAAGACCTATGCGACGATCACCCTGCAGAACTATTTCCGGCTGTATGAAAAGCTGGCGGGGATGACCGGGACGGCAGAGACGGAAGCGACGGAGTTCAAGGATATCTATGACGTGGATGTCATGGTGATCCCGACCAATCGTCCGAATATCCGGATCGATGACAACGACATCATCTACAAGACCCGCCGTGAAAAATACAATGCGGTTGTTGATGAAATCGAAGCTGCCCATCAGAAAGGGCAACCTTGTCTGGTCGGGACGGTGTCCGTGGATGCATCGGAAGTTCTCAGCCGAATGCTTCGGCGCAAAAAAATCACCCATAGTGTGCTCAATGCCAAATACCATGCTCAGGAAGCAGAGATCGTGGCACGTGCAGGCCAGCGGGGATCGGTGACCATCGCCACTAACATGGCGGGTCGTGGAACGGACATTAAACTGGGGCAGGGAATCCCGGAAGTGGGTGGTCTCTACGTGATCGGAACCGAACGGCACACCTCCCGCCGGATTGACCGCCAGTTGCGCGGACGATGTGCCCGTCAGGGAGACCCCGGGCGGACCCGGTTCTTTATTTCGTTGGAAGACGAGTTGATGCGCCTGTATTCTCAGGGCAGTGCCGGTAAACTACTGGAAAGCTCTTTCGAGGAAGGTCAGCCGCTTGAGCATAAGTGGCTCAACCCGATGATTGAGCGCGCGCAGAAAACCGTCGAACAACACCACTACTCGATCCGCAAACGCTTGCTCCAGTATGATGATGTGGCTTCCAAGCACCGTGAAGTGATTTACGGCCTGCGTCAGGAAGCCATTCATTCAGAGACTCCACGCGAGCTGGTCTTTGAGCTGATCGAGGAAGAGATCGATGCCAAGTTGGAAGAGTATGGGCTTGATCAGAAGCTGGTGGAAGATGACAGCCGGAAGGGTTTTCATAACTGGGCGCTGCAGACCTTCCCCATCAGTTTCACGGAGAAAGATGCAGGCGGGGATCCGGAATCCATTAAAGCCAAGTTGCTGGAAGAGATTCACGAGGCCTATCGGGTCAAGGAAGCGGCTGAGGATTCAGAAGCCCTCAAGCGCCTTGAGCGAATGGTGGTGATTGCGACGATTGACCGCCATTACCAGAACCACCTGACGGAGATGGAAGATCTGCGCCAGAGTGTGGGCCTGCGCAGCTACGGGCAGAAGGATCCTCTGGTTGAATACAAGAACGAGGCGTATGCTTTCTTCAGCACGATGATGAATCAAGTGCGGGCGGATATTGCCGCCGGGATTTTCCGCAATGTGACCAATATGCAGGCTTTTGAGCAGATGCTGGCGCATTTGCGACGCCGGACGGTTGCATCCGGACCTGCTGAGGCGGTTCAAGCGGGCGGGGGCGTGGCCGCACCTGCCGTGATGGCATCGGGAGCTGGTGCCCGCCCGCCCCAGACCAAAGGGGATGTCAAATTGCCTGAAGTGCGTCGTCGGCCGGTCGAGATCAAAAACGAGCCCAAGCGCAACGAAACGGTACGAATCCGTAAAGGACAGGAAACTCAGGAGATGAAATGGAAAAAGGCGGAGAAACTGGTCAAGGAAGAAGGCTGGTTGCTGGTTCCTCCTGGAAAGTAAACATTCCAGATGAGCAATGATGCTGTCGAGCTGACCGATCCTGCTCCAGGAAAATGGACCACCTGGTTGCGAAGCCGACAGGCAGATCGCTTGCTGACTGTCTTCGTCTGCTTGCTGACGGCTGTCCTGCTGGTCGTTTCGTATCCACCTTTCGATACGCCGGAAGCCGCCTATGTTTGGGCAGTACCCTTTTTGGTCTGGATCTATCTGCGGCAACCGCGGTGGAGCAGCACGCTGCTTGTGGCTGGGGCCTCCCAGATCGCTGCCTGGATCTACATTTTGAAGTGGCTTCGGCATTTTGCGGAGCATGCCGGCATTGCCGCTCCGGTTCTGGTCGGCTGGGCCGCGATGATAGCACTCGGATCCATTGTCGGCTTGTTTGGTTTTGCCTGGTTGTGTGCGGTTCGCTGGATCCTGCCAGCTTGTCGTGAGGGGTCTCCCGCCATTCGCATCCTCAGCATGCTCGGGCTGGCTGGGTTCTGGGTGGTGCTTGAATGGATCCGGACCTATCTTTTTACGGGATTTCCCTGGCTTCTTTTGGGAGTCAGTCAATGGCAACGGCCGTTGGTTTTGCAGATTGCCGCCCATGCCGGGACATGGGGTGTGTCCTGCATGTTGATCCTCTTTAACCTCGGCTTGCTCTTTTATCTGCGAACATTTCTCACCACCCGTGGCCAGCCCTGGTTCAGGCGCTTTTGTCCGGAGTTTTATATCGCACTGGTGGCGATGCTGGTGGCGATCGGTTCGGGGTTCACTGATCAGAGCAGAAGTGTCTCCATTCCTGCGTTCTCGGCTGGCTTTGTCCAGCCGGCGGTCTTACCCAGAGACCGGTGGGATCCTGAACAGATCCGGCAGGTGTTGGATGATTATGAGATGGTGGCCCGTTTTGCCTCTTTTGACGGGGCAGATGCCATTCTCTGGCCGGAGGCCTCAACGCCCCTGCCTGCGCCTGGAAATCCCTATGCAGAAGAATGGCTGGAATCGCTCTCATCGGAACTGGAGCTTCCCATCCTGATGGGAAATCTGGTGGCCCAGCCGGATGATGAAGGTATCCTGCGCTTCTATAACGGAGTCATTGTAGTGGACCCGGTGGAGGGAATCAGTGAACGCTTTTATGCCAAGCGGCATCTGGTTCCATTCGGGGAGTATGTTCCCCGATGGATTCCGTTTTTGGATACGGTGGTTCCACTCGAGGGTCAATTTACTCCGGGGGTCGGGCCGCAGGTTCTCGATTTCCCTGTCAAGGGACGTAACTGGCGGGTCGGGGCACTGGTCTGTTATGAAGATCTTTTTGCCTATCTGGCGCGGGAACAGGTGCACCAGGGAGTCAGTTTCTTTTTTGTGGCCACCAATAATGTTTGGTATGGAAGAGAAGGAGCGGCTTACCAGCATGCGGCCCATTCCGTCCTGCGGGCGGTTGAGTTCCGCCGACCGGTTCTGCGTGCAGGCAACGAGGGATGGAGCGGCTGGATCGACGAGCGGGGGAATATTCGCCATGTCCTGCGGGGGGCTGATGGTAGTATCTATTTCCGGGGGGCGGACGCTGAAATGTTTTCCCTCAATTCCCGCTATCAGGGAATCCTGACACCTTATGCCCGACATGGGGACTGGTTTGTTCTGGTCTCACTGCTTTTCGCGCTGGCCGCTGGTGTCGCCGGGCATGTTGAGCTGAGGAAGCTCCGAAAGGGGATGCTGGATCAATCGTCGTGATGGACGGCTGACTCAAGGGTGCGGACATCCTGGGCGTTGCGCATCCAGCGGATGTCAAGGCAGCGGACCATCATAACTCCGGAAAGCAGCACCCCAGCGAAGATCAGGGTCCAAGCTTGATAGCGAGGATCTTCCAACATGGCTTCGAGGCGAAAACCCATCCAGATGCCCAAGCTCGGAGCCAGCACGATGCCCAGAGGGTAGACGACGAGGGCTACTTCGCGGATGGTTTCCTGATCGTAGCGATGAACCAGAAAAGACAAGAGGCCCCAGAGCCCCCAGGCCACCAGCCAGGCAATGGCAGTTTTCCAGGCCAACTCGAAATCCAGCTGAAGCAGGAAGGTTCCAGCCATCAGTAAGAGGAAGAGACCGACTGTTCCGGTGAGAAATTGACTGAGACGGAGTAAAATTGAGCGGATGACCATATCAATGAATGCGCAGCTATGGGACGAGATACAAAGGCTGTAAGTATCTCTAGCAGGATATGTTGAAACGCAAATAGCTTCCTCAATATTGAGCAATGCTAAAGGGAGGGAGGGCCCTTATTAGCCCGCGCCGCTATTCGCAGTTCTTCCAGGACCAGAGCGGCAAAGGCACAGGCAGCGGTTTCAACCCGAAGAACGCGAGGTCCCAGACTCACCGCCTGGAAGCCCGACGAAGCAATTGCCGCATACTCAGTGGGCGAAAAATCTCCCTCCGGGCCAATGAGTATGACGATTTCCCGTATATTGAAAAGTGCCGGAATCAGACAGTTGCGGAGAGGAGCGGCATCAGGCGTGAGGGCGGCGACCATCCGGAGGCAACCATCTGGGAGTTCGCTAAGAAAAGAATCTAATTCGAGAGGGGCGGAAATATCCGGAACCCAAGGGTTGCCGCACTGCTTGGCGGATTCAATTGCAGTCTGCTGCCATTTTTCGACTTTTAGCCCGGCTCTGCGGGCATCCAGATCCACCTCGCTGTGGCTGGAGAAAAGTGGTTGGATCCGGTCCACCCCGAGTTCCGTTACCCGCTGGATGACCGCATCCATGGTTTTCCCTTTCGGTAGCGCCTGGGCCAAAGTCAGTTTCCAGGGGGCAGGCGGCTCAGTTGAAAGATTTTGGATCTCCAGCCTTGCCTGCCTGCCAGCGGCAGTAAGGAGGAGGGCTTGAGCACGCTGCCCGGCTCCACTGATGACCTCGACCGGATCCCCCACGCGAGCCCGACGGACCCGGACGAGATGGTGGCTCTCGTCAGGATCGAGAAGGAGTTCACCCTTTTCGGGGATATGGGAACTGAAGACGCGAAATCCTGCCATGGAAGTGGGCATTGGATGCGTCCGGATGGGCTCTGGCAATCCTTTCCCCACCGGCGGGGGTGCCCAACGGGCATTAAAAAAGCCGCCTGCCAATCGGCAGGCGGCGCTCCAAGTGCTTAACCAAACTACAAACGAAACAATACTAATCTCTATTCTCTCAAGATTGCGTTGCTTAACGAAATAGATGCCTCAGGCGGCGGATTGTTCAAAAGCGGGGGAATTTTCTTCGATTTTTACGTTTACCCCTCTCCGCAAGGGGGGATTGCGGAAATCAACCCAAAAAAAACCGCCAAACTTTCGTGAGGCGGTCTTCCCAAGTGCTTAACCAAACTACAAACTGAACTGAAAACTATGTCGATATTGGCTCGACATAAGGGTAGACGGGGAGGCCCCGGGATTCGTTCAAGAAAATAACGGAAAAATGAAAAATTTTTAATTTTTCTCAGAAAAGGGCCCCGGCGGCGGCTCCCACTGCGGTTAGCGGGCCGGAATCCCCGACCGCATCCAGCGCCTGATCCGCTTTTCGCAGCATGGCTTGCAGCTCGCGATAGAGGGAGTCGTCCGTGACCAGTTTACCGAGGGTGCCCTCTCCAGAGTTCAGTTTATCGGAGAATGAGCGGATATTCTCGATGGTGGCGGCCAGTTCGTTGGCCAGGGAATCATCGTAAAGCAATTTACCGACGGTTCCTTCCCCGGCCCTGACATCCTGCAGGATGCTGCCGGCATCGGCCAGCATGGTACGGGCATCTGTGGCTGCCGCCTTGATTTCTTCCACCATGGCGACCAGCTCATTATAGGCGGTGTCATCATTAATCAGTTTCCCCAGAGTGCCTTGCCCGGAGCTGAGCTGGGTGGTAATGCTCTCCAGATTGTCAACAATCCGCCCAATTTGCTCACGGTTGTCAGTAACCAGCCCGTTGAGGTTGGCGAAGAGGGAGTCCATGTCATCCCCCCCGAAGCCGGCAAAACTGTCTGCGACTGCCCCGATGCGCTCCCCGAGGTCACCGATCTGGCGCATGATGTCGTTGATGTCTGCTGTTTCCAGCACTTGGATCCGCTCACCGTCGCGGAGGCGGGGGGCATCCACGGATCCATACTGGATGGAAAGAAAATTCTGCCCGAGCAGGCTCGACATGGCGATGGTCGCGGAGGAATCGGAAGGGATGGCGATGTCCGGCTGAATGCGCAATTGCACAATGCCGGTTCCGTTTTGCAGGCTCACCCGGCGGACGGTACCGATGCGGACACCGGCCATACGGACATCCGTACCTTCGGTCAGGCTGCGGACATCCTTGAACTGGGCCTCAATGGCATATCCGCGGTCTTCCCCGAATTTGCGGTCACCGACCACGGTGAAAACGGCATAGATCAGGACGAGTCCGAGGATGAAAAAGACACCTACGCGGATGGCTTGAATACTGTATTTCATGGTTTGGTCTCCTTGGTCTGTAAAGTTACTGATGGTGAGCGGGAACCGCTTTTACCTGGGGGTTCATGAATTCGCGGACTTGCTGGTTATCGGTCGAACGCACTTCATCCGGGGTGCCCAGGAAAATGAGTTGCCCCTTTCCCAGCAGTCCAATGCGATCGGCTATTCCAAGCGCCAGATCCCGGTCGTGGGTGACGACAAAACTGGTTGCCCCGGTGTCATGGCGCACCTGGGAAATCAACTCGGCCACGGTTGCCGCAGTAACGGGGTCGAGTTCAGAGGTGGGTTCATCGTATAGAATGAGCTGAGGCTCCATCACAATGGCGCGGGCCACGGCAACCCGCTTGCGCATGCCCCCGGAAAGCGCGGAGGGCATTTTTTCTCCGGCATCCTCTATCCCAAGGGCTTTCATGGCGGAGTGAACTTTTTTACGGATTTCGGCTTCAGGCGCGAGCCGATGTTCCCGGGGAAAGAGTGCCAGATTATCGTAAACCGAGATCGAGTTGAAGAGGGCTCCAGCCTGAAAGACCATTGCCGTGGAAATGATCTCACGGGTGCGGGGATCGGAAGCATCTTTGCCCCCGATCATGACGGAACCCTGATCCGGGTGCTCGAGGCCGATGATGTGCTTGAGCAACACGGACTTTCCCGAGCCACTGGAACCCATCAGCACAAAAATCTCGCCAGGTTTTACCTCCAGGCTGACGCCCTTGAGCACTTCCTGGCTGCCGAAACGCTTGTGAAGATCATGGATCTTCACATCGATGGCTTCGTGGGAGCGGTTTTTGGAAATGGTCATGGCTCAGGTTTCGAGGAGGAAGCTGGTGACGAAGTAGTCGACGGCCAGCACGAGGGTGATGCAGATGACGACGGCCTTGGTTACCGCATGCCCGATTTCGCGGGGACCGCCGGTGGTGCGCAACCCGACGTGGCAGGAGACCACAAGGATAAGGAGGCCGAAGATTTGCGCTTTGATCAGCCCGTCGATAAAGGCACGGGTGTCGACGAATTCGCGCAGGGTATTGTAGTAAGTTTCCACCGAAAGATCGATCCAGGGAACGAACTGGACGACCAGTTGGCCGCCGATCCAGCCCGTAACGATGGAGGCGGTGGTCAGGATTGGCATGACGATGAGGATCGCCATAATCCGGGGAAGCACAAGAAAGCGCTCCGGAGGGATGTTCATCGTGGTGAGGGCATCGACTTCCTGATAGACCCGCATAGAGGCCAGTTCGGCGGTGGTGGCGGAGCCCACCCGACCTGCCACCATCACAGCCGTCATCACTGGCCCCAGTTCGCGCACCATGGCGATTCCGATGATGGAGCCGATGAACTGGTTGACTTGGAGATCCCGCATGCTGAAGCCGATTTGCAAGGCAAGCACTGCTCCAATCGAGATGCTCAGGATAATAACGAGAGGAATCGTGGCGTATCCCATAAACCAGCACTGATCGATCAGGCGGGGAATCTGCCGGTGCAGGGTGGGGAGGTGGCGAAAGGCTCGCAGGCACATGAGAACTGCTTCACCGATACTGCCGATAATCTGCTTGGGAATAGAGGTCATGGCTTAGCCGATCAAAATGAGTTCCAGAAAAAGGTCCACTGCGTTTCGTCCATCTGGCGGCTGCGGCCAACCAGGCCTTTGAGTACGCTCCAGTGTCCGGAGGATCCGTCATTGACGCGCTCAAAGAGCGGCCCGAGGTAAATAGCGCCGGTCTGGTCGCTGCCGCGTTCGAGAACGAACAGATTCCAGAGCAGCGAATGGCGGGTGCGCTCGGGCTGACGATCATAGCGGTAAAGGGCAAACAGCGGGCTCCAGTTTTCCCGGATTTTTTCATTGCGGGGAAAAAAGACTCCCAGCGGATCGAGGGTTTGGAACTGGCGATGCCCAGCACCGTTGTGATTGTAACCGTAAAGTGGCCAGAGATAACTCCGGCGGGCGGAAAATCCCCGATCGGAGTTGAAGAGGTGCTCATCCCTATAGATGAAAAAGAGGACCTGGGTGCGCTGCCGTTCGAGGGCGGGAAGCTGAGTGTGCTCCCTTTTCAGGACTGGCCAGAGATACCAGTGTTTGCTCTGATCCCCCCTGCTTTCATGGGTATAGAAAGGCATCCATCGATTAACATGCTTTTCCTCACCTCGGCCTTGAACAAAAAACGGCCAGAGATAGCGGTTTTCCCGATAGAGGGGGCGCGGTTCATTTTCCCGGGTATAGCCAAAAAACGGCCAAAGAAAAGTTTGGCTGCGCATGCCATCCGCCCGTTCACTGGCGTAGAGAGGAAGGATCCCAAAGCGCTCATAAGGCACTTCCTGATCCAGATTATCCCGGTAGTGGTAGATCAGCGGCCACAGTGCCCAGGTCCGGTCGTAATCAGCCTCCCGCTGGAACCGGCCGTAGATCGGCCAGAGGCCGAATCCACGGGCATCCTCACCAGTCCGGTATTGAATAAAGGGCCAGGGGGTGCTGTAGCGGATCTCCGTTCCTTTCTCGGTCCGAAGAAAGAGGGGCCAGGCAATGAAATCCATGCGGTCCCGCCAGAGAAAATTCCGGAGGGTTCCACCAATTGGCCAGAGCGCCCGGTAAGAGGTTTCCGGGTCGCCGGTCTGTCGCGAGAAATAGAAGGGGAATATTTGGGTGGAACGGTAGTCCGAATCCTCATGACTGGCCCGGCGGATCAGATTGAGCACATGCCAGTGGGAATGGTGAGTGTAGTCGTAATGGCTGAATAGCGGGTAGAGAAGGTGGCGACTGGTGGCCTCGCGCTCGGTGCTCTCGAACTGGGTCCAAAGGGGGCGAAAGGAAAGGATCTGCTGCGTGGATGTATGCCTGGATTCGAGGAAAGGGCCGAATGCCGTCCAGTCTGAAGCATCGCCCGAGAGGTGCGGACGTGCTGTGTAGAGTGGCCACCAATTGGACAGCTCTGCCTGCAGGGTTAAGGTGCAGGACAAGCATGCCCAAATAGCCAGCGAGATCCGGGTTAAGCAAGGGTTCACAGCTGCAATAAACCGGTAATAAATACAGAATCACCGCTCCCGCGCAAAAGAAATAGCGATATTCCGGTAAAAACAACCGTGCTGCGGGCTTTGTCCTGTCGGGCTTATAGCCAGCCTCGTCTCCGAAAGGACCACAACATTCCACCGGCAATCAGGGCCATCCCGCCCAAGACCACGAAATAGGCTCCCGTCCATTCCAGCTCCGGCATGTATTCGAAGTTCATGCCATATATTCCCACAATGAAGGTCAGTGGGATGAAAATGGTCGCGATGATGGTCAGCGTTTTCATCACTTCGTTCATTTTCAAAGAGATCCCCGCCAGGTAGATGTCGTGCAGCCCGCCAAGGATTTCCCGCTGGGTTTCCACCATTTCCATCGCTTGGATAGTATGGTCATGGATGTCGCGCAGGAAGGGGAGGGTTCCCTCTTCAATCAACTCGAGATCTCCACGGGACATGGCAGAAATTTCTTCCCGCAATGGCCAGAGCGCACGCCGCAGTTGCAGGAGCAGCTTTCTCAGGCGATTCATCTCAGGCAGGTGACCGGAGGCGGGTTCCGTCTCGATCTGCTCCCCGAGGGAATCCGTTTGCTCTCCGACCGACTCAATGGCGCTGAAGTATCGGTCGATCACCGCATCCATCAGCGCATAGGCCAGGTAGTCCGCCCCACAGCGCCGCATCCGTCCTTTGCCCGCCCGCAGCCGACCCCGTACCGCGTCGAAGACATCTCCGTCTTTTTCCTGGAACGAAAGCACAAATCCTTTTCCGAGAATCAGGCTGACGTGTTCACTCTCGATCTCGCAACTGCCGGGAATCGGTGTGACCATTTTCAGCACGATGTAGACGTAGTCGTCAAATCGCTCGATTTTTGGCCGCTGGGCGGTGTTGACGATGTCCTCTGCCGTCAGCGGGTGCAGTTTGAAGATACTGGTCAGGCTTTTGACTTGTTCCACTGCGTGGACACCATTAAAGTTGATCCAGCAAACCTTGTTCGGGGAGAACAGCGTCCGGCAGTCTTCCAACCGTATATCGTTGGCTTCCTCCAGCGTTTCCGAGGAATAGCTGAACGCATCGATTCGGAAGTGTTCCTGCCGCCGCAATCCGATAAACAAAGGTGTCCCCGGAGGCAGACCGCTTTTCTGACTAAGACGTTTTTTGGGGCGCGGCGAAGTATGATGCTTTTTCACGTTGTATCGGATTCTTTATCGAACCTATTCCGCAGGCAATGCAAAGTTCGCTTGAATGGGATCTTGGGCTTGCCCTTGTATCTTGGCGAGTCATCCAATGAAGCGTGATGACTGGAAAGCACCTGACGTTGATCGACGCTAATTTCGAAGCAGAATCTGGGGAGCTTGGTGTCTGCAAGCTTGCCGTCCTGCGGGCGCGGGGGAGAGACCGTTTCGAGGTGGGGTTCTTTTACCTCGATCTCTGGTGTCTGGGTGTCCGGGATGCCATCTTCTTTGATCTACCGCGTCACGAGTGGGAAAGGCTCAGGCAGGATCTTTTCCCCGATGCGCCTCCGGTGGAAAAAGACGGCCCTTGGGGGCGCAAACTGATTGAGGGCGCGGTCGAATACGCCCGCAAGCTGGGCTTCGCCCCGTGCCGCGACTACCGCAAGGCCGCCCGGGTCTTTGGCGGAATCAAAAGCGAAGACTGCTCCGAATCCTTTACCTTTGGAAAGGATGGAAAGCCCTGTTATATCCAAGCTGAATCCGATAAGGATGCACAGGCGGAGAAAATCATCGCCCGGCTCCGGGCGAGGTGCGGGGATGGCAATTTCAACTTCATGCTGAATCGGGTGGATGACGACTACGACTGGGAGGAAGGGGACGACGCTTTTGAAGAAGGCGAAGCGGATGTCTTTGATGCTGAGAGCGGGTTCATGGTTGTGGCTGAGCAGGCCGGGGGCGGCCCGATGTGTCCCGAGCTGAAAGAAGTAATCGATCGCTTGGAGGCGAATATTACTGAAGAGGACGATTTCGAAGTTGGATATGAACCCGACGAGCATGCCCTCGCAGATCAACTCCAGCGTCTCTTTGACGGGATCCTCGAGACGGCGAAAGAGGCCGGCGATGTCGATTTGGAAGAAATCCGCTACACCACCCTGATCAATTTTTTCATCCTCTCGACCTTCAGAAACAGCGATGACATTGAAGGCCTGAAGGATCACCCCATCCCTGGAATAACCGTGGAGATGGTGGAGGAGGCTTTGGATGAGATGAAAAAATGTGGGCTGCAGGATCTCATCGCCCCGATCTTTTGGGGGGAAGATGGCTTCCGCCGAAAATTTTTTCATCTCGACTTTACCGAAGAAGAGCCCCGCCGACTGTTTTTGGTCTGTGTGGAGGGTTATTTGCCGCAGCCCTGAGCGGCGGGGGAATTGAATGTTGATCTAGTCGCAGGCTAAGACTGCAGTATATCGTCCGCAGCGCCTCAGTCCCTCGTGGCTTTAGAATCTGGGGTAGCTGAGGGAGGTTTCTTCATAGCTGCGAAAGGCGAATGCGGCCTGATCATCTGCTCTGTCTTGTAGACCTTGAGCCAGATGAGAGGGTGGAAATCCTTCACTGTCAGCGGATATTGAATCAGGTTGCTTTTGCGATCAGGCCAAAGAATACACCGACAAAGAGCGCGAATGCAGCCCAGACGCTGATGTGCAGGATGGCTTCCGGTCCGTGCAGCACTTCATCGGTGCCGGATAAGAGAAACCAGAGAAATCCGGTGATCAGGAAGGCGTAGCTGAGGCAGAGCATCAGGACGGCAAAGGTTCGGCCCAGCATTCCGGGTAAGTAGCTCCGGATGGATTCGGGCGGTGTCGGTTTTACCTTACGGCGATGGTCTGCCAGCAGGTAGAGATAGGTCGCCCCGAGGGAGAGGAGAAACGTCAGTGCGATGCCACGAAGATCACCGACTTCGGCCATCGCTGTCCAAGGGTCTCCAAAGTCGAGCATGAAAATAGCACCTATCAGGACGGAAATCCAGATCGGAGAAAATTGCGCGATGAATGCGATGAGCGGAAGTTTGGTGTGTCCTGAATGGGAAGCTTTCAGGTAGTTTGCCCGCCCAGCGTCCCTGAGACGGTAGACGCTTAAGAGCCAGCGTTTGGTCTGCTCAAGGAATGCCGCATTATCTGTATCGGGGGCGGTGACTGAGTGGTGGCAGGCCAGCTCCAGCAGGCGTGAAACCCGGCTGGCGAAACCATGCTCAAGAGCTTCCTCGACCAGATTCCGCCAATAGGTAAAAGTCGTTGCGGTGGGCAGCAGAGCATCCTGCTCGGTAGCCGGGCCCCTTTGTTGCCACAGCCATGCCACCAACCTGGCTCGCATCTCCCAGGGATCGCTCTCCGCTTGCGTTCGATCATCTCCGCAGCGGGTCCAGAGGGAATGGATGAGCAGGTGAGCGAGTTCGGCCTTGTTTGCGCCATCAGCCAGTCCGGTGGCTTCAACCTTCAATGTGTTCCACCAGTTCACCGTCTCTTCCCATGTTGGTGGAGTTGGCCTGTTCCACACTTCCTGCAGGGAGGTCAGGTTGCGGTTCCAGTCCTGCAGTCGCTCCCGCAGGTATTTCAGCTCCCGTAAGAACCTTTGCCTTTCCGGGGCCGGGAGGAATGGGGGCAGCCGCGTCTCGATTTTTAAAAGCGCCCGCTGGATACGGGAAAGTGCGCTACGGGCTTCCGGGAGGGCATCCACCGTTGGCATGTTGAGGTCAGCGGTGCTTTCAACCATTGTGTCTACTGCGTCTCCCACCTCGCGTTCAAGCGATTCCAGCAGATGGTCACCAAATGCCGGATAGCCGGAGCGAATCGGTTTGCTGTCCTTCGCCAGAAAACGCACCAGCCCGATCCAAGTCGCCTTGGCTGTCGTGGTGCGACCTCCGACCTTTTCGGCCAGTTGCAGAACGCTTGCAGCGATCGAGGGCTCAAGCTTCTCCGGCTCGCTGGAATGCATGGATTCCAGATACGCCGTGAACGTGTCGCTGGAAGGTGCGGAAGATGGTTCATCGTCCGACTGCTTTTCCTGCAGCAGCCACTCTATCCACGCGGTCACCGGAACATCGTTCCCTTCCGAGTCGATATAACTGCGCCCTGCGCAAACTGCTTTCAGGGAATGAAAAAAGGATAAATGGGGACTGCGCACAAGGATCCGGTAGAGGTAGCAGCCGAGGGAGAACTCCGGATTCGCTCTCAGGTTCTGACGGAGTCGATGCTCGAAGGCATCGGCCAAAAGAGGAATCAGTTCGCTTTGTGCATGGGGTGGAAGCAGTGCGAGCAGGACGCGTTCATCCCGCATCCGATGCAGTAGCCTGCTTTCGATAAAATCGTCCGCTCCGACCATTTCCAGTTCCAGCAGCCGGAGCACGATATCCGCAATGGCTTGCGGACTGGTGGTGCTGTCCATGGAAGAAACATCGGACTTGGCAATGCCATACGATTCGAGTGCGGCCTGCCAGCGCTCACCTGACAACTGCCCGTAGAGTGTCAAATCCATCAGAAGAAACCCATGGAGCGCACGCTGGGCCACCGAGAGGGATCGCCAGTGAGCGCTCTGGGTCATTGGTTGAAGCAGCGCTTGAATCAGGGTCGCTTCCTTCTGCTCCTCAGGATTCCCGCAAATCGAAACCTGCCGACTGTGTTCCTGAACACTGACGGTATCCGCCAATCGTTCGATGATATTCGTTGCCTCTTCAGTTGTTTCAAGTGGTTTTGGCCAGAAACCTGAAAGCGGAATCGCCTCGCGCCTCGCCCACGTCCAGGAGCGGATCACACAGAAAGCCTCGGTGTCCCTTGGCCCGGTTTTCCAGGCCTCCTGCTCGATGATCATGCGCTGGGCCGTTTCCGGCAGTTTTACCAGAGTGTGGAGCATTTCGTCGAGCTGGTTCAGCAGGGCGAGGGAACGACCGAATTGCATTTCCCGGGTAGAAGCACCATGGGACTTGAGCAAGCGTTCGAATAAGGTGCTCCACAGACTTGTGGCATGGGCAAAATCCAGTGGTGCCTGCCCTGCCAACCGGATGCCAAGGAGAGACCCCCAGCGCTGAATCAGGTTCCGGTCAAGTGGCAGTGGCCGGGCATGGGCAATATCTCCGATCAGACTATCTGCTCCTTCAAGTAGGTTCTCCGGCGCTTCCGGACCGGACAGCAGGGTAGAGAGGGCCATCAGATACACCGCGCAGTCTGTGGACGTTCGGGTCTGGTCCCGCCAGGTGTCGGTTTTCAGGGGGGTCTGGAGAAGGTTCCGGGCAGGAGCCTCCTCCTTTCGGGGCGATACTGCCGCTGTGGTTGCGAGGAGCAGCAGGCGGCGTCGGGTCCGATGTCCGTTCAATTCGATGGGGGCGGCCAAATCCACTCCCCGCTCCTTCGCATAACGCGTCAGGGACTGCTCCAGAAGTGAATTCCTGTGCAAGTGAATACCGGCTGTGTGGGCGGCGGTCTGGTAAAGAAGGGGATCGGAGGACCGAAAGAAAAACAGGAGAAAGGCCACCAGCGCATCGTTCAGTGTCTCAACCGAGGCCAGCTGTTCCAGCCGGTGGTGGATTTCCTCGCGGTCATGAATTTTGGACCAGTCGGACCATTCTGGGGAGGGCTGGAGCGCATTCATCTGTGTCAATCTTTCAGGCTTTTTCCCAGGCCTGCAACGGAAACCTTGAGCCTCGTGGGCCACCTACCTCCACTGTTTTTCCTTGGTTGTACAGGCTACTGCGGCAACGGGGAATTTCAGTTTCAGCGGGGATGCCGGATTGCGGGTGTTTTTCATCCGGAAATTTCTTGCTTCGCCCGATCAGCCCTGCGAGTATATTCGGCTCTTTGTCTTTCTACGGAATGGCAGAGTCGTTCTTTTTAGGAACAAAACTGAGACTAACCTCAACCCCGTCGCCTGAAGCCTGAAGTAAACGCTCCGGATCTGGGCCTCGTGACGGACTGAATATAGAATTCGGAGCACAACCCACATACTGCATGTCATCCGTAATGGAAGAATTGCTGGCACAGAGCCAGCTCGCTAATCTCAACGAAGGTACCATCATCAAGGGTACGATCACGGAAATCCGTGAAAACGAAGTCGTCCTTGATATCGGTGCCAAATCCGAAGGGATTGTTCCCGCCCATGAGTTCATCGATGTTGGTGACCTCCAAATTGGGGAAGAAATTGAAGTTTTCCTGGAAAAGCTGGAAGGCCGTGAAGGCAATCCGATGGTCTCTTATGACCGCGCCCAGCAGAAGAAAAACTGGGAAATCATTCTCTCTCAAACCGATGAAGGCACGGTTCTCAGTGGCCGGGTCAAGGGCAAGGTCAAGGGTGGCCTGATCGTCAATATCGGGGTGGATGCCTTCCTTCCCGCGTCCCAGATCGATATCCAGCCGCCGAAGAACCTCGACCAGTACATCGGTCAGACCTATGACTTTAAGGTGGTCAAGATCAACACCGAGCGGAAGAACATTGTTGTTTCCCGCCGTGAGCTGATCGAAGAGCAACGGATGGAAAAGCGCCGGTCCCTGCTCTCCGAAATCAAGCCCGGCGATGTCCGCCGTGGTTCGGTCAAGAACATCACCGATTACGGTGCCTTTATCGATCTCGATGGCCTCGATGGCCTGCTGCACATCACCGATATGTCTTGGGGACGTATCAGCCACCCGAGCGAGATGCTCAAGGTGGGTGAAGAAATCAGCGTGATGATCGTTGAGGTTGACCGCGATCGCGAGCGGGTCTCCCTCGGCCTCAAGCAAACCACCAAGAATCCCTGGGATGGCATCGAAAACCGCTATCCGGTCAATGCCAAGGTCCGCGGCAAGGTGGTCAACCTCGTCAACTACGGTGCCTTCGTGGAACTGGAAGAAGGCGTCGAAGGACTGGTCCACATCACCGAACTCTCCTGGGTCAAGCGCATCGGCAAGCCGAGCGAAGTTCTCAAGGTTGGGCAGGAAGTCGAAGCGGTGGTCCTCGGAATCAACAAGGAAGAGCAAAAGATCAGCCTTTCCGTCCGCCAGCTCGAGCCGAATCCGTGGGATATGGCCCGCCACAACTACCCGGTGGGTGCCCGCGTCCGCGGCAAGGTCCGCAACCTCACCAGCTACGGCGCCTTTATCGAACTCGAAGAGGGTATCGACGGCATGGTGCACGTCTCCGACATGTCCTGGACCCGTAAGATCACCCATCCGAGTGAAGCGGTGAAGAAGGGTGATGAGATTGACGCCATTGTCCTCGATGTCGATCCGGCTGGCCAGCGCATCAGTCTCGGCATGAAGCAACTGACCAACGATCCGTGGGATGAAATTGATACCCACTTCAAGATTGGTGACGTGGTCAAGGGCAAGGTTTCCAAGATCACCAGCTATGGCGCCTTTGTGGAGCTGAAGGAAGGGATCGACGGTCTTGTCCATATCAGCCAGATCAGCGAAGACCGCGTTGAGAAGGTGAAGGACTTCATCAATGCAGGCGATACCATCGAAGCCCGTGTGATCAAGATCGACCGCGATGAGCGTCGGATTGGACTCTCGATCAAGGCAGCCCACTACGATGAACGTCAACTTGCCGCGGAAGCGTCTGCTTTCGATTCCCTCGGTGGGGATGAGTTGACCAATCTTGGCGACATTCTGGACGAAGCGACTCGCTAATCGGAGCGCTCCGTTTTTCACATTTCAGCGCCGGGTTCTCATTGCAGAGCCCGGCGCTTCTTTATGAAAAAGGGGAGGAAGCAAGGCCGGGGTCGGGTATCGAAACCTTACCCGATGTTGAACTCCGTTTGCAAGAGGCTCGGGCTGACCGGAGTGGCAAAAACCTCTTTGGAAAATTCAACCCGCTGTTCCGGTGGTTTGGGAAAAATGCCAGTGGCCGCCTCATTTTCGATCTTGCGTAGACGTGGGAGCAGGCCTTTTCCGTTGGCGATCTGAATGCTCAGTCCGGGACGGGCGTTGAGTTCAAGAATGAGTGGTCCCCGATCCCGGTCGATGACGATGTCGACGCCGAGGTAGCCCAAACCGGTGATTTCGTAACAGCGCGAAGCCAGCAGAAGGAGGGCATCCCAGTCTGGAATGAATATTTCCGTGAAGGCAAGCCCTGTGTCCGGGTGAGACTGAACCAGACGGTTACGACAGGTGGCTTGGACCGCTTTTCCAGTGGCAATGTCGAGCCCAACTCCAATCGCTCCTTGGTGAAGGTTGGCGCGACCATCCGAATGGCTGGTGGAAAGCCGGAGCATGGCCATGACCGGATAGCCCTGAAAAACCAGGATCCGGATGTCCGGAACTCCCTGGAAGCTGATGGTATCCAAAGGGGAGGCTGGTTGTACCCGGTATTCCACTACAGCCGCATCGAGGTGACCTCCGAGGCTGTGAAGTCCGCTGAGGATGTTGGCAAGATGGCGTTCAACATGAACCTGAGAAACTCTGGCACCGTTGGGCTTGATGTATTGGTCTCCGTCGCGCCCATCGATCACCATGACTCCATTGCCACCAGACCCGCGGGCCGGTTTGATGACAAAGGAAGGACATTCCTGCATCATCTGGTGAAAATATCGGATTTCGTAATGGAATTCCACTGTGGCGTAGAGATCGGGTACATTGAGAGCCGCTTCCTGCGCCAACCGCTTTGTCAGGAGTTTGTCGTCCACCCGTGGGTACATGCACCGCGGGTTATATTGCTGAATAAAGCGGTTATTGCGGGCATTGATTCCGAGAATCCCTAAATCTTTCAGCTCCCATGGCCAAATCCATCGTCGTGGCTTCTTCATTACATTCGATTGGTGAGGAAGGGCAGGAAACGGCGCAGTTCGGTCAGGCGATAACCGCTGTAGTGGCCGAGGAGAAGAGTAAAGGCGAGAATGACCAGCAGAAGCTCCGGGAAGGTGTAGGTAAGGTGCCGGACGATTTCCAGATTCATGGCCAGAAAGGCAATGATGGCGACCGCAAGACTACCTCCACCCCGCATGATGGCTGCCTGGGCCCCCTCTTCTTCCCAAAGGATGGAAAGTCGCTCAATCGTCCAGGCAATGATGATCATGGGGAAAAAGGTGACCTTCATCCCAATGGGGAGATCGAGTTTATAGCTGACGATGCTGAGAAAGGCCATCAACCCGATGACCACGATGACGACGGCGGAAACCCGAGCCACCACAAGGAGGTTGAGGTGGGATAGCAGGGAGCGAATGGCCAGACCGCTTCCCACTATCAAGGTGAACAGAACAATGCCAGGCAGGAGGCGGGTTTCCTGAAAGGCCAGAGCAATCAGGATGGGCATGAAGGTTCCTGAGGTCGTAAAGCCGACCACATTGCGGAGGATGACGATGACAAAGGCGCCGAAAGGAACCAGCATCAGGCGCTTGAAGACATTCTGTTCCTCGATCGGGAGTTCGTAGATGGAAAAATTCAAAAATGAAGCATCGGCGGCTTCCGCTCGTTCATGGGCTAGTTCTGCCACCGGACGGCTCTCCCGAAGGATGGAAAAACGAACCTGTGAGTTCCTTCCCCCTTCGAGGTCGAGAAGTGAAACTCCCCCTCGCTGCCAGAGAAAAAAGTTGTTGGGGATGCCTGCGCGTCCCGTGGCCGGATCCACATAAACCCAGCCACTTTTCCCGTTCCATACCTCAACGCCAGGGACAATCGGTTGGAATCGGCGGCCTTCGGAGAGAAACACCCCGCGGGTCATTCGCGAAGGAATCCCTTCGAGGGCAAGCAGGTCGCGGATCAACCGGACCCTGTTTTCGTCATCAGCCGCATTGCGCAGAAGCATGGCGGCATTTTGGTTTCGCTCCCCTTCATTGAGCAGTTCGATTACCTGCTGGGTGAAGCTGAGTGCATCCGCTGAGCGGGAACGCGCATTCGAGATCAGGCTCTCTGCAGCAACCATTCGCGGCTGTTCAAAAAAAGGCTGCAAGGGACTCTCCGGAGCACCGTCCGGTGGTGAATCTTTGCCTGGGTGGCGCAGTAGCTGGACGCGATAATAGAGGTTCTGTTGCCCTTGAGCGCTGCGGCGTGTCCAGGTGGCCCTTTCAGCGCCATTGCGTGCCTCGCGGGTAAACCCATAACCGGGGGAGGCAAAGCTTTCCCGAAGGATAATGGAGTGCTCGCTGGGGCTGGGCAGGGCGAGGGAGATGCGGACCGGGTCACCGTTGGCCTGAAAGGAGATCTCCGCTTCGATCGTCCAGACATCCTCAGCTCCGGCTCGGGTCAGAGGAAAGCCAAAGGCATAATGCTTGTAGAGGGTCAGGCCCAGCGCAGCGGTGATGAGCAGAGCCGCCAGAATATAGAGTTGGAGGCGGGATGACATGGAGAAGGATTACCTGCCGTCGTCGAGCGCGTCTTCGTCACTCATGAGATCCTCGGGGTCGATCCCCCCGGAGTCTCCTGCGCAGGGCGGGCGGCCACTGAGAAAGGTTCTTTCCGAATCGATCAGACCATAGCCACGAAGGAAGCGTCGGCCGATGAGGACTTGATAGACAAAGTTGCTTCGATCCACGAGGGAGAATTCGGCTTTTTGAAAAACATCTCCCATCCGCACCTCAAGTTCCACTACCGGGCGTCGGTCCGGCTCATCCTCGTGGCGGACGATGCGAACGTTTCGGCTGATGGGTCGTTCCAGGCGAACTCTCTTCTCCGTGGCGGGATCAATGATCTCAAAACTCACCCAGCGTTCTCCATCCCGCTCAAATCGCCGGAGGTTCATCGCATTCATGGAGGAAGTGAGCGCTCCACTGTCGAGTTTTGCTTTCATCTGGATGCCTTCCGGTTCCAGGCAAATCCACTCAACCCACCCGAAGACGGTTTTACCGTCGATTACTTCCTGAGGTTCCGGGTCGACTGCCTCGGGAAGTTCAGGCACCTGGGGATCTTCATCTTCCGGGAACGGAACCGGCGCATCCGGCTCATCAGGGGTAGGTTCGCTATCAGGGGGGTGCTCCGTTTCTGCATCGGGAGAATCTGCCTCCTCAACAGCGTCCTCTGTTGTAGGAGAATCTGCCTCCTCATGGCTGACTGGAGCAGGTGCTTCCCGACTCCAGGGAGGCGTTTTGCAGCCGGCCAAGCCTATTGCAAAGCCGAGGCAAAGAATCAGGGGAATGACGGAGCGCATGAAGTCAGGAATCCTCATCAGTCTGGAAGCAAATGACATACAGTGGGGTTCCCTTCCGATGAGTCAACAGCAACTGCAGATCGGGAATGCACTCTTCTGTCACCAGATCCTTAGGATCTGCAGAGTGTTTATGCTTTTTTAACAGGCAAGCCCGCTGCTTTCCAGGAGGAGAAGGAACCCGCATTGGCTGAGCGGACTTTTTTGCGCGCCAGCAAGCGAGCGGCCATCCCTGAGCGCATGCCGGATTGGCAGTAGAGCAGAATTTCCCGATCGGCGTTTTCAGCGAGAAAAGTAGCCCATTCCCGGCTTCCGGATTGGAGTGTGCTGAGCGGCAGCAGTCGGGCGGGTGCGGCTACGCCCGAACGCCATTCCGCAGGTTCCCGGACATCGACGAGCACAGCCTTGCCCTTGCGCACCCGGGCGGCGGCTTCTATTGCCGGAACCCTTTTTCCAAAGTTTAGAAAATGGCGCAGGAGAAACCAGCCGACGAGAATACCCGGTAATAACCAGAACAGGGGGTTGAAGCTTTCAGACATGTTATGTATTCAATATTTCGATACGGGAGGGTGGCTCCGGTTCAGGAGCCGTCCTTATTCCGGTTGGCCATGAAATAGAGGACGGGAACCGCCATTCGGCTGATCAACAGGGAGGCGATCTCTCCGAACATCAGGCTGATGGCCAGACCTTGGAAGATCGGATCTGCGAGGATCACGCTGGCCCCTACCACCAAGGCCAAGGTTGTCAGCAGCATCGGACGGAAGCGAATGGCCCCCGCCTCAACCACCGCCTCTTTGAGAGGCAGACCGTCGGCCCGGCGAAGCTCAATGAAGTCCACCAAAATGATGGAATTGCGGACGACGATACCGGCCCCAGCCATAAAACCAATCATGGAGGTGGCGGTAAAGAATGCGCCCATTGCCCAGTGGGCCGGAAGAATCCCAATCAGAGAGAAGGGGATGGCAGACATCACCACCAGCGGGGTCATGTAGCTGCGAAACCATCCGACCATCAACATGGCAATCAGAATCACGACGACCGCGAAGGCGATGCCGAGGTCACGGAAGACCTCAAGGGTAATATGCCATTCACCGTCCCATTTCAGGGCGGGTTCCATCGGATCAAAGGGCTGGTTAAGGTGATAGATGGGAAGCTTTTCTGCGGTTCCACCAAATTTACGGGGATCCAGATTACGCAGCTCCCGATAGAGCGCAAATAAGGCATAGGCCGGGCTCTCAAAGGCACCTGCAACATCAGCAGTGACGTAAATGACCGGTTGCAGGTTCTTGTGGTGTATCGTCGTTTCCGCTACACTTTCCTCCATCCAGACCAGTTCTCTGATGGGGATCAATGGGCTGTCGGAATGATGTGGAGAGCGTACTGCCAGATCGAGGATGGCAGAGGGGTCCGTCTTGCTGGAATCGGGTAGCTGAAGGACGATCCCCACTGGCTCTCTGGCTTCCGCAACGCGCAGTTCATCGATGCGTAGTCCGCTTTCAGCCAGCCTCAGGGTTTGCACGATGGTGTCAGGCTGGATCCCGTGCAGCGCAGTTTTGTCCCGGTCGATGCGATAGCGGATTTTTTGCTGGGGCTCTTCGACGAACCAGTCCAGATCAACAATCCCATCGGTTCGGGCCATCAAATCACGAATGCTGGTGGCCAAGGCGAGGCGATTGGACTCGTCGGGTGCATACACTTCCATTACGATGGTCTGGAGGACGGGAGGACCCGGGGGCACCTCGGCTACGGCGATGTTTGCCCCCTCCCGATTGGCAATTTCCGTCAGGATTGGTCGTATGCGGACAGCGATGTCATGGCTTTGCAGCCTACGTTCTCCTTTCGGCACAAGGTTGATCTGGAGGTCGGCGACGTTGGGGCCGCGTCGGGCAAAGTAGTGACGCACCAGTCCGTTGAAGTTGAACGGGGCGGCGGTCCCCACGTAAATCTGCACGTCCTGGACTTCTGCTGCCTCTAGGGCCTTGTTCGCCATCTCCCGGGCGACCCTTGCGGTGTCTTCAAGGGGGGTGCCCTCCGGCATATTGAGGATGACCTGGAATTCTGACTTGTTGTCAAAGGGCAGCATTTTGATCTGCACCAAACCGAAGCCCACCAGACTGATGGCGGCGAGGAGCAGGAAAATGATCCCGCCGAGGAAGGCAAAGCGCCAGCGGGCATGATCCAGCATCGGCTGCATGACCTTGAAGTAGAGACGGGTGAACCAGTCGTCCGGAACCGAACCGTGTCCGTGGGAGTCTGTTTCTGTTGATTCTGTGTTCTTCCGGATGAAGCGTCGGCGCAGCACGCGGATGGCGGCCCATGGTGTGATGGTAAACGCGATGATCAGCGAGAAGAGCATGGCGGCAGTTGCGCCAATCGGGATGGGCCGCATGTAGGGCCCCATCAGCCCGCCGACAAAGGCCATCGGAAGGATGGCGGCGATAACAGCCCAGGTGGCGAGAATGGTGGGGTTGCCCACTTCGTCGACCGCTTCCAGCGCGATCTGGGTAATCGGCTTCTGGTGTGCACCCGGTAGACGAACATGCCGGACAATATTCTCCACCACCACGATGGCATCATCGACAAGGATACCGATGGAAAAGATCAGGGCGAAAAGGGTGATCCGGTTGAGGGTGTATCCATAAAGATAGAACACCAGAAGGGTCAGTGCCAGAGTGGAGGGAATGGCGACAAGTACGACCAGTGATTCCCTCCATCCGAGGAAAATCAAAATGAGTAAGGCTACACCTAAGACCGCCAGAAACATGTGCCAGAGCAGCTCATTGCTTTTTTCCGCAGCGGTATGCCCATAGTCGCGGGTCACACTGACCGTGATGTCGGCAGGAATCAGGGAGCCCTGCAAAGTCTCCACTTTGGCCAAAACCTTTTCCACCACGTCAATGGCATTGCTGCCCGGGCGCTTGGCCACGGTCAGGGTAACCGCCGCTTTGGGCTCTTCCTCCAGGCTTTGGCGGTGGAGCACATATTGATCGGGGACGGCAGGTCCATCGATGATCGTGGCTATCTCCCGGAGATGGATGGGGCGATTGTCCAGAACTGACACCACAAGATTACCGACATCGCTGGCATCCTTGAAGAAGTCACCGGTCTTCAGGACGATTTCCTCTCCGGAAAAAGCCCGGGAGCCGAGATCCATCTCGCGGTTGGCTTGTTGGATCATCGGGATGAGTTGAAGCGGAGTCAGGTTGTGAGCGGCCAGTCGGGCATTGTCGATTTCGATCCGCACTTCGCGGGGGTAGCCGCCAATCACCATGGTCTCAGCTACTCTGGGAACACTTTTAACATGTTCTTCGACCTGGAGGGCCAATTGTCTCAGCTTGGAGTGGTCATAGTGTTCACTGTGAAAGGTGAGGGAAAGAATGGGGACATCATCAATCGTGCGCGGCCTGACGAGGGGGGGCGGACACTCCTGGGGAATCCGGTTGCGGTGGGCATCGAGCTGGCGTTTGAGGCTGACCATGGCACCTTCGAGATCCGTGCCCACCTCATAACGGACGGTGATCAAGGCGCGTCCGCTCCGGGCGCTTGAGTAAATATATTCAACGTCGGGCAGCTCCCAGAGAACGGCTTCCATCGGGCGCATGACCCGGCTGGCGACTTCAGTCGGTGATGCTCCGGGTAATCCCAGCATGACATCAACCATCGGGACTTTGATCTGCGGCTCCTCTTCGCGGGGCAGCTGAACAACCGCGAAAAGCCCCAGGAGGATGGAGGCAATGATCATGATGGGGGTGAGCTTCGAGTTGATGAAGCGCTCCGCCATTCTGCCTGCGAAACCGAAAGGACGTTCTCTGCTCATCGGACAGCCTCCACATGTTGTCCGTCGCGCAATGCACTCGGCGGGAAAAGGATGAGCGTTTCGCCTTCCTGTAAGCCTGCATGGATTTGCACTTCATCGCCCAAAGTCAGACCTGTTTTCAAGAGGCGAAGGCGGGCAATCCCGTTTTCGATGATAAATGCCTGTTGCATCTGCCCTTGCATGCGGAGGGCGGAAGTGGGAATCCAAATGCCCTTCAGGGAAGTGTCCGGCCAGAAAACCTGAACGTGGGAGCCAGCCGGAATTCCGCTATCATCGGGCAGGGAAAGCACGGCTTCCCTGGTGCGGGTGAGCGGGTCGGTGGCGGGAGATATCGCCTGCAGGGTTGCCACCACGACGTGGGGTGAGAAACTCACCGGAATCTCCGTTTTCAACGAAGGAACCGGGAGTGAGGCAGGAATGGAGAGGCGCACTTCGAGTGTATCAATATTTTCAATACGAAATATAGGACTGCCCGGAACCGCCAAGTCACCGGTGCGGACTTTCTTGCGGGTGATGACTCCATCAAATGGAGCGGGAATTTCGGTTTCGTTGAGCAAGGCTTGGGCTTCTTCGAGGCCTGCTTCGGCCGCCCGCAGGGCGTCCGCGAGTGAGCGGACCGTTTCTGCGGTGGTAGCATTTCTGGCAAGAAGCTCACTTTCCCGCTCATAGTCCCGCCGAGCCTTGGAGAGTGCGGCTTGAGCCTGCTCCACCCGGGCATTGGTTTCCGGGGCGGAGAGCCGGACGAGAATCTGCCCGGCTACCACAGTGTCCCCGATCTCAAAGTCGGCATCTGTGACCCGTCCCATGATTCTGACGGACACGGTCGCCTGCCCGACGGGCAGGGCGTTTCCTGTCAGCATCCTGGTGAGCGGACGCTCAGCGGACTGGATCTGGAAGGTTTCCACTTGGGCGAGGGGGCCGGTGGCAAGAGGCGTTGGCGTGCTCTCCCGCGAGCAGGCACTCAGCAAGAGCACGGCCAGCAGGGGAATGGAGCGGAGGCGTTTCATGGAAAAGGCGTTTTCAAAGGAGGGCTTCATGACAGAATCGAAAGGGTGAAATCAGTCCTGGAAGAGTGGAATACCGGCTGCATGAAGCAGCGCGGCATGGGCTAATTGCTCATCAAACCGAGCGCGGTTCCACTCGACTTCGGCGGCTACCATTTGGGCTTCGACATCGATCAGGGCAGTGGAAGTAAGGCTGCCAGCCGCATAGCGTGCGCGGCTCAGCTCAGCGCTGGCCCGGGCCTGCTGGATGCGCTCTTGCGCAACGGATACTTCAGCTTGAGCGAGTTCCAGTCGGGAGCGTTCGTTGGCCAGACTGAGGCGCAGCTCTGTTTCTGTCCGCCGCAGCATCTCCCGCTGAGCTTGTCGATGGGCCAAGGCTTCACGGCGGTCCGCGCGGGCAGCAAAGCCATCAAAGACCGGAACTTGCACCGCGATTCCGGCCGTCCAGGAATCACCGTTCCCGTTTCGTCGCCATCCTTTGTCAAATTGATAGCGGGCGAATGTTTCAACCACCGGGCGGTTTCCCCCTCTGGCGACTTCGACAAAAGCATCGGCTGCTTCCAGCTGGGCTTCCATCGCCCGCAGGCGGGGATGGGTTGCGAGGGTAGCGGCAGTGGGGTTCTGGCTCGCGATTGGGCTGTCCTCTGCTGCCATCGGAAGGGGCTCATCTACCGGAATGCCCAGAAGAAAAGCCAACTGACGGCGCCCCAGCAGCACCGAGTGCTCATGGGCCAGCAACTGCTGTTGGCGGCGGGCCCGTTCGGTTTGCAGGTTGAGGCGTTCAGTCTGGTGAAGGTCTCCTGCGCTTTCCCGCTCCTCACTGACCCGGATGTGCTCATCGAGAGAGTGGATGGCGGCCTTCAGGGCTTCGACCTGGGCTTGGGCCTTGCGGATGCCAAACCAGGTGCGGACCACCTCCATTTCCAACTCTTGCAGGTGCCCTTCAAGGGCATCCGTCGCCGACTGGGTTTGTGCGGAGGCTGCGGTTTCCGCCGCCCGTTGGCGTCCTCCGGTGTAGAGCGCGTAGCGAGCCTGCAGACTTGCCGTGAAGGCATCGATCTGCCCGGGGGCGTTAAAGTCCATCTGCTGGTCAAAAGTGCCTTGGTTGAGGATCGCCCCGAATGCGGTCATCGGTTCAGTGGTCTGGAGGTAACGGCCCTCCACACTGACACCCGGCCAGCGGCCGGAGCGTACCCGCTCGTCGGCCGTCCGCACCGCTTCCACCCGGGCGGCTGCCGCTAAAGCATCCGGACTCGCCTGCCGTGCCTGATGAACCGCCTCGGCCAGCGTCCAGCCTTCATCCTGTGAGTGTGCCGCGCTGATGCTCAGCAAGAAGATGAGGGGAAAGCGGGCAAATTTATAACTAAACTTCATAGCGTTATAGCATTGATTGTGAGGGGGTCCTAATTCTCGCCCTTTACCTCGAAAGCACAACCTTTTCTCAAGCCGCACTTGCCGAAGATCAGCGCAGCGGGGCAGAATCCGGTGATCGATGCCTGCAGCATATTCAAACCGATAAATGCCGTGAAGGCGAGGAATGCCGGATGCACCCAGTAGCCCAGCGCAACACTGAGGAGAATCATCAGCCCCGCCAAGCAGAGGACCGCCCGGTCAATATTAAATGATTTTGGAGTTGTCATAGCGCAAAAATTTTAGAACTATCTAATTTAGTCAATGCTTAAGTATTGTTTTATGTTCGATTTCTGCGGCTTGCCATGAAGGAAATTCTCAAATGTGCTATCTGGATGCCTGAAGCGACGAAAGGAAAAGACGCGGGTGTCTTGCCGATACCACCGGATGCAAGCATCGCCCGGGCGACGGATACCATGCGCCTGCTGAGTCATCCGGAGCGCCTGCGGGTGTTGTGTCACCTGGCAATCGAAGGAGAGCTATCGGTGGGCGAGCTGCTGGAGAGGATTGAGCTGAGTGGATCTGCGCTTTCCCAGCATTTGGCGAAGATGCGCAGTCTGGGACTGGTGGCCACGCGGAAAGATCGTCAGGTGGTCTATTACCGGATCGATCGGAATGATGTGCACCGCTTGCTGGAGGTGTTGCACGAACTGTATTGTGATTGATGGCAGGGACGGAGATACCAGACGAGCCGGAGTTGATACGTCAATTGAGGCGGGAGACACTCTTTGCCCGGGAGCGGATTTATCGGATTGGGCGACCCACGCCGCTGGAGCGGATCGATGGCTTGGGCAGCTTCGAGATCTTCGTCAAAAGAGAGGATTTATCCCCGATCAAGGCCTATAAGTGGCGTGGTGCCTATAATCGGATGGCGGTGATGGGGCATGAGGAACGCTTGCGGGGCGTGGTGACGGCCTCAGCCGGTAACCACGCTCAGGGGGTGGCCCTGGCCGCAGCCCAGCTCGGGATCAGTGCGACGATTTTCATGCCCCGGACGACACCTCTGGTGAAGCAGCGGGCGGTGCAGAAGCTGGGAGGTGAGGGGGTTCGCATCGAGCTGTTGGGAGATTCTTATGATGACGCTTACGCGGCGGCGCGGGCGCGGGCAGAGACCAGTGGGGAGACCTATATCCATGCTTATGACGACCTGCTGGTGATGGCTGGGCAAGCGACCTTGGCGGACGAAGTCGTGATGTCCGGAGAGGGGCCTTTTGATGTGGCCTACTTGCAAATCGGGGGCGGAGGGATGGCGGCCGGAGTGGCCGCCTGGTTGAAAACCTATTATCCGGGGATCCGGATCGTGGGAGTGGAAGGAGTGGGGCAGGCATCAATGAAGGCTGCGGTTGAAGCAGGACATCGTTTGCGACTGGAGGAGATGGATATTTTTTGTGATGGCACCGCAGTACGGGAGGCGGGTGCCTTGCCCTTTGAGGTGTGCCGTCAACTTGTGGATAAGTTCATCACGGTGAGCAATCAGGAGGTTTCGGATGCCATCCGGATGTATTGGGATCACCTGCGGTGTCTGTCGGAACCCTCCGGCGCGATGGGGCTGGCGGGGGCGTGGAAAGAGCGTGCCTTGCTGGAAGGGAAGCGGGTTTTGGTGGTGCTGTGCGGGGCCAACATTGATTTCAATCGGCTGGCGACGATTGCTGCCAACGCCGGGATTGGCGAGCATCTGAGGCATTTTTTACGGATCCGGATTCCGGAGCGATCGGGAACGATGCTCCGCTTGCTGGACGACTGCCTTGAAGGGACGGATATCGTCGCCTTCCAGTATGGGAAGAATCATCAGGAGGAGGCTTGGCCGCTGTTTGGGCTGACGTGTGCGGACGAGGAGATCGAGCGGGTTTGCCGGACGCTGGAAACGAAAGGATATGCCTTTGAGCGACTGGATGACCTGGAGGAAGTGCATTACCGCTTGATTCCCTTACGGGGTGATCTGTTGACCCACCCCCTGTTTCTTGATCTGGAATTTTATGAGCGGCCCGGTGCCCTGCACGCATTTCTCACGGAAACGATCCGGGGGCGGGCCAGTTTCTGTTATTTCAATTATGTTTATTCCGGGGAGCGGGTCGGTCGGGCCCTGATCGGGCTTGAGTTTTCTGATGCCCGGGGTCGCGCTGAGTTTGTTGCGGATCTGCCCAGGCAAGGGGAAGGCTATCGTTCCTGTCGTCCCCTTCCGGAGAAGACTGTTCGCCTCCTGACTGGATAGGGTCCGGGCCGTTTTCAGCGGAAAAGCGTACGCTTGGTTCCGACGCGCAGCGCGCATACCGCGAGAGCAAGTGGGGCCATTATCCAACTGAGCACGACTTCCAGGGTCACATTGGTGTTACTGCGCAAACCCTCGCGGTGAATCACTGTGCCGACGAAGAGATTGACCACTTGCAGGTGGGCCCAAAGCACCAGGAAAATCAATGGATGGCTGAGAAAGCCGCGCACGTGAAAATAGCCGGTGCCACTGATGGTCGGCGTGCCAAACCCGATAACCTGATAGAGAACATAAGCCCATACTGGAATGGGAAGCAGGGGTAAAACCAGCGGATGGCAGATTCGGCGTGCCCAGGGATGCCCACCGAAGAAAATCAGGAGGATCCATGCGGGCAGAGGAATCAGGGTGATCCAGAGAAAGGCATTCTCCAGTTGCTGACTGCCGAAACGATCGATCATCCATGCGGGCATGGCAGTATTCGGGAATGGCGTGCGCGGCAGGGCAATTTCAATCCATGCCGAGGTGTCAATTTTTCAAAATTTTAACGATGCTTCCCCTTCAGAAGGAGGTTTACTCCTCTTCATTCAGCCCGCGCAATGCCTCCCAGGCTTCGGCAGGATGTCTGGCCTGAGAGAGGGTTTCGACGACGGCATCATTGCGCAGATGGAGTGCAACTGCCCGGAGGACGCGGAGGTGCCTTTCTGGAGTGGCGGTGACCGGGCTGACCAGCGCAACCAGCACCTGGATCTGCATTCCGTCGACCGGAAGGGACAATGTCTGGTCCAGGGTCGCAATATAGAGACGGGGATCAGCCACTGCGGCATCGTGCATATGGACAATGCAGATGCCTTCCCGCAGGGCGAGCGGGTATTCGTTGGCGCTGCGAATCAAGCCTTCCCGCAGGCGGTTGGAGTCCTCTGCCTTCAAATCGCTTTCCCCCGCGACCATTTCCGCGATGAGATCTTCCACTTTGCTGGCGGGAGACTTGAGAATCAGGCGGGACAGGGAGGCCAATCCGTAATCGGTTTCAGGAGTGATTGCGGGAGCGGGTCTGCTTTTCTCCGCAATCGGAATGCTCGGATCTTCCGAGGGATAGATAACCAGAAAAGGAAGGTTGGGATGGGCAGCGGCGATTTGGCGTGGCAACGTTTCCAGCGCATGGGTCCAGGAAAGGCGGTGGTCGCGTGCACTGAGGAGAATGAGCAGGTCGTTTGGTTCGGTGGACTCCCCCAGCATGCCGGGCAGTTTGCTGAGCGATTCCATGGGCTCAAATTCGAGCACGGCTTCCGGCCGGGTGGACCGCATGGTATGCTGAAAGCGTTTGCTGCCCACGGAGGGACCCACCACCCGAACGGGGGCGGAAAGCTGCTGGGCCAGCGCCTTGATGAGGTGGACCGACTCGCCGAAAGTCGGTTCCCGCTCTGCTGACCTCGGGGTGGCGAGGAGGATTCGTTTGGCCGAGTTGAGAGACTCATCAATGCGGGCGACGACGACCATTTGGCGGGTTTGGCTGAGCACCTGATCCACCACCGTTCCGAAAATCTTATGCCGCAAGGAGACTGCCCCATGCCAGCCGATCACCACCGTGGTGATCTGCTGCTCTGCCAGAGCCCGACGAATCCCATCGGCAATGTTCACATCCACGCGGGTGACCGGATAGATCGGCGCCTCCCCCGCATTTCCCCGGATGGCGGCCATCGCCAGCAGTTTTTCCGCTTTGGAAACCTTGCTTTCCACTTCGGAATCATCCGTGACCACCGCCAGAGGAATAATCGGTTCGCGGGATGCGGGATCACGCAGAAGAAGGGCCAGATCCATCAAGGGCTCAACCGTCGCGGGATTGGCCATGGGAATGAGAATACGCTGGGGAGCTTCCCCGAAGCGCACGGGTGTGAACTCAGTGGCTTCCGCCAGCTTGCGTCCCCATCGCTCAGTGACCCAGGGGCCGATCAGGCAGGTGACGAGGATCATGATGACGGCACCATTGACCACCGCGGTTGAGAAAAGGCCGATGTTGTAACCGACGATCACTGCGGCGAGGGTGGCGGCCGCCTGGTTCACACTCATCCCGAAGAGAATCCAGCACTCATCGTTGGAATACCGCAGCGATTTGCCAGCGACAAAGGCGGCCATCCACTTTGTCAGGATGACGGTGCCCGACATCAGAACGACCACGGACAAGGTTTCCCGGTCGCCGAAGACCGCTCTGGGATCGACCAGCATCCCGACCGAGATGAGGAACATCGGGACCAGCAGGGTTTTTCCCACAAACTGCACCCGACTCATCAGTGGGCTGCGTTCCGGAATCAGGCTGTTGAGGGCAATCCCGCACATGAATGCGCCAATGATCGGTTGCAGCCCGGCAAACTGGGCAAACCAGGCAAAGGCAAACAGCATCAGGATGGTAAAGAGAAAATCGCGGGCTCCTTCATCCGGAATGGTCCGGTAAAACCAGCGGGCTGCAGGGGGGAGCACGCGGAAGACCAGAACCACGAAAAGACCCAGTAGAAGACTGAAGCGCAGCCAGAAGCCCCATCCCGATTCACCCACTACGGTATTGGCGATGATGGCCAGGACGAGAAAGGCGGTGGCATCGGTGATGATGGTTCCTCCGACGCTGGTGGCGACCGGGGTGGAACGGACAATCCCCAAACGGCTGGCTACCGGATATGCCAGCAGGGTGTGTGAGCCGAACATACTGCCGAGAAGAATGGCCTGGGGCAGGGTGAATCCCAGCAACAGCATGGCCAGAACGGCCCCCAGTATCTGCGGAATGAGATAGGAAATGCTCCCGAAAACGAGACTGTGGCTGCGATACTTGGAAAAACGGGCCAGATCGATCTCCAGTCCAGCCACAAATACAATGAATAGCAGGCCGGCTTGCCCCAGATACTCGATCAAATCCGTCCGTTCCAACAGTCCCAGCCCATGGGGGCCGAGGAGAACCGCCGTCAGGATCAAACCCACAATCCCCGGCAGGCGCATTCGATCGAAGAGCAGGGGGACAAAGAGAGCCACTGCCGCCAGGACAGCAAAAAACAGGACCGGATCTGTGATCTGATAATCGAGCATATAAGGGAAGGTGAATGATGCGCCTGCGGCACAGCCTGTCGAGTGGCGAAGCGGGTTTTTCCTTTCAGTCTCTGGCTCCGGCCCGAGATTTCCGGTTCCATCCTTGACAGCGACCTGGGGAACGGCTGTTTTCTCCCTTTTTCCCTTTTAAAACCTATTCAGTCCCATGCAACCGACATATCGTCCCTCGAAGCTCAAACGCGCTCGTAAATTCGGCTTCCGTGCTCGCAACCGCACTCACAGTGGTCGCAAGGTACTGGCTGCCCGCCGGGCCAAAGGCCGCAAGCGCCTGAGTGCCTCGGTCTGAGGGCCACCGCCCAACGAATGCGTTTTCGGAGCGCACAACATATCCGCACGACCCGTGAATTCGATGTCGTGCGTCAACAAGGGAAGCGTCGGGACTGCGGCGCTTTTTTGTTACACATGCATGTTTTTACCGAGTCTGATCGGCCTGAGTCTGTTCGCCGCCTCGGCGTCGTGGCCTCACGCAGGGTGGGCAATGCCATTCGACGGTCCCGGGCCAAGCGACTCCTGCGGGAAGTGTTTCGCCTCAATCAGGAGGTTTTGCCGGTCAACTGCGATGTGGTCCTGATGGCCCGGGCCGCGATTCGCAATTTTGATTTTGCCACGCTCCAGCGCCGGTTTTGTGCAGCCATCCATCAGCTGACTCTTGAGGGAGCAAAAACAACTGGCGATCCCCGGACGGAGGTTTCGCCATGACCTGCCACCCGGATCAAGCTTGGCGTCACTCTCTGTGGACCTGGCCACTGCTTTTCTTGATCGGGGTCTATCGCTACGTGTTTTCTCCCCTTATTCACCTTTTGGCTCCTGGCTCGGGTTGCCGTTACGCACCGACCTGCTCCCATTATGCGGCTGACGCCCTCAGGCACTTTGGCGCCTTGAAAGGCAGTTGGCTGGCCTTGCGGCGAATCCTCGACTGCCATCCCTGGGGCGGGCACGGGCACGATCCGGTCCCGGAAACCTGGCCGGGATGGCGCTACTCCCGCCGTCGACTGCTGGAGCGGGCGGAAAAAGAAGCTGAAATTCGTACACGCTCTTCCTTGCCACCAGCCGAATAGTGCGAAAACCTTTCCCCTTTTTTGGAGATTTCTCATGGATAAAAAAAATGCGCTGATTGGAATAATTCTACTGATGGCCGGACTGGGCATGCTGATCTGGTCCAGTGGTCAGCAGCAGGATACCCGCCGGGAAGCAGCGGAACAGGCTGCCCGTCAAGCTCAGGAGGAAGGGGCTTCCGAGGAAACCGCCCCTTCCGGTGAGGACGCCTTTGGGGCACGCCCGGTGACATCCAGACAGGATGCCTTCCGTCCGGTTTCGACTCCCGACAGCGACGATTTGCTGGCGCGTCCGGTGGATGCTGCCTCCAGAGCACAGGAAGTGGTCGAAGAGGAGCTTATCTATTTGGAAAATGCCTACATGCGGGCAGCCTTTACGCACTTGGGAGGCACGTTGAAATACGTCACCTTGAAAAACTTTGAAGCTGAAAGAGGCAGTGAGGAGCGGGTTGTCTTGCACCGTTATGCCAGAGTATCTCCCCTCTCTCTGGCCCGCCCCGTGGGCAGTGAATTTGTTCCGGTTTCGATTCCTTTCGAGGTGCTTGAGTCAAGTTACTCCCGTTTGGTTTTTGAAACCGAACTCCCCGGTGGGGTGAAGGTTCGCCGAACCTTTGAACTGGATCAAGGCACCGAAGACGGACCCCTCAATTATACCATTCGCCATAGCCTTGATTTCATCAATCCGACGGACACTGCTTTTTCTTTCGATGATATCCACATCAACATCGGGACGGCAGCGCCGACCGATGCGGATCCCTATGGCTTTGACCTCAATGCCGGCTCCCGCGACAACGGCAAATACCGCAACATTTCGGCCAACCGCTTCAAAGACGGGATGTTTTCCCGGGCCCGCCCTCAGGTTCAGCGGGAAGGCCTGATTGAATGGGGTGCGGTCAAGAATCAGTTTTTCACCTCGATCCTGACTCCGGAAATCCCGGCCCGTTCGATAGTGGCGCTGCCGGTAACTCTTCCGGGGGCGATGGAAGGCACCCGCAACCCCTTTGCCATTACCGCCTTTCTGGACTTTGAAGTGCCGATTCTCGATGGGGGGCAGACCATCACCCTGGAAATGGATTACTACACGGGGCCAAAGGACTTCCGTCGCCTTTCGCGCATGAGTCTGGGACAGGAAGATGTGATGCACCTCGGGTGGTTCCTGAATCTCTTCATCGGCTTATTTGCTTTCTTTGGTAAAATGCTCCTCTCGTTGCTGTCCATGCTCTATGGATGGGTCGGGAACTGGGGCTGGGCAATTATCCTGATGACGGTGGTGGTGCGTTTGCTGCTCTGGCCGCTGACTGCCAAGGCGGCTCGCGCCTCCAAGCGGATGCAGGAACTTTCCAAGCCGATGCAGGAAATCAAGGAGAAGTTTAAGGACAATCCCCAGAAGCAGCAGCAGGCTACGATTGAACTCTTCCGCAAGCACAAGGTGAATCCGCTTTCGGGCTGCTGGCCGGTCCTCCTGCAGTTTCCGATCTTTATCGCCATGTTCAATTTGCTGCGGAACACGGCGGATTTGCGCTTTGCCGAGTGGCTATGGATCAATGACCTTTCCATGCCGGACCGCACGATTCCTCTGGGAACGGAGCTCCCTCTGATCGGCGCATTCATCAATGTCCTGCCCTTTGTCTGGCTGGCCAGTATGTATTATCAGATGAAGATGATGCCGCAACCTTCGGTGGACAATGCCCAGGTGAAGATCATCAAGTTCATGCCGTTCATCTTCTTCCCTTTCACTTATTTCTTCTCCAGCGGTTTGGTGCTCTACTGGACCACCACCAATTGCTTCTCCATCTTCCAGGCTTGGATGACCAAGCGGACCAAGGATGCCGAGGATATCGCGATCGAACAGGAGATCGCTGAAAGTGAAAAGAAAAAGGGCCCGATCCAGACCAAACCGATTGGGAAAAAGAAGAAAAAGAAAGACGGCCCGCGTCGGGGATGACGGATGGAATTTCAGTTGCGCGTGGCGGGAACTCCCGCCACTTTTTCCCCTCTCCAAGCTTTTGAATCACAGATTTTGACTTATGGCCGGACATAGTAAATGGGCGACGACCAAACGTCACAAGGCGGCGATTGACGCCAAGCGTGGCAAGATCTTCAGCGCCATCGCCAAGGATATCACCTTGGCGGCTCGCAACGGTGGAGGCGATCCGCAGTTCAACCCCCGATTGCGGACCTTCATCAACAAGGCGAAGGCGGCCAACATGCCCAATGACAATATCGACCGGGCCATTAAAAAGGGAACCGGTGAGCTTCCGGGGGTCGAATATTTTGAGCTGCTCTATGAAGGGTATGGTCCGGGCGGTGTCGGAATCATCGTACAGGTGACGACCGACAACAAGAATCGGGCGGCCAGTGAAGTGCGCAGCACGTTTTCCAAATACGGTGGCAATCTCGCCCAACCCGGTGCCCTCGCTCATTTCTTCAATTATCAGGGGCAGTTTCTCATCGAGTCAGGGAAAACCACCGAAGAAGAGCTGATGGAGCACTTGCTCGAAGCCGGAGTAGAGGAAATCTTTGATCGGGGGGATCACTTTGAAGTGCGCTGCCCCCTGACGGATTTCGACTCCGTCAGCAATGCTCTGGAAAAGGCGGGAATTGAGGCGGACTCCGCTGAGCTGGCCTATATTCCGACCAGTGATGCGCCGATCACGGACAAGGATACCGCGCAAAAACTGCTTCGGCTGATTGATATGCTGGATGAACTCGATGACACCCAGAACGTGTTCGATAACAGCCAGATCGACCCCAGTCTGCTCGAAGAGGGCTAAGTAGAGCTTATTTTCCTCCTGGCGGGTCCCGGAGAGTGGGCTGGCCAGGACGGCATTCGCAGGGATCAATCCCGGTCCAGCAAAGTCAGCCGCGGATCGGCTCTGGCCCAACGCTTGATATCCATCAGTGGAGCATTTTCCCGGTTATGGCATTGGATACAGGAAGCGGTAAAGAGCTGAAAAGCTGTGATAAAGCGGTCGGCATCAGGTTCGTCATGCAAGGCGTTCTCCAAGGGTTTCAATCCGGTCCGGATGAACTCCATCGTTCCCTCTTTGTAAGCTGGGCGGCGTTCGATTCCGAGTAAGAGCGCTTCCTCTATCTCATGAATCTGGTGGCGGGCGTAATCCCAGTCTTCGACCTGGCCGGCCCAAGCCAGCTCACGGTAGCGGTAGCCGACTTCCCACATGGTGATCCCGTATCCACCGAGGTGCTCGGCGATGCGATCAATTTTTTCCGCATCAGAACCCTTGAGCCAGCCCCCTGGTCCCGAATCCGGCCAGGTGGATTCAGGGGCACGGATGAGAAAGACCAATACGGCTACGACCAAGGCTGCGATCATCAAAAGAGCCCATCCCGGGATGTGGCGGTTGGATTTGGAAGAGTTGGTGGAGGTCGTCATGTGAGAAACAAGGGTTGGGTTTTTACAGCTACTTCGGGCGAGAACAGACTGCAGAGTGTTTTCCCCTAAAATAGGAAATTCTTATCCTTTAGCAAGCCTCTCAGCCATCCGAAAACCAGAGCCATTTTATCTCACAATAACTCCATTCCAAAAGGGCGGGGATTGGGATTGAAAAAGGACGAAGCTTCGGGCGTGTTTGAGCCATGCGATTGATCGAGGTGGCCAGAATTATCGGGGCAAGGCATTTCCCGCTGGAGGAAGCGGATCTGCAGATTGGGCGGCTAAGCTGCCATCCGGGCGAAGTGAAGGCCGATGACTGCTTTGGGTTGTTCCCGGAATTCTTTATTTACAATCAATGGTGGGATGAGGCGGCGATGGAAGCGGTGGTCAGGGAGATCCAGCCGAAAGTGATCCTGGCCCGGCGGCCGATAGAGGGCTATCGCGGGATTCTACTGCAGGTGGACCAGCCGCGCGTCGCCTTTGCCCGGCTGGCCAATGAGTTTTACGGGCGGCCGGATGAGGCGACGGCCCTGATCGGTATTACCGGGACCAATGGTAAAACCACCACGGCGCATCTCGCCGCCCATCTGGTTCAAAAGCTGACCGGGAGTGGAGGGCTGATCGGGACATTGGGAACTTTCCGCAACGGAGAGCCTTGGGCCCCCGGAGAATTTACCACCAATCTGGCCTTGCCGACGGTGCAGACCCTCAGCCGGATGGTGCAAGCGGGCACCCGCGCTGTGGCGATGGAAGTTTCATCGCACGGGCTGGCGCTCGACCGGGTGGCAGGGCTCAAGTTCCGCGCCGGAGTGGTGACCAATATTGCCCGGGATCATCTCGACTTCCACGGTTCTCAGGACGCCTATGTCACCGCCAAGGCGAAACTCTTTTCCGCTCTCGAACCTACCGCCCTTGCGGTGATCAATGCGGATGATCTGTATTGCCCGCTTCTTCTGGGAGTGACCGAGGCCAGGGCCCAAACTTACGGCTGGTCGGAATTCGCCGACTGGAGGGTCGTGCAATCCACCGTGACTCCTTCCGGAAGTCGGGCAATGATCCAGATAAGGGAACAGCTCTTTCCGTTGGAAACCCGTTTGGTCGGGCGTTTTCAGATTGCCAACATTCTGGCAGCGGCGGTGGCGGTGGCCGATTTGGGCTTTGATCCAGGGGACGTATTGCAGGCGGTGGCTGACTTTCACCCTGTCCCAGGTCGGATGGAAACCATTCCCCTGCGTTCGGGCGCAACCGCGGTCATCGATTATGCCCATAACCCCGATGGCTTGAGCAACCTTCTGGAGAACTGCCGGGCGATGCACCCGAAGCGCCTCCTGCTGGTCTTTGGATGCGGGGGAGATCGCGACCGGGGCAAACGGCCTCTGATGGGGGAGATTGCCGCACAGGGAGCGGAGTGCATCTGGGTGACATCTGATAATCCCCGGACTGAGGATCCCGATCAAATTATACAGGATATTCTTCGGGGCATTCCCCCCCGTGATGGGGTGATCGTTCAGGTGGATCGCGCGGCTGCGATTGAGGCGGCCTGGAGGGAAGCGGCTTCAGGAGATCTTCTGGTCATCGCCGGAAAGGGGCACGAGGATTATCAGCTGATCGGCACCACCAAATACCCCTTCAGCGATCGCAGTGCGGTGGAAGGGTTGGAACGGAGGGCGGTGGATGAAGCCCTGAGCGGTTGAGATCGGCCTCCTGTCTTCTCCTCAACTCTTCAAGATTCCGGCTCCAGCCGGAACCCTCAAAAAACTCTGCCCCGTTTACCCCGTGGGCTTTGTAGGCCGACTTCGGCGCGTAGGCGGTTCCCACATACAGGTAGCGTAGTCCTGCCTCCTGAGCCCACTGGGCGGTGCGGGCCATCAACCATTTGCCCGGCGAGTATTCGGGAATTCGGGTGCTGTCATAGAATGCATACCAGTAATGGGCATGCTCCTGGCTCACTCCCAGCAGGATGTAAGCAAAGGGTTCCCCCGCTATTTGCACCCGGATCAGATGCGAGCAATAGGGTTTTGAGAGGACGTAATGAATCCGTTCATCCGAGAGGTAGGGAGCTCCGTGTCGCTCCTGCATCCATTGAGACACCTGCTTGCGCCAAGGGGCCTGCAGTTGTGCCAAAGCCTGCTCTTTGGGCTGAACGCAGAAGTCCGGTTGCAGCGCATCGACTTGTCGCATGGCATAGCGCCGCTTCTTGTCCAGGCTGAAGTCTTTCAGATCATACCGAAGGCTCCTCGCCAGATAAAAGAGGTCTCGCGACTCTTCGACCTGACCGGAGTAGGGGAGAAAACCCTGGGAAAAGACAGCGGAGAGCGAGTCCCCAGCCTCCAGTTCGAGCATGGGTCGGTAGGCAAAGGCGTATCGCTCGTAGTCCAGGTCGTGTTCCAGAAAAAAAAGGCGCATCGGGTCAGCGTCGATGGTTCCATTGGTGGCTTTGAAAGCGGGCTACTTCCGCTTTGTCCGGTAATCCGGAAGGCCACTCTTCCAGCCATTCAATTGCATCAGCTTGCAGAGAGGCGGCCAGCTTTTCCAGCCAATCCTTCCGCCAGAGCGCATCGTCCAGCATCGTGAGAAGTGGATGCCGCTCAATACTGCCCTGCAGGAGCAGCGCTTTGGCATGGCGGCGCATGGCCGCTCCAGCCAGTTTACGGCCGGTGCGCGTCTCGATCACATCGTCGGGCGCGGGGGCACTGAAACAATGGCTTGCCATTGGTGAGGCATCCCCGCAAGTGCGGCTACAGGGGGCCAGTGAAACCGCCAGCTTGCGCTCCTCCCAGGAGGCCGCCAGCGAGGCATGGAGCGTTCGATAGATCTCTGCCGGGGGCCCGGACCAAGCGGAATGCCCTTTGGGAATGGCCAGTGCATAGGTGAGATCGTTGCGATGATCCACCACGCCGCCTCCGGTTTCACGGCGGACCACTTCGATCGTTGCATCGGCGTTGGACTGTGCCCAGCCCATTGGCTGGCTGTAGCCAATCGTCAAGGCGGACAGCGTCCAGCTGTAGAAGCGGAACCCGATGATGCCGTGCGTCCCCGCCCACGCCCGCAATCCTGCATCCGTCGCCATATTGACGGCGGCGCTGGCTTCGCGGTGAGGTAAAACAAGGAGGCGCATAGGGAAATGGAATCGGATGCTGGTGATAATGCCAAAGCGGAAAACTGTCTTTGGGTTTGCTTGGATGTAAAAGGCGGCTAGTGGTAGCGGCAAGATGGATTATGCTACCTTGGTCAATCCGCAGATTAAGCGGTTACCTGTTTATGAACCCGGTCGGCCGATCGAGCTGGTGGCACGTGAGTTTGGCTTGCACCCCTCGGAGGTGATCAAGCTTGCTTCCAACGAAAACCCGCTTGGCACCTCACCGCTGGCGATGGAAGCCGCCCGCAAGGCGCTGGGCGGCGTCGCCCTCTATCCCGAGAATTCCGCCCATTTTCTGGTGCGGGATCTGGCGGAACAACATGGGCTGGCCCCGCAGTGTTTCACCATGGCCGCTGGCTCCAACGAGATTTTCTATCTGCTTTGCGATGTGTTTGTCCGCACCGGGATTGAGGTTGTGATGGGGGCCCACGCCTTTGTGACCTACAAGATTGCCACCATGCTGGCCGGAGGGACGCCGATTGAGGTGCCCATGCCGGGACTGGTCCACGACCTCGATGCCATGCGCGCGGCGATTACAGATCAGACTCGACTGGTTTTTCTTCCCAATCCCAATAACCCCACCGGAACCCGGGTCGAAAAAGAAGCCTTATTGGCTTTTGCCCGATCCCTGCCGGACCATGTGGTTTTTTGTTATGATGAGGCCTACGCCGAGTATGAAGAGGATCCGGCGGATCTTCGGCCCTTGATCCGGGAAGGCCGCAAAATTGTTATTACCCGGACCTTTTCGAAAATCTACGGGATGGCAGGCTTGCGCATCGGGTACGGCATGAGTGAGCCGGAACTGGCCCGACTGCTCAACGCGGTGCGTCCTCCATTCAATACCGGGTTGGTCGCGCAGGAAGCAGCCCGTGCGGCCTTGCAGGATACCGCCTGGATTGAGCGCAGTCGCCTCGCCAACGCGGAAGGGATGCGACAACTGCAAGCCGGTTTTGATGCGCTGGGACTTTCCTGGGTTCCTTCCTCGGGGAACTTTATCCTTGTCGAAATACCGGATGCCCCCACCGTTTATCAAAAGCTGCAAGCCATGGGAGTCATTGTTCGACCAGTTAAAGGGTACGGTTTACCCACTTACCTCCGCATCTCCATCGGAACTGCGGAGCAAAACACGCGCTGTTTGTCAGCCTTGACCCATATTCTTCAAGAGGAGGAAAAGCGGCCCCGCTAGGAGCGGGTCGCCCCATCGTGAACGCATTCTTAGCCGAACATTGGATCAGCGGAGCCTGGATTGTTTTTTTCCTCGCGCTCAATGCCTTGCTGGTTGCCTGCGAGCTGGCTCTGGTCAAAGTCCGCTTCAGCCATTTCAATCCTGACCTGGTGGATCGCCTGCGCAACCGACGGGGGATGGCTCGTTTCTTTGATGACGCCGACCGCATTGTTCAGGCAATTCGCCTCGGGACCACATTCTGTGTGCTGGCCTATGGGATGGTGCTCTTCCCCCCGCTCAAGGAATTGCTCTCAGACCTGGAATGGCGGCTCTACGGAATGGAGACCGTTTTGTCTCTGCTTGCCGCATTCGGGATCGCAGTGAGCATTCATTATGTGGTGGCCGAGCTAGTGCCGCGAGGCATCGGGCTGCAATACCCCCTGCAAACCCTCGTCAGCACCTCGCTTCCCGTCCGCTTGCTGAGAATTCTCGCCCGCCCCATGTTGCGCCCCCTCCAGTGGCTGGCTGGGCGTATTCTCATTCTGTTTGGAGTCGAGGATCAGCGCCAACTCGAAACCCTTGATTTGGAAGCCCAGTTGGAACTGCTGGGCGAGTCATCCACCCGTCTCCCCGCGGCGGTTCAGAAAATTCTCCGCAACGCCCTCAACCTCAGGGATCTGGTGGTTTCTGATGTGCTTTTACCGCGCAATCAGGTGCAGATTTTCAACCTGAGGCTGAGCAACGATGAGAACTTGAAGCTGGCCCGCAAAACCGGCCATACCCGTTTCCCTCTCTGCCATGGGGATCTCGATCACTGCATCGGGCTGATCCATATCAAGGACCTTTTCCGCTCCAGGCGTAATCCCCGTGAACTGGATTTCCGCAAAGTGAAGCGGGAGATGATTCGGGTGGATTCGGAAGAACCTCTGGAGACGGCTTTGACCAAGTTGCTCTACCACAAAGTGCATATGGCTTTGGTCATCGATGAATTCCGCGGTGTGGAGGGTGTCCTTACTCTGGAGAGGATTCTCGAACAACTCGTCGGCGATATCCGCGACGAGTTTGATTCCGAGGAAGAAGTGCTCATCCGTGAGTCTACGGATATTCCCGACGAGGTGTTGGTGGCTGGATTGACTCCACTCCATGAAGTCGGTGACCGTCTCGGGGTCGAAATCGAGCACGAAGACGTATCCACAGTCAGCGGCCTGATCACCTCGGAACTGGGTCGGATTCCAGATGTGGGGGAAAGTCTGGTCTTTGCACAGCTAGCCATCGAGGTAACCGAGGTCGATGAAACCCGCGTCCTCCAGGCCCGCATCCGTCTGATTGCGGATTCGGAAGAAGAGGGTTTTGCGGATGACCCCGCCGGGCAAATTTAACAGGGTCTCTGCCAGGCATTCATTCTCTGTTAATCCGGGATGGCCAGATTGGACCCGGTAGGAACCTGTCGGATTTCGGCTAGCACAGGCGCAAGCTCCAGCAGCAGGGATGGGGTATCCCGCCTGAATAATGGACGTTCGCTGTTCAGCTCTTCCCAAACGTGCTCAAAGACTGCGTAGTCCGGGCGCCTTAATCCAAGAAGAGTGCGAACCCTCTGCGTGAGCTGACGGGATTCCCGCAGTTGGAGTTGCAACTGGATGAGGTCTGCCAGCACGGCCTCGTTTTCTGGGGCCAACTCATGGGCATGTTCCAGCACCGTTAAGGCAACGTCATTGAGGTCCGCCCGCTGGAAGGAAAGCGCGATCAGGCGAATGAGCTCCGGACGCCGCCTCGCTTCCCGCAGAAATTCACGCTGGTAAAGTGTGCCCAACTGGCGGTTCCCCGTGGCAAAAGCGGCAATCGAGCGCATGCTGTAGTATTCGGCCAGATGCCTTTCCAGCCAAGGGGGAGATTCCGTCTCAAGCTCAGTACTAAATGCAAGAGTCTTCTCATAAGCCCCCGCACGAAGGGTGGTTTCCAGCAGGATCAAGGTATATGTGGAAAACTCCTGACCCTGCTCCAAGGCAAAAGTGTAGACAGCCTGCCCCAACTCCAACAGTCCGTATTCACGGGCAAAGTGGGCGAGGGAGGTTATCGCTGAAGGATTGTCACTGAATTGCTCCATCAAGGCATGGAATTCCCGTCGGAGATGCTGCGGATCCTGCCCTGACAGCTGCCAGATTCGTAGCAGCATGATTCTGGGCTGCCATTCCAGTGGTGCTTGGAGAGAAAGTTGAAGGGCCAGGTCCGAAGCAGCATCATAACGCTCTGCCTTGAGATACAATTCTATCAGGCGATGATACAAACTGAGGTGATGGCGGAGGTCCGAATTCCGAATGCCCGCTTCCAGAAGGGTAATGGCATCGTCCGGGCGTCCCGTGCGGATCAGGGAATGTACGGCTTCGAGCACCCCCCTTTCCGTTTTTCCCAGTGAATACTCCTCATACAGCTCCATCGCTCTCCCGAAGTTTCCCCGCAGGTTGGCCAGAGTCATGCCGAGGGAGGCCAGCCGCACCGCATCGGACACTTCTCCCGAATCCGCAGAAAGGCCTTCTTCAATCAACGCAGTTGCCTCCACATCCTTTCTCCGGTGAACCAGAAATTGAGCGAAGCTGTAGCGGTAGTCAGGGTTATCGGCGTGAAAGGCCATTCCCCGCCGAAACAGATCCTCCGCCAGTTGCGGATACCCCTCCATGTAAAACTGAATCAGCAGCAGGCGCCCCTCCAGATTTTCCGGTGCGCGCCCAACGCCGGTCCTCAGGAAATTAAAGGCTTCGCGCCCGGACCCTCGCTCCAGGGCTTCAATTGCCCTCGCGATATCCGCTTCCCCCTGACGTTCTCGCAGCTCGGTCCGTTGTAAAAAGAGGACATCTGTAAAGCGCAGTTCGCTGAATCCCCTGTGTTGCTTGAACAAGTAATACAGTCCGAATGCCGCCGAAAGGTACCCCATGAGGCATAAGGTGAAAAAAGCGAGGCCAATTCTTCCCCAGCGTAGCTTCAGGCGCAAGGTGCCCTTTCCCGTCGGGATGAGATGGGCAAAACCAAACCATGCACTGGAACGGCGAGGGGCGGAGCGCATGAGCCTTATTTCTTAAGTACTGGGTCATTTGTCGAATAATTTCGAGCATGGGTGGGCTTCTCCCCGGAACATAACAGAATAACGTGAGGAAAATGCTTGCAAGAACCGACAAGGCATCGAAAATGCTGTTTTCTCATCCGATGCTGGTAATGTGTTACTTCTCTCAACCATGAGGTAATCTCTCAAATTCTGGCATTCTTTTCTCAAGGTGTTTTTTAATCCTGCTGTAAATCTCCCATCATGAATATTAAGTCGCTCAACCAAGTTCGATTGACGCTCGCGTCTGCAGTGCTCTTTAGCTCTGCCGCCCTCTCCGCCGCCCCGATGGTTGCCATCGGCGATGATGCCGCCCTCTTTATCAACAGCTCTGCTGGTGTTGAATATAATTCCAATACCTTCCGGACCACTACCAATCGCCAGTCGGATACGGCTCTGGTGATCACGCCTGGGGTTGAAATGACCTATGGTGCCATGGGCGCACCGGCCTACGCCACGCTGACCGCTGGCTGGGAATTCCGCCGCCATGACAAATTCAGTGATCTCAACGGCGATTATGCCCGCATCAATTTCGACACCGCCTATGATTCAGGGGTGACTCTGTTTAGCGGACATGCCAGCTTTAATCAGTATGGGGTGTCTTCCCGCTCCCTTTCCTCCCTCCAGATCGGCGCTGACCTCGTTCCAGTTCCAGTCGACCGTAATGTGGGTCGCGCCAACGGATATGTCAGGCACACGATTTCTGACACTCTTGGACTTGGAGGTGGACTTGCGTTCATCGGGCGCACTTACAAAAACACCCCGACCGGGCGTTCGCTCACCAACTACGATACTTGGGAAGTGCCGCTCCGTGTATACTACAACGTAGCGCCTCGCTTGGATGCGGTAGCTGGTTACCGCCTCCGTGAAGTTCGCATTGGCGATACCCCGGTGGGGCAGGTTGCCCCGAATTACCGTGACCATTATGTCTTCGTAGGTCTGGACGGGGAGATCTTCAACCCACTCTGGCAGGCATCCGTGGATGTCGGTTATCAGGAGCGGAAATACCGCTCAACCGCCCGCGATTCGATCAACTCGCTTTCGGCAAATGCCCAGTTGCAATACAACGCAGATGCCAACCGCTCATACTTTATCCAGGCTTCACGTGATTTCGAAGTGAGCCCGGTCGGAGCGAGCGTTTACACCCGGACTCAACTCACCATCGGTGGAACTTTTCGGGTGAATGAAATGTGGTCCTTCATCGGTGCCGGCAGCTACGCCTTCACCCGCTACGAAGACTCCAATCGTCGTGAAGATCTTTTCCTCCTCCTCGCCGGGGTTACTTACAGCCCCAACGAGTACGTCTCCATTAACGCCAATGTCCGCTTTACCGACGTAGACGGTCGTGGAGCCAACGCAACTGACTTCCGGAATGAGTTCCTCTCACTCTCGGCTTCGGTTCGCTACTAATCGTCACTATCTCGGATAGTAACGGCACAATCTTTGCTTTAACCTGGGAAGCGGGACATCATTTGATGAACCCGCTTTCCCCATCTTTACAGATCTTCAGGGTATGAAATTGAGATTCAGCTCACTCTTGATCTTGGGAGTCCTCCTGGTTTCCGGGTTCACCCAGATGTATGCTCAGGACTCCCGGAGCCGCAACGGCTCCAATCGCAGTGATATTCAAGGAACGGAAGCTTCCAGTTCCTACGTCATTCGTTCTCTTGATTACCTCCGTTTCCGCATCATCGGTGAACCGGAAACGCAAGTGGAGGTCCGCGTCTCTGCTGATGGATCCGTCGAACTGCCATATATCGGGGCGGTTTTGCTGGAAGGATTAACTGTCTCTGATGCCAGACGGAGAGTTTTCTCCCTTTACAACGGGGATTATTATATCAACCCGCAAATCGACCTTACCATCATCGCCTACAGCGGTCGTTCAGTCGAAGTTCTTGGCCATGTCGGAAGACAGGGAAGCGTGGAATTCCCCTCCGAACGTCCGCTTTATTTGCTGGAAGCGATCGCCCGATCCGGTGGGTTTCAAGAGCTGGGAAATCGACGTGCAGTGGAAATCCGGAGAATCTTTGAGAACGGAGAGACCGAAACGATTGTTGTCGATACGACATCCATCTCTCCCAGAGATCACCCTCTGCAGGACGGTGATATCATCAATGTACCCCGCCGCGTCTGGTAATTAGAAGAAATCGATCACTTTTTTTGGAGAATTCAGGATATGAGACCACATGATGACGGCCCTTCGGGCGGATATGGATCACAATACGGCGGCTATTACTATGGCGAAGGCTATGGTGGTGCTTACGGCGAAGGTGGTCCGGGAGGGCGTGGACCCAAGGATTATCTCCTCATGCTGCGGGAGCGCATTTGGTGGTTGGTGACCACGGTGTTTGTGATGTTTTTGGGGGTGGCTCTCTACACCTTTAATGCAACGGAGATCTATCGGGCTGGGACTTCGGTGCAGATTCTGCGCACTCAGGACGATGTTACCCAGTTCCGCGAAGTCTCCAATACCGATATTCGCGGAACCGAAGACCTTCAGACCCAAGTAGGTATCCTGCAAAGTGAGGAAATCGTTCTGCGGGTGAACGAACGAATTCAGGGGGACCTTCGCCGTCGCTTTATGGCTCCCTATGAGGAGGGAATTGATGTCTCCATCAGTGGCCCACGATCAACGGAAAATATCCTCTTTCGCAATCGGGAAGTCCGGCAGGATCGAATGTCCTTTGTCGTTCGTATTTTTTATCACCACCCGGATCCCGCTGTGGCCGCTGAAGTCGCCAACCTCTTCGCTGAAGAATTCATCGACTTCAACCGAAACCAGCAGGTGGGAATCTCCCGTCGGGCCATGGAAGAACTGCGCGAGAAAGTGCGTGAACAGGATCAGAAGGTTCAGGAAATGGAGCGCAGGGTAGCAGACTTTAAGGAGCGATTTGGAACAGTTTCAGTCGAGCACCGTCAGGATATTGACAATCAGGAGCTGATCCAGCTTCGCTCACTTACGACTGAAGCCAAGCGGGACTATGACCTGACTTCCACCCTTTTTCGTCAAATCGCAGAAACCCGGGAACAAGGGCTTCCACTTTATGAGTTGTCATTCATCGACAGCGACCCCCGGGTCAGCTCCTTGCTCAATGCCCGTTCGACCCACTTGATCGAAATCGCCTCACTTTCCCGCACCTACGGTCCCAAGCACCCCCGGATGATCGCGGCAAGGGAAGCTGCGGCCCAAACCCAGAGAGAGCTGGACACCGCGATTCGCAACCGCGCCGTGGCAATTGAGAATGACTTCCGCCGTGCCCAGTCCAATTATGAGCTGGCTGAGATGCGTCTGCGTGAAAAAGAGCGTGAAATGATCGAACTTGACCGGATTCGCCCGGAATACAATGCCCTCATGCGGGATATTGAGATCAGTCGTGATCTGTATAACCATTACTATAGTCGCTACCAGCAGACCACGGCGATGGCGACCATTGACAGTGCCAACGTCCGTATCATCGATATTGCCCGACCGCCGCTCAATCCCTACAAGCCGAATATTGTGATGAATCTAGGCATTGGCTTGGTCATGGGGTTGGGGATGGGCTTTGGTCTGGTCTTCCTCTTGGCGGTTATGGATGACAAGGTGAAGACTGCCTATGATGTGGAATCCGCAGTTGGCGTGCCCCTGGTCGGAATCATCCCCCGTATTTCGATTGTGGATGCGATGGAGAAAGCGAGGGTGGTGGCAGACAACCTTGACCGGCACACCGTGGAGTCATTCCGCGGAATCCATTCAACCCTGCAGTTGAATGAAGTCAGCCGCAACGCCAAGGTAATGTTGCTGACGTCGACCATCCCGAGCGAAGGGAAATCCTTTGTTTCAACTAATCTGGCTTGCACTTATGCGAATCACGGAGAACGGACGCTCCTGATTGATGCCGACATGCGTATGCCGAATGTTGGAAAATCACTCAATTTGCCCAACCGAAAAGGAACGATTCAGGTGATGGCCAATGAAGCCAGGTTGGATGATGTCATCATCAAAGATTATGTTCCAAGTCTCGATGTGTTGGTGACCGGGGGCCGCAGTAAGAACCCGACGCAATTGCTGAGCAGTGATCGGTTTGAAGAGTTGATAATGGAGCTGAGGGAGCGCTATGACCGAATCCTCATTGACTCTCCGCCTCTGGCCCCGGTCAGTGATGCCTTGAACCTTCTCCCCTTGGTGGATGGCGTGGTCTATGTGATGCGCTTTAATTTGGTGAAGCGTAAGACGGCTGTGCTCAATGTTCGTCGTATCAACGAATCCGATACGCCGATCCTCGGTGCGGTCATGAACAACATCAATACCCATACCGCCGGGTACTACTACAGCCATTATTACGACAACTCCTACCGGAACTATTATGTATCGAGTGGGGGAGAGGATGCGTTGGATGTTCAGGATATCAGGCCAGCCAAGCGTCAGGCGGTCTCTTCTGCATCGGGTAAGCATTCCTGAATTCGCCCAGTTCCGTTCATCTTTTATCCCGGCCCCGAAAAGTGCCGGGATTTTTTTGCCTCAGAATGAAAAGGGTCGCTTCACCAATCCGGGCTAATATGCCATCAATCTGCTTTGGCCGCTGCACGCTCCAGGCGATCCCGGATGGCATCCTCAAAGTCCGAGCCTTGAGGAGGGAGTTCTGCCAGGATTCCTTCCCATGGCCCCGCATCCAGGATACGCAGACTGGCATAGAGTCGGGCGGCGGCTTCTTTGCCATCCCCGTGAACTGACAAGGCAAACACATTGCCGTCCAATTGGCCGGGTTGGGAATGAAAGAGATGGGCATGAGTCGGAGCCTGTTTCGGCTCCGGCATTTTTCCGTGTGGAAAGAGAGAGAGCGACTTTCGCGGGCTGTAATGCCTTTTCAATAGACCCGGAGCGATCGCTGGATGGGCTTCGCTGGGAAATGGGGATCCCACTCCCGGGGTCTGGCCACTCTCGATAGTGTCGGGGTCCATCTCCAATGCGGCTGCAATGGCCTCACGGGTGATGCCTCCCATGCGCAAAATCTTGATTGAGGCGTCCTGGCTCAGATCCACAATGGTCGATTCCACCCCAATCTGGCAGGGGCCTCCGTCGAGTATGTAGGGGAGTTCTGCCCCAAAGGAGTCTTCCACATGGCTGGCTTCAGTTGGGGAAATATACCCAAATGGATTGGCACTGGGTGCAGCCAGGCCGCTTTCGGTTCGCTTGAGTATCTCCTGGAAGAGGGCGTGCCCGGGCGCACGTAACGCTACCGTTGGTAAGCCGGAACTCACTTCGGGAGGGATGCAGTCTTTTTTCGGAAGAACCATCGTCAGTGCTCCAGGCCAGAATGCTTGGCCCAGTCGTTCTGCCCGCTGGTCGAGATCCGCATACTGGCGGGCTTGCTGCAATCCACTGACGTGAACGATCAATGGATCAAAAAACGGACGCTTTTTGAGGGCAAATATCTTGCGACAGGCATCCGGATTGGTGGCTATCGCAGCCAGCCCATAGACGGTCTCGGTCGGAAGGGCGACCAGTCCTCCTGCTTTCAACTCCGCCGCCAGCAGATCCAAATGCGCAGCGGTGGGTGCATAGATAGACAAAAAAGCCCCCGTGCGTCCGGAGGCTTGAGAAATTGGATTGGTGTGGTCTGTCGAGTCCACCCGGAGAAGGGTTACTTCATCAAGGAAAGATTGCGCGCACGCTTGATTTGGCGTGTGATGTGGCGCTGTTGAATAGCGGTCAAGCCCGTGATCTTGCGCGGCAGGATCTTGCCGGTGTCGGTCACATAGCGCGTAAGGATTTCCACGTCCAGGGGGGTCATCTCCATGGGACTCCGGGTTTGACGGACGTTTTCTGCTTTTTCCGTGGTCATAAGCGCGCAAAAGCAACTGGTTTTGCCTTTGGACACAAGAAAAAAATGGTTCTGCCGGAAAAGTTTATCGATCCTCCCGGCTGCGGTGGGTGTCAAGGAGCTGTTTGTGGGGTGTCCTATGGAGAATGCATTCTCTGTTTCCTTGCACTTTCCCCGGCAAGAGGAAAGCTTCTGGGGCGAATGAATAATCGCTCCCGAGTTCCGCTTGCCACCCTGGGTGCATTGGCCTTTGTCGGTATCCTGCTCATTTTTCTTATTCTGGACCAGCGGCACTGGTGGGACTTACGGGATGATTATCTTTTTGGCTATCTGGTCCCGTTGTTCGTTGTCTGGGTGCTCTACGAGCGCTGGCCAATGATGCGAATGACCTTTTTCGGCTGGAAGCCGACGGCCAAGTCCAGGCCCAGAGAGCTGCTCGACTGGCACCAACATCTGGAATCTTTGCGAGCTGCCCCGGAAGCACCTCGCTGGGTGGAGCGGCTCTTTTCGGGCGGGGCAGGGCTGATGGCCTTGCTGGGGTTTATCTGGGTCTTATTCGCCGCCCTCTATCGGGCTATGGAAGGCCCTAATCTGGTGACAACTCAGCTCCTCGCTCTTGCTTTGATCACCTTGACCTTTTCCGGAGCGTTTCTGTTCAGTGACCGTCGCTTCGATGATACCCCGATCCCGTTACGCGAGCGTCTGGCCTGGGTGGGCTTGCTGGTATTTCCGGCCTGCATCTGGCTGCTTTCCGCCCCCATGTTCCATTTCATCGAAAGAGGCATTAGCACCTTTCTGCTGGGACTGGTCGCTTCCGCCGTGTTCTTTACCTTCGATTTCCTTGGTTTCTCCATCATGCAGGAAGGCAATATCCTCGTCCTTCCCCAGGGAGAAGTCGGGGTGGAAGATGCCTGTTCAGGAATTCGCTCGCTGATGGCATGTCTCTTTGCCGGCTCTTTTCTGGCCGCAGCCACTTTGCCGCTGGGGCTGCGCTCGGTCTGGAAAAAAGTGCTGATGGTGGTGGCAGCAATGGCCTTTGCCTTCATCATGAACATCGGTCGTAGTCTGTTCCTTACCGCCTGGGCATATGCTCATGGACCGGAAGCGATCGGGGATGATTTCCTTTTGTTGGGAATGAATCTGGGCTCGGTACATGATGTCACCGGTTTCGCGGTGATTGTGCCGGTGGTGGGGGCTCTCTTACTCCTCTTGCCCCTTTTCCATATTCAGTGGGAGCGGGAAATGGATGAAAATTATCCGCAGGAGGGGCGAGAATCGTGAATTGGATTGCCCCCTGCTATCTCGTGAGGTTGTGATGCTGGCCGCATGAAGACGGTTTTGTTTACCAATGAATTTCCACCGCATACCTACGGAGGGGCAGGGGTCCATGTGGACTATCTCAGCAAGGAGCTGTCCAAGCTGATTGAAGTGGATGTCCGCTGTTTTGGTGACCAGAATCTGCAGGCCGGATCCCTGCAGGCCCGTGGCTTTTCCGCCGATTCCAGTGGCTATACTTGCCCACCCAATCTCAAAAGTGTCTTTGCCGCCGTCCAACGAGGCTTGAATTTCAACACAGCTGGCATCGACGGGAATGTGGTGCACTGCCATACTTGGTACACCCATATGGCAGGCGTTTTTGCCAAACTCAATTACGGGATTCCCCTCGTTATTACCGTGCATTCTCTCGAACCACTCCGCCCCTGGAAGCGGGAGCAATTAGGGGGAGGCTATGATTTCAGCTGCTGGGTTGAGAAAACCGCCATTGAGATGGCGGATGCTGTCATTTGTGTGTCGGAAGGCACCCGCTCTGACGTGATGAAGCATTTCGACGTCGATCCCAAGCGCCTGCATATCATCTACAATGGCATTGATCCGCAGGAATATTCCAAGCGGGATGCCTCTGCCACCCTCGCCCGTTTTGGGATCGATCCGAGCAAACCTTTCGTCCTCTTTGTCGGTCGGATTACCCGCCAAAAGGGGATCATCTACCTCGTCAATGCAATCAAGCATATGGATCCGACCTATCAGGTCGTGCTCTGTGCCGGAGCTCCGGATACTCCGGAGATTGCTGCCGAGATGAAAGCTGCGGTATCGGCGGTGCAAGCCAGCCGCGATGGCGTTTTCTGGATCGATGAGATGGTCGACAAGGAAACGGTGATTCAACTCTATTCGGAGGCAGCAGTCTTCTGCTGCCCTTCCATCTACGAACCCTTTGGAATCATTAATCTTGAGGCGATGGCCTGCGAAACGCCGGTGGTTGCCGCCGCGGTGGGTGGTATTCCTGAAGTGGTAGTTCACGATGAGACCGGTTATCTGGTTCCACTTGCCCAGTCCTCCCGCAGCCCCTTTGAACCTTTGCATCCCGAGGCTTTTTCCAAGGACCTTGCCTTCCAAGTCAACCGGCTGATGGCCAACCCGCAGCGTCGAGCTGAATTCGCTGCCGCCGGTCGCAAGCGGGCCGTGGACATGTTCAGCTGGTCGGCGATTGCCCGCCAGACTCAGGCCCTCTACGAAAGCCTGCTCCTTTCCTCCTGAACCTTTGATTGAAATGAGTGAGTTTCTTCCGCAGGACGGACGCAAACGCGTCGTCATTGAACACGTTTTCCCCTCCGTCGATGGTGGGGCAATGCCATTTAAGCGGGTCCTTGGCGACCAGATCAACTACCGCGCACATGTGTTTGCCGACAGTCATGATCTGCTTGTGGTCTTCCTTCGCTTTCGACCGATCAACGCGACAGAGTGGTGGACTGTTCCCATGCGGGCCATGGGGAATGACGAGTTTACCTGTGAGATCCAGCCCCATGCCATCGGCTTGTATGAGTTCGAGGTAGCCGGACACATCGATCATTTTGGCTCCTGGCGGGATGGTTTTGAAAAGAAGGTGGAAAGCGGGCAGCCCCTCGATGTGGAGTTGAAAATGGGTGCGGCCCTGGTGGCGGATGCTGCCAAACGGGCTTCCGGGGATATACGGAAGGAACTCGGTGCCATTTCTCGTTTTCTGGAGGATAGTGACCGGGATACCACCCAACGGGTGGGCACGGCCCTCGCGGATGACTTGCGGCGCAAGATGGCACCGCTCTACGACTCCACACTCGAAACCGTCGGCCCCCGCAGCTACTTCCTGATCGAGCGGGAACGCGCGGCCTTCAGCACCTGGTATGAGTTTTTCCCTCGCTCCTGCGGACCGGATGAACGGACCCATGGCACCTTCTCCGACGCCTGCGCGCGCCTCCCTGAGATCCGGAGGATGGGGTTCAATGTGGTCTATCTGCCTCCCATCCACCCTATCGGGGAGAAGTTTCGCAAAGGAAAGAACAATACCCTCCAAGCCGCCCCGGACGATGTGGGCAGCCCTTGGGCGATCGGCTCGAAAGAAGGAGGGCACAAGTCGATTCACCCGGAACTGGGCACGATGGAGGATTTTCAGGCCTTCATCGCTGAGGCGGCCGGGCATGGGCTGGAGGTCGCCATGGATATTGCCTTCCAGTGCGCCCCAGACCACCCATGGGTGCAGGAACATCCCAAGTGGTTTCGCTGGCGCCCCGACGGAACCGTTCAGTATGCGGAAAACCCACCCAAAAAATATCAGGACATCCTTCCCATACATTTTGAGACCGATGACTGGGAAAATTTGTGGCAGGAGTTGAAATCCGTATTCGAATTCTGGATCGAGGTCGGCGTGAAAATTTTCCGGGTCGATAATCCCCATACCAAGTCGATTGAGTTCTGGCGCTGGTGTATTCTGGAGCTGAAGAAATCCTACCCCGACACCATCTTTCTGGCAGAAGCCTTTACCCGCCCCAAACGCAAATACCGTCTCGCCAAGGGCGGATTCACGCAGGGATATACTTACTTTACCTGGCGGAACAGTGCCTGGGATATGCGGGAATATCTAGAAGAGCTGACCCTTGGCCCGGCCAGGGAGTTTTTCTGGCCGAATTTCTGGCCCAATACGCCGGATATCCTCCATGCAGACCTGCAAACCGGCAATCGCGCCACCTACATCGGCCGTTACGTCCTCGCCGCCACCCTTGCTTCCAACATCGGCATCTACGGTCCGGCGTATGAACTCATGGATTCAGAGCCTTTTCCCGGCAAGGAGGAAAACAACAATAACGAAAAGTATCAACTGAAGCAATGGAACTGGGATGCGCCGGGGAATCTCAAGGATGTCATTGCCCGCATGAACGCGATCCGCAACACCCATCCGGCTCTCCAGCGCACCTTCAATCTTTTCTTCGCCGAGTCGGAGAACCCGTCGCTCCTCTGCTACCTCAAGCAGAATTATGACCGCTCGGATCAGTTGATCGTAGTGGTCAACATGGACTGGTGGACCGAGCAAAGCGGCTTTGTCCACATTCCCATGTCCCACTTAGGGCTGGGCTCGGACGCTCCTTATCGGGTCCGAGACTTGCTCGACCCCACTTCCCCTGAGTACGACTGGCGTGGGTCCCGCAACTTCGTGAAACTCAATCCAATCAAGTCTCCTGCCCATGTGTTTCAGGTCATCAGGGGATAAGGGGCCGCTTCCTTGAGGGAGCTTTCGGTGGGGATCAATGCTCGAAATCAACCGCACTGCGGGCTTCGCTCACCGCTTTGACAAAGCTGACTACCTCAAGATGCGCAGGATGCACGCGGTAGGTCTCGAGCCCCTCAATATCATCGAACTGAGTGAATAGTCCCACGTCAAAGGCTCCGGGCTCTTTGACCAGATTTATCCCGGCTTCCAGCGCCCGAAGGGAAGGAATCTGTCCGCGCAACCCCTTGAGTTTTTCGACCAGCAAGCGGGCGTTCTCCTCACCGCTTCGGCCCTCTGCTTCAAGTTTCATGCTGAAATATACCAAGTGCGTAATCATCAAACGTATCCTGCACTTGAATGGATTCCTGATCCACTCAAAAAAGTCTCTATCCGCTCCTTCCTCTCAGTTGCAATTGCGCCAAAAATTCTCACCCTAGATCCTTATGCCTGCTTCCGTCTTGATCGTTGATGACGAAAAACATACCCGAGAAGGGCTCATGCTCGCACTGGAAGACGAATATGACGTCTACCTGGCATCCGATGCGGATGAGGCCTTTCGCCTCATGGAATCGGAAGATTTTGATGTCATCCTGACGGATCTGCGGATGGCGGGAAAGAGTGGTATGCGCGTCATTGACCGGGCGATTTCCCTGCGCAAAGCACCCATTGTGATCATGATGACTGCCTACGGAAACGTGGAGACCGCAGTCGAGGCCATGAAGCGGGGAGCATACGACTTTCTCACCAAGCCGGTCAGCATCGAAAAACTGGAGATACTGATCCGGCGGGCGTTGCAAAGCCGAATGACCGAGAAAAAAGTGGTCGAGCTGCAGGAAAGACTCGATCGCAAGTTCAGTTTTGACGGGATTGTCGGCAAGTCGAAGGCACTGGAAGAGATTATCGAGAAGGTAAAGCGGGTGGCCCCCAGTCGAGCCACTGTGTTGCTCGAAGGGGAAACCGGAACGGGGAAAGAACTGATCGCTCAGGCCATTCATCAAAACAGTGACCGGGCCAGAGCCCCGTTTGTCGCAGTTCACGCCGCCGCGCTTTCCGCCAGCATCCTTGAGAGCGAGCTCTTCGGACATGAAAAAGGGTCCTTCACCGGTGCCCTTGAAAAGCGGATCGGGCGTTTTGAAGCTGCCCATGGAGGAACCCTCTTTTTAGATGAAATCGGCGAGATTGATGCCTCCACCCAGGTCAAGTTGCTGCGATTTCTGGAAACGAAAAGCTTTGAGCGCCTCGGCAGTGTCAAGCCCATCACCGTTGATGTCCGCCTGGTGGCCGCCACCAATCGTGATCTTACGCGGATGGTGGCGGAAGGAAAATTCCGCGAAGACCTCCTCTATCGACTGAATGTCGTTAAACTGGTGATTCCCCCTCTGCGAGAGCGGGGCGATGATATCCTTCTCCTGCTCAATCATTACATCCGGGAGTTCGCCGAGGAGAACGGGGTTGAGGCAGTGACACTTTCATCAGATGTGGTCCGCACCCTCCAGTCTTATCGCTGGCCAGGAAATATCCGGGAGCTGCGTAACTTTGCCGAGAATGCCGTTGTCATGAAACGGGGTGGTGAGATTACCAGTTATGATCTCGACCCCAAATTCTATGGGGAGGATCAACCCCAGATGGACTCCCGTGCCACTCTGGCTCAAAACCCATTGTCAGTGGAGGAGAATGAAAAGCGCCTGCTCAGAAATGCACTGGTTCAGGCCAAAGGAAACCGGACCCAGGCGGCCAAGCTGCTCGGCATGAGTCGACGTACCCTGCACCGCAAACTCAATCAATGGCCCGAACTCGATGTTCGTTGAGCTTTCGGCTTCCGATCTCACCCATCCGTTGCCTCTGTCGGGCGAATAATTTGTAGCATTGGGCAGGGAAAGGTGTTGACACATGCGCTTCCGATGACAGCTTTTCGATCTTTCCTTTACGGGCGAGAGTAGCTCAGCTGGTAGAGCACCACCTTGCCAAGGTGGATGTCGCGGGTTCGAATCCCGTCTCTCGCTCCATTTTTTTGTACCGCTTTAAGGAACCGTCAGCTTGCTTTGGCGGGAAGGTAAAAGGGATGAGAACCCGCGCCGCGTGGTTCGACGCAGTGAGCCGAGAGGCGAACGAAGATGTCGTCGGCGCGAAGCGCCCAGTAATCCCGTCTCTCGCTCCATTTTTTTGTACCGCTTTAAGGAACCGTCAGCTTGCTTTGGCGGGAAGGTAAAAGGGATGAGAACCCGCGCCGCGTGGTTCGACGCAGTGAGCCGAGAGGCGAACGAAG
>JBJHBA010000009.1:0-49443 GCA_050485245.1 Verrucomicrobiota bacterium | reverse complement strand
ATGTCGTCGGCGCGAAGCGCCCAGTAATCCCGTCTCTCGCTCCATTTTTTTGTACCGCTTTAAGGAACCGTCAGCTTGCTTCGGCGGGAAGGTAAAAGGGATGAGAACCCGCGCCGCGTGGTTCGACGCAGTGAGCCGAGAGGTGCAAAACTTTACGGGTGGAAGGTTGCCAAGGAGAGGGTGAACGCCATGATGGCCCCTCATGCGTGCGGATGCTCTCTTTACTTTTCCCGTGTCGATGCCCTTTTCCGATTTCTTCGATGGATCGGTCGCTCCGTGGGAATGGGTTTCGCGAATTGCCGCAGCCTTGGATGCCTTTGACTTCCAGAACGCCGAAGAGAGCCTGCGGCCCCAGTCGATTCCCTCCGGTGTCAGTATTGGAGAGCGCGTCTACCTGCACCGTACCGTGCAGCTGCCCCCCGTCTGTGTCATTGAAGGGCCAGCGTGGATCGGACCCAACGTTCAGATTCGTCCCAACGCCTTTATCCGTTCCCATGTCATCGCTGGTCCGGGAACGGTTCTTGGACATTGTTGTGAATACAAGAACTGCCTTTTATTGGAAAATGTGGAAACCCCGCACTACAACTATGTCGGGGATTCCGTTCTGGGCAATGGGGCCCACCTCGGCGCCGGTGCCATCTGTGCCAATCTCAAGTTGAGCAGGGATGAAATTCGGGTCCGCCTGCCGGAGGCGGGTTTGCAAGGAAGCGGACTTCGCAAGCTCGGTGCCTTGTTGGGAGACGGAGCAGAAACAGGATGCAATTGTGTCCTCCAGCCCGGAACCATTCTGGGGAAAAAATCGGTTGTGCTGGGACCATCCTTTCATGGCACACTCGCCGCCGGGAAGATGGCCATTGCCAGAATTCAAACTGGCGTCATCGACCGTCCGGAATAGTCAGTGTACCCAATAGATAACTACGGATTGAGTATCTCGATGATTCTGTCGTGATGGCGAGGGTGGGCCACTACCAGACTGTCTCCCATCGTGGGGTCGTTCCCCTGCCAATCGGTGGCGACCGCTCCGGCTCCCCGCACGACCGGGATCAGCGCGGCAATGTCCCAGAGGTTGAGGATCGGATCGCACATGATGTCCGCCGCGCCATCGGCCAACAGCGTATACCCGAAGCAGTCACCCCAGCTGCGAAACTGGCCGGTGGCTTCCAGTAATGCATTCCAGCCGGGAACATTATGCCGGGCAAAGGGGCCTTTGGGATCGGTGGTGAGCAGGAAGCAGTCCTTGAGGTCGGGCGTCTCCCGGAGCTTGACTTCATGATCATTGCACCAGGCATGGTGATTGTCCCCGAGGAACAGCCGATCGAGAACCGGTAGATTGATCGCGCCCCAGATGGGTTCTCCATGTTGGCAAAGGCAGATCAATGTGCCGAAGAGCGGGCAGCCAGCCGTAAAGGAACGCGTTCCATCGATGGGATCCAGCACCCAGACATATTCAGCATCTTCATTTTGTGTCCCGTATTCTTCACCCACGATTCCATGGTTGGGAAATTCACGGGCAATCAACATGCGCAAAATCTCCTCCGCCTTGCGGTCCGCATATGTCACGGGTGTTTGGTCAGGCTTCCATTCCACCTCCAGCTTGGGATTGGCGAAATAGGGGAGAATAATGCGAGCGCTTTCTCCAGCGAGATAGCGCAGAAAAGGGATCATCGTGTTGGCGTCCATGGAATGCATTCCAGAAGGATGCATTTTCGCTCCAAGGGCAAGCCGGATGGTCCCCGGATTGGATTTCCAACTATCGGGGCGCGTGTGGAAATGAATCGAGCGTTGCAGTCTTCCCTGGGGTGTGGACGATGCCTCCCCGGATGCCGATTGACTGCATACATGTGATCGATTTCGAAGGCCATGCCCGTTATGGGGTGGTCGAGTACGGGGTGGTCACGCTGACCAGCAAAGGTATTCAGGATTGTCAAACCCGCCTCTGTGCCCCGATTGGGGAAATTCCTCCGGCAGATGTCAGGGTGCACGGAATCAGTCAGGCAGATGCCGTCGGGCGACAACCCTTTGCTGCCGATTTCGGTTTGTTTGTATCATTGAGACAATCGGGATTGTTTTGCGCCCACAATGCGGTGGTGGAGTCCAATTTACTCCGGCAGACCTGGGCGCGCCCTCCCTTTTCCCCGGACTGGCTCCACCCCGCCCAGACGGTGGCCGATTGGGGACCATGGCTGGATACCTTGAAACTGGCCCGGGCCTGCTTTCCCGAGCGGGATGGACACGCTTTGGGTGAACTGACGTATTCCGGTGAACTGCAGAAGACGGTCCGGCAGGAAACCGCCCTCTATTGCCCGATGGAGCGCAATCGCCCTCATGCCGCCCTCTTCGATGCCCTGGCCACCGCGATCTGGCTGCGCGATGTCGTCGGTTTCGCACAGGCGGTGCAGTGGTTTCACCGGGATGCGGGTGATGCTCAGGGCGAATGGTTGTTCTGAAATAAAAAGCCCGCCGGACATTTCATCCGACGGGCTTGTGCTAAAGCAGTGTATCCAAATATGGACTACGCTTCGTCAGCCTCCACTTCGATAATTTTGCTGATGCCGATGAGGTAGTCTTCCTTGGCAAGATTCATCAGGCGAACGCCCTGCGTAGTACGGCCAATCATACGGACCTCATTGACTCTGGTGCGAATGGATTGCCCGCTGTGGGTGAGCAGCATGATCTCATCATCTTCCGCCACACTGAGGGCACCTGCAACCCCTTCAGTTCGCATTGCGATGATCCCCTTGCCACCCCGGCTCTGCACACGGTACTGATCAAAGGCTGTGCGTTTGCCTTGCCCGTTGCGGCCGGCAATGAGGAGGGCTTCATCCGGGTTGACCACTTCGATGGTGACCACGTAGTCGTCCTTGCCTTTCAGGGTGATGCCTTTGACTCCGCGGGTGGCACGCCCCTGGTCGCGGAGGTCATTTTCCGAGAAGCGGATGCTCATCCCCTTACGGGTGATGATGACCAGTTCGTCTTCGCCCTTGGTCAGCTTTACGTTGATCAGGGAATCTCCTTCGTCGATATTGATTCCGATGATCCCGCCACGGCGGTAATTCTTATATTCTGAGAGGTTGGTCTTCTTGACCACTCCATTGTGGGTGGCCATGACCAGATGTTTCTCATCGCTGAAGTCTTTGACCGGAATCATCGCGGCAATCCTTTCATCAGACTGCATTTCGAGCACGTTGCGAATGCTGCGGCCCTTGCTCACGCGGGTGCCTTCAGGAATATCGTAGACTTTCTCCACATAGACTCGACCATTATTCATGAAAAACATCATGAAGTCGTGAGTCGAGGCGGTGAAAAGGTGCTCGGTAAAGTCCTCTTCGTAGGCCCCGGTCCCAATCACCCCCTTGCCGCCCCGTTTTTGAGAACGGTAGCTGCTGACGGGTGTGCGCTTGATGAAGCCCTTGTGGCTGACCGTGATGATGCACCCCTCGTTGACGATCAGGTCCTCCATCCGGAACTCACCTTCCTGCGCGATGAACTGAGTGAGGCGCGGAGTGGCAAATTTCTCTCTCCACTCCAGCAACTCTTCCTTGATCACTTCCAGCAGTCGCCCTTCGTTCTGAAGGATTTCGTTGAGGAAGGCGATTAGAGCCATTAGCTCAAGATACTCAGCCTCAATCTTCTCCCGCTCCAGTCCGGTCAACTGGTAGAGGCGCATGTCGAGAATCGCGTTGGCCTGCCGCTCGGTCAGCGGATACTTGGCCATCAGGCGCTCGCGTGCTTCGTCCCGGTTGGCGCTCGCCCGGATGATGCGGACAAAGTCGTCGAGGTTATCGAGGGCAATCTTGAACCCTTCGAGGATGTGGGCGCGGGCTTCAGCCTTGGCTTTCCGGAACTCTGAGCGGCGACGGACCACTTCGCGGCGATGCTCAATGTATTCATTGAGCATTTCCTTAATGTTCATTTCCTTGGGACGGCGATCCACCAAGGCGAGGAGGATGACACCGAAGGAAGACTCCAGCGGAGTGTGCTTGAACAGCTTGTTGACAATGACACGGGGAATCTCGCCCCGCTTCAGTTCGATCACAATGCGGGTGTTTTCATCTGACTCATCGCGCAGATCGCTGATCCCTTCAATCACCTTGGTCTGAACCAGCTCGGCGATTTTGGTGACGAGGTTGGCCCGATTGACGTTATAGGGGATCTCTGTGATAACGATCTGCTCTTTGCCATTCTTCAGCTCTTCGGTGTGGAGCACGCCGCGCATCCGGACAATTCCCCGGCCCGTGCGCATGTAGTTCTCAATCCCTTCTCGGCCGATGATGGCGCCTCCAGTCGGGAAGTCCGGCCCCTTGATCAGCTTCATCACCTCGTCGATTTCGAGGTTTGGATTATCGATCAGGGCGCAGGTGCCGTCGATCAGCTCGCCCAGATTATGGGGAGGAATGTTGGTGGTCATGCCCACCGCAATCCCGGTCGAGCCGTTAAGAAGAAGATTCGGCAAGCCGGCCGGAAGGACGGTGGGCTCGGTCGATTCCTCATTGTAGTTGGGCATGAAGTCGACCGTGTCTTCGTCCAGATCCTTGAGCAGGGCCTCGGCCGGGGCGGTCAGGCGACACTCGGTGTAACGGTAAGCCGCAGGAGGATCGCCATCAATCGAACCAAAGTTTCCCTGAGGATCAATCATCGGCATCCGCATCACCCAGGTTTGGGCCATGCGAACCAGTGTGTCATAGACCGACTGATCCCCGTGCGGGTGGTAATTACCAATCACTTCTCCAACCACCTTGGCGCACTTGTGAAACTGCCGGTTGTGCAGCATCCCCTGGCGGATCATGGCGTAAAGGATGCGTCGTTGAACCGGCTTCAGGCCGTCGCGGGCATCCGGCAGCGCCCGGCTGATGATCACCGACATGGAGTAGTCGATATACGCCTTCTCCATGATTTCGGTGATGTTGGTCGGGGTCAGCTTTTCTTTTTCGGTATACATGGGTTTGGAAATTTGGCTGAACGATTAGATGTCGAGGTTGGTGGCGTTGAGGGCGTTGTCCTCAATGAAGCGTCGCCGCGAGGGGACATCATCCCCCATCAACATGGAGAAAACTTGCTCTGCTTTGGCGGCATCCTCAATGGTCACCTTCAAGAGGCGTCTTTTCTCAGGGTCCATCGTCGTCTCATAGAGCTGTTTGGCATTCATCTCACCCAGCCCCTTGTATCGTTGAATCTGCAGCCCTTTGCGGCCGGCTTCACGAATCCGGGGGAGCAGTTCAAGAATCGAAAACAGCTCGGTGCGCACTTCCTTGTCCTTGTGGCCATAATTTTCCACCAGATGGTAACGGGGCTCATCTGTCGCTGTCCAACTGGTGACCTGCAGGCCGAGTTTGCCCAGATCCACCACCAGCCGGGAAAGGGCAGAGGCCTCAAAGATTTCCTGAATGCTGATTCGTTGGTTCACCATTCGTTCCTTGTGCTCGACCTGCCGGATGACGGTCTCGGAAAAGGCATCTTCGAAGCCTTCCTCGCTGATGTAGCGGGTGCGCTCATCTTCGTCGCGGAGAAAGCGAAAGCTCTCGTCATTGCCAGTCCGGATGCGCACCAGATACTTGGGCAAAATCCCTTTCTCGTCGGCCTGATCGAGATAACGTTCGATGGTGCAGCCGTAACGGGTTACCCCGTTGCTGAGCACTTCCAACCGGGCCAGCGCTTCGACGATCCGGTCCACTTTGGCGGCGGGAAATTGCGAGTCGTCCCGCAGCCGGACCAAGGTGACTTCCTCCGAGCCCAGTTCGAGCAGGATGCGGTTGAGTTCCTCGTCGTTGTCGACGTATTGCTCCCGGCGCTTGCGCTTAATTTTGTAGAGTGGGGGCTGGGCAATATATACAAAGCCCTTATCGATCAGCCCGCGCATCTGCCGGTAGAGGAAGGTCAACAAGAGGGTGGCAATGTGGGCACCGTCCACGTCAGCGTCACACATCACAATGACCTTGTGGTAACGGGCTTTGTCCGGGTCAAAGGCACCATCCCCGTCGTGGTCACCAATCCCGGTGCCCATGGCGGTGATAATAGTGCGGATTTCGTTATTGTTCAGAACCTTGTCGATCCGAGCCTTCTCCACGTTGATCACTTTTCCGCGCAGAGGAAGGATAGCTTGAAAGCGGCGGTCGCGCCCTTGCTTGGCGGATCCACCAGCTGAATCGCCTTCCACGATGAACAACTCGCACAGGGCCGGATCCTTCTCCGAGCAGTCGGCCAGCTTGCCGGGAAGCCCGCCCGTGCTCATCGCACTCTTGCGGACGGTGTCCCGCGCTTTCCGCGCCGCATCCCGCGCCCGGGCAGCGTTGAGGGTCTTCTCAATGATTTTTTTGGCCAGAGGGGGATTCGCCTCGAATTCGTATTTGAGTTTTTCACCAAGGATTTTTTGGACGATGCCGTCCACCTCACTGTTGGAAAGCTTGGTCTTGGTCTGCCCCTCAAAACGCGGGTCAGGTACCTTGACACTGATCACCGCAGTCAGTCCCTCCCGGACATCATCACCGGTCAGCTGGGGATCCTTGTCCTTCACCAGCCCGTTGGCCTTGGCGTAATTATTGATCACGCGGGTCAGGGCAGTGCGGAAGCCGCTGAGGTGCGTGCCCCCTTCAATATTGTGAATGGAGTTGGCGTAGGCGTAAATCTGGTCGTTAAAGCCGTCGTTGTGCTGTAAGGCGATGTCGACCACGATTTTGGCGTTGTCCTTTTCACTGCCCACCGCATCGGCGTCCCCTCCGAAGGAAATCGGCTTGGGGTAGATGGTGGACTTCCCCCGGTTGAGGAAGGAAACGTACTCGGCAATGCCGTCCTTGAAAATAAAGGTTTCCTTCCGATTGCTCCGCTCATCGGAGAGCACGATTTCAATCCCCGGATTGAGGAAGGCCAGCTCTCTGAGACGTTTGGCGAGGATGTCATACTTGTATTCGCGGGTCGCCAGAAAGATTTCCGGATCGGGCAACCAGGAGATTTTGGTCCCGGTGCGCTTGGTCTGCCCAATCACCTTGAGCTTCTCGGTGGTCTTGCCGCGGCTGAAACCCATGTGGTAAACACTGCCGTCCCGGCTCACTTCCACTTCAAACCACTCGGCCAGCGCATTGACGCACTTGGCCCCGACCCCATGGAGTCCGCCGGATACCTGGTAGGCCCCTTTGCCAAACTTTCCCCCCGCGTGCAGGTTGGTCATCACCAGCTCCAGTGCCGGCATATTATACTTCGGATGGGTGTCGACCGGGATGCCCCGGCCGTTGTCCTCTACGGAGGCAGATCCATCACTATGGATGCTGACCGTGATTTTCGTGCAATAGCCTGCCAGGGCTTCGTCGATCGAGTTGTCGAGGATCTCGAAAACACAGTGGTGCAGCCCGCGTTCACCGGTGTCGCCGATATACATGTCGGGGCGTTTGCGGACACCTTCGAGGCCTTCCAGTTTCTGGATTTGTGAGGAGTCGTAGGAGCTAGGATCTTGGCCTTTGTTACTCATTGAAAATGAACAGTTTATATCTAGTTAATAAAGCCTCCTAATTTGATCGAAAAGCAGGAGCGTGGCGACAATTATTTCGCCTTTTTTTGCGAAGAATGATCCAGGCTTTTCCCCTTCGCGGAAAAAACTATGCATCGGCCCGTTTATCGGGTCGTCGGATCAAGGCGGATCGTCCAAAACAGTCGCGAGGAAACAGCTTTTCCGTCAATCTGCATCGGGGTGAAGTGCCAGTACTCCAATGCCTCCAGGGCAGGGCTTCGAAAACGTTCCGAAGAGACTTCCAGCACCTCAACATTCGCAGGGCGGCCATCTCTCCCAACGGTCATCGCAACCCGGACAAATCCTTCCGGATTCGGCAATAGTCTTCGCCGTGGATATTCGGGACGAGCACTGTGCCGCAGGCTGGGGCCGGTTATTTCAACTGGACGGAATGATAGGACATGAAGTGAATGGTCATCAGGATGATAGCGTAAAGATACTTCCAGTGGAGTGCTCACGTTTCTGTCCGGAATAAACCAGCGGGCGGCGCGTTCCAGAAAAGCCTCCGAGAGCGCTACAGGCATATCCGGATCGGCAAAAGCACCGATCACCCGATTGGAGCGATGGGGAAACACCCAGGCCTGGTATGATTGGACTTCTTCCATTCGATCAACTTCCCCGGAAAGCGGATTGGCTCCCATCGTGACCAACTCCGTGGCGGCATCTTCAAAATCTTTCCGGTCTTGCTGTGGCGTCAGATCCCAAAAGAGGTCAATTTGCCCGGAAACAGCTCTCCCCCCCTCGATGGCAGGCTCAAAAGGCGGATTGCGGGTGTCGATGTCCACTTGGAAAAACGTGTTCAGGGCGGCATCCAAACCCCGGTTTTGAGTCTCAATGCGCTGGATTTCTCCTCTCGCATTAATGGTCAGGCGAATCCGTAACCACCCCCTGACGATCGTCCGGGCAATGGAGTCCATTTTGTCCCGTGCGGCTTCGTCAAAATGCAGCACAGGGGTGGGCGTGGGGCTGCCGCTTACTGGGGTAAAATATGCTTTGATCAGGATTCTCTGGTATCCGTCAACGGGCTGGTCAGGGGCTTGTCTGGCAACACGGAACGCTGAACGGGACATGGATTCTTCCACCGGACGCACCAGGGATTCAGGCAAAGAGGCTGTCTCTGTGCGCGTAAGCTCGCCTTGACGGTTGATGTGAACGCCGACCGAAAACGCCTGACGGAGTTCCAGTCGGGCATATTCCTGAGGGTAGACCGGCGGTGTCAACTGGGCCAGTTGAGGAGGATGATAGGCCTTGGGAATGGCCCCAATGGCATGGGTTCCTGAGATGACCCAGCTCAGCAGCATCAGGATGGTCAATAAGCGCATAGGGAGGATATAAGGAGGAAACACCCATCCAAATACAAGTGGACGGCTCCGTCGAGTGGATCTTTCTCCAGCCGAAGATCGAATCAACATCTCTCGCCCCCTCAATCTGCTGCCACCGAAACAACCAGGTTGTTATTTGTTGACAAATCAGAGCGGCAGGAGGGGATGCACGGTTGAGGAATATTTAATATTGGGTTGTAAACCCAAGATACCATGGTATTGGTGGATCATGAAACTTTCACTCAAGGTTGTGTATGCATGTCAGGTCCTTGCTCAATTGGGGGCGACCCACGGCAAACAGCAGCTTCCTCACATTGATGACCTCGCCCGTGCGGAGGAAGTCCCTTCCAATTACCTCGTTCAAATCCTCAATGAGTTGCGCAACGGCGGCTTGATCGTGAGCAAACGGGGCAAGCAGGGCGGGTATGCCTTGTCGCGTCCGCCACAGGAAATATCACTTTACGACATTGTCCGAGCAGTGGAAGGAGAGGTGCTTTCTTTTGCGACCGAAGGGGGTGGCATGAGTGCCCCCAGAACTGCTCAATTGTGGGGAGAAGTGGCTGCAGCGCTGGAGGAAAAAACGCGACAGTATACGGTAAGAGACCTTATGCAGGGAAGTAGCGAAACCATGTGGTATATCTGATCAGGTTGTTTGGATTCCTGTCGTTTGACAGGTTGCCAACGGCCGGAGCTTTTTCCATCCTTGATTCATGTCCTTGCGTTCCCGAATTGAGCCAGCTGACGTTTTTGCCTTTACTGAGGCGCTGTCGCGGGATGATCAACGCTCGTCTCATCAAAGGCGGGAGTTGGATGCAAAGTATGCTGCCTGTGGGGCATCGGCTTCGGATGGCCGTCTGGAAACGCTCGTCCGCTGGCTGGAAGTGGCTGAGGCTGACGATGCTTCGATTGGCAGGTTCCGGGAGCAATTTGCTCAAACCGCAGCCTGGACCAGTGGCATCCTGTTTGTTGCCGGAAGCGTGACGGGGCTGCTTGCCGCTTGGGCCGCTCTGTTTTTTGATGGTTCAGGCCGGATCAACGTCATTTCAGTTTTAGGGCTCCTTGTGTTGCTGCCTGGGCTGTTGCTGATTCCATTTGTTTTGGCGGCGCTCCCTGCCCACTGGACCGCTCGTATTCCCGGGATCGGTCTTGCGACGCAGCTGTTTCGCTTTCTCAATCCTGGACGGGTCGCTCTTTGGCTAACCCGCAAGCTGCCCGGAAGGTGGGCGGATGAGGGGCTGTCCTTCACTGGAAAAGTTCGGGCGGAAGGTGTGCTCTATCGTCGCATCCTCAAGTGGATGGTATTACGCTGGTCTCAATTCTTCGCCTTGGGCTTTCAGGTGGCTGCGCTCGGGGCCTGTGTTGGCCTGGTCGTGTTCAGTGATCTTGCCTTTGGCTGGAGCACAACCCTGACCAGCGGCGAGCGTGAGTCTGATGCCAGAAGAATGCATCAGGTGGTGACAACGGTGTCTGCCCCCTGGGGCTGGGCTCTCTCCAGCGCGGTTCCTGATTTGGAACTGGTCGAGTATTCCCGCTATTTTCGTGCCGCTTCTTCCCCTGTTTCCGATGCCGGGGCTGCCCGCCTGGGTGGGTGGTGGCCATTTGTGGTCGTTTGCTTGCTGGTTTACGGCATGATTCCCCGGTGGATTACGTTCACCTTGTCGGGGCTGCGTTTACGGACTGCGAGCCGTGAGGCTCTGTTGACTTGGCCGGGGGCGAACGCCTTGATTGGACGTTTGCATCGTTCCTTGATCATCTCGACGGCGGAGGATGAAGAGGCGGTGCAGGATGCGACTGAATCCCCTGCGGAGGCTCCCGCGGCCAGCCCGGAAGGGCAGCTTGCTTTTCGAGTGGGGATAAACTGGGCCTCGGTTCCGGTCGAGGATGCGTTACTGGCCAATGCGTTGAGGGTGTCTTCTGTTGTCCACGCGGGAGGCAACCGGACCCCGGAAGAGGATGATCAATTAATCGGATCCATTCATTTGGAACCGGGAGAGAATTTGGCGCTGGTGGTGAAAGCCTGGGAGCCGCCGTTGCTGGAATGTATGGATTTTCTCAAGGAGCTGCGTCAGCATCTGGGCGAACAGGTGGAAATCGGGGTTTTCCCGGTTTCTATTGACAGTGGGCTGGGCATTTCGGTTCCCGCGCTCGCGCATTTTGAAGTCTGGCAGCGTCGGGTGCGTCAAGTTGGCGATCCCCGCATGAAAGTGCATGCCCTCTTCGGTCAGGAGGTGAAGGCATGAACGCCTCCAGCGCACCGGAATTTGCGGTGGTGGGGCACCCCAACAAAGGGAAGTCGAGCCTCGTTGCCACGCTGGCCAGAGACCTCAAGGTGAGAATTGGCCCGGATCCTGGAACCACCCGTGAGGCCCGTCGCTTTCCGATGCGGGTGGAAGGAGAGCTGCTCTATACCTTGACAGATACGCCTGGGTTTCAGCGGGCGCGGGCTGCCCTGGCCTGGATGAAAGCCCACGAAAAGGGGGCATCCTCCCGACCTGCGGTAGTGGCATCCTTTGTGGCGGAGCATCGCGGGGGTGATACTTTCCGCGATGAATGCGAGCTGTTGAGCCCGCTGGTTGAAGGAGCTGGTATCATTTATGTGGTAGACGGGGCCAGCCCGTATGGACCCGAATACGAAGCCGAGATGGAGATCCTTCGCTGGAGCGGCCGTCCGAGTATGGCGATCATCAATCCCATTGGACAGCCCCGCTATGTCGATGAGTGGAGCAATGCACTGGGTCAGTTTTTTCGCGTGGTCCGGGTTGTTGATGTGTTGCGAGCCCCTTTTGGTGCGCAAATTGAACTATTGCGGGCCTTTGGGCAGCTATCCGATTCTTGGCGGAATTCCCTGAATCGGGCGGTGGAGGCACTGTTGGCCCACCGCAGACGACAGCGCGAAGACTCAGCCAGAATCATTGCTGAGTTGTTGGGCAGGGGACTCACTTACCAGGAAATCCGTGATTTGCCTCCAGATGCGCAGCCGGAGGCCCATACTGCGGATCTGGAAGGACGTTTCCGGGGGCGGCTTCGGCAATTGGAACGTCAAGCGAGAACAGAAGTTGAGTCCATTTACGGTTACGAGGGACTGGTTCGCTCGGAAGTAGACATTGAATGGCTCCAGCAGGATCTGCTTTCAGAAGAGACCTGGTTGATTTTCGGGCTTCGCCAAAAGGATCTTGTGGTGGTGGGAGCGGTGGGAGGTGCGGCCGCAGGAGCCGCGGTGGATGCCAGCCTGCTCGGAGCCTCTCTTCTTGGTGGCACTGTGGTGGGTGGGCTGCTGGGAGGAACCTTGGGCTACTTTTCTACCCGTAAACTGGCCAAGGCAAAAGTCCTGCATTTGCCGCTCGGCGGGAAACGAATTGCCTGTGGTCCGGTCATGGACATCCAGTTCCCCTTTGTTCTGCTAGGCCGGGCCTGGTTACATCACCGCCTGGTGGTTTCCAGAACTCACGCCCAGCGGGATCCCTTGAATTTGGATGACCCTTCCGCTTCGGCTCAACTGGCCGATGGGGAAAAGCGCACATTGAGTCGCATCTTTACCCGACTGCGTAAAAGCGATCCCGGCAGCGGGAGATACCGGGATAGTGTCGATGAGCTGAGTCGATTTCTGGTGCAGCTTTTTGAACAGGATGCCCAGACAGACGATGGCATCCTTTGATGCGGCGGGAGGGAAATTATCCCTATATTAAGCTGAAATTCCCTCCATTGGCATCCTCCGGGTTTGCTTGACGCCGCCGCCACTTGGCTGAACCCTTTCTCGTTTGTTTGTTTAAGGGTAGCGTATTGCCCATATGAATTCTGGTCTGATTCAAAGATCAACCTGCCCGAGCTATCTTCCGCATTCCATGCACAGCCAGACTGCACCTGATCAAGAAAATCTCGTCCTGAAGCATTTTCTCCCAGCCCCTTCCCGCACGGGCATGGGCAGATTGCCGCTGTTCGTAGATCTGGATGGAACCCTGACTTCTACTGACACATTGCTGGAGTGTTTGGTCCGTCGCTTGAAGCATCGTCCTGCTGATTTGCTGCAAGTTCCCTTTTGGCTCCTTTCCGGCCGCGCTCAGTTAAAAGCAAAACTGGCTGAACAGGACCCGATGGAGGTTGAGCGCTTGCCCTATCGCGATGATTTTCTGAATTACCTTCAACAGGAGCGTGCCTCCGGGCGCCGTATCATTCTGGCGACTGGTGCCGATCGCAGCATCGCTGAAAGGGTGGCGGCGCATCTGGGGATTTTTGATGCGGTATTGGCCAGTGATGGCGAGGCCAATTTGACTGGGAAACGGAAGCTGGAAGCTATTCACCGAATGGCTCCCGATGGCTTTGATTATGCCGGGAACAGCAGGGCAGACCTCGCGATCTGGAAACAGGCAAATGCCGCTATATTGGTCAATACTCCGCACCGTGTGGTACGCCAGGCGTCGCAATCCAGCGCGATTGAGCGGATCTTTGATCGATCGAAGATCCGCCCGTCCGAGTTGCTCCATGCAATCCGCATGCATCAGTGGCTGAAGAATCTTCTGGTCTTCGTCGCCTTGCTGACTTCTTTCAGAATGACGGATGCCTCGGCAGTGGCAGAAGCGGTCATGGCCTTTTTTGCCTTTTCGTTCTGCGCCTCTGCCGTTTACGTGATCAACGACCTGATCGATCTGGATGCGGACCGTGCCCACCCCCGTAAACGGTTTCGCCCCTTTGCTTCCGGACGGATCTCGATTGGCAGTGGACTGGTAATGGCCAGTTTGCTGCTAACCACCGGATTGACTTTAGCCTTTTTTGAGTCGCTCGGCCTCTTTGCTGTAATCCTGATCTATCTTGCCACGACGACAGCCTATTCCTGGGATTTGAAATCGCGGGTGTTGGTGGATGTCGTGGTGCTGGCCATGCTCTACGTAATGCGTATTGTGGGGGGAGCCTATGCCATTGGTGTACCCACCAGTATGTGGTTACTGGCCTTTGCCCTGTTTATCTTTTTGAGTCTGGCCCTGGCCAAGCGCTGTTCGGAGCTTGTTTCGATGGAATCGATCGGCTTGACCCGTGCCCGCGGCCGGGGATACCGGGTGGAGGATTTGAAGATTCTGTGGCCTGTCGGAGTTGCCACCGGGGTTTGCTCAGTGCTGGTATTCGCCCTCTTTGTCTCCGCCGATGAGCTGCCGGAGTATTATTCCGCTCCATCCTTGCTTTGGCTGGTGGCATTGACCTTGTTTTACTGGCTGGCCTACATTTGGCTTAAAACCAGTCGCGGGGAAATGTACGATGATCCCTTGGTCTTTGCGATTAAAGATGTATCCAGCCGGATTACGATTGGCATTGCCGTTCTGATCACGATCGCAGCACATTTTGTGCAGCTACCGGATTCGGGGATGTGGCTGATGCGCTAAAGAACATCTATCTGCTTTATTTCTGTTCATAGAGCTCATTGCTGCGCTTGCGTCGGGCCATATCGATCATATCCAGCGACGCACCCACTTCCAAAATGGTGATGGGAGTGCGCCCGGCGATCCCGATTTCTTCCACCATTGGGTAGTGCTCCTGTAACTCGAGGGTAACCGGATCTCTTCCCCCTTCACGGAAGATCTGAGCGGCAAAAGCCATGGCCACCAGCAAGACCATGGTCACCGGAATGTAAATATGCAGGAGCTTTTTTACCGGAAACCTGCCTTCCTGCCAAAGCAGGGCCAGCCACAAAACCAGCGGAAGCAGGCTGACGTGGAGCACCACCAAAACGTGCCACATCACAATTGTTTGGGGACTGAGGGCAAAGCTCAGCAAGGCGGCGATAAAAGTGATTCGCACCAGCCCGATCAGCCAGTCACGATCGCCAAACTGCTGGGAAAACCGCAGCCGGATGGGGCCCGCCTTTTTCCACAGCCAGTAATTCGCCATCAACACGGGAATGAGGGTCAATGGAGCCAGCCCCATTTGATAGAGCTGGGCCAGGGGCATGAGCATGGCATCCACGCGCTCTCCAAAGGCAGGAGTAAAGTCCAGATTGTAGATGTGCCGCGCAGCCAGAAGGGAAGGGTATCGGAACCAGTAGAGAATACCCCGAAGAATGGGATACAAAACCAGAACGCCCCGACCGGGAGTGTTCCCGCCCGTGGGGATGACCTCGGGATGTTCCATCGCCTGGAGAATCCAGGGAATCAGTGAGACCAAAAACAGAAAACCTCCAAAAAAACAGGCGCTCCACTTCAGCCGGATATACCCGCCACCCCACAGCATGAGGGTGGCCAGAAACAGGATAACGAAAGAGGCATGTAGCTGGGCCGCCGCCCCAATGGCCAGAACATGGGTGAGGGTGGCACCAAAAGTGGCTTTTTCCCTCAAGCGGATCGCACTCCAGAAGTGTAAGGCCCCCAAAATGAACATCCAGTCAATGTTCCAGCCATGCGCCGAAAAATACATCCTCCAGGGATTGAGCCAGTAAAAGAGAAAGAATAGCTGCCGCTCGCGCACCGAGAGCATCTCCCGCAGCGCACGGTCCAGAATGAAGTAGGCCACTATGTGCGAGAGAAGGGCAAACAGGCTGGGACTGCGGAAATCCATCCAGACCCACATCGGCAGCCCGAATAGCAGACTGGTTAGACTGCCGGGATATAAGCCCCCTCCGGTTACGGTACATCCGAAGGGTAACCATTCGCCCTTGGCCGCAAATGACCAGCCGAGCACCAGAAACTCAAATTGATGCCCCCAGACCTGACTCCGCCAGATCATCACCAGTGAGAGCACAATTCCTGCTCCAAACAGGAACCAGAGCAACCAGCGGGATAATCCGTCCTCACTCTGAATACAGAGCAGGGGTTTTTGCCGGAGGGACCCGCCGGGTTGCTTGTTTTCTCCCGATGCTTCAGGGTACATCCTCAAACCCAATCTCTTCCACAGGATCGCGTCAAGTGTCTGCCTGAAGGGGATAGGCCTCACTGCCCCGGGCATTTTTCACAGGCATTTCCCCGGAGGGTGGGCGATGGGTGATGATTGACACCGGCGCAGACTATCGGAATCGTTGTCTTTTTGAATGTTTCCAACTTCTGGATCCAATTTTCCCAATTCATGAACGAACGCCAACACATCTTTAATCGCGATGAACTGATCGCCTGTGGTCGTGGGACCCTCTTTTCTCCCGAGCACGCCAGGCTTCCGCTTCCCGATATGCTGATGTTTGATCGCATTTCGCATATTTCAGACGAGGGCGGAGCCTATGGGAAAGGAGAGGTTGTGGCCGAGTTTGATATCCATCCAGAACTCTGGTTTTTTAAATGCCACTTCGATGGAGACCCGGTCATGCCCGGATGCCTCGGACTGGATGCACTCTGGCAACTTGGCGGATTTTTCATTACCTGGAGCGGACATGTCGGCAAAGGGCGCGCCCTCGGGGTCGGAGAAGTTAAATTTACCGGTCAAATTCTTCCTCACAATAAGCGTGTCGTCTACCGCCTCGACATTAAGCGCTTGTTGCAGAACCGCTTGAAAATGGTCATTGCCGATGGTACAGTAGAAGTCGACGGGAAAAAGATCTACACTGCGGCTGCGCTTCGGGTCGGTCTCTTTGAGGATCTCTCAGGCCTTAACGTCTGATCCCCCCTCTCATTTGGTCAATCGTAACGTTGCCGATAGCATCCATGCTTGCGCTTTGAGAGGTCTGGCTTCTCACTGACTCCTCCCTTCTAAATTACTGAATCAGTCACTCAACCCAGTCATCTATTATGTCACGACGCGTCGTCATCACCGGTCTTGGAATCATTTCCCCTATTGGCAATGACATTGCTACGGTGATCACCTCTCTGCGCGAGAGCCTTTCCGGGATCGAATTCAATCCTCGTTACGAAGCTGCTGGTCTGCGCAGTCGAGTGGCTGGAACGGTCAAAGACCGTGAGCATTTGCTGGCCTCCATCGATCGCAAACTGACCCGTTTCATGGGGGATGCCGCAGCTTATGCCTATCTCGCGATGCGACAGGCCATTGCGGATGCCGGGCTTTCTGATGAACTGGTCAGTCACCCCCGGACCGGGTTGTTGGCCGGAAGTGGTGGAGGTTCTCCCTTTAATCAGGTGGAAGGGAACGATCTCCTGCGCGAAAAAGGGGTTCGCCGGATCGGGGCCTTTCGTGTCCCCAGGATCATGTCGAGCACGGTTTCGGCCAATTTGGCGACTGCCTTCGGCATCCTCGGCCTGAATTACAGCATTACCAGTGCCTGTGCGACCAGTGCCCACTCGATTGGTGCGGCCTACGAGCAGATTGCCTGGGGCAAACAGGACATTGTCTTTGCCGGTGGCGGAGAGGAAGAATCCGTCGAGTTGACTTCGTTCTTTGATGCCATGGGCGCGCTCAGCTCCGATCATAACGATACTCCCAGCTCTGCCAGCCGCCCTTATGATGCTACCCGCGACGGCTTTGTCGCCGCAGGGGGTGGTGCCATGGTCGTTTTGGAAGACTTTGAGCATGCCAAACAACGTGGGGCACGCATCTATGCTGAAATTATCGGCTATGGTGCGACCAGTGATGGGGGTGATATGGTAGCACCTAATGGAGAAGGTGCGATTCGCTGTATGCAGCAGGCACTTGCCACCGTCGACACCCCCATCGACTATATCAATACACATGGCACCAGCACTCCAGTGGGTGACATGGTGGAACTCGAAGCCATCCGGAAAACCTTTGGGAGTGACATTCCGCTCCTCAGTTCCACCAAAGGCCTGACCGGGCATAGCCTAGGGGCGGTCGGTGCGCAGGAGGCGATTTATTGCCTGCTGATGATGCAGAATGGATTCATCGCCCCCAATTCGCATTTGACGACCTTGGACCCGAAAGCGGAAGGGATGCCCTTGGTCCGGGAATTACAGGAAAGGCCACTCAAAACGACCCTCACCAACAGCTTCGGATTTGGAGGAACCAACGCTTCACTCGTCTTCCGCCAGGTTTGATCGGGCTCTCCCTCACGAGTGGGAAGAGCCAGTGGTAGCCATGGATAACTACGCCATTTCCCTCTTTTCGATCGTTGATCAAAGCAAGGTCGATCTCCAGAGCCCTCAACTTCAGGAGCTGGCGGAAAGACTGGGTCTCTACCTTTCGGCTTCACAGGGAATCGCTTCGCTCGATCAGAGGATCGAAATCCTTACCGATCAGCCCTTTCTGATCCTGAACGGTGTTCAAACAGAAGCCTTGCCGCAACTCTTCGCGCTGGCGGATGTTCAGCGAACCCAACTCTTTCGCTATCACCGGGAATCTCCGGAAAAGGCGGTGCTCACACCGATCGCAGTCAAACCACAGTAAACTGGCGAAAACCGGACGAATTCTTCCAATCCATCCTTGACGGATTTCCCTCAGATACTTTTATTCCCTCTCTTTCATTCACAGGCCCATGGTGTAATTGGCAACACAACTGATTTTGGTTCAGTTTTTCTAGGTTCGAGTCCTAGTGGGCCTGCCACTTTGATCCCCGCCTTTTTCAGTCGGGGTTTTTTGTGCCTGATTTTTCCATGGCACCGGAATCATAGCCGTGGAGGGCCGCTTCAGTGTGCACCCACTAATGAAATGAAAGACCTTTCAAAGTCGCTTGTAACTCCGCCATTTCCTTATCCTCCTGGAAGGAGAGGATGAAGCACAGGGCATAGCCTTTGTCGATGGTGACATACTGCTTTTGCTGAACTTGCATCCCTTCAATGGTCAACACCACTTCCAGGACATCAAAAGAGACGCCGCCGAGGATTTCGGTGTAGATTTCCTTTGGGAACTCGACCTGAACGGCTCCGCTCCGCAGTGTTTCCTTTGAATGCTGGTGGTAATCCCGGCCACTCCGGATCGGGGGGAGAGAACCGCTGATTCGTTCCGCAATGCTGATCAGCGAAGGGTTGGGAACCGTTCCCAGTGGATAACGGAATGCAGTCATCAAGGGAACGACTTGTAAATCGACCAGTTTGAGAAAGTGATCCTTCTTGCGGTGGTCGTCTCCCGCCATAATCTCAGTGCCCACTTGGAGCAATCGCATCTGGAATTCCTTCTCTTGAACTTCCCAGCTCTCGGGGATGGAAAGTTCAAATCCGAAGAAATCATTGCGGTAAAGGTTCCCTTCGAAGCTGCCTGAATCGATTTCATCCGATGCTTTGTGACTTTGTGGGCATCCACTCAGAAAGAGCAGGCAGACAGCACTGAAAAAATACAAATTGAGTACTCGGATCATGGAAATAGAGGTGCGAGATAGACCGTTGGAAGACAGTGACAACAAAAGACAAGGTGGATGAACAATGCGAACCATTTTTCTCCACCAAAAGTGGGCTTATCCGCGCATCAGTTTGCCCGTTATCCGGGGGCAGAAAGACCTGTGGATTTCCATCGGCTTTTTGCCATAAACCATCACACTTCTACGGGAAGATTGTGAATTAATCCCTTGGAGCCTTCCAAAACTCCCAACACTCCGGCCTTTCCGTGGTCTATGCAGATAGCGATACGATGAAAATTCCTTTCCGGCTTTTGATGTTTTTTCCCCTGTGTCTGGCTTCGACCATGCCTGCCCAGCTGGCCTCACCCGAGCCTGTGGTTCCCGCCTCTCCCCAGTCGGTTTTTGAGTCCGGGCTGGAGCAACTCAATGCAGGCCTCCCCGGAGAAGCCCAACGTCTCTTCCTTCAGGTTGCGGAGGCCTCCAGAACTACGGTTACTCTGCGACGCAAGGCCTCCTACATGGCAGAGGTGGCACGCCTCTGGTCGGATATTCGAGAGCAGGGGTATACGCGCCGTGAGGCCCTCCCAAGGGAGCCTTGGGGCAATCGTCTGCTTGAACTGGAATCAGCGGCAGCACGACTTCGGGGAGATTTATCTCCGGAAAATTGGGTGCGCTCACACATTCATCTGGGAGACCTTCGCATCCGCTATCAGTGGGCTGATTTAAACCCTTCACTCGGCGCTTATCAGTCGGTTTTTGATTATTGGGCAGGCTCAACCGATCTGGAACGGGCTCGCGCCGCCTATCTCGAACTGGTCGCGAAGCTGGCCGAGGAACGGGAGTTGAGCTGGGAATTGCAAAGAATGCTATTACCGATTCTGGAAAATGCGGCTGACCTGGCTCATAGCCCCTTGGAAATCCAGCGGTTCCAATGGTTGTGGGCCCAGGCCCTCGGGCGATTCGCGGAAACTCCCGCCCAGCAAATCAGGCGAGGCGCTGCGCTTCGACGGGCTATTTCCGCGGGCTTGGATGACCCCACTTATTATTATGCCAGAGCCTTGAACGACTATGCCGATTGGGCAGGGCGCTTCGGAACGTTTTCTTATGGGGACAGCGGCGAACCACTATTCAGGCCGGACTATACCATGGCGGCAGATGCCTATCGTCTGTTGTTAGAACTGGACGCCGATCTCACAACTCCTGTCCAGGTTCGACAAGCCAGAAGACATCTGGAGTGGATTGAACGGGAGGATCTTTCTGTTCTCGTTACCTCTAATTTCAGACCCGAGACCAATGTGCATTTTTGGGTGGAATGGAGAAATCTGGAGGCGCCGGTCGTTGAGGTTTTTGCCATCGACCCGGATTCAATCGCAGACGGGTATTTCGGGAATTTCGCTGCCATGGACCTCACCCGGGTTCCACTCGTCGGTAGCTATGAACTGGATGCGGAGGAAGAGGCCCGGCATTATCCAGTCCGCCAACGCATCGCCCTTCAGGCGGATTTACTCCCCGGTGCCTATTTGATTTCAGCCCAAAGTGGAGCGGTCGTTAGCAGAGAACTCCTTCTGATTTCCGATCTGGCAATCATGTCCCATGCGGTTGGGGCAGAAATGATTGTCTACACCGCCGATCCGGATTCAGGCTTGCCCATCCCAGGTGTGCGGGTCGATTTCCTGGTTATGGACAGGTCTGATGGGGGCTTGTCCGTTGAACAGGATGGAACCGATAATGATGGGATCGCCCGCTTTTCAAAATCCGCCGGGTGGCAGGGTGCAGATCGCCTGATTCTGGCATCTCATTCTGAGCGGGGGATCGCAATTGCCCGACAAGCTTTTTTCATGGAGGGATATTCACTCGATCAGGATATGGCGGCTTATGCCTTACCAGAAAGGGAGTTGTTTCGCCCTGGAGAAACCGTTCGGGCGCATCTCTGGCTGGCCTGGGAACAAGCGGGACGCTGGGAACGGCCCCAAGCTGGAAGCCAGTTCGATTATGAGATTCTCAATCCGCGTGGCGAACCCGTCGCAACGGGAAGATTGGATATCTCTGGACATCCCGGTGTGCCTATGGAGATTCGCCTTCCTGAAGATGCGGCCATGGGTGTCTACAGCGTGCTGATAAAGTCAGCAGAGGACAGTTCCAAGCGATTGGCCAGTATCCCGCACTTCTTCCGGGTGGAGGCATTTCGTCCCCCTGAGTTCGAAGTGGATATCCGCCTTCAACCCCCATTAGGGGGAGTTTTCCTGGCTGGGGATTCGCTCCGTGGGGATATTCGCGTCAGCTATTATTCAGGCGGTGCAGTTGAAAATGCCCAAGTTGATTTGTACGTCAGTCGCCGCCCCTTTGTTCGCCCCGGCTTACCCTGGAGGAGTGAACCCCTCCGCTCGACTCCTCGGACTGGCCCTCTGGAAACACTGACGCGCCAAACCTTGAGGACGGATTCCAGAGGCCTGGCTCAATTTGATTTGCCCACCACGGATGATGGGGAGACTGAATGGACCTATCAACTTGAAGCGCGGGTACGTGACCTTTCTCGACAAGAAGTATTCGCCACCCGCAGCATACCACTTATCCGGCAAAGCTATTTTGCCCGACTTCAGCTTAAAAACAGACTGGTGGCCCCGGAGGATCGTGCTACCTTGGAAATCATTCTGGAAAATGCCGAGGGTGCTTCCGTTTCTGATCGGGGGACCCTACGGATTACCCGTGAGCGTTGGCGGGAAGTGTACATCCATCGTCGCCGAGGAGACGAGATTGGAGCCGAAGCCTTTCGCGAACTGCCTGAGCGTTCACTTTTGGTGGCATCCCAAAGTGATTATTACCTGAAGGAACAGGGGTTCGTCACTGAGGAGGTAGTCGCACGTGAGCTGTACGTTGATGCCAGCGGAAGGGCACATTATGAATTCGTGCCAAGTTCCCCGGGCTTTTATAACTTCAGTTGGCTGAGTCGTGGGCTTCGTGGCCAGCCGATCGTTGCGGAAACTTCACTTTGGGTCAGTGATCAAGCAACAACTGAAATCGGCTATCGGCCGGGTGGGGTTGAGTTGATTGTTGACAGGGGTCCTTATCTGCCAGGAGAGCCAGTCAATATGCTGCTAACGACTCCAAGCCCTGGACGTTCGGTTCTCATCAGTGTGACAGGGTCGGAATGGATCGAATCATTTCGTGTCCCGGTCGATGGGACCAGCCAGCTGATTCAGTGGACCCCCGGCGAGGAGCATCACCCGAATGTGTTTATTCATGCCAGTATGGTGGCTGAAGAAATGCTCTTTTACGACGTGGCGGAAATTGATGTACCTCCCTCGGACCGATTTTTGGAAATACATATTCTGCCCAACGCCGATGGCTATGAACCTCGCAATGATGCAAGTTTTGAAATCAGAGTGCAGGACATGCGTGGCAATCCAGTTGAAACAGAACTTGCTTTAACGGTTGCGGACAATGCCCTTCATTCGATTGCTCCAAGAATGCGCCCGGATGTCGCATCTTTTTTCTATGGCAGCCGTAATTGGAACAAGCTTCAACTGGGTGGTAGTTTCCAATGGCGCCCATTCTATCGGCCTCTGGCTGATGACAGTGAGGAGAGCCTTATTATTTCCAGTTCCTCGACAAAAGATGGACACGACTTGCTGTTTTCTCAATCAAGGCCAGGGTTCATGACAGAGGATCTGTTTATTTCCAGTCGTAGAGAAATGTCCCATCCCATGGATACGATGGGCTATGAAGTGCCATCACAACTAATGGCAGAATTTCTGGCGAGAAGGGATTATCGCTCAACAGCCTACTGGAATTCCCGTATCCAGACCGATTCGGAAGGACAAGCGACCATTCAGTTCACTTTTCCGGACAACATAACCGAATGGATCGTGAATGCCGTGGTCATCGACCCGGATATGCAAGTCGGCGAAGAGTCTATCTTCATCACCACGAGACAGCCACTGATCGCCAGACTTCAAGCCCCCCGTTTTCTTACCGAGCGGGATGAAGTCATCCTTACTGGAACTTTTCAAAACAACTCCGAACAGTCCGAAAGTGTGACAACCCGGCTGGTGGCAGGAAACACACTTGAAATGCTTGGCAATGCGGAGCAGGTAATCGAAATCCCACCTCATTCTTCCCGACGTCTCGAATGGCGAGCGAATGCAATTAAAAGTGGAGATGCTCGCTTATTGCTCGAAGCGATCGGAGCATTTGCGGATGATGCAGTGGAGCGTGTCATTCCCGTCTTGCCTCATGGGATGCAGGTCCAACGAAGCATCTCCGGGCGCTTTCAAGACAGAGGGGTCGATATTCGGGTCAATCTACCGGAAGAAGACGATCTGCTCGTCAGTCTCACCTCAACCCCGACATTGGCCACAGAACTCTTTGATGCGTTGCCTTACTTGATCGAGTACCCTTACAGAACCGCAGAATCCGCGGTCAGTCGCTTTCTTCCAGCACTTGCTATTCGCCGGGCTGCACGTGAGCTGGGATACCCTTTGGAAGCCCTTGATGCGGTTGCCTTCGGGAAATTGTCCTCCCACTTCCATGAGGATTATCCCAACTTGGAGGCACTGCTTCAGGCCTTGCATGCCCAAAGCATTCAACGCTTGAATGATACGCAGCAACTTGATGGTAGCTGGGGTTGGTTGCCGCGGGGACGCAGCGATGCCTATGTAACAGCATATGTGGTCTATGCGTTGACGCTCGCGGAAGATCTGGGCTTGTCGATCGGGAACATCCGCTTATCAGCCGCCCGGGACTGGCTGGAGCGGTCTTTGACTGAAGCAGACCTGTCTCCAGCTCACCGGGCCTGGATGTTACACGCGTTGGGTTCCCGATATCGCCAATCCGGAATGGGCAGACCATCACGGCTCGAAGCAAGGGCTTTTCTCAGACTGATGGATCAAAGGGCAGAGCTGGGCTCCCTTGCCTTGGCACACCTGACATTATCCGCCCGCTACTTTGGCTTTGATGAAGATGCCCTGCTGCTCCTTGAGCACCTGAAAAAACGCGCCAACTCCGAAACCTCAAGTTTGCAAGGAGTTTTTGAGAGCAATGCACGTCCATTGCGTCTGGAGCAGGCTTACTGGGGACAACCGGATTTCTACTACCATTGGGCAGATGGGGCAGTCGAAAGCTCATCCTTTGCCCTCGAAGCTTTGCTTGCTTTAAGGCCGGACGATCCAATGGTCGAGCACGTCGTGAACTGGTTAATCCGAAACCGATCAGGACATCGCTGGGAAAATACCCGTGCAACGGCGATTGCGGGGATTGTTCTCGCTGGCTACCTTCATGCACATGGATCGCTGTATGCGGCAGATTCCTGGTCGGTAATGGTGAATGGACAAGTGATGGAGCTGGCTCCGCTTAGCGCTTCCAATGGATGGCCCAAGCCTCTGAGTATCGAAATCCCCAATACATTACTCCGCCAAGGAGAGAATCGTATCCAACTGGATCGGACAGATCAAGGAACAGGGGGGTATTTCAACTTGATACTCAGTTATCATACTTCTGAAGCACCCATGGAAGCCCATGGCAGCGACCTTTCCATCAAGCGATCAGTCGAGCATCTTGCCCCGGTGCCAACTTTGTTACAGGGTCTAAAAGAGGTAATGCGGCCTCTTTGGGGAGATGACTCCACTGTGGGCGTGGGCGAGCGTGTCGAAGTGATCCTTCGCCTTGAAACCAATCGCGACTTGCGCCACATCCTGGTTGAGGATTTCAAACCGGGCGGCTTTGAGCCCGTCCAATTGTTAAGCGGAAGTCCTGTTACTCTGCGTCGGGTTGGTTCCTCCTCCACCGCAACCTCACCTTCGGAACTCAGCGCCTTAGCTGAGATCAGGGATCACACTGTTGGTTTCCTCATTGATGTACTTCCCGCCGGGGTCTGGGAGCTGCGTTATCGCTTGCGGGCTGAATCTCCAGGTGCCTTCCATGCCATGCCCGCCCGAGCCGAAGCTTTATATTTGCCTGCGGTTCGTGCCTACAGTGAGGAAATACGTTTGCGTGTTGAATCCGATCTCAACTGATTCTCTCTGTGAAAGTGAACGACTTTACTTCCCGCATCATTATCCTCGCCGCTTTTCTGGGTGTGACCGGAGTCTCCCTGGGCGCATTTGGCGCGCACGCATTGCAGGACCATCTCACGGACAGCGGACGACTCGAGACCTGGGAGACCGCTGTTCTTTATCACTTGGTCCATACGGTCGCCTTGCTTGCTCTTGCCGGTCTGCGGCCTGGCCCTTACCGGCGGTGGGTTGCCGGCTTCTGGGGCTTCGGTGTGCTGGTGTTCTCCGGCTCTCTCTACATACTCTGCCTCACTGGCCTTGGACGATTGGGAACCATCACCCCCATCGGCGGGGTTGCCCTTCTGGCTGGGTGGGCATGGCTCGGAATCAGCGCATGGAACATGCGCTCCAAGGGGAAGGTTGAATCACAGACTTAGCGCCAGATCGGAGGGTTTTGCAACTCAGCTTTGACAACTCCAATGCAGGGTAGGTTCCGGTACTGCTCGGCGAAATCCAACCCATACCCAACGACAAATTCGTCGTTGATGCTGAACCCAATAAAATCCGGGCGCATGTTGACTTCACAACGGCCGGATTTCTCCAAAAGCACGCAGTGCCTCAACGAAGCTGGTTTGAGCTTTCGAACAGCATGGTGCACTTTTTTGAGCGTCTGACCCGTGTCAAAAACGTCATCAACCACCAAAACGTGTCGACCGCGCAGGTCGAGGCGAAGCATGTCTATGATCTCAGGACGGTCTCCTTCTCCGATTTCTTCATCGTAACTGGAGACCCTCATGCAATCCAGCCGCACCGGTACAGTGATACTTCGCATCAGGTCGGCCGCAAAGATCAATGCTCCGTTGATCACCACGATCATGGTCACTTCGTCGGCATTCGCGTATATCTCCCCGATCTCTTTCCCAAGTAGAGAAATACGCTCGCGGAGTTGCCCTTCACTCACGATCACGCGTTCCAGATCTTCGTATACAGTGCTGCTCATACTTATTGCGACGTTATGGTTGGATAATCAGCAAGGAGTCTAAACAATTTACTGTCAATTGCGAGCCGATCGAATCGATATTGGAACATGAAATGTGCCTGTTTTGGTCACCATTGGCATGGCTGGTTGAGGCATTCTCCTGAGAACACACAAAAAGACCGGTACCGAAAGGTACCGGTCTCCCCAATTGTGAGCAGGCGGCTTACTGTGAAAACTACCTTCTCAAGTAACACTAAAACCGATAACGAATTCCAGCCATGGCAGACCATCGGGAAGCATCCGGTTCTCCCCGGCTGTTGAACGGGCTGAATCGCCCGTTTGCCAGCTCGGCATTTACATTACTGTAAGTGTATGTGTCGGTCGCTGCATCATAGCTGGCGTTTGCTGCACCTTCCGTCTTAACGAAAAAGGAATTGCTGCCACGGATTTGCCCCCAACTGCTGTTAATCAGATTGCCGATGTTCAGAATATCGAGAGTCAACTCGAGGCTGTGGCGCCAACCGGGTAGTTTGATCTCCTGTGCAATACTGAGGTCAAATTGATGGACAAAAGGGTAGCGACGGGCACCCGACTCTGCCACGGCTCCGGTTGTCAGATTCCAGCGATCAACCATTTGGAAGAACAGCTCCTCATCCGCCGGTGTCGCAAATTGCACCCTGGAGTCACCTCGTTCAGGAACATAGATCAGATCGTTGAAGTTGACTCCATCGTTGTTGACACTTCCCGAATAGACAAAGCTGAAGGGTAAACCACTCCGGCCTTCATAGAGCAGGGAGACGGTCGTGCGGAACCCTTCTCGATTCCAGTCCATGCTCTTTTGCAGCATAGCCAGGAAACGGTGGCGTATCTCCAGTTCACCCCGGGAAGTAACGTTTTCGCCCTGATTGAGGACCGCACGGTTTGCCCAATTGGACCGTGCGACCGAGGAGGTGCCATATTGAACCTCCCGAACGTGGCTGTTGACATAAGAGATGCGCCACGACCACCCGTCGTCCTGACGCGGCCGTTCGACAGAGTATGCGATGCTGCGGGACCAACCTTTCTTGGTGTTGGTCAGAAAAATGGTGTCGTTGACAAACTCATCGCTAACCCGGTCACCGAGGATCTCTCGCCCGTCAAACGCCACAACTGCGACTTCCCGATTGATGTTTTGGTAAAGCACGTCGCGGTTAACCATCGAATACTCACCTTCAATCGAGAAGACCAGATTGCCGACCCGCTGATCAAAGGCTAAAACACCTTTCCAGCGGGAAGGCAGTTCAAAGTCAGGATCGATGGCATTCACTTGCATGGCTGTGGCCGCAGGGTCCAGCAGTGGCTGGTTGTCAGGGTCTCCGGATGGAACAGGATTTTCCGCATTACGCACATCGATTGAGGAAAAATTCATCCCCGTGTTGGAATAGCTGTTCGACATCCAAACCCGTGGCATCTGCCCATAGAATAAACCAATGCCTCCGCGGATTTGCGAATATCCTTCATCATCTGCTTTCCAGTTGAATCCGATTCGGGGTTGGATGACTGCGTTTCCTGAGTAGGTGTGATTACTGCGGAATCCAAAAACTTCTTCAAAGCGCTGATTCTCAGGTGGTGCTTCCGCGAAGTCCGGAATGTCAATCCGCAGTCCGTATGTCAAAGTGAGGCGCTGAGATGCGAACCATTGATTCTGAACAAACAGCGCATGGTTGTATTCACGGAATTCCGCAGCCGGATTGATCCCGGGGTTCTCAAATTGATAACGATAACGACCGGCCCATCCCGACTGGCCTGCCGCCGCCTCGGCCAGTGCCTCAGGATTGGTGAATTCATAGTTGCCCAGAAAATCCTGAACAAATGCATTGAAGATATCTGACCGATTCATCTGGTACCCGAAGGTCAGTGAGTTGCGATCATCCAGACGGTATTCCGCAAAGAAATCTGCTGTCCATGTGTCGACTTCAAGTCTGTTGAAATGGCGGCTGCGCTCCGTTCCGAATCGAACCGAACCAAGTTGGGTGGTTCCTTCCACCGGTACATCGAAGACGATGACTTGAGGCGAACGTTGACTGGAAAGTGGCTCCGAATAATATTCGTTATAAGAAATGGATACATCTGTTGAGAAATCATCCGTCCAGTTGCTGACTAGCTGAACGATATAGGAGGTGTTTTCAATCACCTGATCATACCAATGTGACTCGAAGGAAAAGTTGCGTCCGCCATAGCCCGGGAAAGTCGGCCTTGATGAGTCGACGTTGTTGTAGCGGGCAGTAAACCGGTGATCGTTATTGATCTGCCAGTCCAGCTTGATCAGCAAATTATCATCCTTCAACTCATTGACAGGATCTTCCACCGAACCCGGATTAAACCCAAGAGCCCGTGCATTTGCTGTAATCTCTGTCAATGCTGCCGAGGTGGGGAAATTGGTGATTGCCGGGGGATTTCGGTCTTCGCGAACACCTTCATAGGTGATGTAAAAGAAGAGATGATCCGGAATGATCGGACCCCCTAGCTCTCCCCCGTAAGTCCGTTCCTTGAAGTCCGGCACTGTGATGATTTGTCCTGTATGTGTTTCAAGATTCTCACGTACCATGTTTTGATCGCGATAAATGTAATAGAGGGATCCACTGAGGGTGTTTGTCCCACTTTTCGTAACAGCATTGATGGAGGCACCGGTGAAACCACCTTGGCGAGCATCAAACGGAGATGTTGATATGGAAATGGCCTCGATAGAATAAAGTGGAACCACATTACGCGCTCCTGCCATTCCATTTGAATTCAACCCAAATGGATCGTTCGCACTTACCCCGTCGATCGCGATCCGGTTGTAGCGATTGGATACACCAGCTGCAGAGATCGCCTGATCCTGGGGATTGCGATTGTAGGTGACTCTCGGATCGAGTCGAAGCAGTGAATTCAGCGAACGGTCACCCACCGGTGTGCTGGCCAGATCCCTGCTACCCAGCTGAGTGACGGAACCCGTCCGGTCACCACTGAGCAGTCGATCGAATTCACTGGCAGTGATGGTGAATGCTTCAAGTTCTTCCACGACCTCTTCGGAAAGAACAACCACCAATTCCGTTGCGGATGTGATATCCACAGAGATTCCACGACGGACAAATGTCTCGAATGCATCGCGCTCCACGATTGCAGTGTAGGGCCCTCCCACCCTCAGTCCACGGATTGCAAAGGTTCCGTTCCCACGACTGGTTGTTGTCTGAACGCTTCCAGTCGGTTCATGGCGTAACGTGATCCGGGCGTCGGAAAGTGTGTTTCCTTCCCTGTCTTGAACGCGCCCAATCAGATGGCCTGTGGTGATTGCCTGCGCAGACGCCTCTGGTGTTTGAGCCAGAACCCCCAGACAGATTAGAAATAGCCCGAACGTACGGACCAGATAGTTAGCAGTGCATTTGTAGTTTGATTTCATCAGAATTACCCAATTTGTGATAATGCAGTTGGATTTGAGTGGCTTTTTCGCCCCCTTGTAGGGGCGCTGCAAGCTGTTCACCATTTCCTCGCAAAGCTTTCATACGTTCGTAACATCGTCACCAAACGCTCACTTTATCTCCTTCCTTTCCCCCTTGTAGTACACTCTTTTCTTTTGACTTGATGGGGGGCCGGGGAAAGATCCCTTTATGATTTCCGTTCGGGTTGAGAAGGTTTCCAAACGATTTGGTCAAACCCCCGCGTTGCAGGGGGTCTCGCTCGAAATCGAACCGGGGGAGCTGTTTTTCCTCCTGGGGCCAAGCGGTTGCGGAAAGACCACATTGCTACGGAGTATTGCCGGTTTTTATGTGCCTGAAGAGGGACGCATCTTTTTCGGAGAGGAGGATGTCACCCGTCAGGAAGTGCACAAAAGGCAAACCGGAATGATGTTCCAAAGCTATGCGCTCTGGCCGCATATGTCTGTGGCGGACAATGTGGCTTTTGGCCTCCGGCAGCGGAAATTGAAAAACGTTGAAATCCGTGAGCGTGTATCCGAGGCCTTGGCCAGTGTACGAATGGAGGCTTTTGCCAACCGCAAACCAAACCAGCTGTCTGGTGGCCAGCAACAGCGGGTGGCTTTGGCCCGGGCCTTGGTAGTGCGTCCAAGATGCCTGCTGTTGGATGAACCTCTTTCCAACCTCGACGCCAAACTCAGGCTGGAAATGCGTTCGGAAATCAGGCGTGTTTGCAAGGAATACGCGCTGACCACGATTTACGTCACCCACGACCAGAAGGAAGCATTGTCGGTGGCTGACCGGATGGCAATTCTGAAGGACGGTACGCTGTTGCAGGTAGGCACTCCTTCGGAAATTTACCGGCGCCCATTAAGTCGCTTTGTGGCAGAGTTTATCGGAGAAACCAACTTTATCGAAGGAACCGTGGTCCGTTCCGGTGCCGGGATGGTCTCCGTCCAGTGCAATCTGGGAGAACTCCAAGGTGTCGCTGCCGATCCCGATTCCGACTATCCGGAAGGGGCTTCAGTCATTGTTTCCATTCGCCCCGAATGCCTCCGCCTGGATCCCTATCCGGCAGAGGAAAATTGCTTCAGTGGTGTGGTTGGAGAGTCCGTCTACTACGGTGAAATGATTCAATACCGCTTCCAGCCGGAAGGGGCAGAATCACTCAAGCTCTTTGAGTTGAATCCGCGTCATGTTCATCGGGCAGACGCCGAAGGCCTCCACGCCTGGGTGGACCCGGAGGATGTTGTCGTGATTTTATCATGACAGCATGGATGATTTTCCCGTTTCATCATGAAGGCATCGTTTCCATTTCTTTTCCTCATCGCCCTCCTGCTGGCATTGCCCCTTATGTTGCGGGAAGCTCCTCCGGCGGTTGTGAATGCGGATACGACGGTCGTGATTATTACTCCGCATCCCGAGTCGACCCGTGCTGAGTTTGCCGAGGGGTTTGCCCGCTGGTATCGTGAGAAGACAGGTCGGTCGGTTTATGTCGATTATCGGGTGATTGGTGGGACCAGCGAGATTGCCCGGTTTCTGCAGTCGGAATTTACGAATGCGTTCCGCAACTACTGGACACGGGAACTGGGGCGTCCCTGGAACAGAGAAATTCAGGATGCATTTGCCAATCATCGTATTGTTCCTGCTGAAGAGCCATCAGCGGATACTTTGGCTCAAAGCGCCCGACGTGCTTTTCTCGCCAGCAATGTCGGAGCGGGGATAGATCTCTTCTTCGGAGGAGGGGTCTACGATTTCTCCAACCAGGCGCGTCGGGGTCATTTGATTGATTCTGGCTTTCTTCAAAGATTCCCGGACTGGTTTACGGAATCGGCCCAGCCTGGAGCAATCCCACCGGCAATTCCCAGACTATTTGCAGGGGAAACGTTCTATGATGCTGAAGGTCGCTGGTATGGTGCCTGCCTCTCCAGTTATGGGATCATTTTCAACCGACCCGCCCTGCGGAATCTTGGGATAGAGAGGGAACCCAGCCAGTGGGTGGATTTAGCCGATCCGCGTTTGTTTGGGCAGATTGCGGTCTGCGATCCCACCAAAAGCGGTTCCATGACCCAGGCTTTTGAAATGATTATTCAGCAGCAGATGCAACAGCGGCTGCAGGAGCTGAAGCAAGAACACCCCGACAGGGGCTCTGCTGAGCTGGAGCATCAGGCCATCCGTGAAGGTTGGCTGCTTGGGATGCGCCTGATCCAGGTGATTTCAGCCAATGCCCGCTACTTTACCGATAGTTCCCAGAAACCTAATATTGATGTGGCCATGGGAGACTGTGCGGTGGGGATGAGCATCGATTTCTATGGGCGTTTTCAACAGGACAATGTCCGGGAACGTGGCGGGGGTGACCGCATGGGGATGAATATTCCTGCAGGAGGTTCGACCATCTCAGTGGATCCTATTGGAATGTTCAGGGGCGCCCGCAATCCTGACACCGCACTGATGTTCATGGAATACGTTCTTTCTTTGGAAGGTCAGAAACTCTGGAACCTTCCCGTTGGTGTGCAGGGTGGTCCGCGGACCTATGCCTTGCGCCGACTTCCGGTCCAGCCCGAATTATACCTCGAACCATGGGACACCCTGCGTTCGGATGCAGATTACAATCCTTACCATGCAGCTGCTGATTTTTATTACCATTCAGAGTGGACCGGTCATCTTTTCAGTGAATTGAGAACATTGATACGTATCGCATTTATTGATACGCGGACAGAATTGGTTGCTGCCTGGGGTGCCATCCTTCAAGCACACGAAGAGGGACGTCTCGAAGATGCGAATCGAGCATATTCGATCATGGCTAAGCTGGAGATGATCGAATACGATATTGTCCAGACAGATATTCGTTCCGCCATCCGTTCTTCTCCTTTGAATGAAGTGCGTTTGGCCAGGGAACTGGGACAAGATTTCCGGACGCGCTATCGACAGGCCGAACGAATCGCCAAAGGATTATGAAGATGCAGGACGAAAACCATCTACAGGGGCTTTCCGTAACGTTTACCTATAAAGTGCGCTATGCAGAAACCGACCGAATGGGCGGCTACTACAATGCCCGGGCGCTGGAGTGGTTTGAAATGGGGCGTTCCGAACTCAGCCATGCCATGGGCATGCCCTATACGGAGTGGGAGAAACGGGGAATCTTTATGCCTGTTATCGAGGCTTCGGTTAAATACCGTGGCCGGGCAACCTATGATGACCTTCTCGAGATGACAGTAAGCTCTCAGATCGTCGGAAGAACCCGTCTCCAGTTTTTTAATACAATTGTTCAGGCTTCGGACCGCAGGGCAGTCTGCTCAGGTTGGACCATGCATGCCTTGGTCGATGAGAGAGGCTACCCCATCCGTATTCCACAATGGGTGAGTGATCTCTTCTTCGGGCAGAAAGCAGATGGGTGAGCTTTATTTTGCTTCGCCCAGCTTGCAGAGTAAGTCGAAGTGGACTTTATCCACCGGTTGAATGGAGAGTCGCATGCCTCGCTGGGCCACTTTCATTTCCTTCAAGCGGGAGTGCTCTTTGATCGCCTTCAGTGAAACCGGCTTCTTGAAGTGGCGATCATATCGGACGTCCACCAGTAACCAGCGGGGGTTCTCCGGTGTGCTTTTGGCATCATGATAGGGAGACTTTGGGTCAAATTGAGTGGGATCGGGATAGGCGGCATCACTGCTGACCGTTGCCAGGCCGACGACCCCGGGCTCATCGCAGTTGGAGTGATAGTAGAGCACCTTGTCGCCCGCCTGCATATCGTCGCGCATAAAGTTGCGGGCCTGATAGTTGCGGACACCTTCCCAAGGGGTGGTCTGCCTGGGTGCAGCTTTCAAGTCATCGAGTGAAAAGACATCGGGCTCACTCTTCATCAGCCAGTATCGGGTTTTAGCCATATCCCGTAAATCTAGCGATCAGCGGTCAGGTGCCAAGGGCAGGCGAATGAAAAATGTGGTTCCCTTGCCGGTCTCCGTCTCAAAGCGGATCTCCCCACAGTGAGCTTCGATGATGGATTTGACAATGGCCGTTCCCAAACCTGTCCCTCCGGACTTCCCATGAGTGACGAATGGCTCGAAAAAGCGGTCCCGGATCGCTTCTGGGATACCCCCACCATTATCGGAAATCCGGATTTCCACCATGCCCTTGTCTTTGAGCATTTCTCCCAGAATGGCGATTTTTCCAGAACCTTCGCCAAATGCGTCCAGAGCGTTTCCAATCAGATTCTGGAAAACACGGAAGAGCTTGTTTTTCTCACCCATGATGCGGACATCCGGGAGATCGACTTGAATCTCAACATCCTTGTTTTCAAAGAATGGGAAATTGAGATCACGGAATTCATCAAACAGTCCTGAGAGCATCAAAGGCATGACCCGGAGATTTTGCTCACCTCTCGAAAAATCAGCCAGCTCAGCTGCCATCTCCAGCATCCGGCCAACTTGATTTTCAATATTCATACAGAGCCGCTCGGTCTCGTTGTCCGTATGCTTCTGCCGTAAGAGTTGCGCACTCAAGCTGATCAGACAGAACGGATTCTTGAAGTCGTGGATGATGGTGTTCATCATGCTGCCAACCACCGCCATTTTTTCCTGATGGACCATGTCCTCTACATAGTGACGGGTGGTCTGATGCAGGTGCCGGATTACACTTTGCAGCAGTTTTTCCATCGGCCCCGGCATGTTACTGAGGTAGGCCTTGAGGGCTCCACTGGGAATTTTCAACAGGCGGCAGGCTCCGAGCGAGTCGGCTTGGAGGGCACGCTCACCTTCACTGAGCACACCAATCTCACCGAAATAACCTCCTGCTTCACTGATGCTGACCGTCAATTGATGCCCGGAGGGCAGTTTCTTTCGAAAACAGACTTTGCCCTCCAAGATCAGGTAGAGCGCGTCAGATGGACTCCCTTCTTCGAAAATAATCTCCTTGTCGGCATAGGCCCTGATCTCACTGGCGGAAAGCAGCCGCTCCAGCTCCTCCGGAGCTACCTTGGAAAAAAAAGGGTGGTGCTGGGTCTCCATCAACAAATCTAATCCGTAACCATTTCCGGCCTCGGCACAAGAACCATTTCCAGCTTGTCGGCAAGCGGAGAGAAAAATCGATCAGGCCCCTTCACCGCTATGCAAAGCCTGTTGCGCGGCCAGAAGGATTCGTTGATAGATTTCTTCAATTGGAAGGCTGCCAATCTCGGATGGGGCCAGCCGGTTCGGGTGCAGATCAGGGAGCTGCTCAAGGGACTCATGCAGCTGAAGCTGGCGATTGGCCGTGACATCGTCTATCCGGTCGACGGGAGTGAAAAGGGGCACTACTCGAAGCACTTCGGGATGCTCCACCAGCATACGTCGAATCGCTTTAACCGCTTCACAAAAGCGATCCAGCTCCGCCTGCGTGTAACTCTCAGTCGGCTCAATCATCAATCCAAAGGGCTCCGGCCAGGCCACTGTCGGAGCATGGAAGCCGAAATCGAGGAAGAGTTTTCCAATCCGGGTTATGGCAAGAGCATGCGGGATTCCGGCTGCCTCAATCCTCTCAAAATCTTTCTTCTCCAAGGTCAGGATAAACTCATGCATGCGGGGCAGGTCTCCGGATCCTTGCGGGAGGAAGGGGTAGCTGCCGCGCAGCTTTGCAAAACAATAGCGGGCAGCCAGCGTTGCCAGGGCGGTCATCCGGGGAACCCCTTCTTTGCCCAGCCGCAGCAGATATGCATATGCCCGGACTTTGTGGGCAAAGTTCCCCCAGTGACGGTGAAAGCTTCCTATCGAACGCTCTGCTTTAACCGGGCGAAAGCCTTCCGCGCTCTTTTCCACTTGATAGCCGGGCAGGTAGGGGAGCAGCCGTTCGCTGACTCCGACAATCGCGTCGCCGGGCCCACCGCCACCGTGCGGAATTGTCCAGGTCTTGTGCAGGTTGTTATGGACCGCATCGACGCCGAGCGCTCCGAGGTCCACCCAGCCCGCGATGGCGTTCATGTTTGCGCCGTCCATATAGACGAGTCCGCCGACCGCGTGGACGCGCTCGGCGATCTCCCGAAAACGGGTTTCGAACAGGCCGCAGGTATTGGGATTGGTCACCATAATGCCTGCCAGCCGGTCCCCGTGCGCTTCCAGCTTTTGCTCGAAATCCGCAAAATCAATCAACCCGTCCGGGCCAGCTTCCAGCAGGACAATGCCGGACTGCCTCCCATCCACCTTCTTGGTGGAATATCCCGCCATAACCGCCGTCGCAAAATTCGTTCCATGGGCACTGGCAGGAATGAAAATGACATCACGGTGCCCTTCTCCCCGCTCCCGGTGGTAGGCTTGAAACAGCTTGATGCCCACCAGCTCTCCCTGGGCGCCTGCCACCGGCTGGGTGGTGATCCCCGCAAGTCCGGTGATGCTTTTAAACCATTCCTGGATTTCATAGAGCACCTCCAGACTGCCTTGGGCGTCTTGATAGGGTACCTGCGGGTGCAAATTCGTGAAGCCTTCCAGGTTCGCCGCCCAATCGTTGATGTGCGGGTTATATTTCATCGTGCAGGAACCCAGCGGGTAACAGGCATCGTCCGGACTGACATTCAGCTCGCCCAGCTTGCGATAAAAACCGCGAATAGCTTCAGGGCTGTGTTGGGGCAGCCCTACCGGTTCGGCTCTCAACAGGCTTTCCGGGATGTCCACCACTTCGGCGCTGACTGCATCACCGGGGTAGCCCCGCGAACGGAAAAACGCCTCTACCGCTTCCAGCTCCACGGGAAGATCGGAAAAGGACAGTTTCAGGAGCTGGCGTTCCCCTCCGACTCTGGAGCTGACGTTGACCCCGATATGCAGCCCGGCGTCACAGGCTGCCGCGATCACCGCATCGATCGCTTCAGGCAGCTCCAGCACGATCTCATTGAAAAACTGGGCCGTCGGATAGGCGAGGGTGACGCCGGGGAGGGACGTGAGTTTTGCTACAGCCGCCACCGCTTGTTGGCGGGCTGTGGCGATGGCGTCGCGGGTGCCGGCTTCGCCGCGCTCAAGGAGGGCTGCTCCTGCCAAAGTTGCCAGAAAGGCCTGGTTGGAGCAGATATTGCTGGTGGCTTTATCCTTCCGAATGTGCTGCTCACGGGTGCTCAGGACCATCACCAAGGCATCACGCCCAGCGAGGTCTTTGGCCCGGCCGACATATCTGCCGGGGGTCTGCCGAATGTCGTTGCGGATCGTTTCATTGTGGCGAACCCCGAAAACCCCCAACCCGGGGCCTCCGAAATTCGGACCAATCGCCAGATGTTGGGCTTCCCCAACAATCATGTCCGCACCCCCATCCCCGAACTCCGTCGGGGGCTTCAAGCCGCCAGTCGCCAGCAGCATCGGATCGATGACCGCCACACTGCGGGTGCCGTGCGCACGGCACAATTTTTGCAAGGCATCCACGTCTTCCAGCAGTCCGAGATTGTTGACTTGAGGAAAAACGATCGCGGCCAGCGCGGGCCCCAGGTCAGCGGCTGCGGCATCCAGCGCTTCCAAATCGATCCGGCCGGTTTCTGCGGACAAGGGAACTGTTGCGATCCGGATCCCAGTATCGCAGGCCAGTGTTTGCACAACCTCAAGGTCTCCCGGGAAAAGGGCTTCCGGAATCAGAATCGTGTTCGCTTTACGGGAAAGTCGAATCGCCGCGCAACCCGCTTCAAATATCGCTGTAGCCCGGTCATAAAGCGAACTGTTGATCGCCTCAAACCCGGTCAACTGGCTCATCAGGCATTGATACACCCAGTGGGTCATCAGTGTGCCTTGTGAACGCTCAGGCTGATAGGGGGTGTAGGCCGTCGTCAGGTTCCGGATCCCAGAAACATAGGAAACGATTTCCGGAACCCGATAACTGGGCAAACCATCTCCCAACAGGGAGGTGCGAGGGGCGTTGGCTTCCGCCAGCTCGGAAAGCCGCCGAGCCAGTGATTCGTAGTCCAGCTCATCAGGGAGGGCGGGGGCTTGGGCGAAGCGACTGTCATCGGGAATGTGAGCGTAGAGGTCGGCCAAGCTAGAGGCTCCCACCGCATTTAACATCGACTGAATCTCATCTTCAGTGGCCGCTATATAGTGTCGGTTCAGTTCGCGACTGAGCGCTTGCGGGTCATAGGGGAGATTCACTTTCGATTCCTTCGATTCCATGGATTCACGATGGATCGACCGGGCAACTCGTCAACTCGAAGACTCAGCAATTCTTCTTCCGGGCTTGCCCGATGGGATCTCTCCAGCGAAATTGGCCGCTTATGTCCGGTTTGTTCCAGTCCTTTCAGGAGGTGCGTGAATATCTTTATGCCCTCAAAAATCATGGTGCTAAGTATGGTATCGACCGCATGCGCGTTCTGGTCGAGCGGTTAGGGCATCCAGAGCGCCGGTACCCTCTCGTTCATATTGCGGGGACGAATGGCAAAGGCTCTACCACCGCCATGCTGGAAGCGATTTTCCGGGCCAGTGGATATCGAACCGGGATGTTTACCTCGCCGCATCTGGTCTATCAAGGTGAACGTGTGCAGGTGAATCGCGAAATCCTGCCCCATCAGGCAATCGTCGATTACACCAATGCCTTGCGGCCAGTCGCCGAGTCGATGGCAGTTGAGGATCCGGATTTACATCCGAGTTTTTTTGAGTTCATGACAGCGATGGCTTTTCAGCGTTTTGCCGAAGAAGCGATCGATCTGGCTTTTATCGAAACTGGCTTGGGCGGCCGCCTCGATGCCACCAATGTCGTTATCCCCGCAGTCACTGTCATTACTTCGATCGGAATGGACCATGCCAGTATTCTTGGCCCCGATCTGGCCAGCATCGCCCGCGAGAAAGCCGGTATCCTCAAGCCCGGTGTGCCGGTGGTGATCGGCCTGCTGCCTCCCGAAGCGGAAGCAGTGGTACGGGAGCGGGCCATTGAGCTGTCTTGTCCCCTCTACAGCATTCGCGATTCCTTTGGGGATGATCTGGCGTCCTATCCCCATACGGTGCTGGCCGGCGACTATCAGCGGATCAACGCAGCCATCGCGACGCTCACTGCAGAAGTTCTTTCCGCTACCTGCCCACTTCGCCCGGGTGCCATCACCGATGGCTTGCAGAGTGTTCGCTGGGCGGGCCGCTGGGACCTGCACCAGTTGCCTGCCCGCCAGATTATCCTCGATGCAACGCACAACGCCGAAGGGGCTGTTTTCCTCGAAAAAAATCTTCGGGAGCTGACCGAAAAACTGGGGAAAAAGCCCATCATCATTACCGGAACCTTGGGTGAGGATCGTGCTGCCGGGCTGATTCCGGTTGTGTCCCGATGGGCTCAGAAAGTGTTTCTGGTCCGCCCCCATCAACCCAGAGCCTGCACCTTTGAGGAACTGGAACGATGGCTTCCCCGAGGGGCGCATGCCCCCCGGGCCTACCGTTCGCAGGTGCGCGATTTGTTCCCTTTGCCGGGCGTTTGCTCGGTCGGAGAGGCTGGAGATACCATCGTGGTGACTGGCTCCATTTACCTCATTGGGGAAGTAATGGATGCCCTCTATAACGAAATCCCGGTGGCGGAGGGCAGTCTTCAGGATTGAACCTTGCCCAGCCGCTTCTTCCGCAGCCAGACAATGCCCAGAATCGACAAGCTGAGTAAAGCAGCATAGTGGGATGGCTCCGGAACAGCGGTTAAGGATGAGGCCTCCAAGCGAATGTTGTTCAGCCCTATCTTTGGGCTGAATCCACTGCCACTGGGGTAGACGCTGCTCCAGCTTATCCAGAATGACTCACCTTCGGCGATGGAGACGGAGGCGCTGACGATCGAGAGGGTCGTGTCACCATCTCCATAGGTCCAGTTGAGGCCGCTGAAATCGACCGGCAGCGAACTGTCCACCGACCACCCGGGAAGCCGTGAGTCGCGGTGATTCACCAGAAAGGCGTCATACTGAATGCTCAGGTTCGTAATAGGAGCACCGGTTTGGTTGATGAACGTTCCCAGCAGCGTCACCCCGCCTGCCGTTCCAGAAGAGGCAAAATCAAATCCAGTTGCATTATAAAGCCCCCCGGCGGTTCCTGTCGCCGATGTCCCCCGATAGGTGACTGAGTTGGTATCCAGACCGGAAACCGTAAACCCATTCGACAGCAGGCTCACTTCATTCCCTGAGGAGTACCCGCTTGCCCAGTTGGAGAATGAATAGCTTTCCGACTCAAACCCAGGCGGCAGCACAATTTGTGAAAAGACCACCCCGCAGGCAGCCAGCGTGAACACGACGCAAGACAGCAATCTTATTTTCATGACAGTAGACAGTTAGAGATTTCACCTACCATCAAGCTCATCCGGTCCCTTTCGGCAAGTACAAATTACCGTTATGTATTTACTCCGACTATATTTAGTTGACAAGGAAGAGGGGTCTTCCACCTGGCTCTACTCGGGATGATTCCACAAAAAAACCGCCGGACACCGGCGGTTTGAAAAGTGAGCTGCAATCACAATTAGTCGAGCCGGTGCGGAGCCAGCACCTTATCCACCGGAATCTTCGCCAGCTGGATGAAGTTGGGCAGACCGTTATCCCTCGGGATCTCCACTTCTCCCTGAATCAAGGGAAGGGCATACTTCACAAAATGATAACTCATGCTGACGCCGTCTTCATTGATCCAATTGGAAGGGATGTGCTTCACCCCGTTGGCTACTTCCTGCAGATCGGCTAAGCCCGTTTCGCAGGTGTAGTGGTCGGTGTCGCCGCGCATCAGGGTGATCATCTTGTCGGTGACCCCGTTGACTGCCGCCCGTACCGCCGCCTGACCTGCCAGATAGGCTTCGTCATTGTCGGCCTTGGAGGAAGTAGTCGCTGCACAGCGTTGGGCATGGCCGGGCCGGCAGGAGCGAACCTTGATGCCTTCAACGTGCTGCTCAAGCAGGCTTTTTAGATAGTCACCGGCACCCCCGAGCTGGCTGTGCCCAAAACTGTCGGTTCCGGAGCTGGCGGTGGCAATGTAATTTCCGTTCTCATCGGTCAAGCCTTCGCCCACTACAATGATGCAGTATTTCTGCGTCTTGAGGACGTTGGTGACGTCATTGAGGAATCGATTGGTGTCAAAGGCGACCTCGGGCAGATAGATGAGGTGCGGTGGATCTTCGGGGTGATCCCGGCGTTTGGCCAAGGTGGCCCCGGCCGCAATCCAGCCCGCGTTGCGCCCCATTACTTCAAGGACGTAAACCATATCGTGCTGTCCCATGGCCGCTGCATCGCAGGCCAGTTCGCGCACCGTGGTGGCGACTTCCTTGATGACTGAGCCGTAGCCGGGTGTGTGGTCGGTCAGGACAAGGTCATTGTCGACTGTCTTGGGGATTCCGATACAACGCATCTCCCAGCCTGCATCACGGGCGTGCTGGGAAATTTTCGCAGTCGAATCCTGGCTGTCATTGCCGCCAATGTAAAAGAAGTAACGGATATTGTGTGCCCGGAACACTTCGATTACACGGGCAAAGTCCTTCTCCTTTTTTAACTTGTATCGGCAGGTTCCCAGCGCGGAAGAAGGGGTGTAGCGCAGTCCACGGATGGACTGCTGACTTTCTTCTGCAAGGTCAATGAGGTCTTCTTGGAGAATCCCTTGGATTCCATTCAGACCGCCATAAATTTCTTCAATGCACTCGTGGTTGAGAGCCTCGCCAATAACACCGGCCAGACTCGCGTTGATCACGGCAGTCGGACCGCCGCTTTGTGCGACGAGGACGTTCCCTGTTAATTCTTCAGACATGGACTTTCAAAGATTTGGTGGTGAAAGATGCGGACGCTTGCCGCTTTCGCCTTCTATGGCAAATTCTTTTCCAATCCGAACAATGGTTTACCGTCCCTCCAACCCCCTCAATCCTCACTTGAGTCCAAGTGTCACAGGGGTTTTCCTCCCAGAATCGCCAGGTAGGGTCTTCCGTCCGGCAGCTGCAGGACGCTGGAGCAGACTCCGAATGCCTCGGCTAGAAGGGATGGATTGAGGATTTCAGCGGGATTACCTTCGGCCACCGCTTTTCCTCCATTCAAGACCAGCACGTGATCCGCATATTGCAGCGCCAGATTGAGATCATGGAGCACTGTGATCACCATCCGGCCTTCGTCCGCCCGCTTGCGTGCCAGCTGAAGGGTTTGATGTTGGTGGGCTAAATCCAGATGATTGGTCGGCTCGTCGAGCAAGAGGGCACTTTGGGTGGCATTCTCCGATGGGAGCTGTGCCAAAACCCTGGCCAATTGCACCCGTTGCTTCTCCCCACGGCTCAGTTCCGGATAGGGGCGGTTTTCCCACCCATGAAGATCGACTTCCTCCAGAGCCTCACAAATACGGGCATGGTCTTCGGATCTTGCGGGTGAACCCGCAAAAGGGGAGCGCCCCAAAGCCACCACTTCATACACGGAAAACGCAAAATCAAGCCGGGGGGACTGCGAGAGGAGCGCTCTCCTGCGTGCCATGTAGTCCGGTTCAATCTGCTGCAGCGAACGCCCTTGCCAGCAAACCTCGCCCGACTTGGGGGCCAGTTCTCCGCTCAACAAGCGCAGCAGGGTGGTTTTGCCGGATCCGTTGGGGCCCACCAGCGCATAGAGTTTCCCCGGCTCCCACCTGGCCGAAACGGATGCGAGTGCCAATCTCTCGGCGTGCGCATATGCAAAGGAAACTGTGTCCGCGGTCAGCATAGCTTAAAGCACAAAGTTCCTGCGCCTGCGGGCGAGGAGAAACAGGAAAAACGGGGCACCTGCCAGCGCGGTCAAAATGCCCACCGGCAATACGGAGGGAGGCGCCATCGATCTTGCTGCGGTATCCGCCAGCAACAGCAAGCCACCCCCGGCCAGTGCACACGCGGGAAACAGACGACGATAGTCCGGACCCAGCCATAGTCGAATGATGTGGGGCACCACCAACCCGACAAAGCCAATCGTTCCCGCCAGCGCGACCGTCACTCCCGCTAGTCCGGCCGCCAGAAACACCACTTGACGGGTCAGCGACTGCACTCGAATGCCAAGGTGAAACGCCTCAGACTCTCCCAGTAGCAGAACATTGAGCGAGCGGGCATAGAAGGGGAGCACCAACAGGGCAGGAATTACCAGCACCAGAGCAAAACGGAGTTCTTTCCAGGTCGCCCGGTCCAAACTCCCCAGCGTCCAAAAAAGAAAACTGCGAATGTCATCCGAACTGGAGAAAAACAGGGTGAACCCGATCATCGCCCCCGCCAGCGCATTGATCGCAATCCCCACCAGCAGCAGGGTGCTGACCGATGTCCTTCCCCCAAAAGTGGCCAGCCGGTAAATCACCGCCGTAACGCTCAGCGCTCCCAACAGGGCGCCAATCGGGATCGCCGCTTCATAGAGCCAAAGCGGAATACCTGCCAGAAGAGAACCTCCCACAATCGCCAGAATCGCCCCCATCGCCCCGCCACTCGTCACGCCGATTAAAGCCGGGTCCGCCAGCGGATTCCGGAAAAGCCCTTGAATGGCGGCACCTGCCATCGCCAGCCCACCGCCTACCACCATGGCGAGCACAACCCTTGGCAAGCGCAGCGACCAGATGACCGCTGACTCGCCTGCCGTGTAGCTTCCCAGCGCTTCCGGCCCCGTTAACGGTTCCAGCAGAATCGCCAGCACTTGCCGGACCGATAGATCAAGCGATCCCGTCATTAAATTGAGCAGCGCCGATGCCACCAATCCCACCCCAAGGATTGTCCAGGGGAGAACTCTGCGAAATCTGCTGTCCGGTGGCATGCCCGGATGACCAAGCATCTTTGGCAGCGAGTTGTCAATAAGGGGGTGTAGGCTTGCCTTTACAGCGCCGCAGACAAGAAATACGTCTTCGTTCTTAGGTTCGTTTCCACCCGTTGGGATCGTCTCCTTTAGACTTCCCGTCATCTCAATGAGTCCATGCCAGATTCTCCTCAGCACACATCCGCAGAAAATCCGTCCTCCCTTGATATGCGGGGCACAAGCCGGGGCTGGATGGAGGACCTCTATGATCGTCTGGCAGAGGATGATGAGGGGCGGGTTTGCAAGGGCATCAGTGAGAAAGCCTGTCGCGAGACGCCGGGTAATTTTTTCAAAATTCTGGTTTCCAATACCCTGACCAGTATTGGCGACAAGGTTGCCAGCGCCAAGACGACGCTTCCTTGGCTTCTCGGCGCAGTTGGTGGCCCGGCCTGGATCGTCAGCCTGCTGGTTCCCATCCGGGAGTCCGGCTCCATGCTCCCTCAAATGTTGATTGGCGCATGGGTTCGCAAACATCCTGTGCGCAAGTCGCTTTGGTCGTTGGGAAGTGCCTTGCAGGGCGTGGCACTTTTGCTGATGGCTTGGTCAGCTCTAGCTTTGGAGGGCTCTGCCGCGGGATGGGCGATTCTGGGGTGCCTGATTGGCTTTAGCATCGCCCGGGGTTTGTGCTCGGTCGCCTATAAGGATGTGCTCGGCAAAACCATTCCCAAAACCCGCCGGGGGCGTTTGTCCGGTTGGATAGCTGCGGTCTCCGGGCTGGGGGCAATGGGAGTGGGGGCTTCGCTCGGGCTGCTCTCCGATGATACTTCTCCGCGTATTCTTGCCGCCGTCCTCGGTGGCGCAGGTGTGCTCTGGTTTGCCGCTGCCTTTGCCTTTCAAAGGGTCGTCGAATTCCCTGGAGAAGTGGAAGGAGGTGCCGATGGTCTCAAGAAAGCATTCCAACGCTGGACACTGCTGCGCGACGACCTCCCTTTCCGCCGCTTCGTTATCGGGCGGGCCTTGGCCATGGGCTCGGGTTTGGCCGCGCCTTTTTATGTGACCATCGCCAGAGGAGATTTGGGACAGGCAGCTCGGTTTCTGGGGATTTTTCTCCTCATGGAGGGATTGGCTGGCTTGATCAGTGCCCCCATCTGGGGTCGCTGGGCCGATCGCTCCAGCCGAATGGTTTTTGTCATAGCCTGCGGGCTGGCATCCACGATGACCCTTTTGGTCGCAGCGATCTCCCTCAGTGAATGGAGCGGCGCCATCGCCATCTGGTTCTATCCACTGGCCTTCTTTATTCTCGGTCTTGCGCATGCGGGTGTCCGCTTGGGTCGGAAAACCTATCTGGTCGATATGGCCGATGGGAATAAACGGACCGATTACGTCGCCGTCAGCAATACCGCGATGGGTCTACTCCTGCTGGTGGCCGGAGCGCTGGGAGCCATGCTGGCAGGGATCGCCCCGGCGCTTGCCCTGATACTTTTTGCTATGGCCGGGCTCCTCGCGGCATATCTGGGATATCGATGGGATGAAGTAAGTGCGGCTCCGTCCTGATCCGCTGCGTACTCTCCATTTCTCATTCGCAATCCGAGTCTCTGCTTGCCTCAACCCGAAGGAATCCAAAGACTTGGAAGGATCATCTTTCGCATACAGTTTATCACCATTTCTGAAATCAAATCCTAATGAGTTCCATTGTTGCAGACATTCGTAAAGCAGGTGAATCCGGCCAGCTCATGGCCTCTTCCGTCGACAATCTGGTCTCTTGGCTGGAAGGTGGTTTTCTGCCCGATTGGGCGGTTTCCAGCATCGGGGAACTGGTTTCAGGGGCGCATTGGAATGAGCTGAATGACCGTTTTTATGCCACGCTTCAGTTTGGCACGGGTGGTATGCGCAACCGCACCATCGGAAATGTCTTGACCACTGCGGAGAAAGGAACGCCGGGCCAAATGGAAACGCCCGAGCATGCCGCGGTAGGCACCAACATGATGAACGACTTCAATGTCGTCCGGGCCACCATCGGCTTGTTTCGTTACGCCCAGCGCTACCTTGAAAAAAAACAGGGTCGCCGCGAAGTCCCGCGTCTGATCATTGCCCACGATGTCCGCCACTTTTCCCGCCACTTCTGTGAACTGGCTGCCTCTACCTGGTCTAAACTGGGAGGGACCGCTTTTATCTTCGATGGTCCGCGCTCGACGCCCCAGCTGAGCTACTCGGTCCGCTACCTCGGGGCCACCGCCGGAATCGTTATCACCGCCAGCCACAACCCGTCGCATGATAATGGGTACAAGGTCTATTTTGAGGATGGTGCACAGGTTGTATTCCCGCATGCAGAGGGCATTATTCATGAGGTCTACCAGATTCCACTTTCCCAGACTCCAGACTATTTTGATGTGGATCTGAGCAGCGTCATTACCTTGGGTGAGGCTGCCGATGAGGCCTATCTCACTGCGCTATCTGAAAACGTGCTCGATACCGGGGTATTCCAACAGGCCCAGCCCAAAATTGTGTTTACCGCCATCCATGGTACGGGGGGCATTACCGGCCCCAAAATCCTCCAGAAATACGGGCTTACTGTGGACGTGGTTGAAGAACAGGCAACCGAAGATGGCCGTTTCCCCACGGTGAAGTCACCTAATCCGGAAAATGCCGATGCGCTAGCCATGGCGATTGCCCGCGCCAACCAGACGGAAGCGGATGTGGTCATGGCCACCGACCCCGATGCCGACCGTATGGGAGTCGCGGTGCGTGGCGAAGATGGTGAAATGCGGCTGCTTACCGGCAATCAGATCGGATCCTTACTGGCGGCCTACCGGATTACCAAAATGAAGGATATGGGCATCCTTCCGAAAAACGGCTCCTCCCGCGCTGCCTTAATCAAAACCTTTGTCACCACGCCGCTTCAGGCAGCCATTGCGGAGAAGAACGGGCTTAAAGTCATCGATACCCTTACCGGGTTCAAGTGGATCGGTGAAAAACTCCGGATTTATGAGGAATCTCTCCAGGCTGCCTTGATGGAGAAAGAGGGGATTGTGCTGAATTATGATGCGATTCCCCGTGATCAGCGTGCCCGTCTCATGCTGGAGCACAGCACTTTTTACGTCTTTGGCGGAGAAGAGAGTTATGGCTACCTCGCCAGCGACTTGGTTCGAGACAAGGACGCCAATGCCGCCGTGGTGATGTTCGCTGAGTTGGCCGCTGCCCTGAAAAGAGACGGCCGCTCCTTTGATGATTACATCGATGAGGTGTATTTGCGCTATGGATACTACCTTGAGGATCTTGTGAATATCTACTATGAGGGAGCCGCCGGTTCCGAGAAAATCGGCCGGATTCTCAAGAGCTACCGGGAAGACCACCCCAAGGAATTGGCCGGTTTCCAGGTCGCCTCATTCAAAGACTTCGGGGTCGAGACCTTTGAGGATGCGGATGGCAAAGAAATCCCCAAGCAGGATTTCTACTTCCTCGAACTCGATAATGGCTATCAGTTCGCGGTGCGCGGAAGCGGAACCGAACCCAAAATAAAATTTTACGTGTTCGCACGTGAAGATGTTGCCCAACCTGGTGACCTCGATGAGGCCAAGGCAATGGCCCGTGAAACGATTGATAAACTGAAGGCTGCGATCGAAGCGGATGCCAGAGCGCGTGCAGAGGGCTAATGCTCGCTTAAAGCACTCCCATTTTCGCCAGCATCAGGCTTAGTCCCACCGTCACGGCGGTTTCCACACGGAGAACGCGTTCTCCAACCGAAAACAGTCCGAAGCCGTGTGTCTTGAGCATCGCCCGGTCGTTCTTGTCCCAGCCGCGCTCCGGGCCAAGAGCCATCGCTACAGCCCTCCCCATGCACACTTCCGACGAGAGTGTGGAGAGGGATTGGGTCGCTTCATACACATCGAGGCCACATCTAAAGGTTTCCGCTGAAATCACCCTCAATGCATGATTCATTTCATCGTGTACCGTCACCTCGGGTAACCAGGTGGAGAAGGCTTGCTCAACGCCAAGTTGTCTCGCTTGCACCCAGCCTGCCTCACTCCAGAAACGACTGCGTCCGTAAGCGGGGTCACTCTTGCCGCCGGGGAAAAAGTGAATCGACCGAACCCCCAGTGTGCTCGCTTCTGTAATGATTTTCTTCGCAGTTGCGGGTCGGGGCAGGGCAATTAACAGGTCAATCGAATAGAGGGGTGGGGGCGTCTCCATCCACTCAATTTTCAACTCCAAGCCGCTTGTATCCACTTTTGCGATACAAGCCTTGCCGAGTGGACCGTTCTCCGCACCTACGTCAAAAGTGTCTCCTTCTTTCAACCGAAGTACTCCCCGGACGTGCTCCAGACGGGGGTCATTGGCAGGAATCCGTTGCCTTGGGCTTGTGCTGGGAAGTAGCAGGAGGTTCATCGATCATCTCAGTGGATGCTTCGAATCTCCATGGCTTCACCTCGCGTCCGGCAAGCAAAATGATTCCCGGCGAAATCGCACGTGTCACCGCTTGACTGCATTCGCGGTCACTGCGGATCGGCTTCCAGCGAAATTTCGATTCGGAAAAAGCCTTCCGGCTGATCAGGATTCAGTGTGAAGTCCATCGCTTGTCCACTCCCGGTTTCTGCGGATACTTCCTCCCATGTTTCCAATCCGGGTGAATAGAGGACTTTGTAACGGACATCCGTGCGTGTCGATGGGAGATGCAGCCTGAATTGATCACCGTTTGGTTCCAGCTTTAACGTAGGAGTCGGGTTCTTCGCAAAAGGAGATTTTCCAAAAGCATAGGTCTCCAAAAGACTCCAACTGCCTTCCGTCAGGGTTTCTTCAGGGTCTGTGGTCGCCGGTATTCCATAGCTTTGGATCCAGTGAATAAAAGGACTGAAAGCTGCTGCTTGCGCATATTCCACTTCATGCCAACTGGAGACGACTTCTTTCACATATAATCCGGATTCTGTCAGGTCATCGTCTGTCCAGGTCCCTGCGGTGGGACTGGCCGATGGGTTGAAGATAGATGCTCCTTCGCGCTTGTTGTTCACCACCCAGTTCAAATGCGTGATTTGATGCTCTCGTAGAAAATTCATCCAGCGGTCAGACTCTGCTTTGGCAATAGGCTGAATCACACCTTGAACGGGCTGGCCACCATCATAGATGGTGGTTCCCCATTCCGTGCACATGACCGCGAGACCTGCATTCATCGCGTCCAACACCCGGGTTCTCAACCACTGGGTGTGCGTGCCTGCATAAAAGTGGAATGAATACACAATATTCTCGAAACCTTCAATCGGATCAGCTGCTGCCAAATGAATATCCTGCGACCAGGTCGGGGTGCCGACGACAATCAGGTTGTTTGGATCGATTTCACGAATTGCCGCGATGACCCGCTCCGCATAGGGTTTGATGTCATTTGGCCAACTGGTGGTGTTGAGTGGCTCATTGTAGATTTCATAGATCACATTGACGTGCTCCCCATACTGCTCCGCCATCTCCTGAAAAAAAGCAACGGCCTCTTCAGGGTGATCCTCGGCTCGATGGGAATGCCAGTCGATGATCACATAGAGACCTCGTTTCAAGGCTGAGTCCACCAGTGTCTCAACTCTTCTTCGATTGTTCGCAGGGGATTGGATATATCCACCGCTGTCTTCCACTCCCATCGATGCCCGGATGATGCTGGCGCCCCAATCCTCCTGCAGATAGCCGACGACATCATCCCGGTAAAAGCGTTCTCCTCCCCAGTGGTCGTTACTCCAGAAAAAACTGGCTCCAGCCAAGCTGACCACTTCGCCATGCTGATCCACGATTCGGTTCCCTTCAACTGACAGCTGGCCATGTGTGCCTACCGGTGTCTGCGCAGTTGATGCTTGGGCACTGCCCATGTAGGTGAGCATGGCTGCCGCCAAGATGAGGAACATCCACCGGATGTCTCTACAGGGTTTTCCTTTTTGCATGGGAGTAGGGAGGGGTTCTCAATGCCGGACTATCCAAGGCGACAATCCAGGATCGCAAATGCCTTTGTTTGACCAAAGCTAGACGTTTGCTCTCAATCGTCTCAAAACTCCCTTGGCTCATACATAAGCATTCCCCGTTTTTGCGACAGACTGTTCCAATAAAAAACCGCACTGTCTCAGTGCGGCTACTCTCACGAAATGGTGCGGGCGGAGGGAATCGAACCCTCATCACCAGCTTGGAAGGCTGGGGTTTTACCACTAAACTACGCCCGCAGATATCGGGTCCAGTAGACCACTACCATGGGAAAGCGGGAAATAAGGCGAGAGGGGGATCAGAGGTCAAGTCCGATCTCAGATTCTCCCATCCCTTTTCTTTATGTCTTCCTATGTCTACTGATTCTACCCGAAGGGATTTTTCTGAATTTTCCTCCAGGCGAAGATTGGGATATCGCCTTGTGCGGGGAGTTTGCCCAGTTGTTTTTTTCGGGCTTTGCCCTTGGACCCTGGCAGGAGGGTCTC
>JBJHBA010000008.1:95215-177180 GCA_050485245.1 Verrucomicrobiota bacterium | reverse complement strand
CAAGTTGTGGTGCAGGAACTGGATGCGGACTTGGCGGTGCTGCGTCAGTATAGCCGTGGTCTGGATATCCGTCATGGGCTGGGAAGCTCGGGAGGCACGGGTGATCTTCTGGCTTTGAGTCTGCCGACAGTCAGTGGTTTGGGCTGGGAGAGTCACTACTACCTCTACGACGGCAATGGCACGGTGATGGGCCTGCTCTCAGCCGCGACGAGTGGAAGTGTTCCCGTCGATACCGAGGTGGCGCGCTACAGCTACGATCCCTTTGGGCGGCAGTTGCAGCATGAAGGGGATCACTTGATCGATCAGCCCTGGCGTCACGCCTCGCAGCAGTGGCATGCGCGCAGTGGATTGGTGCTGTATTATTTCCGGGCCTATGATCCGGTTCTGGGCCGCTGGCTGAACCGGGATCCGATTGGTGAGGCAGGCGGCCTCAACCTCTACACCTTCACCCATAACGACCCCGTCAACCGATGGGATTTGCTGGGGTTATGGACGCCGCTCTCGATCCCCGGAGGCGGGTTTGGACCGATGGCTTATGAGGCAGGCAGGGCCGAGTTTATCGCCACCTATCTGCCAGGGAAAAACACAGATCTTCTGTCTGAAGCCATAGACGCTTTGAATCGCAAGGCGGTGACCTTATCGAAGGATCCGTGCTTTGGGAATAAGGGGCCTGATGGGGTGGGGCAAGGGAGGGATCCGTGTGATAAATCGAGATGGCAGAAATTTAGGAACTGGATTTCTGGAATTGGAGGCGACCAAGCGCCTCTTCGACAGATCAATAACTGGTTCGATGATAATCCAACGAATCATTATCCAACACCTGCTCAATTGGAGGTCTTGAATGGTTCCACACTGCTAGGCCCCAACTCTAGGTCTCCTTGGAGTGCTATTACCTTTAGAGAACCCCTACTGCGCCAAGGATACAGGGGAGACCAGTATTCCGTATGGAATGGAGCTGGCTTTCCTGATTCGGGCGGTCCTCATCCATCAATGGACGGGACATACGCTCGCTCCCCGAACCAGCCTCGAGGGGTTCGGGGTGGGGCTGCAGCAATTGATCTGTTGAATGGTGTTGCTTCTGGGCAGGCGCAAGGTAGCCAGACTCTTTCGAGGTTCCTCTTTATATACAGTAACTACGATGATGGATTGTGGTATGTGAAAGATTTCTCATCAGGCCCGCCTGGAACTTATTTGGGAGAAGGGCAAGCTCGGGACATTCTTCAAAGTATCTATGGTTGGTATGGCAGGGAGGTCTCTCCGAATTTTGGCGGAGGTGAAAATGGTAATAAAGGAGAATGTGAATGATGAGTGTATATAGGTCACTGGTTATTTTCTGGGTGTGTTTCGCATTTATAGCCTGTGCGAAAAGGGATGTGGATTATGATGTTGCCCAGAATGTAATTGGCTTTGCTAAGGGCAATGTGGCTCCAGGTGAGTTGATTTTTGAGCATGAGGCTTTGATCTCTGAAGCGGGGCTTTATGCTGAAACCATTGCGGGTCATCTAGGTCTCCCAGAAGATTTCGATCTGAATCTATTGATGGGGAAACTCCTTTATCAATGGGGTCGATTTCCTGAGGCTTCAATGTATCTCAATGCTGCTCGAAACTCGAGGGATAAAGATATATCTGTTGTTGCGGCTGATTTCCTCCTGTTTTCATTAGCATTATCCGGTCGAAACGATGTCATTTTTAATCTGAAAGGTGAAAATGTTAATTCAATGCTATCGAAAAATGTTTGGGTTGGGTTGTCGAAAGGCGAGTGCCAGAGTTTAGACCAAGCTATTATAGACATTAGTGTAGCAAGTAGGGATAATATTATCACTCGGTCCATGCAGTATCTTGAGTTTCTAAGTCGGTGGACCGCTGCTTTCTGCGATGCGAGTTACAGTTCTTATTATGAAACGCAGATTTTAAATCCTGCATTTGTAGCCGTTACTGCGGGTGAGGATTGGGAGACTTTTATAGAGGCATCGCAAACAGGTAATCTCCGTCCAGTCCAACAAGTTTTGGTTGGAGACCTTTTTTCGATAATAGAGTCTGCGGTTCGCTTTGGCTTAAAAACAGAGAACGCTGAGATGGTGCATAAATGGGCAACACGGCGAGATGATCTTCAACGTGCAGCGATTGGAGATAAAGGACTGTATTCGAGAGTGTCACTGCGAGAGATGTAAGGACCATCGGAAGGGGTCAGTCCAATTTTTCATGTTTTTTGTTGAGTGCAGTGGATTTAGCTGTAAGAGTTTGAGCAGAAGAACCCTGCTTTAGATGGCCCGAAAAGTCCGCATTGAATACGCCGGAGCGATTTATCATGTGATCAATCGCGGGAACTACCGTTCGTGGATCTTCGAGACGGAGGGAGCGCGTAAGAGTTTTCTGAAGTGTGTGGAGGAGGCGAGTGTGGCGATGGGTTGGCGTTTGCATGCGTGGTGCCTGATGGGCAACCATTATCATTTATGCCTGGAAACACCCTCGCCCAACCTGGTATCGGGGATGCAGTGGCTGCAATCGACCTTTGCGAATCGTTTCAACCGTTTCCGCAAGGAGACCGGGCATGTGTTTGTTTGACCGCCTGCCCAGTGGGCACCCGTCGGTCAAACCCCGCCATGCGGGGCTGCGCCATCTCCGCGTTGCCGCGCTACGTCAAGGCCGCTACAAGGCGATCGTGCTGGATGCGGATGCGGTGGGACCGGTGTGTCACTACATTCATCTTAATCCGGTCCGGGCGGGGTTGGTGGAAGCAAGCGCCCTTCAGTCCTATGAACCGAGCAGCTTCGCGCATTTGTGGAGACCCCGGAAGCGGAAAGGATATGAGGTTTTTGAGACTGCGCTGGAGGCAGTCGGCGGCTTGGTGGATAGCCCTGCCGGACGACGCCGTTATCGGGACTATCTGGAATGGTTATCGGCGGACGAAGGAGAGCGCAAGAAACTGGGTTTTGAGAAGATGTCGCGTGGTTGGGCCAAAGGAAGCCGGGCATTCAAGAAAGGGCTTTTGGAAAGCCTCGATGATGAGGACGACCGCCGGATAGTGGAGGCTGAGGCTTCCGAGCTGAGGGAACCGTTGTGGGAGCAAGCCCTGGGAGAGGAATTAAAGGTTTTAGGATTTGCGCGCAAAGATCTGAAAGCCGGACTCAAAGGCGAAGGGTGGAAAGTGGCCTTGGCCCGTCATCTGCGGGAAGCGCATCAGGCCCCTCACCGGTGGATAGCATCGAATCTGCAGATGGGATCACCGTCCTACGTCCAAAGTCTCGTGAGCCGTCACCGCACGGGCAAAGGCTGTACATACTGGAGAAAACTCAAAAAACATGAAAAATTGGACTGACCCCTTCCGCTTGGCTATCACCTGGGTCGGGTGCAGGCGGTAGACGCCGCCAGCTTGGTGAGCGTGTTTGAAAGCATACTCACCGCCCGGCATCGGGAAATCTTCATCTCCATGACCTTTCGCAATGAGACCAAAGAGACCTACAAAACCATCAAGAAGACCGTCCTGCAGATCAATGAAAGACACCAGCTCGACATCCGCCTGCTGGAGATCCGCATCGACCAGTTCAACAAGGGTTACAGCTACACCATCGCCGACGAAATCCTCAAGGTGATCGAGGGGTCCGGCCTTTTGATCGCCGATCTCACCTTTGGCAACCGCAATGTCTATCACGAGATCGGTTATTTGATGGGGCTCAATCGTGGCAAGGGGCTGGAGCAGGATAATTTCATCCTCATTGCCGACAAAAATGCGCGCGGCGAGGAGTTGGAAAGTGACATCGGTTTCAACCTCAAGAGCTGGCAACAACTGCGCTTTGAAAGCACCCGGCAACTGGAGGAACGGCTGACCGAATCGCTGGAGACCTATTACCAGTTGGGTAGGGCATGATCAAGGCCGCACTGCCAAACGGCCCGCTTCGCCGAGCTTCACCCCTAAAGGGCTTCACTCAGCGGGTCGGATTCAACAATGCTGAAAAGCACCAGTCCAATTTCTCATGTTTTTTAATGTGTATGTTTGTGGGAATGTGATCGGAGAGAGGTAGCTGGGGTAGTGTGTGAATAGAAAGCTAGCCGCAAACAAGACAGGGGATAGCGGTTATTCGTGACTGTAAATTGATTGCGTAAGGAATGTTTTTGTTGCCGCAAAGGGACAAGCCGCGTAAGAAAACCGATAAGTATGTTATCTCATCTATTGCCCTTTTTGAAACCTGTTTTGGACACTAGTGTCGCCCCCTAAAATAAGCAGATTAGCCCATGGACCATAGCCACATTGTTCAAGCAGGCGACTTGGATCGTTACGCGCCTACAAGAGATAGCCAAGCAGTTATACCTGAATTGATCTATTGGCTTGTAAAGCAGTCTTGTCCGAATCTCTCGGTGTGTAGAATTCCATATGGCGATGCAGTGAATCAGCCAGGTTGGGACGGTATGATTGAAACCGGGGAGGGATTTCTCGAGTTCGTACCAAATGGTAAGTCTTATTGGGAAATAGGAACTGGAGCCGATCCCCAGAGCAAAGCAACCGATGATTTCAACAAGCGGACCGACGAAATCAATGATAGGGGACGTGCTGATTCTTCATTCGTATTCGTAACACCCCGTTCCTCGGGTTCTGGAGGTTGGAACGAACCCGAGCAAACAAAGTGGCTTGAACGTAGAAAAGATAAAGGATGGAAACTGATACGGATCATCGATGGAGTTAAACTTGCCGATTGGTTAAGAGAATATCCAGCTGTGGGACAATGGATGGCCAAGAAACTAAATTTAGCGGCGAACCTCGGAGGGCTATCGACAGCATCCGAACACTGGGACAATCTTGTTTCGGAGTGCTCTGCTGACGATCCGCCTTTTCCGCCAAAATTATTAACCGTAGGAAGGTCAGAGGCATGTAAGGCATTGCAGGCTCTTTTCGACGGGGAGATGCAGATCCTAAAGCTCTTCGCTGAGAGTCCGCAAGATGTCGCGGATTTTGTTGCGGCTTTTCTTGCTGAACTTGAACCGGACTTATCTCGAATCTATAGCAATCGGTGCCTCTACATAAACGACGAGCAAGCTTGGAGGAGCATTGTTGAAACTCGGTCTTCCCACGTTCTAGTTGCAGATCCTCGCCTTGGTTTGGAAACCGATGAGGGCGCAACGCTTCAGACGATAGCACGTCGAAAAGGCCATGCAGTAGTTGTGCCACTCTGTGGTGCATGGTCTGGAGGTAGTCCGGAAATTCTAAAGCTAAGGAGTCCTTCGCTGTCGCAAATTGAGTCGGTCCTCAGAGAAGCAGGGTACTCTGATATTCGTGCTAAAGAACTTGGGAGGATTGGCGGAGATCGAATTTCCGCTCTTCGCCGCCACTTGCGAGGCTATGGCACCCTGCCTCTATATGCCACATGGAGCAATGCGACTTTTTTAGCGCAAGCTGGGCTAGTCGGCAAATGGAATGGATTAAATCCCGCAGATCGTGCCGCAATTGAGATAATGTTGGGAAAGGGGTATGGGGAGTGGATCGAGATTCTGAGACCTGACACGCTTCGCTCGGACTCTCCCCTGATTCAAAAGGACGAAAAGTGGCGGGTTGTCGCCCGTGGTGAAGCGTGGATTGTTCTTGGGAGTCGCATTGCCGATGATGATCTAGATAAGTTTCAAAAAACGGCTGTTGTAGTTCTGAGTGAGCGAGACCCCAAATTTGATATTCCCAAGGAAGATCGTTTCACGGCGAGTATTTATGGCAAAGTGCTCAATCATTCTGCCCTTATTAGGAAAGGTATTTCTGAAACGCTTGCATTGATGGGAAGTCGTCCAAATGCGTTGACTTCGTGCAGCGAAGGTAAACCAGAGTCTACCGCTATTCTAGTAGTGCGTGAATTGTTGAACAAGGCTAGTTGGGACCGCTGGGCTAGTTTGGATTCTCACCTGCCACTTCTTGCCGAAGCTGCGCCCGACGAGTTTCTCGACGCAGTTGAATCGGTGCTCGTTGATCTCTCGTCGACACCTTTTCACGAGTTATTTGCGCAAGAAGGAACTGCTGGCATTGGCGGCGTGAATTACATGAGCGGGTTGCTTTGGGCACTCGAAGGCCTTGCTTGGAATAGCGATTATTTGCCTCGGGTTTCCCTGATCCTTGCCGACATAGCCTCCGTTGATCCAGGGGGGAACTGGTCGAATCGACCCTCAAACTCGTTAGCAGATATTTTTTTGCCATGGCGTTTGCAAACCACTGCACCATTTAATAAGCGTAAATCAGCAGTTGAGGCTGTGATAAGGGAGCAACCAGATGTGGGCTGGAAGCTTCTCTTGACACTTTTGCCGCATAATCACGGTTTCACCAGTGGTTGTCATCGACCTGTCTGGCGGGATTTCATTCCAAGGGATTGGAATGATGACGTCCTTAGAACGGTATACTGGGAGCAAATCAGTGTCTACATCGATCTCGCCGTTGCCCTTGCAAAGAGTGATTCAACGAAGCTGTGTGAGCTTATCCATAGGCTGTCTGATTTACCTAAGTCAGCGCACGATATTTTGTTAGATTATCTGAATTCGAAAGAAATTGTATCGTTGTCTGAGACGGATCGCCTGCCTCTGTGGGAGGCTCTTGAAAAGCTGGTTAGGCATCACCGGAAATATTTCGCTACTGATTGGGCACTCCCCGAGGATGCGGTCAACAAGATAGCGGATACTGCACAAAGACTGGCCCCCATCTCGCCCAGAGTAAAATACCATCAGCTTTTTGGCGCCAGAGATTTTGAACTATACGAAAATATTGATAATATCGATGATGAGCAAAAGCGGCTTTGTGAAGTAAGACAAGCCGCCATTATTGAAATCATGGGTAATGGGGATGTAGATGCCGCTTTGAACTTTGCCTCAACGGTTGCCGCGCCGTACGAAGTTGGTCGCTCACTCGGCGTGATCGCACACGATGAAATTGAACGTGCAGTACTGCCATCTTTGCTGGATTCAGAGGAAGCCCCATTGATTCAAGTTGTTGCAGGATTCATTTGGGCTCGTTTTGGGGTGCGAAAGACTGAGTGGGTTGATAAAGTGCTTGAAAGAGCTTGGGGCGCTGAACATAAAGCTAAATTCCTAACGCTACTTCCTTTTGAAGGTGAAATATGGGAAAGGGTATCAACGCACCTGACGACCTCTCACGAAGCACTATATTGGGAAAATGCATACGTGAATCCCTACGGCCCGCGCCGAGACTTGACGATAGCTATCGAAAAGCTGCTCGAATTCGGGCGTGAAGGGGCGGCTGTCAAGTGTGTGGCTCGCATGGCCGATGATAAATCGCGGTTCAATGAATCGCTAGCCACACGTGCTCTTCTGGCAGTCCTGAGGAGTGAGCGCGGAATCAAGGAGTTGGACAACCTTGAAACAGTTGAATTGATAAAGTGCCTTCAGAAATCCGAAACCTCTGATAAAGACGCGCTATTTTATATTGAATGGAACTTCCTCCCTTGGCTGGATCGATTCTCATCTGGGTCGCCGGTCACTTTGGAAAAGCGGCTTGCTTCTGATCCAGCATTCTTTGCAGAAGCTATTGGGCTCGTATTCCGTTCCAATAATACTATCGAGGATGATCACGAAGAGCCCGACGAGCATAAGAAGCACCTCGCCACAAACGCGTACAGGCTTTTGACGGAATGGAAGCGTTGTCCCGGTACGCAAGATGATGAATCTTTCAGCGTGGAAGCGTTTAATGCGTGGCTCAATGAAGCACGCAGGTTAACAGAAGAATCGGGGCATGCAGAAGTTGCTCAAATTCAGATTGGTCACGTATTAACCTGCGCTCCCCCAGACCCTGATGGCTTGTGGATTCACAATGCGGTTGCTGAGGCTTTGAACTTTCGCGACGCGGGGGAAATGCGGTCGGGTTTCACTACCCAACTCTTCAACGATCGCGGTGTTCACGGATTCACTCACGGACATGAGGAGCGCAAGCTAGCGTGCGAGAATCGGAAGAAAGCGGATGAACTCGATGCAAGGGGCTTCACACGGTTTGCGACGGCGATGCGCGAGTTCGCTGATCAATATGATCATCAGGCGAAGCGCGAAGCAAATCGCGATCCGTTTGAATACTAATGCTCATACCCACCACCAGCGGCCCCCCCTCTGTCATCCTCCTCGACTCTCTGAGCTCCGTCGAGACAAGAGTGCGGATTCAGAACCAAGCAAAAAGATGGGGCCAAGCCAAAGTTGTCAGGCGGAAACGCGCTACAGACCCTGACAGCTTAGACGGTATGACCCAAGGACATAGGTTACAGAAAACTGTAGCTTATGGTCTGGAAAGAATCGCACCGACTGGCCGACAAAGAACGCTTAGTGAGCCTGGCCCAAAGCGGACCAAGCAAAAGGGGCTGTCCATTTTAATCACCTTTTAACATGCTCGCATACGGGAGTGGATAGGGTGGGATGTAGACGTGTGATGCATCCTCTCTGTCGCATTTGATTGCAATGTTGCGTTTGAATGCACACCATCGAATCCATCGCCGATTCCTTTCTCCTTTTTCAACCCACTGAATTGAAAACGGCTTTGAGCATTTATTCACCACCACCAACCTCTTCAGAATATTTCGTTCGCACGTTTCAACCACCTCAACCTCCCGAACTATGGCTAGAAAGACTGTACCTGTAAAACCACATCGGCGATCGACTCCGTCTACACCTGCCAAGCCGACGCCAAAACCTGGTCCGAAGACTGTACCCGTTAAACCTCATAGACGATCCACCCCTAAATAACGGACCAAGCAACAGGGGCAGTCCGATTTTTGCTACGTCATCTCCGCTGGCACCACAGCCGGGGTGCGGTGAATATTGATAACGCGAATCCGATGGTGTCGCAGCGCTCGACCACAGGCTACAGGCAGACAGTGTCCATTACAACTAACTGGTGGGAGACGCATGGAACTTCCGCAAGTGGATCCGGGAGGGAACCTCTTATTTGCCCAAATCCGGTGGCTTTGGAAAGCCACTCAGGACACTTTGGCCTCAACCTGGAGCACGCTCCCGAACCGAATCTTTGACCTCAACCCATCAAGAAATCCATCCCTGCGCCTTGCTGTGAATTTTAAGGGGTAACGAAATCAACTTTATTCCAATTTAAACACTTTCAGGATTCTCAGGTTAGAGACTGTCTTGTTTTTCTCTATCCGGGGATATAAGAACTTTGGAATTGCCGCGTTTTTCGGATGGCGAATTGTGAGTAAACGCTGCCCATCGGTGACATCATCGCCGCTAAAAGCGTCGAAGCGAATACCGACTTCTGAGTGCTCTGGAGGAGCAATGCTGCTTTTCATGGTCTTAACCCATGACTTAAGTGAATTAAGGTCGGGCTCGGAGTAGTAGCCAGATTTGTCAGCGAGAATTTCTGTCGAGGAAAGGTTGGCACCTTCTTTAATGAACCATTCGAAAGCCGCCCATGATGATCCTTGTGCTTCGATATGACTGGTGAATCGGGATCGGAATATATCGATTATTGTTGATTCAAAAGGTGAGTCGACAGACGCCAGCAAAGCACACATCCTTATGTGTTCTTTATCATGCTGGCTTAGATGATCCTTCGTTAAATACGCATAGACTATTTCTAGAGACTCTCGCTGCCCCAGGGCACTCGAGGGCATTGTCGAGTTGTCCGTGAGAAAAATGGAGGTCCTAATACCTAACAACGATGAGACTTCAACGAATAGTTCTGCAGCAAGATTTGCTTCTTCTTCTGTGGCACCAATATTTCCCGTTGGACCGACTCGAAAATCGAATATCGCTTCTGTTCCTTTGACAGCGAGCTTTTTGCCGAGAAGACTTGCTGCGGCCAAATAACGATTCGACATTTGACCCGAATCACGCCTTGCTTGAATCAGCAGTTTGTCGAAGGGGCATAATTTTGAGAAAGCCTCTGTGTGAGCGATTCCAACAGAGCGAAGGCATTTGATAAATTCGTGGGGTTCAAGTCGACTCCGAAATCCAGGTAGCCTTGCGAAAGTATCGATCCCACCAGCTACACTACCTCCTATGGCAATTTTTGGGATAACAAATCCCTTCATAGAAAGAAAAATATGCCCAATTATAGTGCTCATTGACCCAGGTCCGCCCGTGCTTGGCATGTCTGCTGCTGGTCCTATGTCTTCCGGCAAAACAATGATATCTCCAGAGTAGGCGATGGCAGATGCAAGCTCAGCCACTGCTTCAGCACTAAGCCCTTTGCTCGAAAAATAGCAGATATCAGAGGCAGCTGAGCGCTGATCAGCGCAACGGTTCTGACGAATTGACCGCAGGATTGAGGAGAGTGTCATGATTTGGATACGTTTACGCAGACAACAGCACAGTCTTTCGGTCCCTGTGCAACTTGGATGCGAAACCGCTCTTTTAGGTCGTATCGGACCGCTAGTTCTGTAATAATTCGATGCTCGTCGCCTCCGTTTAGAATGAATTCCGTCCCGCCAATCTCAGTAGGCCAAAAAGACCCTGGGTTAAGTAAACTCATCTCCACAGGCACACTTCCAGAGCCTAAGATCTTCTTTGATACTTTCCATTTCCTTTTTTTGATATGCAATAACACGAAGATCGCGCCATAAAACGGCATTTGGCTCTTCACCGATCGATTATCGAGCCTGGACGCCAATGCTTCGATTGATACGCCGAAGTGTTTTGTGTATCGGAGAAATGTCTCAGGATTTTCATAGGGGCTTCCGTCTTGGCTTTGGCGGTATAGCTCGTTGTATGGCATGAGCATTCGTGCGGCTGCATCATTGCAGAGAGTTTCCTCTATAGTGAGAGCGGATTGTTCTTCTCTGGTTTCTGTTTTCCTTTGCTTCTTAAGTTTATGGACCTTGATCGGTTCTCCGCTATCCTTAAACTCATATAAAAAAGTGTGTGCTATTTCATGCGCGATAGTGAATCGCCATCGCCCTGGCAAATGCTTCCCACCGTCACTTTCGAGCTGCCTCTTGATTTCGCTGTGATCATGATCCCCCAATGAACTAAAAACTATCCTGAAGTTTCCGTTCCCACCAAGCAAAACTGCATCGGGAATGATGGGCTGGAAACTCAAATCATTGATGTTCCGTTGCGTGGCCAATTGCACCAAGGGAATCGGGAATCCATGTGAATCAGCGACTGTTTCGCCAAGCCGCTCAGACGTCTCGCGGACCAGATCCTGGATCTTTTGATTGTGACTCAATTTCATCTATAGCCTTGATAACGTTTCGCGTCATGGCATCCGCTTCGCCTCGATTGGAGAGAACCTTGTATCCTTCGGGGACTTTCAGGGCGAATCTATCTGCAAGGTTTAGAGCTTTAGGGCTGAATGATTCTCCGTGATAGCGATTTAAAAGGGATTGTCTTGCAAGATTGAGATCATTGGAGCGGACAAGGTCTTGGTATTGCTTGAGGAGATTATCGATCAATCTTTCCGCTGATATAAATGGTACTGCAATTTTCCGTGTCTGAACCTCTTCTCGTGTTTCGACTTTCTTCTTGAGTAGCGTGAGTGTCTTATCGATCAGCTTCCATGCAACTTGATGAGACGAAAGATTAGTTGTATCCAGGATGAATGCTGAATCCGCTCCAGTCTCTGGGCAATGCTTCTTCTTGGTTTGCTCAAGAAGTAAGAACTCGCGTTCATATATTTCCTTCATATCCAACATCATCTTAGTATCTTTAGTGGCACCACCTGGCTCGATGAGACTAGCCTTCTTCTCTCGATTTAAGGCTTTATGAGGGGCAACCACAAGCACAATATGGAGATCTGCTAGTCGAGACCACATTGCGTGATGGAAGAAGTCCTTAATCATTTTAAGATCGCTATTGGAGTAGTTTCTCCTTCTTTTATGGTCTTCTTCAATAGTTTGGAGGAAATTTAACCAACATCCTGCATCCCATGGCCCCCGGTCTAAAATTACTACATCATGATATTCGTTGTTGCGTGCGACCAGTAGTTCTTGGAGCGCGTATGTTCCGGCCCAAGTATTGAACTCTGCTAGATTTTCGTTGAGCCGCCCGGGTGTCCTCAGTGACACCCCTTCTGCGGGTGTATCAACAATGAACTTCGCAATTGATTTATCTGCATACTGAAAGTATTGACGCATCGCCTTTATGGCTGAGCTTTTTCCCGCTTTGGGCATCCCGGCGAATTCGATGACAAATGCTCTACTTCGTTTTCTCCATGAACGTTGTGATTTTTCCCCATCGCCAATTTGTGTGTCTTGTTCCAGCCACTTTCGCAAGAACCTCAACTCATTGCTGCGAGCTTTAGCTTCTTTACGAAACTCTTCGCTTGTAGAAAACGGCCCTTGGATCGGGGCATTAAAAAGCTCACTTTGGTTACGATTAGGGCTGATTTTCACTATATCAGATTGGTATAAGTATAAGACATTAGATTCTCATATATAGGGTCAATGTGCTAGCTGTCAAGGATCTTGAAATTAGGGCCTAAAGTTGCGATTCTTATACATTGGTGCGGGCCAAGCAAAAAGTATCTGTCCAATTTTTGCTACGCCATCTGCGCTTCGCTTTGTCATGTTTTTGGGCCAGCCCGCAGAGGCCAAGGAATCACAGTGAAAGCTGCCTCCGAAACCCTACCGGATGGGCTTGAAGAAGGGGGTGGGGTGCGGCATGGATAATGGAGCGCAGGGAGCATTCGGCGGAGTGCTCTGTTTACCTCCATCCATGTTACCCCCCCTATATGAAATTTACCAAAGCGTATCGTTTGCAATTCACGGCCCAGGCTGAGGCGATTCTGGATCAGCTTTCCCTTGAGGAAAAAGTCCACCTGATGAGTGGGCGGATGAGTCTGGAGCAGGAGATGCAGAATATGGCGGAGGATCCGGATAATCTGCACTACAACTACATTCCGTATCCGGCGGGTGGGATTGAGCGTCTGGGGGTGCCGCCCTTGCTCTTTTGTGATGGGCCGCGGGGGGTGGTCTGTTCCAATGGCAAGAGCACCTGTTATCCGGTGCCGATGCTGCGCGGAGCCAGTTTTGATGCGGAACTCGAAGCGCGGATCGGGGAGGCGATCGCCGCCGAGGTGCGCGCCTACGGGGGCAACTACTTCGGGGGCGTCTGCATCAACCTGCCATATAATCCGGGCTGGGGGAGGAGTCAGGAAACCTACGGCGAGGAGTCCTTTCACCTCGGGGTGATGGGTGCGGCACTGGTCCGCGGGGTGCAGTCGGGTGGCGTCATTGCCTGCGTCAAACACTACGCTTTCAATCAGATGGAAAACGCCCGGTTCAAGGTCGATGTGACCTGTGACAAGCGGACGGAGCGGGAGGTTTATCTGCCGCATTTCCTCGACTGCATCGAGGCGGGGGCCGCCAGTGTGATGAGTTCCTACAACAAATACGAGGGCACTTACTGCGGGCATCATGACTACCTGCTCAATCAGGTGCTGAAAGGAGAATGGGGCTTTGACGGCTTTGTCGTGAGCGACTTTTACTGGGGCGTGAAGGACACGGTCGAGGCGGCCAATGGCGGGCAGGACATTGAAATGGCCCACACCAAGTTTTTCGGGGAAAAGCTGCTCGAAGCTGTGCGCTCGGGGGCGGTTCCCGAGGAGAAGATCAATCAGGCCGCCCTGCGCATCATCCGCACATTACTGGCCTTTGAGGCCGGAAAACCGAAGCAGGTCGATGCCTCGGTGCTGGCTTGTCCGGAGCACGTCGCGCTGGCCCTGCGCAGTGCGCGGGAGGGCATTACCCTGCTGCAGAATACCAACGCGGTCCTGCCCTTTGACCGGACCCGGACCCGGAAAATTCTAGTCCTGGGCGAACTCGGGCGGCTGGAGCCGATCGGGGACCATGGATCGAGCTGGGTGCGTCCGCCCTATGTGATTTCGCCCCTCGAAGGTCTCCGGCTGGCGGCTCCCGACGCGGAGGTCCTGTTTGATGACGGGAAAGATCCGGCCCGGGCTCAGGCACTTGCGGCCACAGTCGATGCGGTGGTGATTGTGGTCGGCTATGATCACAACGACGAAGGGGAGTATGTCTCGGCGGATGCGGCGGAAGGCTATACCGGCTCGATGGGCGGCGACCGGCGTCACTCGCTCGGGCTGCATTCGTCGGATGTGGACCTGATCCAAGCGGTCGGCCCCTGCAACCCCAATACCGCGGTGGTATTGATCGGGGGGAACACCATTCTGATCCGCGAGTGGCACGAGCAGGTCAGCGCCATTCTGATGGCTTATTATCCCGGAATGGAAGGCGGCCGGGCTCTGGGAGAAATTCTCTTTGGCGAGACCAATCCCTCGGGAAAACTGCCCTTTGTGCTGCCCAAGGAGGCAAGCGACCTGCCCCAGGTGGACTGGGAAGCGGATGCCCAGTACTACGACTATTATCACGGGCACGCCCGTCTGGAAAAACACGGCATTGAGCCCCTGCTGCCCTATGGCTTTGGCCTCTCCTACACCCGCTTTACCTTCTCGGATGCGCGCTTTGCCAACGACGGGGAAAGCGTATCCGCGAGCTGCACGGTGACCAATACCGGCGATCGGGCCGGGACGGAAGTCGTCCAACTCTATGTCGGCTTCCGGCAATCCGCCCTCGATCGTCCGCTGCGAGTGCTGCGGGGCTTTGAGCGGGTGGCACTGGAACCGGGGGAATCCCGTGAAGTGACCCTGCGCTGTCCGGTGGAAAAACTCCGTTATTACGATGCAGCCAGCGGCACGATGCAGTTGGAAAAGATTCCCTGCGAAGTCTACATCGGCAACGCCTGCAGCGACGCCCATCTGCTCGCTGGCAGCGTGCAACTGTAGGCGGGGGACGGAGGACAGGAGACGGGCGGCTTTGCCTGACGGGAGACGGAGGGCACAGACAAAAATGTCTGTGTCACGTGGTTTTTGCAGATTGGCTAAACAGCGCAAAAAAAGAGTTCCTGGTGGGGAACTCTGGAAAATTGAAGAACTGCCAATCGATTGCTTAGCGGCGGAGGCCGAGGCGCTCGATGATTTCCTTGTATTTGTCGAGGTCGTGCTTCTTGACGTAGTCGAGGAGCTTACGGCGACGATTGGTCATGGCGATGAGGCCACGACGGCTGTGGAAATCCTTGCGATGGGTGCGCAAGTGTTCGGTGAGGTGGGAAACGCGCTGGGTGAGGAGCGCGATTTGCACTTCAGCAGATCCCGTGTCCTTGTCGTGGACGCGGAAATCGTTGATGACGGATGTTTTATCGAGTTGGGCTTTCTGTGCCATGATCTGAGTTTTTCTGTATTCACGATCGAGGGTCAGCCACCGTGGCCTTCCGTCTTTCCCGCCGAAGCCGAAAAGACCGTTTCCGTCCACCTGTTAAGTGGACCGATCGCGGAAAGAAGCAGCGCTGGCCGCCACCCCTTTCTCAACGCAAAACGGAGGAAATTTGAGATCAAACGACGCGCTGGCAAGCGAAATATGACGCAGGCGCGCCGGTGGTCGGAGTTTAGGGAAACGGGGGACGGGTGGCTTTGCCTGACGGGAGACGGTGGTCGGTTATTGGTGAATGGTTGCGAACCCATTGCGAACGTTCCAAGGCAGGTAGCGCTGAGCGTCCCTGTCCCTTGCCCCTTGAATGCGGATTCATCTCTTGCGGGAGTAGGTTTTCCGGCGTCCTTTGGAGGCGGCCTTCCGTGGGGTGCCGCCTTTGAGGGCTTCGATCTGGTCGCGCAAGAGGGCTGCCCGCTCAAACTGGAGCTTGCGGGCGGCTTCGAGCATTTCTTCCTCCAGTTCGGCCAGGACTGCGGCTACTTCCTGGTCACCGCCGCTTTCCGCCACTGAAACCGGATCAGCTGCCTGCGTTTGCCGGTAGTGGAGGCTCTTTTGCAGTCCGCGTTGCACGCTCCGGGGAGTGATCCCGTGTTCCAAATTGTATGCCATTTGCCGGTTTCGGCGGTGTTCACTGATCTCAAGAGTCGCTTTGACTGAATCGGTGAGCACGTCGGCATAGAGAATGACGCGCCCCTTTTCATGCCGGGCAGCCCGGCCTGCGGTTTGGATCAGGCTGGTGGCACTGCGCAGAAAGCCTTCCTTGTCGGCGTCGAGAATTGCGACCAGGGCGACTTCGGGAAGGTCGAGCCCCTCCCGGAGGAGATTCACCCCGACCAGCACATCGAAGTCCCCGGCCCGCAGGTTGCGCAGGATTTCCACACGCTCGATGGCATCGATGTCGCTGTGCAAATACTCTACCTTGATGCTGCGTTCGCGCAGAAAGGTGGTGAGGTCTTCCGACATCCGCTTGGTTAAAGTGGTGACCAGCACACGCTCACCGGCTTGAACCGCAGCCAGCGTCTCACTGATGAGATCCTCCACTTGTCCGGCAATCGGACGCATGTCGATGACTGGGTCGAGCAACCCGGTGGGGCGGATGACCTGTTCAGCGACGACAGTGGAAAGCTCCAGTTCGCGGGCCGCCGGGGTGGCGGAGACGAAAAGGGTTTGTCCGGTGACATCCTTGAATTCCTCCAGCTTCAAGGGGCGGTTGTCGAGGGCACTGGGCAGGCGGAATCCGTATTCGACCAATCGCTCCTTGCGGGAGCGGTCCCCGTTATACATCCCGCCGATCTGGGGGAGGGTGACATGGCTTTCATCCAGAATGGTGAGAAAATCATCGGGGAAAAAGTCGATCAGGCAAAAGGGGCGTTCGCCCTGACGTCGGCCGGCAAGGTGGCGGGAATAGTTTTCAATGCCCTGGCAGAAACCCATTTCCTGCAACATCTCGATGTCGTATTCGGTCCGCATGCGAATGCGCTGGGCTTCGAGCAATTTTCCTGCCCCCTCCAGTTCCGCGATGCGTTCATCCAGTTCCGAGCGGATTTTTCCGATGGCCATTTCCATCTTGTCCCTCGGTGTGATGAACTGGTTGGCGGGGTAGAGGTGAAATTGATCGAGTAAAGCACCCGTTTCCCCGGTCAGCGGGTCAAGGGCGCGAATGCTCTCGACCGTATCTCCCCAGAAATCGATGCGAATCGCACTTTCCATGTAGGCGGGAAAGACATCGACAGTTTCCCCCCGGACCCGAAAGCAACCACGGGTAAAGCTGATGTCGTTGCGTTCGTATAGATTCTCCACCAGGCGCTCCAGAAAGCGGTCTCTGCCCAGCTCCGCCCCGACCTCAATAACGATCATCATCTCCTTGAAATCATCCGGAGAGCCCAAACCATAGATACAACTGACACTGGCCACGACGATGACATCGCGGCGGCTGATGAGAGAACTGGTCGCAGCGATGCGCAGGCGCTCGATTTCATCGTTAATGGAAGAATCCTTTTCGATGAAGGTATCGGTGGCGGGGATATAGGCCTCGGGCTGATAGTAGTCGTAGTAGGAAACAAAATACTCGACCGCATTATCGGGGAAAAACGCCTTAAACTCGCTGAAAAGCTGCGCGGCCAGGGTTTTGTTGTGCGACATGATCAGCGTCGGGCGCTGCAGGCGCTCAATGAGATTGGCCATGGTGAAGGTTTTTCCGCTTCCGGTGACGCCGAGCAAGGTCTGGTATTTATGACCACTCTGCAGGGAACGGACCAGCGCTTCGATGGCTTGCGGCTGATCGCCCATCGGCTGAAAATCTGCCTTCAGTTTAAATTGCATGGAAAAAGGTGCTTGCTGTCGGGAAGCCTGACAAGTGAATGCAGCAAAATTCAGGGGTGGGCGGCGGAAAGCAGCGCCTTGGCATGGCGCTTTCCGCTGGCTGAGTTGCGATCTCCCAGCATCCGGGCCAGTTCATCCAGCCGGGCTGCCTCTGAGCTGCCCAGCGATTCAATCCGGATCGCGGTGGAATCATCGGTCTGCTCCTTGCGCACCACCCAGTGGGAGGGAGCGGTGGCCGCGACTTGAGGCAGGTGGGTGATGCAAAAGACCTGATGCCCTTGCTGGCCGAGGGCGGCAAGCTCCCGTCCCACCACGCCAGCGATCTCGCCTCCGACATTGGCATCGACCTCATCAAAAACCAGCACCGGGGTGGCATCGACCTTGGCCAGCACGGCCTTCAAAGCGAGCATGACGCGGGCGATCTCCCCGCTGGAGGCGATCTTGTTGAGCGGCATGGGCGCCTGTCCGGGATTGGGCGCAAAGAGGATGCGCGGGCCGCTATGGCCATACTCGCGCAGCTCCGCCTCCCGCACGATTTCAATCTGTAAACGGGCTTTCTTGAAGCCGAGGGCATTGATCAAGTCCGCTGCCTCCTTGCTCAACTGATGAGCTGCCTTGACCCGTTGCTCACGGAGTTGCTCCGCTTGTTCCTGCAGGCTTTGCTCCAGTTGTGCCGCCTCCTTTTCGAGTCGCCGCATGCTGCCTTCGATATCCCCCTGGCTGGAAAGGCGCTCTGCCATTTCTTCCCGACGGGTGAGGACGGCCGCGACCGTGCCCCCGTATTTGCGTTTCAAGGACAGCCACTGATCCATTCTTTCCTCAATTGCGGCGGCTTCTTCCGGTTCAAAAGCAGCGGCTTCACCAGCGGAAGCGAATTCCGAGGCGAGATCCTCGACTTCGATCAAAAGGGATTCCAGGCGGTCTGCCAGAGAGAGTAGGGAAGCATCAATTCGGCCCAGCTCACGGGCGGAGGCAAGCGCCTCGGAGAGCTGCCCCGTGATGCCGTCATCTCCGGAAAACCGCTCCGTCAGGTTCTGGGTTCGTGCAATCAGCTCTTGGGCATTGCTCGCCCGGGCAAAGTCCTGCTCCAGCGCGGCAACCGATTCCTCACTGAGTTCGAGGGCATCGATGGTAGTAATTTGCGTTTGGAGGAAATCGCGTTCGTCCGGTGAGAGCCGGGCTGCGGTGGAGAGGCGATCCCGTTCACTGAGAATGGCCCGCCAGCGCTGGTAATCGTTCCGGTAGGCCTCCAGTCGCTTGCTGTTTTTTGCAAAGAGGTCAATCAGCTCCAGTTGCCAGCGTTCATGGAAGAGCTTTTGCGGTTCACCAGGTCCGTGAAAGTCGATCCAGTGCTCTCCCAGGCTCTGCAGGTTTCCGACGGTGGTCAGTTGCCCATTGATGCGAACCTTGGGTGCACGATTGTGCTCAAGGGTGCGTGCGAGGACGAGGGCTCCGTCTTCACAAGGGGGGAGCCCCATGGCTTCGAGGGCGGCATTGATCGTGCCGACATCGGCAAACTGGAGGACGCCTTCCACCTCGCAGCACTCCGCCCCTTGGCGGATCAGTGATTTATCCGCCCTCGAACCGGAGAGGAGTCCGAGTGCTCCCAGCAGAATACTCTTCCCGGCTCCGGTTTCACCGGTGACAGCGATAAAGCCCGCATCAAATTCGAGTTCAACCTCTTCGAGCAGCGCCAGATTACGGATTCGGAGATATTGCAGCATAATTGTGGAATATTTTTCTTGAAAGTGCCTGCCGGGCGGTATTTCTCAATACCTTTTCCAATTCATTGGGGGATTAGCTCAGTTGGTTAGAGCGCTTGCATGACACGCAAGAGGTCGCTAGTTCAAATCTAGTATCTCCCACCATTACTTTCCTGAAAATCCGTGTTTCCTCCGAGAGCACGGATTTTTTATTGCCGAAGCGCCGGAGGTCGGTGTGACGGTGGTTATTGGTTAAGGGTTATTGGTTATTGGTTAAGGGTTAATGGGGGTGAGTTGGGTGGTTCGGTTAGCGGGCAAATCTTTCAGTTTTTCAGCATTTTTTGTGCGTCCCTGCTCAGCAGGCCGAAGGCCCTTTGGTAGCCCTTCGACAAGCTCAGGGCAGGTCGGTGTGATGGGAAAAGGGGGACCAATCGCAATCGCTATCGACGGAGCGAAGCAAATCGCTATCGAACCCTGCTGTATTGCCCCTTGCAGCAGGGCGGATCGCTGTCGATCTGGATGGCATCGCCCAAGCCCGTCCAGGTGGTTTGCTATTGACCAAGGCGTTGGGGCATTGTCTGCTGGCGACCGTTATCCTGCGGGGGTGGGGGATGCATTTCCTACACATCAAGCTGAATGGATTCTACTATGGTTATTGTATTCTGGGTGCTGTTGGCAGTCCTCTTGCTTCCTGTTTTGATCAAAAATCTCCTTGGCCCATTTTTTGTTTGGCAAAAGCAGACCGTCCCCACCGTGTTGGAGATGGAGCGCCTGGAGCGGGACTTCCCCGACCTCGACGAAAAAGATGCCGGGCGGGTCCGCCAGTGGGAGGAAACCTATCTCAGCGTCGGCTTTGAGAAGGATGGGGTTTTTCACATTCCCTTCGAAGGGATCCACTGTGAGGTAATGGTCTTTGCGGATTACCGGAAACACCGCATTGCCAGTATCGGTTCAATGAAAGCGGGTACAGTCGGTGCGATCTATACCGATTGTTTTCAGCGGTATCATAATGGGGCGTCCATCACGGTTTCCAACAGCAAGCAGAATTTCTGCTATCCGGATATGGGGGAAAATGAGCAAGTGCTCTGTTTTCCTCAGGTTGAATGCGCGCACAAGTTGCTCAGGATACAGGATGCCTTAAGCGGGCAGCGTTTGCGGGGCCTCAGAGTTCAGCCGCTGGAGCGGGGCGATGTGGTCCGCTGGTATCAGGAATACATCTGGAAAGCCTCGGAGAAACTTAGGGAGAAGGGCTACTGCCGGGAAGAAATCGATGCCTTGGGGAACCGCCGGTTGACCTTCAAAGGAGCCTGCCTGATGACCTGGCGTTCGGTATTTCCCAGTGCTCCGCTGGTGCGGATGCTGCGCCTACGCAAGTATCACAGGGCCTTGCAAAAGGCGGGTTACACGCTCAATTCGATTTGATCGAGGAGAAAGCTGCCTCCCGGCGATAGCGTTTCTCCTTGAGCCGGGGCGCATCGCTGCCTAGCGATGGGTCATGAATTCAATGACTGGTTTTGGGCGGGGAACTGCCGCAGGAGAAGGGTTTGATGTTTCGGTGGAGGTCAACTCCGTCAACCGCAAGAGTCTGGAAACCACCTTTTCCTTACCCAAGGATTGGCAAATCATGGAGCGGCCGATCGCGGAAGCGGTCCGCCACCAAGTTAGCCGGGGGCGCATCCACATCAATGTGCACGTCGATACCACCCAGGGAAAAGGCGGCCTGGCCTGGGATGAGGCACTGGTGGCGTCCACCATTGACCGATTTGAAATCCTGGCTGATCGCCTTCGCTTCAAAAGCTCCAGGGATCCGGATCTGCTGTTACGGATTGTGATGGCACTGCAGTCCAGCTCCCATCTCCCCGATGGTGAAGCGGCGACACCGGTTGTGCTGCAAGCACTTTCTCAAGCCATGGATCAACTGCTCGAGATGCGGGCCAAGGAGGGAACAGCGATGGCTGCGGATTTACGGAACCGGATGGATGGGATGTCCGCCCTCCTCGAAACCATCCGTGGGGAAGCGGAAGGCCGCCCCGCTCAATATCGTGAGATGTTGCTGGCCCGCCTGCGTCAGGCGGGGCTGGAGTTGGAGCTGAATGATGAGCGGGTGTTGAAGGAAGTTGCGATTTTTGCCGATCGCTGCGATATTTCCGAAGAGATTACCCGGCTGGAGAGCCATCTCATCCAGTTTCAGGAAACCATGGTATCTGATACCTCTCAGGGCGTAGGCCGAAAGCTGGAGTTTCTGCTGCAGGAAATCAACCGGGAGTTCAATACCATTGGGGCCAAGGCCAACAAAATTGAAATCAGCAAATGTGTCATCGAAGCGAAGAACGAAATCGAACGGGTGCGTGAGCAAATTCAGAACATTGAATAATTACACGACAGTTTTCTCCGATCCGTGCTCCCTTCTCCTGCGCACGTTACAGATCTTTCTCGTCGCCTGTCTGGCCACTGCCGGGCTACTGGCAGATTCCACTGTCGAACCTCAGCCCGAAGAGGGGACGGTTTTTCTCTTTGAAGGCCAACTGTCCAGAATGTCCTCCGACCTGGCCCCGGCTTTGCGTGAAGGAGTGGTCTTGTCGGGCTATTTCCGATTGGATTTGGATCGACCGGCTGAAGACGAGTCCACCGTTCGCGGGGAGGCCCGCTACCGCAATCTGCTGAGGGGCGGAGCGTTCTATTTTGATCTCAACCACGTGGTCCTTTCCGATGGTGAGTACCGCTCACAGGCGGATTCCTGGTTGACGCTGACGATGGGAGATCCCGACGGGAAAGAACCCCGGGATGTCTATGGAGTGACCCTGCCCGTCGATGGGGAACCTGTTGGGGAGCAGGAGCTGCGCCCCCGCTGGTTGCAACTCTGGTTGCTCGGTGAAGCTGGCAGCCTGCTCCGCACCACGCGCCCGCAAGCGCCACCGGAGCGGATCGGCAACGGCTGGTTTCGAGTTACCTATGCCGATGTCGATGGAGCCAATCCGGTTACTGCCGAAGGACCGATCACCTTTATCGGTAAAGAAGGCGAGCCTCTCAGCCCGACAGAAAAAGTGGCCCAACTGGAGCGGGTTGTCCTTCAGCTCAATGAACGCCTGCAGCAGGCAGAGGCGCGTGCGACTGAAGCCCGCTCCCGGCTGGAAGCGGCGGAACGTCGCATCCGGGGACTTAACCAGACCATTGACCTGCTCATCGAAGAGCGCTCGGCCTTGCAGGATGAATTGAGCTATTATCGGGAACGGGCCAATGATCCGGATCCGGAACTGAGTGCCCGGATCGCTGAGCTGGAAGCCGAACAACTGTTTTTGATGGAATCACGGGAAACCCTGGCCGAGGTGAACCGCGAACTAAACCAAACCATTGCTGAGCGCGAAGTTGATCTTGCCGAGGCGCGGCGCATCATCGCACGGTTGGAGGCGGAGCAGGCTTCACCCCCTGATCTCACCCTGCTGCAAACTGCTGTGCCCGACAGTCCGCATCCCTTCCTCGCCCCAGGGCAGGCCATTGTCCAACCGACAAAAACGGAAAGCCGAATCCTTTCCACTCCGGTCGCCGCAGATGTTGAACAAGAGGAAAGTTCCGAAGCAGCGGACTCAGTTGAGCGCTCAGGCGATGAGGAAAGCCTGGAGCATTCCGAACCCACTTTGGCTCCAACCCCTTTCATGCGCGGCCCCCGGCGTTTTCGCCGCTGATACCGGTAAGCCCCTGTATTATTCCTATGGATACGGCAATACGACATCGGGTCAACGCGGGGCGCGTGGCTATTCTGGGGCAGGTCGCCTTCTTCCGTGAACAGTTCGGACAAGTGCCCAGTGAGTGGAAAGCAGACGATACCCGGGTGACATTCGCGGATTTTGCCATTTCCGAACGCATTTTTTCCGAACTCCGTCGCTCTTTTGCCCAGGACGACTTTTGCTCCGAGGAATCCAATCCCCTTGATGAGGTTTTGAGTCTGGAGAGCAAGTATGGCTGGGTTCTGGATCCGATCGACGGCACCAATAATTATGCCCTCGGTATTCCCTTTTGTGCCATTTCACTGGCTATTCTGAAGGAGGGAAATCCCGTCTACGGGTTTCTTTATGATTTTGCCATGGATCGATTGATCGAAGGAGGGGCAGGGGCACCCATTATGGTAGGTAAGCGCCGAATTGAGCTGCCGGTGCGGCCGTTTGACCCGAAAAGAAGTGTGATCGGGATGCATTTTCCGCTGCCGCCTGAACTCCATGCCAGCCTTGGGGACATTCTCCAGCGCTTCCGCATCCGCAGTCTCGGGAGTGGTGCCCTCAATTTAGTCTACACCGCCATCGGGCTGCTCGACGGCTGTTTTGACCACAAAGTCAAAGTCTGGGATATCGCCGCCGGAGTCGCCATGCTGCAAGCTGGCAACCGGAACATCCATTTCCAGGAAACCTCCCCCTTTCCCCTGCGGCAGTTCCACGTCGATGGGCCAATGACCCCCTATTACGCAGGTTCAGATGCCTTTTGCGCTTACATCCAGTCTATCTCATAAAACCTCAGGACAGAGGATCCGTGGTCGGCGATGAGACGAGGCAGGCAGACTCTATTTGATATCTGTGAATGGCAATGAGGGAGCTTCACCGCTTTCAATAGAGCGTCAGAGCGACCATCCTGAGGTTCGATGGTCGGTATAGAGAGTCCTTGTAGAGCATACCTCATGATTGCCCGTTGCTGAGGATGTGGTGCTGTAGTTCGTGGGCGTTGGGCTGAAGATAGAAATGATCGCCTTCCAGCCGGTGTTTTTGAATGGGGAGGGTACTATGTTGGGACCAGGCATCGAGGGCTTGTTCTTCCACCCAGGGGTCACGGGTTCCATTGATCAGAACCAGTGGGATGGGGAGCGGCGGGCGGGTTTGAAACCGATACCGCTGCATCAGGCCGAAGTCTGCCCGTAGACTGGGGAGAATGAGTTCCAGCAGTTCGGGATGATCCAAAATCTGTTGGGGAATGGCATTGTAGCGGCGCCCGACCGCATCCAGAAAGTCCGCATCGCTGAGGGTATCCACAGGCAGCTCCTGCACGGGAATGTGCGGGGCCTGCCGACCGGAGAGAAACAAGGTCTCCGGCAGTTTTGCCCCCCGCTGCACCAAGGCATGGCTCAGTTCGTAGGCAATCAGGGCACCCATGCTGTGCCCGAAAAAGCTGAAAGGAATCCCTTCCTGCATACCACCGGACAAACCTGCCAGCAGGGTAGCGACCATTTCAGGCATCTCACCGATGGGGGCTTCTTTCATCCGGAGTTCGCGTCCCGGATATTGCAGAATCTGCACTTCGACCGGACTTTCCCTCAAGGCCCGGGCCAGGAAGTGATAATAGGAAGCCCCCGAACCCGCATGCGGAAAGCAATAGAGAATGCGTTCCCGATGAGCGGATCGAAAGGGAACGGAGCAGGTGAGCTTTTCCAGTTCCGGACTGGCAGGGAAATCCAGTAGAGTGGACGATTCCTGGGGAGTCGGGGCCTCCACCGAAGGAGGGCTGATCTGTTCCGCCAGCTCTTCGATTTTGCTGAGACATTCCGATTTGGTCCCTTGCCTATCTAGAGATCTCCACCCTGCTGGTAAGCTACCCCGGTGGAGGGGCCAGATGGAGAGCGCCCCCCGGTCATTTTGCACGATGGTGTAATGGTCTTCGTTCATGAGAGAATCGGTGTCCACAGATCAAGCGGGTATCGCGATCGCTGTAAAGACCTGCTCTTCATCTTCGCAAGCGTGGCCTTTCAACACATCAATGCCAAATGGGGAATGCTGCAGGCGAACGGAAAAAGTACCGACATCCAGCCATGCCACCTCCATCGCAGAGAAATCCAGCCGCTGACCAACGAGGGCAAATCCGACTTTGATGGCAGCTTCCTTGGCGGAAAAGATCCGGGTGGTCTGACGGGCTCGCGACTCAGCCGACGTAACGATGAGCTGTTCGATTTCACCGGGGGTGAAGAGAAGCCGCCAAAGATCCTTCTGGATCCTTCCAAAGGACTCCAGATCGATGCCGATGGCACGGTAATCGGAAAGCCGTGCCACCGCTGCAAAGGCATGGCTATGGCTGTGAGTGATGCTCCCGGTGTATCCCTTCGGCCAGACGGGTTCACCCTGAGATCCGGTGGCAATCGCACAGGCTTCGACTCCGAAGTGCTGCAGCGCCTGCCGGGCGGCAGTGCGTCCAGCGGTGAATTCGCGGACTCGTTTCGGCACAGCACGGATGATTCGTTGCACTTCGTCACCGAGCAGATTCCCTTGCAAAGCATTCAGTTCTCCACCGGCAATAAAAGCCCGAAAAAGCATCTCTGAATGGACCACCATTGTTTTTGACGACTTGTTCGTAAAATTAGTGTTTCTGCTGACAAAGATGAGAAAAATCTCGACCGCTGGGCAGAGGTAATGGGAGCAAGATTTTGTAACTCACCTTTATTCAGTAGGTAGCGCAAGATTTTTAGGATCGGGTATTAGGGATTTTTTTTCTTTTTTTAACAAGATGCACCCTTGAACAGGGGGGTGGGCCATCCTTTATCCTAGTATGTATCGTGAATTTATCCGCGCTGCCCACGAACCACTCAAAGAATTGAGGTTGTCCCATGGACCAACACACGCTCGCTCACTCAACACTGATCCACAAACTCCTTTCCGCTTCAAGGGGAGAAGGAAAACTGATTGCCTTGGACGATACCGGCACAGAGGTGATTTTCACTTATCAGGACTTGCTGCAAAAGGCCCTCTCGGTCGGTGGTGGTCTCGTCCGGAATGGGGTCCAGCCAGGGCAGGCGATTCTGCTGCAGTGCAAGGAGGCCTCCACCTTTTTTGTCGCCTTCTGGGGAACCCTGACGGCGGGGGCGATGCCGGTGCCCTTGCCGGCGATCCCTACTTTTTCCACTCCCAACAGTGCGCTCCAAAAGTTACTGGATGCACTGGAGATGCTCCCGGATGCCGGGATCCTGGCGGACACCGCCCTCGCGGCTGAGGCTGGCCGTCACGATGGTCCCTGGCGCACCAATAATCGACTGATGGCACTTGATGTCATGCAGGCAGGCGAAAACCTGTCAGCTCCGGTTGAAGTGGAGCCGGAGGCGGCTGCCGTCATGATGATGACATCCGGCAGTTCGGGCAAACCGAAGCTGGTACCTTTGACCCATCGCAACCTTCTGTCGATGGCCGCAGGCACCGCCGGGATGAATGGTTTCAGCGAAAGAGATGTGACGCTGAACTGGATGGCCCTTGATCACATTGGGTCAATTTCCTTTCTGGGCAGTATGGCGATGCATGTTGGCTGTACGCAAATACATGTGCCCACCGGATACATCCTGCAGAATCCGATTCGCTGGCTGGATTTGATTGACCGCTATAAGGCGAGCGTTTCCTGGGCTCCGAACTTTGCCTTTTCTCTCTTTTTGGAACGCGCGGCGGAGGTCGAAGCAGGAAGTTGGGATCTGTCGCCAATGCGCTTTCTGGTCAACGCGGGTGAACCGGTGGTGGCTAAAACCGCCCGCCGCTTCATCCGTCTGCTGCAAACTCATGGCTTGCCGGGAGATGCCCTGCGTCCTGCTTTCGGTATGTCCGAGACCTGCTCCGGGATCACCTGGTCCCGCGGATTCACCTTGGAGAACAGCAGCGATGAGCAGTCCTTTGTCGATCTGGGTCCCTGCATTCCCGGTGCGGAGATGCGGGTGGTCGATGAAACCAATCAGCTTCTGCCTGAGGGGGAATCCGGTCGCCTGCAGTTTCGGGGCGGATCGGTGTTTTCCGGGTACTACAAAAATCCCAAAGAGAATGCCCAGGCCTTTACCGAAGACGGTTGGTTTGAGAGCGGAGACCTCGCTTTCCTCAAAGACGGAGCACTCTACATAACCGGTCGCCAAAAGGATGTAATTATTGTCAACGGTGCCAATTTCTACTGCCACGAAATCGAAAGCGCTGTCGAAGAGATTCCTGGAGTGGTGACCAGCTATACCGGAGCCTGTGCGGTGCGCTCCAAGGAAGATGCCACCGACCGCCTTGCGGTGTTTCTGGTGGCGGAAACCGACGATGCCCAAAGCCTGGAGCAGCTTGCCCGTGCCGTCCGCGCGAAAATGGTGCAGTCTGTCGGACTGCCGCTTGGGTATCTGGTGGTGCTGGATCCGGAGGAAGTCCCCAAGACCGAAATCGGCAAAATTCAGCGCAGCAAATTGCGCACAGCCTTTGAAGAGGGTCGCTTTGCCGGACGTTTTCTGGTCCAGCCAGCAAAATCGACCTCACGTCGCCGGAAGCGTTCCGGGAAGCTGACGAAGAACACTCTGCTCAATGGGATCGCGGTGATCTGGCAGGATATTCTCGGACTGGAATCCGTGGGCTATGATGAAACCTTTTTTGAGTTGGGAGGCCATTCCCTTCTGGTGGTCCAGGTCCAGCAGCGTCTGGAGGAGCTGGTGGGACGTCCAGTTGCGGTGACAGAACTTTTCAATTGCCCAACTGTGCGGGCGCTGGCCGATCACTTCGGGAAAGAACTCCTCCTGGAAACGCCCATCACCGCACAGTCTTCCGCCGTGCCTCGGGTATCAACTGGATCCACCGCGAATCAGGACATCGCGGTGATCGGTATCGGCCTGCGCTTCCCCGGTGCCGGCAACCCTGAGGCATTCTGGAAACTGCTGGAAGAAGGCAGGGAAGCCATCACTTTCTTTAGCGAGCACGATGCCATCGCGGCTGGGGTTCCCCCCGAACTCGCCCGCAATCCGCATCACGTCAAAGCAGCCCCCATATTGGACCAGCCGGAGGCCTTTGATGCTGATTTTTTCCGTTACAGCGCAAAAGAAGCCCGCTTGATCGATCCGCAGCAGCGGGTCTTTCTCGAAGTCTGCTGGGAAGCCTTTGAGGATGCGGGCTACGACCCGCTCATGCTGAAGGAGAAGGTGTCGGTTTATGCCGGGTGCGGGATGAACGCTTACCTCGTGAACAATCTCTTCGCCAACAGCGCTTTCCTGCAAAGCGAGAATGATGGGCGGATGTTGACCGTCGATTCCATGAACGGTTTCAACATCATGATCACGAACGACAAGGACTACTTGCCAACCCGGGTGGCCTACAAACTCAACCTGAAAGGGCCAGCCATCAATGTGCAGACTGCCTGCTCCAGTACCCTCGTCACCCTCCATGAAGCCTGTAAGAGCATCCAAGCAGGAGACTGTCAGATGGCTCTGGCCGGCGGGGTTTCGATCAAACTGCCTCAGCATGCCGGTCACCTTTACAGCGAAGGCATGCTGAACTCTCCCGACGGCCATTGTCGCGCTTATGATGCCGCTGCGGAAGGGACCATTTTTGGCAATGGAGCAGGAGTGGTTTTACTCAAGCCCCTGGAAGCTGCCCTTCGTGACGGAGACCGAATCTACGCCGTGGTCAAGGGTACTGCGGTCAACAACGATGGGGCGGGCAAAGTTGGCTTTACCGCCCCGAGTGAAGCCGGTGAAGAAGGTGTCTGTGCGGATGCCCTTGTCCGTGCCGGCGTTTCCGCCGATAGCATTACTTTTGTGGAAGGTCATGGAACAGGAACCCCGATGGGGGATCCGATCGAAGTCGAAGCGCTGACCAAGGCCTTTCGCCGTAGTACGGACAAGTCCGGCTACTGTGCCCTTGGATCGGTAAAAACCAACATTGGTCACATGCAGATTGCCTCTGGTGTGGCTGGGCTGATCAAGACCGTGCTGGCTCTGCACCATAAGAAGATTCCTGGGACCCTGCATTACCAGAAACCCAATCCGCGTATCCAATTTACAAATACGCCATTTTTTGTCAATACGGAGACCATTCCCTGGGAGCGTTCTGAGTATCCCCGGCGGGCCGGGGTCAATTCCCTCGGGATCGGTGGGACCAACGCCCACGCCATTTTGGAAGAGGCACCTGCCCTCGATTCGGTTCCAACCTCAAATCAGCCCCGGCTGCTGCCCTTGTCCGCCCGTTCAGAGGAAGCTCTTCGGACTCTGGTCTCAGGCTACCGTTCCTTCCTCCATGCCCATCCGGACACCTCACCGGCAGATCTGGCCTTCACCGCTCAGGTCGGACGGCATCACTTTGAAAAGCGAACTGCTTTTGTCTTTGATGACATTGCTGACCTCATGAAGCAGTTGGATGGCTATCAGCCATCCGCAGCGTCAGGTACACCTGTTGATATCGAGCGGCAGGGAGTGGCTTTCCTTTTCACCGGACAAGGGTCCCAGCATTTAGGGATGGGCAAGGAACTGTATGAGACCTTTCCGGCGTTCCGGGAAGCCTTTGATGCCTGTGTCGATCAACTTCTGGCCGAGGAATCAATCGATCTGAAACACATCCTCTGGGATGAGGCGGCCGAAGCCTCTATCGACCAGACCGCCAATGCGCAGCCTGCCTTGTTCGCGATGGAGTACGCCACTGCCCGCTTGCTGGAGTCATTTGGTCTGGTTCCAACCGTCATGCTCGGTCACAGCATCGGTGAGTTGGTGGCAGCTTGTCTCGCGGAGGTATTCACCCTGTCGGATGCTCTGCGCATTGTAGCGGCGCGTGGTCGTCTCATGCAGGCCCTGCCCGAAGGCGGTGGCATGATGGCGGTTTCCGCCGATCGTGAAGCCATCTTGCCCTTGGTGGAAAAGCGCTCCTCCCAAATTTCCATCGCCGCCTGTAACAGCCCGGTCAATACCGTGGTTTCAGGAGATATCGAAGCGCTCGATCAATTAAAAAGGGAGCTGGAGGGCAAGGGGATTAAGGGAACCCGTCTGCAGGTTTCCCATGCATTCCATTCTCACCGGATGGAGCCGATGCTCAATTCGTTCCGCGAGGTGCTGGATGCCGTGGAAATGCTCCCACCACAGCGGAAGATCATTTCCAACCTGAGCGGGAAACCGGCAGGTGATGAGATGGCGACTTCGGATTACTGGGTGCGTCAGGTTCGCGAATCCGTTCGCTTCGCCGACGGACTGCAGGAAATCCACAACAGTGGTGTCCGGACCTTTGTCGAATTAGGCCCGAAGGCTACCCTTTGCGGCTTGGGGGCGCAGGCCGCCTTCGCGGATGACTGCCATTGGATTCCCACCCAGCGTCGCCCGGAAACTGTCCTGAAGGATTTCTATTTCGGACTGGGACGGCTGTATTCGCTCGGATGCCCGGTTGATTTTTCGGGTGCCAGGGTAGATAGCCCTGTTCGCAGGACCACCTTGCCGACATATCCCTGGCAGCGTGAAGTCTATTGGATAGAAGGAAGCGACCTGCTGCAGCCTGGGCAGAGCAACTCCGTGCAGAACCGTGTGGATCCCTTGATCGGAGCCCGCTGGCGATCCCCCCGTATGGCGGAAACCATTTATGAAACCGTGCTCTCCGCCCGTAATCCAAGCGTGATTGGAGAGCATACCGTTCATGGTCAAGTGGTGGTGCCGGGCGCTTTTTATCTCTCCCAACTCTGCGCCCAAGCTGAGGATTATCAGAATTCCACTGCTTGCGTGCTGGAAGACATTCTCTTCGCCCAGCCAATGATTCTGACCGGATCTGCGCAGCGAAGTGTCCACACCGTTTTTTTTCCTCAGGATGAGGCCAAAGCCGAGATCGAAGTTTGCAGTTTTCCCCCAGAGGAACCGGATGCCGCTATCCGCCATGTGGGCGCATTCCTCTCGTCACTTCGCGACAGGGAAGGAGTTGTCGAGCCAATTGACAGTATCCGTCGGCGCTGCTCTCAGCAAGTGTCTCGGGAATCTCACTACGCTGAAATGGAAAAACGGCGGATCGGATTGGGACCCCAGTACGGGTGGATCCACCAAATTTTCCGGGGGGACAGGGAGGCCTTGGTGCTTCTTCAGGCTCCTAATGCAGCGCTGTCTGAAGCCACTTCGAGTCTGCCAGCGGGTCTGATGGATTGCATCTTGCAAGCTGCCATTCATGCCGCGGCTTCCGATAGTGGGATTACCATGATTCCATTCCGTATTCAGCAGCTCGCCCTGTATCAGCGCCCTGTTGCGGGGAGTCGGCTTTGGAGCCATGCCGTTACCAAAGGTCAGTCACCGGACGGACGCGGACGTATCGTCGACATCATCCTCTATAATGAAGACGGGCAAGTCTTGCTCAAAGTTTCTGGATTTGAACTACGGGTGGCGGATGCCAACCAGTTTGGGAGTCGCCAGCTGGTGGAAGGCAACCCGGAGTGTTTCGTCACCGAATGGCGTGAAGTCAGCATTTCCCCCGAGGTTTCGACACAAGCCTGCCTGCTCCTCGCCAATGCGGAACCGTTGGCTGATGCCATTGCGGATACACTGACTGCTGCAGGGTATGCGCTCCACCGCTCAAGTTTGAACTCTGACCAGTTGGAGTCATTGCTCCGAGGTCTGGATGACACCGTGCAAGTGCTTGTGCTTCCCCCCGAGAATACTGAAGCTGCTGCGATAGCCTCTGACTTGAGCCAGATCGTGGAGGTCGTGCGTACCTTGGATGAGCAGTGCAGCGATAAAATCAGTGGATTCACCCTCCTGGCCCGGAGAGCCGTTGCAGTGACTTCGGCTGATACTGTCCAACTTACATCAGCAGCTTTTACCGGACTGCTGCGATCACTGGCTTTTGAATATGCCGGATGGCGTCCGGGCTTCATTGATGTGGATTCAGCGGAAGCATCCATCGATCAACTGCCCAATACCTTGCAGTTGACCGCTCAGGAAGAACGCTTGGCCATTCGCTCGGGAACCGTCATGGCGGCTCGATTGGACTCTGTCACCCCTTCATCAGAAGGCGCTCAATTCGATCCACAAGGGAGTTTTGTTGTGACCGGTGCCAATGGCGGGCTGGGGTTGTCCACCGCACAATGGCTGGTAGAAAACGGAGCGCGGAACCTCATTCTCAATGGGCGACAGGAGCCGTCTCACCAGCTCTCTGAAGCGATTGCGCTTTGGCACCAAATCGAGGTGAAGGCCACATTTATTCCCGGTGATATAGCGGATAAGCGCACCGTTGATAAATTGCTCTCAGCCGCCCGCGAGCTGGCTCCCCTCAAGGGTGTGTTTCATGCCGCTGGGGTTTTGTCCGATGGGCTGGCAACACACCTCAATGCCGACACATTCGACCGCGTCATTCAGCCTAAGGCTATTGCAGCTCAGTGGCTGCATGAAGGAACGCAGGATGATCCACTTGATCATTTTGTGCTCTATTCCTCCATCGCTTCACTTGTGGGTTCTCCCGCACAAGGGAATTATGCTGCGGCCAATGCCCTGCTGGATGCGCTGGCAGTCTTGCGACACAGCCAGGGACAGCCTGCCTTGAGTGTACAGTGGGGGCCATGGTCGGAAGTCGGTATGTCCGCCCGCCTTGAGACCACTGCCCAGCGCCGCCTGGCCGAACGTGGGCTGCGTATGGTGCGTCCGATGGATGCCCTCCGGCAGCTGGGTCGACTGCTGAATACCTCCCATCCGGTGGTCGGTGTTTTGTCTATCGACCGCAATGAGTATGTCCACAGCTTGTTGCCTGCGGCTCAGGCCTTTCACCGCCTGCTCATGCCGGAACAGGAGCTTGCTCCCATCGTTTCAGCTTCGGAAGATACAACCCCCGTCTTTACCTGTGAAACCGAGATTGAGCGTCTCATTCGCGAAACCATTGCGACAGTCCTCGGGCTCGCATCCTATCGGGATGTAGGAAGGGATAAGGGGCTTTTCGACATGGGATTGGATTCTCTCATGGCGGTGGATGTAAAGAACCGTCTCCAACAACGCCTCGGCCTGAGTTTGCGGGCGACCTTGGCCTTTGATTATCCCACTGCCCAGGCCATGGCCGGATACCTGGCCAGCGAGCTGTTGGGGCCGGTGGATACAGTTTCCGAGACTGCCAGTGAAAGGGTCACGGCTACGGATGAAGCTGCCGTCGAAGAAGATCTCGCTGCTCAGCTTGCCCGGGAACTGGCAGACTGAACTCAAACCAACCGAAACTTAATATCTCTCAAGAATGAAGTATCAAACTATTGGAGTCATCGGCGCTGGCGTTATGGGCTCAGGAGTCGCCCAGAATTTAGCGCAGCGTGGCATGAACGTTGTTCTCGTCGATCACAGCCCGGGTGCATTGACCAAAGCGGAAAACACCATTCGTAACAATGTGCGCTTTGCTGGTATGATGAAACAGGAGACTCGAAGTGAAGACCTCGATACGGTTCTTGGTCGAATTCGATTCACTGAGAACATCGAAGTATTGGCAGAATGTGAGTATGTGATCGAGAATGTAGTGGAGAAGTGGGACATCAAAGCGCCGATTTACCGCCAAATCGATAAAATATGTGGTCCGGAGTGTATCTTTGCCGCCAACACATCGGCCATTTCCATCACACGGATCGCCTCGGCCACCACACGACCGGATAAGGTGGTGGGGATACATTTTATGAACCCGGTGCCGATGAAACCGACGGTCGAACTGATCCGCGGTTTTCACACCAGCGAAGCCTCACTCGAAGCCACCCGTGTCCTGCTCGGGCAGATGGGCAAAAAGTCGGTTTTGGTGAACGATATGCCAGGCTTTGTTTCCAATCGTGTGCTGATGCTGACGATCAATGAGGCGGTTTTCCTCATTCAGGATCAGGTGGCTGCCCCGGCCGATGTCGATAAAGTATTTGTGGAGTGTTTTGGCCATAAAATGGGGCCTTTGGCCACTGGAGACCTGATCGGCCTTGATACCATTTTGTACTCTCTCGATGTGCTCTATGAGAGCTACAACGATCCGAAATTCCGGCCCGCCCCTTTACTCAAGAAGATGGTCGATGCCGGACTCCATGGCCGGAAGAGCGGCCAGGGCTTTTTCAAATATCCAACCTTCAACAACTAACTATGACCCAGGCAGACCGTAAGACCCGTATCCGTGAATTCCTCGAAACCTTTGTTGGCGATGCCGAATTCTCGAATCAGGATAACATCTTCGAGTTGGGATTGGTGAATTCGCTCATGGCGATGCAACTGGTACTTTTTCTCGAAAAGGAGTTTTCCCTCCGCTTCGGCAATGATGAACTCAATCTCTCCAATTTCAGCTCGATAGAGGCCATTGACCGCCTGGTCGAGTCGAAGGAAAATGCGGCATGAGCACGGATGCTGTCTCATCTGTCCGCCAATGGATTGACTCGGCAGTGATGCCGGTTGCTGATCAGTGGGATCGTGATCAGGCGATTCCCCGTTCCTTTCTCAAGGAAATAGCTGAAGCCGGCCTTTTGCGGGTGGCATCCTGTTCCGCTGATCATGCCGAAGTGGTGCCAGCGCATGTTCAAGGAAGTATCCTTGAAGAAGTGGGGCGGGGAAGCCTGTCGCTGCTCAGCCTGTTGACAGTGCACGGCATGACCGTGCATGCCCTCGGACGTTGGGGAACCCAGAAGCAACAGGAACGCTGGCTGCCATCGCTCTTGCGAGGTGACCTTTTCGGCGCGTTTGCCCTGAGTGAACCTGGAGTCGGAAGTGATGCACGCCATATCACGACTCAATTGACGCAGGATGGTGACGACTGGATTCTCAATGGAGAGAAAAAATGGATCTCCGGGGCGCAGTTGGCCGACCTCTATGTTGTCTTTGCTCAATTTGAAGAGAAACCAACTGCGGTCCTTGTTCCCCGCAACACGCCGGGTCTTTTTGTTGAGCCCATTCAAGACATGCTCGGGTTTCGTGCTGCCATGCTGGCGAAACTGAGATTTGAAAATGTTCGTCTGCCTGCCGATCACTTGTTGGGAAGTGTGGGCACCGGATTTTCCCATGTGGTCGGATCTTCCCTCGATTTAGGCCGATTCTACATCGCCAATGGGGCAACAGGCTTGATCCGAGCCTGTCTGGAGGCCTCCTTTGATTACTCAAGACAACGCCAGCAGTTTGGCAATGCTATCGGTCATCACCAGCTTATCCGGGAACTGCTGGCCAACATGACAACGGACTATAAGGCATCCAAAGCACTGTGTGCGCATGCGGCCTCGCTTCGGGAATCGGGAGATCCAGCTTCCATCGCTGAAACCATGGTGGCAAAATATTTCACCTCCAATGCGGCAACACGAGCTGCAAATGATGCGGTGCAGATCCATGGAGCCAACGGATGTTCCGCTGAGTTTCCCGTTCAACGCTATTTTCGCGATGCCAAAATCACTGAGATCATCGAAGGAACCAATCAGATCCAACAGCTTCTGATCGCTCAGAACGGAGCATTTGAGTTTAGAAAAGCCAAACGCAAGAAATCATGAGTTTTTCTCCCGCGTCCAAGACCGATGCTGCCCATATTCGTACAGCACAGAAAATCAAATGCGTCGTTTGGGATCTCGACCATACCGTCTGGGATGGTGTGATCAGCGAGGGTGATGATGTCCACCTCCGGCCGGAAGTGGCCGAAGCCATTCGCCTGCTTGATCAACGTGGAATTCTACAGTCGGTGGCGAGCAAGAATGACCATGATCTGGCATGGCCAAAACTGGAAGCCCTGGGACTTTCAGAATACTTTCTTTTTCCCCACATCAATTGGGGGCCTAAATCGGAGTCCATCCGTGCCATCGCTGAATCTCTCAACATCGGCTTGGATACATTCGCCTTCATTGATGACCAGCCTTTCGAGCGCGATGAAGTGCGTTTTACCCATCCTCTGGTGCGGACATTTTCCGCCGAAGAGCCCTTGAAACTGCTGGGTCGTGAGGAGTTTATTCCACGTTTCATCACCAGTGACTCCAGCCAGCGGCGCAAACTCTATCAGCTCGATATTCAACGCAAGCAAGCGGAAGAATCCTTTGCTGGACCCAGTGATGCCTTTCTCGCCTCCTTGGAAATGGTCTTTACCATTGCCCCGGCTGGACCCGAGGACCTCAAGCGGGTGGAGGAGTTGACCCAACGTACCCACCAGTTGAATACAACCGGAGAAAGCTTTTCCTACGATGAACTGGAAATCCTGCGACAATCCCCCAACCACAAGTTGTTGGTTGCCGGATTGACCGATCGCTTTGGCGGTTATGGCAAAATCGGTGTTGTCCTGCTTGAATGCGAAAACTCCGTATGGAATATCCGCCTGCTTTTGATGTCTTGTCGGGTGATGAGTCGAGGGGTAGGGGGTGCCTTTATCACTTACTTACGTGAACAAGCTTCTGCTGCGGGTGTTGCCCTGAGGGCCCGCTTTCGTCCCACTGATCGTAACCGCATGATGTATGTCACTTACCGCTTTGCCGGATTTCAGGAAATCGGAGAGGAGAATGGTGTGAGTATCCTTGAAAATGACCTTTCCTCTATCCCTCCTTTCCCAGGCTATTTGAAGATGGAAATCGAGCCGATGTGAACGGACTTCTCTATTGGAGAATGATCCACTCCTGCGTCTTAACGTTCTGAATTTTTCGATACAAATTTGTCATCCATGAGCCAATCCAATCAGGAACTGATGGCCAAGGCGCTCTCCGAGCTCCGCCGCCTGAAATCAGAGAACGCCGCGCTTAAATCCGAGTTGCGCGAGCCAATCGCTGTCGTGGGGATGTCCTGCCGCTTCCCCGGTAAAAGCGAAAATCCGGAGGCGTTCTGGAATCTATTGGAATCAGCGGAAAGCGGGATCACCTCGGTGCCGGATGATCGGCGTAGTGCCTTTGGGCGCTATGCTGATGCCAGTGAAGAGGCAGGATCTGCCGGTGTCCATCTGGCAGGCTTTGTCGATAACCCGGAAGCCTTCGACCCGCTTTTTTTTGGGATCTCCCCCAAGGAAGCCCGCAGCTTGGACCCGCAACAGCGTCTTTTGCTCGAACTGGCCTGGGAATGTCTTGAACAAGCGGCCATTTCTCCAACTGAACTAGCGGGCAAGGAAGTCGGGGTTTTTGTCGGACTGAGTGGAATTGATTATGCTCTTAAACTATTTCAACCGGGCGGCGAAACCGAGATTGATCCTTATTTCGGAACGGGTGCCACCCAAAGCCCGGCGGCGGGGCGATTATCCTATTTTCTCAAAGTGACTGGACCCTCACTGGTCGTGGATACGGCTTGTTCCTCATCTCTTGTGGCCTTGCATCTAGCCTGTGAAAGTTTGCGCAAAGGAGAGTGCGAAGCAGCCTTGGTCGGGGGCGTCAACCGCATCCTCAGCCCCCAGCTTAGCCTCAATTTCGCCCGCTCAGGATTACTGGCGTCTGATGGACAGTGCTTCACTTTTGATACCAATGCCCATGGGTATGCACGTGGTGAAGGGGGTGGCATGCTCCTGCTCAAGCGGCAAACGGATGCCGAGCAGGCTGGGGATGTGATTCAAGCGCTGGTTCTTGGTTCCGCCACCAATCAGGATGGCGGCAGCGGAGGCTTGACCGTTCCCAGCGGTCCGTCCCAGCAGCGGGTCGTGCGTCGTGCCCTGGAAAGGGCCGGGATCACTCCGGATGCGGTCGATTATGTGGAAACCCATGGAACGGCAACTCCCTTGGGTGACCCGATTGAAGCAAATGCCCTCGGGGAAGTCTTTCAGGATCGTGGGAAAAAGGGTAAACCCTTGCAGCTAGGATCCGTTAAGACCAACTTTGGACACCTTGAGGCCGCGGCAGGGATGGCCAGCCTGATCAAGGTAATCCTCTCTCTGAAAAAGGAACTACTGCCACCCCATCGCAATTTTAATCAGCCCAGCCCACACATCGACTGGGATCGTTATCCTCTTCAGGTTGTCACGCAAATGGAAGCCTGGCCAAGAGGTGAACGCAGACGCATTGCCGGGATCAATGGCTTTGGTTTTGCCGGAACCAACGCTCACATCGTGCTGGCGGAAGCTCCCTTGTCCAATGTATCGCCGGAAGAAAATGTGGATGTTGGCCCGGATATCTTGGTCCTGTCTGGTAAGGGGCAGGATGCCCTCAAAGCCAATGCGGCTCGCTTGATGGATTATGTGGAGGCGCATCCGCAGGTTCCGCTGGGTTCCATTGCGGCAACCCTTCGCCATGGACGTTTTGCCTTTTCCGATCGCCTGGCAATGGTTGCTGAAAATGTCGATGAAACCCGGGAAAAGTTGCGACAATTTGCCAATAAAGGAAAGGCCAAGGGTGTACAACATGGACTGGCCAAGGAAGATCCGGCAGTGGCCTTTGTGTTTACAGGGCAAGGAGCCCAATACGCTGGAATGGCCCACCGCCTGTATTTGCAGAATGAATACTTTCGCTCCATTATTGACGAATGTGCGGACAAACTTGTTTCCCTGATTGGAACAGATCTGCGTGCTGTTTTGTTTGAAGAAGCGGATTCAGCAACCCCCAGCCATAAAGGGGAGGGGCTTTTCGATCAATTGCGGAACGCCGATGTTCCATCGAAAGTGGATGAAACCCGCTTCACCCAACCAGCGCTTTTTGTGGTGGAATACGCTCTGGCTCGCCTTTGGCAGTCCTGGGGGTTGCAGCCGTCTTTCGTGCTTGGACATAGCGTTGGTGAATATGCGGCAGCTTGCGTGGCCGGGGTGTTTTCACTTGAAGATGGTTTGAAAATGATCGCCGCCCGGGGAAGCCTGATGGAAGAACTGTCTTCGCCCGGTGCCATGTTGACGGTCTTTGGAGACGAAGCTGTCGTGGCCGGGTTGATACAGTCGGAGTCCCAGTCACTTGCCATCGCTGCGGTGAATGGGCCCGGCATTATTCTTGTCTCAGGATCTGTGGATTCCATCGCGGAAATGGAGAAACGGGTGGATGCTGCTGGCCTGCGTTCTGTCCGGATGCGTATCTCTCATGCTTTTCACTCCCCTTTAACCAAACCGGTTCTTCCCGCGTTTCGCAAGGTCTTGAAGAGTGTGACCTTCCAGGAACCTTCCATCCCTCTGATTTCCAATGTTACCGGCCAATTGGCGGATGACTCGATTGCCTCTCCGGAGTATTGGGTAAAACATCTCCAACAAAGTGTTCGGTTCAATGAAAGCATGAGCTTGCTGCATCGGCAGCAGATGGATTTTCTGGTAGAGATTGGTCCTGAACCAACCCTCATCGGGCTGGACCTTTGCTTTCGTGAAGTGAGAGAGCAAGCGAAGTCTCAATCGAAATGGGTTCCCAGTCTGCGCCGGGGATTTGACGACATAGCCTGCTTGCTGGACAGCCTTGGACTGCTATGGACAGGTGGCTTTGAGATAGACTGGGCCAAAGTGTTTCCCGGACGTTCCCGGGGTAAAGTTTCCGATCTTCCTACCTACGCTTTTCAACGAAAACGCCACTGGTTTGATTCGGTGGCCAACCTCACTCTGGAATCTCTTGCCATTCATTCAGCTGAACAACCCGCAGCGATTCCGGCCTCCGTTGAGGAAGTGGTGGAAATTGTTCCGGAGTCTGCACTGCCTTTTGATGCCCAGTCTGTTTATGAAGATATTGTTTCAGTAATCTGCGAAGTAAGTGGACTGGAGGCTGGAGATCTCCGTCCTGAGACCAGCCTGCTGGAAATGGGCTTGGATTCCCTTATGTTTGTCCGGATGGGGCGCGTCTTGGAAAAACGCTACACCATTGATGTGCCTCTTCGCCGTTTTTATGATGAGTTGCATCGCCTTGGCGCACTCCGCGACTTTATTCTGGCCGAAGGAAAAGCACCGGTCATGGAGAAGGCAGATGCTCCGCAACCTGCACCGGTACGGGGCGAGAGCAAGATTGAACCTGTCCCGGTAGCAACGGAAAACAACGATCCATTGGGCAGGATGATCGCCCAGTTGCTTCCCATGCTGGAAGCCTATCTGGGGAAACAAACTTTGGAAACACCTTCTCCTGTTGCCACCCCGAAAAGGGTTCCCAAACCATTGAATCCGCTCAATACCGACTCCAGAATGACGAGTAATTTCGGGGGCATGGAGCGGGAAGAGCATCCCGGTCTGAGCGATGCGCAGAAGAGATTTCTCAAGGATCTGGCAAAGCGATACAATGGTCACACGGCTCAGAGCAAGCAACTTACCCGCCAATGGAGAAAACCTTTGGCAGACTGGAAAGGAAGCCTTCAGTTCAAGAAAAGTCTGAAAGATTTCAAGTATCCGATCGTCTGTGAACGCGCTGCCGGCGCGCGTATTTGGGATGTCGATGGCAATGAATACATCGACTTCGCAATGGGGATGGGGGTACACTTTTTCGGGCATAAGCCCTCATTCATCAATGAAGCTATTCACCACCAGTTGGAGCGCAGTTCGGCTCTGGGTCCACAGTCGGATTTGGCAGGAATCGTGGCGGAAAAGATTTGTCGCCTGACTGGTTGTGAGCGAGCCAGTCTTGCTATCACAGGATCGGGTGCCGTCCTCCTTGCCCAGCGAATTGCCCGCGCCGAACACGGAAAACCGTTGATTGCACAATTTGGTGGTGCATATCACGGAATTGGCAGTGAAGTGTTGGCGATTCCTGGAGAAGAAGGTCCTCAACCTATCTCTCCCGGGATTCCCTCCAGTGTGGTGCAGAACGCACTGATCCTCGATTACGGTAGTGAAGAGGCTCTGGACCAGATCCGGGCTCATGCCGATCAATTGGCTGCTGTGATGGTGGAGCCGGTGCAAAGTCGTCGCCCAGGGTTTCAACCGCACCGCTTTCTGAAGCGCCTGCGTAAGCTGACCGCAGAGCTCGACATCGCCTTGATTTTTGATGAGATGATTAACGGTTTTCGAATTGATCCGGCCGGTGCTCAAGCTTGGTTTGGGGTCAAAGCGGACATCGTGACCTACGGAAAAGTCGTAGGGGGCGGCCTGCCACTGGCAGCCATCGCTGGCAAAGCCCGCTATCTGGATCACATTGATGGTGGCTATTGGGACTTCGATGATGAATCCGTTCCGGGAGATCGCCTGATCTTTACTGGTGGCACCCACAATCGGCATCCACTGGCGCTGGCGGCGGCCAATGCTTCCCTGGATCACATGCTGGAGAAAGGCGTTAGCCTGCATCAGCGCGTCAATAAACGCACAGATCGCATGGTGCGTGCACTCAATGCCTTCCTCGAAGAGGCTTCAGTCGCCATGCGGGTGGCCAGCTTCGGGTCGCAATTCCGGTTTGAAGGTCTGGGGGATCAGTCGTTTGAGATGGAAGTGTTTTTCTATCTGCTGACCCTGAAAGGATATTATACTTGGGAACAGCGTATTTGCTGTGTTTCTACAGAGCACTCTGAATCAGATCTGATGGGTTTTGTGGATGCCGTCCGGGAAGCAGTGGAAGAAATGCGCGCTGCTGGATTCACCTTTAAAGCGGGTCAAGTTGCTCCGCGACGGGTATATCCTTTGTCTTCGGTCCAGCGACGCTTGTTTGCCCTTTGTCAGCGCGACGCGGCGGAATTTCCTTATCACTTGTCCGGGATATGGGAAATCGAAGGGCAGGTGGATGCATTCAAGGTGGAAGACGCCTTCCATGAGATCATTCGTCGGCATGAGAGCTTACGCACTGCGTTTGTCCTGATTGGAGATGAACCCAAAGCCTGGTTGCTCGAAGAGCCCCGTTTCTTCATTGAGAAAATCGATGGGGCAGGGCGTTCACCCGATGAACTGATTCAGTCATTTATCCGTCCTTTTGAGCTCTCCGAGCCACCTCTCTTGAGGGTGGGACTCGCCGAGGTGGACGAAGGCCGCCATTGGCTGCTCATTGATGTGCATCACATCGCTGCGGACGGACTGTCGATGAACACCATCTTGAACGAGTTTGCCCGGATTTATGATGGTGATGTTCTCAAACCGGTAGCCCGCCAATATCGGCATGCCATGCTGGATTTGGCGGCATTTGAAGCTTCTGATTCCTTCAGCAAGGAAGAGGCTTATTGGCGCAAACAGTTGGAGGGGGAGTATCCGCTGCTGGAACTCCCGCTGGACAAAGTTCGGCCGCATGTCGCTGATTTCCGGGGGGACCGTAAGCTGTTACGCATTCCACCGGCCCAGACCGAAGCGTTGGAGAAACTGGCTCGAGCGCAGGGTGTGTCTCTATTCATGGTACTGACCTCTGCCTTTGCCGTCTTGCTGCATCGCTTGTCCGGTGCCAACGATCTCACGATTGGTTTGCCGGTAGCAGGTCGGCCGGGCACAGAGAACGATGCAGTAGTCGGGATGTTTGTGAACTCCTTGCCCCTGCGATTCCGGCCGCAAGCGGAAATACCATTCAAAGACTTTCTGCAGCAGGTGCGCGATGTCTGTCTGGGTGCTTATGAGCATCAGGATTATCCATATGAAAGAATGGTTGCCATATCCGGCCAACGTCATGTTCCCGGGCGCAATCCATTGTTTGATGTCATGTTTGCCTATGAGAATGCGGACGACCGTCTGCTCCAAACGCGTGATTTGACCATTCGCTCGATTGATCAGTTTGAGGGTTCGGGGATGTTCGATTTCAATATCGATGTTATCCGCGAGGATGGATATCTCAATGTGGCTTTTCACTACGCGACTTCACTGTTTCGTGAAGATACCATCCAAGTCTGGATGGGTGCCTTTGAGCGGCTACTTGCTGCAGTCGTCCGTCAAACAGATGCACCACTAGCGCAACTGCAAATCTGGGATCCGGAGTCTGTTCAGCGGGTATTCAAGGAATTCAATCAACCCCCGGTAGAGGATCCGGAAGAGCCGACACTGGTGCGTGCCTGGGAAGATGCCAGTCTGCAATACGGTGATGCCATCGCTCTGGAGTGTGAAAAGCGCTCATTGACTTATGATTCTCTTGATGAACGTTCGCTGGCTCTTGCCGAAAGCCTCTGTCGGGAGGGCATTGGGGTCGGCAGCAAAGTAGCCTTGTTGCTGGATTCCACTGAAGCCATGGTGATCGCGATTTTCGGTGTGCTGCGGGCTGGTGCCGCCTATGTTCCGATCGATCCGCAAAATCCTATCGATCGTGTTGCCTTTTTTGTGAGGGACTCTGAGGCATCCTTGATTCTCACTGATCGGGAACTTTCGGACGAACTGTCCGTTCCCGCAAAACAGATTACGGCTTTTCCACAAGAACCCGGAGGTGAGGTGGAATTACCCCGGCCTAAGCCTCAGGATCTTGCCTATGTAATCTATACTTCGGGTAGTACTGGCACCCCGAAAGGGGTCGAGATCGAACATCAGGCCATCCTCCACAGCATCAACTGGCGAGTGGATTATTACGATTTCTCCTCCGCAGATATCACCTTGCAGATGCCATCCTATGCCTTTGATGCATCCCTGCTTGATATTTTCCCGGTTCTTTTCAGTGGGGGGCGTCTTGTGCTCTTGCCTACTTCCTCCAAGCGCGATCTCAATGTGCTTCGGGAGACGATTCGTTCGCATCGAATCACCAATCTGTTGCTGACCCCGAGTCTCTATGGACTCTTTCTCGAAGAAATGGCGAGTGACCTCAAAGCCCTGCGTTTTGTGACGCTGGCTGGCGAAGCCACCACCCTCAGCCTGCTGCAAAAGCACTTTGAAAAACTCCCAAAAGTCCGGCTCTTCAACGAATACGGACCGACCGAGAACAGTGTGGTGACTACTTGTGGAGAACTGTTTGCGGATTCCCCGGAAGTGACCATTGGAAAACCGGTGGCTGGGCATGATGTTGTGGTTCTGGAACCAAATGGAGCTATCTGTCCTCCGGGTATCCGGGGGGAACTGGTGGTGGCTGGTCCAGGTCTCGCACGTGGCTATCTGGGGCGTCAGGATCTGACCGACAAAGCATTTGTTCCTGCTCCGTGGAATCCATCCATCCGCATCTATCGCACCGGGGACTATGCCCGATGGACTGAAAAGGGAGAGTTGCTTTTCGAAGGCCGCATCGACGGCCAGGTTAAACTTCACGGTTACCGGATAGAGCTGGGTGAAATTGAGAATGCCCTACTGGCGAATAACGGCGTTAAAGAGGCGACTGTCCGTATTGTCACTCTTTCAACGGGTGATGCCCAACTTGCGGCTTACATCGTGCCGAAGAATGGGTACGATGAAAAGGTGCTGCGGCAGGAGCTGTCCGGAAGGCTGCCTGCCTATATGGTGCCGACGGTGATGATGAAGCTGACGGAGATTCCGCGCAATCGCAGTGGAAAAGTGGATACAAGTGCGCTGCCTCTGCCCTCAACGACAGATGGAGTTACGAGTGAAGCCGGGACTCCGTCGGGCAAACGGGAAGAGGTTCTGGCCGAAGTCTGGCAGGAAGTCCTGCAAATCAGTTCGATCGGACGCCATGATGATTACTTCCGGTTGGGAGGGGACTCGATCAAGGGTATTATGCTGGTGTCGCGCTTGGCCAAGCGAGGCTGGCAACTGGACATGCAGATGATCTTCGAAGCCCCGACTATCGCAACCCAGGCTCCTTTACTCAATCGTGCGGTGGAAGGGATCGAGCAGGAAGACGGCAACACCCACTATCCTTTGAGCATGATTCAGCGCTGGTTTTTCCGGAAGTTCGCAGCACATCCTGATCACTTTAATCTCTCCGTTTGGCTGGATCTTGATGGCAAAGTGGAACAAGCACATCTCGAACAGGGGCTCAAGTCCGTATGGAGTCGTCATGATGTGTTTGCACTTCGATTCCGCAAGGATGCCCGGGGTGACTGGTTCCAGACGCGAATGGAGGAGCCGGTTTTTCCGCAGTTTGAGCAGCTTGCTGTTAAGAATGACGCGGATCTGGAAGCAATTGAGCGTGAGCATCAGGCCACGCTCTCTCTTGGGGAGAATCGCTTGTCTAAAGCGATCATGGTCAAGGAAGGCAGTCGTTCCCGTCTGCTGCTGGTGGTGCATCACCTTCTGGTGGATGGTATCTCATGGCGCATCTTGATCGATGATCTGAACCATGCCTTGAAGGCCATACTGAACGGAGCGCTTCCAACTTGGGCGGACACGCCGATACCCTTTGGCGGCTGGGTTCGGGTGCAGGAAGACGCTCTACTCAACGGTGCTTTTTCGGGGGATGAGACTTATTGGAAATCGGTCTGCCAGGCAGGTCTCCCCAAATTGCCGGATACCGGTGCAGGGGAGGCCTCCAGTTCACGGCAAATGACAAGGCTCTCCGTAGAAATGGATGGGAAATTCGCCACTCAGGCTCTTTCACAGGCCAATGCGCTGATGTCTTGCCGTGGAAATGAACTGATGTTGAGTGCTTTGCGGGAAGCCTACGGCAGTTGGAATCCCGGTCAGGATCTTTACCTCATGCTGGAAAGTCACGGACGGGATCCAAGTATCAGCAAACGGGATTATGCACGGACGGTTGGCTGGTTTACCAGTCATTATCCGGTTCGCTTTCCAGCTGGAAACCAATCCGGTTACCGTGAGTGGATTCAAACGACTAAGGCGAATCTCCGTCGCATTCCTCATAACGGAGCGGGTTATTTGTTCCTGCGGGAGATTCCTGACAGTCCGCTGTCCGATCTCGCGGAGCCGGAAATTTCATTCAACTTCCTCGGTGAACTAAAAGGAGGGGGCGATGAGTCCTTGGCCATTCTCTCGGCGCGGGTTCCGGGCTTTGAAGGAGGTCCCCACCAGAAACCGGTGTTTGCATTAAACCTCTTTGGATGGGTAAATGACGGCAAACTGTATTGGATTCTTGAATACGATAGCGTCCGCTTTTCGCAGGAGAAAGCACGCTCCTTCTTGTGGGCATTTCAGGCTCGGCTTGAAGCAATGATTTTGGAATCCCTCCGGATGGGACGAGTGGCCCGTGAGGCCTGTGATTTCAGTCTGATACAGCCGACTTCTGCACAGTATCAGCGATTTCTGGCCAAGGCGGGCATCAAACCTGAGCTGGTGGAAGATCTTTATCCGCTTACTGCCATGCAGGAAGGGCTGTATTTTGAGTCAGGACGGGATCGAGCTTCAGATGCCTACTTCGAGCAAATGTCTTTCTCCCTGGAGGGAAAATTGGATCGTTCGGCTTTTGAACGTGCCTGGCAGCGGCTTTCGGAACGTCATCCGGTTCTGAGATCCGTTTTTGACCATCGTGAACTGGAACAACCGGTGCAGGTTGTTTTGCGCGAGCAGAAGGTTCCGGTAGCCTTTGAGGATTTTTCAAAACTTGGAAAAGAGGATCAAATCGAGGCCTTGGATGCATTTTATAAATCAGACCGCGAAAAGGGTTTTGATTTGCAGACGGGACCTTTGCTACGGATTTCACTGATTCGTCTTGGGGATTCACTGCATCGGGTGGTCTGGAGCCATCATCACATTCTAATGGATGGCTGGTGCATTGGTATTCTTTATGATGAGTTGATGGCCTTCTATGCTGCGGAAAAGCAATTTAAGGAGGCCAAGCTGCCTAAAGTCCCCGACTACATGAAGTACTGGGATTGGCTTTTGGCTCAGAACAAAGGGACCTCCATCGATTATTGGAAAGGCTACCTTTCCAATTATGACGAATTGGCCTCTTTGCCACGGATGGAGACACCCAAGCCCGGGGACTATAAGCATGCGGAAGTCACTACCCGGATTTCCCCTGACGACTGGGAGCGTTTGTGCGCATTGGCTGCTGAAGCCAGAACGACTCCAGCCACCATACTGCAGGCCCTTTGGGGAACGCTGCTTTGTCGCTATAACAACCGGCGGGATGTCGTCTTTGGATCAATTGTCTCCGGTCGTCCGGAAAGTGTCCCGGAGATTGAGCGCATGGTCGGGCTCTTCATCAATGCGACTCCTGTTCGTTTCCGCTTAGAGGAATCGACTTCGTTCATGGCCGCGCTCAAGCAACTGCAGCAGGAGCTTCATGCCCGTCGTCCCCATGAGTATGTCTCCCTGGCTGAAATTCAAGAACAGGCCAGTCAACTGCGCACGTGCTTTGATCACCTTGTGGTAATGGAGAATTACCCAATGGATGCCGCCATGCGTTCCGGTTCGATGACAGATACTTCCACCGGATTACATCTGCGGGATGTTGCCGGATTCGAGCGCACGCATTATGACTTTAATCTGGTGGCGGTGCCGAATAACGGACTGGAAGTCCAGTTTACTTTCAACGCCGCAGTGTATCCCCGGCAGCTGATTGAGCAACTGGGAGATAATTTGCAGACGCTGATCGATTCGGTCTTGCGCAACCCGGAAGCCCCCTGCGCAGCGTTGTCCATCGTCTCAGAACGCGATATGCGAATGATAGAGACGTGGAATGATACCCGGACCGTCTTTCCGCGGGAGGCGACCGTCGTTTCCCTTTTCTCGGAACAGGTGCGACTTTTTGGAAAGCGTGTTGCAGTCAGTGATGGCAAGGTGAGCCTAACGTATCAAGAGCTGGATAAACTCTCCAATCAGATAGCCAATGCTTTGATCGCTGAGGGCATTTCGGTGGGAGATTCTGTGGTTGTCTGGCTGGATCGGGATGCACGGATGATTGCCGCGCTGCTGGGTATTGCCAAAGCGGGTGGGGTCTATGTGCCGCTGGATCCGGTCTATCCTGCAGACCGTCTGCGCTTTATGGTTGAGGATTGTGGAGCAAAGCTTGCCCTGACGCATTCCAAACGTCCAATTCCGGTTCCTGTGCAAACTTCGGTCGATGTGAATAAGCTCAAGCAGATTTCGGCTGAAGAGCCTCTGGTCCGTGCAGTACCGCGTGATCCGCTATACATCATCTATACATCAGGATCCACCGGTCAGCCGAAAGGATGCCGGATCAGCCACCGCAATGTAGTACGTCTGATGCGCAACGAACAGCATGACTTTGATTTCAATGAAAACGATGTCTGGGTGGTTGCGCATTCCTTCTGCTTTGATTTCTCCGTTTGGGAAATGTATGGAGCCCTGTTGAACGGCGGACGGGTGATTGTCCCAAGTCGTGATGAGATCCGGGATACACGTCGCTTTGTCGATTTGGTAGCCCGCGAGGGAGTAACAGTGCTCAACCAGACGCCAGCCGCCTTTTACACTTTCGCTGAAGAAGCTCTGCGTCGGAAGACCGATTTGTCGCAGCATCTTCGTTATGTGATTTTTGGAGGAGATAAGCTGGAAGCCCGTTATCTGGAGGCTTGGGGCCGACGCTATGCTTTGGGCAAGGTCGCCTTGATCAACATGTATGGAATTACTGAAACCACTGTGCATGTTAGCTATCACCGTGTGACTGAAGCGGAGATTGCGGAGGGGAGTGGACGCAGTTTGATTGGACGTCCTCTGCCGGAGACGCAGGTCTGGATCCTCGATGAAGGGATGAATCCCTTACCGGTTGGTGTTGCGGGTGAACTCTATGTGGGAGGCAGCGGTGTCTGTCTTGGCTATTTAAACCGCCCAGAATTGAATGAAGCCCGCTTTGTCCCGCATCCCTTTGAACCGGATCGAAAGCTGTATCGGACCGGTGATCTGGGCCGCCTGCGTCCGGATGGGGTGCTGGAATACCTGGGTCGCAATGATCATCAGGTGCAGGTTCGCGGCTTTCGGGTGGAAACCGGAGAGATCGAACTGGCGCTCCTCTCGCTTCCAGGGGTGGAGAAGTCCGTGGTTCTGCCTCGGGTGGAGAGCAATGGGCAGACAGGTCTGGCGGCCTGGCTGGTAGGAAAGGAAGTTGCCAACAGCCGAATTCGCGAGCACCTCTCCACCCGTTTGCCGGAATACATGATCCCCGGATGGTTTACGTGGGTCGATACCATACCCCTGACTGCTAACGGTAAGATTGACCGAAAGGCATTGCCCGAGCCAGGTAAGGAGGCAACAGAAACTGTCCTGGTGGAGCCCCGCACCCCTGCAGAGCGTGAAATCGCCGCTGCCTGGTGTGAAGTCTTGCAACTGGACAGAGTTGGTGTGGATCAAAATTTCTTCGAAGTGGGTGGTCAAAGTCTCAAGGCAGTGCGCCTCGCCGGTCTGCTTGAGCAACGCCATGGCTGGCAGTTCAGTCTACGCGATCTGTTTGCTTGTCCTACGGTGGCTGAGCAGGCGGCATTGATGGCTCCGGAATCATCGGCGGAAGCCACCCTTGATGAAGACCTTGAAGCATTGATGGAGGGTTTATCTCCGGAAGAGCTGCAGGCTCAACTGGATGCACTGGAAGACTGAGCGGCCTGAAGCGTGAAGATGAAGCCGGATATTCAAGAGCGACTGAAAAACCTGACTCCTGCCCAGCGTGAGTTGCTGCGTCGTAAACTGGCGGAGCAGAAAGCCGGAAAGCAGCTGGATGCAGAGACTGTTTCCAGATCGGCTATCCCCGCACATCCGGAACGAAAGGACTACCCCTTGAGTCCTTCGCAGGAGCGCTTGTGGGTGGTCGGTCAGCTTTCTCCGGAGGCGCAGACTGCCTACAATGTATCCTTTGCCTGTTTGCTGGACGGGCGCCTGAATGTTGCCGCACTGGAACGGGCATTCCGACGCATGATTCAGCACTTCGCGGTTTTGCGGCTGCAGTTTTTTGAAAATGAGGACGGGGCCTGTCAGAGAGTACGGGATGATGTCGAATCCTGGCAGCTGGATTCCTTGGGGCTGGATACTTCCGGTGACGACGCCTTTCAACGGGCAGCCTCACATTATGCCAGTTCCGCTTTTGATCTTGTCGAAGGGTTTCCTCTTCGGGCGGCCTGTGGGCGGATTAGTGATACGGTGACGGGCCTGGTTATCGCGCTCCATCATATCGTTTGTGATGGCTGGTCGCTGCCTTTGCTTAGCCAGTCTCTGGAATTGTATTATCGGTTGGAATGTAGTGGAGAAGGGAATACACCTGAACCGCTTTCCTTCCAATACCCAGACTATGTGCTTTGGCTGCAGGAATGGTTGAAGGGAGACGATGCCTTCAAGCAAAGGGACTATTGGAAGAATCAGCTCGCTGCATTGCCGGAGCCCCTCGAACTGAATCCCGACTTCATCCGTCCCTCGGTTCAGCGCTTTCATGGAGCGCACCGCTATTTTCGCTTTACGGCGGAAGAGATGGGGCCGCTGATGCAGGAGGCGCGCAAATCCGGAGCCAGCAGTTTTATTACCCTCTATGCCCTTTATGTTGCCTTGCTCTACCGTTGGAGCGGACAGAACGATCTCGTAGTTGGTGCTCCCGCTGCCGGAAGAATCCATCCGGAGCTGGAGAAGCAGGTGGGTTTATTTGTCAACACCCTTGCTTTGCGTGCCCGCTTGCAAGAGGGCTGGAATCTTCATGAGCTATTGATTCATTGCCGGGATACGGTCTTGCAGGGGTTTGAGAATGAAGCGATTCCCTTTGACGCGATTGTGGAGCAGTTGGCTCCCCAGCGTGATCTCTCCCGTTCGCCGCTTTTTGATGTGATGATCGGACTCAACGATGGATCGAGCGAGCAGCTTAATCTGCATGGACTGGAGACGAAACCGGTTCAGCTCGATCAGGCAACCAGCAAGGTCGACCTCACATTTCACTTTACCCAGTTCGGGAATGATTTCGAACTGGATATTGAATACGCCACCGCACTTTTCCGCCCGGATACAATTGATCGCCTCGCGCAAACATTTCGCTCCCTGGTGCGGGCCTGGGGTGCGGATTCAACGCAGTCGCTGGCCGATGTTTCCCTGATGGGAGCCGATGAGTTGCGCGGTGTGGTGGATGGTTTTAATCCAGAGCGGCAGCCTTATCCCTCCGGGCAGGGAATCGTTCAGCTATTTCGGGAACAAGTGACCAAGGCTCCGGAGGCTCCAGCTGTAGTATTTCAGGGCGGGAAGTGGACGTATCGCAAGCTGGATCAGATCTCTGATCGTGTGGCCCATCTATTAGTCGCCCAGCGAGCCCTCAGGCCGGAGGAAGCCGTTGGAGTACGGATGGAGCGTTCGCCCCTGATGCTTGCGGTGATTTTGGGAATTCTCAAGGCAGGTGGTTGTTATCTTCCATTGAAAGAAGATACTCCTGAGGATCGCGAACGGGGTATTCTGGAGGAAGCGGAAACCCGTATTCTTTTTGTTGATAGGGGAGAGAATGTTCCTGCCGAATGGGGGGGGGATATTCTCGATGCTTCAGCGGTTTGCGGACAGGAGGTTCCAAACGAAGGGGAGGGAATTTACGCGGGGGGCAGAGCGGATCAGCTTGCCTATATCATTTTCACTTCCGGATCGACGGGCAAACCAAAGGGAACGCTGGTGGAACAACGCTCAGTTGTCCGTCTCGTCTGCAACACCGATTATGTCCAGCTCGGGCCGGAGGATCGGGTGCTGCAAACCGGATCGTTGGCCTTCGATGCCTCCACCTTTGAAATATGGGGACCTTTGCTCAATGGGGGCTGTTGTTGTTTGTCGGAAGGGCGAAGCATACTCGCGATCGATGCCTTTGGAGATCTGTTCGATAGATTCCAGGCGAATACATGTTTTCTGACCACCGGGCTCTTTAACCAGATTGCAGAATTCAATCCCGCTGCTTTTGCCGGTCTGAAGACTTTGCTGACGGGCGGAGAGAAGGTCTCAACGGTTCATGTCAACAAGGTGCGCTCCGCAGCACCGGAGCTGCGGCTGCTCCATGTCTATGGGCCAACGGAAAACACCACCTTCTCCACCTGGTATGAGGTCAACCAGACCTTTGACCGTGATATTCCAATCGGTCGGGCGATTGCGCATTCCACTGTTTACATTCTCGACCCGCGTGGACATCCGGTTCCTCCGGGAGTGGTCGGTGAACTATATTGCGGGGGGGATGGGATTGCCCGCGGCTATCTCAAGCGTCCCGGCTTGACCGCAGAATTGTTTGTTCCCGATCCCTTTGCCTCCGAACCTGGATCCCGGCTGTATCGAACCGGAGATTTTGCAAAATGGGATGAATCGGGAAGCATCATCTTTGTCGGGCGAAGAGATGATCAAGTGAAAGTGCGTGGTTTCCGGATTGAGCTGGGCGAAATCGAGGCCCGTTTGCGGGAACATCCGGTCATTCGTCAAGCGGTGGTCATTGCTCGCCCACGAGGTGGAACGCATGAGTTGCTGGCTTATCTGGTCGGCGAGACGGATGCCGCCGGTGATCTCAGAAGCTTTCTTGGACGCGAGTTGCCGGATTATATGGTTCCGGCACATTTCATCTGGATGGAGGCCTTGCCTCTCAACGCCAGCGGCAAGGTGCATCGTGGGGCCTTGCCTGAGCCGGAGATGCGTATCAGCGAAAGCCCGGAAGGAGGGGAAGCGCTGGAACTAGAGGATGCTGCCAGTCAGACTTTGGCCTCAGTTTGGCGCAAGGTACTGGGTGTGCCCGTTGCTTCCCTTGATGCCGATTACTTTCATCAGGGAGGGGATTCAATTAAAGCCATCCAGATGGTGGCGCGACTCAAGCAAGCCGGCTTTGCCTTGCAGTTGCGGGATGTCTTTGAGCACCCCTCTTTCTCGGCACTGAAGGACTGTCTCAGGCCGATTGAAGCGGCTGCCGGGCAAAAAGTTTCACCATTTGGAGAAGTTCCTCTGACCCCAGTGCAACAATGGTTCCTGTCCCGCAGCGAGGAGCCTTATCATCATTTCAATCAGTCGACATTTTTGCGTGCCCGTGAACGATTAGACCCAGCTAAACTGGAGTCGGCTCTTCATGCGGTATTTGCTGTTCATCCCATGCTGCGGGTGGCTTTGAGCAAGAATGAAGGTGGTGAATGGACTCAGCAGGTATCCGAAGAATTGCCAGCAACAGTGCTTTCATGTCATGACCTTCGGAGTTCCCCCCATGTCTCTGAAGCGATTGAAGAGGCTGCCCGGAGAGTTCAGCTGTCCTTTCAACTGAATGGCAGTCCTTTGCTCAAGGCCGCTTTGTTTCAAATGGATGATGGTGACCGTCTGTTGCTGGTCGTCCATCACTGGGCAGTGGATGGCATCTCCTGGAGAATTCTCCTTGAAGATCTTGAGCAAGCCTATGCGGGAGGTGCGCTGGAAGTGGAACCTGCGTCCTTTCGCCAATGGTCGCTGGCTGCACGAAAGGCTGGACAGGAGGGGCGTTTCCGGGATGAGCTTGATTATTGGCGCAGTCTCGCGGCCAAGGTCCCGCCGCCCTGTCAGCCGAAAGCGGACAGCCACGGAGGAATCATTGATCTGGAACTCCCGGCCAATCTCTCGAATCAACTTCTGGAGGATGCCCGGCGGGTAACTGCTGCCCAGCCACAGGAAATACTCTGTGCCGCCTTCCTGTCGGCCTGGCAAGCGGTTACCGGTAAAGGAGAATTACTTCTCGCGATGGAGGGGCATGGCCGGGAAGATGCCATCGCGCCACTTGATCTGAGTCGGACGGTTGCCTGGTTTACCAGTATCTATCCGGTTCTCGTCGAAGCAGGTGTGAATGAAGATTTGCTTACCTTGTTGCGGGCGACAAAAGACCGGTTGCGCTCGGTTCCTCGACGGGGTGCGGGATTTGGAATCCTCCGCTATCTTGATCCGGAAACGGCGCAGGGTGGCATGCTGGAAGCCTTGAATCCCCAAATCAGCTTCAACTTTCTTGGATCATTCGAAACCGGTTCATCCGGAATGTTTTCCACTACTGCCGATGAACCGTGTGGAGAGAATACGGCTTTACATCTGAAAGCCCCTTTCAATTTGGATTTTGTGGCCGAACTGATCAATGGATGCCTTCGCATCCATATTGAGGACCATGTCGGACTGTTGAATGATTCCGAAAGAAATGATCTAAAGAAAAGTTTGATCAACGCATTGGAGACACTGGCTTCTTTGCTCAAAAAGAGTGCCCCGGTCCCGTCCGTTGCAGATTTTACTGCAACGCATTTGAGTATCGAAGAATTGGATACGATACGCGAGGCGACATCCTTCTCCCTTCAGGATATCCTTCCACTTACTCCGATGCAGCAGGGGATGTTCTTCCATTCGATGGCCGAGACCCATTCAGAGGCATACTGTGATCAGGTTTGCCTCCGCTTGCGAGGATCGGTGGATCCCGATATCTTCGGAAAAGCCTGGCAATCACTGGGAACACGTCACCCGCACCTCGTCGGGCATTTCTATCATGGGGACCTGGGTCAACCGGTGTTGCTGGTTCCAAATAATGCAACCCTTCCATTTGCCTTTGTCGATGGCTCCAAGTGGACTGCGGAGGATGTCCTCCACAACCTGAGTCAGGTTCGCCGGGAAGCGAGGAATGCGGGCTTTGACCTGACACAGGGAATGAACCTTCGGATGACGCTGGTTTCATTGCCGGATACTGCCTACGAGGTCATCATTGGGTTCCATCATGCGGTTCTCGATGGATGGTCGAGTGGGAACCTGTGGGCAGAACTGGAGCAGACGTACCGTCATTTGACGCACAATGGGCCGAGTTTAGCTTCGGCGGTTCCCATCTCCCGGTATTTGCGATGGTTGATGCAGCAGAATACATCTGCAGCTTTAGCCTATTGGAAAGAGGTATTGGCAGAGACGCAGACCGGGATAACGGTGCCGCCAGCTATTCCACGGCTTGGACAGGACAACATTCGCACCCGTTCCTTTGAGTGGCAGCTCGATGCCAGCTTGACGGGTCGGTTCGATCAATGGGCTCGTCAGCATGGGGCCACCTTGAATCAGGCTTTTCAAACCTTCTGGGGACTCTTTCTTGGACAATTGAATGGATGTCGCGATGCTGTTTTCGGAGCAACCGTATCGGGTCGACCGGACAGTATTGAAGGAGTGGATTCCATGGTGGGACTGCTCATCAATACCGTTCCGGTCCGGGTCCAATGGGAAGAAGGGGAATCCGTTTCCAGTGTTTTGCAGCGGGTTCGCACCCAGCAAATCGAAGGGCAGCGCCATCTTGCTTTCTCACTGGCGGAACTGCAGGGCGCAGTGGAAGTCGGGTCCTCACTGATTCGTCAGACGGTGGTTTTTGAAAACTACCCTCTGGGAGAAAAAATGGGGCAGGAGGAAGGCCGCCTTTGGGAGGTGACTCCAGTGGACATTCACGATCCCATGCATTTCGAGTTCGGGCTGATCGTTGTTCCGGGTAAGCAGGGGATTCTGTGCCGGGTGGTGGCGGATGACACCCTGTATCCGGACGCGTATCTCTCCGCATTGGGCGCCCAATGGCAGGCCTTCATTGAGCGATGTCTGGAGAATGCGGAGGTGCCGGGGTATCCTGACGCTGCCCGTCCCTGGAGTTTGTCGATGGCATCAACGTTTACCGCCGATCTGATGGTGGATACTTTTCAATGGTGGGGGGATCGCAGGGGTAAATGGACCGAGGTCAGGGTATCGCCATTCAACCAGGTTTTTCAGGAACTCCTCAACCCACAAAGCAGCTTCCGGATTGATCGAGGGAGTGATAAACTCCTCCTCATCCGACTGCAGGACTGGTTGATCGAAAGCAAAGATCTTCAAGCCCGTGAAGAAGCTCTGGAGGAGGATGTTGATCGGCTCGTTGACGGAATCAGAGATTGTCTGCGGGATCGCCAGAGTGGTGATCTATTGCTGGTTCTATGTCCCTCCACCGGATCCTGTGCGGTTGATACCAATGCCATGCTTGAGCGGATGCACCGTCGGATTGAACGGAGGCTCGCACCGCTGGAGCATGTTGCGCTGATTTCCGCAGAGGAAGCGACAGCCCTCTATGCGGTTGAAGGTATCGAGGATCCCGAGGCTGAACAGTTGGGCGGTGTGCCGTATCAGTCTGTTTTCCTTACTGCTCTGGCCATGCATTGTCTTCGGAGGTGGGATAGTTTGAGACGTCCTCCCCTCAAGGTTATTGCTTTGGATGCGGACAATACGCTCTGGAAAGGGGTGGTGGGAGAAGACGGACCGGATGGTCTCAAGTTGACATCGTCTCATCGTGCATTGCAGGAGTGCATGCTTCAGCAAAAGGAATCGGGACGCTTGCTGGTCCTTGTGACCAAGAACAATCCCGAGGATGTAGCGGCGGCGTTTCTGGCGCATCCCGAGTTTCCTTTGAAGCAAGAGGATTTTACTGTGATCCGGGCCGGATGGGGTGCAAAGTCGGCCAGTCTTCGTTCGATTGCGGATCAGTTGAATCTTGGCTTGGATAGCTTTGTTTTCATTGATGACAGCGCGATGGAGTGTGCGGAAGTTTCAGCGGCTTGCCCTCAGGTTCTGAGTCTACGTTGGCCGGAAGATGAAGCTGCGCAGCTGCACTTTTTGCAACACTGCTGGTTGCTGGATACGGATGCGGTGACTGCTGAGGACCGGAAGCGTGCGGTCTACTATAAAGAAGAAGCTGAGCGCTCTTCGTTCCGGGAGAAAACAGGAGATATCCAGTCTTTCCTCGCCGGGTTGGAGCTGAAGGTAGATTTTTGCCCAGTGGACGAGAGCACGCTACCGCGGGCGGCTCAACTGACTCAACGCACTAATCAATTCAATTCCACGACCCGAAGAAGGACCGAAGAAGAAGTCCGCACCTTCCTCGAAAAAGAAGGGCAGGGTGGCTTTCTGGTATCGGTTCGTGATCGCTTTGGAGATTATGGCTTGGCTGGACTGGTCTTGTATCGCTGTGTTGAAAAAAGCCTGTGTGTTGACAGTTTGATGCTGAGCTGTCGTGTGCTGGGCCGAGGGGTTGAACACGCGGTGATGCGTCATCTGACCGGTCTCGCGCAAAGCCTTCAGCTTCATTCGATTCTGGTGGATGCCATCCCGACACCGCGCAATGCCCCGGTGATGGACTTTCTGAAGTCACGGGGAGAAGAAAGGGGATCAATCTTCTCATACTCCCTGAATGAGAAGTGGGCTTTGGATGTGCCGTCCAATCCAAAAACAGAAGCGGAGGTTTCGCAGGGAAGACGTTCGGAAATCAACGCACATTCTTTATCGGTAGCCCCGTCAATTTTTTATCAATACATCGCGGAGAAACTCATTACAGCCTGTGCGATTGAGGATATCATGCGCAGCAGCCAGGGAAGTGCGGTGAGAATGGTTCGGCATGCTTATGCTGCACCGCAAGGGAATGCAGAGGAAGTCATCTGCAGAATCTGGGCAGAGGTGCTGGGAGTGGAACAGGTTGGCAGGCATGATCATTTCTTCAGTCTGGGTGGACACAGCCTCAAAGCCGTAATGGTGCTTGGAAGAATTGCCCGCGATTTGCAGCGAAACGTCCGTATCCAGGACATCTTTGATGCATCCACCCCGGCAGAGCTGGCGAAGAAAATCGGAACTGCGGATTCTGTCGTTTTGGATACGATCGAGTGCCTCACTCCTCAGAATACGTATCCACTTTCTTATTCACAGCAACGCCTCTGGTTATTGGAGCAAATGCGGGGAGAAGAGCCCTCCCCATTTCACATGACAGCAGCGTTCCGTATAAACGGTGCCCTTGATTCGCGTCGTCTGGAAAAAGCATTTCAGGTGATGATCCAGCGTCATGAAAGTTTGCGGACTGTTTTTGCTGAAGAAGGGCACGCTCCTGTGCAGCGGATTATTGAGTCCTTTGAATGGAAACTGGAAACCGCTGAAGTAAGTGGTGTGGGTGCCTTCAAGTCTACAGCGGTAGCTTTCTCCCGGCGTCCTTTTGATTTGGAGAAGGGTCCATTGTTGCGCGTCTTGCTTTGTTCACTGGAAGATGACAGTTATGGAATGGTTGTTTGCATGCATCACATTATCAGTGATGGGTGGTCGGTGTCAGTCATGGCAAAGGAACTGTCCGGCTATTATTCTGACTCCACCTTCTCACTCCCACCACTTTCCATCCATTACAAGGAGTTTGCGCATTGGCAGAAATCCATCCTCAGTGGAGTAGAGGGGGAACGTTTGTCGACGTACTGGAATAAATGCTTTCGCGAGCTTCCTCCTCCGCTGGAATTACCTGCAGATCAGCCCCGTCCTGCTATCCGCAGCAGCCAGGGTTCCAGCAATTCGTATCATTTGGATGTGGCTTCCTCAAAACAAGTGCAAGCGCTGGCACAAGTGTTTAAAGTGAGCTCCTTTGCGGTTCTGCTGGCGACAGTAGAGATTCTGCTGGCACGCATTTCCCGGAATACGGCATTCACTATAGGAACACCAGTCAGCGGGCGGATTCATCCATCATTGGAAGATCAGATTGGTTTTTATGTCAATCTCCTGCCGGTTAAGGCCAGGCCCGATTTGGATTCCACCTTTCAAGAACATGCCGTGTCGGTTGCGCACCGGTTGAATCAGGCACTGGACCACGCCGCATACCCCTTTGACCGTCTGGTGGAGGATCTTAATCTGCCCAGGGATACCAGTCGTTCTCCCTTGTTTGATGTTTTGGTGGTTTATCAGAACAACCAGTCTGCCGATTTACAGATGGGGGATTGTCTGTTAGAAACCATTCCACTGCGCAGTGAGACCACACAATATGACCTGACATTCAACTTTGCGGATACACCTGATGGACTCCACCTTGAGCTGGAGTATGATTCTGTTCTCTTTTCCTCATCGCGAATCGATCAATGGGTTAAAGCGTTTCATTGCCTGATACGGGCCGCTTGCCAACATCCGACATCACCGCTTCACCAGTTGCCTCTCCTCAATGAATCGACAGTCCGCACTCTTCAGCACTGGGAAAGGGGTGAACGTTGGAATGTCCGGGATGAGCGCATGATGGACACCCGCTTCCACGATAGCGCTCAACAGCATCCCCATCATCTGGCCGTGCTGGATGGAGCCCAGGAATGGTCCTATCGCGAACTGGATCAGAGGGCGGAAGGTGTTGCGCGTTCATTAGATGCTTGCGGTGTTCAGCCCGGAACGGTTGTAGCAGTGAGCGGTCCGAGAAACGCGAGCTTTGTCGCTTCCCTTCTGGGGATTCTCAGGGTGGGGGCCATTTACCTGCCTTTGGAAGCATCCTTACCGGATGAACGGCTCCAGGACATGCTGACACAGAGTGGCTGTCCGCTGGCCCTTGGTTCCGATCCTTCCGTTTGCCAGCGTCTTCATTCATTGGGTTTGCAGGTGATTGATGGCAGCGCAGTTGAACCGATCGAAGGGCATACGCAGTCAACAGCTTCTCCCGATGATCCGGCCTATCTGATTTTCACCTCCGGTTCCACCGGTCGTCCGAAGGGTGTACTGGTCAGTCATACCGCCTTCAGCTCGATGATTGATGCCCAGATTGAAGCCTTCGGCATCAAAGCAGAAGATCGCTGTCTATGGTTCGCATCCTGCGCATTTGATGCATCCTTATCGGAGATCTTTCTCGCCCTTTCCGCAGGGGCGACGCTGGTGACAGCTCCGGAAACCACCAAAGAGTCCACGGCCGCTTACCTGGAATGGATTCAGCGCCGTGCGGTGACCGTTGCGACCATTCCTCCAGCTTTTCTGCGAGCATTTCGTCGGCAATCGCTCAAGCCTTTGCGGGTGGTGATCTCCGCCGGGGAAGCAGCGGATCCGGGTGATGCCCGCCATTACTCAACAGAACTCAGTTTTTTCAATGCCTATGGTCCTACGGAAACCGCTGTTTGTGCTACTATACAGCGCGTGGATCCGGAAGCCTCAATGGAGCATTCAGTGCCAATCGGGAAACCCATTTCCACGGCCACTGTTTATGTTTTGGACGACAGGGGGAACCGGGTGCCTGTCGGCTGTCAGGGAGAACTCTGCATCGGCGGTGCCATCGTAGGCATCGGCTATCTGGGCGATTCGGAGCGGACGGATCGCCAGTTTGTTCCCGATCCATTCTCCGGGTGCGAGGGAGCCCGCTATTACCGGACAGGGGATCTGGTGAGTTGGCGTTCGGATGGAACCCTCGAATATCATGGACGCAAGGACGAGCAGATTAAACTGCGGGGTTTTCGTATCGAACTCAATGAAATCGAGGAAGCCTTGCGTTCTCTGCAGGGATTCGAAGATGCCGCGGTGGTGGTGTATCAGGGTAACGGGACGGAAAGCCTGATTGCCTATGTTACAGGATCGGAAATCGACCCGGAGCGTGTGCGTTCGGTGCTTTCCCGAAAACTGCCGTCTTATATGATCCCGGCTCAATGTATTTTGCTGGAAACGCTTCCCTTGAATGCCAGCGGAAAAGTCGACCGCAAGGCGCTGCAAGCCCGTCCGCTTCCTGCCCATATTGAACTGACAGTCCCACAGACGGAAAGGGAGATTGCGCTCGCAACCTGTTGGCGGGAAGCTCTTCAGTTGGAAACGGTGGGGCGGGAGAGTGATTATTTTGCCTCGGGAGGGGACTCAATCAAGGCGCTTGACTTGATTGGTCGCCTTCGGGAGGCCGGGTGGTCACTGAATCTTCAGGAACTTTACCGCAATCCCCATCTCTCGGATCTGGCGAGGTCTTTGCAGCCGCTCAAGGTGTCCGTTGACCATCTGGAGTTGAGCGGAGTGGTTCCTTTTCTGCCCATCCAGGCCTGGTTCCTGAAGGGACATCAGGCCTCTCCCTTGTCCCATTTTAATCAGTCTGTTTATTATCGTTGTCCGAAGAGAGTGGATACAACTGCGATGGAATCCGCAATGACTGAAGTCTGGAAGCACCATCCAGCTCTTCGAGCCGGGTTCCGGAATGTAGATGGAGAGTGGACACAGACGATCACCTCGCCTGACCGTCAGACGCCCCGCCTGGAGGTCGTGGATCTCACACATGTTGATCCAGAGGAACAGTCGCTTCTCCTGCGGGATGTGGAGGCAAAGATGCAGAGCCGCTTCTCTCTCGACTCACCACCACTCTGGGCAATGGTTCTGGTACGGCTGGGAGAAGAAGAGAAACTGCTCTGTATTACCCACCACCTCATCTCAGATTGGGTTTCGCATCGTGTTTTGCTGGATGATCTCAATCGTGCTTATGCGCAAGCGTTGAAGGGTGAAATCATCCACTTGCCCCCCGCGTCCACTCCTTTTCCAGATTGGGTTGAACAGGCCGGAATGGCCATCGGGGAGGGGGATTTCCGCGCTGAGGACTTAATCTACTGGAAAAAGACCGTCGAGCAATCCCTTCGACTGGAGCAACCCTTTTCCTCTGGAACGTACGGTGAAGCAGTATTGGTGAACGGGACACTGGATGCGGATAAACTGCGCCATCTCAAGGAACGGCTTCGTTCTCTGGAAAACGCAGGGGGGACACCGCTCAATGTGCGGGATGCTATCTTGTATGCGCTTTGTCAGGCTTATGGGCGCTGTCTGCATCGTCAGGCGATTGGGGTGATGCTGGAAAGTCATGGGCGCCATCCGGTATTTCCGAATCATCCCGTGGACCGGACGATAGGTTGGTTCACCAGTCTATATCCTCACGTGATCCAGTTAACGGATGAACCGAGGGAACGTGCTCTTCCTGCTTTAGCCCGGTCCTTGGCGGCCATTCCCCGGCATGGGATGGGCTATTCCTGGTTACAGGCTTATGATCCAGAAAGGCGATTGCTTCCTGCCCGAACGGAGCTTGGGTTCAATTATCTCGGTGCATTCCAAAGCGATTCAGGGGAGAGTGGTTTTGTATTGGATGAACACTATCCTGCCTTTGCCATCGCTCCGGACTTCGAGCGTGACCACCCTCTGGACCTGACAGCCTGGGAGATGGGCAGTCAGTTGCACTTCACTCTGGCACTGTCGCCGGAGCTGAACCAACAGGTTTCTGCCGACCAACTTTTACATCAGTTCGAACTCCAACTGAACAAAATCACTGAAGAATAAGGGCAAATCCCTGTTTTTCCTCAACATATCTCATTCCCGAAAATGAATTTCTTTGCCAGTTGCGTTCCAGAAATCGATAAATGCAGGAACACTGCACCGTTGAAGGCATGCAGCTGACATTTACGCTGAATCTCCCTTAATCCATTCAATTATGTCTGCTAAGATATCCTCACTTATCTCTCTGAAACGAGTTTCACTGACGGGACTTGCCCTGGCGCTGGCGGCTCCTCAGCTTAGTGCGCAAATCGACACACTGGTCCCTGGAGCACAGCAATACGGAACCTCTGACTGGTATCAGAGCGACTGGATGGGCTTGCTGTATGCGGAGGAGGACTGGCTGCCTTGGTTGTTTTCGGTGGATTCCGGCTGGTGGTATGCCCGGGAGGACGGGTGGTGGTTTAGCGCTCAACAAGTTGCCACGCTTCCCCAGCTTTCCGGACTGAGTGAAGCCCAGATTTCCGCTATCAGTACGCTGGTGGAAAATGCGCTGGAGGCATACGATGTTCCCGGAGCAGTGGTATCGATCAAATTTGCCGGTCAACCCGCCTGGTCTGCTGGCTACGGGTTCAGTGAGTTGCCAAGTGGAGAAAATGAAGAGGGTATCCTGATGGGGCCCGATGATCATTTTCGGATTGGGAGTGCTTCGAAGACCTTCATCGGGATGGCGGCCCTTCGTCTGATCAATGAAAAGCAGCTCGCTTTTGAAACCCGCATTCACAACCATCTTGATGAGGCGGTGTTGAGCAACTACGCCAAAGATGTGATTACGGTGCGGATGCTTCTGCAACACACCAGCGGTATCAATAACTATACCAACATTATCGGTGACTGGTTCATGCCCTATATTACGGACCGGACAAGGGTCTGGACGGCAGAAGAGCTGGTTGAACTGATCAATGTCCGCTACGACCAGGCACCTGCGGCGGGTGGCAAGGTCTTTGATCCGGGAGCGGGCTGGTTTTATTCCAATACCAACACTGTTTTGCTGGGGATGGTCATTGAAGACATTACTGGAATGCCGATTTGGGATTATATCCATGAGACCTTTATTGAACCCCTGGGTCTGGACAACACGCTTTATCCGGAGCCGGGCGATTCCACCCTGCCGGAACCCTATGCCCGTGGATACATGAACTGGGCGAATTTTACCGGCGAACAATCGCTGCCTTCCGATCTCCTGGATGTCTCCATATACGATCCGACCGGAGTGGGTGCGGCGGGACCGATGATTTCGACCGCCGCCGATTTGGCCACCTGGATGGAAGCGATTGTCAACAACCGCAACCTGATCGGTGACCTCCGGCAGAGCCATATCGACTGGCGCTATTTTATATCCTTCAGTTCTACCAGCCCGGGGGAGAGCAGTGGGAGTTACGGGATGAATCTGGCCCATGAGCCGGACTTCACCAATGGTGCCAATTATTATATTATCGGCCACCGCGGACAGATATCCGGATACGATACTGCCATGATGTATCTTCCAGAGCAACAGGTCGCCTTGGTGGTGGCTTGCAACCGCAGCCTTGAGGTCGGCCAGGGATTGCCCACCAATGCCCTGGAAGTGGCCCTGAACGCGATTGTTGCAGAGCTTTACCCGGAATTGATCGCCAACAACCTCTTGCCTGCACCGTCGGAAGTCGGACCTGCTCTAAGAGAAAAGTCCGGCATTGTCACGCCTCCAGCCCGGCCGATGCCTCTGACCGAATACTGATCCGGGCCCAGGCCAGCTTGATCGGGGTCAAGTTCCGCCAACCTGCGGGTTGACGGTCAGCTTCTCCATGCTAGGTTGATCGATAATATGATGGCAACCGCATCGTTGGAACAACGTCCTCTGGTTTTTGAGCCGAGAGTGGGGCAGAATCCTGCCCCGCTTTCCGCGCTGCAGGAGGAGATTCTCGAGCTGAAAAAGCAACGTAATGCTGTGATTCTGGCGCACAATTACCAAATTGAGCCGATTCAGCAGGTGGCGGATTACCTCGGGGATTCCCTTGGTCTGGCCTATGCCGCCGCTGAAACCAAGGCGGACGTGATCCTCTTCGCTGGCGTTCATTTCATGGCGGAAACGGCCAAGATCATCAATCCCGAGAAGGTGGTGCTGCTGCCCGATGCCGAAGCGGGCTGCTCGCTTTCGGACTCCTGCCCGCCCGCCAAGCTCAAGGCCTACCTCGAGGCCAATCCCGACCTCTATGTGGTGGCCTATATCAATTGCTCGGCTGGAGTTAAAGCGCTGACGGATGTGATCTGCACCAGTGGAAACGCCATGAAGATCGTCGAGCGGGTTCCTGCTGATCGGGAAATCCTGTTTGTTCCCGATCAGAATCTGGGGGCTTGGGTGGCCCGGCAGACGGGACGCAAGATGCGGCTCTGGCCCGGCAGTTGTTATGCCCATGTGCTCTTTACCGTACAATCCCTTGAACGGGTCAAGGCACAGTTTCCGGGAGCACCGGTGGTGGCGCATCCAGAGTGTACAGAAGCCGTCCGGGATGTGGCCGATGAGGTCTGCAGCACGGAAAAGATGATCCATTTTTGCAAGAACACCCCGGCGGATACCGTTATCGTGGTTACGGAAACAGGGATGATTCATCGGCTGCAGCGGGAGATCCCGGAAAAGCGCTTTGTCGCCGGACCGACCGATCACTGCGCCTGTAATGACTGCCGTTACATGAAAATGAATACCCTGGAGAAAGTACGCGATGCGCTGCGGGACATGTCGCCGCGCATTGAAATGGATGAGTCCCTGCGCCAGCGGGCCTATCTCCCCCTGCAGCGCATGCTGGAATGGAGTCGCTGATGGCGCCCTTGTAGTTGTCAGATGAATACAGTATTCTCAAAGCCATTGCGCGTCGGGATCGTCGGAGCGGGTGCCAACACCCGGGAACGCCATATCCCCGGCTTTCAGTCTCTGAAAGACGTCGAATTGGTATCCGTGGCCAACCGGTCCCGGGAGAGCGGGGAAAAGGTGGCCAGGATGTTTGGGATTCCCAAGGTTGCCGACCACTGGAAGGCGGTGGTTGAAGATCCGCAGATCGATGCCATCTGCATTGGAACCTGGCCTGATTTGCATGCGGAGATCACCCTGGCGGCACTTGCGGCAGGAAAGCATGTTCTGACCGAAGCCCGCATGGCCATGGATCTGGGGGAAGCCCGCCGCATGTTGAGTGCTGCCCGGGCCCATCCTTCACTGGTGACCCAGATCGTACCAGCACCGTTCTCCTTCTCGGTGGATGCCACCGTCCAGCGATTGATTAGAGAAGGACGACTCGGTGCCCTTCGCCTGACCGAAGTTTCCCACCTGACAGGAATCTACGCGGACCCCGCGACACCCTTTACCTGGCGACAGGACGTCACCCGCAGCGGCAAGAACATGCTGACAATGGGGATTTGCCATGAGATTCTCCAGCGCTGGCTGCCAGCGGACATGCGGGTGAAAGAAGTCACCGCTACCGGCATGATTGCCACCACGCAAAGGATGGATCCGGAGAGCGGAGCACCACGAGCGGTTGAACTGCCGGAACAACTGCTCATCTCCGGCCGTTTTCAAGACGGTTGTCGACTGGTGGAGCATTATTCCGGACTGCATGGCGGGGTCTCCCGACTGGAAATTGTGCTGGCCGGAGAGGAAGCCACCCTGCGGGCGGATCTCAATACGGGTCACCTCTGGCTGGCCCGGAAGGGAGCCGATCCGGAGCGGGTGGAGATTCCGTCCGAAGAACTGCGTGGCTGGCAGGTGGAAACTGATTTTGTCGCCTCCATTCGCGAGGGCAAACCTGTCGTGCTGACCTCCTTCGAGGAAGGTGTTCGCTACATGGCTTTTACGGAAGCAGTCCACACTGCATGGAAGCAAGGTGGAACGGTGGCTGTTCAATCATAGAGCCACATCGGAAGCAGCCAGAATAAAGCGAGGAGGCCGACGGTGAGGATGGTGGCCAGGACGATGCACCCCCATTTTTGTGAGGGTGCCAAGCCTTCGCGCGAGGCCTGAGTCCAGTGTTGAATCAAGGGATCCTCCATTGGATCTACCGCCTGGGTGGTCTCGGAGGAAAGAGGGGCAGGCTCTTTCGCGGGAGCACTGGTTTCCTCCCGGGATGGGGCAGATGGCGGGGTAGCAGTGGGGTGCGCAGAAGAAGTGACAGTGAATGTCGCAATCCGGTTATCGAGCCAGGCAAGGTGCCGGGCAATCAAATCACGTTGCTGCTTCAACTCTTCCAGTTGCGGATCCACAAGCCTGAGATTGGGGTATAGAACGTTGGGGTCAAGCGTGCTTGCTGAGTCAGACTCTTCCAATTTTGAACTTCGCAGACAGAGGCCAGTGGCAGGACATTGGAAAAAGATACGTCGGTTCCTCTTGTCAAGGAGTGTAACTTACCCATGGTTAAAACTATGTCTGTTCAATTTTACTATGTGATGCACCTTGCCGGCATTGTGCTGGTTTTTCTCGCCTATGGACTTCTTGTGGGACGGGCTATGGCCCGCAGTGAAGATGCCACCATACGCACCCTTGGGGCAATCGCCAGCGGGGTAGGCCTGATCTTTATCCTCGTCTCCGGCTTCGGCCTTCTGGGCAAACTGCAATACGGCTGGCCGCTGTGGTCTTTCATCAAGATGTTCATCTGGTTGGGACTAGGCGGTATGATCGCAGTCATAAATCGAATGCCGCACCTCGGGCGGATCTGGTTCTGGGTCATTGTATTGCTCGGATTTATTGCCGTACTGACCGCCTATATGAAACCGGGCATGTAGTTCTGTAGTGCATCGTGTTACTGAGCCTCTGCTCAGGAGATGGAATCCTTCTCTTTTTAAAGGGAAAGGCAGGGGTTTTTGTTTACAACGGTGGCTATTCATCATAGCTTACGATCTAAAAACACCATTCAGACAATTTCGGAACCCCTCACTCTCCTATGAAACCTTATCATAAAACAGCACTCTGGTATGCTGTTTTGGGGTTCCTGTGGATACTACTTTCGGATCAAGTTGTGCATTGGTGTGTCCGTGATCCTCAGAAAACACATTTTTATCAGACAATCAAAGGCTGGCTGTTTGTGGTCGTTTCCACCTTGCTCATCTATTACCTTACCCGTCGGGCTTATTGTGCACAACAAGCGGAGGAAGCGGAGCGGAAAGCTGTTTATAATAAAACCGTGAGCGGAGCCTATCATATATTGCTCAATTACCTCAATCAAATGGAGTTGGTGACCCTGGAAGCCGAGAAGTGCAAAGACTTTGATCAAGAAACCCTCAAGCTTGCCCGCACGATTTCCGATGAAGCATCCTCCGAACTGATGAAGCTCAATGCCATCACTGACGTGAGTTCCAGTAATATTGAGCAGATGTTGCAGGATAGCCGCAATCGACAGGAAAACAGCGTAAACTAAGCAAGCACGCCAATTTCATTTCTGCACAAAGTGACAGAAGCATTCTGCCACCGATTGGATTTCCAACGCTTCTTCAAGTCAGGTTTGGGTTTGACTGTTGATACCGGCGATGTTCGTGGCTACGGGATTGCTGAGATCTGCTTTTTCAGTTCTTTCCAGGGAAAAATGAACCGGAATTGGCCTAGGGAGCGTGAGGTCCCCCTCAAGGAGCGCGATGAGTAGTGGGGGCTTACCCAAGAATCTGGACTAAAAACAGGGTGCTCAGACCGAGATATATAGTGACGCCTGTTATGTCCGTAATGGTTGTGAGTACTGGACCCGTCATCATGGCCGGGTCCTTGCCAAGACGCTTAATGAGAAATGGCAAAGTTCCTCCGATAACTCCGGCGACCATCACATTGACACCCAACGCCGTGCCTGCAACCAGCCCCAACCAGGGGTTCCCTTTAATCACATAGGCGACGGCCGCAAACAGACATCCCAGGACCAAACCATTCACAAGTCCGATGATGATCTCTTTGCGGGTTGCCTTCCAGAAATCCTGTAGCCGGACTTCTCCCAGAGCAATGCTGCGGATAGCGACCGAGAGCGCCTGAATTCCCACATTGCCTCCCATGTCAGTTATCATGGGGAGAAAAACGGCAAGCAGGGCCACTTGGGCAATCGTGTCCTCAAAACCTGAAATCACAAAAACCGCTCCGAGATTGAGGAAGATATTAGCAGCCATCCAAGGAAGACGCATCCGCACAGACCCCAAGGGTGGGGTATAAAAGCTCTCTTCGATTGAACCGCCACCCATCGTCACGAATTGGTCCGCCACATTCTGAGCAAGAAGGGTGATGGCGGCATCCATCTCCAGAATCCCTACCAGACGGCCTGTTTTATCGATTACCGGCAGAGCAAGAAAACCCCGGTTGCGTAACATTTCGGCCGCATAAGTGGCGGCAGTGTTCACCTCGACCACAATGAGGTTTTTAGCCATGGCTTCCTTTACTGGTGAAGTCCGATCCTGGCGCAACAGGTCCCTTAATGAGAGCACCCCGACCAGCTTTTCATCCCGATCAAGAACGTAGACATAATTGCGCGTCTCCGTATGAGAAGGGGCTTCACGGATGGCTTCGCGCGTTTCACCGACCGTGGCATCCTCGCGGATTGCAAGAAAATTGGTGGTCATGACCGCTCCGACGCTGCCCGCTTCATAGGACGAAAGCTCCTTGATTTCCTCAGCTTCCTCCTGATTGAGCTGCTGCAAATATGCTTTCTTCCGCTCATCAGGAAACAGCGCAAAAATGTCAGCCGCACGGTCGACAGCAATTTCCTGCATCCAGCCAAAAGCTTCTGCATCACTGAGATTTTCCATCAGGGATGCCACCAGTTCGGAGGACATATCAGTCAGAATCCTGCCCGCCCGATCCCGCTTCATTTTCTCCAGGGTGGGAAAGATATGAGCCCGTGGAGCCTCGCCCAGCAGCTCAGCACAGCGACCGGTTGAAAGTTTGACTGAAGCGGTTGCAGCCTCTTCGGTATTTCCCTCTGCCAACGCAGCGATCATCTGCTCGCGGTAGCCTTTCAAAGTTTCAGGTACAAGTAGCATACCTTATTGTTTGCGCATCTCTGAACTTTTTGAAAGCAATTATATGAGTTCCCTCTTCAATGCATGAACTCACCATGGAGACACCCTTCTCGACTGGGTTGATCTCCTTTTCGATCATATCCCTTTGATCAAGCGGGCAGGAAGGAGGGCGTCACATAGACTGATCGAAAGCGAAGAAGGCGGAGCGAGTCAGCTGTCGATACGTTCCTTTCTATCAGCTCTTGTTTTACTACAGCCAATAAAAAAGCCTCCCGGGGGAGGCTTGCTGGTTTAACTGAAACAGGCACCGGCCGGGTCATGGCAAGCGGATCAGCTTGATGTTGCCTTGGGGATGAAGGCCGGAATATCGACGGTGTGTACTTCCTTGCGTTTGAGCACGCGGAGGCGGGAGCGCCGCCGAAGCATTCGGTCGAGTTTCTTTTCGAGAAGATCAATCGACTTATACATGTCGTCGGATTCAGCTTGAGCAATGAGCGGTCGACCTTTCATCTCGATGTGGCCCTTGACAATAAACTCGTCCTGCTTCGTCACGTTCTTGTTGTATTCGACTTCCACCCGCAATCGTTGGATGCGGGTTTCATGTTCGAACAACTTTTGCATCTTCTCGTGAATCATGTGCTTGAGCGATTCCGTCAAGTCGAGGTTGTGGCCTGAGATGATGATGTCGTTGCTGTTTTCGTTCATGGGTGTCTCTTTTGCTTTTGCTGTTTACGAATGGAACCCCGCTGGAGGACACCAAGCCTCGCCCGGAGGTTCCGAAATACCGTGCGGTTGCGCGGGAGGCGGCTTGATAGGCATCGCCCAATCCGCTCGCACGGTAAGAAAGTGTGGTTGCGCTGGAATCGCCAGTTGCGCCCCGTAATGTCTTCCACAGACTAGGGGGTATGCGGAAAATACCTCTTCTAAGAACGATCCAATCTGCCGTCATTACCGGCGGTTCGTCTGGCATTGGTGCCACATACATTCGCACGTTGAATAAGCTAGGATCACTGGGGGTCATTTGCAACCTTTCTCGGTCGAAATCGGACGAATTTGTCCAAAATGCACGCCTTCAACACTTTCCCTGCGACCTGACCGATCCGATCGCTTTAAAAGGTGCCGCCGAAGCTGTCATTAAGCAGATTCATGAGCGCACTGATGGTCCGGTGCTGCTCATCAACAACAGTGGGTTCGGGTCCTATGGACGCTTTGATACCCTGTCCCGTGAAAACGAGCTGAACATGATAGACTTGAATGTCCGGGCGGTGGTGGACCTGACTTCCCGTTTGCTGCCGTTGCTGCTGGAGCGCGGGGGGTGGATCATCAATGTGGCCTCGGTGGCTGGCTGGCAGCCCACTCCCTTCATGGCCACCTATGGGGCGAGCAAGGCATTTGTTGTTCACTGGTCGCTTTCCCTGCGGGAGGATCTTCATGGGCGCGGGGTGGGCGTTCAGGTGCTCTGTCCGGGCCCGACTGAGTCCCAGTTTTTCAAACGGGCGGGCTTTTCTGATTCGGTGCTGCCGGGCAAGGGGCAGACTGCGGAAGAAGTGGTCTCGGCCAGCCTCCGGGCGATTGATCGCAGGAAGGGTCATCTGGTGACCGGATGGGACAACAAACTGATGGCGATGGCAAGCAGCCGACTGCCCCGCGCCTGGCAGGGGCCGATTGCCCGCCGGGTCCTGCAGCGTTTTCGGCTCGATCGATTGAACAAGGCCAGCGAGAGTGCCTCTAATGCCAGTTGATTTATCAGATACGGCCTTTTTAGGCGCGGAACCCCCATTGCTCACTACCGAACAAGTGCGGTCCTGGGTGCTGCATGAGGACGAGGCCTTGATTGTTTTCAACAAGCCTGGCTGGGTGGTCTGTCATCCGTCCAAGCGGGGGCCCTTTTCCTCTCTGGTCGGTGCGGCCCGCGAGGTGTTTGCCATGGACAAAATTCATCTGGTGGCCCGGCTGGACCGGGAAACCAGTGGACTGGTGCTGTTGGCCCGTCATCCCCGCATGGCCCGTGAGTTGCAGATGGCCCTGTCCGATCGGCGGGTGTCCAAGACATATCTGGCGATTCTGAGCGGCGAGCTTACCCAGCGCCTGGAAGTGAGTCAGCCGATCGGGCCCGATCCGGATTCCCCGGTGGCCGTCAAGCAGCAGGTAGTGCGCCGCAGTGATGGGCAAAAGGCCCAGACCACCTTTCGCCCGATTGAATCCAGAAATGGATACACTCTGGTGGAAGTGACCCCGCATACCGGGCGCAAGCATCAGATCCGGGTCCATGCGCTGGCCGCAGGATATCCGGTGGCCGGAGACAAGCTCTATGGGCCCGATGAGCAGTTGTATTTGGAGTTTATCGAGCAGGGCTGGACAGATCGCCATGAAACCATGCTGCCTCTGCGGCGGCAGGCCCTTCATGCCGCCCGGATGCGTTTTGAGCTGGAGGGAGGGGACCTGAGCTTTACAGCGCCCATGCCTGAAGACATGCAAACCTTCTGGGATCGCCTTAATGGCTAAACCGATGGCGGCCCGCACCACAGAGACCTTGCCAGCGGATTGGGCGGAGCCGATCGATGCCTTTGCCATTTTCATCGAAATGGAAAAGGGGAGGGCGCAGCTGACGGTGGAGAATTATGAAAGTGATCTCGTCCATTGCGCCCGTTTTCTGATTAAAAAAGGGCTCAAATCCTGGAATGAAGTGCGCGGAGAGGATGTGTCGGCCTGGTTGCGTTCGCTTTCCGGGGATGAGTATGCCCCATCATCCCTTGCCCGCAAACTCAGTGCGCTGCGTGCCCTGGCTCGTTTTCTGGTCAAGGATCAGCGCCGTCCTGACGACTTTACCGAGCTGCTCTCTGCACCCAAGCTGATCCGTCGTTTGCCGGGAACCCTGAGCCCGGAAGAAGTGGAACGCCTGCTCGAAGCACCCAGCAGGATGTCTCCGCAGGGTTTGCGGGACAGGGCCTTTCTCGAACTCTTTTACAGCAGTGGACTGCGGGTGTCGGAGCTGTGTGCATTGCCTCTGCACTCGATAGACCTCGATGAAGGGTTTCTCCGGGTCGATGCCGGTAAGCGCAACAAGGATCGGGTGGTGCCGGTGGGAACAGTGGCAATTGCAGCGATTCAACGCTACCTCGCGCATGGTCGACCGCACTTCGTCCGGGCCAAGACTGGGAGCAGCCTGTTTCTGAGCAATCGGGGTACTGCCCTCAGCCGGAAGACCGTCTGGCACTGGATCAAGGTTTATGCCGAGCGGGCGGGCATCGAGAAACCGGTCAAGCCGCACCTTCTGCGCCACAGCTTTGCTACCCATCTACTCAGCAACGGGGCGGATCTGCGTTCGATCCAGGAAATGCTGGGCCATGCCGATATCACGACGACGGAGATTTACACCAAAGTGGAGCCTGAGCGACTGCTTTCGGCCCACGCCCGCTACCATCCCCGCAACCGTCCGAAATCCTGAGGGCGCAGGAGAAGGAAGCCAGCCGGTCTTTTACATTCTTGTGGGTAGTCCATGGGGGTTTCCTTCCGACCAAGAGGTGGCTTTTGGCTTGTGAGGACTTCAGACAAGGTTTGGGCTTGGCAGTAAAGCGGTTCCGCTCCTTTAATAGCGCCACGTTAACAGCTGTTTTTAATACCCCCAAGATAATGGATTTTCATACGATTTCCCAAACCGCATTGATCGATGACGAGCAGATCAATATGCTGATTGAAACAGGCGAAGATGCCGCGGCTGAACTGATTCAGGAATTGTTGGATTTGTTTGTGGAGGAAGCTGAGCCTCGTCTGGACAGCTTGCAGAACGCGCTGCAAACCGGGGATGCCGGGACTGCAGCACGCGATGCCCATGCCATTGCAGGTGCCAGCGCCAACCTCGGCGCCCAGCGTTTATCCAAAGGTGCCCGTATGCTCGAACACGCCCTCAAGGAAGAAAAGAATCCGGCTGAACTGATCGAGCTGCTTGCCTACCTGCGCGGCTGCTACAAAGAATCCGTCGAACTCTTCAATAGCCAGATCTCCCGCCTGCAGGCCTGAGCCTGAATTATCCGTTTTTTAGAATTTTCCCTTTCCATGCAGGGGGTTCTCGGTTTTGGCTGGTTGGTTTCCAGAATGAACCCAATGCCTTTTCAACGCCGTCGTGCCACCGTGCACACTTTGGGCTGCCGCCTCAATCAGGCGGAGTCCCAGATGCTGCGCAACCGTCTCGAAGCAGATGGCTATGAGGTGGTTCCTTTTGACCAACCGGCGGATCTAGGGATCATCAATACCTGCACTGTTACCCGCGAGGCGGATGCCAAATGCCGCAAATTGATCCGGGGCTTTACGGTCCGGAATCCGCAAGCCTTTACCGCAGTCATCGGTTGCTACTCACAAATGGGGGCGGAGATTCTGGCGGAAATTCCCGGCGTTGATCTGATCATCGGGAATCAGGAGAAGTTGTCGGTGCTTGATTATGTGAGGTGGGGTAAAAATGAGGCACCGGTGATCGTGCGGGACCGTATTGATCAGCGGGATTTTGCCCTTCATTTTGTCGGTGACTTTCCTTTTCCGGAGCGGGTGAATCTGAAGGTGCAGGACGGGTGTGATTTCGTCTGCAGCTTCTGTATTATTCCTTTTGCCAGAGGAAGGGCGAGAGCGCGGGACTGGGAGAATACGCTCGACGAAGCCCGGTCCCTGGTGCGTGGGGGAGCCAAAGAGGTCGTTCTGACCGGGGTCAATATCGGCACCTATCGGAGCAAGGGAAATGGTATTGTGGAGCTGGTCGATGCGCTCAATGACATCCCGGGACTTTGCCGGATCCGCATTTCCAGTATCGAACCGACGACCGTTCCGATGGGGCTGTTCAACCGGATGGCGGATCCGCAGCACGCATTGCTCCCTTTTCTGCATTTGCCCCTGCAGGCCGGGAGCGACCGGGTGTTGGAACAGATGCGCAGGAAGTATTCGGTTTCTGAATACGCTGATTTTGCTTTAGAAGCGATGCGAAAGGTTTCGGACCTTTGTCTGGGCACGGACATTATGGTTGGCTTTACGGGAGAACGGGAAGAAGACTTTGAAGCTACCTGCGCCTTCTTTCAGCGACTACCCTTTGCCTATTGCCATGTGTTTCCCTACTCTGAACGGGAAGGAACGCTCTCGGTTAAGCGTGGCGGGAAGCAACCCGATCTGGTGGTTCCAATGGAAGAACGCAACCGGCGCTGTGCATATTTACGCAAGCTGAGCGCGGGAAAACGAAGGTCACAAATGAAAGCTGCCATTGGCCAGGTGCGCGAAGTGCTCTTTGAGCATGAGCGCGAAAGCCGCTGGCCGGGGTACACCGATAATTACATCCGGGTAGTGGCAGAGAGTCCGGACGATGCTTCCCTCCATAATCGGCGGGCACTGGTCCGCCTCGACCGGGTGGTGGCGGATTACATGCGAGGAACGGTGCTCGAAATCCTCGATGCGGATGCCCATACCGTAGGCTATCAGGCTTCTTTTGCTACTGGTTGATTCTCGATTCAGGCCAGCTTCATTTTGGAGTGGGCGCGGGTCTTGTCATCATGAAAGTGGACGATGCGTTCCATTTCCGGACTCATCCGGGGGTTGCCATAATGTTCGAGGAAACGACAGGTAGCGAAGTCAGCGCATTTAACTGCATAAGATTGACGCCACTGTTCGACGGCATCCTCGACCGAGGCATCGGGCCAGGGATACTGTATTCTCAAAGCCAATGCATTGCACCTCCAGGGCTTGGGGGTGAGCCGGGCCCGAAAGCATTTTTGAGTGCTGCAGAGCCGCATGTAGAGTGGATCCGCTTGCAGGGCTTCCATGATGCACTCGGTGTCCGGGGCGAGGGGATCGGCTTCGCGGCTGGTCAGGAGGCAACGAAGCCCACCGAGTGTACGGTATACGCGGACGCCACAATTCGGCTCCGCTTCCACCCATCCCTCAATCCGGGCCAAGGCATCCGCTATCCGTTGCTCCTTTGGATCCTGCCCAGCCTTACCAAATAGTTTCTTCAAACCATGTATCAACCTTTCTCCTGCCCCCGGCTCCGGAAGATCGATGTCGACGAACATCACTCTGGCGGTGTTGAGCACCTCGCAACCGTAGGTATTGAGCGAGACGGCGGCCTCCGGCGCATCAGGGCGCCCACCCCAGTAGTCGAGAATTGCTTCGCGCACCGGTCGATCCCCATAGTGGTAGTGGTCTGGTCTTTCACCACTGCGGAGCATTTCTGCCACCGCCGCAGCCCTTTGGCGACCTAATGCCTCCGCTGCTTGCGGACTTTCGTCCGACCATCCCCAACAAACGATAGGGTGCCCCTTGCCGGTGGGGCCCTCCACACTGCCTTTGGCCCAGTATTTCGGAATATGCATAGCGACCTTTCTTTCGAGAGGTTCATAACGTTTTCAGTATCATCTGCAATCCCGCATTTCTTGTATGCGATGGATTTTGAGAACAGGCTTGGTTTTCCCGCTTGTCAGCAAAGGTTTCGCATCCGAACCTTGGGTATGATCCTTGGGGTGGAAAGTTCCTGCGATGAGTCGGCCCTGGCCTTGTTTGATCCGGAATCCGGCATGCTGGGTGAGTGGGTGCACTCGTCGATGGAACAGCACCAGAAGTATGGAGGGATTGTTCCGGATCTCGCCAGCCGGGAGCACCTCGCCAATTTTCCCTGGCTGCTGAAAGCAGTAGTGGATCAATTGGGGAGCCGCCGCCCTCAACAGATAGCTGTCACCACCGGTCCCGGATTGGCCGGATGCCTTGCCCTCGGGATCTCACTCGCCCAGGCTCTGGCTCTGGCCTGGAACATACCTGTGGTCGGTGTCAACCATCTCAGGGGACATGCTTTTTCCCCTTTTATTCCACTGCATAAAGCGGACCCAAAAAGCTTCAGTCAGTCTTTTGAAAAATGGCTTCCCCACCTCGGCCTGATTGTTTCGGGGGGCAACACGATCCTTTTTGAAATTACCGCAGAGCTTCGGATCAAGGTGTTGGCGGAGACGGTGGATGATGCCGCCGGTGAAGCGCTCGACAAAGGGGCCAAACTCCTCGGTATGCCCTATCCCGGCGGACCTTTGATTGAACAACGAGCGGAGGGTGGGGACAATTCGGCTTTTGAATTTCCCCGTGCTTTTCTCAACTCCGGAGAACCACGTTTCTCATATTCCGGTCTGAAAACCAGCCTGCGCTATCGCCTGGAAGCGATGAGTGATGAGGAGCTGGAAAGCGCGATGGCGGACCTCTGTGCGAGCTATCAGGCGGCGGTGGTCGATGCCCTTGAAGGAAAAGTAAGGCAATTCATCCGCCGCAACCGCGGCCGCTGGAAGAGTCTTGGACTGTCCGGCGGGGTCTCCAACAATCGCTCATTGCGGCAGGCTTTCACCGGGTTGGCGGAACGCTCCCGCTTGCCCCTGTTCATCGCGGAACCCCGACACACCGGGGACAATGCCGCGATGATCGCCTTCGCTGCCTGGTTGGATCCCGAAGGCTGTCGTCCGTCCGCAGGCCATCACCTGAGCTTCGATCCCAGTTGGACATTGGCTTGAAATGCCTCAGGAAAACGGGAGGCGAAGGTCGTCCGCCTGCACTGCGGAGAGGCAGGAAATGGACGGCTTAAGGCCGACCGATGGAGATCCAGTCCCGCACTTCCGGGTGGGCGTCATAGAACCAGCGCGGTTTCCCGTTGTGGGCCGAACCTTCGAGGTAATAGAGCCAGCTTCCTCTCGATGGGGCAAAGATCCAGGGATAGGCGAGGTCACCTGTCCAGACCCAGCCGAGGGCGAGGTCATACAACCAGGTTCCGCCTGCATGGCCTGCGCAGTAAAACCATCCGTGTTCGAGGTGATAGATCCATGAGCCCCATTCACTTTCCAGATACCAGCCAAACCAGCTGGATTGTTTCCACCCATCGCCGCCGTCAGTGGCGTGAGGGTCCGGTCCACGCATGGCCGCTGGGCGAAACAGCCAGCGCTGATGAATGAGGCGACCGACAGAGTCGATGGCGTCGAGAGCGGTGAACACAATGCCTTCGGTCACTTCATGAATGTCGTCGATGGGCTCGGCAGGAGCCTCCGCTTCGGGTTCACCGGGAGTGAAGGGCGGGCTCATGACAGGAAGCTCGAGCACCCCATAGACATCGTTAGCGAGATACAATCCGCTTTCCAGCCGAACCATGCGGTCAGAGGAATAACTGTATGGCGGGGGGTAGGCCGGGGCATACCATTCGGGTTCGGAATTGGCGCCAAACGGCCAGACCGCACTGGCTGTATCGGTAAAGGCAAAGAGTATCCCCTGTTGATGGCCAGTGGAATAGAGATGCCTCCCGGGCAGTGAAATGGAGGGGGCTGCCTGCAGTTGACCGTTTTGGCTCAGCGTGAGCCTTTCAATCAGAGGAGCGTTCTGGTCGGAGCGGGGAGTGGTCCCACGGAAGAGGGAGTATTCCAACTGACTCAATTCGAGACTTGAGCTGCTCAGATCATAGCCGCTGGGCACGGCCCAGTCGACTTCATCGAGCAGCAGAAGTTGGACGCCATCGTATCCGTAGGCGCGGACCCGGTTGAGGGCATCGGGTTGCCAGGGGGAATCAGCAGGTATCCAGCGGGTTTCATTGGTGAAGAGAACCCAGGCTTCCGGCCCGACTTGCTGGACTCCCTGCAGTTCACCACTGATGGAAAGGGATTGAAGGATGGTTAACTCGTCCTTTTGGCTGAAATCCAGGACGTGTAGATTCTGCCGGAGGTGATACTCGTAAGAGCCTGAGTTGCGACCGGGATTGTAATGCCAGTCATACCAGTATTCCTGAGTGGAGAAAAAGGCCAGCTGGTCCTGAACAAAGGTCGGGCTGTGCGCAACAAACCCATCTGTTGATTGAGGATCATTCCATTCCAGGAGGTCGAGGATGACCGGTTGGTGGTCAGGATCGAGGCGCGTGCTGACAAAAGGAATACGGTTCGAAACAAAGTATGGAAAGTAGATGAAGTCGCCGCCGGAAACACTTTCAAAGGGTACGGCGATGGGAGCCTCCATGACGGGTCGATCCCAGGCAGAGATTTCGTCTCCCGGAGTGCCGGCTGTCCAGAGAATGCTCCCATCCTCCAGCCAGGATGCTTCCATTTGCAGTCCGCTCCAGTTGTGGTTGTTGTAATGAACGGAGGCACTTTCCCCCATGAGCTGAGGGTTCAAGGGATCGGAAAAATCAAAGCTGTGGAGCCTGATTTCCGCTGGTCCCCAGTGATAGTCATAGGGTGGATGCCGACGTTGCATGAACATAGCCTGCAGAATGTCATCACGAGCGGCCAGACCGACAAGCTTGCCCTGAGGGAAATCAAACTGGCCCAGAGGGAGATGCGGTGCGCTATGGTGGGTGATGACCGCCGATGCTGAACTCCTCTGCCAGCTATCGGGAATGTCGATCTGAACGAGATAGTCATCAAAATGGATCACCCGCCGGGTTCTCCACGATAAGAGCAAATCGGCCAGAACTTCAGGGGCATCGGGATCACTCAGGTCGATGGTGAAAAGCTCGCTGTCGGAAACTGACACCAAGATGCCGTCTCCCAGCGATGTCGCCCGCCTGGCCTGGCCTTCATGCAGGATGCGGCCCCTTGCTTCAATGACGTCTCGGTCGAGGGTAAAGACCTGAATGCCCTTTTGTTGTGCTGGGTAGCCATAACTCTGAAACGGGAGGAGAGCCAGTCCCTCCTCACTCAGCAGGGTCACCGCCCGATCGTCATATTGCCCTTCCGACCAGGTGCTTTCATCGGGGTTTCCGATGTAAGCCCGGCTGAGAAGTGACAGGTTATTGGGATCCCCCACATCAAAGAGAGAAGCGGCCACCCGTCCGTCTTCCACGCCGACGCTGAACAGGCGGTCTTCGCCGATCATGCGGAGAACGTTGGAGTATCCGGGAACTTCCAGTTCACCCAGAATGACGGGCTGGTGAGGGTTGCTGGTGTCGAAGACATACAAGGGATCCACGATCAAAAAGGTAACCGCGTAGACACGATTCCGGTCAAAAAGGGTGGCGAACAGCGTTTCATCCGGTGCCACTTCAATATCTCCGGCTTTACTCAAGACGCCATCCACCAGGACAAAGGTTTCCAGAATGGTGTTTTGATACCATCCGGATGCTGCGGCGTATCCACTGGCCTGTGACACCACGGTGAGAACGTTGTCATGAAAATGCAACTTGTGCTTGTCCTGGACGAATCCACTGGCCTCAACCGAATCAATCAGACTGGGATGCCCGCCTGCGCTGTCCAAACCGATCAGGAAGACCTGGGAATAAGTGCGCCAGCCCATCTGCCACCATTCCCCATCCGAATCGGTGTAGGTATTTCGTTCAACCGATACCATGAGGTGAGAGGGGGTGGCGGTGAAAACTGCCTGCCAGATATTACCCAGGGGTAGACTCAAAGGTTCCAGGGAAACGGGCGCGGCTGGATCACTGAAATCCACCGCGCCGACATGCAGGATGTTCTCGGGAGAGGCATTGGTGTGGTGATACTCCATCGTCGCGTAATAAAGGGTGGATCCAACCATGCGGGATTCCACCATCAATCCCGGCAATCCATCCAGCCGGACGGATTCCTCAGGTGTATCTGTCGCCACCGAAATGACCAGCAACTCGAGGGCGGGGGACTTGCCGATCAGAAGGACATGGTCCGCCCCAAGCAGATACATCTGTTCTCCCCGTCCGGGGTAGGCGAATGAACCTGTCATTTGAGGCGTTCCCGGATCGGAGAGGTCAAAGACCTGAAGGCCGCGGGTCTGATTGTAATAGTAGAGGGTGTGCCCGGAGACCCGCCAGATGTCGCTTTCCTCGACCGTAGCCTGACCGGTATCCTCAGCGGGCTCTTCCGTAGGGACGGGCTCGTCCAGCCAAAAACCACCGCTGGAAATACGCTCCCCAAAACCCGGAGGAGTGGTCTGGATGGTTTCCTTGCGAAAAGTGTAGGACTCGGGGAAGAATGTTTCCTCCGAAGCCAGAATCCGCAGTGATTCCCGGCTGATACCCTCGGGGATGCGGACTTTGACAGTTCCTTCCTGTCCATCAAGGTGGGCGATGGCGACCGGAACCCATCGGTTCTGATTGGAGAAATAGGCTTCCACCCGGATCTGTCGGATGCCCGCCTCGACGGGAATGATCAGGGCTTCTTCTCCGGATTGGGCGGACAGCGGATGGAACGGGAACAGACAGTAGCAGAAGAACCACGTGAGAACTGACCAACGAATAAGGCAGTATCGAGTTTTCATGGCAAAATGGGTAAAAGCAAACAGGGATGCATCCGGAGCGGAGTGTCCCATTGATAAGATAATTATCCTCTTAATTTCTGAGCTGGTCGAGCGGATTAATTGAGTGTCAGCACGATATTTTCTCAGGAGGGAAGAAGGGGTGGAAATTGCTGATGCGCAGGCTTGAGCCTGGCTCAAAGGGTCGCATCGTGGGGGGGATGACGAATCGCCGGATAGTATTTGCGAATCTCCTGCTCAGTCTGGGGATCTGTGTCTTTTTACTGTGGTTGATCTATGCCTTTAAGCCGGAAGAAGGGGCGGGAGCACGTTTGCTCTGGTTGCCCACCTTTAACGCGGCCTGCAATGCAGTCAGTGCGACTGCGGTCACGCTGGGAATCCTCGCCATCCGTCGCGGATCGAAAAAGGCCCATGTGGGCTGGATGATAACGGGGACCATCGCTTCCGCCGTTTTTCTGGTGGGGTACCTGACGCATCACAGTGTCAGCGGGGATACCCGCTTTTTGGGTGAGGGCTGGATCCGCCCGCTGTATTTTTTTATCCTGATCACCCACATCATTCTGGCCGCAGTGGCCTTGCCGATGATTCTGAACACGCTGACGTTTGCTGCCCTTCGAAGATGGGAGGCCCATCGTCACCTGGCCCGCTGGACCTATCCGGTCTGGCTGTATGTATCAGTGACAGGGGTTACTATCTGGATCTTTCTCCGTCTGCTCAATCCCGTTGCATGAGAAAACACTTGCGACCCTAACATCGCGGGCGATAGGTTTGAACTCTCCCTTGTTTTCTTTCTGTGTCCGGACATCCCCTGTCATGACACATCCACTACACGTTTCTCTTCGACCATGAGCCTTGTTGTACGTTACCTGCTGCCACGGATTTTGATCGGCACCTTAGTTGCTTTTCTCGGTATCTATTTCCTTTACCGGGAATTCGATGACCGGCTGTTTTTGGGTAAAATTTTTCCTTCGATAGCCAAGGAAAAGCTTGAGCCGAGGACTACTCCGGAAGTGGTTGATCGATTCACACCTCCTCTCCCGGCCCCTGAAATCACTCGCCGTGGGGCACCCGTAGAGGCGCAAAGAGACCGTTCCAGCATGGATCTGGAGCGCCGCCTGGTAGAAACCCATGCGGCCCTTGCGGAATCTATGGAACAGCGCCTTTATGATCGGCTTCAGGCAGTGCAGGGTGCCTATGTGGATCAATCCACTTTAATGGAGGAAACCCGTTCAGTGGTGGAGGCCATCAATCATCGCCTGCGCAATGAAAACCTCGCCCTGGCCCGTGATCTTCGCAGCACGATGAACTCGCTGGAAGAGGAACTCCTTTCGCTTGACCAGGCGACCGATGATCTGGATCAGGCCCGTCAAAACTGGGCCGAGACCTACCGGAGACTGGCGGAGATCGGGGAAGTCTCGGGAGACATGCTCAACGAAGCCAATTACCGCTTTGAGACCTATCAGGTCGGAGTGCATGAGACCATGGCGCAAGTCGTCCGCAATGTGGAGAGTCAGTTTGATTTGGCCGGTGCGGATACCCGAACCCTGCTTGAAATGTTCAACGAGGTGGATACCCGCCTCCGGACCGGAGTGGGTCGGCGCAGCACCAGCCGGGTGGTCGCCAATTCGACCCTGCGGGTTCCGATCCCCAGAAGTGCGGGCCGGATGATGGAGGATTATGGCGTTTCCACCGTTCTCGATGCCCAACGCGAGGCAATGGAACAGGCGCACTCCCGCCAACTCGCCATTAGCCGCTCAATGGGAGAGCAGGTTTCCGAACTGCGTGACTTTGTGCAGCGTCTAGACCGCCTGGAGGCCCTCTCACGGGACATGGAACGGAGTCTTTCCGCCCTCGACCCGCAGGATCTCACGTTCCTGCCAGAGGAGGTGAGCCCAGCCCAACGGGAAGCATGGGAGCGCTTTAATGCTTTGTTTGACGAGTATGCCCGTACCACCAACCGTGAATTGCGCCAGTCGGTTGCAAGGCGGCTGGAGTCTGCCGCCCGTGAGCTGATCTCGGTTTATGCCCCGCCTTCGGTTATCGAAGTGGTTCCGGCGACACCGGCTCCTTCACCGATTCAGTCCCGTTATCTGACTTCACCTTCTAGTCAGGAAGAAGATCGGCTGGATGATCTGCAATGGCTCCGCGAATACCTCGATCGCTATGATCCCGGACAGTAGGATTTAGCCCTCCCTCTCGCTTGACATTTCAGGGCGACTCCCTGCCAATAGACACCTTCTTCAAAGCACGGAGAGTTGGCAGAGTGGCCGATTGCGGTGGTCTTGAAAACCATTAGACTGGCGACAGTCTCGGGGGTTCGAATCCCTCACTCTCCGCCATTTTCAAGGCTT
>JBJHBA010000008.1:0-95115 GCA_050485245.1 Verrucomicrobiota bacterium | reverse complement strand
GCCGCCGAAAATGCGGTCCAGAGCGAGGAGATGAGAACCCGGGTTCGACGCAGCGCAGCGAAGATGGCGCAGCAATCCCTCACTCTCCGCCATTTTCAAGGCTTGCCGCCGAAAATGCGGTCCAGAGCGAGGAGATGAGAACCCGGGTTCGACGCAGCGCAGCGAAGATGGCGCAGCAATCCCTCACTCTCCGCCATTTTCAAGGCTTGCCGCCGAAAATGCGGTCCAGAGTGAGGAGATGAGAACCCGGGTTCGACGCAGCGCAGCGAAGATGGCGCAGCAATCCCTCACTCTCCGCCATTCGACGCACTCTGCTTGCTTATGGCAGGCCACGAAGGCTGGACTGGTAACCGGAACATGAAATTACCTGTCGGATTACAGCGCGTCGAATGCCCTGAGCCTGTCGAAGGGGACGTGGGATTTTTTGTTTCACACCCTAACCTGGCCTGCACGCCCTGCTTCCTTACCATCAAAATTCCCCGACTTTGACGTGAAGCGCTTTTAAGCCCCCGGTTCAGGGATGCGAAAGGTGGAAAATGGGCGCTTAAACGTGCTCCTGCTCGGGGCGGTCCACCCATTCCAATGGCCACTCCTCAATGGGAACGTTCAAGGCCTTTTTGATTTGATTCAGTTCGGTGATGTTGAAGGGACGGTAATCGATCCGCCACCGGCTTTTACCGCGCTCGGCATAGATTCGGTTGCTTTGCCAGAGTTGGGCGACAGACCAGTGAATATTTGGTTTGGCGGCGATAGCATTATCCTTGGCATCGCGCACCCGGATGCGCCGGAGGGAGCGCCCATACAGGCCCAGGGTACGACGCAAACCGTGAAAATGAAAATCGAAGTCAATGTTCTCGGAGACCTGTCGGATTTTTTGATGGGCGCTGTCATCCCATTCAATTGGATGGAGGCTTTCCTCCCGCGCATGCCGTTCGAAACGATGCACCATGAAGGCCAGACTGAGGCGGGCAAGGCCATCCCTCGCATAGCCACCCCCGACATCGGCATGGACTCCAGGAAACCAAACCTCCTCTATCCGGTCTTCCGGGGCCATCAAAGTGGGAAGAAATGCGTCACGGGTCTCATCAATGGCGACGCAATGGACAGCGCGCTTCACTTTTGAGGCGACCTTGAGGTCGCGGAAGGGCACTTCACCGTTCCTCTTTTGCTTCCAGCTCACCCAGTTGCGCACTATCCAGTCGGGGATCTTGCTTTTGGGGAAGCGGAAAGGAAGCACAAAGGCCCCGACCGTATCCCAGCAGCCGAGAAAACTGATGGCAACCGGTGTAGCTTGCCCCTCGCCACTGATCTTGGTGGTGCGGGCCTCTCCCTGACGGGTGAGCAGGTTTTCCCGGCATTCGGTGGTGATGTAAAAGGATTTATAGAGTCCCTTTTCACTCAACTGATAGGCCAGCTTACGGGCGCAGGCAGCCCCACGGCTGAATCCGAAAATGTGAATGCGGTCACCGGGCTGGTATTCCTTATTGAGGGTGGCCATGACGGACTCGCGGATGGCGGCTTCATCCGCACCATTGATGCCGTGCAGCTTTTGTCGCAACCAGGTGTTGTCCTGACGGTTGCCCACGCCCCGAAAATAGCGGGCGATCTGGCGCGGACTGTCTTCGGCCAATGCATCGTAAAGCTTGCGTACATTGGTCACCACTGGGTCACAACCATCGCTCGAGCGTTCCTCGTTCCAGGTGCCGTCGAGAAAAATGAGCACATTGCGCCCGGGGCCACCATCCTTGGGATGGGGACTCAGATCGACTTCGTAGCGGGTGGTGACCTGGGAAGGGAAGGTTTCGAGAGACATGGTGAGCTGAAGCAGAGCCGGAATTCCAGGGAATTCCGGGAGGGGTGAAGAGGGATGAAAAGAAGCAGGGTGCTTAGAAAACGCGTGCCTGCGGAGAACACACCCCTTCAGCTTGCTCTAAAGTTTTTACCCTAACAAGCAAAAACCGGAGACCAGGAAGGATGGGGGTGGTTTTAGATCCAACTCAAGGTAGGGCGGTGCGTCCCTGCGCCGCCTGAAAGGGTTCGGTGTCCAATGCCTTCGATAGCGATCCCGATAGCGATTTATTGAAGACCTTGCAAAGGGGACCTCAACCTTCCGGAATCAATCGGATCCACTCGCCGGTGGCCTCGATCCGGATCCAGTGCTGGGGGCTGTTGCGGATGTAATAGATCCAACCTCCATGGGTTGGGCTGGATAGGTAGGGATAGAACTCCCGGGTCGTCCAGAGCCAGAGATCGTGGCGGGAAACATAAAACCAGAAGTTGTTGTAGCTGTCAGATGAAACCCAGATCCAGCCCCATTCAAGGTGATACACCCAGCGTTGATGGAGGTCGGGCAAATGAAACCAACCAAACCAGTCCTGCTCTACCCAGTCGGATGCAGCCACCCGTCCGCGTGCGGTCATATAAGCGAGTGGACCGGTCAGGTTTGTATCCAGTCTGGTAATACGATCCAGCAGGATGGGTGCGGAAAACCCCGGCTCCTCGTAGATGGCGGCAATCTGGAAGGGCTCTTCGGGAGAGACGGAGCCGCGCACGAGCGCTCCGGGAGCCGGGCGGATGGAAAACTCTCCCCGCTCATTGAGGAGGAGGCCTCCGCCGGCACCTTCGCCTTCAAACTCCGAATAAAAGAGAAAGCGGCCTTCCGGAGTCAGGACTCCAAAAATGTCCCAATCCTGTCCTTCAATTTCCTCCTGAAAATAGAGGCCGGCGGCGGCCGCAAAGGGACCGACCGGATTGACCCACTCCAGAGTGAAACGGGCCCCGGATTGATCGAAGATGCCCTCAGCCTGATCGGGAAGCAGATAGCCGCTGGCAGTCCCGGCCGGTGTATCCATGCTGAAAGTACGGCCCTCCAGCTCGACGTCGGCAAAGAAGGCTTCACCGTTGCTTCCCGCCCCCCTGAAATAAGCGGCGAAGCGGTATTGACCACCTGCCTCACGGAAAAGAACGGCCGGGCTTCCGTTGTCCCCAGCGATATTGCCGACGTATAGATCCGTCATCGACGGCCCGAGTTGAGGAGGCTCTGGCTCCCGTTCGTGGAAAACGACGACAAACCATTGGCTGGCGGTGTGGACATCTTTGCCGAAAATAAACCGATCAAAATCCACCAGAACGGACTCACTCCCTCTCAGGCGGGGATTGTGGTAGACGGTCATACCAAGAAAACGGCGGGTGGAGTGTTCCGTGCCTCCGATCAATACTGAGTTGGGAAAGCTGAAATCCTCCAGCACCCGCACACGGTTGGAGCTGGGATAATATTCAAAGGTCAGGGTCATAAATGGACTCCAGATCTGGTCCATCGTGAGGGTAAAGGGGATGATGACGTTCTGGCCGGGGAGGGGATTGACCACATGGACCACGGCGGGATACCAGGTTAGAATGGGGAGGGGAGAGAGCCCTCCGATCACCCGTTCGGTCATGTTGTTATCGTTGATGCTGAAAGACGGAGTACGTGCCACGACGTCCCAGGCATCGGTCTTTTCGGGATTGTTGTGCGGCTGGCTAACGGTAAATGAATGGCGCTCGGGATCGATCCCTGAGGGGGCTAGGCTATCCGAGGTTCGGGTGTTGAGCGGCTGGTCCAGTTCGACGACGTAGTCTCCAGGCTCATCAAACATGAAAATGTAACTGCCGTCACGGGTCGTGGTGGTTTCGGCCACGATGGAATTGCCCTGTCTCAGGCGCAGGGAAATGCCTCTCATTCCACCTTCGTCCGGGTCCAGATAGCCGTCGTAATTCTTATCTGCAAAAATGATCCCGCGGATGGCGTATCTGCCGACTGCTCCGAGGAGCAGAAAGTCGGGATTCGGTCCGAGGTAATCGTAGGTTTCCACCACCGTCACCACTTCACCGCTAAGGGTGCCGAGGGCCGCGTCGTTCATCAGGTTTTTCCGGACATGAAACACCGGGTGAAAGGCTGGGTGCGCCTGTGCGAGGGTGGTCAGGGACTGGTCGATGCCCACTTCCTGAACATGGTGCCGATAGAGCGTATTGAGCTTGAAATAGCGCCCGTTGGCCCAGCTGAGCAAGAGGCCAAAGCCGACATTCTGGACATCTGCCACCGGATAGCGCGTGGTGTAATCGGGGTCGGCCTTGAAGGTGCCATTGGAAAAATACCAACCTTCCTCTTTCACCCAGTCATCCCCATCGCGGTAGACATGCTCCAGCCAGGTCGCAACATGGCCATCGCCGAGACCGACAAAGGTAGAGCGATGCCGGACAGAGGTGTCTCCGGTAAAGCTTGCGACCGTTTCCTCATGGTGGATTTCGTGGGAAACTGCCCGGGTCAAGGTGGTGCGATTGGGGCCGGGAATTTCGATGGTGTGGGAGATGGTGGTAATCGAAGAGCCCTCAGACGCAGTAACCACTACCCATAAAAAGAGTAAAATCGGGACTCCCGGTCGGCAAAACCTGATGGACCATCTGATCCATAAGGGAGTGAGCTGAAGGGATCCGGCTAAAGTAGTAATGCTAATCAGTCTCATTTGTTTTGCTTGCGGTCTGCATTGTAAAAAACTCTAAAAAACAAGGGAGACGAGTTTTAATTGCCGAAATGGCTTGGGGAGGGGGCAGTGCAGGGAAAGTAGTAGGAGCCTTGATATCGTGTTGGAACCTGATTCCAAATGCTGTTGGCTGAGCACTTTTCCGCTGGACGAGGGAGAGAATCAGGTTGCCCGTATAAGGAGAGCGTACACAGTTTTGTGACATGAAGTTTTCCCTCCCTGTCCAGGAATTGTTGGCTATCTTGCCTGACGCCAAGGTGCGCGGGGACTGGCAAGGTGCGCTCAAAGGGGTGGCCAGCCTGGGAACGGCCCGGGAAGGGGATCTGAGCTTTCTGGGAAACCCGCGCTACAGTCGCGATGTGCCAGCTTCCGCGGCCAGTGTCATTCTGCTTCCGCCCAATTATGAAGGTGAACCACAGTCCAACCAGCTCTATGTGTGGGTGGAGAATCCCTCGCTTTCCCTTGCGCTGATCTGCGAGCGGATTGAAGCGGAGTTAAGGCGGCGGCCTGAGCCGGGCATTCATCCGACGGCGGTTGTTCATTCGTCTGCCGAAGTAGATCCGACGGCGACAGTAGGACCGCTCTGCGTGGTTGAAGAGGGTGTCCGGATCGGAGCGCGGGCAGTTTTGCGGGCGCAGGTCTATGTCGGCCGCGAAGTGCGGATTGGCGAGGACACCTGGGTGTATCCGCAAGTCAGTCTCTACCGTTACACTGAGTTGGGGAAGCGGGTGATTCTGCATGCCGGTGTGGTTTTGGGCTCGGACGGCTTTGGGTATGAGTCGGGCAAGGAAGGCCACCGCAAAGTTCCCCAGGTGGGCAAGGTGGTGATTGAGGACGATGTGGAAATCGGGGCCAATTCGACGATTGACCGGGCCCGGCTGGAAGAGACCCGCATCGGCCAGGGAACCAAGATCGATAATCTGGTGCAAATCGGCCACAACGTCCGGATCGGGCGGCACTGTTTTCTCTGCTCCATGGTGGGCATTTCAGGCTCAACCAGGATCGGCAATTTTGTTGTGCTGGCGGGCCAGGCCGGGACCGCCGGGCACCTGGAGATTGGTGACGGCGCTCAGGTGGGCGGTCAGGCGGGCATTTCCAAAAATGTTTCTCCTGGAATGGTCGTGACCGGAACCCCCGCTCAGGAATTTCAAAAGCAACGGCGCCTCGAAGCCCTCCACCGCAAGCTGCCACAACTCTTTGAGCGTGTCGCGGAACTGGAAACCCATCTGTCGCTGCGCCCTCAAAAGAAGGAAACCGCAGAGCGGGAGTAAATTGCTGTTGCCTCTGCCGTCCGAACCCCCGTTTATTCCGCATCCTGATCTGAACCCGTCCTATACATGCAAATTGGAGAAATGAAAGTCCTCATCGGCAGCGCCAATCCGGCGCTTGGCCAGGCGATTTGTGATTTTATCGGGTCCACACCGGGTTCGGTCACCATGAAGCGCTTTCCTGACCAGGAGGTGTTCGTGAAAATTGATGAGAATGTCCGCGGAAAGGATGTTTTCATTGTGCAGCCGAGCAGTCCTCCGGCCAATGACAACCTGATGGAGCTGCTGATTACGATTGATGCGGCCCGGCGGGCTTCGGCCCAGCGCATCACTGCGGTGCTGCCGTTTTATGGCTATGCCCGGCAGGACCGCAAGGATCAGCCCAGGGTGCCGATTACTGCCAAGCTGGTGGCCAATCTGCTGACCACTGCCGGGGCCAACCGCGTGTTGACGATGGACCTGCACGCCCCCCAGATTCAGGGCTTTTTCGATATTCCGGTCGATCACCTCTATGCGTCCTCGGTCTTTTATGACTACCTCAAGACGCTGAAGAAAGAGGATCTCATTGTGATTTCTCCCGATGTGGGGGGGATCAAGATGGCCTCAGCCTATGCCAATATGCTGGGAGTGGATTTCGGGTTTGTGGCCAAGCGCCGTGTCGATGCCACCCGAGTCGAGGCGATGAGCATCGTCGGGGAGGTCGAAGGCAAGTCCGTCCTGCTGGTGGATGACCTGACGGAATCGGCCGGAACCCTCAAGGAGGCAGCCCGCATCGCCCGGGCCAATGGTGCGGTCAAAGTGCGGGCTGCGGTCAGTCATGCGGTGCTCAACGACAAGGGCTACGAGCGGATGAAAGAGGGCTTCCTCGATGAGTTGATCACCACCAATTCGACCCCCATTCAGTCACGCGGCCTCAGCAATATCACCATTCTGAGTGTGGCCCCGCTGCTTGGGGAGGCGATTCTGCGGATCAATAATCACCAGAGTGTGACCAGCCTCTTCCGGATCAAGGGCGTTTGAGCGGGATGAAGTGGCAGTTATTTTTTGAACTTCCGGGAATTTTCTGCGGATTTCGCCTGATTCCGCCTTTTCCCTTGCTGGATATGGATCGAACCCTTGAATGACGGGTTTTTCTCCTTCTTCGCCCTCACCGTCTGTTCATGTATCTCAAAGAACTCCGGATCAATGGCTTTAAAAGCTTCGCCAATCCCACCAAGCTGGACCTTGAGCGGGGGGTAACGGCTATCGTCGGACCGAACGGCTGCGGAAAGAGCAACATTGCCGATGCCATTCGCTGGGTGCTGGGGGAGCAAAGCGCCAAGAGCCTGCGGGCTGGGGCGATGCAGGACGTGATTTTTCAGGGCACGGATTCCCGTAAGCCGGTTAATCTCTGCGAAGTCTCTCTGGTTTTTACCGACTGCGAAGAGCAACTGGGCACGGCCTTTGCGGAGGTTGAGGTCACCCGCCGGGTTCTTCGCGACGGGGGTGGCCAGTATTATATCAATGGCAAGCAATGCCGCCTGCGCGATATTCAACGGCTCTTTCTCGATACGGGGGTGGGGCAGGTCAGTTACTCCTTCATGCTGCAGGGGCAAATTGACCAGATCCTCTCCTCCAACCCAGCCGAACGCCGGACGATTTTCGAGGAGGCTGCCGGGATCTCCCGATATAAGGCGCAGCGTCGTGAGGCCCTTTCGAAACTGACCCAGGTTGATGCGAATCTGGCGCGGGTCACCGATGTGATTGAGGAGATTTCCCGTCAGATCGGCTCGCTCAAGCGTCAGGCGGCCAAAGCCCTCCGCTACAAACGGATTAAGCACCGCCTCAGCCACCTCGATCTGGCGCATTCCGCCTTCAAGCTTTCCGGTTTGAAAGAATTGCTGCAGGAGAGTGAGCGTAAGGCTGGCTTTCTTCGCAGCGAGGCAGAGCGGCTGAAAGAAAAACTGGATCTGGAAGAGTCCGGACTTTCCGAAAAGCGGGCACGGCGCAACACCCACAGTGAAGCGCTTCAGGAAGCTCAGCAGGAAGTGTTTGAGCTGCGTCGGCAAAAGGAGAATGCAGAAGCCCAGGCTGAATTTGCGGAGGTTCGTCTCAATGACAACCAGCGACGACTGGAAGAAATCGAGACTGAACTCGAACGCCTTGTCGCCCGCCAACAGGAACTGAACGAACGGGCTGCGGGGGAAAGCAAAAGCAAGCAGGAGCAACTCTCCCTCTTTGATGGAACCGACGACCTCTTTCGCAAGAAAAGCGAGGAGCTGGCAGGGATTCAGGCCCGCCTGACGGAAGCGGAAACCCAGCTTTCCCGCGACAAGCAAACCCTCCTGATCAAAGAGAGTGCGGTCACCCGCCTGCGCTCCAACTGCACCACGCTGGAGGTCGATCTCAAATCCTATCAGGTGCGCCACGCCAACCTCGCGGATGAAATCAAGGCGCTGGAAGATGAAGCTGAGGTCTTTGCCCATGACCTCGAACAGATCGAGCGAACCTTTGAAGTGCGTTCCGGGCAGCGCGAGACCGAGGAATCACGGGTCGATGAGCGCCGTCAGCAGGTAACCGCCCTGACGACCCAATTTCGCGAACTGCAGACGGAAATCGCCGAGCGCGATCGCCGCCTTGCTGCGGTCACCGCTCAGATTCAGGTTCTCGAAGGTCTTCAGGCCAAGCTTGAGGGTTTTTCCGAAGGCGCCAAGGCGGTTCTCCAGGGTCGCCTCGAAGGGGTGGTCGATCCCTCCGACTGTGATGTGCTGCTCAAGAACGTTTCGGTCGATGCCACCTATGGACCTTCGCTCGAAACCCTCCTTGGGGCTACGGCCGAAGGGGTGGTGCTGAAAGACCGCCGTCGGGTGGCGCCGGTGGCAGCCGCTCTCCGCGAGAAAAAACTGGGCCGTGCCTACCTCAAGTTTCCTGCACCCAAGCGCAGCCTTTCCGCGCCTTCCAAGTTGCCCGAGGGGCTGGTTTCGGCCCTGTCCATGGTCAGCTCTACCCAGCCCGAACTCCAGCCACTCCTCGAAAACCTGCTTAGCGGTTGTTACTTTGCGGAATCACTGGAGGATTTTCTCGCTTGGTGGGAACAGCATCCGGACTTCGTCTTTGATTACGTCTCCACTGGGGAGGGTGAGCTGGTTGACCGCCGCGGCTGGGTGTTGGCTGGTTCGCAAAAAAAAGGCACCGACCGCAGCTTCCTTGGTCGGGCCAACGAGATCAAAAAATTTGCCCAGGAAAAGAAAGATATCGAGAGCACTCTGGAAGAGCGCCGGGAACGGGCCGAGTCCTTGCAGGATAAGATTGAAAAGGCCGAAAAAGCGGTTGAAGACCAGCGGCGCCGGGTGATGGAAATCGCCCAAGAGGTCACCACTCTCGAAACGCAAGCCCGCAACGTTCGCAAGAACGTTGAACAAAATGGCAATCTTCTGGCCCAGAAGCGGAAGGAGCTGGAACGCCAGGACGCGCAAAAGGAAGAGTCTCTCCGTCGCCTCGAATCGGCCCGTCAGCAGTTGGCTGAGTCCGAACAAGGGATCGAGGATCAGAAGCAGGCTATCGCCGAGGGAGAAGATCGCGTCACCCGGATCCGGGAAGAGCGCGAGGTGATGCGGGAAAGCTTTAACGATGCCCGCTTGGAAATCGCGGAAAAGAAACAGCGCCTCGAACTGCTCGAACGCGGTCTGCAGGAGCTTCAGGCCCAGACCCGCGAAGTGGAAAACCAGCGGCAGGGTCGGCTTCAGGAACAGGGGCAACTCCGTTCCCAAAATGGAGACCTCATCGCCGGGCGTGATCAGCAGCGTCGGGTGGCGGGCGAGATTGAGGACAAGCTCAAGTTGACAATGGAAGGTCTCGAACGCGCCCGCTCCGCGCTCAAGACGGTGGAGCAGGAAATTGATGTGGTGGAGAAAGGGCTCAGCTCCCAGCGCGAAACCTACGAAAAGGTTTCCCGCGAGTTGAATGGCCTCGACGTCACTCTGGCCCGCCAGCAGGCCCAGTCGCAGCACCTGTCCGAGGAAATCCGGCGCGAATACGATCTGGAGTTGTCTTCCATCAACTGGAAACGGGAACTCTGGATGGGGGGCGATTCGCTGCCCGAACGTATCCGGGTGGAGATCGATGAAGACTCGCTTGATGAGCCGGAACCGGAAGAGCGCCCCGAGCCCTCGGCTGAAGAGTTGGAAGGCGTCAGTGAGCCGGACTGGGATGAGGTTGAAAGTGAAGTGAAGATGCTCCGGCAGCGCCTGCAGGCCATTGGTGCGGTCAACCTGGTCGCTATTGAGGAATACAAGTCCCTCAACGAGCGTTACGCTTTCCTCAAGGGGCAGAGCGATGACCTCTGGGCCTCGAAGGATGAATTGCTCAAGGCGATCGACGAGATCAACACAACCAGCAAGGAACTGTTCTCGAATACCTTCGAACAGATCCGAAAGAATTTCATCTACACCTTCGATGCCCTGTTTGGCGGGGGCAAAGCGGACCTCAATCTGGTCGACAACGAAGATGTCCTCGAATCGGGCATCGACATCATCGCCCAGCCGCCCGGCACCCGGCTGAAGACCCTCGCCTTGCTCTCCGGTGGGCAGAAGACGATGACGGCGGTGGCCCTCCTGTTTGCCGTCTATATGGTCAAGCCCAGTCCCTTCTGTGTGCTCGACGAACTGGATGCACCGCTGGACGACGCCAACATCGGACGCTTCTGCAAGATGCTCGAACGCTTCCTCGAGTATTCTCAGTTCCTCATCATCACCCACAACAAGCGCACCATCAGTGTCGCCGACACCATCTATGGTGTGACCATGCAGGAAAAGGGCGTCTCACGCCTCCTCTCGATGCGCTTCAACAAGGAAACCGGCGCCGCCGAGACGGTGGCGGAGTGAGGTCCGGGTTGGCTCAGATCAAACCGACGGCGTCGATATCGATCACTTCGACGATGTCTTTATCCCATTTAAAGGCCTTGCGCAGTTCCTGAATTCTAGGGACGAGCTTGAGCACCCCGGGGGTGAAGTACCACAGTTGGTAGCGATAGTGGTCTTTGATCTTTTCAATCGGGCAAGGGGCCGGCCCGCGAATTTCCAGTTGGGGAAAGTCCGGCAGAAGCTCTGCTTCGAGGTGCTTGGCCCATTGCTCGGCATAGAAGCGTACCTTGTCGGGATTCTTGCCCCGAAAGAGGTGGTGAATGAGGTGACGAAAGGGCGGGTAGTGATACTCCTTGCGGTTGCCCAGTTCCTCCTCGGCAAATCCATCAAAATCCTGCTGCCGGGCAAACTGAATGGCAGGAGCATAGGGAAGGGAAGTCTGCACGACCACTTCGCCCGCCCGATCGCCGCGTCCGGAGCGACCGGCCACTTGCACCAGCAACTGAAAAGTGCGTTCGGCCGCCCGGAAATCCGGCAGATGCATGGAGAGGTCGGCATCAATCAGTCCCACCAATGTGACATTGGGAAAGTCGAGCCCTTTAGCGATCATCTGGGTACCCACAAGGACATCAATCTTGCCCCGCCGAAAATCCCCCAGGACCTCGCGGAATAGGTTCTTCTTTTGCATCGTATCCGCATCGATCCGTACGATCCTGGCGCCGGGCAGGATGCGGGCACAGTGGTCCTCGATCTTTTGGGTTCCGCTGCCCCGGTAAACGATCTTGGGCGAGCGGCATTGCGGGCAAAACTGCGGCACGCTATCCTCAAAACCACACATGTGGCAGCGGAGGATTTTTTCCGAACGGTGGTGGGTCAGGGTGACATCGCAATGATCGCACATCGCCACATATCCGCAGTCCGGACACTTGAGCGAGGCGTCATATCCGCGCCGGTTGAGGAACAGAATCGTCTGTTCGCCCTGTTCGTGTCGCTGGCGCATTTTCTCGGCCAGAAAGGGGGAGAATAAGACCGGTCCGCGGGCTTTTCCTTTTTCCCGCGTCATATCGACCACATGGATAAGCGGCAGCTGCCGGTCGTCGACCCGCTTGAGCAGGCGGAGTAATTGATATTTACCCTGCTGGGCGTTGTAGAGGCTTTCAAGCGAGGGCGTGGCGGAGCCAAGAACGCAGAGACAGCCGGTGAGGTGCGCACGGTAAACGGCCACATCCCGCCCGTGGTAGCGCGGGGTTTCCTCCTGCTTGTAGGCAGGTTCATGTTCCTCATCGACGATGATCAGCCGAAGATTGCGGATCGGGGCGAAAACGGCTGAACGCGCTCCGACCACCACCCGGGCCTCTCCGGTGGAAAGGGCATGCCAGGCGTCGTAGCGTTCGCCATCACTGAGATGGCTGTGCCAGACCACGGTGCGGGTCTGGCAGCTGGCCTCGAGACGGGCCCGCAGGCGGGCAACCGTTTGCGGGGTCAAGGCGACTTCCGGGACCAGAAAAATGACGCCGCCCCCCTCGTTGAGGACCTTCTCCATCGCGGCCAGATAGACCTCGGTCTTTCCGCTGCCTGTGACGCCGTGGAGCAGATAACGGGCAAATCCCCCCTGATCCAGCGCCTGCAGGAGGGTTTCAGCGGCGGCTTGCTGCTCACCGGTCAGGGAAAACGTTTGGCTGTTACCGACCGTCTCGGCATCGGCCAGCTCATCGTCGTATGCAACTTTGCGCTGGGCGGCGGTTTTCTCCACCAGAATGCCTTTGGCGATGAGGGCTTCGGCACTGGAGGCGGGAATCTTCAGCCGTTCAAGAATTTTGTTGCGGGGCAGCGGCTCGCCCCGCACCTGTCCGGCAATAAAGCGATAGAGCTTGGCCTGTTGCGGGGCCCGCTTGGACAGGGCAGTCAGCTCCTCCGTGGTCAGAGGCTGACCGAGGGAGATAACCTTGCGCTTGGCCAGCCGCATGCCTTTGCGCACTGATCCGGGAATCATCACTTCGAAGACCGCATCCAGCCCGCAGGCATAGTAGGTGCGCAGCCATTTCGCGAGGCGAATCAGTTCGGGAGTGAGCACTGGAAACGGCTGCTCCAGAGTGTGGAGATATTTCAGGCGACCCGGCTCAATATCGAGTTCCGGCTGGAGGGATTCGATAATTCCCAGCTCCGAACGGCGGCCAAGGGGGATTCGCACCAGCGCACCGACCGCCATTTGCCCATCCAGCGCTTTGGGGACCCGATAGGCTAGGGCACGATCTATCCCGGCGAGAGGGAGGACCGATACGATAGCATCTTCTTTTGAGGGCATACCAAAAATCCTTGCGTGCGGGAGAAGGGGAGCTTTTTGTTACATGTGTCTCAATTACCGCCTATGCCATCGACCCCGTCAACAGAAGAGGTGGACCTCGAAAAATCCCGCGAAACATTTCGCACCTTTCTTGCCAAGAAAGGTCTGCGTGTGACCAATCAGCGCATGGCGATATTTGACGCGGCTTTTGACCACACCGATCACTTCACCGCTGAAGAGCTCCTCATGCTGGCACGCAAAATCGACAAGTCAGTGTCCCGGGCCACCGTCTATCGCAGTTTACCCATTCTGACTGAAAGCGGACTGGTGCGGGAAATTGATGTCGGGAAAGACTATAAATTTTATCTGGCCAGTCGGGGTAAGCAAATTGAGAAGGCCCAGGTGGTCGATATCGAGTCCGATAAGATCTATGAGATCGATGCCCCCTTCCTCGAATGGTATGCCCGTTCCGTAGCAGAGAAGGTCGGGCTTGAGGCTGTTTCCCAGCGCCTGCAGGTTCAAGCCAGACCCATCCGGCCACGCCCTGAGGAGTCGGCCGAAGAGGGAGCGCAAAAGGCCTGATTGAGGAGTCGTTTTTCATGGCACTGCGTCCTAGCGAAAAGCCCGACCTGAGTTTTGAGATCGCCTTCTGTGAATCGATCCTGCGACACGACGACAGCAACAGTGATGTGCTGGGACTGCTGGCTGGTCTCTACACCCGGGCGGGGCGGGTGGATGATGGATTGGCCATCGACCTGAAACTGGTCTCCCTCGATCCCAGCAATCCAACCTCGCATTACAATCTGGCCTGTAGTTATGCGCTCAAGGGCCGCCGGGCGGAAGCAGTGGAAACGCTCCGCGAAGCCATTCAACTTGGCTATGATGACTTTGACTGGATGCTGAAGGATGCCGACCTCAAAGGCTTGCACGCCTTTCCGCCTTTTCAGGATCTGCTCCGTGAGTTTCAAGTCGACCGGAAACCCGGCCAAAGCTGAAGTAGGTCGCGGTCGCCCTTTTTCTCCGCCCCGCAGCGATCCTTTGACAGCGTGACGGGAAACCGCATGCTGGGTTCGTTATCATGGACCTTACCTTGACCACTCCAGGCCTGCTTTTTCCTGCCATCTCACTGCTTTTGCTGGCCTACACCAATCGCTTTATCGCGCTCGCCAATGTCATTCGGAAACTGCACGCCGACTATCAAACCAAACCCGACCCGCTCAACCTGCAGCAGATCCTCAGTTTGCGGGAACGGGTTCATATGATCCGGCAAATGCAGGAGTTCGGGGTGGCGGCTTTTCTGTGCTGCGTGCTTAGTATGGCGATGCTCTTTTTTGGCTTTAAGCTGGTGGGTGAAGTGCTCTTTGGCATCAGCCTTATCCTCTTCGCCGTCTCGCTGATCATCAGCATTCTGGAAATTCACGTCAGCGTCAAAGCCCTCGATATTCGCCTGAGTGACTTGGAAAATTCGGCCCACCGCAAGGTGGCACTCCCGGACTGAGGATTCCTGCCTCTTATCAGTTGAGCCACCAAAGCCCGATTGCCACGGTAGAGGCGTAGCCCACCCAGAGCAGGTAGGGGATTTGCAGGTATGCGGCCGGACGATGGACTTTTAACAGGAGCCGGAACCAGGCTGTGGCCGCCACCAGTACCCCGATGATCACAACGGCCTGAGCGGACAGCCATTGCAGACCAAACTGCACCGGGGTGTAACTCAGGTTCAGTCCAAGCTGAATCCAGAATGCATTGCGGGCCAGGCGCTTGGCTTGGGTGTCAAAACCCTGCTTCCACTGCAGGGTAAACGAAATGCCCATGAGGATATAAAGTGTGATCCAGACCGGAGAAAACACCCAGGAAGGAGGGGTCCAGGAGACCTTCTCCAATCCGGCATACCAACTGCCGGGACCTGATGACACCATCAGGCTGGTCAGCCAGGATCCCACCAGCAAGAGGACCACAACCAACACACCCTTCAGCCACCAATTTCCAGTTATCGGATGTAAGGATTTATCACTCATGGTGAGAGCATGCGCTGCAAATCCCTGAAAGGCAAATCGGTAGTCGGTGATCGGTGTGACGGGGAACCGGGGACGGGCGGCTTCGCCTGACGGGAGACGGTAGTCGGTGTGACGGTGGCACAGACATTCTTGTCTGTGAGGCGGTGTTCTGAGGCCGGAAGACGGAGGGCTGACGATATTAGGGCCTGTGTTGGTCCTTCTTTTGCCCTCCTGCCGCCCGTCTCCCATTTCCCGTCTGGGCGGAGGCCCAAGGCCGCCGGAAGGATCCAGTTTAGGGCAGTGCCCCCCTTGAACCCTTGCCTCTGCCCGGATGGTCACAAAGCGCCTTGCCGTGGAGGGCAGGGTACTGCTTCCTTTTGAGCATGTCCATTCTTCCGCCGGTGTATCAGATTCAGCGCCATGCTGCTTCAACCCATGCCAACCGCTGGGAAGCGCTTCCCCTGACCCCACCAGCCGGACGAAGAATCGCAGGAGAAACTGTATCCACTTTGTGGGACGAATTGGTGGATCGTCACGGAAAGGATCTCAAAGTAGGTCTGGTATTTTTCCCCGGTCTCTTTTCCGTTTCTCAATGGGCGCAAACCGGGCAGCCATCCTGGGTGCTGGCGCAGAATGGCTCTTCTCAGGTCGCTGAGTACTCCTGGCAGGCTGAGGATCTCTTTTGGAATGCAGCCCTCAGCCCGGCTGCCTGGATGGGAACTTTGGAGCCCTCCGTTGGGAAAGACTTGCCTGAGATCCCTTCCCTGGTGGAGACGGCCCGGCTCTGGATGCTGGCTTCCTGGCAAGGGGAGTTGGTTGAGGTCCAAACCCTTTCCGAATGCGGGCGTATGGGACTGAATAGCGATGCTTTTGCCTTCGCTCAAAATGCGCTCATTCGACGCTGGTTGGATTCCGGTGACCCGCAGGGCCTGCTCCCGCGCATCCGCCAGTCTGAAGCGGCTTATCTACAGCGTGCTCATGAGGAAACGGATGCCTTGCTCTCAAAGGCTGTTGAATCCGCTGGTGGCCAGAAGGTGACCAGAGGGCTCTCTCCGGACCTGCGGCAGGAATCGATCGACCCCGATGCTTTGGCTGCTGCCGTTGCTGAGGTGGAAGCCGTCAGTCTCGATATTTTTGATACGGTATTGATGCGCCGTGTGGCGCGTCCAGTGGATGCCTTTTGGTTGCTGGGTCAGAAACTGCAAGGTGAAAACGGACTGATCCCAAGTGATTTTGTGGCGTTGAGGGTGCGCGTTGAGCATCAGTTGCGAGCCGCGCTACAGGCCTCCGGAGAGGCGGAGGATGTGACCCTCGATGCGATCTGGCATCAGATCGGCAAGGAGCTGGAGCTGGATGCGGAAACGGTCAAAGCCTGGACTGCGGAGGAGATTGCTCTGGAGGAACACTTGTTAGTCGCTCATCCAGAGTTTCTTCAGCTGCGGGAGCGGATACGACCCAAGGTGAAACGCTGTCTGTCCGAAATGTATTTGCCGGTGGATACACTTCAGTCCTGGGTGCGTGAGAAGGCCGGACTGCAGGGGGTTGAGGTCTGGGCTTCCGGAGACTTCGGCCTGAGCAAGGGATCGGGTCGCTTGTTTGAGGAGGCCGCCGAATCACTCCAGTTGGAGCCTGCCCGCATTCTGCACATCGGGGATAATCCTGAAAGTGATGTCAGTGCGGCCAGGAAGGCAGGGTGGCACAGTTTTCACTGGCAAGCCCGCCGCTCCTGTCGACTGGACCAACCGGAACGCTGGGAACCGGAAGACCCACTTTCCAGTATTGCCCTTGGCTTGTTGCGGGCGGAACGAAAGGAAGATGCCCCCCTGTCATGGCAGTTGGGTTTTGAGCTGCTGGGTCCGGTTGTTTGGTCTTGGATTCATCACCTTTGCCGCCAATCGACCGTGCGCGATGCGGAGCATGTCTGGCTGCTGGCACGGGATGGCTACTGGCTGGAAAAAATCTGGACGGAGATGCCGGAAGCCTGGCATCCGGGTGGAAGCTTACGTTATGTCTGGGCCTCCCGCCAGCTATGGGGGCTGGCCACCATCGAGGACATCACTGCGGAAGATTGGGATTTTCTGCTTAAGGCCGCTCCCGATCTCAAAGTGCGGGACTTTTTTGAACGGGCGGGAATCGAGACCGCCCATTTGGCGGAGGATGCGGAACTGCCCTGGGATCGTGTGGTGACCCAGCGGGAAGGTTTTGCGGAGGAAGGCCTGAGAGATGCCCTCTACCAACTCTTTGTCCGCCACATCGATGCCTTTCATGCAGTGCGGGGTCCACGCCGGGAGCGAGTGTTGCGCTATCTGCAGTCACTTAATCCAGATGGACAACCGACGGTGATGATCGACCTCGGCTGGCATGGATCGTCTGCCGCTCATCTCAATCGGCTCTTCAGCTCATTGAACTTTGCCCGTCCCCATGCTCAGTATTTTGCCAGCTGGCGGGAAGCCTTGTCCGTAGTTGAACGGGATGTCAGCCTGGATGCCTTCTTCAGCCATCTCGGCAACCCGCCAGAGCGCATGCATCTGTTGCGGGATTCCGTCGATCTGCTCGAAGGGATCTTCAGTGCCCCACACGGGACAGTGACTGATCTTTGCCAGAATGGCGTCCATTTTTCTCCAGTGGAGGCGCCCGAAGATCCGCGTCCCGCTTCGCAACTGGCAACCCAGGGGAACTTGTGGGACGGAGCAGCTGCCTTTTGCCGGAAAATGACGGGTCTGGTCCCTGCGCCTGTAGCGGAGGAGAGTGTCCATCTGGCCGAACGTGCACTCCAGCGCCTCCTGCGCTTTCCCTCTCAGGAAGAAGCGCGGCTCCTCGCCGATTGGCGACATATTGAAGCCTGGGGTGTGGACAGGTGTCGGCCTTTGATCAACCCGGACGGACCCGACTGGGCCAGCCATTGGCCGCAAGGACACCGGGTGCTACTGTCTGAAAAGCCGAAAAGCTGAATTGCGGATGGAACGCGAGCGGTGTGTTCGCAAGCCTTGCCCTCCCCCCTCCGGCTTCTGGTCTTCACACTTGCCTTTGTCGGCGAGGGGGGCTCCTTTGAGAGGATGAGCAGTTGTTGTGGACAGACGCCTTCCAGTGCTTCCCCTGTGGGGGCGGCTTCTTGTTGCGGGGGTGGGGAAGGTGGCCGCTCCAAAGGTCAGGATCTCACTTGGTTCCGGGTGGCGATTGCCCTTGTACTGGCCGGTCAGGGCATGGTTTTTGGTCTGGGCTACAACAACGCGCTGCGGGCCGGACATGCCCCCGAATTCGGGACGCCGGTCTACTGGATTCTCCACGGTGCCTTGTTCGCCTCGGCGATGGCGGTGATTCTCATGCTCGGAGGACCGCTTTTGCGCGAAAGCTGGTCCACTCTCAAGGCCGGAAAGATCTCCGCGGATCAGCTCTTCCTCGTCACCATGTCCGGCGCTTTCTTCGGCTCTGTGATTTCCACCTTGGCGGGAGAGGGGGCGGTCTATTACGAAGTGGTGGGAGTGGTTCTCGCCATTTATACGGTAGGCCGAAAAGTGGGCCAAAGGACCCGGGATAGGGCCTTGGCTGAGGCCGGGGCCTTGCGGGAGGATTTCAATACCGCTTTTCGGATTGATGCAGCCGGGGATCGGCAAAAAGTCCCTGTTGCCAGCCTGAGCGCTGGAGATGAATGGGTGTCGGTTTTTCCGGGTGAACCGGTTCCGGTCGATGGTGTGATCGTCGAGGGGGCGGGGGAGATCAGGGAGACCGCCGTCACGGGAGAGTTGATGCCCGCCTTTCACACGGTCGGATCCAGACTCTTTGCGGGCAGCTATGCCATGGGTGGGCCCTTCCGCCTGCGGGTTGAGGCCGGGCAGGGAGAACGCACCCTCGACCGCATCCTCGGGGCGGTGGAAAGCGCCGCCCGACGTCCCTCCAAAGCCCAGATCGAAGCGGATCGGCTGATGCGCTATTTCCTCCCCATTGTCATTTTTGTCAGTATCAGCACTTTTTTGGTCTGGCTGGCCATTCCCTCCGCGCCCTGGTGGCGGGCTTTGTTCAATGCCATGGCGGTACTGTTGGTGGCCTGTCCCTGCGCCCTCGGTTTAGCCACCCCGATTGCCGTCTGGTCGGGCTTGCTTGGCCTTTCCCGTCGAGGGCTGGTCGGTCGCAGCGGAGCCCTCCTCGATGCTTTTGCCAAGGTCGATCTGTGGATTTTTGACAAGACCGGCACGCTCAGTGAAGAGGATCTTGCCGTTCAGTCTGCCGACTGGCTGCCGCTCCCCAATGGGCCGGATGCTGCCTGGCTGCGGACCGCCGTTGCTTCGCTGGAGGACTCGGTGGATCATCCCGTGGCCCGGGCACTTTCCCGCTGGGAAAAAGCCCGACTCCCGGTCAAAGGGCTTCAGGTTGTTCCGGGGACCTGTGTTTCTGGAAAAGTGGAGGACATTGCCCTTGCGGTTGGCCGGATCGATTGGCTGGAAAATGAATACGGCCTTTCCTTTCCATCAAGTGATGAGGGAAAAGCACGGGTGGGTGTGGTCCTTAACGGGCTGGTGGCCGGACGCATTACCTTGAGCGAACGCCTCCGTTCCAGCTCGGTGCGTGCCTTGCAAAGTCTGGTCGGGCAGGGGGCCGAAGTCCGGATCCTGACGGGTGACCTCAAGCCGGCCTGGAGAGAAATATCCTCTGTTCAGGTGGAGAGCGGAATCACCCCGGAGCGCAAGCGGCAGCTCGTCCTTGAAGCCAAAGATGCGGGCAAAACCGTGATTTTTGTGGGGGATGGGATCAATGATGCCGCTGCCATGTCGGAGGCCTCCGCCGGGATCGCCATGGGGGGCGCCTCCGCCCTGACCAGAGCCACCGCTGATGCCGCCTTGCTCGGAGATGACCTCTCGGCCCTGCCTTGGGCCAGTGAAGTGGCCCGGGATGTCATTCACCGACTCAAGGGAAACCTGCGCTTCGCGGTGGTTTATAACGCCATTGGAATGTCGCTGGCCGCTGCTGGCATGCTCCATCCGGTGGTGGCTGCCTTGCTCATGCTGGTGTCCAGTGCCTGGGTTTCCTGGCGGGCCGCCCGCCCGGTGGCGGTGGATGAGGCTTCCCTCAGTGCGGTCTCAGCGACAGCCACCTCCCGCCAATGGCAAACGGTGCATTGAGAAGCAGCCTTATCTTAGCCAGATCATTTTCATAAAACGTTTGGCTGAGGAAGCAAAAAGGGTGGCCAAAAACCGTATCCGTCTTCAATGTCAATGAATAGTCCATGAATATCCTTATCGCTGAAGACGATTTTATCAGTCGCAAACTTCTTACCAATGTCCTCAAAGATCTCGGGCATGATGTTGTCGCTGCATCCGATGGAGAAGAAGCCTGGCGGATGTACGAACGCTCGCCTACCCGCATCGTGATCAGTGACTGGCTGATGCCGCGCATGGATGGGCTCGACCTCGTCAAAAAAATCCGCAGTCATCCCAAGAGCGAATACAGCTACGTTATCATGCTCACCGCCAACGTTGGACAGCGGGAAAATTATTTCCGGGCGATGGAAGCGGGGGCCGACGATTTTCTGGCCAAACCCCTCGACCGGATCGAGCTGAGCATCCGGTTGGAAGTCGCCCAGCGCATCCTCTCCGCCACCTCCCGGATTCACTCCCTCGAAAATGTCCTCACCATCTGCGCCTACACCAAAAAGATCAATTTCCCCGACGACGGCTGGCAAACCATAGAGGAGTTCATGCGTAAGCACCTCGGCATCACCCTCAGTCACGGCATTGAGCCGGATTATTATGAGAACGTGCTCAAGCCGCAGATCGAGAAGCTGAAACAGTCTGCCGCCGCCCCGCAGAATTTTGTCGGAGACTAAGCAGCCCAGGCTTCAGCCCCTGATCTGCCGCAGCGCTTCATAAGTGGCAATTCCGACGCTGGTAGAGAGATTGAGTGAACGAAGCGGATGCTGACTGAAACGGGGCAGGGTACATTTTCGCTCCGCTGGGATGGCCCCGTGCAGCCAGTCGGGACAACCGGCCCCTTCGTTGCCAAACAAAAGCCCGTCGCCCTCCCGAAAAGCGACATCCCAGTGGGCCTGAGTTGCCCGGGTGGTGAACATGAAAACTCGATCGGCGCTCGGCCCCAGCTGACTCTCCAGCAAGGCTTCCCAGTTCTCGTGATAGTGCACATCCAGCTCCTTCCAGTAATCCATCCCACTGCGCTTCAAATGCCGGTCCGTAATGGTGAACCCCAACGGCCGGATCAGGTGCAGCCGACAATCCGTATAGGCACACAGCCGTCCGACATTTCCCGTATTTTGAGGAATCTCCGGATTGAATAAAATCAAATGCAGACGAGGCATTGCTAAAGGATAAAGGATGAGGGGGGAGAAAAAGGATGAAGGATGAGGGATGAGGGATGAAGGGGAAAGTCCAATCCAAAAACCTGGAGGGACGCGCTTGTCGCGTCCGCCTTCACAACCCCAACGGGGTTGCGCTTATTTTAACCGCTAATGAACGCGAATGGACGCGAATGGTGGAAAGGATGAGGGGGGAAGGAAAAGGATGAGGGCAGAAGGATGGGGGATGAAGGGGAAAGTCCAATCCAAAAACCTGGAGGGACGCGCTTGTCGCGTCCGCCCACAAACCCCAAAGGGGTTGCGCTTATTTCAACCGCTAATGAACGCGAATGCTGAAAAGGATGGGGGCAGAAGGATGGGGGATGAAGGGGAAAGTCCAATCCAAAACCTGGAGGGACGCGCTTGTCGCGTCCGCCCTCACAACCCCAACGGGGTTGCGCCGCGAAGCGAAGGGTTGGTCGCAGGCCTACCCTGGGACCCACCGCACACCATCCCCTCACAACCCCAACGGGGTTGTGCCATGAGGACAGAGGCTGGCGGCCGGAGATTCGGCATGGAATCGCCCACACCATCGGGTTTATTTAAATTGGACGCGACGAGCCAGGAGCCTACAGGCCTTGACCACCTACAGGCTCAACCACGTGCCGGGCTTCGAATCCCGCCATCAATGGCCGTCCTTTACGCATGGCTTCTTGCACGGCGGGAAGGGTCAGCGATTTCTGATGGCTTTCCTCATCTTTCCACACCTCGGAAATCCAAATTCCGTTCGGATCAGATGTGTCCTTGGAGACAATATAACTCAAACAGCCAGGCATGTCGCGTGTTCCCTCCAAGAGAATCGAGATGAGCTGCTCGCGGCCGCCTTCGGTCGCAGTGATTTTTCCGATGATTCCGTACATGATCTTGGACTTCTCCGCGAATAGGGATTGAGGAAGGCAGGCACAGAGCAAAGCCATTCCAAATGATTTAAAGAAATTTCTTCGTTTCAACACCTTCATGCTGCTACCTTCATCCTTCCACCTTCATCCCTCATCCTTTTACCCTCATCCTTCCACCTTCATCCTTCCTACAGGTGGTGTTTGACCATGCGCTGGGTCTCGCGAATGGCCTCCTTGCGTTTAATATCCTCGCGCTTGTCGTATTGCTTCTTGCCCCGGGCGAGGGCGATTTCCACCTTAACCAGGGCCTGCTTGAAGTAGATCCGGAGCGGAATCACCGTCAGACCACCTGCCTGGACGGCATGCTGCCACTTGAGGATTTCCCGCTTTTTCATCAGCAAGCGACGCGGCCGGACCGGTTTGTGATTGGCAAAATTTCCGAAGCTGTACTCCGCGATATGGGCATGGTAGAGCATTGGACCCTTGCCCTCAAAGCGGACAAAAGCATCGTTGATCTGGGCAGGACCATTGCGAAGAGATTTGACCTCGGTTCCCGTCAAGACAATCCCACACTCCATCGTGTCCTCGATAAAGTAGTCGCGGAGCGCCCGGCTGTTGCGGGATTCCTTGTAGCGTTTACTGTCGGATTTTTTGGCCATGGAAGGAGACAAAAAACGCCGGTTGAGCCGGCGTTTGAGAAAAAGGTTAGTTGGGGCTTACAAGCTCAGGACTCCTCGGTCTCCGGCTCGAAGAGTTCGTACGTGATCTTGCCCTTGATGATTTCGAGCAGGGCAATGTCTTCCGGACTGAGGCGTTCAAGCGATTCGACCAGCGGCTTCTGGCCATACTTGAGCTGCTTCACCCGACGCGACACGACGTTGATGAGGATGTTCGGGTCGGCAATGACCTTCTGAGCTTGCTTGATGTATTCGTCTCTCACGGTTGTTGGAAAGCTGGTTGTAAAATGAAAGCCTGATTTGAGCTAAACCGTTGAAACTGTGAAATCCCCACGCCCGGCGCAAGGCAGAAATGAGCAAAGGCTTTTGCTTTCTCTGCTCCCTGCCGCTTCGCGCTTGACCGGGTCTGCGGTGGGGAGCACTTTGAGGCGTTTATGGCTACGGAAAAATCCAGTTCGTCTGTTCCTTCGATGGAAACGCTCGTGACTCTCTGCAAGCGCCGGGGGTTTGTTTTTCAGTCGAGTGAAATCTACGGCGGTTACGCCGGGTTTTTCGATTATGGTCCGCTAGGGGTGGAGTTGCGCCGCAATATCAAGGATGCTTGGTGGCGGGCGTTTGTCCATGGGCGGGAGGATGTCGTCGGGCTGGACTCGACCATTATCATGCACCCGGAAATCTGGCGGGCCTCGGGCCACGTCGAGGGGTTCAACGATCCGATGGTGGACTGCAAGGAGTCCAAGCTGCGTTACCGGGCCGATCAGCTTTTCTACGCCCCGATGCGTTTTCACCTCGAAGAGGGGGGTACCCGGGATGCCGGTTATGTCAGCGCGCTGGAGGGTGCCGACACGACGGAGTCCCTGATCAAGCGGGCTTCCGCCGTCCGCAAGCTGCTTGGCCTGAAGGGCGCCAAGCTCGATGAGGATCACCTCAAGGCCGGCATCGTGGAGTTCACTGAGGTGAGCGACGAGGTTCGCGCCGATGTCTGGGGTCCGGATGCAAGCAAGGTGGGGACGCTGACCGAGCCGCGTCAGTTCAACCTGATGTTTGAGACCAAGGTCGGGCCGCTCGCTTCCGATGACGCCAAGGCCTATCTGCGTCCGGAGACCGCTCAGGGGATTTTCCAGAACTACAAGAACGTGGTCGATACCAGCCGGGTGAAAATTCCTTTTGGGATCGCTCAGATCGGCAAGGCTTTTCGCAATGAGATTACGCCGCGCAATTTCATTTTCCGCTCGCGTGAGTTTGAGCAGATGGAGCTGGAATACTTCATCAATCCCGATGAGGAGACCTGGCCGGAGCAGTACCGCTACTGGATCGAATTCTGCAAGAACTGGCTGGTCAGCATCGGGATTCCTGCCGATATGATCGGGGAGGATGTGCATCCGGCGGAAAAGCTCAGTCACTATTCCAAGGGCACAACCGACCTGACTTTTGATTTTCCCTTCGGCACCCAGGAACTGTGGGGCATCGCCTGCCGGGGTAATTTTGACCTCAGCCAGCATGAGAAGCACAGTGGCAAGTCGATGGAGTTCTTCGACGAGGAACGGAAGAATGCGGGCAAGGAGCCATTCAAATACGTTCCCCATGTGGTCGAGCCCTCCCTCGGGGTGGACCGCACCTTCCTTGCCGTACTGACCGCGGCTTACTGTGAGGACGAGGTTCCGAATGACAAGGGTGTGCCGGAGAAGCGCGTGCTGATGAAGTTCCATCCCCGGATTGCGCCGTACAAGGCAGCGGTCTTCCCGCTGCTCAAGAACAAGCCGGAACTGGTGGAAAAGGCGCGGGGTATCTACGAGCAGCTCCGCCGCCGGTGGAATATCGACTGGGATGCCTCCGGGGCGATCGGCCGCCGCTACCGGCGTCAGGATGAGATCGGCACGCCTTTTGGCATCACGATCGATTTTGATACAGTGGAAAAGGATGACTCGGTAACGGTACGCGATCGGGACACAACCGGGCAGGTGCGCATTCCGGTGGCGGAACTTGAAGCTTGGCTCGCCGAGCGGATTGAGGGATAGTCGGAGGCATGTCCAATCCACAACCCGGTTCCAGCGGCAATGTGATTGCCGCGCTCGCCAGTTTTTTCATTCCTGGACTGGGACAGTTGCTGCAAGGCCGCCTGATTCGGGCGGTGTTGATGTTTTTGCTGGCAGCTGTCCTCTGGTATTTCCTCCTCGGCTGGATTGTCCATCTTTGGTCGATCCTCGATGCCGCACTTTGGCGGGGCAGTCGCTGAGCGATAGAAGTGTATTCATTTTGTCAGAACGAATATGAAAATACTGCGTTGGATTCTAATTGCTTCCGCATTGATTGTGGGGCTTTTACTTGCCGGTGCCTATTTGCTGCCATCCTCGATTGAGGTGGAGCGCTCGGCTACGGTGCAAGCACCCTTGCCGGTGGTGCATGCAGCCGTGACGGATCTGGACCTCTGGCTGGAGTGGGAGCCCTGGAGTCGAATCGATGAGAGTCTGGAAGTGAGCTTTGGAGAAATCCGGCAAGGGGCCGGTGCCCTCTATCACTGGAAAGGGGATAAGACCGGCACAGGTATCATGGAGATCATTGCGGTGGAGGCGGAACACATCGATTACCGCTACATTTTCAATCAGAATGAAGCCCGCCCCGCTTATGGCAGGATCGAGCTGCATCCGGTGGATGCCGAACAGACTTATGTGACCTGGAGTTTTTCCAGCCGGATTGGCCATAATCCTCTGGATCGCTACATCGGAGTGCTGGTGACCTCGATGGTCGGAGTGAATTTTGAAGAAGGGCTGGGGAATCTCGACGCCCTCGTCCGCGATATTGGACTGCGCGATAACCAGCCGGATCCGGACCCTGTCCACACGCACTGAGGCCAGCGCCCTCGATGGTCGGTAGATAAAAAAAACACCGGCCTCTGGGAAGAGAAGCCGGTGTTGAAAAGTTTGACCTTTTGGAAGTGCTTACTTCTTGGCCGCTTCCTTGCGCTTGGCAACTTCCGCGATGATGTCGTCAGCAACGTTCTTCGGGCAGGGAGCATAGTGGGAGAACTCCATCGAGAACTGACCGCGACCGGATGTCATGGTCCGGAGGTCACCGATATAACCGAACATTTCGCTGAGCGGAGCTTCCGCTTCGATATGTACACCGGTGGGGGTGACTTCCTGCGCCTTGATCATACCGCGGCGGCGATTGAGATCCCCGATGACGTCGCCCATGTTGATTTCCGGAGCATAGACATCGAGTTCCATGATCGGCTCAAGCAGTTGCGGCTTGCCCTTGGGCACGGACTGACGGTAGGCGGCGCGGGCGGCAATTTCGAAGGCGATCGCGGACGAGTCGACGGCGTGGAAGCCACCATCGAGCAGGGTGAACTTGACGTCGACCAAGGGGTAATCGGCCAGCGGACCCTTGGCCACCGAGGCCTTGAATCCCTTTTCCACGGCCGGCCAGTATTCCTTGGGAACGTTGCCGCCAACGACCTTGGATTCGAAAGAGATGCCTTCGCCTTTTTCGGCGGGCTCGATCATGTACTCGATCTTCGCGAACTGACCGGAACCACCAGACTGCTTCTTGTGCGTGTAGGTGTCGTTAATCGGTGCAGTGATGGTTTCGCGGTAGGCCACCTGCGGCTTGCCCACATCGACCTCCACCTTGTGCGTGCGCTTGAGGATATCGACTTTGATGTCGAGGTGAAGTTCGCCCATCCCCTTGAGAATGGTTTCACCACTTTCTTCATCCGTTTCCACCCGGAAGGAGGGGTCTTCCGCCACCATCTTGCCGAGAGCAACCCCCATCTTCTCAGAGGATCCTTTTTCCTTTGGCGCCACTGCGATGGAAATCACCGGATCCGGGAAAACCATCGGTTCGAGGGTGGCAGGATTGTCCTCGTCGGCCAGAGTGTGACCGGTCTGGGTGTTTTTCATTCCGAGCAGGGCAACAATGTCGCCAGCCTCAGCGGAGTCGATTTCGGTCCGGTCATTGGCGTGCATTTCAACAATGCGCCCAATCCGTTCGGTCTTTCCGGTAAAGGTGTTGAGGACAGAATCGCCCTTCTTGATACGACCGGAATAGATCCGGGTAAAGGTAAGGGCACCGTATTTGTCGTCCATGATTTTGAACGCCAGGGCGCGGAGGGGGCGATCCGGATCGACGATGGCATGACCACCGGTGGGATTGCCCTCGAGGTCGATTTCCGGCTGGGGCGGAACTTCGTTCGGTGCGGGCAGGTAATCAACCACCCCGTCGAGCATATTCTGGACGCCTTTATTCTTGAAGGAAGAACCGCAGTAAGTCGGGAAGAAGTCGAGGGCGATGGTGCCCTTGCGGATGCAGCGCTTGAGGGTGGCGATGTCCGGCTCGTCTCCGCCCAGATAGGCCTCCATCACATCGTCGTCCTGTTCGACCGCGGTTTCAATGAGCTTCTCGCGCCATTCTTCGACCTGGTCCACCATGTCGGCGGGAACATCTCCTTCGACGAAGGCAAAGGGATCACCGGATTCGTCCCAGATGTAAGATTTACGGGTAATCAGGTCGACCACACCCTTGAGGCCGCTTTCCCGTCCAATCGGGAGCACCATCACCAGCGGTTTGGCGCCGAGGCGGGTTTCGACCTGCTTGACCACGCGGAAAAAGTCTGAACCCGTCCGGTCGAGCTTATTGACGTAAATCAGGCGGGCGACCTTGGAATCATTGGCATAGCGCCAATTGGTTTCGGACTGGGGCTCGACCCCACCGGTTCCGCAGAACACACCGACACCTCCGTCCAGCACCTTGAGGGAGCGGTAGACCTCAATCGTGAAGTCGACGTGCCCCGGAGTATCAATCACGTTGAAGCGATGGTTCTTCCAGTAGCAGGTAGTAGCGGCGGATTGGATGGTAATCCCGCGCTCCTGCTCCTGTTCCATGAAGTCGGTGGTGGCTTGTCCATCGTGTACTTCACCCAGTTTATGCGTCTTACCGGTAAGGCGCAGGATGCGCTCGGTAGTCGTGGTTTTACCTGCGTCTACGTGAGCGAAGATGCCGATGTTGCGGTACAGTTTGAGGTCTGTCTTATTCACTGTCGTTTCGATTGAGGCTCGAGAAATGTACTCAAAAGGAAAACGCTATACGGACCACTTCTCTCGGGCACAAGAGATAATATGATTTTTTTTCAATGCGCCACAGGTTGGCTTCAATTCGAGCCTTAGGGAGGGCAGGGGTGTAGGGTGTGCATTTTTTCCCATTTACAGATTCCTCAAGATGAAGCAAAAAAGCGGTGTTTGCCTGTCGTTATGTCCTGGTTTGATCGCTTGTTTCCCCTTCGAAATCCCTTCGCCAAACAGCAGCCCCTGCCTGAGCATTTGCGCAGAGGTCGGGAAGCAGAACGCCTGGCGGAAGAGTGGCTGAATGTTCACCTTGGGTGGCGTTGCCGCTATCGCAACTGGCGATTTCAGAAGGGGGAAATTGACCTGATCGGGGTGCTCCCCGACGGGCAATGGGTATTTGTGGAAGTGCGCTCGCGACAGGAAACGGCCAGAGTCAGTGGTTATCACAGCATCACCCGTGCGAAGAAGAAGCTGCTGCGCCAGACCATTGATGCCTTTTTACGCCGATTGCCGGTGGTCCCACCTTGGCGTTTTGACGTGGTGGATGTGGCCTGGAGAGTGGGGCAGCCTCCGACGTTGCGACATTTTGCCGCAGTGCGCACCCGACGTTGATAATGTCGCCTGATTGGACTGATTCGAAAATCTTTCAATTTTGTGTATCGTGTCTTGCCCCGGAAGATTGGTTGGCTGAGCATGTCGGTTTCTCAAAATTGCTATGTCTGAAGATGCGCGACATCCTTTTCTCGAAGGTCTAAGCAAACACCGTGGGGCTCCAGCCACCATTCTGGTGATATTCGGGGCATCCGGTGACCTCACTGCCCGCAAGCTCATTCCTGCTCTCTTTAACCTCGGTCTCGACAGCCTGCTACCGGCGGATTTTCACCTGATTGGCTTTGGGCGAAAGGACATTCCCGATGACAGTTTTCGTCAGGATGCCCGGGCCGCCATCGAGGAGTTTTCCCGGCGTCCGATCGATGAGCGGGTGTGGCAGGCAATCGAATCAAATACCCTCTATCATGCCGGCGGATATGATGACCCCGAGGCCTTTGCCAAGCTGGCCGAACGGATCAAAGAGATGGAGAAAAAGGCCGGGCGTTCTTACCAGCTGGTGTTTTACATTTCCACCCCGCCTACGGTTTTTGCACCGATTATTCAAAATCTGGGGAAATGTGGACTGGCCGATCATGAGATCAAAGGGCGCCGCGCGGCCAAGGTGATCATTGAAAAGCCTTTTGGGCGGGATCTGGAATCCGCCCGTCAACTGAACCGGGTGATTGAAGAACATTTTGAAGAGCAACAGGTTTACCGGATCGACCACTACCTCGGGAAGGAAACGGTACAAAACCTTCTGGTGGCGCGGTTTGCCAACTCCATTTTCGAACCGGTTTGGAACCGTGAATATGTCGATTGCGTCCAGATTACGGTGGCAGAATCGGTCGGGGTAGGCAGCCGGGGCGGATATTATGACAAATCCGGGGCGACCCGTGACATGCTCCAAAACCACACCATGCAGTTGCTTGCCTTGATTGCGATGGAGCCACCGGTCTCGCTTGATCCGGAATCGATCCGGGACGAAAAGGTCAAGGTGCTGAAGGGCATTCAGGCACTGCGGGTGGAAGGTGAGGATTCGGATGTGGTCCGTGCGCGCTATACTGAAGGCCTGATGAATGGCAAACGAGTGGCCGGTTACCTGCAGGAAGACGGGATCCCCCAGGATTCGTTCACTGAGACCTATGCCGCGCTGCGCCTCTCCATCAATAACTGGCGCTGGAACGGAGTACCCTTTTACATGCGCTCAGGCAAACGCATGCCCAAGCGTGTATCCGAAATATCGATACAATTCAAGCGCCCGCCGGGGGTACTTTTCAGCGGAAGCAAGCAGCTTGATGTCGCCAGCAACCAACTGGTGATCCGGGTGCAGCCGGACGAGGGGATGACCCTGATTGCAAATTCCAAGGTGCCCGGGTTGGAGACACGGACGCAGCCGGTGAAAATGCACTTCCGTTATGCCACCACCTTTGGTTCGAATACCCCGGAGGCCTACGAGCGCTTGATTCTCGACTGTATGGTGGGTGACAGCACCCTCTTTATCCGCGGAGATGAAACCGAAGCGTCCTGGAAGCTGATCTCTCCGGTTTTGGAAAGCTGGGAAAAGAGCGGGCAGCGAGGCCTCTGTGAATATGCTGCCGGCAGTTGGGGTCCGCTTGAGGCGGATCGCCTGTTATGGTCCAAGCGACACGAATGGCGCCGGATCGGTATCTCCTGAGCTGAACGATCCATGAAACGATTGATCGATTATTTCCCGGGGCTGCCGATGCCAGTGAGTGAAGTCAGCCGCATGCTGGCAGAGATGTGGGACGGAGTACAGGCGGATGGCACCCCGCCTCCCTCGGATTTTCGGGCCTCACAGATGAACCTTGTTTTGCACTTCGGTTTGCGGACAAGCGAAGAGGAGGCCAGGCGGGTGTTTGATACGGCGATTGACTTTGCCCAGCGCTATCCCTGCAGGATCATTGTGCTGGCGCCGCGGGAAGAAGCGCCGGATGAGCAGACGGAAGAACCGCTCAGCGGCAAACTGTTCAGCCAGTGTTACATCGGTCCCAGCCTCCGGGAGCTGTGTTGCTGCGAGGCTTTGATTCTCAACTATCCCTTGAGGACGGCTGAATTGATCGATCATGCGGTTTCGCTCTGGCTGGAAACGGATTTGCCTGTTTATCACTGGTTTCACCGCATGCCGGCAGACCGGATTGAGCGCTATTACAAGTCAGTTCTCTATCGGTCCAAGCGCCTGTTGTATGACCGGGAAGTGGAAGGAGATGCCCTTGATGGTCTGGACCTGCCGAAGAAGGCGCAGCTGGCTGATCTCGCCTTTGCCCGGACCTTGCCCTTGCGACAGAATCTGGGGCAATTTCTCAGTAACTTCCGCCCCGCAGCTTTGATTGAAGGCTTGCGGAAGGTCCTTGTCACTTCGGATTCAGGGCATCGGGAAGAGGCCGGACATCTGGCCCGCTGGACACAGTCGGCCCTCAAGGCCTGTGGTGAAAAAGTGGGACAGCCGGAGTTCGCGCCGGAAGTTTTTTCCCAGGAAGGGGTGGATAAAGGAGTCATCCGGATGGAATGGCTGTATCAGAGTCCGGATCGTTTTTTGCGATGGGAGCATGATGCCGAGGCGAGGTCAGGGTTCATAACCTGTGATTTTGGAATGGGACGTTTTGAGCATCCCATGCACATTGAGTCATTGCCGTGTGCCCAATGTCTGGCAGAAGCGCTTTTGTTTTAAAGAACGTCTTCTTCTTTGTCCAAATAATCTGTTTTTTCGCTGCCCATTGTCGGTGATTTGGCTCAGTTTGCTTTGATTCATGGAAGCATCCATCATCATCCGTTCATTTATTCCAAGCGATGCCATGCCTTTGATTGCAGTGTATCGTGATGCCATTGCGCAGGCCAGGGATGGTGCCTATGAGGTTGAAGAGCAGGAGGCATTGTTGCGTTATCCTGAGGATATCCATTCCTTCCGGGACCTCTTAATGCACGGGCTCACGCTTGTGGCGGTGATAGACGAAGAACCAGTTGCCTTCGGTCAACTATATCCGAAAGACCGCATTGCCATGCTCTACCGTTCCAGTGCTGTGGCCGGGCAAGGTATTGCATCTTCGCTCTACTGGATCCTCGAAGCACATGCGGTTTTTCAGCAAGTGCATTCACTCAAAGTGGAGGCCAGCAGAAACAGTCTGCCCTTCCTGGCGCGCCTGGGCTTTCAGCAACTAGACAGTGAGCGGGTCATCCGGCATGGCGTCGAAGTCGAACGCTTCCATCTGATGAAAGAGCTGTGAGATCCCGCCCGCAACCGGGCCCGGCCCGCCGGATCAGGATGCGGAATGCCCGAGGTCCTTGGCTGGATCTATAAACGGCTGCAGCCGTTGCTTGAGGATCTTCGGTTCGGGGAAGCCGCCATCGCGTTTGCGTTCCCAGATGAGGGTGCCGTCAACCAAAATGGAAAAATGTCCCGACTCGGCACGGATCAGGCGGACTTCGCCGACAGCGTCACCATAGGTGGCGAAGATTTCCTGCGCCATCCAACCGGCCCGCAGCCACCAGCGGCAGGCGGGGCAAAAGTGAATTTCGATAACGGGGGGAGGAGAGGGGGTGTCAGTGTTCATTCCAAGTAGCGATTTCATTGGCGATTCGGACCTGCCAGTGGCGTTGGGCTTCCCAATGCGGCAAGGGGGTGAGGAATTTTTGCGTCATCTGGGGGAGCCAGCGTTCGAGGAAAGCCTGGGAACGATAGCGGGCGACTTCCGGGAGGAAGGCGATCAGCCGTTCAACATATGCGCGGGGGGTATGCCAGGCTTCGAGATGCCTGCGCCCGTCCCGTCCTTGTTTCAGGTAGGGTTCCGGGTTGTCGAGGAAGGCCTTCCAATGAGTGTGAAGGTCTTTCGCTTCATGATCGGGATCGATATGGGTGACCAGTTTCGGGTCGATCTCCCCATAGTATCCGGCGCGGGAAACAAAACAGGGCAGGGCATGGCTCCAGATGCGCAGCAGCGAACCGGAGGCTTCTCCCAGGCTGGGGTAACGCAGATTGAGGGCGAGGTCGGCCTTTTCCAGCTCGATCGCCATTTCAGCCTCGGAGCAATAGCCCTTGAGTTCCACCCAGGGGCTCAATCCGGTCTGGGCAAGGATGGCTTCCACTTCGAGTCGATCATATTCACCGAACAAGGTCAGGCGGAGTCTGTCTTTTTGCTGGAAGCGGGACCAGGCCTCCAGTAAAGGCTCCAGCCGGCGGTTTTTTCCGTGAAGAAAACCGAACATAACCATCCGCAATGGACGTTCTGCCGGGAAGTAGCCGTCGGCTTTGATTGAAGGAAGCTTCTCCACTTCCTCGAAAGGGAGCGGCAGGTAAAGGCAGGGAGCAGGTGTCAGGGCGGAGACAATCGGAAGCTGGGTGGGATTGTGGACGACGACCGCATGAGCCCCCGTCAGCACGGAGTCAGTCAGAGGAAATGCCGCCGCTGCCTCACTGACGGAAAGTTCGCCATTCAAGACGGCTCTGCCCATGGCCACAGCTTCACTGCCTCCGCTGCGGGAGAGCAGGGCGAGATAGGCTTCGGGTTGGCCGCGGCCTTCCACCAGACGCATCCGTTGCATCTCATGCAGGTTGGTGTCGTGCAGGATGACGACACCACTGTGACGCTCATAAAGATCAATCAAGGGACCATGAAAACGGGTGTCATTGCCGATTTGAAAGAGGGAGAACTCCCGGAAGCAAATTTCTGTCCAGGGAAGGTTCTTTTGCAGGCAATTGCCAACTGATACGGAAGGACGCTGGAGAGCGTCCCAGTGTGGCTGAGGTGCCCACAGTTGCACTTCGGCCTGCGCGGCGAGGGCAGGCAGGAGACGAGCCGTGTAATTGGCAATGTCGGTGCGGGCCGGTGGCAGGGGACTGAACCAGTTAATGCGCATGGAGCAGGCTTTGGATCACGTGGTCCCAATTGATATTCAAATCCGTATAACGATCGCGCCCGGCCGCACCCATGGTGGTGGCGGCGGGATCTTCCCACAGCCGGTCCATGGCGGCCGCGAGACTGGTAGCCGTTGGCTCTGCAATCAGGCCGGTTTGACCATCGAGCACAAATTCCAGCGGGCCGCCGGAATCCTGACAGGTGATAACGGGCTTGGAGCTGAGCATCGCCTCAAGGGTGATGTAGCCATAATCCTCATCCAGAGGAGGGAAGACGACTCCGCGGCAGCGTGCGTAGGCCTCGCGCTTTTCCTCATCAGTGATGCGCCCCATCCATTCGATGCGCTTAGCGACCCCCAATTGGCTGGCGAGGGCCTGCAGCTCCTTGAGGTAATCGGGATGATCCGGTTTTCCCGCAAAGTGAACTTTGACCGGACACTTGGTTTGGCCGAGTGCCTCAATGACCAGACGCTGACGCTTGAGGGCACAGAGGCGGCTGGGATAAAACAGAAAGGGTTCAGACGGTTTGCAGAAAAAGGATTCCGCATGTTCCGGAGGATGATAGAGCGGTTCGGCCTGGTGACCGCTGAAGCGGGTTAAACGCTGAGCGACGTTGTTGGAGTTGGCGTAAAGGTGACGTGCCTCGTGCAGGAGTTGACGCTCAATTCCCACGAGGGAATGGCGGATATCTGCCCCCTGTGGATAGTAGGCGAGATCGGCGTCAGGGGTTTCCCAGAGATCGTAAAGGGTTCGGTGTTGGTGCAGTATCCACAAAACCTTGTGTGGATGCCGGACGTGGTAGGCAGGGAATTTCAAGCCGATGACCCGATCTACCGGAACTCCGTTGGCGGCCGTCAGATCGAGCAGGCGGCAGGCCAGCAAATGGTCCAGCATCTGTTCGGGAGGATACCAGCGAAAGGGGATCTCCACCAGCTCAGCCTCGTGATTGGCTTTCTGCAGTTCCCTGACCAGATTCGCCGCATGGATTTCGGCTCCGCCATAGACGAAGGGAACTTTTACCGTGGTAACTAAAACACGCATGAAATGATTCGGACGATAAATTAAAGTGGGGTCTGCCAACCGCTGTCCCATCGGACCAGACGCTGACGAAGTTGCTGCAGTAGGGACATCAGTTTTTCGAGCGCGACAGCTGCCATTTCATTCGCTTTGGCAGAACGGTATTCCCGCTTGATGCATTGCTTCCCAGGATGAAAAACGGCGGGCTCACGGGCATGCCAGGCGAACTCGGACAGGAGCTGCTGTTGCCTGGCGACATCCTCGGTCGAGCTTTCCAGATGTCGGGTCTGCCCCAGTAAATAATCAACCAGGGGAGTGAGTTCGGCCAGCAGGGCGGCAGCATCCCAGCAGTCTCCGGGCGTGCTCTCCAGTCGGGCAGCGGCTTTTTCCACCGGAGCCCAGGAAGGGGGAGTTGCGGCGGTGAAGTCTGGTTCCTGAAGGGCCTGCCGTCCCCGCATGAGGAGGTAGCGCTCTTCCAGAGTCTTGAGGATGGCTGTGGCCTTGATGGTACCACGCCTCAAATAGCCCTCCACCTGCCGCTGTAAATTCTGGCGGGGCTTCCATTTCCAGATCCGGTGTTTTTCCGAGCGCTTATGGTCGTGGTGGCGGACTTCGCGAATCAGCCAGTCCAGCTCCTCCCATTCCGGACTGGGGATAAACGCATCATCCAGATAGTGGAGCCGGGTGAGTGACTGTGCCAGAGTGGGGGCCTTTCCGGGAGACTCCGGTGCCAGAAGGGTACTGGCAATCAACGCCTGCCAGGCGGCAGCATCGCGTGAACGTCCCGGAATCAGAACTGAGCCATCTTCTCGCTTCATGCCGGGGAGTCACTGGCTTCGCTCTCCGACTTTTGCTCGGGGGGAGGCGGTGAAGATGGCTTCTTTTGCTTCTTCCAGGAAATTTTAAAGGATCCGATTTGCAGAAGCACTTTTTCGCGTTGGGCTTCGATCATGGCAGTATGGTGATGCTGGACTTCCTTCAGGATGTCCACCGCCCGTCCCTCCAGATGCGCAGCGAGCCCTTCTGATCGCAGGTCCAGCCTCTCCAGCAGGGCAGTGTCACGGTGCACCTGTGCCTGGGCAATGTCCTCTGTCCGTTGGGAAAGCTGGCCTGCCACTTGATTCAGGTAAGACAGGTCTTTGAGGAGGACGCCAAGGCGCTCAATCACTTCAGGGTCTTCCAGTTTCTGACGCAGGGCATGGAAGGACTGATCCTGCAAGTCGAGGGAGCGGCTGATGAGCGCTTCGATGGCAGGAATGCGCACGGCGGCATTCTCCGAGACCCCCTCGATTTTCTCCGAGCGCCGACGGATTTCATGAACCAGCCATTCGATTTCGACGAGGTACTTGGCCGCATTGAGGCCCACTGCCAGAGCAGGATCAAGGGACTGGTCTTCTCCCCGCAGGTAATGGTTTTTGAACTCGTTGTAGCGGCGCTTGTGTTCGTTCGCGCCGGATGTGATCGAATTGCTGAGGCTGGCATCGCCACTTACCCGAACATGATAGAAAGCCAATGCTTCATCAATCACGCCGATCTCGAACTGCCGTAGAAAGCGGAAGTTGAAATCATAGTCTCCTGCCACGGAGAAGCGGGGATCATAAGGGCCAATCGCTTCATAGGCCGATCGGCGGTAGCAAAATGCAATCGGCGGAAAGGGATTCTCGTATCCAAGGCGAAAGAGGCTGATTTCTGAGAGGGGAATGTAAGGGCGCCGGTCGATTTCCTCAAAGCCGCCCGACTCATCCGGCTGTTCCCTGATTTCCAATGTTTTGCAAATCACGCCCTGATAGCGGCTGTCAGTAGATGCTGCATTGAGGAAGCCGAGGGCTTTCTCAAGATAGGTCGAATCCCAGGAATCGTCGTCGTCGTGAATGCAAATATAATCTGACTGGCTGGCACTGATCCCGGCGTTGGCCGCCTCTTGCATGCCGCGGGAGGATTCATGATGCACCACTTGCAGGCGATCCCCATAGCGATCGCGGTAGGCATCGAGGGAGGTTTCGAGGGCCTGACGATCCCCGCCGTCATTGACGATGACGTGGGTCCAGTCGGTGTGGGATTGGCCGAGGACAGATTCGAGGGCCCGGCGCAATAATTGTGGCCGGTTCTTGGTTCGCGTGATGATGGCAACGGCTGGGGTCATGAGAATTCCGATTCAAACCGGGCTTGCTCCGCACGCAAGGCAGATATCCGATCCGCTTTTTCCCGGAGGGATCGGCGTTGCATGAGATTGGCGCGGGCGGAATGGGTTGAGGCGGCCAAAGCGCGGAACTGTGGATCCGGATCATTCGACCAGCTTTCGATCAAATTTGCCTCGGTCTGCCGGTGATTCTGATCCTGGGCGGTGACGGTATTGGCATAGAGCGCACTGCCTCCTTGAGACCGGTGATGATAATAGGCGAGCATTTCAGGAATCACTTCAATTTCAAAGCGCCGGAGAAAACGCACATTGAAATCCCAGTCACCGAGCACGGGCAAGGACTCATTGAAAGGCCCAAGCTGTTCCCAGGCCTTTCGCCGGAACAGAAACGAAATAGGAGGAAAGACATTTTCTTCCAAAACCCTCCAGAGCCGAATCGGTTGCAGGGATTTACTGAAAGCATGGCGATGGCACTCTCTGGGGCCTTCGGGAAGGAGTTCCTCCACGATTCGCAGGGTGTGGGAGATCACGCCCTGTGTAGGGTGCTCAGGGCCTCTGGCGTTCAGGAGCGCAGTGGTTTTGTCGAGAAAACGGGGATGCCAGGAATCATCATCGTCATGGATGACCAGATACCTGCCGGTGCTGTTGGAAATCCCGGCGTTGGAAGCAGACTCCATCCCTGTCGAATTCGTTCGGTGGATGATTTGCACCCGATCGCCGTAGCGCTGACGCCGTTCCTCGACGATTGCCTCAACGGGTTCCGGATCTCCGGTGTCATTGACGATAATATGCTCCCAGTCCTCCATATTTTGTCCCAGCACGCTCTCGCAGGCACGGGGCAGAAGGAGAGGACGGTCTTTCGTCCGGGTGATGATCGAAACGAGGGGGGGCATGTTGCCATGCTGGATGAGTGATACAGGCGGGCGAGCCTTTTCCGCATCCGCTCAGCTTGGAAGGTCGACGTTACGACGGACTTTGCTCAATGCCCAGCAGGCAGGAGTTGAGAGACCAAGAAGCAGCCCTATGCCGAGAATCGCAAGAGATAGCACAACCCAACTCCATCCTCCACCCAATGAGGCGATAAGCATGGTGACGGTGATCGGTAGGATTGCTTCCCCAAATGGATAGCCCAAGCCGGACAAGCTGATGGCTTTTCCTCGGTTGCGATCAATCCCGGACAAATGCGCGGTAGGCTGCAGGAATGATGAAGAGGGTGAGGAAGGTCCCGAAGAACATCCCCCCGACCACGGCAATCCCCAGCGGGGTGCGGCTTTCCGAACCGGCGCCAATGGCCATGGCAATTGGCAGGGTACCGAGAATGGTGGAAATCGCAGTCATCAGAATCGGGCGAAAACGGGCGGCAGCCGCATTCTCAATTGCCTCATGAACCGGTAAGCCGGCGGCCCGACGCTGATTGGCAAACTCAACCACCAGAATCCCATTTTTGGCGATCAAGCCGATCAGCATGATCAGTCCTATCTGCGAAAAGATGTTTAACGACTGTCCGAAATACCAGAGCGCGAAGAGTCCGCCTACCAGCGCAAGCGGCACGGTGAGCATGATCAGCAGCGGATCCCGGAAACTCTCAAACTGGGCGGCCAGAACGAGAAAAATCAGGATCAACGCCATGATGAAGACAAAAAACAGACTGCCGCTGGCCTCACGGAACTCTTGGGACTGGCCGGTCAATGAAGTCGAAAAACTTTCATCCAGCAGTTCAGCGGCGATTGCCTCCATCGCGGCAATGCCTTCATTGAGAGAAAATCCACTGGCGAGGTTGGCGGAAAAGGTCGCGGCGGGGAAACGGTTGTAACGGTAACGCACCGGGGCCTCACTGGTCTCGACGAACTCGGCGAAGTTGTCCAGTGTATGCATGCGCCCCTGATCATCGCGCACCGTCAATCGGGCAAGATCCCGTGGGTCATTGCGGGCCCCAAGTTCAACCTGTCCGATGACCTGATATTGCTGATTATCCTTCAGGAAGTACCCATAGCGCTGACCACTCAGGGCCGCCTGTACCGTTTCGGCAATGGCGCGTGCGGAAACCCCCATTGCGCTGGCTCGATCCCGGTCGATCTGGATATCGACCTGTGGCTGATTGAATTTCAAATCCACATTGGACGCGACCAGTTCCGGGCGGGACCGGGCGGCTTCGAGGAAATCAGGCACTACCTCACGCAGGCGTTCAAAATCGGGATGCTCTACCACAAATTGCACGGGCAATCCCGCGCCACGTCCCGAGCTGATCGAGGGGGGTTGACGGACAAAGATATCCGCGCCGGGGATTTCGTTGAGTGCCGGACCAAGTGCCTGGGCAATATCATTCTGGCTCCGATCACGTAAGGATGCAGGTGTCAGGGCAAGTCGGTTGAAACCGCTGTTGATGGTGGTGGCAGCCCCAAAACCAGGGGAAGTTACTGAGATCAAAGCCTGCCTTTCAGGAACAATTTCACCGACCACGGCATCCACTTCATCCATAATGGATGCCATGTAGTCGAAGTTGGCACCCTGTGGCCCGCTGACGGAGATGACGAGGAGATTCCGATCGTCGGTCGGTGCCAGCTCCTGCGGTAAAGCACGAAAGATTACGATGAGTAAAGCCAGGGCTAGCACATAAACTGGAAGGGCTATCCAAGGACGATTGAGAAAGGGGCGAAGGGCTCGACGATATCCGGAGTTAAGCTGCTGGTAGAATGGTTCAGTCGCACGGTAAAAGGCGGAGTGCTGCTTGCGTTTCTTGAGAATTCTGGTGCACAGCATCGGAGCCAGTGTCAGGGCCACAAAGGAGGAGATCACCACAGCTCCGGCCAAGGTGAGCCCAAATTCGCGAAAGAGAACACCGGTCAGCCCTCCCAGAAAAATTATCGGAGAAAACACCGCGACCAGTGCCAGTGTCGTTGCGATGATGGCCAGGAAAATTTCGCGAATACCTTGCAGCCCTGCCTCGATAGGCTCCATCCCCAGCTCAATTTTGGAATAGACGTTCTCCAGCACGATCACGGCATCATCCACTACCAGACCGATGGCCAGAACCAGACTCAAGAGGGTGAGTACATTCAGAGAAAACCCAGCCATCCAGACGATAAAACAGGCTCCGATCAAACTGACCGGAATGGTAATGAGTGGAATAATGGCAGAACGGATTTCACGGAGAAACAGGTAGATGGTCAGGCAGACCAGCGTGAGTGCGATCAGAAGAGTTTGCTTCACTTCGGAAATCGAGTCGCGAATAAAAATACTGGTATCAAATCCAATCCCCAGCTGAATATCCTCAGGGAGATCTTTTTCGATTTCAGCCAGCCTCCGATAGAATTCATCGACGATTTCAATTTGATTGGCATCGGCTTGCGGCCGGAGAACAACCCCGACCATTTCAATGCCATCGCGCTTCAAACGGGTCCGCTCATTCAGGGCTCCGATCCGGGCGATACCGACATCCCTGAAGCGGACTACATTCTCTCCCCTGCGCTTGATCACAATGTCATTAAAATCCTCCGGATTGTCTCCGAGCCGACTCAGGGTGCGGACAATGAGTTGAATTTCTGCACTGTCGAGGTCTCCGGAGGGAAGTTCCACGTTGGCGGCATTGAGCGCAATGCGGACATCTGCCGGCGTCAATCCATAGGCATTGAGTCGATCGGGATCGATCCACAGGCGCATGGCGTATTCCTTGCTGCCCCAAATATCGACGCGGCCCACACCCTGTATGGTTTCAAAGCGTGACTTGAAAATGTTGTCCGCCATCTCGGTCAATTCGAGCAGACTGCGTTCATCGCTCTGGATGTTGAGAAATACAATCGGATCTCCATCCGCATCCGCTTTTTCGACGGTGGGTGGATCCGCATCGTCAGGGAGCCTGCGCATAGCTGAGGACACCCGATCCCGGATATCATTGGCTGCCCGGTCCAGATCGTCTCCCAGCTCAAATTCAATCCGGATTGTGCTGCGCCCTTCGCGGCTTACCGACGATAGTGTTTTAATACCGGCGACGGTATTAACGGCCTCTTCCAGAGGTTCTGTGATTTGGCTTTCCACCACCGAGGCATCCGCACCGGGATAGTTGGCCACTACAGAAATCACCGGTCTCTGCGATTGGGGAAACTCACGTACGCCCAGTTCGCGGAATCCCATGATCCCGAAAATAACGATCACAATGGCGAGCACAGTGGTGAAAACCGGCCGCCTGATGGATAAGGAGGAAAGGCTCATAATCCGCGCACTGCTCCAATTCCCATATCACGTTCGATGATCCGAATCGGACTCCCATCGGATAACGAATGACCACCTCGGACAATGAGATGATCGCCCGACCTGAGCCCATCAAGGACTTGGACTTCATCCCGGGTGCGAATCCCTACAGAGATATCACGACGTTTGGCGCGACCATCTTCATCGACCAGAAAAACGTAGGCGGTGGCTTCGTCCCGCAACACGGATATGGCAGGAATCATCAGGGCTTCGGGAAATTCTTCGATGGGAATGGTCACTCTGGCAAAGCTACCGGGGAGAAGTCGCCCGTCCGGGTTGGGTACCTCCGCCCGCAGGCGAAGCGTCCGGGTGTCGGGATCAATGCGCGGAGCCCGGGCAAAGACCGTTCCAGTAAAGGGTGTCGTGAAGCCCCGGAGATCCAACTGGATGATAGTCTCAATCGGAATACGTTCCTGATATCTTTCCGGTACGGTAAAGTCGACATGCAGAACTTCTTCTGATTGCAGGGTGGTGAGGATATCTCCGGGCCCGACAAATGCACCGAGGCTGGTTTCCCGGAGTCCGAGACGTCCGGAAAAAGGAGCCCGGATTTCCGTACGGTCAATCCGGGCTTCAATCAGGTCAATTTGCGCTTCGAGAATTTCCAGGCGACTGCGGGCGGCATCAAAGGTTTCCTGCGGCACTGCGTTTCGTGAAAGCAAGTCTTCCTGCCGACGGAGCGTTCGCTGGGCCAGGTCGCGATCAGCGCGGATGGCAGCCAGTTCTGCCCGCAAAGGGGCGTCGTCCAGCTTCACCAACAGCTCTCCTTTCTCAACAAAGGCACCGTCCTGTATGTTCAGTTCAATAATCCGCCCGCTGGTTTCAGGCTGGACAGCGATTTCATCCGCCGCCCGCAGGGAACCGTTGGCGATGACTGTGGACCGCAGGGCGGAAGAATCGATTTTCATCGTCGTGACCGAGGTTGGCGGTCTGCCTCCTCCTCTCGGACGCTCATTTTCGGCAGAGATCATGGCAGAGATCACGGGCCAGAAAATGACCGCAACGATGCCGAGAAGGATAATGCTGATGGAGGTGACCGCTTTTCGGGACATGAATAATTTTTAAGGATTAGTCGTGCGAGTGCAACACTTGGCCAGATAAATGGTGATTTTCGCAGACTTGTAGCCTAAATGTCGCAATTTTGAAATTGTCTATAAAGTACTCTTGAAGAGTTATAGGACCAAATTATTCCAACCAATTTTAAATATGCGTTCGATGCTTCTTTGCGCCAGCATGCTGGTATTAAGTAACATTGTGATGACGTTTGCCTGGTATGGGCATTTGAAAAACCTTGCTGGCAGACCTTGGTTCTGGGTCGCACTGATTTGCTGGGGGATCGCCTTCTTTGAATATGTGATCATGGTCCCGGCCAATCGTATCGGACATCAGGTCATGAACCTCGGACAACTGAAAATTCTTCAGGAAGTGATCACCTTAACGGTGTTCGTCCCATTTGCCGTGTTTTATATGAAGGAAAGCCTCCGCTGGGATTACTTGTGGGCCGCACTGTGCATCATGGGTGCGGTCTTCTTTATCTTCCGCGAAAAACTGGCCGGAGCTTGAGGAGGGGGAATGGCTAAACCCTCATCAAGAGGCAGGTGGCATGGGCGGCGATTCCTTCACCGCGCCCAAGGGCTCCCAGCTTTTCGTGAGTGGTCGCTTTGATGCCAATCTGTCCTGGGGTAATTGCTAATACTTCAGCCAAGCGCACTTTCATCGCCTTCAGGTGCGGTCCGATTTTCGGGGCTTCCGCAATCAATGAAACATCAACATTGCCCACGGCATATCCTTGTTCCGCAGCTTCCTTGACCGCCCGAGCCACAATAAGCAGAGAGTCGATCCCGGCAATGGAGGCATCCGAATCAGGAAAAAAGTGCCCGATATCCGGCAGGCCCATGGCTCCGAGAATCGCATCGGCAATGGCATGCGAAAGGACATCCGCATCCGAGTGACCCTGCAGCCCTTGCTCATGTGGTATCCGCACGCCGCCGAGGATCAGTGGACGACCCGCAGCAAAGGCATGCACATCGTAGCCGTGTCCTATCCGAAAGGGCAATGGTGTCGTCGTTTTCATAATGGGAAATCCGAAGGTCGCTCCAGAAGCCAGGCACAATAGGCAAAGTCTTCCGGATGCGTCAGTTTGGGGTTGGGGTAGGGATTGGGAACGATGCTGACCTGGATGCCTGCTGCCAGGGCAACCGCGACATCGTCCGTCATCGGAGTCTGTAATTGCTGATAGGCTTCAAAAATGGAATCCCGCTGAAAGACCTGTGGTGTTTCCATGGCCCAGAGGCGCTGGCGATCGAGGTCTTCGGGAGATGTTTTATCCAGGGTGTGCGCATCCGGAACCCGCTTGATGGTATCGGTAACCGTCCGGGCGAGCACGGCGGCTCCATCCTGCTCGGCCTTATCCAGTACCATCCTGAGGCTTTCCGGTCGGATCAAGGCCCTGGCACAATCATGAATACAGACGAGGTGTCGGCCGGGGGAGGTAGCGGCAAGGGCGTTGCGGACCGAGTCGCTCCGCTCTGCACCGCCAAGGACAAAGACCGGATGCAAGCCCAGCAAGGCGGCTGAGGACTCCAGCGACCGTTGCTGATGCTTATCACGGACCGCCACAATCAGCCGCACATTCAACCCGACAGCCTGAAAGGCTTCGAGGCAGCGCTGAAAGGCGGATTTGCCCGCGAGGGGCTGGAGGATCTTATCCTCGACCGAAGCCGCCATCCGCCGCCCGTTGCCTCCTGCCAATAGGATCACTTCAATCATAGTCTTTCACTTTGACGTGATCTGCGGGAGAATCAATGTTTCCGTCTGTGTTTGCCATGGATCGTCCTCTCGCTACCGCCTGGGTGGGCTCTTGCCCGGCGAAAATCAACCTGCGTCTGGCCGTGACCGGTCGTCGGCCGGACAACTATCACCACCTGATTTCACTGGTGGCAGCCATCTCACTTCTCGATGAACTGGAACTGGATTGGCAGGAAGGGGGGGGCGAGGACCGTCTCTTGCTGGAAGGCATCACGCTGGAAGGGGAGTCCTCCGATAATCTGGTGCTTCGGGCGATTACCGCCTTTCGCCGGGCTTTTCCCTTTCCAGGTTCGATCACTGCCCGCCTGCACAAGGGCATCCCTCCCGGGTCTGGTCTGGGCGGGGGCAGCAGTGATGCCGCCGCTACGCTGCGTGGCTTGCAATCTATTTGGGGGGATCCGCTCGATGCGGGAACACTGCATCAACTGGCCCGAAGCCTGGGAGCGGATGTCCCTTTTTTTCTCGAACAGTCTCCGGCCATCATGCGGGGAACAGGCGATGAACTGACCCCAATGCCCATCTGGAAAGATGCGCTCAGGGACTGGCAAGTCGCGGTGTTTCGCCCGTTTTTCGGCATCTCTACTCCATGGGCTTACCGGATTCTGGCGGAGCGCGGTGGGTACACGGATATCGATGCCGAGGAAGCCCGCTACACGCACTGGTTGCAGCAGGGCCTTGCTTTGACAACAGTTCCAGCAAACGACTTTCGCACGGTGGTTGATCAGCGATATCCCACCATTCCGGTCCTGCTCGCACGTATCAACCAAGTCAATGGAGTCGTTGCAGAAATGACCGGAAGTGGCAGCGCTTGTTTCGCTTTGTGCCAGGATTCTGCATGCTTGGATGAGGTCAACCGACTGGTCCACGCAGCCTGGGGAACTGAGGCATTTTCAGCCTCCGTCCGATTCTGGTAATTTCCTTGCCATCAATATAATAGAGGGCTTGGCTGACGTCGTTTTTTCGAGAAATCATGATCCCTCTTATCCTTTGTCCGTGAGCCAGCGTGAAGAAATCGTAATCCGGGGAATCGCCGCATCTCCAGGGGTGGCGAGGGGTCCGGCGTCGATTATCGTCAAGCGCGAGTTCGAGATTCCGAAACGGGAAGTTACTCCAGAGCAACGCGAAGAGGAAATCGCCCGCTTTGAGCAGGGATTATTGGAAACCCGCCGCCAAATCAGCCGGATCCGGGCCGAGGTTGCGGAAAAGTTGAGCGAGGATGAAGCCGCCATTTTCGACGCACACCAGATGGTTCTGGAAGACCGTGCGCTGATCGAAGAAACCATCCGTGAAGTGGTGGACGGAGGATATAATATTGAATACAGCTTTCACCAGGTAGCCAACCGCTACATCGAGGCGTTTTCCCGGATAGATGATGAATACATCAAGGAACGTGCCGCAGATATCCGCGACGTATCCCGTCGACTCCTCGGAAACCTTCTGGGCAGAGGGGAACCCCAGGTCAGTTCATGGGACATCAAGACCGTTATCCTCGCGGATGATCTGTCGCCTTCGGATACAGCCCACCTTGATGCGGAAAAAGTCCTCGCGATTGCCACGGAGGGAGGAAGCCGGACGAGTCACTCGGTCATCATGGCCCGTTCACTCAATGTTCCCTGCGTGGTTGGCCTCAAGGACATCACCAACCGGGCTAAGGCGGATGATGAGATCCTTGTCGATGGATTTGAGGGCATTGTCATTATCAATCCCGGGGAGCAAAGCCTTTACCGCTATGGCCAGTTGGAAGAGCGCAGAGCTGTTATCCAAAAGCAATTTGATCGGGGGAAGCACCTCCCGGCGACCACTCGCGATGGCAAGACGATCGAAGTTCACCTCAATGTCGATGGTTCGGAAAGCATCGATGTGCTGAGGGACAGCGGTGCCACCGGGGTCGGCCTTTACCGAACGGAAAACCTCTTTCTCAGCTCCCGCGATTTCCCCTCCGAAGACGTTCAATACGAGTACTATCGAAGAACGGTGGAAACCATGGCCCCACATCCAGTCACCATCCGTACGCTGGATCTGGGAGGGGATAAGAATCCCCACAACAGTCTCTATGGTTATGAAGAGGCCAATCCTTTCATGGGATTCCGGGCGATCCGGTTTTGCCTCGACCACCATGCCGTATTCAAAGAACAACTACGCGCCATTCTCCGGGCGAGTGCACATGGAGATGTCCGCGTGATGTATCCGATGATTTCCAGCTGCGGAGAAGTGGTCGCCGCCAATGCGCTACTGGAAGAGTGTAAGGAAGAGTTACGGGAACTGGATGTTCCCTTCGATGAAAATATCCAGCGCGGATGCATGATAGAGGTTCCCAGTGCTGCTGTCATTACCGACTTGCTCGCCGAACACTGTGATTTTTTCAGTATAGGTACCAATGACCTGATCCAATACATGCTGGCAGTGGACCGGGTGAATGACCGCATTGCCCACCTCTATGACCCGAACAACCCGTCGATTATGCGGGCCCTCAATTTCATTTTCCAATCCGGGCACCGCAAAAAGAAACCAGTGAGCGTCTGCGGTGAACTGGCCGGGGATCCGATCTATGCCGTCCTGCTATTCGGAATGGGTGCGGACGAACTGTCGCTCTCCTGGGGTTCGGTCCCGGAGATCAAGCATCTCATCCGTCAGATCAGCTACGAAGAAGCCCGCGAGCTTGCGGTGGAAGTACTCAAGCTCAACTCCTCCCAGGCGATTGCCGAACGGCTGCGGGCGTTTTACTGCGAGCACATTAATCTCGATTGAGTGTTTACAGGCCTGAGGGGCACCTGCCTTCAGCCTCGTCGGCGCTCAGGCTTTGACCTTGACTCGGAAATTGCCTTGCGCTGTTTTCATTCCTTTTCCTTTTCAGGCAAGATACTCTTATTATTTGTATGTCCGATTCCGATACCGTCCAAGTTGAAGGCAAGATTGTAGCCGTGCTTCCGGGCACAATGTTCCGCGTTGAGCTAGAAAACGGCCACCAGGTCCTTGCTCATATCTCCGGAAAACTGCGCAAGCATTTCATCAAAATTACGGTGGGCGATACGGTGAAAATGGAAATGACTCCCCAGGATCTCAATAAGGCTCGGATTGTATATCGCCTGCGTAACGCCCCAACAGATCGTAACGCTCCCATTCGCAGCTTCGGTCCGCGACGCCGGTAGGGGAGAGCTACCAACGGCTCACTGTCCACCAGGGGAAGGGTGGTTTTATTTAAATGCCTTTTGCAAGGAGAAGGATGGGGTGTGTACGGACCCGACGGTGGGATTCAGATTGCCCAAGGCCGTATGGGGTCATAGGAAATAAGGTTTTTCAGCGGTTTCACTTGCCAAATCGAAGAAGCTGTACTCTATTTGCGGTATCTTACCTCTAAAACCTATAAAACAAATCTCCAAAGGAAAGACGCGACATATGGCCCTGCTTGCGAGCAACATTGTAGAAACGATCGGCAACACTCCGCTGATCAAATTAAACCGGATTGCCAAGGATCTCCCGGCAACAATCTACGTGAAATGCGAATGGTTCAATCCGCTGGCCAGCGTGAAAGACCGGATTGCCAAGGCGATGATCGAAACGGCCGAGGCAGACGGACGCCTCAAGCCGGGTGGAACGGTGATTGAGCCGACTTCCGGCAATACTGGAATAGGTCTGGCTTTTGTCTGTGCGGCCAAGGGATATCGACTGATCCTGACCATGCCGGAATCCATGTCGATGGAGCGCCGGATCCTGCTGGGTCTGCTCGGGGCTGACCTCGTGCTGACGCCTGCGGCCAAAGGCATGCCTGGAGCCATCGCCAAGGCACAGCAGCTGGTGGAAGAATCCAACGGCACAGCATTTTATCCTTCCCAGTTTGATAACCCGGCGAATCCCGAGATTCACCGCAAAACCACGGCAGAGGAAATTTGGGAAGCCACCGGCGGAAAAGTGGATGCCTTTGTAGCCGGGGTCGGCACAGGAGGCACCATTACCGGAGTGGGCGAAGTCATCAAATCCCGCAAGGCGGACTTCAAGGTTTTTGCCGTCGAACCCGAGGCGAGTCCGGTCCTGAGCGGCGGCAAGCCTGGCCCTCACAAGATTCAGGGTATTGGTGCCGGATTCATTCCCAAAAACTGCAATACAGACATCATTGACGAAGTGATTCAGGTCAGTAACGACATTGCCTTTGATATCGCCAAGGAGGTATCCCAGACCGATGGCTTGGGGGTAGGCATTTCCACCGGTGCCAACATCTGGGCCGCGATGCAAATTGCCAAGCGCCCGGAGTTTGCCGGTAAAACCATTGTTACGATGGGGAACAGCCCGAGTGAACGTTACCTTTCGACTCCGCTGGCAGAACTCGTCCGTGAACGCGTTGCCAATCTGCAGGCGGTGGAAGTCTAAGCAGATCCGTAATCGACCATTTATTGGAAAAAAAGACCACCGGCTTCGACCGGTGGTCTTTTTCTTTAGGCAGCTTTTGCAAGCTGAACCTTCAGTTAGTATGCTTACAGGAGTGAAGACACCAACCCTGCTATGGTTTCGACAGGATCTCCGGCTGAGCGATCATCCGGCATTAGTGGCTGCGCTGAATCGGGGAGGCGCGGTTGTGCCGGTTTACATCTATGATCCCCAACGGGACGAGGGATGGGCACCTGGGGCCGCCCAGAAGTGGTGGCTGCATCATGCCCTGAAGGATCTTGGCGAGGCTCTGGCAGCGCGGGGGAACCGACTGATCCTGCGCAAGGGGGATACCGCAGGGGAACTACGCCAATTGATTGAATCGACGGGGGCAGGTGCGGTCTATTGGTCCCGTCGCTACGAACCCGCAGCGGTGCGCAAGGATTCCGAACTCAAGGAGGCCTTGCGTCAGGATGGACTGGAAGTCGAAAGCTTTAATGCCAGCCTGCTTTTTGAACCGTGGACGACTTCGAATCAAAGTGGAGCTCCCTTCAAGGTCTATACTCCTTTCTTTAAGAGCCTGCGCCAGCGGACCATTCCAAAGCCCTCTGCCGTGCCTGCTGGAACGATCCCAACTGTTGAAATCAGACTCGAAAGTCACCGTCTGGAAGACCTCGGGCTGCAGGCCGGAAATGATTGGGCTGCAGGCATTCGTCAGGCTTGGAAGCCCACCCGCGAGGGCGCGGAAGAGCGCCTCCGGTCCTTTCTCTCTCAGGCAGTAGGGAACTATCATCAGGATCGGGATATTCCCTCGCTTGACGGAACCTCAGGCCTGTCCCCCTATCTCCGCTGGGGGCAAATCGGACCACGGGAAATTGTCGCGGCTCTTGGTGCTGATATGGAAAAGCAGGGAGGAGGGGTCTTCTACAAGGAGTTGCTCTGGCGGGAGTTTGCCTGGCACGTACTGTATCATTTTCCGGATACACCGAAGCATCCATTGCAGCCCCGCTACGCCTCCTTTCCCTGGAGGTCCGAACCCGATGCACTTCGTGCCTGGCAAAAGGGCCAGACCGGATATCCGATTGTCGATGCCGGGATGCGGCAGCTCTGGCAGACCGGCTGGATGCACAACCGCGTCCGGATGATAGCCGGTTCACTCCTGGTCAAGCACCTCTTGATTTCCTGGCAGGAAGGTGCCTGCTGGTTCTGGGACACCCTGGTGGACGGAGACCTTGCCAACAATACACTCGGCTGGCAATGGGTGGGCGGATGCGGAGCAGATGCCGCTCCTTATTTCCGCATATTCAATCCCATGATCCAAGGGGCGAAATTTGATCCGGATGGTGACTACATTCGACGCTGGGTGCCTGAACTGAAGGACTTGCCGACGGCCCACATTCACACACCATGGGAAGCTCCTGAGCCGGTCCTGGCCAAAGCGGGGTTGACTTTGGGAAAAGACTATCCGTTTCCCATTGTCGAGCACACCTTTGGCCGTCAGCGTGCATTGGAGGCCCTTGAATCAATCAAACAAGTCCATGACGACTGAGCACAAATGAATCAGACCCAATACCGCAGCGAATATCCGGTCTCCGCAGAGGATCTGTATGCCTGGCACTTGCGTCCCGGTGCCTTTGAGCGCATATCCGCTCCCTGGCAGTCGGTACGGGTGGTGCAGGGTTCAGGGCGGATCGCAGAGGGGGTCCGTACTGAGCTGGAGTTAAAGCAAGGCCCTTTGAGCCGCAAGTGGCTGGTGGAATACAGCGAAGTGGTTCCAGGGAAGTCTTTCACGGATCGTCAGGTAGAAGGGCCTTTTGCCGAATGGGTACACACTCACCGCTGTGAACCGTTGGATGGAGAGTCCTCGGCACTGGTGGACCAGATCGCTTATGCCTTGCCCCTGGCTGCACTCGGACAGGGTATCGCCGGGCGCTGGGCTGAAACCCACCTCGACCGTTTGTTCTATTACCGGCATGCCATTCTCCGCATGGATCTGGAGCGATTCGGCACCAGCCAGCCCGGTGTGGGACAGTGCGTGCTGGTCAGCGGACATCGCGGTTTGATCGGCTCCAGCCTCGTTCCACTGCTCAGGACGCTGGGCTATACGGTTCGCGGGCTCTCCCGCCAGCAGGGAGAGGAAAACACTTTTCACTGGAATCCGGACAAAGGGGAAATTGATGCGGCGGCTTTTGAGGGGGTCGATGCGGTCATCCATCTGGCCGGTGAGAATATTGCCAGTGGCCGCTGGACCGAGGATCGCCAAAAAAGGATTCTGGAGAGTCGTGAAAAGGGAACAGGCCTGATTGCCCGTGAACTTGCCAAGGCTAATCCTCATGCAGTTCTCATCAGCGCTTCCGGAGTCAACATCTACCCTGCGAATGGAGACCCGTCCGCTGAGGATGCCGCCAGTGGGGAGGGTTTTTTGAGTGAAGTCTGCCGCCGCTGGGAAGCCGCGGCCGAGCCAGCCAGAGAAGCCGGGCTGCGAGTGGTCCATCCTCGTTTCGGAGTGGTTTTGTCTCCGGCCGGTGGAGCGCTCGCCAAGATGCTTCCTGCCTTCCTGGCCGGAGGGGGTGGTGCCATCGGATCGGGCAAACAGAATTTCCCCTGGGTCAGTATCGAAGATGTTCTCGGGGTGCTGGTGGAGGCCCTGATCGATGATCGCTACGAGGGGCCGGTCAACGTTGTCAGCCCTCAAGCCGTCAGCCAGCGCAGCTTTGCCAGTATTCTGGGAAAAGTGCTTAACCGCCCCAGTGTGGTCCCGCTTCCGGCGGTGGCCGTCCGCACGCTGTTTGGCAAAATGGGGGAGGAAACCCTGCTGGCCGATGTCCGCCCCATTCCCGAAAAGCTACAATTCTGGCAATACGCCTGGCGGCTGCCGGACCTCGAAAGTGCTCTGCGCCTGATTCTGGGACGACCTGCCCCTGGCGATATTCCCCGTTTGCAATAACGCATGCGGACATTTTCATAGCCTGGTATGCGAGCAGTTGTGCAACGTGTCCGTTCGGCATCCGTTGATGTGGATGGCCGGTTCAAATCCAGAATCAATCAGGGACTGCTGATTTTTCTCGGCGTTGAAGAGGGAGACGCAGAGACGGATTTCGAATGGATGCTGCAAAAAATTCCGCTGATCCGTTGCTTCGAAGATGAAAATGGCCGAATGAACCGGAGTCTTCAGGACATCGGAGGGGAAGCCATGGTCATCAGTCAGTTTACGCTTTTCGGGAGTTTGCGCAAAGGCAGTCGCCCCTCGTTCAACCGGGCGGCGGATCCAGTCCTCGCGGAAGACAGCTACAATCGTTTTGTCCAGCGCCTTTCGGAGATCCTCGGGCGTCCGGTCGCCACCGGCGGATTTGGTCGCCAGATGGATATTCAGGCCGAGAACGATGGGCCGGTCACCCTCATCCTCGATACACGACGGAAGGATTTCTGAGCATGGTGCTGGATGCAGCATTTTATCAGCGGGATACCCTGACGGTTGCCCGGGATTTGATCGGACAAAGCCTTTGTCGCGAAACCGCTGAAGGCATTGTGCGCCTGACGATTACTGAAGTGGAGGCTTATGACGGACCGGAGGATCGAGCCTGTCATGCACGTGCGGGCCGCACGCGTCGAACCGAACCGATGTTCGCGGCCGGGGGAATCTGGTATGTCTACCTGTGTTACGGAATCCACTGGCTGGCCAATATCGTGACTGGTCCGGAAGAGTATCCGGCCGCAGTTCTCCTGCGCGGTGCGGGTTCCTGGAACGGACCGGGACGTCTGACCAAGGCGCTTGGGGTAACCGGAGACCTCAATCACTCCACGGCAACCCCCGCCTCTGGCTTCTGGATTGAGGCGGGTAGGGGAGTCCGGGATTCCGCGATCGAGCGGACCCCGAGGATCGGGGTTGATTACGCAGGTTCCCTCTGGGCCAATAAGCCTTATCGCTTCGTCTTAAAAGACCGCTGTGGTGCGCAAACTTGAAATTTTCACATCTCGCGGCATTTTCTGGTGAAATTGCTTGCGACTCCGCATTTCAGCACTCTTATTGAAACCTTTATCTCAATAAGAAAACCCGCGAATTATGGGAAAGAGCCTCTACGAAAAAGTCTGGGACGCACATGCCGTCCGTGAACTGCCCAACGGGCAAACGCAATTGCTGATCGGCACACACCTCATTCATGAAGTGACCAGCCCTCAGGCCTTCGGCATGCTCCGCGAACTTGGAGTCCCGGTGAAGTATCCGCACCGGACCTTTGCCACGGTGGACCACATTGTTCCAACCAACGAAGTGGCAGAGCCCTACAGCGATCCGCTGGCTCAGGCCATGATCGAGGAACTGCGCAAGAATTGCGCCGACAACGGAGTGCAGTTTTTTGACACCAACACCGGTCACCAGGGAATCGTTCACATCGTCGGCCCGGAACAAGGCATTACCCAACCAGGGACCACCATTGCCTGTGGCGACAGCCATACCAGTACCCACGGAGCCTTTGGGGCCATCGCCTTTGGCATTGGCACCAGCCAGGTGCGGGATGTCCTCGCCACCCAGACGATGGCGATCGGCAAGCTGAAAGTGCGCCGGATCAATGTGGACGGCCAACTGGCTCCCGGCGTTTATGCCAAGGACGTCATTCTCCACATCATCCGCAAGCTCGGCGTCAACGGTGGAACCGGGTTCGCATACGAGTATGGCGGTGAAGTTTTTGACCGCTTCTCCATGGAGGAGCGTATGACCGTCTGCAACATGTCGATCGAGGGCGGTGCCCGGGTCGGCTATGTCAACCCGGATGATAAAACCTTCGAATACCTCCATGGACGTCCCTATGCGCCGAAAAATGCGGACTGGGACGCAGCGGTGGAACGCTGGAAGTCCTTCGCCAGCGATCCCGACTGCGCCTATGATGACATCGTCAACATCCGGGCCGAGGACATCGCACCCACGGTGACCTGGGGAATCAATCCCGGGCAGGCGATTTTCATCCACGAAAACGTTCCGAACATCGAAGAAGGCAAGACCCAGAGTGAGCGGGAAGGCATTGCCGAAGCTCTGGAGCACATGAAATTTGACGGTGGGATGGCAATCAAAGGCACGCCGATTGATGTGGCGTTTCTTGGCTCCTGCACCAACGGACGGCTTTCCGACCTCAAGGAGGTCGCTCAATACCTGAAAGGCCGCAAAGTCGCACCCGGAATCAAAGCCATCTGCGTTCCCGGCTCCCAGGGAGTCTCCCGCATCGCCGAGGAACTTGGGCTCGATAAAATCTTTATCGAAGCCGGATTCGAATGGCGGGCAGCCGGTTGTTCCATGTGCCTGGCCATGAATCCGGACAAACTGGTCGGAGACCAGCTCTGCGCCAGCTCCAGCAACCGGAATTTCAAGGGACGCCAGGGCAGTATCACCGGACGGACCATTCTGATGAGCCCACTCATGGTGGCCGCCGCTGCGGTTACCGGTAAGGTGAATGATGCCCGGGAAGTCTTCGGAATCCAAGTCGGTGTTCCTGCCGGGGCCTGAGAGACGGATCGTACATTAGACGAATTTCCCCAAAACCCAGCGGTCGCGGCTTCGATATGAAGCGCGGCCGCATCTTTTTTACGGCGTTCAGCTAAATGCAAATGCACAAATGAAATACAAGACACCCCAGACCATGCCCAAAGCGGCACAATATATATTATGTCTAATTTAGAAAATATTGCTGATCCGTGCTTTATGGCTTGGCTTGCTGTCTGAAGCCTGCCCTTTTCAGTGGTCCGCTAGTTTGGCCCTGCTCCGTCTTGTGCTGCCGTTTTCTCTCCTTGCGTTGGTCATTGGGAACACTACGGTTGAATCCATTATGAATTGTCTCCCTTCGTTGCGTCGTCTCCTCATTGCGCTTCCCCTGCTTCTGGTGGTATCGGGCTGCGTCAGCTTTCGCGACTACGGCGATCTCCAGCAGCCAGTCTACGTGGATCTGGACCAGATCACCGGGCGGACCTGGTATGTGCAGAGCTATTTTCCAACGGTGGCCGATCGTGATACCTACAATGCTACTTTTGAAATCAATCGCCGCCGAGACGGTTCCCTGCGTATCGCCTATGCCTACAATCAAGGGGAATTTGATGGGCCGGTGCGGAATCGTGAGTTTCGGGGTACCATCAAGGACGTGACCACCAATGCGGATTGGGCACTGCGGGTAATTTGGCCCTTTGCGGCCGACTGGCGGGTGATTTTTGTCGATCCGGATTATGCGACTTTTGTCATCGGGCACCCTACCCGCAAATATCTCTATATTCTGTCCGAGACCCCACAGCTGGAAGAGAGCCATTATCAATGGCTCTTGGATTATGTAGCTTCACAGGGATATGATACCACCTACTTGCGGCGCGTTCCGCATTTGTAGGATTTCATTGGGAAGTTGAGCGTTTCTCTTCTTTTCTGCGGAATTTCGTGAAATTTATTCGCGATTGGCCTGAGCCTGGCTCTTCCTTGCTGACGTGACATCATCATCCAAGGCACCTCATTTTCACTGGTTGACGGACCGCTCTGCGGGACTCTTGCTGCACCCCAGTTCGCTTCCGGGTCCCTACGGGATTGGGACACTCGGCCGTTTCGCCCATCAGCTTCTGGAAGTGTTGGCAGCGGCGGATATCCGCTACTGGCAGGTGCTTCCTCTGGGGCCGACCGGATTTGGAGATTCTCCCTATACCTCTTTCAGTTCCTTTGCCGGGAATCCCCTTTTGATCGACTTGGAGGCCTTGCTGGATACCGGCTTGCTCAGCCATGAGGACGTTGAACCCCTCCGCAATCTCCCGGAGGGCCACTGCGATTTTGGGGCTCTCTATCAGCGCAAGTGGCCGATTCTCCGCCTCGCCTACCGGCGCTTTCAGAAGAAAGACCTCGCCTACATTCCGAACCTGGGGCTTTTTGAGGATTTCTGTCGGGAACAAGCGTCCTGGCTGGACGGATACGCACTTTTCATGGCCTTGAAGGATCGGTTTGGCGGCAAACCCTGGTATGACTGGCCTCCTCAGTGGAAATCCTATTCCCAAGCTTGCCGACAACCGGTGAACGAGGAGCTCAAGACCGCAGTTAAATCGTATTCGTTTTTCCAATACATTTTCCACGGGCAATGGAAGTTGCTGCGAAAAAAAGCACAATCTCTGGGAATCGAAATTATCGGCGACATCCCCATTTATGTCGCTCTGGACTCAGCCGATACCTGGACTGAGCCGGAGGTCTTCGAACTGGACGCAGAAGGTCATCCGCTGGCCGTAGCCGGGGTACCTCCGGATTACTTTTCGAAAACCGGTCAGCTCTGGGGAAATCCTCTCTACAATTGGAAAGCCCTCGAAAAAACGAACTTCGACTGGTGGATGCGGCGACTGGCCATTCAATTCGCACTTTTCGATGTCATCCGGCTCGATCATTTCCGGGGCTTTTATGATTACTGGGCTGTGCCAGCCGAAGCCCCTGATGCCCGTGAGGGTCAATGGCGTCAAGGGCCTCAGGAAGCCTTCTTTCAAGCGGTTCTGGAGCGATTTGGCCCGGAGGTCCGTATCATTGCTGAGGATCTGGGTGAACTGAGTAACGATGTGCATGCCTTCCTCCAGCGCCTGGGATTACCCGGCATGTCCATCCTGCAGTTTGCCTTTGACGGGAAGGACAGTACCAACCTTTTCCTCCCCCACATGACGGCCCGCAACTCCGTAGGCTATGCCGGAACACATGATAATGATACCGTTCTCGGTTGGTATCAGCAGCAGCCTGCTGTCATTTGTGATCAAATCAGACGTTATTTCCGGGTCAGGGGCGATGACATTTCATGGGATTTCATCCGAGCGCTCTACGCTTCGGTCTCGCGAATGGCAGTTGTCCAGGCGCAGGATTTGTTTTCACTGGGACAGGAGGCCAGAATGAATTTGCCGGGTACGGCACAGGGTAACTGGAAATGGCGAATGCTTCCCTCACACCTGGCAAAGTTCAAGACCACCCATGCAGCCTATTTGAAAGAGTTGGCCTGGCTCTATGGTCGTTCCGTCAGCATGACAGTCCAGGACTGAATCTCGGTCTGCCAGAGAAAAATGGGCCGCTCTCCGAGGGATATTCAGTAAAAAAAGGTGCGTTCCCGAAGGAACGCACCCGATTGCTTTCGAATGAATGGGGGGAGATAACTTCCGATTAGTAACGGAAGGTTACAGTAGCCATGAGGCTGTGCACCCGGTTTGGTCCTTCGGTGATGGAATAGGAAGCACCGACACCGAGTTGATCGTTGATCCACTGATGACCGGCCAACTGGGCTGCCCAGTAGTCGTCACTGTAGTCTTCAGCACGGTTCCAGGAGATGGAAGGTGTCAGGCTGAAGGTTTCAGTGATGGCAACTTCCACACCGGTGGAGAGGGAGTACACCCAGCTGTTGTCACTGCCAGCAGTGCGCCAGCGGTCCCAGGTCCAGCCGAGATCCACACCAAAGAAGGGCTTCATGTTGTCCACTTCAGTGAAGAGGACAGCACCGACCAGGAAGGTGTCATTCTTCCAGCGATTGAAACCGCTGCTGTTCAAACGGGTGTGGGAATAGCTCGTCCGGATGTCAGCTGCGAAGTTGGCTTCGCGCATGGCGTTGTAGTTGGCACCAACAACAGCCGTCAACCCGTCCGGATTGGAAATCCCGGAAACTCTCACTGTGGAGTAACCGGCACCAGCCAGAACATAGTTTTCGCCAATAAGGCCACCAAAGGAGGCCACAGAAAGGCCAAGCATAGCTGCAAGGCCAAGGAGGGATTTTTGAATACGGTTCATACCGTTGTGTTACTTGGTTTGGTTAGTGGGGGTTTGGTAAAGAGGGCATTTCAAATGAAAATGCACCCTATACTCGGCCTAATACAACGTTATCTAATCGCTTTTGTAAAGCAGTTAAGCCAAGTTTTCACCATGCGCAAGGGGCCTTAACCCTATACTGAGCTGGAACTTAGCCTAATCATCTGGCTTATCTTGGCGTCAAGGTGTCAGTTCGAGAAAGCAGCCCCCCACCCCATCCGCCACCAGGCGCCCGGTATCTGTAAGGCTCCAGAAGTTTCCGGCAATGGAGATGAGCCCTTCCTCTGACAAGTCTTCGGCCAGTTCTTGATAAGCCTGCCAGGGAGCTTCGGGAAATCTTTCCTTTAAGGCCTTTACTGACACCCCTTGATTCATTCTCAGTCCGAAAATCAAGGCGTCGGTGGCTAGAAGTGCCGCGTTCAGGGACACCACATCAATATGATGCGGTTTTCCCATTCTGATGCCTTCTTGCCAGGCAGTCAGGTCTGGCGTGTTGGTGTACCGCTTCCCCTTGAACTGACTGGAGGCGGATGGTCCGTAGCCGATCCATTCCTGCATTCGCCAAGTGTCACAATTATGTCGGCATTCAAAGCCTGGACGGGCAAAATTGGAAACCTCGTATTGACGATAGCCGGCCTGTCCGAGGACCTGCCAGGTCGACTGATAGAAACCAACTTCCTCCTCTTCGGTGAGTTTGGAGACATTTCCTCTCTGCAAGCGTGTCCAGAGGACGGTGTCTTCCTCAAAAGTCAGGCAGTAGGTGGAAACATGCTCGGGCTGGGCACGGATCAAGGTGGCCAGATCCTCTTCCCAGTCTGCTCTGGTCTGTCCGGGAATCGCGAAAATCATATCGAAGTTCAAGTTCCGGATGCCTCCAGAGCGCAGATCATCGATTGCCCGATAGATCTGTCTGACATCGTGCCGCCTGCCCAATGCTTCCAGCATACGCGGTTGAAAACTCTGTATCCCCAGTGAAATTCGATTCACTCCCATTTCGATCAGTGCTTCGATTTTGGCAGGTTTGACGGTTGAAGGGGCCATTTCCACCGTCCACTCGACTTCTCCCTTGCGGACGAATGGTTCCAGCATACGACCAATCCGGAGCAGATCTTTGGGCAGGAGCAGTCCGGGGGTGCCGCCGCCAAAGAAAACCGTGTCGACGGGCCGGGGAGGCGGCAATGCGTTGATTTCGGCTTCAAGTGTCTTGAGATACCGTTCGATTCCCAGACGGTCTGGTGCCTCCTGATAAAAGGCGCAGAAATCGCAGGTATGCGCACAGAAAGGGACATGAAGATAAATCCCCAAAGCACTCGACGGTTCAGCTTTTGCTTGCAGCATGATCGTAAAAACCCGTATTTACCTAGCATTCATGAAGAAAGCGCAAACCCGATTTTATCTTCTCCTTGTTGCAATGCTCGGCTTCATCGCCAGCGGGTGCACTACCGTATTCAACAATCTAGTAGATGAGCGCATTCCCCAAAACGCCTCCAACATCTACACCTTCAGCTTTGCGGCCAATCTACCCATGGGCAACATCGTTGATGAATCGATGCGGGCCTACCTTGTCATCAATGAGGATGTGGTCCGGATGGAACGCGATCCGGCGAATCCACGGGTCTTCTCGGTCGATTACCAGATCCCCCGCGGTCAAGCCGAGGTTCGTTACTACTATCAACTGGAGTATGACTACGTCAATCAAGGCGCGCGTGGCTCAACAGTGCGCTACAGCACGGAAGAATACTACGGCCGTCCTTACACTGCTCGTCTGATCAATCGCTACCCCATTCAACTGGTCAGCAGCCGTGGCCGGGTTGGCGATGAAATCGGCGTGGTCGGCAGCGGCTTTTCCGAGTTGGATACGGTTCTGGTGGATGGCATTGAGGCTGAGACTATTTTTCATTCCCGTCTCTCTTTGGATTTCATCGTTCCTCCGTTGACTCCAGATCGCAGTTATCAAGTGATCCTTCAAACTTCTGGTGGAGATCTGCCACTGGGATCCTTCCGGGTGGATGGCAGCACGTTGGAGGTGAACCCTTCCCGCGTGCAGGTTGCTTCTGGGGATGTCACCCAGCTCTCCTTCAGAATCGAAGGGGTAGCACCCTCTGCCGGTCTGCCCATTACGGTTACCACGGATATTCCCGAAAGTGTCATCATGCCCGAGGTCCGGATTCCCGGCGGTTTTTCCAGTACTGTGGTGACGATCGAAGGTGGCCAACCAGGTCGAGGAAAACTCTTTGTCGAAGCTCCCGGTTTCGGAATGAGGACGATCGACATCGTAGTCGACTGAGAAGTTATCAGCTCAGTTTCCGGCCGACCCTACTGTATAAAGAACAGGGGGCAGCGGATTATTCGCATCTACGGGACGCAGGGCTATTTGCGGCTTCCGGCCAGCATTCGGTGGATGCGGCGATAAAAGGCGAAAGGCCAGAGCCCGGATGGACCTCGCATACGTTGTGGGCGCACAGGAAGTGCCCGCACAATTGAAAGCGCATCGATCACCTGCTCTATCGAGCCGCTCGCAGCCTCTTTTTTCAAGAGTGCGGATCCCGCAGCCTGAGCCCGGTTGCGACGGCCAACCTGCGCAGGATGGAACCAGTCGGCCAAAGTCTGCATGTCACCTGCCGGATAGGTCAGTGTCCGGGGCAGATCGGCATCGGCAGGTGACGCATCCTGCGGCAGCCAGACACAGAGCCCGTTGGCCAGGGCTTGAGCGAGTGGATAAGTCCAGGCAGGTTCATTGCCCAGAGTGATAAAAGCGGTCCAGTTCGGGAGGCGTTGAGGCCACTCTGCCCGTGGCAGGAAGCGCACCTCCAAACCCTCTGTTGCCGTGCGGATTTCTTTTTCCAGTGGTCCTTTTTCCCCGCACAGTTCTATCTGCCCTTTAAAACCTGCAGCCTTGAGCGCCTCGGCCAGAGGGACCCACCGGTCAGCCCGTTCTCCGTCGAGTTGAAAACGCCCCACCCACCCGAGAACCGGAGGGGTCTCCGAAGAAGCGATTCTGGCGGGTGCAGGGGTGGCGGCCGGAAGGGTCCGGGCGACGCTCCAGAGGACCACCGGAAGGTGACGCAGGCGGCGGGATGGAATCCAGGAATGGCTGGCCTGCAGCGCATCCCTCCAGGGATTCCGATCAAACCAAAAAGTATCGACTGTCCGCGCCAGCCGGTCGACGGCAGCAAAGGATCCGATCGATGGCTGGTGCTGCCAGAAAATCCGCTTGATGGCCCCATCTTCCCGGCCGAACAGATCAGTGCCCCAGGGATGGTGATAGATGACGATGTCTGCAGGAGGAAGTGTTTGCACTGCTTTGCGATAGGCCTGACGCAGCCGGTAGAGCATGGTCCCTGCCTTGGCCTGCAGGGAAATGACATCCCTGCGCTCTTCTGGAACATCCCCGCTCAGACTGATCCACCCGCAACTGCCGGGCAACACTTCACTCAGGGCTGCGATTTCTTCAGCAGGAGGCCAGATATCGACGACATGGCGCACGCCAAGGATCTTTTGAGCATCGTTTTGCATCACAATCAGTCAGTCGATGAAGGCGTTTCCTCTGGTGTCTGCTGCAGCTGCTGTTTGAGCGTGTCCAACTCCTGCAAAGCCTCTTGATGACGCTGATCCAATGCACTGAGCCGCTCACGCAGCTCACATCCTTCTTTCCACTGTTTCTCTGCTTCCAACAACGCATTTTGAAGTTTGCCCCGCAGTTCCACGCTGTCACGCCATTGAGCGGCCGTCTTCTTTCTTTCCTCAAACAAGGGCTCCAGCAAACGCTCCTTCAAGATATCGTAAGGAGCACCCCACATGGTGGGCTGATCCATGTCATGCGCCGGGCCGTTGGCAAAAAGCAGTTGAAAGAGTTCTGTCCCATATCGCTGATACAGTTCCGGATGCCGTTGGACCACGACCTGATAGAGATACATCTGCTGTTCGCGGTTGATGGACTGAAACATCGACTGCCCGCGTACCCGATAGCGCGTCAGCACCTCGGGAATGGCCACTCCGCCACATCCGTTCTTCAATAGTCCGATCCAACCCTCATAGTCTTCCAGACCATACGCCATCTCAGGGGCATTGCGGGCAAAACGAAGAAAGGAGTCTTTTCGTACCAGGCAGATCGGAATCATCAGGTTGTGAGCCAGCAGATAGGGAAACTGCAGGTTCCAGGAGTGCCAGATGCCTTGTCCATCGCCAAAGAAACGAATCCAGGATGCCACCAGATGGACATTGTCATACTGCTGCAAAACCCAGGCGGCCCGCCGCAGAAATGCAGGTTCCACCGCATCGTCCGCATCAACAAAGGCGACCCATGGCCCCTTTGCCAGGGCCGCTCCGGCATTGCGGGTGGCGGATAAGCCCTGGTTTTCATTGTGGATCACCCGCACCCGGGCATCTCCCTCCGCCTCGATTTTTTCCAGCACTGCAAGACTGTCGGGATCGTCACTCCCGTCATTCATGATCAAAACTTCCAGATGTGGATAGTCACTGTTGAGGACACTCTCCAGTGCTTCCGGTAGAAACGCGCCGAGATTGTAGAAGGGAATCACCACGGAGATCAGCGGCTGGTCACCCTCCGCTGCTTCCGTTTGGGAAAAGCGCATCGGCCCCGGCATGGCATCGGGCGGAAAGGGAAAAACGGAAGGCAGTCCTTGGCGGGCTTTCTCAATTGCGCGCTGATAGGTCTGCAGTCGGGCGGCGGCCACCTTCCCGGGGGCACATAAGCTGGCAATCCGCTCCCGCGCCGCCATGCCCATCGCCTGACGGGCCTCAGGGTCCAGTGAGAGCGCGGCTTCGAGTTGCTTCTCAAAGTCAGTTTCTCGTTTCCAGGAAAACAGAAAACCTTCCTGACCGGGCTGGGCGATCATTTCACGCATCCCCCCATGCTCGGAGGCCAGCACCACCTGACCGAGGGCCATCGTTTCCAGGCAGGCATAGGGAAAGTTCTCCCACAGGCTGGGAATGACCACGACAGCGGCGCGCTGCAGGCGCTCCAACGCACGGTCGTGATCCAGCCCCGGGATGATCAGCAGTTTGCCTTCACGGATCCAGCGGGCGTAGCGTTTCTCCAAAAAGGCCTGCATTTGCTGCCCCTTGGGGGGAAAGGGAATCGAAGGTCCGAGCAGCGTTAGGCGCACATCCCGACCCCGCCTCCAGAGACGGTCCATCGCGCGCATCAGTTCCAAAACCCCTTTGCGGGCCTCCAGTCTTCCGAAAAAGAGCACCTCACGCGGATCCACCGCAGGAGCAGGATCCGGCTCCGCTGGAACAGTCATAGGCAAGGGACAGGTGTCGATCGTCAACTCCGGCGATTCCAGCATTCTTCGCATTTCCTCCGCGATGAATGCACTGGGGGCGCAAAGCGCATCGGCAGCGGCAATGGAGGCTTTTTCCTGCTGCCCAACCCAGTAGTGAGGAATGGTATGAGTGGGTTCCTGATTGAAGCGACGGACAACAAATTCGGGGGTGTGCAGCATCACAACTACAGCCACCCCCGGCAAATAATCGGGATTGGTCAGCTGTCGTTGTTTGATAAATACACCAAGCGCCTTGTATTCAGGTACCTCGATTACATCCGGCGCACCTTCATCCAGCGCCAGTTGAGCCAGAACTTCTGCCATTTCCCAGGCCACCGCGAGATCACGATTGAGGCTGTTGTAAGGCCACTCAGGGGCCTCATCGAGCAGGCAGGGTTCGGTTGCAGCTTCACGGTGGGCAAATTCCCGGCTCGGGATGGAAAGAAGGCGATAAGCTCCCCGGGCAGTCCGGTCACTGGCTTTATCCGCCAGTCCGATGACGGCGACCTGATGACCCGCCGCCGTCAAGGCAGTCGCCATCTGATCGGTATAGCGGGCAATTCCCCCGCACAAGGGTCGGGGCAGTTCATGGGTAAGCATCCAGATTTTCATGGGGCCGGACTGAGTCCAACCCCATCGCAAGGCCAGAAGTTCCATCATGGCAAGTATTGCTTGCCGGAATCGACCGATTTCATGTCCAGACACCCCTTCTATCAAGCGCACAAATCAAGCTTTTACCTCTTTTGGTTTGCCGATAGCGGCCGTTTTCCCCAAACCGCAGACAATCATGGCAAAAGATTGGCTACAGGGCGTAGAAAGGTTCTACGATGTCATTGTGATCGGCTCCGGACTGGGCGGGCTGACCAGTGCGAATATTCTGGCAAAGGCCGGGCACAAGGTGCTGCTGCTCGAGCATCATTATCAGTTTGGTGGATTGGCGACCTGGTTCAAACGGCCGGGCGGGCACATTTTTGATATTTCGCTCCACGGCTTTCCCCACGGCATGATCAAGAGCTGTCGCAAATACTGGTCCCGGGAAATCGCTGACCGGATCGAGCAGTTACAGGATGTGCGCTTCATCAACCCCCAGATGAACATCCAGACCACTTTCGATAAAACCGACTTCATCCGGATCTTTGTTGAGGAATTCGGGATTGAGCGGGAGCGGGTCGAAGCCTTTTTCGTGCGGCTGCGGGAGATGAATTTCTACGATGACGACACCCAGACTACCGGGGAGTTGTTTGAAGCGTTTTTTCCCGGCCGCAATGATGTCCATCGCCTCCTGATGGAGCCAATCAGCTATGCCAACGGCTCTTCCATGGATGATCCGGCCATCACCTACGGGATCGTGTTTTCCAACTTCATGAGCAAAGGGGTCTTCATCTTCAAGGGGGGCACCGATACCTTGATCAAGATGATGACCCGTGAGCTGGAAGCCAATGGGGTCGAGCTGCGCAAGAATGCACTGGTGAAGGAAATTCTCACCGAAGCCGATGGCCCCGGCGGACACCGGGTGTGCGGGGTCGTCGCCCAAAGCCGCAACACCGGCGGGGAGCAGGCCGTCCACACCATCGGCTGCCGGGCGGTGGTCTCCAATGCCAATGTCAAGAACACCATTCTCAGACTGACCGGACCTGAAAAATTCCGTCCGGAGTTTGTCACTGAGGCGGAGAAAGTTCGTGTCAATACCAGCTCCTGTCAGGTTTATATGGGAATCCGCAAAGGCGAAAGCATCCCCAACATCGGTGATCTCGTCTTTACCTCGGAAGCTGCGGAGTTTTCCATGGAGGAACTGACTGGTATGCGGACCAGCAGCCGGACCTTTTCGGTTTATTATCCTGACAACCGACCGCACCAGAAAGAACCCCGCTATGCGGTGGTTGCTTCGATCAATGCCCGCTGGGAAGACTGGGCTGCGCTCTCGGATGAGGACTACGAAAAAGAAAAGCAGTATCTGATCGATAGCTCTGTCGATGCTCTGGAAAAACTCATTCCGGGAGTGCGGGATAAGATCGACCACCTTGAAGCCGCCACCCCGAGAACCGTCCAGCGCTATGTGCGTCACATCGGAGGGACTTCCTTCGGGACCAAGTTTGAAGGGCTGAAAGTTTCCCAGGCTCTGCCCGATGAACTGCCCGGGCTCTATCACGCCGGGTCGGTTGGCATCATTATGAGTGGCTGGCTGGGGACGATCAACTACGGGGTCATTGTTTCCAACAAAGTAGACAAGTTTCTTCAGCAGCCATCCGATACCTGAGGCTGGCGGGGATTCCGCATGTGCAAGCTCTGCACCGATCCGCCCTTTCTTTTTTTGAGAAAAGGAGGACCCGGGCGATAACCCCGAACGCCCGGGCCCTGTCTGTTATAATCCCGAAGCACGGAATTAACGATTTCTATTACCCCAATTCAGATACCAACATTGTGTCCAAACCTGTCCGATCCGTTGCAGATGTCGTGCCAGCTTTAATTTCCTTCCCAAAAGGCCGCGCTTCGGCCCGTGGATGCATTGTTTTGGGCAGTTGGATGTCCATTTTTATCCATCCGTGATGCCGCCGCGCCCTCTGCCCTGAATCCTTCATTCCGCATTTGTCCTTTAGAGGGAAAGCCGTTCTCATCGCTGCAACATGAGCGTCACGCCAATAGACTGGATGATCATTGCCGCCTACCTGAGCACGATTCTGCTGCTGGGCTGGTGGAAGGGGCGTGAGGAACGGACCACCCGGGACTTTATCGGGGGCGGGCACAATATTCCCTGGTGGGCGGTGCTTTTGTCGATTGTGGCCACAGAGATCAGTGCCCTCACCTTTCTCAATGTGCCTGGAGTGGCCTTTACCGGTAACCTCACCTACCTGCAATTCGGCCTGGGCACGATCGCCGGGCGCTTCGTCGTCGCCTTCCTTTTTCTCACCGCATATTATCGGCTGCGCTACCTCACGGTTTACAGTTATCTCCACGACCGCTTTGGTCCCCGCACCCGCTATGCCGCCACTGGAATGTTTCTCTTTACCCGCATCCTCGGGGCCAGCCTGCGGCTCTCCCTCGCGGCTCTGGGCGTCAGCATCATCTTCGGACTGCCTTATCTCCTCACCCTTGTTCTGTTTTCACTTCTTGCCATCGCCTATACTTTCTGGGGAGGCATCAAGGCGATTGTCTGGACGGATTTCGCCCAGGCTTCGGTCTTCATCGGTGGCGGACTTCTGCTGGCCGTGTGGCTGGGAGGGGAAGTGGGTTGGTTGAAAATATGGGACAACGCCGGGGAGGCGGGCAAAACCCTACTCATCAACCTGACGCCTTCCGAGCCTGGTGCCGCTGCCTGGCTGAATGAAAGCAACCTTCTTCCACTCGCCTTCCTCAATGGGTTTCTCATGATCATTGCCTCGCTGGGGACTGATCAGGATCTGACCCAGCGCACCCTCACCTGCCGCAATGTTCAAGCGGCCCGCCGCAGTGTCATCTGGAGTGGATTTGTCGGGATTCCGGTGGCAGGCCTGTTTCTCTGCATCGGTCTGGGCCTCTGGGTCTATGCCCAGCAGACACCGGAGTGGATCCTGCCCCTGACGGATACCGGTGAGGTCGATGCCAACCGTGTCTTTCCCGAGTTCATCCGGCAGAGTGCTCCACCCCTTTTGCGCGGTTTGTTGATCGCAGGTGTCTTTGCCGCAGCCATGTCGAGTGTGGATAGTGCGATGGGTGCCCTCAGTTCATCGGTCGTCGTAGACCTCTACAAGCCGCTCATTCGTCCGGATGCGGATGAAAAACATTATGTCATGGCCAGCCGGATGGGTGTGCTGGCCTTTGGGGTGATGATACTTCTTCTGGCGTATTCATTTCGTCATGCCACCACCTTCCTCTGGCTGGCCTTTGAGATTGCATCGATTCCGGCCGGAGCCCTCCTCGGAGTGTTTCTCCTCGGGCTGACCACTCGACGTGGATCGGACCAGGGCAATTTGCTGGCGCTGGGACTGGGCGTGCTGATCACAGCAACCCTTGCCCTTCTCCGGCGAACCGACTGGCTTGGGCTCGACTGGACCTGGCTGATTGTTATTGGTATGACGAGTAGTTTTCTCATTGGTTTTTCATTCCGACCAACAGCCCGGCCAGCCTCATGAAGTCTCTCTGCCTCGTTCCCACACCCCAGCAGATTCAGGTATCAGCGGACCTCTGGAAGATTCCTTTTCCTCTGTCCTGCTCCCCGTTTCCTGCGGCCTTTGCCCGTTTTCAAGCTTTTGCCCATGCCTCAATGGAGCGCGTTGCGCAAAGATGCGGATTCAACTGGGAGTGGTGTGAGACTGGCAATACGGCGGTCTCCTGGGAAATTGATTCGTCCCTGGCACTGGAAGCTTACCGAATTCGTATTACTGAGCAGGGGGTTGTTTTAGCGGCCGGGGAAGGCCGCGGAGCCCAATATGCCTGGCAGACCTTGCTCCAGATTCTGGTGCAAGCTGATGATGCTGTGCCCTGTTTGGAAATCGCAGACCAGCCTGCCCTTCCCCAGCGCGGATACATGCTGGATATCAGCCGGACACGGGTCCCGACCATGGACACGCTCTATGCGCTGATCGATCTGCTGGCTTCGCTCAAATACAATCAGCTACAGCTTTATACCGAACACACCTTTGCTTTTTCAGGGCATGCCACTGTGTGGGGAGAAGCTTCACCCTTAATCGCGGAAGAGATCCATTGCCTGGATGCCTATGCGGCGGACCGGGGAATCGAGCTGGTCCCCAACTTCAACTCCTTTGGTCACTTCGAACGCTGGCTGAAGCACCCGGAATATTTTCATCTGGCTGAGTGTCCCTACGGATGGCGACGTCCGGATGGCCATGGCATGGCCCATGGCTCCACCCTCGCTCCGACTGAAGAGAGCAGAGCATTTATCGAGAGTCTTTTCGCGGAGTACCTTCCACTTTTCCGCAGTGAGCGCTGCCATATAGGGGGCGATGAGCCTTGGGAACTGGGCATGGGCCGTAGCCGGGAACGATGCGCGGTCGAAGGGAAACACGCGGTCTACCTGGACTTCCTCAACCAGATCGCCCGCACTGCGGCCAATCATAAGCAAGAGATTCAGTTCTGGGCGGATATCGTTCTGGAGCGTCCGGAAATCGTCCCAGAACTGGACCCGCGGCTCACTGCCCTGGTCTGGGGGTATGAGGCGGATCATCCGCTGGGTGCGCAAGCCGCGCATTTTTCCCAAGCTGGCCTTTCCTTTTACCTCTGTCCGGGAACATCGACCTGGAACAGTTTGGGCACCCGCCTGGATAATGCCCGAGAGAATATCGAAACCGCCGGAAAAGCTGCCCTCGAGCATGGGGCCGAGGGACTGCTCCTCACCGATTGGGGAGACTACGGGCACCATCAAGCCCCCTTGCTCAGCCTTCCCCCGCTTCTCCTCGCCGCACAGGCAGGGTGGAATCCAAAGTCGACTGTGGCAGACCTTTCCACCGCCTTGAAACACTTTGCCCTGCCCAGGGAAGCAGAGGCACTGGCCTCCCCTCTCCTCTCTCTCGGATCATTGGGCCGGATGTTTGCTTTCAATCCCCCCAACCGCATGCCCTTGGCCTCAGTGGTGACGGTCCGGCAGGATTCAGTGGGCGAACTGTCTGAAAAACTGGATACGGATGAGCTGGAACATGCCCTGCAAGTCCTCTCCGACTTGAAGCAGGTGGTGAATGCCCTGACATTGGATTCTGAACGATGTCTCCAGTTGAAAGAAGAACTCTCCCTCAGCATCGAATTTCTCTATTGCGCTGCAGAACGTATCTCAGGGCAGCGTAAGGGAGATTTCTCTTTGCTGTCCCGCCTGCGTCAGACTTACACGGTTCTGATTGGTCGACAGGAAGCAGCCTGGATACGCACGCATCGGGTGGGAGGACTGGCAGAAAGCGTCCAGTGGCTGCGCGAGGCCCGCGACTCCCTACCCTCCTCTCCTCCCCGACGCCCTGCATGGCCTCCCACCGCGAGAGGCGGTTGATGGAGTTATCGGTCCCTTCAATGTGTTTCAGGGGCAATCCCATGCACGGATAGACCAAGTGATTCGGCCAGATGACAGAGGTCAGCTGAGACCGGGGCTGAAAATGTTGTTTCAGAAAGGATTCCGTTTGGAGGAAAAGACACTTTTAGCGCATGAAGCGCCTGCCGGTGATGTAAACTGCAGGGAGTATCCCGGTACCACTCCTCCCCGATCAGCGGATGGCCCAGATGCGAGAGATGGATGCGAATTTGATGAGTGCGTCCGGTAAAAATCCTGACATGAATCGAGCTGTATCCATTCTTTCGTGACAAGACCTGAAATCGGGAATGAGCCAACTTCCCTTCCGGATGCACTCCGAGGCTGACAGAGTCCACCATTCCAATCGGTGCCCGACAGTCGATCTGATCCCATTCCGGTTCACCGTGAACCAAGGCAAGGTAGTTTTTCTCCATGCCGGGTGCATTCCAAAGCCGCTGGATGGCGCCTACCAGCTTCCGGTTGAGTGAAAAGAGGCAGGTCCCACTGGTGTCGGCATCGAGTTGATGCAGCGTCCAGACCATTTGACCGAAGTGACGGATGAGATGAAACTGAATGCACTCCGGATCATCGAGGGTATGGCCACTGGTGGGCCAGTCCCAGGGCTTGTTGACCAGGATAATGTCTCCGGATCGGCCCAGAATGTAAGATTCTATCGCGAGTGTCCGCATGGGTGAAAGCAAGGAAAACCAGCCATCAGTCATCGGCAGGTTCGAGCCGAAAGACCATGTCATTCCGTCGCACCGGTTCAGGAGTTGGACAAGTGAGGTGCTCCCCTTTATCCGCCCGCTGGCGGGTTTGCTCATCGACCTGAAGGGTTTCCAGATTCCAGGAGAGTGCCCCGGTGGTATGTCCGGTGATGAGAAGTGTGTCACCGCAGGACACCCCTTCATGCTGTAGTTGAATTTCCGCGACACCCACTTTCTGGAAATAATTCACCACCCTGCCCACTTTCACCTTACGCACGGTCGCCCGGTTACCGGAGAAGGCCGACCATTCTGAACCGGTTTTTCCCAGGTAGTATCCCCCTTCCCAAAAACCGCGATTAAAGACCGCAGCCAACCGCTCCTGCCAATGAGAGACCCGTTCTGTCGTAAAGCTCCCCTTGCGGATCGCTTCCACCGCTTCCCGGTAACAGGTGACCACGGTGCTGACATAGTGGGCATCGCGGCCCCGGCCCTCAATTTTCAAGACGGAGATGCCAGCCCCCAATAGTTCCGGCAGACACGCTATGGTCGAGAGGTCACGCGGTGACATCACATACTCATTGTCAATTTCCAGCTCATCCCCGGTTTGGGTATCGCGCACCGTATAGGAACGGCGGCAGTTTTGCAGGCAGTCTCCCCGATTGGCCGCGTGGTTGTATTGGGCCAGACTCATGTGGCATTTTCCGGAAATCGCGACACAGAGGGCCCCGTGGACAAACGCTTCCAGGCGGACCCTTTTCCCCTCGGGGCCGCAGATCTTTTCCTCATCCACCTTGCGGGCAATCGTCCGGATCTGTTCCAGATTGAGTTCACGTGCCAGAACCATGACTTCCGCATAGCGTGCAAAGAATCGGACTGCGGCAATATTGGATATATTCGCCTGAGTTGAAAGATGGATAGGTAGGCCGACGGCTTGAACCCGTTCGATGACTGCGAGATCGTGACAGATGACAGCATCCACCCGGGCAGCACTGGCGGCAGCACACAGGCTTTCAATGGCCTCCAGTTCTTCATCGTAAACCACATTATTCAGCGTAAGGTGCGCTCTGGCCCCGGACTGATGACAACGGGAAACGATTTCCATGAGGTCGGACTCTTCAAAATTCATGGCGGCCCGCGCACGCATGTTGAGTTTGCCCACCCCAAAATAAACGGCGTCGGCACCCGACTTGAGCGCTGCCGTCAGGGACTCCCAGGAGCCGGCAGGGGCCAGCACTTCGATCGCTTCAGAAAAGTTCTGCACCCCCCCGATCATGAGGGGCAAGGTTCAGGAGGCAAGGGGCAAGGGGGGGTGGCGAAGAGGGCGACGTAGGTGCACAGCCTCCGGCACATAGCGCCACCGACACACCATCTCCCGTCCTTGCCTTTTTGTCTGAGCTTGCAGAGGGTGGTAACAAGAAATGCGGATTCGAAAGTTAGTGTTGAGTGTGGTGGCCCTGCTCGTCGCGGTGTTGGCGGCGGGGATTGGTTTGAGCTTCCCCATCCACTTTCGTGCGGTCTCCCCTCTCCTGCTGGAAGAAGCCGCTGCCGGCACCCCGACTCTGGGAGACCTGTCCGATGATTTTCTCAATGCGGCTCAGCCCGGGCCGGTGGAGATATTTGGGCGGGTGCATCCGGAAATTCTCAAAGACACCTGGCGGCAGGAGCGTCTCCGTGAGCTGCGCCGGGAGCATCCGCAATACCGTTTCAGTGGCGGTCCGGCACCTTTCTTTGAGTTGTTTCTGGAAGGAATTGAGCTTCCCGCGAGCGACAGTGGTAGTCCTCTACTCCCCCTTGTGCTGCCCCGGCCTCATCGTGAATTTCTGCTGGGATTTCTTCAGCAATCCAGCAATGTCACCGTGCGCCAGTTGCTTCAGACTCGGGAAATATCAGGATATCAGCACTTTATGCCGGTTTTCTCGACAGCGGGACACCCCCTGGATGCGGCCGTGCTGGTGACAGCCCTGCTGGAACAAAGCAACGCCTGGCAGCCAAACCTTTCGCGGGAGCTGCGGAATTTAACCCGGGATGCCGCAGAGGATCCGGCCATGCTGGCTTCATTGGAGCGTATCTATCTGGCGGTTGTGACCCTGGCCAGCCGCACCAATTGGACTCAATTGACAGCATTACTGCGTGAGGTTCCGGATCCCTCGGTCCTCGATCAACTGGCTGCTGCCATTCATCAGGAAGAAGGGGATTTTGCGACCCTTTACGGGGCCATCCTCCTTTCCGGCGATGCCCCCGGCATCCTTGCCTATCTGGAGAAAGAACCGGATGAGGCCTGGCCGGTGATCAGTCTGGCGCTGAGCCTGGGGCAAGGTGCCCTGCGTGCGATGAACGATTTCGAGCAGCCACTCTATCATCCGCCTGACTGGCTGGCGGCACTCCCTTTGGGCGGGCTTCAGGAAAGGCTGAAGGGCTTCACTGAGCGACAGACTTCGGCGGCCATGGCCCTGAAACTGGGACTGCTCCTGCTGGCAGGATATCTTATTGCGCGGTCGATTTCTCTTTTTATCAGCAGCATCCGTCGAATCAACGCGGTAGAGCGCACCGCACCCTCCCTTGAGCAGACACTCTATCTGTTTTCAGCCGTTGCCATTGCGACCATTCTAGGCACGCTGGCAGAGCCCAGACTGCTGGAGTTTGCCCCGAATACAGCCGTCCGGCTGACACTGAACCTTGAACAGTTTCTTCCCGAGAGCCATCTTACCAGTGCCGACCCCGAAACCGATATGATTGATCAAGTCACCCTCATCGTCCTGCTGATGTTCTTCGTGCTTCAGCTGGCCGTGTTCACTTTTTCCCTGATCAAGCTGCGCGAGATCAAGGGGCAAAATGTCCCTGCCAAGGTCAAACTCACCCTGTTGGAGAACGAGGATTCCCTCTTTGACCTCGGACTCTACATCGGGCTCGGGGGTACTGTATCCGCGCTCATCCTGGTGGTGATGGAATTTGTCGAAGCGAGCCTTATGGCGGCCTATGCCTCGACCCTCTTCGGCATCATCTTTGTCGCCATCCTGAAAATCTTTTTCCTGCGCCCCTATCGTCGCCAGCTGATCCTTGAGTCTAACAGCCACTAGAACGGGACTGCCGACATGAATCGTACCCTTCTCCTCATCATCTGCGACTTCCTCCTGATCAGTATTCTAGCACTGATCCGGTTGGACTCGACGGAGATTGAGAATCCCCGTGAGGCACGTGAACAGCGACATGCCGAAGGTGTGCAGGAGGATATGCTGGAACTCTTGCGCCTCTCTCTGGAGGACGAAGCCATGCGCCGTGAGCAGTTGGCGCAGACTCTGGCGGAACGCGAAGCCACTCTTGACGAGACCGAACGTGATCGGGAAATGACTGCGGAAGAACTGGCCCGGGAGCGGGAAGAACGGGAGCGCCTGCGTCAGGAGTTTGAGCAGACCCAGCAGACTTTGGAGCTGACGGTGGAAGAGAGGGAACGACTGGCAGAGGAAAGTGAGCGGCTGGCGGCGGAGCGCTCCCGAATCGCTTCAGATCTTGATGCCCAGAGGGCGCAGGCCCGCCAGTTGCAGGCAGAGCTACAGGCTCGACAGGCGGAACTGGCCCGCGCCGAGCAGACCCTCACTGAAGCCGAAGAACGGGCGCGGGAAATGGAACGGCTCCGCAACCAGTTGGAGACAGACCTTCAAATCACCCGGACGGAGCGGTCCATGCTGGAGCAAAATCTGACTGCGGCACGGGCTGAAGTGGAAACCGCCCGGGTCGAGCGGCAGCGGGCTGAACAACGGGCCGAACAGTTGGCCAGCAATGTCGGTGCCCTCGCGGAGCGCTCGACCGCGATTGAAGAGGAAATCCGCCGGGCTCAACCGATCTCGCTCAATCAGATTTTCAGCCGCTACGAAGCGAACCGCCTTCCCTTGCAATTTACCGCCCGGGTGGATGCCCTTTTCGGCAGCCGAAGCGAATCTGCCCAGATCGATGCCATTCTCGTTCGTTCCGGTGGAAGAACCTTTGCCCTGTTCGAGAGTGGACTCACCCCTCTCCGGCTGGAGAATCTCAGCCGGGTCCGTTCGGTTGAAGCCCGTTTCGGAGCCGGGGGGCAGCAGTATGAAATCGTGGAAATCAGCCTTCTGCAGGCCGATCCCCGGATCATGGCTGTGCAGATTCCCGAACGAATCGTTGAGGCCAGTGGCTTGACACCTTTCGAGATCACTACCGAGCCCCTTCGCTTCCCGGAAGTGGTGCTGGTGAGCAACCGTCTGGGTGAATTCGGTGAAACCTCTTTTCGCCTGATACCGGGTGGCCAACGCTATCTCAGTGTGCCCAACCGCCTGCTGGGGCGGGTCTTTGGCAGCGACTTCGGCGCCTCGCGGGGAGACTATATTTTTGCCAAAACCGGAGACTTGATGGGCGTGATGCTCTCCAGCGACCGGGGAGCGATTCTTTCCGACCTCGCTTCCGTCGCCGAACTGCGGATTGGGGATGACTTCTCTCAAGAGTCCGCCACCCGACTGCAGCAGACACTCACCCCAGGGCTGCCGGGGATTGAGCCGCCCACTACTCCACCCTCGCCCCGCAGGTAGCGGTTAGCGGAGAACCGGGTGGTGAATGACCGGTGCGCGGTCTTCCACCCAGGGCAGATCGCGGTGGTTGATCACCTGGGAATGCCGCAGGGTTTCGGTGCGCATCTGTCGCTGTTCCCGCGTGCCAGAATAAGGGTCATGCCAGAACATAAACCAGGTCCACATGGGCTGATTCTCCAGTATTTCGGCGGTGGGAAACTCTCCGACCTCCCCCAGCCCCATCGGGCGACCTTCGGCCAGTTCCAGCAACTGCTCGTAGTTCATCTGATTGTAGCCCTCGGTGTAGACATCGGTAGCCAGGATATCGACAAAGTCATGGCCGGGATAGTAGGTGGCGTAAGGATCCACATTGTCCTTCACCTCGTTGGGATTGTAGACCCAGAGCAGGTTGTTGAGACCATGAAAATGGGTCAGACGATCATACAGCATCCGCCAGAGTTTGACGTAACCGTCTTCGCCTTCTTTTTTGCCCCACCAGAACCAGCCACCGTTCATTTCATGATAAGGACGCCAGAGTACGGGAACCCCTGCGGTGTTGAGCTGCTTGAGGAAGAAGGCGATCACATCCACCTGTGACTTCCACCGCTCGTTGATTTCCGTGCCGGGGGTGATGAGATCCTGCCATTCGGCATCCGTCAGTTTCCCTTGAATGCCGGTTGAAAAATCGACCGGCTCTTCTTCGATCGGGCGCACGGCATGCCACATGATGGTAATGATAAAGCCCTCATGGTGGCGGCGAATGGCTTCATCCACGATATTCTGGCGAAAGTTGATGCCATCCCAGGTGCCAGCCGGGCTGAAGCCAAAGTCCTGTCCGAACATCGCCGGATAGACACCGTATTGCTTTTCCATCCCGGCAAGGCGGGTGGAACCATTGAGGGGCACATTGTGCTGACCGGAAAGCGTCTGCCTGCCTTGGATTGAATAAAGGTATTCCAGCAAGGCCACCGCTTCGGGGGTGGCATTTGGGTTGACCGGAGCCCGGCTGGCAGAGACGGACGTTGAAAAAATGATCAGAAGCGCACACGTGCGGATGAGGACACATTTCATCAGAAAACTTTTGGTGAAGGGATTAACGCTAAGGGGTTCAGCCCCTACTCAACCGAAACACTGCATTGGATAGCAAGCCCAACTGCACCCTTCTTTCGCTATGAATGAGTGTTGCCAGTTCGCCCACTGCAGAAGTAGTTTTGCCCATGAATAAAAGAATAGCTTATCTTTATCTCCTGTGTTTGGTTGTTATTCCATTATCGCTTCCCGGAGAGGTAAACAGTATGCAAAGCATGGAGATGCAGTCGACCAAGGAGGCCGGATTCACTCTCCTCACGGCAACACCTCAAGCCGGTTTTCAGCTGGCCATCCGCCTATCCCGCCTGGGAGTGACGGAAACCCAAGCGGATAAAACCGTGTTGTTTGCGCAGAGAAAAGAGTATGCGGAAGATGCTGATGCCCTTATCGCGGCGTCACAGGTGATTGCGATTCATTTTCAAACAATCGCCGCGGCGAATGACTACTGGCGACAGCCAACCGACGCAGATGGATGCACTTGCCCTTAACAAAAGGAAAACAGCCGCAAACTGATCCGTATCAAGGACAGCCCCTCCCTCTTTCTGTTAGGGTTCTCATCGAAATGAACGCAAATCTCCCTGGATCCATTTGACTTCAGTTGCCCTGACCTTGGCCATGACGTGACAGATACTGCCGGAGTTTTTTCGTTCACGAGCTTACATCCAAGAGAAAATGACCGCTTCAAAGCTCAACTATGCAGAACAACCCTTGATCTATTCCTGCTCAGGTTGTTCCAGTGCCGCTCAGCTGGCAAATCAACTGGCTTTGACCCTTGACCACAGCGGTGCGGCTGAAATGTCCTGCATCGTCGGATTGGGGGGCGACGTCAAGCCGCTGGTGCGGACGGCGGAAAAGGCAAACACCAAAGGACGTCCAATCGTTATGCTGGATGGATGTCCGCTCCATTGTGGCAGGCATACGCTGGACCGGCATGGGATCACCCCCACCCTGCATTGGGATCTGAGCACAAGAGGCGTGCGCAAAGAGAAGCACCTGCCATTCGCACAAGAGGATCTGGAACGCCTGCATCCGGAATTGAGCGCCGAATTATCCACCTTGTCTGTGGAATCGGCCGTTCGGGTGACATGAAAAAAGCGCGATCCTGGAAAGGACCGCGCTTTGAAAAAATAATCTGAATCGAATCAGGCCACCCGTTCGACAATGAGGTCGGGAGGGGTCGGGCGCTTGGGGGCGAGGCGGTAGGCCTGGCGCAGGTATTCCAGAGCGCTTTCGAGTTTCGATTCATCATTGTAGTGAATCATCATGAGCGGCTCACCCTGCTTGACCTGGGTGCCCACCTTCTTGATTTCGGAAACGCCGACGGCTGGATCGTATTTCTTTCCGGACTTGGCGGTGGCGAGCATCTGGACACCACGGGCAATCATCCCGGCATTGATAGTGTGCACGTAACCGCGTTTGGGAGCGGGCAGTTTCCGCACATACTTGGCCTTGGGGAACTTATCCGGGTTATCGATATAATCCGTTTTGCCACCTTGGGCAGCGATCATTTCCTTGAATTTCTCGAGGGCAAGGCCGTCTTTGAGGGCACGCTGCACGGTTTGCTTGGCGGAGAGCGTCGAACCGGCCACTCCGGCCAGACGGACGATTTCCATCCCCAGTTTGAGCACCAGCTCCTGCAGGTCTTCGGGGCCCTCGCCTTTGAGCAGTTGAATGGCCTCAATGATTTCGAGACCGGTGCCGACAGTGTCGCCGAGTGGCTGATTCATATCCGTCACCAGAGCCACACAACGGCGGTTCATGGAACGGCCCACCCGGGTGAGTGATCGGGCCAGTTGTTTGGCCTGCTCGACATCCTTGATGAAAGAGCCGTTGCCCCATTTCACGTCGACGACCAGACCTTCCGCACCCTGGGCGAGTTTCCGGCTCAGCACCGATCCGGTAATCAGCGGTAAGCTGGGGATCGTAGCGGTGAGCTGGCGCATCTCGTAGAGTGCGGTATCAACCGGGGCGATCGCATCCGACTGCTCGGCCACACACGCTCCAACGTCGTTGAGCTGATCGACAAAGGAATCCAGATTGAGCTTGGGATTGAATCCGGGGATGGCGCTGAGCTTGTCCAAATTGGAGATGACAAACTCCTCATCGACCCCGTTCATATTGGGCATGACGACCCCGCAGGCAGCAGCGAGAGGGATCAGAACAAGTGACGTTTTGTCCCCCACTCCCCCTGTGGAATATTTGTCGATCTTCGGTTTGGTGATCTTGGAGAGGTCGACCACTTCACCGGAAAGCATCATTTCTTCGGCAAGAATGGCCGTCTCCTGGGCACTCATTCCCTGGAAGTAGATCGCCATGACAAGGGCCGCAAGCTGGTGCTTGGGCAGTTCCTTATCGTAGATCGAATCGACAATGTAACGAATTTCGTCGTGGGTGAACTCACCCCCGTCCCGTTTCTTTTCAATCAGATAGGCAAAGGAGGGTTTGACGAATTTTCGGGCGGAAACAATTTTTTTTCTCATGATTTGGGCAAAGAGCTGTTCGCGAATCGCTCTGGAACAAGTCCGTAAACTTTTAGCTATAAGGCGATTATGCTTTAGCTTGTCGAGCTTTAAATGTAAATATTCGCAATTTCCGGGCCGACCTGAAACTGACTACCGTTAGGCAATCCCACTTATATTGTGGTTTTTGACTGAATTTCTCAGATAACCGCTTGATCCACACGTTCCGGGCGGCACCATAAGCCGCCATGCAAATCGCTTTTCAACCCGGCGACGTCATTGATGCGGTTCTTCGAAGGATCGCCAGCGCCCATCCGGATTTTGGTCCGGACTTCGATCCGGCGGTTCGGCCGGCCGATCCTCGTTTCGGCGATTTTCAAGCCAACGGGGTGCTGGCCCATGCCAAAAAATCCGGGAAAAATCCCCGGGCGCTCGGGCAGGTGCTGCTCGACGCCCTCATCGAGTCCGCGCAACTTTCTCCGGAATCTGTCACGGTTGAAATCGCCGGACCAGGTTTTCTCAATTTCAGCCTTTCTGCCAGCTATCTGGCCGAGTGGCTGCGCAAGTTTGGCACAGAAGCGCTGCTGCGTGCCGGGGCCTCGGATCAGGTAGTAGCCAGGAAGATTGTGGTGGACTACAGTGCACCTAATACCGCCAAGGAGATGCATGTCGGCCATATCCGCTCCACTGTGATTGGGGAGGCCATTGCCCGCATGCTGATCTTCTCCGGACACACGGTCATCCGCGACAACCACCTCGGGGACTGGGGAACCCAGTTCGGAATGCTCATTCATGCGATCAAGCAGAGCGGGTACGATCTGGATGCCCCACACGAAAACCCGATCGGGGATCTGGAACAGCTCTACAAAGACGGCAATGCCGCCTACAAGGAGTCAGAGGACACAGCCAATGCCGTCCGCAGTGAGCTGGTTAAGCTGCAGCAGGGCGATCCGGAAAATACCGCCATCTGGGAAAAAATCACTGCGGTCAGCTGGAAGGCTTTTCAATCGATCTACGATCAACTGGGTATCCGCTTTGACGAGGTTCTCGGGGAGAGTTTTTACCGGGACAAAGTTGATCCGGTCTATGAGGGGCTGCAACGCCACGGTCTGGCCGAGGAAAGTGAAGGTGCCTTGGTCGTCTTTCATCCGGAACATCCCCGCTTTGCCACCCAACCCTTCATTGTGCGCAAGACAGACGGTGCCAGCAATTACGCCACCACCGATCTGGCCACCATTCATTACCGCACGCATCAGATGGCAGCGGATGCCTCTCTCTACGTAGTGGATTCGCGCCAGAGTGATCACTTCGAGCAACTCTTTTTGACGGCGGAAAAATGGTTTCAGGCGGAAGGCTGGACCTTGCCTGTCCTCAAGCACATCAGCTTTGGAACCGTGCTCGGGGAAAACGGCAAACCCCTCAAGACCAAAGAGGGCACCAACATCAAGCTGCGGGATCTCTTTGCCGAGGCAGTGGACCGGGCCTATGCCATCGTTTCGGAAAAGAATCCGGACTTGCCGGAGTCCGAACGTCGGCACATTGCCCGGGTGGTTGGCATTGGGGCAGTTCGCTATGCGGATCTGGCCCAGAACCGGACCAGTGACTACCTTTTCAGCTGGGACAAGATGCTGGCCCTCGAAGGCAATACCGCCCCCTATCTGCTCTATGCCGTAGCCCGGATTCACAGTATCTTCCGTCGGGTGGAATGTCAGCCAGCGGACTTTGCCACAGTCGAAGTCTCCGCTCCCAGCGGTGAAGCCGAAATTGCATTGGCCCGCAAACTGGTGGGCTTTCCCGCTGGACTCCGTCAGGCCCTGGGGGATTACCGTCCGCACTTTTTGTGCACTTACCTGTTTGAGCTGGCGGGGACCTTTTCGACCTTTTACAATGCGGAAAAGGTGGCGGTGGAAGACGAAGCTATCCGTCATCGACGCCTGATGTTGTGCGCCCGGACGCTCACCATCCTCGAAACCGGACTGCACCTCCTCGGTTTGGAAACCCTCGAACGGATGTAAGCATGCTTAATTGGCCATTACAGGCAGACAGGAAAAGGAAGCATGGATCAGGTCAGAGGAACTTCCTCGCAGATCTCCAAGCCGTATCCGTCCAGACCGACCACATGGCGACTTTTACTACTGAGCAGACGAATCTGACGTAGTCCCAGCGCGCTGAGGATCTGGGCCCCGATCCCGTATTGGCGGAAGTCCATCGGACCCTCTCCGGTAACACGTCCGGGCAACGCTTCGCGCCCGGCGGCTTTTGCGCTTTCCGGTGCCTGAGTCATATAAAGAAAGACGCCCTCTCCCGCCTCGGAGATCTGGCGCATGGCCTGTTCAAGTACTGCCCGCGAGCCCTCTCCGGCCGCGCCGAAAACATCATTCAAGCGATTTTCCCCCTGCACCCGAACCAGCGTCGGTTGTGGACCGGGCTGGCCTTTGACCAATGCATAGTGCAGCGTCCCATCAATCAGGCTGCGAAAGGTATGGAGCTGGAAATCCCCAAAGGCTGAAGCAAAGGGGGCAACGGTTACAACTTCGACCAGTTGATCCCGCTGGTGACGATAGGCAATCAACTGGGCAATCGAGATCATTTTCAAGCTGTGCTCCTCCTTGAAGCGAACAAGATCCGGAACCCGCGCCATGCTGCCATCCTCATTCACCACTTCACAGATCACCCCGCAGGGGTTGCATCCGGCAAGGGTGGCCAGATCGACCGCCGCCTCAGTGTGCCCCGCCCTCTCCAGCACTCCACCCGGACGAGCCCGCAGCGGAAATACATGCCCAGGCTGAACCAACTGCTCCGGACGGGTCTGCGTGTCCGCCAACAGTTTGATGGCAACGGAACGGTCGTAAGCGCTGATACCGGTGGTAACCCCTTCGGCTGCATCCACACTGACGGTAAAATCCGTTCGGTGCGATTCGCGGTTCGTCGCCACCATCGGGCTGAGGCCCAGTCGTTTGAGTTGAGGCTCCAACGCCGGAACGCAAATAATTCCGCTGCAATAGCGGATCATCATGTTAATGGTTTCCGGTGTGGCCTTTTCCGCCGCCATGATGAGGTCCCCTTCGTTTTCACGATTTTCATCATCGGTTACGATCACCAGTTTGCCTGCGGCAATATCCGCAATGGCTGCTTCGACGGAATCAAAAGGGGATTCTCCGGAATTCATACATGGAGAAAATGCACTGGCTTTCCGGTAAAGCAATCGTGAAGCATCATCCCTCTCCCATCAGTTGGCAGTGGTGTTCCTACCGGTCCAAGGAAAAGTCAAATAATAACGTTTGGTCTCGACAAGGTCTAGGGATCGTGGTCACATCAAATTGCTTCCTTCAACCGTTTCTTCTCTCCATGCGGAAAAACATGTCGCCACTCCCGCCCCCCCCGGAACGACCGGATCTGGAAAGATCGGTTGATTCCCTCCGGCGCAGAACACGTCCGGTGGGAGAAGGGCTAAGGCCACCTGTGCGGAAAAGCGCGGAGTCCACACCTTCTACCCTGGAAGAATTCCAAGCGACTTTGGAAGACTGGGAACGTTCACTGCGGGCTCGTGAACGGGCTGTCCTCGAAAGGGAACGGGAAATTTCCGAAGCCAGCATGCTTTTGGCCGCAAAAGAGCGCCAAATTGGTCGTCTGGAGACCAAACTGGCCCGTCTCGCCGTCCAGATCGACAATAATGAAGGGGCTAAAGAATCGGAGTTGGAACAGGAAATCGCGGAAAGGGATGAAGTCATCGACATGCTGGAAAGCCGTCTGGCCGCCGCCGAATCCCTCGCCCTCAAGCTACGCCACCGGATTATTATTCTGACTGCAGACCTCGAAGAAGCGACCTTCGAGATCGAGGAAGCCCTTCCTCCCATGCCCTCACCCACACTTCAGTCTGTCGTATCCGACCGTGCCTCCCAGCAAACAGCGAATCAGGATGTGCAGGAAGATGCTGCTGATTTTGATCAGGAAGCCACTGCTGCATCTGAAGAAACGGTGGATTCCCTTGATGAGTGGCCCTCCCGGGAACAGGATGCTCTTTTCGAGGAAGGCGACCCAAATAGTGCAGGCCCGGGTGATCCCGACGAACCGCCTACAGAAGAGACGAGATGGGAGTCCACGGCCGAAGCAGACCCCGAGGATGAATTTTCTTCCAGGGAAGAACACAAGGATGAGACCAAGTCCAGGGAACATTTTTGATGGACATTTCTTTCTCTATCGCTTGAAATGAGGAATTCCCCTCTGACACATGGCCATTTCGCACAGTAATACCCATAGCAACACACCCTATAAAAAGAAGCCCCAAGCAGGTTTGACCCTGGTGGAGGTGGTGGTTGCATTGACCCTTCTGGGATTATTGTTGGCGGCAGCCTTCAGTGCCATGAATCATGGTTTCTTGCTCAATCACAACGCGGAGATGCGCAATCGCGCCAATGAATTGATTGACCGCGAAGTGGAATACCTCCGCACCCTGCCTTGGGCCGATGTAGAAAGCATTGAAGATGGTAACTTTTTCCAGGCTCCCATGCGCAGTGAGTTGCAGACCGAACGGCTGGTGGCCACGGACGACCCGACAGCTCCGAATATAGTCTATATGAAGCTGACCGTCACATGGACGGATGTGAATGGACGCTCCCAATCTGTCAGCACCCTCATGCAATGCACCAAGGGAGGTATTTCCGCATATGCTAACTGAACAACGTAACACCACCCTTTCCCGCAGGGCTGGATTTTCCGTCGCAGAAGTTGTGATTGCGCTGGTCATCTTTGGTTTTGTCATGGCAGCGGTTTTCACGGGGACGATTACGATTTCCCGCATGTTTGCCAGTTCCGCTTCGACGGCAGACATTCATCGTCAGGAACGCTGGCTCGAAGGCCACGTTGCCCGCGATATCCGGATGGCAAGCAACATTCTGGAATCGACGGACGAGGTCCTCATTGAACGGCAAGGCATGGCGGATGTCACCTATTCCTTTGAGCCAACCAGCGACGGTCGCTTTAACCTTGTCCGGACCGAAGATGGTGAGACCCGGTTGATCACCGCAGGGGTAAAATCATGGAACGTTTCGGTGGAGGCTCCGGATCCGACCAATCCGGCTCGAACGGTCTTCCAGTTGGAGGTTACGGTAGAGGGTGTCAATTCCCGGGGAAGGCGCGAGGACAGGCAGATTCACGCATCATTCTCCCCCCGCTCCAGTCAGTGGGGTCCATAGGTTCTTGCCTCCAGTGGTTTCCTTCCTCGCTGGGACGAATGCGCGAGGTGTTGGGACAACCCTTCCAGCAGAGTTCCTTTTTCCAAGGATCACTTAGGTTCTTGACGCGGTCCTGCCGCTAGCCGCACTAAACCTCTCCCCGACGGGCCTCCAACTGAGCGCGAATGCCTTCAAACTCAGCCCGCTTGATCTTAAAGCGAGTCATAATGAGCATGGAAATCAGCAAGCCTGCGATCGGAAGGGCCATCAGCGCAAAGCGAATGCCGAAGATGGTGCCTTCCGCCTGATCTCCGCGCAGTGCCGGATCAAATCGGACCAGATCGAGAATGATCCCTGAAAAAAGAAAACCGAGGGCATTTCCCGCCTTGAGGATCCAGGAGCCACAGGCCGAAAAGGCACCTTCGCGACGCTTCCCATTGTGCAGTTCATCGTAATCGATGATATCCGCGACAATCGAACTGTGCAGGGTCCAAAGGCCACCGGCAGCAAAGGCCATCGAACCGGAGGCCAGCACCTGTAACCAGGGAATGGCCGGGGTGTAGAGAAACCAGCTGCTCCCGTAAGCACCGACACCGATGATCAGGGCCACATAATAGGCCAGCTTCTTGTTGGTGACTTGAGCAAAACTTCCCAATCCAATGGCTCCGAGAAAGCCCCCCACCATGAAGGCCACCCCCATCCAGAAATTCCAATCATCCCCCATTCGGGTATCTCCACCTGAGACGTAGTAGACCGTTGTGTAATATCCAAGAGCACCGACCATACTGGTTCCGATTTGAAAAGCCAAGGCCGCCCCGAGGATCACAAGAAACGGACGACACTGTGCCGTCTGATAGAGCGTCTCCTTGAACTGGATGGGCTCCTGCCTGGAACGAACCACATAGCTGTAGTATCGCTCCTTGACGTTGAAAAAGATGAAGATGGCACAAAGAGCCATGATCACGCCGAGGATCGAGGTAAAGACCTGGATCCCCAGCAGGGTGTTCTTTTCCTCCGTCCCCGGAATCAGAAACCAGCTCAAGTTGGTGAATTTCAGGGCATAAAAATTCCCAACTTCAAAAATCTTCTGCATCGCCTGCTTATACTTCATCAGCGAGCTGCGCTCGTCGTAATCCGGAGTTAATTCAGCTCCCAGACTGTGATACGGCATGGAGAACATGCTGACGATCGGGATGAAGATCATCGAAGAGCCCACCATGTAGAGAAAGATCACCGGCATCCCGAGGATTGTCAGATCAACCCAACTTGGGGAAACCAGGAAGAGGCAGGGTAAGCCAAGCCCACTGGCAATCCCCGCAATCAGGATAAAGGGCCGTCGCCTGCCGTGCTTCGAGCGCATGTTGTCCGAAAACCAACCGGCCAGCGGATCGGAAACCGCGTCAATCACGCGGATCAACATCAGCGCGATACCGACATACAAGGCAGGCACCTGCAGATAGATGTTGAAGACGCCATACGCCACCGAAAAGTAGAGCCAGATGCCCCACATATCGACGCTGGTCCCAAGTCCGTAGGATATCTTGGTGAAAGGATGGAGTCGATCCCGCTTCAAAGCGAGTTCAGTCGGAGTTGGTGAAGAGGACATGCAAAAAACAGGAAGGGGTTAAGCAACCTCCAAGGGACGAAGGCAGGAGCAACTTGACTATGTATCCCTGCAATGAGAGCGAGGAAAAAAGCACAGATCAACCGGAAGCCGATGCATCAGTTGATGCTGGCTTCGCTATCCTCGTCCCGAGTGTATGGAGGAAGATTGATCCAAAGCTAAAGGACTTCTCCAAGCCCTTCCCTGCGATCTTTGCTATCGCCGTACCATCAGCCCAAAGACAGCAGGAGCCGTTCGATTTCGGCGTACTTTGCCTCGGTTTCAGCCAGTTGGCGCTTGGCTCCTTCCACCACAGCGGGCGGTGCCTTGCCGATAAAACTCTCATTGGTGAGCTTGGCGCGACCGGCTTGGATGCCCTTGCTCAGTTTATCAAGTTCCTTGGTCAGACGCTCCCGTTCGGCCTCGACATCAATGGCGCTGGCCACATCGAGGTATACCGTGCCCAGGCGACAAACCGCAGCCGGCATGCCTTCCGCCGGTTGTTCCAGCAGCTCGAGTTCACCGGCGGGAATCAATCCAAGTAGAGTTGCCTGCTCCCTTTGGACCAGAGCGGCGGCGTCCTTGTTCTCCCCCACAAAGCAGAGAGCCACATCCTTCTTGCTGGCCACGTTGTATTCCGACTTGAGCGCGCGGGCCTTGGTCACCAGCTCCCGGATGGACTCAACTGCAGCCGCGGCAGCCAAATCCACCGGCATGCGTTGACCGGACAGCAAGTTCTCCAGTTCCATTGCTGTGGGCAGGCGGGTGTCCTGCAACAGAGCGCTTTCATCGGCAAAGCCCAGCCCGTGCCAGAGCTCTTCGGTGATAAACGGAATGATTGGCTCCAGCAGCAAGAGGCTTTGACGCAGGATGCAATCCATCACGGCCAGGACCGTTTCGCGGGTGGCAGGGTCTTTCAGCTTGGCCTTGGATGCCTCGACATACCAGTCGCAATAATCGCTCCAGAAGAAGGTATAGAGCGCATCCGAATACTGCGGCATCTCAAAGCGCTTGAAACACTGCTCCACCTGCCGGGTGGTATCAACCAGGCGGGCCAGAATCCAGCGGTCATAGACGTCCAGCTGGCTGGCGTCGATCCGGCTGAAAATACCCTCCAGACTACCGTCTTTCATCGCCTCACCACTCATCAGACGGAATCGGCAGGCATTCCAGAGTTTGTTGCAGAAATTGCGCCCAATCTCGATGCGCTCTTCACTGAAGAGGATGTCTTGTCCGCTCGGAGAAATGTTGACGATGCCGAAGCGCAGTCCGTCGGCCCCATACTTGGCAATCAGATCGAGCGGATCGGGTGAGTTGCCAAGGCTCTTGGACATCTTGCGGCGCTTGGCATCCCGAATCAACCCGGTCATGTAAACATCCCGGAAGGGCACCCGCTGGGCGATTTCCTCGTCAGTAAGCGCTTCCTTGGCCTCCCCTTGAAACTCCAGACCGGCCATGATCATGCGGGCAACCCACAGGAAGATGATATCAAATCCGGTAACGAGGGTGGAGGTCGGATAAAAGTATTTCAGTTCCGCCCCGTTTTCCCCCTCCGTGTCGGGCCAGCCGAAATTCGCCAGGGGCCAGAGCCAGGATGAGGCCCAGGTGTCGAGAACATCCTCATCCTGAATCCAGTTTTCCGGATCAGAGGGCCCTTCCACCGAGACGTGAATTTTGGCCGGATCGCGGTAGTCGGCATCGGTCCAGGTGCTGCGATCCTCCCCTTTGCGATACCAGACGGGAATCCGGTGTCCCCACCAGAGCTGACGGCTGATGCACCAGTCGATCCCTTCCTTCTCCATCGTATCGAGCCAGTGCATGTAAGTCTTTTCCCAGCGCGGGGGATGAAAGCGGACAATCCCTGCTTCGACCGCACGCTTGGCCTCTTTGACCTTGGGATAACGCATCCACCACTGCTCGGTCAGGCGGGGTTCAATCGGCACCCCACCCCGCTCGGAAAAGCCGACATTATTCTCGTAGGGCTCGGTTTTGACCAGAAGACCCAGTTTTTCCAGTTCATCGGCCGCAGCCTTGCGGGCGGCAAATCGATCCATGCCCACAAAAATCCGACCTGCATCAGCAATGGTCCCATCAGGGTTGAGCACATCCAGTATGGGGAGCTTGTGGCGTCGCCCGATTTCAAAATCCACCGGATCATGGGCGGGCGTCACCTTCAGACAGCCCGTGCCAAATTCGCGGTCCACCGCCTCATCGCCGATAATGACGATTTGCTCGCGGGGGAAGGGGCGCCAAACCTTTTTCCCGATCAGGTGACGATAACGCTCGTCCTCCGGATGCACGGCCACCGCAGTATCCCCCATGATGGTCTCCGGGCGGGTGGTGGAAATTTCCAGGTGGGTCAAGGTGGTGCCATCGGGACCTTCCACCGGATCCACCAACTCATAGCGCATCCGATAGAGCAGCCCTTTTTGCGGCTGCATGTTGACCTCTTCATTGCTCAAGGCCGTCTGGTCCTTGGGGCACCAGTTGCTCATGCGCAGGCCACGATAAATATAGCCCCGGTTGTAGAGTTCGACGAAGGCGGTCAAAACCCCTCGGGAATATTTTTCATCAAGGGTAAAACTCGTCCGGTCCCAGTCACAGGAGGCCCCCAGTTTGCGCAATTGCTGGAGAATGATGCCGCCATACTGCTCCTTCCACTGCCAGGCGCGTTCGACGAATTTTTCACGCCCGAGGTCACGCCGATTGAGTCCTTCTTCGCGAAGCTGATTCTGCACCCGGGTCTGGGTGGCAATGCCCGCGTGGTCCGTGCCCGGAAACCAGAGCGCCTCCTTGCCCTCAAGTCGGGCCCGACGGGTAAAGATGTCCTGCAGCGTATTGTTGAGAATGTGCCCCATGTGAAGGATGCCCGTCACATTGGGAGGCGGAATCATAATAACATGGGGATCACGATCTTCCGCCACCTTGGCAGCAAACGCTTTACGCTGCAGCCATTCGGCATACCAGCGGTCTTCCACCTGAGAGGGATCGTAGGATTTGTCTAATGCGGACATCGGGATGAAATCAAATTGGCTCAATTCAAAAGCAAACCCGATAGGCAACGTTCCGCCCAGCTTCAGGTCAACGGGGAAATGCGTAAGCGGAATAAGGCCCGGAGGCTGTTTTTCTGGAAACCACTTGACTGCTAATAGTATGCATTAGAGTGTTTTATCGTGCTGTTTTGAGGCTCCTCACTCATCTTCAACCTAAATGAATTCCACCTTTCAATGACGCACAATCTATGCACTGAGGAGTGTTCCTCTCGGAAAACATCCGTGGTGGAAGGTGATTCAACACCATTATGACTTATCCGAAACTTCTCACACATTCATTTCTCATTTCACTTTTTTCCGCTTCCCTGCTGACAGCGCAAAACGTCGAGTTCATCTTTGTGGAGTATACCGAAGACTGGATACAGAGTAGTCCAGAACAGTTGGACCCGTTTCCCTATGACCCGGCCCCCTACAATTTTTACGCTGGTTTTGAAGTCGCGGAAGGAGAGCTGTCATCGCTCAGCTTTACGGTTGGGGACACAGTGACCGGGATCACTCAGGAGGATCATGAATTTCAGGCAAATTTTCAAAGTCTGGAAGAGCTGATCGCAGCCTGGCCTGCCGGCACCTATACTTTCTCAGGTGAGGGTAACGAGGTTGGGGCGTTTTCTTTTGATGTCGAAGTCGAAGCCTTCACCCCGCTGGCACCAAAACGCTTTACCAACTATCAGGAATTACAATCGGTGAATCCCGAGGGAGACATTACCATTGAATGGGAAGCCTTCACCGATTATGCCGATGAAGGTCTGATTATGGTTTCGGCCAGTTACCCCATGGCAGACGGCAGCTACGTCTATAAGGTATGGGAATCAGAAAATACCCGAGATGATGGCCTTCCCGGTTTACCAGCAGACACTACCTCTGTGATCATTCCAGCAGGCACGCTGATCGGGGGTGACATTGGGCTCTACGACATCAGCGTGGAATTTCTCTCATTGAACATCCAGGAAAACACGTCTCCCTTTGATGATGCGCTGGTGGTTGTGTTGTTCAGTAGCAGTAATTTTGTGCAACTTGTTGCCGGTGACCCATCGGAGACACCCGTTGATCCCACCCCTACGGAACCGGTTGATCCCACGCCCACCCCCACCCCTACGGAACCAGTTGATGAGCTTTATCTCGATGTATGGGCGATCCAAGATAATCACTGGACCGAGACCGAGGGCTGGCTGGACTGGCTCTGGGTAGGGAATCGCCCCTGGGCCTTCAGTCTAATCCTGAATGGGTATATTCATGTCGACGAGGATGGATTCGATCCGGACCAAGGAGGCTGGTTCTATGTTCCCAGGAACTAGTTAAGCGCTTTGCTGTTCACGTCCTTTCAGCCGGTTCTGCCACTTTTGGCAGGGTCGGCTTTTTTATAAGATCGTTTGGCCCGTCTTCCCGGCGAGGGAAATGGCTTCGCTTGGCCAATGGCCCTCTGAAGGGACGAACTCCGTCTCGTCCACAAACCAGCAGGCTCGATCCAGCTTTTTTCCACCGCGAATGCTTGAAAGGATGAGGAGAAGGCTTTGTATCCAACCCAGGTAGGGCGGTGCGTCCCTGCGCCGCCTAAAGATCGAGGTCCGATGTCCTCGATAGCGGTTTCGACCTTGAGTGCCCTGCCCTGTTGGCTTCTGGTTCCTCATTCCTCTAGCCAACGGCAATGGTATCCGGATCGTCTGTCGCGCCTGGTTCGGCTCTATGGTTTTCTGCCCTCATCGACCTCATAGAAGTCGAAAAACGTGAGAATGTCGGTCCGATCTCCAAGGCCATGCTTCTGCTTATACTCCTCGAATAGCGAGGCGGGGGCATTTGTGTCCCTCCAGCCTCTCTTGATCATGTACTCGTTCCAGACGAGAATCTCGTTTTCGGTGGGGCGATAACCATGCGCGAAGCACCACTCCAAAATCTCTTCGTCCGTCCCACCGGCCAACACGCGAGCCACAAGGGCATCGTAACTCACTCGCAGAAACCGCAAACAACGTCCATCGAAACCGATCCCCATGTACGGCTGGTAGTCTTCTGGAAGCATGCCTTCCGCACGAAGCCGGATCTTGCGGAGCATCCGGGGAAACCAAACGATGCCACCAATCTTCTCGTAAGGGCTTACGAACATTGTCTTCCTTCTGCCATCGTCGAGCGCACTCACGGAGCACCGCAGGTGCGGAGTTGAGTGGCGCGACTGGTTAGCGTAATGGTTTCGTCGATACGGCCTGGATTCGACCGATCATTTGGCAGAAAATCCGCTGATCTTGTGTTTGCTGATGCGGTCCCCGCAAGGCTCACCCCATTTTCAATCAAATGATCTTTTTTCTTGTCCACTTTTCCTAAGACGATGCGTTTGTTGGTGCCCTAATCGAGAATAACGGAAAGCCGAGCCATAACATCCTGTAAAATGACCTTATCGGCCTTTTCAATGAACTTCACGTTTCGAGCTTTCCAATCCAAACTCTTGACCTGATCTGAAAGCACTGCTCCTTCGATCTTTTTTCCAACTATTGGAACCTCAAACGGATACCCTTTTACCTTTGAGGTTATCGGGCAAAATATAGCCAATCCCGTCTTTCGATTGTAATCCTTCTTTGAGAGTACGATCGCTGGGCGATGTCCGGCCTGCTCGTGGCTGACCTGTGGAGTGAACTCCAGCCAAACAATGTCTCCAGCACTAGGAATGTAGTCGCTCACCAAACCTCCTTACCTTTCGGATCCCCGACAAGATACTCGCCGTGGAGGTTTTCAGGGGTCACATCATTCAGAAGATCTGCCAGCCGGTATTTGGTCGGCTGAACCGGACGAATCCGAATTTCTCCCTCATCTTCTATGATTTCGAGATCTGTTCCCTCGAACAGATGATGTGATTCCGCCAAATGCTTCGGAATCCTGAGCGCCAGACTATTTCCCCAACGCGCTACCTTCGTTTTCATGCCCCCCTGATGTATCTACAAAGGATATCCTGTCAATCTCTTTCGCCAATGTGCGAGATGTCGTGATTTCTGGAGGGCGGAGGGCTTGCTGGCAAGCCTGGAGCCCGCAGGAAAGTCACGACCATCGTGAAGTTAGGGACGCCGCAGGCGGACCTGACGAACGGTGGCGAAGTTGGCTGCCGCGATTTTATAGGTGAACGCGTCTTCTTTGAAAGTGTCTTTTGGCGGGGGCCTGAGCGAGCCCGAAGGAAGTTGCTCGCAGGCCCCCGTCGCCTCTGGAAATCGCTGGAAGCCTAGGGCTTGCCCGCTGCGCTTTTTCCAGCCATGACTTTCCAGGCCCGAGCCTCCGCCAGCGACGTCTTTGCAGCGATTGTGCCGTAAGCACTGACAACAAACTGACGCGCTGACGGGGCCGGACTGGTTCGTAACGACTACTCAGTTGCCGTTCGAAAGAAAGGGCTTGTCCAGCCCGGGATCTCTCACCTCAACCTCAAAACAGGATTCATCGACATGACTGCTTACGCTCTGTTCATCGGACTGGACCTCGGCGATCGCCTCCACGATTGGGTCGAACTCGACACCGAAGGCACCGTTGTGGCCCGCGGTCAACTTGCCAACCGCCCCGAGACCCTCACCGACTGGGTGATGGGCTTGCAGGTGCGCTTTCCCGGCCAAACCCTCGCGCTGGGCCTCGAGCAGCCCGCCGCCGCCCTGCTGCACTTTTTCAGCGCCTTTGCCTTCATCGAAGTCTATGCACTCAACCCCGGCGCAGTCGCCGCCAACCGCCTCGTCCAACAGGCCCTCAACCATACCTACCTCAAAAGTCTGGGGCTCCCTTCACTCGGGGAACTCTGGATTGCCTTCAGATACGGTAATCAGGCCACGGCCTGACCGGCCCGTCAGCGACTCTTCGGAACCGCCGTGATACGGACCCATACGTCCGGTGGTGTGGGGGCGGGAGGTTCAATCCCTCTCGCTACCCAATTAGCCCTTCTGAGCTGCCTGTCCCGCCCTCTTTCTAGCCGTCCTTTTCTCCAATCTCTCGCCGATCCAAACCTTAATGAGAGACTGACGAGGCACTCCGAGCCTCCCTGCTTCTTTGTCGATTTTTTCTAACATCCAAACAGGAAAATCAACATTCACTCTCTTCTGTTCCTGCCCAGGTTTAAATGCCTTGGCTAGGTCGAGATACTCGGTGAAATCAACATCCCCTTTATCAAAAATCTTATCTAGATCTTTAGCTTTCATACAATCTGCTTTCTTCCTTACGTGCTCGCCTCACCGAGATGATCCGAATCGCTCCATCTCGCAATGTGTAGAATCCCATCCATAGTTTTCCGTCATGCATTGCCATGATAGCGTAGCGAATCTCATCCTCACTGCGTGCCGGAAACCCGATCGCATCGGGATCCGCCCAGAGTTCTTGGGCCTTCTCAAAGTCGATTCCATGCTTTGCTTTGTTCCTGCGAGACTTTACTGGATCATACTCAAAATCCATTATGGTATACTTTCTATACCCTATCGCGGGAGTGTCAACATCTGAATCATTTTCCGGCGTTAAGGTAGGACCGCCCGTTGCCGGACGGCCCCCTCGCAGATCCCGGCGTGCGGTACTACCGCACCGGGCTCCTCGGAGGGACGCGCGAACAGGCTCAGGGATGGGCGTAGGGAAGACATATTTCAGAGGTCGATGCCGGGGCTTCGCGGATGCTGGGCCGTGCGATGCCCAGAGACTGCCACAGGGCCATCAACCCTGTCCAGTTGTCACTGCGCCGCTGACTGCGGCGGTTGAGCCATTTCCTTGTCCACTTTTCCTAAGACGATGCGTTTGTTCGAATCCTAATCATACTGAACTTCCAATATTCTAGATATCTCATCTGGAATAACACTCGACGGCACTGGAACGCTACCATGAGGGGAGAGCATATAGCCAAGCGGAACAACCGGACCAACCCCTTTCTTAGGGTAAATATAGACCTGTTTGACGTCACTACTCTTGTTCACGTATATTCCTCCGGGCCATTTCTCCTCGATACCTAATTCAACGAACCGAATCTCGCTGTCTTCTCTCTGATAATAAACCCCGATCTCATTCTCTGCTACAGCAACGTATCGCCCGGGCGGCACATACCAAACCCGCTTCATATTGAACAATCCACCAAAGTCATGACTGAATGATATCTCTTCGCCGACAAAGATATACGATGAAACCTCTGGCTCTACGAGATTCTGGTTATGTGGGATACTAGGCGCGCTTGCGCAACCCGACAGCATCCCGAGGATGGCAGTTAATGCAATGATCTGTGATGTAATTTTCATATATCAAATTTTTCGAACGTAAAGACCATGCATGAGTGTGGAGCGCTAGATCGCGGTATCCAGACGGAAGAATCCTAAACTTCATCCCTTCGATTCCTCAATCGGTCTTTGGCCTCATCCCAGTCGATCGTTTCCTCAAGACCGGACCTTCGCCGCTCCTCCGTGGCGAGAAGCTCGTCCCGATGCCAGGACGGAGAATCAAAATCTCGGTCATGCCGACTGATATCGTCCCAGAGGGCTTCAATCAACCTAAGCTTCTGTTCGACAGGCATTTCCTTGATTTCTTTCTCCGTGATCATGCCATCCATTTTCTCCAGTTTTCTCTTCCCCGCAAGGCGATTCATTTCATCGATTTCCGGCGAACGGACAGCGCAGCCGCGAAGCCACGCAGTGGCGAAGTTGACTCGCAGCGTTTGTTCGAATTTAGGATCTAATGCTATCCGAAGATCGACCCTTTCCATCTGATCCATGAGTGCGATCATATTCGAGTACATGCCTTAACAGGTAAACACAGGTCCCTGCAATAATCATGGTCATGAATCCGACTATATGAACAGCTTCTTCTCGGCTAATCCGAAATCCAACTTCCTTCATAAAATAGATTGGAGCAGAAACAATCAAGCCGCACAGAATCCAAATCAAAATGCTTAGTGGATGATACAGCACCGGACTCAGGATGGATAGTAAAATTGCATGAGTAAGATCATCCATGTGCTTTCTCGCGATGAAAAATGTGCCGATCATCATTATTCCCGTAGAGAGTATTTGATATATCATTGGGACAGTTTTTAAAACTCCATCATTTCATCTCTTCGAACGCTAGCATGAGTCGCGAAGCCACGAAGTGGCGAAGTTGACTCGATAAACTATTCGGAAAAATCCCCGTGATTTGACCAAAAAGGAGGGCCGGTGATGGTCTGGTTGAGATTGAGGGATCACCGCCAAACGGGTATCACCGACCCTCAGACAATTCTCCTGGTCGCCCGCAACGGCAAACAGCTCACAGACCGGGCTTCAATACCGGCACCTGCAACAAATCCAGGAACAACTTCAGCAGCTGCGCCTGCGCATGGTCAAGGTGATTGAAGACCTTCATGGTCTGGAAAAAGCCAACGGTATGTACGACCCCCAGCGCATTCACAATCAACACTCACCCTCGACCTCATCATCCATCGCCGCATGACCCCTTTCAGGTAAGGAGCGGCTGCCGGAGGACCGCAAACGCGTTGTCACCGCAACGGCGGATGACCATAGCGAAGACTCGATAATCCATGTCCCCGGCAGCCGTCCTTCTCTGCACTGACGATAAAGTTTTATCCATTGCGACGGAACCCTCCGATCGCCCAGACGATGATCACAGGCAGTGAAGATCCTTTCCCACACCCCTCCTCATGCTCGGCTCCTTTCAGTCGCCTCCTGGTCCCCGCCAGGCTCACCCCATTTTCAACCAAATGATCTTTTTCCTTGTCCACTTTTCCTAAGACGATGCGTTTGTTCTACTCCTGTATCTTGAATGAAAGCCTGTAGGGCTGAGTATTTTCTTCTGATCGGCTTTGTCCTACTTTTTGCTGAAGCGCATCGAAAAATGCTTCTTAAAATAGTCAAATTCACAAATGGCATCATAGCGGGGTCCAAAGTATCTAAAGGAAATTGGCGCTACTTCAATTTCTCCATCCTGAAAGACAACTGGGTGGGATGGATTTCCGCGATGTTTCTCCTCGAATAGGAAACCACTAAAACAATCATAATCTGTAAGCGATCCGGAGCTTGGAACTTCAAAAATCAGTCTGTTCAGTATGTAAAAATTGATCATCGAAGATGGACCTAGTTCCGAAGAATATTCTTCAATTAACTCTTTTCTGAGCACTTCCGAAGATACACACTTCAAATAATGTATGGTACTTCTCAAATTTTCATCTGAATGGAAGAAGCCCAAATCCGCTTTGATCTGATGCCACGCAATTTCTGAGCTACCCAAGCAAGGCAAGGCGAAGACGGTTAGCATCAACACGTGCGCGATTTTATTCATCTTGTAGAACGCTGAGCGCAGCCGCGAAGCCACGCAGTGGCGGAGTTGGCTGACGCGATTTGTTAGTCCTTGTTGTCGTGGAACTTCTTGAGGACAATCGAATCCGGATCGTTCCGAGATCTTATTTCTGTGGTATTCCGGAACACTATGTCTCGCTTCTGAATTTTAAGGCGCTGATGAGCTACCACGCCGTCTTCGGTCATTACCGCAGGAATCAAGAAATAGCTTCCAAATCGTTCAAAACGCTCCCTAAAAATTGCGAGGTTTCTGGATTTGGGATCTGGATTCATTCTGTTGTATCGAGAGATTATCATCACGTATGGATCGGGGAGATCAATCCCCTGATCCTTTGCCCTCTTGTAGATATTTTCGACGTTCGCAGACACAAGGACCGTATATCCGTTTTCTTCACCGGGGATGTCTCCCTCCACGATCGAGATTCTCAACTCATTGTAACTATCCCGGTCTCCCAATCGTTTGTTCCATTGCTCGAAAATCTGCTCGGCGGGTTTCGTTTCCTGAAACACGAGTGCTAGCCAAGGCGGCTCCAATCCCTGTGCGTCATGCAAATATGCCGTAGCCTTCCACTTCGCTTGGTTCCATAGGTCAAGATCGATGAACCCCGTCAGAAACATGCCAACGTCCGTCTTCCGTTCTTTTTCTGGAAGTGGACGCAATTCCCCAAGCTCCGGCTTCTCTTTGCGTTCTAGCCCTCGCAGACGCCAATAGAGCTTTTCATACTCATCCTCTCGATCTGCGTAATAGTGGGTGTAGCCCTTAAGGGGTGGTGGAATCTGCGCTGGAGAGGAATATGTGTATAAAATCGGAATGAACTTCTCGGTGATCGCACCGGCATCGTATAAATGCTGATAAATGAGATTACCTTCCCATCGAACTCCAAGTCCCTTTCCTGACTCCTCCTGTCCCATTACCCTTCGATAGAAAGTCGCCGTGCACACGCAAAGAACATAGTCGCATTCGTTTATCTGCCGATCCATCCACCTCGGCCAACCTTCTGTCGGTGCAGGCTCGTACTGATCTAGCCGAACGTCGATTCCCTCCGAACGCAATCGATCTGCCAGCGCGAGAACATTGTCCGCATGTTCGTTCGAGTCATGGCTGTAGCTAAGAAACGCTGTAGGATTTCTCATATATTGAATAGTTCCCGGACATTAAGGTAGGACACGCCGTTACCGACTAGCCCCCTCGCAGATCCCGGCGTGCGGTTTTCCCGCACCGGGCTCCTCTGGACGGTCGCGCAGTGGAGTTGGCGAGGCGTGGTTCATCTGTAGGAGAGAGTCCATTGGTGGTTGGCTTGATAGGGTT
>JBJHBA010000007.1:0-186552 GCA_050485245.1 Verrucomicrobiota bacterium | reverse complement strand
TGAACAACCGCCCTAAAAAGTCACAGACATCCTCCGGATGTCACTGCAGACAAAGACATCAATTGACTTCAACCAATAAACACCCAACCTAAGCGTCGTCTCTCTGCCAGAAACGGGGCAAGCTCAATCAGGATCCCGCTTCGCCATGCTTCGCTCGTTGAGCTACGCATGGCTACGCAGGATTCCACCATGCTTCGCTCTTTGAACTTCTTCTGGCGGAGCCATGCGTAGCTCAACGAGCGAAGCATGGTGGAGGTGGCGGGAGTCGAACCCGCGTCCCTGGGGTTTTCAGGAGCCATATCTACAGGCTTAGGCTTGTCTTTGGTTGTTCGCCCGGTGGATGCGACAAGCCGCGCTTCCTTGGGACTAGGGACCTGTTGGTTACGGCCACGTTCCGGTCTCCCGAACGGGGCTATATCCACTAATCGTCGGATCCTCCCCTAGTGGACGTCAGGGGTTCACCGTCACAGCTTAATTAAGCTGCGAGTGCGTATTCGTTGTTGGCATTTATAGCCTTGGTCGAATTGATAACGGAGCCAACGACCATCTCCGGCCTGCAATGACCCCCTCCTGCCCCAGGTCGAATTCCGGAACACCCCCCTCATTCGGGTTACGTTGGAAACGTGACCGGTCCAGGGAGAGGCTTGCGCTCTCTCAATGAACAGACTACTAATTTCGCAGCTCCGGTTGGCCTTGTCAAGCTGGGTGGCCACCCCAAAGGAAAGCGTTTCCTCCAGACGATTCCCATGGAAATTTCCGCAAAATTATGCTTCTATCGGATGCTTGAATGCGGAATGGCCGCTTGCCCGGTGGTGTAATGGTAGCACGACAGATTCTGACTCTGTTTGTTGGGGTTCAAGTCCCTGCCGGGCAGCCACTTTCCTCTCGAACAGATCAGTCGGGGAATTCAATATCGCTTTGGGTGGAGGCAAAGAAATACCAGCTGGTGCCGCTGTAATGCCAAGCCCAGGTCTGGTGATCCGCCGCATAAATCCAGGGGTAGAACTGGTCGTTGGTATAAAACCAGCCCAGTCCGTTGCCGGCGCGATAAAACCAGTAGCTGCCCGCTCCTTCCCCGGCAGCGAAATGCCAGCCGACGCCAGCTGCCCAGAGCCAGGGGAAAAAGTCGGCATACCACCATCCCAGTTCAGGGTGGCGGACCCAACCATCGCCCCGGACATCGCGGGCGCGGGGGAGATACGCCTGCAAGTCAGCCCAGGGAACTTCCAGTGCCTCCCATGCCCCGTCCTTTCGGTCAAAGATCAAGTTGACCTGGCCATGGAGATTGGCGGCACCACTGGCAGGATTACGCCAGTCCCAGGCGACAAGGGCATCATTCGCTTCCTCCGGATCGAAATGGAGGGCATGGGCTGCAATCCTCGATGCGGGAAGCACTTCGTCCCAGAGGGCAAAGGAACGAAAGGCACCCCGCAGCGACCGGTCACCATCCGGAGAATCACCCAGGCGGAATACAACATTGGACAAGGATGCGAGGTTTCCGGTCGAGGTCGGGGCCAAGTCCGGCACAGTGCTCAGAGGAAGCTCGTTCCCATCAAGATAGAGGCGGACCGGATTCAAACTGCCCGCCTGAAAGCTGACGGCCAGATGCTGCCAGTGTCCCAATTGCGCTGTGTTGGCAGCGGTATGGAAAGGAGCGGTCGAACCATCCAGATAGGTCAGAAAAACGACGAAGGAGGCATCGGGATAGAATGCATGGCCGTATCCATTGAGGAATACAGCAACGCCCCTTGAATCCAGGATCCTCCCGAATCCGGTGGTTGCAGAGCCCCAGGCATCCGGGCGAAAGTGCGTTTCAATGGTAAAGCGGTTATTGGGATTACTGCCCGGCAGGCGGAAAGCGATGTGCTCGCTGCGGCCGTTGAGGGATCGGGCAAACCGGTCGCCAGCCAATACAGGATACCAGACAATTGTATTTAGTTCTTCACTACGCAAAGCAAATCTGTCCCGCAACGGCGCCCCATCCGGTTCGCTGACAAAGGGAGTTATATAGGTAAAGGAGTCGTCTTCCTGGACCAGCGTTCCGAAATTGGGTTCGGCATGGACAAAAACATCGGTCCCGGAGGAGAAGGATACGCTCGATTCCTCATTCCCTTTCCAGAGGGCCGGGCGCTCGATTTCCATGACCAGGTGACGGGCTTCACCACTGGAGGGAGAAGCAAAGGTCATTCCTACCGGAAACCTTCCGTACCCATTGAGTGGTGACACAAAAAACCATTCATCGTCATGCGCCTCCACTACTCCCCGATCAAGCGCCACGGCCGAAATCAGGATCCAGTCGCCGGGATCCGCGAGAAAATGCGATCCCAGTGGCACTTCCTCCAGGCTGCTGGTGAAGAGCGGAGATGATAGTTGTGGAATGGCGGGCGAGGTTCCGGCGGGTGCACCGTGAATTTCCACCGCCCATGAGCGCAACTGGCCGGCAGTGCTGCTTCCAGTCCGGTCGATGATTTCCAGGGTCCACTCCCCTGCCTGCTGTTCGCCCCAGAACTGGACACTGTTAAAGGTCCATTCCCTGAAGTTATGGGCCTGCTCCTCAAAGGGTGCTGCGAGAATGCTGCGGGTTCCGGATGGCGAGGTCACGGCAATTTCCAGATGACGCCATCCGTTATGGGTCATATCGATGAAAATATCGACGGATTCAGCCCGACGGGAGGTGGAAACCTCAATGGAATGGGTCAGTGAGCCGCCGGCGGGAATAGCTCTTTGAATATTGCCGGAGGCCCAGCGGGACGAACCATCGTTACCGACTCCCGGCCACATTTTGGCGAGGCGAACCGCTCCCAAGGCATCGACCCGCCCAAAGCCGTACTGATCCTGCAGATAAAATCCGGCCCCATTGGAAAACCATTCCGGGTTGTCATGATCGGTCCGGACCGCAGTGCGGGCCAGCACATGCTGGACATCCCTCCAGGTGAGATCGGGATTGGCTTCCAACATGAGCGCGACCACTCCGGAAACGATGGGGGTGGCGGCGGAGGTTCCGGAGAAATGCCGGACATAGTCTCTTGAGCTGTAGCCGTCGGAACCGGTTCGATCTGTAGTGGTGATGCCATGCCCGGCTGAATAGCTGGGGGCGGAAATCAATACATTGCTGCCCGGCTCAGTAAAACCGGTCGCGCGACCGTCCTGCCCGATGGCCCCCACGGCAATGGTATAGCGTGAGCTGGCGTAACCATCATAGGAAGAGCGTTCTCCATCCTCTGCGCCATTACCTGCGGCCCAGACGTAGACGATCCCCTTGCCCTGGCGGCCTTCCTCCACTCCCTGGCGAACGGTTTGGCGGGCAAGATTCCGCATGGGTGCGAGTCTGACACCTTCATCGCTGGAAGGTCCCCAACTGTTGTTGGAAACGGCGACCTCCTGCAGGCGATAGCCCAGGGCCTCGGCTTCCCGGAAGTCACCGACCGATTCCCTTTCTCCGCGAAGCAAGCGGATCGGATGAAAACGGGCGTTGTGGGCGACTCCAACCGTGCCGACGCCATTGAGGCTGGCGGAGATGATCCCGGTAACCGCGGTTCCATGGTTTTCGTTGTCCTCGAGGGGCAGCCCGCTGCCCATACCCCAGGTATCGAGACCTCCGGCAAAATTGGCGATGAGGTCCGGGTGATTGTATTGAGTGCCGGTGTCCACCACCGCAACATGCACCCCCTGCCCGGTATAGCCCTGCTCCCAAGCGGCCAAGGCTCTCGCATCGACGCCCGGAAGGCCACCCTGCTGCCCGCGATTTTCGAGATACCATTGCCGGTCAAAAAATGTCTCATCGCGGGCCGGATGGCGCACCGCACGAAGATCCGCTTCCTGAAACTCACTCCACTCCACCTGAGGGTCCCCGGATACCCTTTCCGAAAGCCAGGATTCTGGCTGGGACAGATTCAGGCGGGCCGCCCTTTCCCGCCGCACTCCGAGTAAATAGGTATTGGGCAGGGAACCCACCGGTCCGACAAAATCCACCCCCCATTGACGGGCCAGCGCACGGGGATCGGCCTCAGAGGAAAGTCTTACGGCCCACAGCAGATCGTTTTCGTCCCAAATCCGTGGTGGTTCATTCGCTGCATTCATTCCACTGGCAAATAGGCAGCAGGCCAGAAGGAACGTCAGACGAATACAGTGCATGCTCATGACTGAAAGATGAGAGACATTCACTGTAAGTTCAATTCCAAGCGGGCGAAACAAAATGTGCTGAGATGAACGGTCGTCCCAAGGGCTCAATGGTCCTTCGACGGAAAGCTCATCCAAAAAATCGCACTGCAATATTTGCGTTTTGGTTGACAGCTAAACAAATGGGAAAGCTAGTATTATGATATTTATTGGCTGAAATCAGACCGGATACTTTCCGCAATGTATTCAAACAACCAACACTTACGCATTTTCTCCATCCCCTTGCACCACCCACTGGCGGCCATCGTCCGGAGTGGGTCCATCCCGGACTACAAGTCCGGCGAATCCGGGAAATGTGGGGCGTAAGCAATGGGCTTTATCCGAAAACTACCTCCTGTCGTCTGGCTGCTTTTGTTCGGCTTGTGGGTTCTCTTCAGTGGAAAATTTGGCGTTTTTCACCTTAGCTCGGGGGCACTTGTGGTCATTTTGATAGCCTGGTTGCACAGTCACCTCCCGACGACGGATGAGGCGGCCCCTCCCCTCAGAACCTTGCGTTTTATTGCCTATGGACCCTGGCTGCTGTGGCAGATGATTCTCTCTTCAGTCTATGTTTCCAAAGCCATTCTTTCCCCCTCCAGGCATTTGGATCCCGAGTTGTTCGCCTTTCGTTCGGCGCAACAGGGGGAGCTGCCTAAATTTATCCTCGCCAACTCCATCACGCTCACACCCGGCACGCTGACGGTTGATCTGGAAGAAGATCGCTTTCTGATCCATTCGCTCTCGGATAAAACCAAGCAGGACCTGATGAGCGGTGAGATGCAGCGAAAGGTTGCCCGGATCAATCTCGACACGGACATCGGCCAACCCGAGGAAGTGTCCTTTATCCCGGAAAGCCAACAGACATGAATGCCCTGGTGACTTTTCTGATCGTGGTTTTCACGATCGTCATCCTGATCCCGTTTTACCGGTTGATCATGGGACCAACCGTATTTGACCGCCTGCTTTCGATTGCAGCGATCGGCGGGAAGATCATAGCCCTGCTGCTCCTGCTCGGGCTGAAATATGAGCGCCTATCCATGTTTGTCGACATCGCGATCGGCTATGCGGTGCTCAACTTCATGGCTGGCATCGTGATTGCTGAATACTTTCGCTTACGGGAGGAAAAGAAATGAGCGCATTTCTCGTCGGAGCAGGCTTACTTTTGATCATTGCAGGCTTTATCTTCATGCTGCTGGGCAGTATTGGAATCATTCGTCTGCCGGATTTTTATACCCGCACCCATGCGGCCAGTATGGTGGATACGGTGGGAATCATCCTCGTATTGCTTGGGGTAGCGCTCTTTGAGGGTTTCACGACCACCAGTCTCAAAGTGGTCCTGACCTCGATCTTTCTGGCCATGACCAACCCCGTGGCAGCCCATGCGCTGGCAAGAGCGGCCTACTTGAAAGGACTGGAGCCCTGGAAAAAAGGAGAACCCATCCGGCCCGCACAACCTTTGGGGGAGAACGACTGACATGCTTTGGCAGATTGAAATCGCCCTCTATATTTTCCTGATTGCCTCTGCTCTGATCGCACTGGAGGTGAAGGATCTCCTGGCTGCGGCTGTGACGACTGCCGTCTTCAGCTTTGTCATGGCGGCCCTCTTTGTGGCGATGGGCGCTGTTGACGTCGGTTTTACCGAAGCTGTGATTGGAGCAGGCGTGCTGGGAGTTTATTACATCGCCGTGGTCGCCCGCACAACCCGGAGGACAAAAGATTGAAAGCGCTCAAAATCATACTCCTGGTCGGTTTCTTCTGCGTGCTTCTCTACGCATCCTGCTACCTTCCCCACCGTGGTGACCTGAATGCCCCTGCCCAGCAGGATTACACCGTGGTCGGATCACCCGTGGCCGGACAATACTTCATCCGGAACGCCTACGCCCAAACCCATACCGACAACATGGTAACAGTGGTGCTGGGGGACTATCGGGCATTTGATACCCTGGGAGAAACCATTGTCGTCTTCGCCGCCGGGATAGCCTGTATTCTGATCCTGAGGAGGAGAAAGCCATGAGTACGGCCAGAATAAGTCCCGTCGTTCAGATTTCCTGCCGCACGATGGCGCGCCTGATTCAGGTATTTGCCATTTATGTCGTGTTCCACGGGCACTACAGCCCCGGGGGCGGCTTTCAGGGGGGTGCACTGCTGGCCGCGGCCGTTTTCCTGCTGCGCATTGGTGAGGGCAAGCAAGCTAGTCAACGTGAGCTGCCCACCCGACACGCCTTGCTCATCGGTTCAATTGGAGCCCTTCTTTTCATTGGTGTCGGCTTGGTCAATATGGTGAGTGGCGGCCTGTTTCTTCAGTATGACAACACCCCGATCCCCGGGATGGCTCTGGCGGATCGCCATTACTGGGCCATTCTGGTCGTGGAAATCGGGGTAGCACTCGCCGTTATGGCCGTGCTCGTGGCCATCTTTGACCGCCTGCTGGATGAAAGGACATCCGATGCTTGAACTCTTTCATGACTACGCCGCCTACTGGATGTGCTTCCTTGTGCTGACCATCGGTTTTTATGGCATGCTGGTGAAGCGCAACTATGTGAAAAAGTTGATTGGAATGACCATATTCCAAGCGTCGATCATCCTGATCTTTATCATCGCAGCCTTCAAAGAAGGGGCCACTGTGCCGGTGAAAGATCCCCTGATCCCGGTTGAGCAAGTCGATGCCTACATGAATCCCCTTCCGCACGCCCTGATGCTGACAGCCATTGTGGTGGGTGTGGCCACGGTGGGGGTGGCGCTCTCCCTCCTCATCCGTATCTACACGGCATACGGGACCCTCGATGAAGACGATCTGGAGGAGAAATTGCGATGATGGCACTGCATTCACCGATTCTCGTCCTGATGACGTTCTTTCTGGCATCGCTGATGATGCCGTTTGCGCAGTTGCTCCACCGGCGCGGTCCCTGGACCGTAGCCGTTTCCGGCAGCGCTCTGGCGACCCTCTTCGGGCTCTACGGCATGCTGCATGTGGCCACCCACGGGACGGTTCGCTATGACATGGGGGGCTGGCCGGCACCGCTCGGCATTGAGCTGGTGGCTGATCCCCTCTCCACTTTTGTGACCCTCCTGCTCGGGCTGATGTCGCTGGCGGCCCTGATTCATTCCCGTGAGCCGGTTGAGCGGGATATTCCGGGGAGTCATGTCACCTACTATGCGGCGGTCATGCTGATGCTTGGTGGACTGGCCGGAATTGTGATGACGGGTGACCTTTTCAATCTCTTTGTCTTTCTGGAAATCAGTTCGCTGGCCACCTACGCCCTGCTCGGTTGCGGACAGCCCCGCTCGGCGGTGGCATCCTTCCGCTATCTTATCCTCGGGACGGTCGGTGCATCCTTCTTTTTAATTGGAGTTGGCTTTATCTTTATTGAGACCGGCTCACTGAACATGGCGGATGTCGCAGCCATATTTCAACACAGCGGTTTCTCCCCGCTCATCGCCATCGCAATCATTCTGATGCTGATCGGAATGGGGATCAAAATGGCGCTGATGCCTTTGCATCAGTGGCTGCCGGACGCATATACCCATGCTCCTGCCAGCAGCACGGCCTTGATTGCTCCAATCGGCACGAAGGTGGCCGCCTATGTGTTCATTCGCCTGCTCTTTGATGTCTTTCCCTCGGAGGCGGTGCAAGCGATGCGCCTGCTCGACTTGCTCGCGGTGTTTGGAGCAGTCGGGATCGTCTGGGGTTCAGTCATGGCTATTCCCCAGCGCAACATCAAGCGCATGCTCGCTTACAGTTCGGTTGCGCAGATCGGCTACATAGCGCTCGGGATCGGACTGGGAACGGCCTACGGCTTTATCGGGGCCATTCTCCACATTCTCAATCACGCGGTCATGAAGGGATGCCTCTTCCTCATTACCGCCAATCTGGAAGTGCGGGGCAAAGGCATCCGTATCCAGGATCTCAATGCAGACCTGCGACGGGCGATGCCGGTTTCCTCCGCCTGTTTTTCACTTGCCGCGATTTCCATGATCGGTCTCCCCCCGACGGCGGGCTTTTTCAGCAAGTGGTATCTGATTCTGGGCAGCTTTGAGCAGGGTCTCTGGCTCTACATCGTCATCATCATCGCCAGCTCACTGCTCAATGCAGTCTACTTCTTCAGGATCATCGAGCGGATGTATCTGGATGATTCCAAGGAAGACGAGCCTGTCTCCAGAGAACGCCCCAAAGGCACTTACATGCTCACGGTGCCCGTCGTTACGCTTGCGGTCTCCCTGCTCATTCTCGGGTTCGGCAATCTTTTCATTGTGACCCGCTTTATCATGCCGATGTTGCCGTTCGCCCATTGATGTCATGAATCCTTCTCCGATCCAGGAATCCTTTTTGCCATTGGCTGCGGTCCTCGTGTCCGCAGTGGCCGTGCCTGCCATATTTCTCAGTGGGAACCGCCCCAACCTGCGTGAATTCTGGAGTTTTGCCGCGGCATTCATCAAATTCGGCTGCATTCTTCCCCTCGTTCCCCACGCACTCCGGGGAGAAACAGTTGCGCTGACTCTTTTTGAAATCGCCCCCGGAATCTCACTCAGTCTGGCGGCGGATCCACTCGGTGTCTTCTTTGCCCTGATTGCTTCGAGTCTTTGGATCGTCACGACCGCCTACTCCATCGGCTATATGCGGGGAAATAAGGAGAAGCGGCAAACCCGCTACTATGCCGCCTTTTCCCTCAGTCTGGCCTCCACCATCGGGATCGCCTTTGCCGACAATCTTCTGACTTTCCTGATCTTCTATGAGCTGCTGACGCTCGCCACTTATCCTCTGGTCATCCACAAGGAGAGTCCCGAGTCGATCAACTCCGGCCGGATGTATCTGGCCTATGCGCTCACCGCTGGACTGGTCTTTCTGGCCGCCGCCGGTTGGGTCTTTTTCCGCACCGGCTCTCTGGAATTCTCGGCCGGAGGCATCCTCGCGGATGGCTCTTTTTCCGCTGGTGAAATGAAGCTGCTGTTTTGCATGTTCATGATCGGTGTGGGCGTGAAGTCCGGTATCATGCCCCTGCACAGCTGGCTTCCCGCCGCGATGGTGGCCCCCACTCCGGTCAGCGCCCTGCTGCATGCCGTGGCCGTGGTGAAGTCCGGGGCCTTTGGGGTGCTGCGGGTGACGGGTTTTGTCTTTGGTCCTGAAACCATGCAGACGTATGGACTGGATATCATTCTGGCGGTGTTCGCATCCGCCACCATCCTGCTGGCCTCGCTCATTGCCATGCGACAGGACAACCTGAAGGCACGGTTGGCTTACTCCACCGTTGGCCACTTATCCTACATCGCCCTCGGTGCCGCCCTGATCTCGCCCGCCGCCTTCAATGGAGCCATCCTCCACATGTCGGCGCACGCCTTCATGAAGATCACCCTCTTCTTCTGTGCCGGCGCGATTTATGTCCATGCACACAAAACAAAGGTATCGCAACTGGATGGGCTGGGAAGAACCATGCCCTGGACCTTTGCCGCCTTTACCATCGGCTCTCTGGGGCTCGCCGGGTTTCCACCCCTCAATGGCTTCCTCAGCAAGTGGTGGCTGGTGGTGGGCTCTCTCGAATCAGGGCGGGACATCTTCATGCTCGTCTTCCTGCTCAGCGGTCTGCTCAACGCCAGTTATTTTTTCCCGATTGTTATCCGCGCCTTTTTCCGCCCGGTCCCCTCTGGGGAAGCCTCGAAGCGTCCCCCCGGAGAAGCTTCCCGCTGGATGGTCATTCCCCTCTGCACCACTGCAGTCGTAGCGGTCCTGCTGGGGGTGTTCCCGAATTTCCCCATGCCTTTCTTTGAGCTGGCCAATGTGATTGTGCAATCGGTGACCGGCGCCGCCATCTCGCCCTTCAGCGGATTTTAAACTTTGCCCACCTGCCAACCATGAAATCAAAGCTTCCATATATCATCGTCGGCCTGCTGGTCCTGGGGACGCTTTTGCTCCAGTGGTTTGGACCGGAGCACCCCTATCCCGCCGCCTGGGATGAGGTTCCCCTCTTCTATGCGGCATTTGGTCTGGTGGGAGCCCTTCTGTTGATCGGACTGGCCAAGGGGATCCTTGCGCCAGTCGTGCAAAAACCCGAGAACTACTATGAACGGGATTCCTGATCTGCCACCGGCCTTTTATTTGATCGCCGCCGCCGCCCTGATCCCAGTGCTGCCGCGCATTGGCCGTGCCATTATCTCGGTCGGGGCTCCGGTGCTGGCCCTTGCCCTGCTCCCCGGTCTCGCCCGGGACACCGAGCTGTTCACCGCCAATCTGGCAGGGTTCGAGCTGATTCTGCTGCAGGTCAATGACATCAACTATGTCTTCGGGATCGTCTTCTTACTGATCACGGCCGTGGCCGCGCTCTTCGCCTGGCACTTGCGCGACACCAGCCAGCAAGTGGCCGCGATGCTCTATGGAGCGGGGACTGCTGGTATTACCTTTGCCGGAGACTTTTTCACTTTGCTGATTTTCTGGGAGCTGATGGCCATCTCCTCCTCCTGGCTGGTCTTTGCCCGCAAAACCCCGGAGGCGACACAGGCGGGATTCCGCTATTTGCTGATCCACTTTTTCGGCGGATCCCTCCTCTTCGCGGGCATGCTCATTCATTATGCGGAAGTGGGCAGCCTCCTGCTGGCCCCGCTCAGCATGGACCAGGGACTGGCCGCATGGCTTATTCTGGCCGGAGTCGGGGTGAATGTTGCCATTCCTCCCTTGCACGCCTGGGTAGCGGATGCCTACCCGAAAGCAACCGTGACCGGGGCGATTTTCATGAGCGCCCTGACCACCAAGTCGGCCGTTTATGTCTTGCTCATCCTGTTCAACGGCTGGGAAATTCTCCTCTACTGGGGCGTGTTCATGGCTTTGTTTGGGGCCACCTACGCGTTTATCTGCAATGATATTCGCCAGATTCTGGCATTTCACATCGTCAGTCAGGTCGGTTTCATGGTGGCTGCGGTTGGTATTGGCACCGCTTTTTCAGTCAATGCCACCATCGCCTTTACCTTCAGCAACATTCTCAACAAGACCTTGTTGTTCATGGGAGGCAGTGCCATTCTCTACGCCGCAGGCACCTCCAAGCTTACGGAGCTGGGCAACCTAGCCCGCCGCATGCCCGGAGTGACTTTTCTCTTCATGATCGGGGCCTTTGCCATCTGCGGGTTCCCTTTCTGGAATGGCTTTATCAGTAAGTCCATGGTCATCGCCGCCGCGGGGGATGCCCATAAGACGATCGCGATGTTTGGCCTCTTCCTGGCCAGCGTCGGCACCTTCCTCAGCATCGGACTCAAGATCCCCTACTTCGCCTTCTGGGGACCCGATCGGAATCTGAACCTCAAACCGATCCCCAAAACGATGTATGCGGCGATGGGTATTCTGGCCTTCCTCTGCACGCTGCATGGCGTCGCCCCAGACCTGCTCTACCGGATGCTGCCCAACGATCGCCCCTACCATCCCTACACCGCCTATCACTTTGTGGAATCCATCCAGTTGCTCGGACTGACCTTCATCGGTTTCTGGATTGTGCGGCACAAAGTCGCCCCCAAGGACAAGCTCAACCTGGATGTGGACATCGTCTATCGGAAAGGAGCTGTCGTTGCGAACGCCTTGATCGTATCGCCGGTGAATGCCTTCTTCACCGCCGGAGTGCGGGCTCGCGGTGCGATCGTGGAGTTCATGTTCAGCGCCTTTTCCAATCCCCGGGCCTGGTTCCAGCCATGGAAGAGTTCCCGCCAGGAGTTTGATCCCGACCACGAACGGGCACCTCTGGCCGCAAGCATCGGCTTTATTCTCCTGCTGGTCGTTGCCCTGTCCCTTACCGTAGTGATCCTCTAAACGGGTTCAAAGAACGCTGGCAAACCTCCCAAAGGATTTGCCCTCAACCCGATCAGGCGCATGGATGGAGGCATGTTTTCATCCAACCGATTTATTTCCTGTCTTCCAGCGGCACTGCCCTTGCTCGCATTTGCCAGTGTCGCCGCGGAAGAAGCTCCATTCTTTCCGACCGATCCCAGCGTGACGCAGCATGAGGTCATGATTGACGGCCAGCGGATCGCTTATACCGCAACCGCAGGAACCATGACCCTGCGCGACAATAAGGAGGAGCCCATCGCCGATATCTTCTACATCGCTTACACCCGTGATGATGTCGAGGACCGGGCCAGTCGCCCCGTTACATTCTCCTTTAATGGTGGACCAGGCTCTTCCTCGGTCTGGCTGCACCTGGGTGTGCTGGGACCAAGACGGGTTCTGCTCGAAGAGGATGGTGGACCGGTGCCCCCGCCCTATCGATTGGTCGACAACGCCCACTCCCTTCTCGATGTGAGCGATCTGGTCTTTATTGATCCGGTCTCCACCGGATTCAGCCGGGCACGGGATCCGGAAAAAGCCAGCCAGTTTCACGGAGTGGAAGCGGACACCCGGGCGGTAGCGGATTTTATCCGCCTCTACTCTACGCGCAACGAACGCTGGACCTCGCCCAAGTTTCTGATTGGGGAAAGTTACGGCACCACCCGCGCTGCCAATCTGGCCGGAGAGCTGGCCAGCCGACATTACCTCAACCTTAACGGGATCATGCTGGTCAGCACAGTGCTCAATTTTCAAACCATCCAATTCTCACCGGGCAACGACCTGCCCTATGTGCTCTTTCTGCCCACTTACACGGCGACCGCCTGGTATCACCAGAAGCTTCCTGCCGACCTGCAGGAACTTGCCCTCACTGAGGTTCTGGAGAAGGCCGAAGCCTTCGCTTCCAACGACTATCTGCGAGCCCTCTTTGCCGGAGATCTACTGCCATCAGACCAGCGGGCCGACATTCTCCGTCGACTCGCCCGCTACACCGGTCTGGAGGAAAAGGAGTTGGAGGCAATGAATCTGCGCCCCCGCATCTTTGAGTTTACCAGCTCTTTGCTGCGCAATGAGCGCAAGGTCGTTGGCCGCTTCGACAGCCGTTATACCGGAGATGTCCGGCGGCAAAATGCCCAGTGGATGCCCTACGATCCCAGTGCTGAAGCCATCTTCAGCGCCTATACCAGCACCTTGCACGATTATCTGCGCGGAGAGCTTCAGTTTGCCACTGACCGCCCCTATGAAATCCTCACCAGCAACGTGCGGCCATGGGACTGGGGCGAAAACAACGGCTTTCTCAACGTGGCGGAAGTCCTCGCAGATGCCCTTACCCAGCAGTCCTTTCTCCGGGTGCATGTCAGCAACGGGTACTACGATCTGGCGACCCCATACTTTGCTGCCAACTACACCATTGCCCACATGAATCTTCCTTCCTCCGTCCGCGAACGGATCGTCGTCGATGATTACACCGCCGGACATATGATGTACCTCAACCTGCCCGACCTCAAAAAGCAAAAGGAAGACCTCGCCCGCTTTATCCGGGAGTCGAGTGGCAACAGGATGTAAGGAGAAAGCGTCTGTGCGGATGGCCAAAGGTAGGCGGCTAAAAGCAGAGAAAGCCCGCTTTTACCGCAAAAAAAGGTTGCCTTTCATTCCATCGTTCATGGACTCCTACAACTTCCTGTGCGGAGAGATGGCTGAGTGGCCGAAAGCGCCCGCCTGCTAAGTGGGTATACGCCAAAAGCGTATCGCGGGTTCAAATCCCGCTCTCTCCGCCATTTTTTCTCCCTGAGTGACACAGGCATTCCTGCCTGTGCCCTGCATAGATTGGACCCATGACGCGCCATTCAGCGGATTACCCCATCCGCAGCGAAAATGGACACCCTCACAGACAGGAATGTCTGTGTCACTTACGCTGCAAAAAAAGATTGTGATAGCCCTTTCTCCACCAACATTATCTGAAGGTGAAAGGAGTCGCTGTTAGGCCATTAATAATGATGTAATGTGGCGTTCGTGAGGTCATGTCTGATCCACCTGATAATCAAAAGAAAGAACAGGCAGAACAGTCGAGCGGAGATGGCAAAACCAAGCCTTTTTCACCCAGTGAGGGGCTTTTTGGTGCATCGACGGCAGTCACCCGAGTTTACCGTCGGAATCTTCCGCATTGGCAGAGGAAGGAAGGTATTTACTGGGTTACCTTCCGACTATCCGATGCACTTCCTCAATCCAAACTCACTCAACTGCGGGCAGAGAAAACTATCTGGCTCAATCTCAATCCAGAGCCATGGACGGTAGATCAACAACAGATATTCGATGAACGCTTTGGGAAACGCGTTGAGCGCTGGCTCGACACTGGTTTTGGAAGCTGCACACTCGCAATACCTGAGGTGCGCCAAATAGTGCAGCAATGCCTCACCCGGTTCGATGGCAAACGCTTACGTCTTCATGCGGCTGTCATCATGCCCAATCATGTCCATGCTCTGATTCAGCCTTATGATTGCAGCAGTGGCGACACGGACATGCCCTCAGGATCTTCGCTTGGAATCCGTCCTGTCCATGACTTTCCAAAGACGGGAACTTCTGACTCAACACAGACAGGAATGTCTGTGTCACGTTCTACACTCTCAAGTATCTTGAAGGGAATAAAGGGAGCAAGCGCCCGGGAGGCGAATAAGATCTTAGGACGTAGCGGCGTTTTCTGGATGGATGAATCCTACGACCGCATTGTCCGTGATGAGAATGAATATAGGCATTACATTAGCTATATTCGCCAAAACCCCATCAAAGCCAACCTGCATAAAGACAAATTCTGGCTATTTGTCCCTGAGTGACACAGGCATTCCTGCCTGTGCCCTGCATAGATTTGGACCCATGACGCGCCATTCAGCGGATTGTCCCATCCACAGCGCAAATGGACACCCTCACAGACGTCGGTGTCACTTGCGCTGCCAACGATGCGCAGACAGGGATGGCTGCTGATTTGCCCTTGCCAGACCGAAGGCACATCTCCAAGTTGATTTCAGATTCGTAGGGGTGTCGGCGGCGGCCGGCTGAGATGGGGAAGCGATCCTTCCACAGACCCTTGGAACCTGCCCCGGGTCATGCCGGCGAAGGAAACGAGCACAGTGCAACGCACTTCCGATCATGGCCTGGCAGGCGAATACAATGTCCATTCTGCCACCCTCAATCAGAGAAAAGCCCATGATCCAGTCCGCTCAAGATTCCAAAGTTCCGGTTTCAACCCAGCCCGGAAACCTCTTTCCCAAGTCACAACGCGTCTACATCGAAGGCTCCCGTCCCGATATCCGCGTTCCCATGCGCGAAGTCACACTTTCCCCCACCCGCCTGCCGGATGGTAGCCTGGAGGAAAATGAACCGGTGCGGATTTATGACACCTCCGGTGCATGGGGAGACCCCGATTTTCATGGGGACTGCGAAATCGGCATCCCCGCAGTGCGCGAGGGGTGGATCCGGGAGCGCGGAGATGTCGAGGAGATCGAAGGACGCCAGCCGCGTCCGGAAGATGACGGCTATCTGTCGGAAGAGCACCGTCGCAAGGCATTGGAAAGGACCGGGAAAAATCAACTGGTTCCTTTTGACCGTAGTGAACGCAAGGTTTTACGGGCCAAAACGGGCAAGTGTGTTACCCAACTGCACTATGCCCGCCAAGGCATCATCACTCCAGAGATGGAATACATTGCGATCCGTGAGAACACCAGACTACAGCGGGCTAAGGAAGCCCTCAAGATGTCGGCCGATGTTCCCGGAAACGATCTGCGCAAGCAGCACCCGGGGCAGTCCTGGGGGGCAAGTATCCCGAAAGAGATCACTCCGGAGTTTGTCCGTGAGGAAGTTGCCCGCGGTCGGGCCATCATCCCGGCCAACATCAATCATCCGGAATTGGAACCGATGATCATTGGTCGGAATTTTCTGGTCAAAATCAATACCAACATCGGCAACAGCGCTGTGGCCTCTTCAATCGATGAAGAGGTGGAGAAGATGCGCTGGTCAGTGAAATGGGGCGGCGACACCCTGATGGACCTTTCCACCGGGAAAAACATCCACCAGACCCGCGAGTGGATCATCCGCAACTGCCCGGTTCCGGTCGGGACGGTTCCCATTTACCAGGCCCTGGAAAAAGTCAACGGCAAGCCCGAGGATCTGACCTGGGAGGTTTTTCGGGACACCCTGATTGAACAGGCGGAGCAAGGTGTGGACTACTTTACGATCCACGCCGGGGTGCTGCTGCGCTTTGTTCCCCTGACCGCCCAGCGCATGACCGGTATTGTCTCCCGGGGCGGCTCGATCATGGCGAAATGGTGCCTCTCCCATCACAAGGAGAATTTTCTCTACACCCATTGGGATGACATCTGCGACATCATGGCAGCTTACGATGTCTCCTTTTCAATCGGCGACGGCCTGCGGCCAGGGTCCATTGCCGACGCCAATGATGCCGCCCAGTTCGGGGAACTCAAAGTCCAGGGAGAACTGACGGAACGAGCCTGGGCCAAGGGAGTTCAAGTGATGAATGAAGGGCCTGGACATGTGCCGATGCACATGATTCAGGAGAACATGGAAAAGCAGTTGGAGTGGTGTCACGAGGCTCCCTTCTACACCCTCGGACCGCTGACCACAGACATCGCACCGGGTTACGACCACATCACAAGTGGGATTGGTGCAGCCATGATCGGCTGGTATGGCACCGCCATGCTCTGTTATGTCACCCCCAAGGAGCACCTTGGACTTCCCAATAAGAACGACGTCCGGGAGGGGGTCATCACTTACAAGATTGCGGCCCATGCCGCCGACTTGGCCAAGGGGCACCCGGCGGCTCAGTATCGGGACAATGCCCTCTCCAAGGCCCGCTTCGAGTTTCGTTGGGAAGACCAGTTCAATCTCGCCCTCGATCCGGAGAAAGCACGCGAGTTTCACGATGAAACCCTTCCTCAGGAAGGGGCCAAAACCGCTCACTTCTGCTCGATGTGCGGACCGAATTTCTGCTCGATGAAAATCACCGAGGACGTCCGCAAGTATGCCGCGGAAAAAGGCCTCGATGCGGAAACCGCTCTGGAAGAAGGCATGCGGGAAAAGGCCGAGGAATTTTCGAAAAAAGGCGGCGAAATCTATGTAAAGTAGCTCTGGGGCGAGGCAGATGGAGAGAGCGCGTCAAACGGGTGCTACCCCCCATTGCCTTTATCCATTGTAAGTTAGCCCCCACTCGCAATTTTTTGGCTCGATTCCCACAAAGGGTTGTGGGCACAATGCATAAGTTGAAGCATCTGCAATAACCCCGCTGAATCCTGCTAATGACTCACGCTCACGCTCCGTTCGGACTTGAAGCAAAGCTTCTTCATCAAGAAACGGTTACGGCGGTGATGAATCACCGTACCAGCACCCCTTCCGATCCTTAATTCCCAACATATCATGACAGACCTCCTCTTTTGGTTGGCACCACTCTCCGGGGTAACCGCCCTGGCCGCAGCCTGGTATTTTTATCAGGCGATGACACGCGAGAATGAAGGCTCCGAGCGCATGCGCGAAATCGCCGGGCACGTGCGTCAGGGAGCGATGGCTTACCTTTTTCAACAATACCGGATCATGCTGGTGGTGTTCCTGGTCGCCGCCGCTCTTTTTGCGGTCTTTGCCTTTGGATTTGAGTTCCAAAGTCGCTGGTTGCCAGTGGGCTTCCTCCTTGCCGGGTTCCTCTCCGCCGCCGCCGGATACTTCGGCATGCGGACCGCTACAGCGGCCTCCGCCCGGACCGCACAGGCAGCAAGCGAATCCCTTTCCAAGGGCCTTCGAGTCTCCTTCCGCAGTGGAGGGGTGATGGGGCTGACGGTGGTCGGTCTCGGTATTCTCCAAGCCGCTTTCTGGCTGGGCCTGTTCAGCCGGATTTTCCCCCACGCGGAAGGCTCTGGCGAAAACCTCATTATTGCCACCACCACAATGCTTGCTTTTGCCATGGGTGCCTCACTCCAGGCCCTCTTCGCCCGTGTCGGTGGTGGTATTTTCACCAAGGCCGCTGACGTCGGCGCGGATCTGGTTGGCAAAGTGGAAGCCGGGATTCCCGAGGATGATCCCCGCAATCCCGCCACGATCGCCGATAATGTCGGTGACAACGTCGGTGACGTCGCCGGAATGGGGGCGGACCTCTTCGAGTCTTACACCGGCTCCATTCTCGCCGCCTGTGCGCTTGGCGCTGCAGCTTTCATGGGCTTTACCGACCTGCAATGGAAGGCCGTGGTCTTCCCTCTGGTGGTGGCTTCGCTCGGCATCCTTTTCTCCATCATCGGCATTCTTGTGGTCAAAACGAAGGAGGGGGCTTCCCAGAAAGAGCTGCTCCATTCCCTCGACAGGGGCATTAATTTCAGTGCAGTCCTCATCATTCTGGCCACCCTGGGCCTCGCCTATCTGATGGATATCCCCAATCCGCTGGGCATCTGGGGCGCGATCGTCGCCGGTCTCCTGACCGGGATTGTCATCGGTAAATCGACCGAGTATTTTACTTCCAGTTCCTACAAGCCGACGCAGGAAATTTCCCGCCAGGCCCAGACCGGACCTGCCACCGTCATCATCAGTGGCACGGCAGTGGGGATGATTTCAGTTACGATCCCGATTCTTGCGGTCACGGTAGGAACCCTGTCTGCCTTTGCCTTCGCCTCGCAGTTTGACTTCAGCAATCTTTCGATGGGTCTATACGGAATCGGAATGGCTGCGGTTGGCATGCTCTCTACCCTTGGCGTGACTCTGGCCAGTGACGCTTACGGACCGATTGCAGATAACGCCGGTGGCAATGCGGAAATGAGTGGACTGGGCCCAGATGTCCGCGCCCGCACCGATGCCCTGGATTCTCTCGGCAACACCACTGCAGCCACTGGCAAGGGCTTTGCCATTGGTTCGGCCGCCCTCACCGCCCTCGCCCTCCTCGCCTCTTATATCGAGGTAGTTCGGGCCAGTCTGGTGCGTTCCGGACTCGAGGTCATTCAGTCCGGCAACAGTGTAGCGATTCCCGTTACCGATGCCGGTCTGGTCGACTTCATGCATTACTACGGAGTCCACCTGCTCAATCCCATGGTCCTGATGGGCATCTTCCTCGGCGCGATGGCCGCCTTTCTCTTCTGTGGTCTGACCATCAATGCCGTCGGACGGGCGGCTGGAGCAATGGTCGATGAAGTCCGCCGTCAATTCCGTGAAATCCCCGGTATTATGGATGGTTCGGGAACTCCCGATTACGCTCGTTGTGTTTCGATTTCGACCAAGGCAGCACAGCGTGAGATGATGCTTCCCTCTCTCCTCGCAGTGGCCATCCCGGTAGCCGCCGGAGTGATCTTTGGCGTCGCTGGCGTCATCGGCTTACTGTCAGGTGCCCTCGCGACCGGTTTCGTTCTGGCCATCTTCCTCTCCAACTCGGGGGGCGCTTGGGACAACGCCAAGAAATACATCGAAGAGGGCCATTTCGGAGGCAAGGGTTCCGAAGCCCACAAGGCAGCGGTTATCGGGGATACCGTAGGCGATCCTTTCAAAGACACCTCCGGCCCCAGTCTCAACATCCTGATCAAGTTGATGACAATGACCGCCATTGTCTTTGCCGGCGTGACCGTCACCTGGCATATCTTCTAATCGAGATCAGAACTCTCTTTTTTTTCAGCCCGCCGGTGACCAGTGCCCGGCGGGCTTTTTTTTAGTTCACACGCCTTCGCGGGAAATCGACGATGAACCCTGAAAATCAGGCTTTCCGCTCGATTCTGACCAAATAGCTGCGGGGTCCGGACTCCAGATAGCTCCACCCCAGTCGACCGCCGCCTTTCATTTCCAGGACTTCACGCAAGGGTTTGGGATCATGATCGGTTCGGATCGTAAAATACTCTTCAGACTCCAGCAGCGCCCATGACTGCAGCACCAGTTGATGGCGTGCCGCGCAAGGAATGGAGGAATGGGTCAAATCAAGATGGAGTGGTTCACCCGGCATCCTCTCAGTTTGGCCGATTTTACGGATGCCCGCTTTGATCCACATCAAGTTTTCCTCATTGCGGAAGCATCTGATTGGGAACTGCAAACCCGTTCTCCGCCTGCCAGCGGATTCCATTTACCATTGCCCTTCCAGGCCCTCTGCTTAGATTTGAGACATTCATTCTAATTGATCGCATGATGATTTCCTTTCCGCGCTTTGCCCGCTTGCTTTCATGCTTCACACTCCTCCTTTCTTTGGGTCTCTTCGCAGAGGTGGCCAATGCCGAGGACGCTCAGGGCAAGGTGAAGCAGGACTGCGAAGCCTATGCCTTTTGTCTCCCCATTGATGACGTTTTCTATATCACCGGACGGGGGACCATTGTGGTCGGTGAAATCCGCAAAGGGAAGGTCCATACGGGGGAAACCATCCTCCTTCGAAGCGGCCAAAAAGAGTCCCTGGTGGTAGTCGATAAAATAGAAATCAACCACTTCCCTGTGCCAAGTGCATCTGCCGGCGATTCTGTGGGTATCCAGCTCTCCGGAATCAGCCGGGGCGAGGCCTCCAGCGGAGATCTCCTCGTTCGCTACCCACCTTCTGGAAGCGAGACTGCCGACCGGAAGCCGGAGCAGAAGGAGGAAAGATGAGAGGCAGGCAAACAGTCTCCCGCCAGGCGAAGCCGCCCGACTCACCGAATGGTTCCCCCTCCAAAACTCAGGCGCTTGTGCCGCGGTCTCCGGGACAACTCAAACTTGACCTGTCATCCAATCCGATCAGGCTGACCTGTTTTCTCAGGCCCGGGTGGCGAAATTGGCAGACGCGGCAGACTTAGGATCTGTTGCCGAAAGGCGTGGGGGTTCGAGTCCCCCCCCGGGTACCATCTCACTATCCGAATGGGGTTCATTCAGCTGCCCAGTCCAAGCAGTGAGGCAGCGATACTGAAATAGATCAATAGCCCGATCGCATCCATCAGAGAGGTAATCAGTGGGCTGCTTGCCACCGCAGGGTCCATTTTCAGTTTGGTCAAAGTGAATGGAAGGATCACTCCGATGAAATTTGCCACGATGACGATGGATAGCATGCTCAATCCAACGACCCATCCGATGATGGTATCTCCCCGGAACCAGCCAAGCAGGTAGGTCAAGACGCCCATGGCCAGCCCCAGCATCAATCCTACGCCGACTTCCTTTCCGATCGCCGGCAAGACGCGATCCAGCTTGAGGTCGCCGGTCGCCAAGGCACGTACCATCAGGGTGGCTGACTGCGCCCCGGTGTTGCCCCCACTGGCAATAAGCAGCGGCATGAAGAATGCGAGGACAATGAACTCCATCAGGTAATCCTCATAGACATGAATTACCGAGGCGGAGATCAGGTTGACAAAAATCAGGATTGAGAGCCATCCGATGCGCTTGCGAAAGAGAAAGGTCGGGCTGGCCAGGCTGTAGGGCATGTCCAGTGGAGACACCGCCGCACTCTTATGAAAGTCCTCGGTCGCTTCTTCTTCCGCGACGTCAAAGAGGTCGTCCACCGTCACGATCCCCAGCATGATCCCTTCCGAATCAAGGACAGGAAGCGCATTGGTGTCGTAGCGTTGAATGACTTCCACCGCCCGCTCGCGATCATCAAAGGCAGATAGACTGACATACTGATGGTTCAAAATCGATTCCACCTTGTCCTCCGGACTGCCCAAAATGATCCGCCTGAGGCGAAGCACGTCGATCAGCTTGTCCTGCTCATCGCAGACATAAATCACGTTGAAGGTTTCACTGTCCTTGCCGGTTTTGCGGATGTGATCGAGGGCTTCCTGAAAAGTCATCCACGGATGGACCGTAATGTAATTGGGCGTCATCAGACGCCCGACGCTGTCCTCGGGGTATCCCAGCAATTGGCGGGCTTCGCTGAGGTCATCGGGGGACAAAAGCCGCATCATGCGCTGTGTCACCGAAGCCGGTAATTCTTCGAGCAAAGCCGTCCGGTCATCCGGACTCAGGTTGGCCAGCAGGTGGCGGGTATCCTCATCAGTCAGATCCGCGAGAAACTCGTCCTGGTGTTCATAATCAAGGTGGGAAAAGACATCTGCCGCCCGTCTTCGTGGCAGACAGCGAAAAAACAACACCCGGTCCTGTTTTTCCAGTTCCGGGAGCACATCTGCGATTTCGGGATCCTGCCAGGTCCGCACTTTCTCATAGACCGCTTTCCATTGGTGGGCAGCGAGCAAGCGCTCAATTTCAGGCAGAACCTCGGAGAGATTGGGGGACTCCATCAGCATCGCTGTTCAAACTCGCAGTATCAGCAGTGCAGGTCAATGCCCTGACCGGGAAAATTCCACATGCTTTTTACCCCTCAACGAGAATGTAACAATTTCTCCTCCATAAAAATGCCTCCTCCTACTCAGGAATAGAAAATTTCGCAGGAATGTCACCTTTGGGTCGAAAAGGTTTGAATTTGAAAAATCCGTGTAAAGAGTGCCGATTTCGGCTGAAAACTTGCACATCCGGTCAAATGGTCAGACATTTCCGCAGGCGTTAGATATCCGATGCGTTCCTATTTTCTTCGACGATTTCTTTTGATTCCTCCAACTTTGCTTGGAGTCACCCTGATCGCCTTTGCGATTACCTGGATTGCCCCCGGTGGCCCGATTGAACGCTATGTTGCCGAAATGCAGCTGGCAGGAGAAGGCCGAACCGGAGATGCCACCGCCGGACGAGCACTGTCGGAGGAGCAAATCGAGCAGATGAAAGCCTACTACGGCTTCGATAAGCCCTTTCCCATCGCCTACCTGAGCTGGCTGGGCAATATCGTGCGGGGCGATTTCGGGCGCAGCTTCATCTACAATGAACCGGTGCTCTGTGTCATCGCCTCCAAACTCCCGATCTCCTTCTACTTCGGGATCATGACCTTTATCTTTACCTACGGGGTCTGTATCCCACTGGGGATGATGAAAGCCATCCGTCACCGGACCTTTCTCGACAACTCCAGCTCCATCCTGGTCTTTGCCGGTTACGCCATCCCCAACTATGTGTTCGGGAGCATTCTCATCCTTCTCTTTTCGGCTCAGTTGGAATGGTTTCCGATTGGTGGCTTTGTCGGGGAGAACTTTGCCGAGCTGGGTTTTTTCGGGAAAATCGGTAACCTGCTGCACCACACTGCCCTCCCGCTGCTCTGCTACTTGATCGGGTCTTTTGCCTTTCTGACTCTTTTGATGAAGAACAACCTGATGGACAATCTCGCCGCCGACTACATGCGCACGGCGGTAGCCAAAGGGGTCAAGTTTGACAACGCGGTCTTCAGCCATGCCTTTCGCAACTCGATCATTCCCATCGCCACCACCTTCGGACAAAACCTGCTCTTCTTCCTTACTGGTTCATTCCTCATCGAAGTGATCTTCGACATAGACGGATTTGGACTGCTGGGGTTCCGGGCGATTGTCGACCGGGACTATTTTACGGTGATGGGAATTCTCACCATGACTTCATTCCTTATCCTCGTGGGTAATATCGTGTCCGACTTGCTGGTCGCACTGGTGGACCCGCGCATCCGCTTCAACTGAGATCGCCATGCGCCTGAACCCACTCACTGTTAAAAAAATCAAGCGCTTCAAGTCGATCCGGCGCGGATACATATCGTTGATCGTGCTCACTGTGTTGCTCGTGCTGGCGGCCTTTGCCGAGTTGCTGGTGAACAGCCGGGCGCTGGTTGTCCGGTATGAAGGGAAACTTTATTTTCCCACCTATGGTGCCATGATCGCCGGTACCGAGTTCGGGTACGACTACAGCTATGAAACCAATTACCGCCAATTAAAGGAAGATCTCAGAGATCGGCCCGGCAACTGGGTGATCATGCCGCTGGTCCCTTACAATCCCTTTGAAAATGCCGCCCCTGGAGAATTCGTCCGCCCCCGCCCGCCGGATTTTGCCAAGCATCACTACCTTGGAACCGATGTGCAAAACCGCGATATTCTGGCGCGCTTGGTCTATGGGTTTCGCAACGTCATGATATTCGCCTTCGGTTTTGTCATCGGAGTCTATTTCCTTGGGATCCTCATTGGCTGCGCCATGGGCTATTTCGGCGGCTGGTTCGACCTCATCGTCCAGCGCCTGGTGGAAATCTGGTCAAACATTCCTTTTCTCTATACCATCATCCTGGTCTCCTCCATTTTTGAGCCCAGTCTGCTCCTGCTGATGGCGATCATGATCACCTTCAGCTGGACTTCGATGACCTATTACATGCGGACGGGGACCTACAAGGAGAAGGCAAGGGACTATGTGGCCGCGGCCCAGGTGCAGGGAGCTTCGACCGCCCGCATCGTGTTTTCCCACATTTTGCCCAACATCATTTCCACTCTGGTCACTTTTCTGCCCTTCCTCATGGCGAGTGCCATCACCGCCCTGACCGCTCTGGACTTTCTCGGCTATGGCTTGCGCGAACCCACACCGAGTTGGGGTGAAATGCTCCGGCAAGGTACCGAACGGCTGAAAATCGCTCCCTGGATCACCCTCTCGGCCTTTACCGCCACTACCGTGGTCCTGACGCTGATCACCTTCATCGGGGAAGCCATCCGCGAGGCCTTCGATCCCAAAAAGTTCACCGTTTATCGTTGAATCCATGATTTTTCATTCCCCTGCTTTGAACAAGTCCGCTGTTTCCCGTTCCCGGAGGAACCTTCTTCTCTTGTTCCCGGTCCTCTTTCTGTTCTCGGCATGTTGCCGGAATGGCGCAGGGGACCATTTGGAACCGATCGACAACACCGCCGAGGTTGACGCCTATTATGCGGCCAACCCAGGGTTCTATACTTTTGCCACTCTCGCAGAGTTGCCGGATGACTTGAATTGGGAGAATGGACACGATCTCCCCGAACTGGGATCCCCCGATGCCCGAAAAGGCGGGATCTATCGCGGGCGGATGCAGGATTTTCCACGCACTCTCCGTACTGTCGGCCCGGAGGCCAACAGCTCATTCCGTCCCTACATCCTCGATGACATCCTCATGGCCTATGCGCCCTTCCACCCCAACGTGGACGGCATTATGCGCCATTATCCGGGGGTGGCGGAGTCCTGGGCCATCGATCTCCCCAATCGGACGGTATTCGTGCGAATTCATCCTGAAGCCCGCTGGAGCGACGGGCATCCGGTCACGGTGGACGATGCCTTCTTCACCTTCTTCTTTTATCAATCCCCTCACATCCGGGACCCTTGGTATAACAATTTCTACGGCATCAATGAAAACTTTGAGAACATCACACGGTATGATGAGCGGACCTTTTCAGTACGCCTGAAAGAGGCGCGTCCCGATCTGGCTGACAGAGTCCTCCGCCTCCGGGCTATGCCGCGTCACTTCTTTCGCGAACTCGGTGAGGATTTCGTCGAACGCTATCAATGGCGGTTCATGCCCACCACCGGTGCCTATATCATCACTGATGATGAAATTGAACGCATCCGTTTTAATCGCGACAGCATTACCTTGACCCGGGTGAAAGACTGGTGGGCAAAGGATCTGAAATTCTGGCGCTACCGTTTCAATGCCGACGAAATCCGGCTGCGGGTCATCCGTGATACTCCGAAAGCTTTTGAGGCCTTTCTCCTTGGTCAACTCGACATCTTCGGGATGAATCTGGCAGAATATTACTACGAGATGCTGCCCAACCATCATCCCATGGTGGCCAATGGCTACATCCACAAGACCACCTTCTACAATGATGTCCCGCGGCCGACTTTCGGATTGTGGATCAACAGCGGCCGCCCCCTGCTGGACAACAATGACATACGCAAGGGCATCCATTATGCCAGCAACTGGCAACTGGTCATCGACCAGTATTTTCGGGGTGACTACGAACGAATGCACACCACCGCAGACGGCTACGGATACATGACTCATCCCGATATTCGGGCTCGACCCTTTGATCCGGACAAAGCTCGTGCTTACTTCGCCAAGGCTGGTTTCACCCGCGCTGGAGGAGACGGCATCCTCGTCAATGAGCGGGGGCAGCGCTTATCATTTACTCTCTCCACCGGGTATGAATCCCTTCGCGGGGTAATCTCCATCCTCCGGGAAGAAGCCCGCAAAGCGGGACTGGATTTGCGTATTGAAATCCTCGACGCCTCAGCCAACTGGCTGAAGGTTCAGGAAAAGAATCACGATATCGCGTTCAGCGCATTCAATGTTTCGGTGGAAATGTATCCCCGCTATTGGGAAACCTACCATTCGGTAAACGCCTACGATCAACCTTTCCTCGAAGATGGCCGTACCCCCAATCCCAATCGTCGGCCCAAGACCCAGACCAATAATCTGGAACTGATCGCCATTCCCGAACTGGATGCCCTCATCGATCGCTACGATAACTCCAGCGACCTTGAGGAAATGCGCAAACTGGCTTTTGAAATGGAAGAAATCCTCCATGAGTATGCCAGCTTTGTGCCAGGTTTTGTCATGCCATTCTACCGCCTCGCCTACTGGCGTTGGGTCAAATGGCCGGATGATTTCAACACCCGTTTGAGTCGTGACTCCACCGAGCACTATGTCCACTGGCTCGACCCAGAAATCCGCGAGGAAACAGAAATTGCCCGCCGCCCCGGAAGCTGGATGGCCCGTATCTTTCCCTTCATGAGCGATGTGGATCGTACTGTGTTTGAGGAGTCGATCCGCAAATTTGATCAATGGCGTGTGATTCGCGAAGAAATCGAAGTTGAAGAAGAGGATGAGGCATCATGAGTGATAGTATTTTGCAAATCCGCAATCTTTCCACCGGCTTTGAGACCGATGATGGTCTTGTCACCGCAGTGGACGATGTCAGCTTCGATATTCCACGCGGCAAGACCCTTGGTCTGGTGGGCGAATCCGGCTGCGGCAAAAGTGTCACCGCCATGTCCGTCATGCGCCTGTTGCCACAGCCGATGGGGCGCATCCTCGGTGGCCAGATCTTCTTCGAGGGAAAAGATCTCCTTTCGCTCTCCGATGAAGAAATGCGCAAGGTGCGGGGTGCGCGCATCGGGATGGTTTTTCAGGAGCCGATGACCGCGCTCAATCCCGTTCATCGCATCGGCAAACAGCTCAGTGAAGTATTCCTCTTGCACCGCCCGGAAATGGGCAAGAAAGAGGCGTGGGACCGTTCTATTGAAATGCTCAAAAAGGTCGGGATTCCTTCCCCGGAGATGCGGGTTGCTGATTTCCCTCATCAACTCTCCGGTGGCATGCGGCAACGGGTGGTCATCGCCATGGCCCTGGCCCTCAAGCCTGCCTTACTCATCGCTGACGAACCGACCACTGCCCTCGACGTCACCATTCAGGCCCAGATCCTCGAGCTGATACAGGAGTTGCAGGAGGAGATGGGCATGTCCGTTCTACTCATCACCCATGACCTTGGCGTGATTGCCGAGACCTGTCAGGAAGTGGTGGTCATGTATGCCGGACGCATCGCCGAACGGGGCAGCGTCTACCAGATTTTCGAGGAACCCCAGCACCTCTACACCCAGGGTTTGCTGGGCTCCATTCCCCGTCTCGACACCCCCCGAAAGGCCCGGCTCCAGACCATCCCCGGAATGGTCCCCAGCCTCCGGGAAATGCCGGTAGGGGCTCGCTTTGCTCCCCGCTCACCCCACCCGGGCGCAGCCGAATACATGGCCTCGGAGGCGTTTCAATCGGTTCGTCCCGGCTTGATCGAATACCAGCCCGGCCACTGGGTCGAAGACCACGAAGTTGTCCGGGCTTTCACCTCCTGAGTCCCTCCCTGCTGTAACTCATATCCGCTTTCATCCATTATACCATGTCATCCCTTCTCGAGATCAAAGACCTGCGCATGCACTTCCCGGTGCGGGGCGGGCTCTTCATGAAGACGCGCCAGTGGGTCAAAGCCGTCGACGGCGTCAGTCTGACCTTGAACAAGGGCGAGACCCTCGGACTGGTCGGTGAATCCGGGTGCGGCAAATCCACCTTGGGAAAATGCGTTGTTCGCCTCAATGATCCCACCGCAGGCACCATTTCCTTTGAAGGGCAAAACATTGCTGAGATGGGACGTCGCGAACTCAAGCCGATGCGCCGCAACATTCAGATGATCTTTCAGGATCCGGCCGAGTCCCTCAATGCCCGTCACACCGTGGGGAATATTCTGGAGGAACCGTTCATCATTCACAAAATCGGCAACGCCGCTGAGCGAAAGCAAAAGGTGGCCGATCTCCTCGAAAAAGTCGGCCTCTCCGCGGACGCCGCCAATCGCTTCCCCTTTGAGTTTTCCGGCGGGCAGCGGCAGCGGATCGGGATTGCCCGGGCCATCGCCCTCAATCCCCAACTGATCATCTGCGACGAACCGGTCTCGGCCCTCGATGTCTCCGTGCAGAGCCAGATTCTCAATCTCCTCAACGACCTCCAGATTGAGATGGGGCTGTCCTACCTCTTCATCGCCCACAATCTGGCGGTGGTAAAACATATCTCCGACCGCATCGCCATCATGTATCTAGGCAAGATCGTTGAGATCGCGGACTCCCAGGAGATTTTCCGCAACCCCCTTCACGCTTACACCAAGGCACTCATTTCCGCCATTCCCTTGACCGATCCCCGCAAGCGCAAGGAACGCATTCTGCTTGAGGGCGACGTGCCCTCCCCGATCGATCCACCGGACTGCTGTGCCTTTGCCCAACGCAGCTGGATGCCCTGCCCGGATGAATGGAAAAACCGAAATGGCGTCTTCAAGGAAGTGTCACCAGGCCACTGGGTGGAGGTACACCCGGCGACAGTGGAGAATTATGAGCAATACCTCACTCCCGAAGATATCGCTGCAGTCTCCTAGGAAGTATTTGTCTGAGTCAAGTGGACCGCAGATGACGCGACTTTGTGTGCCGCTGCGGAAAAACGGCGAACCGCCTCTCGCAGATCAGCCTCATTGAGGACACCGAAACTGAGCCGCACTCCGTTGGCCGGTGTGCCTTCTGCAAAACAAAGGTTCCCAGGAACATAATAAACCCCTTCTTCCAGACAGGCATCATTAAAGACACCGCCATGTGAGGTATCGATCCCCTCGGGAGCTTCGGCCCAAAGGAGCAGGCCCCCCTCCGGTTTCTCCCATTTCCAGCCTAGTTCGCGCAGTCCGGCAGCTTCCATCGCCTCATTCAGCACTTCCATTTTGCGACGATAGATACCGCGTGCTTTGTCGAGGAACGCTTCAAAGACCCCTTCACCAATGACATCTTCGAGAATAGCCTGACAAAAATGGGAGCTGCCAAAGTCCTGATGTCCCTTGATCCATCCGATGCGTTCGATCCATTCGGAACAATGGCTGACGGCGTAACCAATCTTCATCCCGGTAGCAAAAGGCTTGGTAAAGGTTCCCGCATACAGAGTCGGTAATCCTTCCCATTCCGGCAGACTTAAGACACTTCTGGCCGCCACCGGTTGATCAAACCATAGATCCCGGTAGGCCATGTCTTCGATCACCGGCACCGAGACCGGCTGCTCGCTCAGAAACCGCCCTAGCGCCCGCTTGTCCTCTTCCAGCCAAGAACGTGAACTGGGATTGGCAAAGGCTCCCATGAAATAGAGCATCTTGACCCGTTTGAGTTCTCCCGTCCGGTTCAAAACATCAAACTGCTGAGCCAGGCGGCCCAGATCAATCCGACCCTCCAGCGTGATCGGAAGCGAGCGGGCACGCAGTCCCAGTCCCTTTAACAGTTCAAGAAAAACAAAATAACTCGGCGGCTCCACCAGCACAATGTCTCCGGCATTACAGAACAGTTGTGCGCTCATATACAACGTCTGTTGTGAGCCGTTGCTGACAATGACCTGAGACTCGTCCAGCTGCAGGGTCTTCTCTCCCGGATAGCGGCTCAGGAGTCGGATGATTTCCCGACGCAAACCCGGCCGTCCCTGATTGGTTCCATACTGCAGGTATTCACGATTTGGATACTTCCGCGCCAATCTTTGCATCGACGCTTCTACCTCTTCGACCGGCAGAAAGCTATTGTCAGTGAAGCCCGCTGCCAGACTGAGCAAACCCGGACGGGATAATGCCTGCCGCATCAAACGGGTAATCACCGGTTCGCCGGACGCCAGACGCTGCCCCAATTGGGAGGTTCGCAATGTGCGCGCACTCAGTGTATCCATCCCTGCACACTGCCGGATTGTCTCCTTTCAATCAATGGGAAAGACAGCCCTACGCGTTCTACCGATCCGTGGATGGATTACTTTTTTTACGCCGGTAGATGCGGGCCCGGTTCACTCCAAGCAGGCGGGCGGCCTCCGAGACATTTCCCGATGCCGCCAGAAGCGCACGCTCGATCAAGCGGTCTTCGGCTTCAGCGAGATTGTAGGGAAAATGGGCAAAAGTCTCCGCTATCAGCTTTTCATCCGATGTACGCGATGCTTCCGGCTCCAGACCGAGTGCTGCTTGCGGGGCAAAGATGATGTGCTCTGCCCGCAGCTCGCCTTCACCGGCATAGATGATCGCACGTTCGATTGTGTTTTTCAGTTCCCGGATGTTTCCTCGGTAAGGATGCGCTGTCAGTTTCCGCAAGGCATCCGGCCTTATGCTCGGTTCAGGACGATTCAATTCGCGGGCAAAGTGCTCGACAAAATGCCGGGCCAGCAGCGGCACATCCTCAAGCCGCTCCCGCAATGAGGGAACCCGAATGTGAAACTGCATCAGCCGATAATAGAGATCCTGCCGAAAGGCTCCCTTGGCTACTTTGGACGGTAAATCGGCATTCGTCGAAACAATGACCCGCAAAGCGATGCGCCTGCCTTCGGTGGCTCCAGCCGGAAGGACGTATCCATCTTCCAGCACACGCAGCAGTTTGGATTGCAGGATCAGAGGCATATCCCCGATTTCATCCAGAAAAAGGGTTCCCCCAGAAGCGAGGTCGAAATAGCCCCGCTTGGGGTGCGGACTATCCTGGTCCGCCCCAAAGAGCAGCCCCTCCGCATCTTCCGAATTGAGAGCGGAGCAATTGACCGGAACAAAAGGCTCAGTGGCGTTGGGGCTGCCCAGATGGATGGCACGGGCGATCAACTCCTTGCCCGTTCCGCTTTCTCCGGTGAGGAGGACATTGGTATGCGGAAACTGCTGCACTTGTCGCATTTCCGCCAACACCTCACCAAAGCGAGCGCTTCTTCCCACCAATCCGATTCCCCCCCAATGACGTGCCTCACTCTCGGATAGGACGGATAATTTATTGCCCGCCCGCCTGAGCCCTTCCTCTGCTTCGCGGCGGCGCAGAATCTCGGAGGAAAGCTCCCGATTCCGCTTCTCCAGTTCCATCGTGCGCTCCTTGACTTTCTCCTCCAGTAAACGGTTGTTGCGCCGGAGCATTTCTGCCGAACGCCGCAGCCACTCGGGATCCGACGCCCGGAAACGATCGGTCGGACGAAACTCCAGGCCCCAGGGTCGACCGGCAATCTCCATCTTCACTTGATACGTCCAGCGAGATCGGGAACTGAGCGCTTCGCCACGGTAGGGAAAAATAATACGCTGAGGATCTCCCAAGTCCGTGATTTCCAGCTCCACCCCACGCCCGATCAACGGGGCAAAAACTTCTTCGACCACCCGGTCCACCCGATAAACCGCCAGGCAATAGCCGAGTGTTTCGCCGCTTTTCGGATCACGCACAACAAGGATCACCAGGAAGCCAGTTGAATGATGCGCCATCTGCGCCAGTTGCAAAGGAGAGGTTGCCGTGGGTTCCCCCGTAGCCGCTGCCCGGTCCATCGCCATTCTTCGGCAGGCGTTGGCCCGAAGGTCCAGACCCAAGACTGAAAAGTTGGTCAGCGTGGGCTCGACATAAAAAACCGGCAGATATTCATCCCGTTGTCCGGCAACCACCAGTTTGCCTTCGGGGGATATTTCCCTGAACGAAAACGTTTCCAAACCATCACGCCGGGCAGATGCCTCATACCGGGAACGCTCTCCTCCATCAACCCGGGGAATCCATTCAAGCGCCTGCAACTCCGGAAGCCGATTCAAGGCTGATTTGACGAATCGACTGAACTCCGTCCGGCTGACTTCCGGTTTCACCTCAAAAAGAGCACGTAGCGCAAAGAGGATTTCCATCGCCCTCAGCATGCGGACACGCAGCGCATCGACGCCTTTCAACGCCTCATCCTTAGCCCCCTCCTCCGCTTCCCACCCCCGGTTCACGGCATACAGAGCCTCTGACTCCTCTCCGTCAGGGGCTGAAAGAACAGATGATGAAAGACGCCCATGCACAGCCCCGTTTAAGCAGAAAATGGGCCAATCATATGTATAATTGACCCTTCACTGCGATTCGCACCGCACAATCAAGCTGCTTTTTCAGGAACGCACGGTGGTCTCCCGGGTTTCCAGCCAGGCACGCCAGCCGCCGTATTGGCTTATTTCCCGCGCTGCGACCAGTGCGCTGGATTCACAGAGGAAACCCTTAACGAGTGAGCCGTCCGCAAGGGTCACGCTGCCAATCACCAGTGGAGGCGGCACGGCGGCCACAAAACGGCCGAAGGCTTCGGTGCTCAGACGCCAGACTTCAACCTCGATCCCAAGACCCTCGAAAGCCGGATCACGCGCCATGCCGGGCTTGGGCGGAACCGTTTCGGAAAGGGCAAACAGCCTGTAATCGGTGGCAGTCCGGGTCGTGGTGACGCAGGTCGCGCCAAGGTCGGTTAATTGATGATTGAGGGGCTGCCCGGTAAGGTGGGCACCAACCACTGCGAGCAATACGGAAGACGCGGTGTCCGCTGGCTCCAGCCCGATCGTGGGCAGGTCGAGTTCCGGCTCAATCGAGATCCCGGTTCCACCCAATTCTCCCCCGAGCGTTGTTTGCCAGATTGCTCCGAGTCGGCAAAGGGCCCGGTCAGAAAATGCCGGGGCAAACAAGCTGATTCCGAAGGGAAGCCCGTTCGAACGAAAGCCGGCTGGCAGCGCAATGCCACTGAGATCGAGCAGATTGACGAAATTGGTGTAGCGACCAAGGTTGGTGTTGAGCTGAATGGGTTCGGTTTCGAGCTGGGCATGGGTATAGATCGTGCCGGTGGTGGGCAGGGCCAGCAGATCCATTTTCTCCCACTCGCCTGCCGCCTGACGACGAAAGGCTTCCAGCGCATAGGAGGCTTCAAATGTATCCACCGCGCTAAAGCGGTCTCCACCGGCCACGATCACCTCGGTCACCGGATGCAAGGCGCCGGGATGCTTTTCGCGGAAGGATTTCACCGCCGCCAGCCGTTCGGCCACCCATGGGCCATGGTAGAGCAATTGAGCTGCTGCCTCAAAGGGTGCATAATCAATTTCCACCCGACTTCCGCCGATTTCCTCCAGCCGGGCCAGCGCTTTCCGATACAGCTCTTCCGCCGCATGATCGCCGAAAAACTCCCACTGGTCCTCTGTCGGCACGCCAAATCGAAAGCTGCCGGGAAGCGCAGCATCCTTTTCGGGCTGCTTCCGGCTGAAGGGGTCCTCGGCATCATAGGCTGCGACCACATCCATAATCGCCAGCGTATCGTTAGCGGTAAGCGAAAACACACTGACACAGTCAAGGGATCGACAGGCTGGCACCAGACCACGCGTGCTGACGAGGCCACGGGTCGGTTTCCAGCCCACAATATTGTTGAAGGCGGCCGGCACCCGACCCGAACCGGCGGTATCCGTTCCAAGGGCGAAGGAGACAAGCCCCGCCGCTACAGCCACTGCCGAACCGGAACTGGAACCTCCCGATATATAATCGGGATGAAAGACACAGGAAGGCGCACCGTAAGGTGACCGCGTTCCGACGAGGCCGGTGGCAAACTGATCAAGGTTGGTTTTTCCGATCAGGATCGCTCCGGCATCCAGCAGCCGCTGGACCGCAAAAGCGGTTTCCGCAGGGGTATAGGTAAACTCGGGGCACCCCGCCGTCGTTGGAAGACCAGCGACATCCAGATTATCCTTGATTGCAAATGGCACCCCCAACAGAGGCAGTTCTTCTCCTGCTTCCATCCGGTTCATCGCCGCACGGGCGGCAGCCTTCGCCTCCGAACGGGGGATGAGATGAATCCAGACACGGTCTTCGCCGCGAGCTTCGATCCGGTCATAAACCGCATCCACAACCCGCAACGGTGTCAGCTCTTCACTCGCATAAGCGGCCCGGAGGCTTCTCAGGTCGAGGCTGAAAGTGGCTTTCAAACCGCCACCTCCTTTTCCATCAGAAAGAGAGGCTGGCCCGCAGTGACCAGTTTTCCCCGGTCAATCAACACATGTGTGACGATACCGTCGGTCGGAGCCATTACCGGGACTTCAGTCTTCATCGCTTCAATCGTAGCGATGCGTTCGCCGGCCGCAACCTTCTGGCCGACATTCGCATCGAGAGCCCAGACACTCCCGGTGATGGGAGATGAAACCCGGGTAGCATCGGGTGGAATGACGATTTCATCCGTGGTACGGTCGTCCGCATCTTCCACCGGTGTGACCAGATCAGCCGAGCCGTCGCGCTTCCAGCGTTCGCGTTCCGCATCAAAGGCATCCTGCTGACGTGCCTTGAAGGCAGCGATATCCTCAGCCTCGCGACGAAGAAAATGCTGATACTCCCGGACCCTGAACACCGTATCTTCGATTCCAAGGGACACCTCTCCACGCCGAAAGGCATCCCGGAACTCCAGCAACTCCTTCTCCGGCATCGGATAAAACTGAACCTGATCGAAGAAACGCAACAGCCATGGGTGTCCCGGTTGAAACTCTGCCGTACGCCGATAGGTGTTCCAGACAGGAACGGTGCGCCCGATCAACTGATATCCTCCGGGGCTTTCCATCCCATAAATACACATGTAAACCCCGCCGATACCGACCTCCCCTTCCGCCGTCCAGGTGCGGGCCGGATTATATTTGGTCGTAACCAGCCGATGCCGTGGATCCACTGGAACCGCACAGGGAGCGCCGAGATAAACATCTCCCAGACCGAGCACCATGTAGTTCGCTTTGAAAACAGTTTCACAGACTTCCTCCAAGCGATCGAGCCCGTTGATCCGGCGGATAAACTCGATATTGCTGGGGAGCCAGGGAGCCTCATCACGCACCGACTGCCGGTACTTGGCAATCGCCTCGCGGGTCGAGCTGGCATCAAAGGCCAGCGGCAAACGGACAATCCGGCTGGGAACCTCCATGTCGGCCAAGGGCGGCAGGGATTCCTCGGCCTCCAGCAAATACCCGAGCAAGGTGTCGCGGTCGATCCGACGCCCGTCAAAATTGATCTGGACCGAGCGGACACCGGGAGACATCTCGATCAAGCCATCCACCGGGTGTTGCCTGAACCAATCCATCAAAGCATGCACCCGCAGCCTGTATTCGAGATCCAATACAATGGGACCGTATTCAATCAGGATGTAACGGTCTCCCGCCTGACGATAGACCGTTTCCGGGTGATCCCCTTTTGCCGGACTGCGATGCAGAATGGCATCCTCAGCCTTCTTTTGCAGCATCGGAACCAGTGGTTCGTCATTGAGAGCATCGAGAATGGTGTCCTGTCTCTTTTCGGCAAGCAGAGCATGGGCATAGTCGGTACGTTCAAAGCGGATGGTATCTCCCGGCCGCAATTGACCCACCTTCCACAGGTCCGCTTTCGTGATGGTGACCGGACAAACAAACCCCCCGAGGCTGGGTCCGTCTTTTCCAAGGATGACTGGCATGTCACCGGTGAAATTAATCGTGCCGATGGCATACTCGGTATCGTGGATATTGGATGGGTGCAAACCGGCCTCACCTCCGTCCGTCCGGGTGAACTCCGGCTTGGGTCCGGTCAGGCGAATGCCCAGTCGGTTGGAATTATAGTGTACCTTCCAGTCTGTCTGGAAAAAGGTGTCCATGAACGGTTCGGTCAGGAACTCCGGTGCCGCATGCGGCCCATAGAGCACCGAAATGTTCCAGTGGGAACGGTAGTCCGGGATCAGGGCTTCCGGTGCTGCAACCGGATCGCCAGTGCCTGATTCAGTTTCGCTCGATGCGCCCAGCGGAAGGACATCACCCGGCAAGAGAAAGCGTCCCGCGTGTCCGCCGAATTTTCCCAGGCTGAAGGTACTTTTGCTGCCGAGGTAGTCGGGCACGTCCAGCCCGCCCGCCACCGCCAGATAGGCCCGGCACCCTGCCCCTCGGATCGCCCCGAGTTTGAGCACACTTCCGGCCTCGACCGGGAAGGCCTGCCACCAGGATACCGGTTGGCCATTGAGTTCGGCTTCCATTTCCGCTCCACAAAGCGCGATACGGGTGGATGTATTGAATCGGAGCGTCGGTCCGGTCAGCGTCATTTCGAGGCCCGCCGCATCCTCTGCATTTCCCAGCAGTCGATTGGCCAGCCGGAAAGCATAGTCATCCATCGGGCCGGAGGGTGGCACGCCCACCGCCCAATACCCGACCCGACCCGGATAATCCTGAACACTCGTCTGTGTGCCTGCTTCAAGCACGTCGATCGTCTGCGGACGATACTCAAAATCAGCCAGCCACTTGGTATGAATGGTGCCTGCCGCAAACGAATCACTCTGCAGAATCTGCCGCAGGTAACTGAGGTTGGTTTCAATGCCTGCAATGCGCGTTTCGGCAAGAGCTACCTGTAGCCGTTGCAAGGCTGTCTTCCGGTCAGGGCCGACACTGATGATCTTTGCCAGCATCGGATCGTAATAGGGCGAGACTTCAAGGCCTCGTTCGATCCAGCTTTCCACCCGCGTCTTGTCAGGAAACACCACCTCGGTCAGCATCCCCGCGCTGGGCTGACAATCCTTGTTCGGATCCTCCGCATAGAGACGGACCTGAATGGAAGCACCGCAGGGTTTGAGGTCAATGGTGGACAGGTCCAGTTCTCCTGCGGCCTGACGGATCATCCACTCCACGAGGTCCACTCCGGTCACTTCCTCCGTCACCCCATGCTCGACTTGCAGTCGTGTATTGACTTCGAGGAAGTAGAAGCGGCCTTCGCTTTCATCAAAGAGAAACTCGACCGTTCCCGCCGATTGATAGCCGACGGCTTGACCAAGTCGGCGAGCCGCCTCCAGCAATGACGTTCTTTGCTCCTCCGTCAGTCCAGGGGCCGGGGTTTCTTCCACCACCTTCTGGTTGCGCCGCTGGGCCGAACAATCGCGCTCGCCCAAGGCCACGACCGTACCTTGTCCATCCCCAAAAATCTGCACTTCAATGTGCCGGGCAATCCGGACAAATTTTTCCACAAAGACCCCGCTTTCCTTGAAGGCTTGCGCCGCCATCCGGCGCACGGCTGCAAACGCCTCCCGCAGGCTTTTTTCGTCGGCGCAGACTTGCATGCCAATGCCGCCCCCTCCCGCCGTGCTTTTCAGCATCACGGGATAGCCGATGCGGCTGGCTTCCGAGACGGCTGCGTCCAGATCGGAAAGCAGTTCACTCCCGGGCAGCATGGGCACACCGTTCTCCTGCGCCAATTGCCGGGCCACATGCTTCAGCCCGAAATCTCGCATCTGCTCTGGTGTCGGCCCGATGAAGATCAGTCCCGCTTGGGCACAGGCCTCGGCAAAAGCCGCGTTTTCACTGAGAAATCCATATCCCGGGTGAATCGCTTCGGCTCCGGTCTTCCGGGCAGCCGCGAAGATCCTGTCAAAATCAAGATAACTTTCGGTCGCAGGACCTTCGCCAATAAAGACCGCTTCGTCGGCTTCGCTCACATGGAGCGACTGGGCATCGGCTCGCGAATAGACGGAGACCGACCCTACACCCATTTGCTTCAGCGTGCGGATGATGCGGCAGGCGATGGCTCCTCGATTGGCAATGAGAACTTTTTTGAACATGAAAACGGCAGGGGTTGATAATAGATTGAAAACAGGTTCAGACCTGAAGATGTGTCGCGACCAGCTCATCGGTCAGTTCGGAGATCACGCCCGAAGCAGTGACCACACCTCGATCCATGGCGTAAAAACGATCCGCACATTCGCGGCAAAAATCGACATACTGCTCGACCAATAGAATGGAGAGACTGCCTTCCTGTTTGAGCTTACCGAGGGTCTCCCCGATTTCTTCAATGATGCTCGGCTGAATCCCTTCGGTCGGTTCATCCAGCAGGAGCAGTCTGGGCTCTGTCAGCAGGGCACGGGCAATCGCCAGTTGCTGCTGTTGCCCGCCCGACAATACCCCGCCTTTGCGCTTGAGCATCGATTTTAGTACCGGGAACAGTTGATAGACGCGGTCCAGCGCCTCGGCGGCAGCCTTGCCTCGGCGGCGATGCACGACTAGACCGATGCGCAAGTTTTCCTCCACTGTCAGGTGCGGAAATACATCCCGCCCCTGTGGCACATATCCGATACCCATGCGGGCACGCAGGTCGGTCGACTTGCGGTGAATGGCTTCTTCACCGAGGTGGATCTCTCCAGAGCGAATCGGCAACAATCCCGTGATCGCACGCAGGCTGCTGGTTTTTCCGACTCCATTGCGCCCCATTAGGGCCACGACTTCGCCAGGATACACCTCGAGGTTGACACCGCGCAAAATACGGGAGCCGCCGATATAAGCTTCCACCGAGTCCATTCGCAGGAGCGTTGTCATGACCGTGCTCATACTCAGTGTTTCCCCCTTCCCAGATACACTTCGCGTACTTTCTGATCCGACTGCACGGATTCAAAGGGGCCTTCACAGAGAATACTTCCCTGATGAAGCACGGTCACATCGCGGCCGACAGAGATCTGCCGGACAAAGGTCATATCATGCTCGACCACAATCAAGCTGTGTTTGCCCGCGAGAGAGAGCAGCAGTTCACCAGTGCGGTAGGTCTCTTCATCCGTCATGCCTGCCGCCGGTTCATCGACGAGGAGAACCTGGGGAGATTGCGCCAACAACATGCCGATCTCCAGCCATTGCTTTTGTCCATGCGAGAGGGACCCGGCGAGTGCATCCCGAACAGCGGATAAATGGATAACCTGCAGAATCTCGTCGAGCCGATCGGATTCCTCCGAGGAGAGACGATGCCAGAGGGAGGCAAAGACGCCTCGTTTCCCTTGCATCGAGAGGACCAGATTGTCCCAGACCGTATGTGCATTGAATACACTGGGAGCTTGGAACTTGCGCCCGATGCCGACCCGGTTGATTTCATATTCATTCAGCCGGGTCAGATCCGTATCTACCCGATAAATGATCGTGCCGGTATCGGGCCGTGTGCGGCCGGTGATGAGATCAAAGAAGGTCGACTTTCCCGCTCCATTGGGGCCGATCACTGTACGCAGTTCACCTTCGTAGAGGTAAAAGGTGAGATCGGATATGGCTTTAAACCCATCGAAGGTTTTGGAGACATCCTCAATCGTCAGTATGGCAGGTGAATGCATATCAGCGGGAACCCGGGGGTTCGGTTATGGGCTCACCTTCAGGTGCAGAAGGTTCTTTACTCACCCTCGCTTGATTTCTGCGGAGCGGCGGCCAAAGCCGGAGAAGATGGCGGATCTTTTCGGGAAGGCTGGCGATACCACCGGGGAGAAAGAGCACCACGAAGATGAACATTCCCCCCATGATAAAGAGCCAGGATTCAGGAGCAGCCCGGGTCGCCCAGCTCTTCAGGGCATTGACCGAAACCGCCCCAATCACAGGCCCGACCAGCGTTCCACGCCCCCCAACCGCAACCCATACCACGGCTTCAAGGGATTTGTCCGGTGTCATCTCACTCGGGTTGATGATGCCAACCTGCGAAACATAGAGGGCTCCGCCAAGGCCGGAGGTCATGGCAGAGATCGTGAAAATGAACAATTTGAAGTGAACCGTGGCGTATCCGGAAAACAAGACACGGTTTTCACCATCACGGATGGCTTCCATCACCTTGCCAAACTTTGTTTGGCCGATCCAGCGAAAGAGGAGAAAAATGCCCGCCAGACTGATGATGGTTGCTATGTACAGGCTTCGGCGGGTGGCAGCGGATGAAATGTCAAACCCGAGGATGGTCCGGAAATCCGTCAGCCCATTGTTTCCCCCAAACCCAAAGTCATTACGAAAGAAGAGGAGCGCCGCAGCGTAGGTCAAGGCCTGCGTGAGGATGGCAAAATAGACGCCCCTGACCCGCGATCGGAAAGCCAGCCAACCGAAAACGCCCGCCACCAGTCCCGGAACCAGAAGAGCTGCAAACAGGGCAAAGGGGAAGCTGTAAAAGGGCCTCCAATGCGTCGGCAGCTCGGAGTAACCCAGAAAGACCATAAAATTGGGCAGTCCACCATTTGCCCCGAGCAAAATCAGATGCATTCCGAAGGCATAGCCCCCGAGGGCAAAAAAGAGCGCCTGCCCGAGCGAGAGGATGCCCATGTACCCCCAAAGCAAATCAATCCCGAGGGCGAGAATAGCGAAGGTCGCATACTTGCCATAGAGGTTGATCGCAAAATTGGATACGTGCAGGGGATGCCCAGCCGGCACATAGGCATTGAGCAGCGGCAGGATGATGCCACAGAGGGCGAAGAGTCCGATGAAGACCCCCCATTGCCAGGGTTTCATGAAGCGCGTAACGGGGCGTTTGGCGTTGTCCGGAATCATCAGGAATGCTCTCAATCAAGGCTGCGGCTGCGGGTCGGGAAGAGTCCACCCGGCCGCCATTGCAGAAAAAGGATGATGGCAAACAGCACCGTGATCTTCCCCATCACGGCCCCCATCACGGGTTGAAGGATCTGGTCAACCGCACCGATGCCCAGCGCGGCAATGACGGTCCCGAAAATGTTTCCGACGCCTCCGGCCACCACGACCATGAAGGTATCGACGATGTGCGTCTGCCCGAGGGATGGCCCTACATTGGTCAACTGTGTCAGGCAGGCACCCGCCAGACCCGCCAGGCCCGACCCAAAGGCAAAGGTCATCATGTTGACCCGGCGCGTCCGCACCCCCATGCAGGAAGCCATTGCCCGGTTCTGCATCACCGCCCGGATGTTCAATCCCATTGAGGTTTTGGTCAGCAAGAGCCAGACCAAGAGCACAAGCAGCGCGGTGAAGCCGATGACAAAGACCCGGTTAAAGGCAAAAACAATGTCATAAATCACGACATTTCCGGTCAGATAGGCAGGCGCATTGATCTGCACATTGGCCGGGCCGAAGATGACCCGGAAGAGTTGCTGCATAGCCATCGAAACGCCCCAGGTCGCGAGCAGACTCTCGAGGGGGCGACGATAGAGGAACTGAATAATGGAACGTTCCAGGATCAGACCAACCATCGCAGCGGAAAGAAAGGCCACGGGTAACGCACACAAAAAGTATGCGTTGAAACCCGGGCCGGTGGCACCAAACCAAGAGACAAATAGATTTTGTGTCACAAAAGTCGCGTACGCCCCGACTACCATCAGTTCTCCGTGGGCCATGTTGATCACGCCCATCAGGCCAAAGGTAATCGCCAGCCCCATCGCCATCAGCAACAGAACCGAACCAAGACTGAGTCCGCGAAAGAGATCCCCGGCAAAATTGACCCCCTTCCAATGTCGTTCAATCGCACGGATTCCCCGCTCCGCTGTGGCCGCCATCTCAGGTGTCAGCCCGCTTCCGGAGCGATCTATGCGATAAGTCTCCAACATCGATTCGAGACGCGCCTTGGCCACCAGGGACCGGCTTTCTGCAAGGGTTTCCAGGGCACGGGCACGCACCTGCGGATCTTCCTCATTCAATTGAAGCAGGGCCATTGAGGTGTTCAATGCACGTATTACCCTGCGGTCCTCTTCTGTTTCTGCCCGCTGCTGCAGGAATGGCAAAAAATCCGTATTGCCCGAATTGCCCAGGCGCTCGATCGCATTTTCGCGTACTCGCCAGTCAACTGCATTGATCGCCACCACTTCAACAATACGATTGATAGATCGGCGGATGCGGGAATTAGTCCGCAGAAAGCGACCGACCGAGGCTTGGTCCGAAGCCAGAAAAAGAGGATCACCCGCTTCGTCCAGCATCTGCTCACCATGGAGTACCGAAAGGACCGGATGTTTGCCTTCGAACTCCACTGAGAAGTCGAGAAGAATCAGTGAACCAGCACCCTCCTCTTTGCCCGGAAGGTGAAACAAGCCTCCCCGGACATAGGCATTGAGCACAGGGCCGATCGCAGGGTCCTCATAGCGGATCAGATTTTCGATCAGGTCCGGCTGCTGTGAGGCCGGAGCGAGGACCGCCTCAATCAACTTCATCCGTTCAGGATGGTTCCCGCCCAACTCAAGAGGGGCTTCCGCATGCAAAATGGGAGAAAGGAAAAGGCCAATTATGGCTCCCACCCATCCTATGGATAGCATCCTTCTTGATGTTGTTGGATGAAAAAGTGTCATTTGATAATGGATACAGCAAACCAAGGTCCAAAGTGATTTTGAAAGCCGAAGAAGTAAACATGCAGCCAATTTTTCCTTAAGAGAAACCTGTCGCCGGGATGGAACCGGCGACAGGTTCCGACTGATTGCCTGACTTTGTTTTACGGGTAGATTCTCAGCTCCCGTAACACCTATTCCTTCTTGATAAAAGTTCCGGCAAGGAAGGGCTCGCCCCTTACCTGCTCAAATGCCTTGAGGATCTCGAATTGACCGTCCGGCAGCGTTTCACCGATATAGGCGTTTTTCGTCGCGTGGTGATTGTCCTGCATGGTGATGAGACCGGCTGGGCTTTCGAAGCTGGTTCCGGGAAGCGCCTTGCGAACAGCATCCACCTCGAAGCTGCCAGCCTTTTCGACGGCCTGCTTCCAAAGATATACTCCGGTGTAAGAGAGGACCATTGGACTGTTGGTCACCCGACCGGTGCGCTCGATACCCGGAACATCCGCTGTTTCCAGCCACTTGAAGAATTTCTCCTTGAATGCTTCGTTGGCTGGCGTTTCAAGCGACATGAAATAGGCCCATGATCCAAGGTGCCCGACCAGGTCGCGTGCAGGTAAGCCACGGAACTCATCCTCGGAAACCGAGAATGAAATCACTGGGATATCGTCCGCCGAGATACCGGCATTGGCGAGTTCACGGAAGAACGGCACATTGGTATCCCCGTTCAGGGTGCTGACCACCGCAGCATCTCCGGCTGCACCAAACTGGCGGATTTCCGAGACAATCTGCTGATAGTCCGAATGCCCGAAGGGGGTGTAGATTTCACGGATGTTGGACTCCGGAACGCCTTTCGACGCGAGGTACTCCTTCAAGACCAGATTGGTCGTGCGGGGATAGACGTAGTCCGATCCAAGCAGGTAGAATCGCTTTTTGCCCAGCTCTTCCATCAGGTAGTCCACACCGGGAATCGCCTGTTGGTTGACGGCTTCGGACATGTAAAACACGTTCTTGGACTGTTCTTCACCCTCGTATTGCACCGAATAAAAGAGCAATCCGTTGTTTTGCTCGAAGACCGGAAGCACTGCCTGGCGGGAAACCGAAGTCCAGCAGCCGAAGACCACCGCGACTTGTTCCTGTTCCAGGAGGAGGCGGGATTGCTCGGCAAAAAGAGGCCAGTTGGAAGCTCCATCAACCACCACCGGCACGATCTTGTGCCCCATCACACCACCCGCAGCATTGATCTCGTCAAAGGCAAAGAGAAGAACATCACGCAACGATGTTTCACTGATCGCCATTGTCCCACTGAGGGAGTGGAGCACTCCCACCTTGACGGTTTTCTCCGCAAAGGCGGGAGTAGCTGCCACCAGTCCACAGGCAGTGAGAGCGAGCGCGGAACGCGCTGAGCGAGCGAATGGTTTGAGAAATTTCTGAATCATAATGTAATCTATTTTGGATACGTTTAGAATGAGAGCCCGATCCCTGTACTGATCAGGAGGTAGGTGCTGCGCGAATTACCGGTGAAGTCTTTGCTCGTGTGGTAGAGCGTCAGGCCGCCGTGGAAGTCCCAGTCCCCATAGTTGGAGCCTGCGCCCAGTGGCATGCTGAATCCGGCACCAATAAACGAATAGGCATAGCCGTCTTCACCACGGACGTAGTAGTCATCGAAGGAGAATGCGATGCCCACCGGAAAGTCGAAGGAGACTCCGTTGACTTCATCCTCATAGAGGGTCGCTCCCAGCTCAAAGATCGTCCCCTTGCTTTGGTCTCCATTCGGGTCAAAGCGGGTGTGCGATTTGATATAGGGAGAGAAGGGACCGTCGTAACTCAACGTAATGTCAAACGTGCCTTCCGTTTCGCCTCCGTAGTACCATTGATTGAAGGTAAAATCGAGGACGAAGTCCCCCAGTGTGATGTAATAGCCAAGCCAGTAATCCACTTCCTGGATTTTTCCACCAATCGTACTGGGCACGTTGTTGTTGATGTCGAACCAGACGCCGGTGTAGATCCCGGAACCTTCGTTGAGTGCGAATCCAAGCTCCATCGACGGCTGGAAAAGCACACCATCAAAGGTCTTCCGGTTATCTCCGGGTGCATCCCATACGTTCAAACCGTAGGAGATGAAATGATTGTTCAAATCGAGTGAAAGCGAGAAGGATACATCCTCGGCTGATTGAAGGCTCGGTCCCAGGAGGAGGGAGCCAGTGACCGCTCCGAAGAGCAGGCGGAAACGGTTGTACTTGGATTTAATGTTCATATTGTTTGTAGATGATGTGTCTTCAGGGAGGTTAAGCTCTTTCCCCGTCAACGGACTTGTCAGCGGGGTGACCCGTCCGTTTAAGCATGGGGGATGCCAGCCGACACAAGAGCGTTAGATACCAGATGGATCTTCCTTCAAGGATACCTCCCGAACGCACCTCAAGTGTTGCATAAAGCAACAGTCTGTTTCGCGATGAATCCCCCGCCCTGTCGCAAGGCGCAACAGATTGACCATTGGATCAATTTCTCAAAAAAATTGCGGTCCATACCTCCATCGTACCCAAATGGATTGCTGTGTTCGTTTTCAATCACTCTGTGATCAGGTTTGGTCAGCATCTCAAGGAAGTCCCAGCACTATCACTTGAAGACTGGGAGACAAAATGCCTCCCTGACCCCACCCATGCGGGTGTCACTTGCCGTTTGCATTGTTGCGTCTGGATATATCCAATTTGACGCGATGCTGGAATGGTTCACATACATTTTTGTGGCACTGGGGTTTGCCTACATCGGCCTGATTTTGCTCGCGGCCGGCATTACGCCTTCGCTGCTCTTTGCCCATTCCATCCGCGAATGGGGCCGTGATTCGGATCGCTACACCCGAATCCCTCTCGCCGACGGAACAGGTATCGCTGTCCAATATCTGGAAAATCCGGATGCACGCCTACTGTTGCTCTATCATCATGGCAATGCGGAGGATCTCGATGAAATGGAGGAGCGTTTGGAATGGTTCCGTGAAAATGGGTTTGCGGTGCTCGCCTACGACTATCCCGGCTATGGCAGCAGCGAGGGAAGACCCACTCCGAAGAATTGCCTCGAAGCCGCCGAGACCGTGCTGACCTATGCCTGCACCGATCTGGGCTGGGAGAAATCGTCCATCCTTTCCTATGGCCGTTCCCTTGGCGGAGCCCCTTGCCTCACCTTGGCCGAGCACCATCGTTTGTCCGGGGCCGTGCTCGAGTCCACATTTGTCAGTGTCTTCCGGGTCGTCACCCGTTATCCGCTTCTTCCTTGGGATATCTACAATAACCTCTCCCGTATCCGCCGTGCCCAGTGCCCGGTCCTCATCCTCCACGGCACGCAGGACACCACGGTTCCTTTTTATCATGGTCCCCTGCTCTTGAAACATGCGCCGCCGGGAAGCGATCACCTTTGGGTCGAGGGGGCCAACCACATCAATCTGATTGAGACAGCCGGGGAGGCCTACTGGGAGAAACTGCTTTCGTTTGCACGGCAGGCTCATTCCAGCCATAGTTCTTCTTCATGAGTAAAGTACTGGTCGTCATCCCCGATGGATTTGAAGAAATGGAAACCGTCGCACCGGTCGATCTCCTGCGCCGGGCGGAAGTCGAGGTTGTGCTGGCCGGACTGGATAAAAAGCAACTGACCGGACGCAGCGGCATCCACTTGCTGGCAGATGCCCTCTATGCGGATGTGGCTGAGGGAGATTTCGACCTCATCGTCATTCCCGGTGGCCCCGGCCATACCGCAATGCGCGCCCACCAACCGCTGCTCAAACAGCTGCAAGAGCATGTCTCCGCCGGAAAAACGGTGGCGGCAATCTGCGCTGCACCAACCGTCCTGCTGGATGCCGGGCTCCTGGCCAATCGCAAGCGGACCGGACACTTTTCCATCGCCGCTGAAGTCGGCCCTCTTGAGCCGGATCCGGTTGTGGTCGATGGCCCCATCATCACCTCCCAAGGGGCTGGCACCGCCACCCGCTTTGGCCTCGCCTTGGTCGAGCACATTAAAGGACCGGATACGGCAGAAGCCATTGCCAAAGCAATCTGCCTCTAAACCGAGACCTTTGGCGGCCTAGAGCCCCCTTCTCCGCAACCGGCACAGGCACTCCGGTGTTCAGAGTACCGGGACCGGAATGAAAGATGCCATCGAGCACCGGCCCATGTCGTTACTGGTCAAGTAATTTCGCTTTCCGGTATGCGTGTCGATAAGGACCAGTCGGCTGCTTCGGGCGGTCCGCTCAGTGTAGATCAGGTGACGTCCATCGTTGAGCCACTCTGGGTGTACGGCATCTCCGGCGCCCCGGGTCAGCACGGTGGTTTCACCTCGGGAGAAGTCCCAGATGCAGACTTCGAATTCCCGTCCCAGAACAGCGGTAAAGGCAATCAGGTCGGCATGGATCGGATTCCAGGACGGTTCACTGCAATTCCGGCTGATATTGGTCGGAATCCGTCGCATTCCCGTGCCATCGGCATTGATGGTGAAAATCTGAGGCCGCCCGGGATCATCAGAGGTAAAAGCCAGGCGCCGTCCATCCGGGGACCAGGTTGGATCGGCTTCCAATCCTGCCGTGCGCGTCAGGCGTCGGATATTCCGCCCGTTGGCGTCACTGACATACAGCTCGGAATTGCCGGAGCTGCTGAGAATCATCGCCACTTCGCGTCCATTCGGGCTGAAGGTCGCCCCCGTGTTCAAACCACGGAAACTGGCAAAGACAGAGCGCTGATTGTTGCTCAAATCAATTCGGAATATGTCCGGAAAACCGCTGCGATGATAACTGGTGTAGAGGAGCGAGCGGCCGTCCGGAGACAATTCCGGCAAAAGCGCCTGATTATTGTCCTGAGTCATCCGGCGACTGCGGGTAAAGAGGATGTCCGAAATATAGACCTCAGGCTTTCCGCTGGCGGTGGAAATATAGGCCACCGTTCCGGAGAAAAAGCCCTGGAGATTGGTGGTGCGCAGCACCGCATGATCCGCCGCTCGGAGAGCGGCATGCGTCCGGGTCCGCCCTTCAAAGTCCTGCTCCAGCAAGGTTTGCCCTCCGCTTTGGATACGCAAGCGCACGTTGTTCGCACCTGAAGGTTCGAACTGAAATACAAAGTGAACCGTTCCTCCGGTCCGGACCTCAAAGGCACCATGCAGGTTAAAGGCCCTTTGCAGAAGCTGACGCAGCTCCGCTTGCGAGGATTCAATCTGCACCCGGCGCAATTGATGCTGTGCCTCACCCCGCACAACTCCGATATCCTGTCCCAACACCTGCGGTGCGCCCAACAAGCCGATTGACATCAGAATGACCGACAAAACCCAAATGTGAATACTTCGCATACCTTCAAAGGGGTATCCATGGAAGCGACGGGATCAAGGGCTGAGTGCGGTAAAAGCTCAGAATCATCTGAAAATCGGTGTCTTTACCTTGTTTTTAATCCTTACTCACCCTGCACCGTCAGAACAATCCGGCGATGATGAGGTTGATCCCGGTGTTCCCAGAGATAAATCCCCTGCCAGGTGCCGGTCATCAGCCGTCCTTCCGCCACCGGAATCGTCTCACCGGTCCGCGTCAGCGCCATTTTGATATGACTGGGCATGTCGTCCGGGCCTTCCGCCGTATGGATGAAGTCCGGATCATTCTCCGGCACCAGTCGCCGCAGCCAGCGCTCCAGATCCCTTCGCGCCGAGGGATCGGCATTTTCCATCAAAACCAGACTGCAGGAAGTATGCTGGCAATAGGCATGCAACAGGCCCGTTCGTACCCCCGCCGCCCGAACCGCATCCATACAGGCATCGGTGAATTCATAAGTCCCCTGCCCCCGCGTCAACAGGGTTATCGTCTTTTGCCAGAGTTTCATGATTCAGGCCAGCTTACGCTCCTCTGACTGCGGCTCAATCGAGAAAGCGACCGCGTTCCTCCGGTGTCGGCACCCGACAGCCGTCCTTACGGTGGCCAAACCAACGATAACGGTTCCGCGCGATCCAGCGATAAGCGCTGTCCCGGGCGTCTTCCGGCAAAAAACGCAACCAGCTCCCTACCTGCCAGATGCCACCCAGCTCCGCACTGATTCCGATCACCGCCGCGCTGTAAGTCAGCAGCTCCCCCCGTCGATAAAAGACGATCGACTCCACCGCCTCCGGATCAAAGGACTCCCGCGCCAGAAAGGAGCGGGCAAAGTCGGACTGGAGAGACGCAAAATAAAACTGTCCCTTGCCATCCCGATCCATGATGAAACGCACCGCCCCATTGCAGAGGTTACAGGCACCATCAAAAAAAATGATCAACTCCGGTTCTTTGGGCACCCCACCAGCCTTGCTCACATCTCGATTCCTTTGCGAGCCTGAACATTCTGCGTGTAATAGTGCTTCACTTCCCGCATCTCTGTCACCAGATCCGCCCGCTCAATGATCGCCGGATCTGCCCTCCGTCCAGTAAGGATCAGCTCCACCGTCGCCGGACGCTCATCGATCAAGCGCAGCACCGACTCGAGTTCGACCAGTTCAAACCAACTGATCATATTCAGCTCGTCCAGTATCACGATATCATACACCCCCGAATGGAGAGCTTCACGGGCCTTTTCCAGCCCATGACGGGCCGCCTCCCGTTGGGATTCCTTCACCTTGCCCGAACGCACCCAGCCGGGATCGCCATACTGTTCCACCGTGACGGTTTCGAGTCTGGGCAAAGCCCGCAATTCCCCGTAATCCTTCCCCTTCATGAACTGGCCGATATAGACCCGCATGCCATGCCCGCTCGCTCGTAGAGCCAGGCCCAGCGCCGCCGTCGTCTTACCCTTCCCATCACCAGTATACACCTGCAATAAACCACGTTTCATTTATAAAAAACTTATTGGCATCCCACTGCCAATTGCAAGAGGGAAGGTGCCGCCCCTGAGGTGGAACCCAGAGTACTGGATTTTTTAAAGCGGGTGACGGCAGGGAGGCAATTGGGTGATAAGTGGCCGATTCGAAAATACCTACCACGCCTCTTCCACGGGCATAACCGTCTTCTTCAGACCGTTTACATCGAAGTATAGCCGGTTGGAATCAATCTTTTGGCGGAGGAATGGTAGGTCGCTACAATAAGGATTCATGTGGCATTCATTGAAAACCCAACTGGATCTTCCTCAACCAATTGAAGGGGTCTTTCAATTTTTCTCGAAAGCGGAGAATCTGGAAGCAATTACACCGGACTCTCTTCATTTTCGAATCCTCACTCCTCTTCCCATCGTAATGGAGGAAGGCACCTTGATTGATTACCGGATTCGGCTATCGGGCATTCCCATGAAATGGAAAACGTTGATTTCCGAATGGGACCCGCCTTTTGCCTTCACCGATGAACAGCTGCGGGGGCCCTATAGCCGGTGGATTCACCGTCATACCTTTGCCCCTCTCCCCGGAGGCGGGACACGGATGTGCGATCATGTTCGCTACAAGCTACCCTTGAGCCCGTTGGGTGACTTGGTGTATCCCATCGTCAGGCATCAGGTGCGGAACATTTTCCGACACCGCAACACCGTCATTCCGGCCCTCTTGAAAGCCTGTCAGGCGGCCTGAATCCAGACTGATTCCGGTTTTCGGCTCAGGCCGAGAAAAGCAGTCCGAGGGTCAGGAGAAGCCCAAAGGCGGCCATCGACTTGGCGGTGTTGGCGAGGAGATAGTCCCAGCGCTTGAGCCCTCTGCCCTGGGATCGCAGGAGGAGCACGCTCAGATGGCCGGCCCAGGCCAGCAGCAACCAGGGAAGCAAGGGACCATAAGACCGGAAATCCCAGGCAAAATAGAAGCTGATTCCAAAGGCCAGCAGCCACATGGCGATGAACTGGACTTCGCCCCAGCGCACTCCCCAGCGCACCACCAGGGTGCGTTTGCCGACGGCCCGGTCGGTCTCGACATCTCGGAGGTTGTTAACCGCAAGGATATTGACCGCGAGGGCCCCAGGGACGCAGCCGAGTAGCCAGGCCTGGAACGACCAGGCACCGACCTGCACATAGTAGGTAAAAGCAGTGGCGATGAGTCCGAAAAAGATGAAGACAAACACATCGCCCCATCCGTTATAACCCAGTGGATACGGTCCACCGGTGTAGGCAATGCCGCAAAGCACACAGAGCAGCCCGATCGCCAGCAGCCAGATTCCTCCATAGGGAATGAGGAAACCACCGATCAACAGTGCCAAAGCAAAGGTCACTGCGGTTGCCATGCGCATGGCGGCGGGCGTCACCCTGCCGGATGCCACCATCCGGGTAGGTCCGATCCGGTCTTCGGTATCGGCCCCTTTGACGAAGTCAAAATAGTCGTTGGCGTAGTTGGTCCCGATCTGGATGAGAAGGGCAAAAACCAGACAGATCAAAGCAGGCCACCATAGAAAGCCGCCATCAGTATAGGCCAGAGCGGTCCCGAGCAGGACAGGGACCACCGCGGCCGACAGGGTCTTGGGACGCGCGGCCAGAATCCATGGGTTTCCCTGATCCATGGGGCATCGCCTTAGAGGGCCTTGCGTAAAGTCAGCCGGATATAGCCGCGCTCATCCTTGACCGACCACTCGCCCAAACCCTCCAGGGCTTCAACCAGATCGGTGGCAACCTGCGGGTTCCAGACAAAGACGCGTTGTTCTCCCTCAACCGGACGCAGCTCGAAATTCCACTGGTGGAGGCCGACGTACTGCTGATGCACGGCTTCGTTGGCCACATGGTAGGTCACCAGTGAGCATCCCGGCTTGAGGACCCGGAGCATTTCCTGATAGCAGCGAACCGGATCGAGGGAGTGATCGAGGCAGTTGCAGGCGTAGGCGAAATCAAAACTGTTTTCCCCGAACTGCTCGACCAGGCGCTCGCCAAAGCCCTTGATCGTTGGAACAGGAGCCGTCAGCCCATTGGCCGCGAGTATATCGCTGAATTTCTCGGCCAGCGGGTCAACCGGAACCAGTTCAACCTCATGCCCGTCCCAGCGGTTGCCAAAAGCGGCCACCGGGCCGGCCCCGACATCGAGGATACGTACCTTGTGCTGTCCGGAGGGAAGCTCGTCGATCACCCAGCCGGGCAGTTCGCGACCCGGAGTGAGCCGCAATTTGCGGTCCTCCTCGTATTCGGTTTTGCCCGCGAGCCAACGCTCCCAGAAATCCACCTCTTCACCGAGACCGGTTTCCCATTTTTCTTTGACCACTCCTTCAGGTAACATGCCCTGAATTGCACCCGCCCCCCCCCGACCGGTCAAGGCACAAAAAGGAGGAAGGACGAGAGATGATTTAAGATAAAAAATGGGATGAGAGGAAAAAACCTGATTTCCTCTCAAAGGCAGGCCTGAGCATCCCCCCCTCGTGACACAGACATTTCTGTCTGTGCGGAACCAAACTCGATACACCGACATTGCTGCGCCATCTCCGCTGCGCATCCGTCCTGTCTGTGCTTTGGGCCAGAACCCATTGCGAACCGAAATCCAAAGCGGAGGCATGAGGAAGAAACGGCTTGAATAGCGAGTCCGCTTCACAGGCAGAAATGCCTGTGTCACGTTGCGTTGGTCCGCCTCCACTCTCTCACCAATCCCCAACTTCATCCATTAACCAATAACCGTCACACCGACCATCGGCCTCCGGCGCTATGTGCCTGTCCGCACCACGGTCTTTCTCCGCCGGGTAGCGAGGTATTTTTGCCGGGAGTCAACCAGAAAGCCTTCCGCCAGAAAACGGCGGCCGAGCAGAACGCGATGGATCATTTTGCGGCGGGTGGTCAGGCTGAACTCCACCTGTCGCTCAAATTTCCCCACCCGGATAGTGGTCCGCACCCGATAGCGTTCCTGAGTGATTCCGTTGGAGGAGCGCACCCTGGTGTGTCCGGTCATCTCCGCCTCCACCGTCTGGGTGCGGGCACCGCTGCCTCGGTCGAGAATGACATCAAAGCGCAGACGATTGTTCTCCAGTTCGACAATGTTGCGTACATCCAGCGCGCTGCTGCGGGCTCCCGTATCGGCCTTGGCCGAAACATGAAAAATGCCCCATTCTGGAAAATCGACCGATTCCTTCCATCCGATGATGCGGGGTGCATGAGCCATGGATCAAATGGAAGGATTCCTGCCGCAACAAAGCAACCGCAATCACTCCATCAGAAAGGGATGAGCGGTGTCTGCCCGGCCCCCTTCCGGACCGATGGCCAGCCCGTCCTCTTGGGGCAAGGGATAGCGGAACTCTTTACCCTCAAAATTCCGCATGATGACTTCGTCCTCCGTGATCTGCTGAACATACTCTGGATTCACCGGAATTTTTCCACCCCCACCGGGTGCATCAATGACAAACTGGGGAACAGCATATCCGGTACTGTGCCCGCGCAGAGCCTGGATGATTTCAATGCCCTTGCGCACATCCGTTCGCAGATGACGCGATCCAGTGATGAGATCACACTGATACAGGTAATAGGGCCGCACCCGCATCATGAGCAGACGATGAACAAGCGACTTCATCGTCTCTACATCATCATTGACCCCGCGCAGCAGCACGCTCTGGTTGCCCAAGGGCACTCCAGCGTAGGAAAGGCGTTCCATCGCTCCGTGGAGTTCTTCGGTGCACTCACGGGGATGGTTGACGTGGATGCTCATCCAGATGGGACCATGCTGCCGGAAGACTTCCTGCAGCTTCGGGGTCACCCGTTGCGGAAGAAACACCGGAACACGGGAGCCGATACGGATAAATTCGACATGGGGAATGCTGCGCAGGCGCCCCAGCAGGTAATCCAGCTTCTGGTCACTGAGCAGCAAGGGATCGCCCCCGCTGAGCAAAACATCCCGCACCTCTGGGTGTTCCTCAATGTAGCGGATAGCATTCTCGAAGTTGGGGTGAAAGTCGTAGCCCTGGGCATTCGAGACCAGACGGCTCCGCGTACAGTAGCGGCAGTAGGCCGCACAGACATTCGTAACGAGGAACAAAACCCGGTCCGGATAACGATGGACCAGCCCAGGCACACCCATCGCCCCCTCTTCCCCCACCGGATCGAGCAACTCTTCGGGCGCGGTGAACATTTCCTCCTCGCGGGGAATCATCTGGCGCCGAATCGGGCAATCGGGATCCTCCCGGTCGATCAGGTTGAAAAAATACGGGGTGATTGCCAGTTTGAGCTTGTTGTCGGCAAAGCCGCACCCGATGCGCTCGGTAGGCGTCAGATCCATGTGTTGCTCAAGGGCTTCCAGCGAAGTCAGCCGGTTCTTCAACTGCCAGCGCCAGTCTTTCCAGTCAGATTCGGGAACATGGGACCAAAGCCCCTGTCCACGAAACCAGTTCTCACGTCGATCTTGAGGAAACATGCAAAAAAATCACTTGGGTTAGACTGGACACAACCAGCTTTTCATATTCTATAAATTCACATATTTGAAATAGTCAATAGGTCGAGCGTATGCTTTTTGCAGTTTTTGGGCAGAGCCCGACCTCGAGAGAATGAACTTATGCGACACGATCCGGAACAGTTAGCCCGCGAGCTTTGGACGATTGGAGATGTCAATCGTCTGCGTTTGCTGGCGCTATTGCCCCGCACCCCGGACTGCAGACAACACCGCAACGTTTCCGAGCTGGCTGAGGAACTGGGATTGACCCAGCCGACGGTTTCCAATCATCTCGCCCGCCTGCGCACCCTCGGAATCGTCAAATGCCGCCGGATGTGCCGCGATGTCCACTACTGGATCGACCCGCAACAGGCGGATTCGATCATTGAGGATCTGCGTGAAGCCCTCGAAGGAGTCCGGCAGCCACAGGCAGCCTCATTGAAAACCACGGCTAAGAAGTAAACGGGTCAGCTATCGAGTCCAAAACGCAGGCCGATAGTGGGGTCATAGAGGTTTTCTACACTCAAGACACAGCGCCGGGCGCGTGCCCGGACAAAACCGATGAAACGTCCCCCATCCTTTTCCAAGGCTTCAGCGTCGGATGGAAACAGCCCTTTTCCGGAAGCCTCCAGTGCCCGCTCAAAATCGCACCAGTGGCGACAGCCATCCGCCAGCGTGTCAACCTCTACATCTGTAATCATTGCGGACTGCTCCCAGTGGTGCCGCCACCAGTCAGCGGTGAGAAAAGATCGGCAGTCGTCTTCCCAGAACACTTTACCATTGGACTGGGGCTGAGCGAGGTGTTCGGGTATGGTCTGAAACGCCTGCATCAAGCCCGGGACCACGATGCCCAACTCTCCCTCCGGCTTGAGGAAGCGCATGAGGTAATTCAAGTAAAGCAAGTCCGTGCCAAAATACTGGTAGGCGTCGATGGAAAGGATAACGTCAAAAAACTCAGCGGCAAAAGGCAAGGCATGGGCCTCTGCCTTGACCGGAAAAACCGCGTGTGCCACCTTGGCTTCAAGCGCCCGTTGCCAGTTGCCGTCGGGATTCAGCCACCAGTCAGCTGCCCAGACCTGCACCCCGAACTCCCTCGCCAGAAAAATACTGCTGAGGGCCTTCCCACAGCCCAGGTCGAGCACCCGCATGCCTGGTTGCAGATCCAGTCCCTGAGACAGCCACTCGGTCAACCAGACGGCATTCGGCCCCATTTGATGATCCATCATCCAGTGCGGGTCATAGGCGGCAGAGCGCGGAAACTCAGGTTTTTGCAAAGAGCGAGCGATGGGAGTCATGAAAGCAGAAAACAGATCCGCCCAAGCCATCGCAAGCCGGATTGGAGGGCAATGCGCCGGTGTGACGGTGGCGTATAAAGCCGGAGGACAGAGGCCGGTGTGACGGTTATCGGTTATTGGTTATCGGTTATCGGTGATCGGTGATCGGTTAAGGGGGGTGAGTTGGGTGGTTCGGTTAGCGGACAAATCTTTCCGTATTTCAGCGTTTCAGTTTTTCAGCATTTTAGAAGGTGTCCTCCAAATGACGGTTTTGGTTGAATGCAGCGCAAAAAGCGAAAGAATGGGGATATGCGCTCACCGATTCGATTTGTTTCCCTGGTCGTCGCCTTGAGTCTGGCAGCCTGTTCGGCGGAACAGGAAGAGGTGCCGGAAGAGGGTGAACGGGCAGCTGAGCGCCATGCGATGGTCCGCGAGCAGATTGAGGCCCGTGGCTTGAGCAATGAAGAGGTTTTGGCGGCGATGCGCTCGGTTCCACGTCATGCCTTTGTTCCATTGGAAATGCGGGAACTGGCCTACGCCGATCACCCCTTGCCGATCGGCTTCAACCAGACGATATCCCAACCCTACATTGTTGCCCTGATGACCGAGCTTTCCCGGGCCAAAGCTGGGGACAAGGTATTTGAGGTCGGCACTGGTTCCGGTTATCAGGCGGCCGTGCTCGGTGCGCTCGGAGCTGAAGTTTTTACAGTCGAGATCGTCCCGGAGCTGGCCGATCAGGCCCGCTTGGCTTTGGCCGAGCATGGATTTGAAAACGTCCATGTCCGGACAGGAGACGGCTATGTCGGATGGCCGGAGGAAGCCCCCTTTGATGCCATCGTGGTAACGGCGGCCCCTGAACGCATTCCCCCTCCCTTGTTGGACCAGCTCAGGGTCGGAGGCCGGATGGTCATTCCAGTGGGAAGCCGCAACGTTCAGGAGCTGCGGGTCATCACCCGCCACGAAGACAGCTTTGAAGAGGAACGGGTGCTGGCAGTGCGCTTTGTCCCGATGACGGGACAGGCGCAGGAGCCACCCGAACGCCCCTGAAGCCCCAGACCATCACCGTTTCAGCAGTATTGCCGCATCCCTCTACTCATGGTGAAGGGCATCGATCGGATCCAGCTGAGAGGCCTTGAGGGCAGGATAAAACCCAAAGAGAATGCCGGTTCCCGCACTGACGGTAAAAGCCACCACGATGGCTTCGACCGAGACCCGCACGGGCCAGCCCGCGTAATGGGAAACGCCCAGAGTCGCCATTAATCCGGCGAGGATGCCAACCAGTCCTCCCAATGCGCTGAGCAAAACAGCCTCAATAAGAAATTGCTGGAGGACGTCCCCTCCCCGTGCACCTACCGCCATCCGGATGCCGATTTCACGGGTACGCTCGGTCACACTGACCAGCATGATGTTCATAATCCCAATGCCCCCCACAAGGAGGGACACCCCGGCAATGGACGCGAGCAGAAAGGTCATGGTGCGGGAGGTTTCGGTGGCGGCGGCGGCCACCTCCTCTTGCGTCTGAATCGTAAAATCATCTTCCTGATCTGCACTGAGCCCGTGCCGTTCGCGCAGCAGGTCCCGCATCTTCAGGCGGGCAATCTCCATCACCTCATCGCTGAAAACCTGCACATTGATCACCATGGCATGGGTCCGCCCGGAAATTTTCTGAAATGCGGTGGTATAGGGAACAATGATGATATCGTCCTGCACCGACCCCATCAGAGACATGCCCTTGCGTTCGAGCACGCCAACGATGCGCAAGGGGAGACCGCGGACGCGTATGGTTTCTCCAATCGGATCTGTCCCTTCAAAGAGTTCCTCCACGATGGTCTGGCCCACGACGGCAACCTGAGCGGAGCGGTGCAACTCTTCCTCGGTAAACATTCTCCCGCTCTCAATCGGCCATTGCCGGATCTGGAGATATTTCTCCGATTGCCCGTAGATGCGGGTAAACCAATTGCGATTGCCGTAAATGACCTGGCGCTGGGAACGCACTTCCGGACTGGCCGCCAGCACCTCGGGAATCTCCTCTTCCAGCGCCACGGCATCCCCGCTGGTCAGGGTATTGACCGTACCACCCCCGATATTGACTCCTCCGAGAGAGCGACTGCCGGGAAAAATCAGGACTACGTTTTGCCCGAGCCGATTTACCTGCTCCTCGACCTGAGCGCGGGCTCCTTCTCCGATGCTCACCATAGTGATGACAGCCCCCACTCCAATAATCATGCCGAGAGCCGTCAGAAGAGAGCGCATCGTGTTGCGGCGGAGGGAGCGTGAGGCCATTCTCAGAGCGGGGATGGTTTTCATACCGCAGCCCCCTTTCGATCCTCTGAACTGGCTGATTTCCGTCGGAGCGATTCGGCATCCTGCCGGGCGGAACGTCTGTCTTTGACGGGCTCATCTTCGGCCAACACTCCATCCCGCATCAACAGCACCCGTTTGGCATAGGAACGGATTTCCGGTTCGTGGGTCACCATCAGAATGGTCAAATTTTCCTCTGCATTGAGACGTTGAAGGAGGGCGAGAATATCGAGCGTGGTCTGACTGTCGAGGTTACCAGTGGGTTCATCAGCGAGCAACAGGCGCGGGCGATTGACCAAAGCCCGCGCAATCGCCACCCGCTGCTGTTGACCGCCACTCAATTCAGAGGGGGTGTGATGGGCCCGGTTGTCCAGTCCCACAATACGCAGGGCTTCCAGTGCCCGTTGATGCATTTCCGCCCGGCCCGGTGGATGCGGATTATAGAGCATGGGCAGCTCCACGTTTTCCAAGGCGGAAGTGCGTGAGAGCAGATTGAAGTCTTGAAAGACAAAACCGATTTTCTGTCCCCGGATCCGCGCCCGCTGATCCCGCGAAAGCGTTCCCACTTCTACTCCATCGATCCGGTAGTGCCCGGCGGTCGGACGATCCAGGCAGCCGATGATATTCATCAAGGTCGATTTACCGGAACCACTCGACCCCATGATCATGGCAAATTCCCCCTCCGCAAATTGGATATCGACTCCGCGCAAAGCCTTTACCTCAGCAGCCTTCCCGCTCTGGTAAGTCTTGGTGATCCGCTCCAGTTCCAGCAAAGCCATGGTAAATCAAAATTGCTGTTGCCGACCCTGCAGCAATGAGGGGCCGGAACGCTCATTGGACTGGGTGCGCTGAAGGCTCATTCCGCTGACCAGAACATCCCCCTCAGACAGACCTTCGATGATTTCGGTAAACATCCCATCGGAGATTCCCACCCGAACGGGAATGGCTTCCACATTGCCCCCCATTCGCAAGCGATAGACACGACGCCAGTCGCTGCCCTCCGGCAGCTCGGGTTCCGAAGGTCTCACCGCATCAGGTAGACGGGCACGGAGGGCCGTATTGCGCACCCGAAGAACCTGTTCCCGTTCTGCGGTAATAAAATCCACTTCTGCGGTCATGCCGGGCATCAGCAGGAGATCCGGATTCTCCACCCGGACAACTGCATCATAGGAGACGACGTTGTCGATAACCATCGGTGCATTGCGCACCTGCCAGACCTTTCCTTTGAAGGGCGAGTCGCGGTAGGCATCCACTCGAAAAATGACCGCCTGTCCCTCCCGCACTCTTCCAATATCGGCTTCGGAGACAAAGGTGTTGATTTCCATCTGAGTGAGGTCCTCTGCAATTTCAAACAACACGGGTGCAGCGAGGCTGGCAGCCACCGTCTGTCCGACATCGACATTGCGGGAAATAACGATCCCGTTGACGGGGGAACGGACCGTGCAGTGCTCCAGCTCCAGTTCCGCCTTTTCCAATTGATGGCGGGCAATCCGCAATGAAGCCTGAGCCTGTTGCATCCGGGCCCTGGCTTCATCCCGCTCGGAATCACTGATGATGTCGCGGTCGTGCAAGGTCTGGATCCGCTCAAACTGAACCCTGGAAAGTTGAAAGGCGGCCTCTGCACGTTCCATTTCAGCTTCGGCCAAGGAAACATTGGCTTGATAGATGGCGGGGTCGAGTAACGCGACCACATCTCCCTGCCGGACTTCCGAATTAAAGTCCGCCAACAGCTCCTTGATGTTGCCGGAGATCTGGCTGCCTACCTGAACCGTGCGGACAGGATTGAGTTCACCAGTGGACAAGACCGACTGCACCACGGAGCCCCTCTCCACATTCACCGTCTGAAAAGCGGGGGTCGATGAGTCGCGGTATTGCGCTTTCCACCACCAGAAAGTCCCTCCGCCCAAGCAGAAAATGCTAAGCAACAGCAATCCCCACAACCGGGAAAAGCCCGTTTTCGAAGTCATGTGCATGCATTATTAATGAAGATCTCTCCTTAAAGCACAACCCCAAGCCTTGAAAAATCACCTGGGCAGGATGGTGAAAGACTCCTGCTTGCCAGAGAAAAACCCTGAGCTAGCATCCTCACTCATGCGCTTGTTTCTGCTGATTGCCAGTAGTATGGTTTCTCTAGTCCTGTCCGTGCCCGGATACTCGAACAGCACGATCAAAATGGATCCGCTGGATGATGCCCGTGCCCTGCCCAGGTGGGATGAAAGCTGGACGGTGAGCTTCTATCACGAGAACGATCTGTTCGTGCGTACAGACCGCTACTACACCAGCGGTTCCAAAGTATCGATTGTCTCCCCCAACCTCCATCGCACGTTCAACGATTCCGCCCGACTTCCCCAATGGTCCAAACCTATCGTGCGCCGACTGCCTTTCATTCACGATGAAGCAGTGCAGAAGAACATCTCCTTCTCCCTTGGCCAGAGCATTTATACCCCTGAAGATATTTTTACCACCGAACTCATTCCCGATGACCGCCCATACGCCGGATGGCTCTATCTTGGGATGGGGTTTCACAACCGGACCGAACGTTGGTCCGATACCCTCGAACTGAGTCTGGGGGTGGTTGGGCCGTGGTCCCTGGCCAAGCACGCCCAGCGTTTTGTCCACAAAGTCCGTGACATGGAAATGCCCGAAGGCTGGCATCACCAAATCCGCAATGAACTGGCAGTCAACATCGTCTGGGAACGTAAAGTCCGTTATCTCCTGGCCGGTGAACGCAATGGACTGGGGCTGGACACTATCGGCCACTTCGGCGTCGCCCTCGGCAATGTGTTTACCTATGCCAATACCGGCGGAATGCTCCGACTCGGCTGGAATCTGCCCGATGACTATGGCACCTCCATCATCCGTATGGCCGGTGAGACCAACGCCCCGGTGGCACCGGAGGATGTCCGGCTCAATGGAGACACAGGGCTGGCTTGGGGACTCCATGTTTTTGCGGGCTTTGACGGACGCCTCGTCGCCCGGGACATCACCCTCGATGGCAATACCTTCCGCGACAGTCATTCCGTCAACAGGGAGGAATGGGTGGGGGATTTCTCAGCCGGTGCCGCCACCCTCGTGGGGAGAGCCAAACTCTCCTTCGCTCTCACTTACCGGACTCGCACCTTTACCGGAGGACAGGATCACAAATTCGGTTCCATCAATCTCGCCTGGGTCTATTGAGCGGTTTTTCGGTGGTCGGTGTGACGGTGGTCGGTTTGGCGTTTATTGGTTATTGGTTAATGGGAGATTGGTCGGACTAAAGGTAGGCGCTGAGTCCCTGCGCCGCCTAAAATTACGGATTCCAACTTCCCTTCTCGAACGCCCATTGATACCGATTGGGAGTGAATGGAAAGGGCGTCCGTTGTAGGCTGGAAGGCCTTCTAAAATGCTGAAAGATTTGCCCGTTAACCGAACCACCCAGCTCACCCCTATTAACCAATAACCCTTAACCAACAACCACCGTCACACCGACCACCGGCCACCGGCGTTCTCAAACAGGCTCAAGAAAGGGCTTGTCGCAGAAATTGAGTCAGCGCACACTTTCTCCCTTCATGCTGTGGAGAAGTCTTATCTTTCTTTGCCTTGGCTGCGGCTTGGGCATCCCAACGTTGGGAGCCGCGACGGGTCCTGAACTCAGTGCCGACCGTCCCATTTCCTTTGATGCGGGGCGTGGGGTGCTGATCGCGGAGGGCAATGCCCGCTTCGAGCACGAGGACATCCTCGTGATTGCCGATGAGATCCGCTTTAACCGGGCGGAGGAACGCGTCACCGCGACCGGCAATGTTCAGGTAACCAGGGCAGGGCTACGCCTGGTCACCCATCAATTGACCTATGATCTGAAAACCCGCTACTTCACATCAGGCCCCTTCCGGGCCGGACACCCCCCAATCTTTTTTGAAGGCGCCTCTTTCGAAGGCACCCTTGATCTGCTCTCCCTGCGCAACTCATCCGTCTTTCTGCGGGAGCCGGACCCCTATGCACTCAGCCTGCAGGCGAGTGATGCCACCCTCAAGGGGGAAGACACCATCACCGCCAGCGGGGTGCGCCTTGGCCTCCCCTGGGGCTGGTCGGTTCCCCTGCCCCAATTTGAGCGCAGCTTGAGTGCCGCCGGCCCGGCCGAGTTTTCCGGCAATGTGGGTTTTCGGAAAAACCTGGGTGCCTTTGGGCGTTCAACCACCCTCTTCCCCGTCACTGATACCCTTTCCGCCGGGGCCAATCTCGATCTCTACAGCGCCCGTGGCGTGCTGATCGGACCAGCCCTGCGCTATCGGGTGGACAGCGATGAGCAGTACACCGACCTTCGCCTTTCCACTGGCTGGATCTACGATACCGGAAACCGCGGGGAGGATCTTTTTGACCAGCCAATCGATCGGCATCGTGGCTTTGGAATGCTCTCCTTCCGGACGGAAGTCGAGGCGCTGGAGATCTCCGGACGCACCCAGTTTCTCACCGACTCGGAGACTACCCGCGATTTCCGGCCAAGCATCTACTCCAGGGATCCTGCGCCGGACAGCTATCTGGAAGTCATTCATCTTTGGGAGGACCGCTTCCTTTCCCTCTTCTTGCGTCGATCACCCAACGACTTTTACGGGATGACCGAGCGACTGCCGGAGTTGTCCATCCAGCAACCCCTCCGTTCCCTGGGTGAAACCGGTGCCTATCACGCCTGGGATGCCACCTATCTGCGCTACCGCATCACCCGGGCAGAGGGTATTGCCGATGAAATCTATCCCTCGCTGCTTTTCAGCGAAGGCGATGATTCCCTGCTGGCGTCGATCTTTAATGATTACACCGGAGACCCGGATTACCTGAAGTCCCATGTGCAGGCCCGGGCGGATGTGAATTACGCGGTGCAGTACCCGATTGCGCTAAGCAACTGGGCCCAGTTCGTTCCGCGGGCCGGCGGACGCTATACATTCTGGCGCCCGGAATCCCGCAGTGAGGGCTCCAGTGCTTCCCGCACTGTGGGAGAACTTGGATTTGACCTGACCCTCCACGCCTTTTCCGACTGGAACGTGCAGAACCGCACCTGGCGGATTGATGGCTTGCGTCACCTCATGCGCCCGGTCTTGCAAGCCCGCTGGCAACCTGCGGACTGGAACGGAACCCTTCCGGAGGAAAATCGCCTCGACCGCAGACTTTACACTCCCTTGATTCCGACTCTGGACCTGCGTGAGCGGCGTGATGTGGACATGATCGATACGCGGCGCATTTTCCGGGCCGGAGTGGAAAACCGTCTGTTGACCCGGGATACCGCGCAAGGCTCCCGCACCCTCTTGGAGCTGGATCTCTATCAGGACCTCATCCCCACTGTGCCGAGTGGTGCGGATGCCTGGCATGGTTCCTATGTCGAGCTGCGCTCTTCTCCGGCCCGCTGGCTGGAATTAGGGCTTGCTCAAAAATACCGGACAGAGGGTCTTTCTCTGGAGGAAACCCGCCTCCGGGCGACCATCCGCAGTGCCGAACGCTGGGAAGTGACCTTTGCAGCGGACTTTTTGGACTCGGTTTATGAGCAATACCGTCTGGAGGGTTTCTATCGGGTCAATCCGCGCTTCGCCTTGTTCACTGGACTGCGCTATGACGCCCGACGGGATGAATTGACCCAGCAGGTTTACGGCGTGCGACAGCGCTTTGGCCGCACCTTTGAACTCGAATATGCCGTGGCCTTCCGGCAAGGCTCGGAACGCGAGGATGATTTCTCCCTCCGCCTTGGCATCCGCCTCCTCGAACTGTAAGCTATATTTTTTCATGGCGGCGACAGAAGACTCCCTTGTCAGGTCCTATGACCACAACATCCGGCTTCCGGTCTTTGAAGGCCCGCTGGATTTGCTCCTCTTTCTGATTCGGAAGAACGAAGTCGATATTTACGACATTCCCGTGGAGAAAGTGCTCAAACAGTATCTCGAAGTGCTCCGCAGCATGGAACGACTCCAGTTGGAAGTGGCCGGAGAATTTTTCGTCATGGCGGCCACCCTCATGTATATCAAGAGCCGCCTGCTGCTGCCGAAGGAACAGCAAAGCGTGGAAGAAGAAACGACGGAAGAGGATGTTGACCCGCGCTGGGAACTCGTTCAGCAGTTGCTCGAATACCGCAAATTCAAGGATGCGGCGGATAGCCTGGGAGATCTGGTCGAGTCGGCTCAGAACAGCCTGCCGCGCCTCTGTGATGGTCTCTTTGGACCCCCGCCCCAACGTCCGATCCGTCCTGCTGACCGGATAGAATTATGGAACGTTTTCAACCAAGTGCTGCGGCGTCTGGCGGAAAAGATTGTGGTGGGCCAAATCCACGATGAAGTCGTGACCGTTGCCGACCGGATGGAAACCATTCTCAAGCGGCTCAAGCATCAGGATACCTTTCTCTTCAGTGAGCTTTTTGAAAACGGAGTCCCCCGCAGCCTTCCATACCTGATCTCCACTTTTCTCGCCTTTCTCGAACTGACCCGTCTGCGCCACATTACCTTGGAACAGGAAGGCAACTTCGCCGACATCCGCTGTCACAAGTGCACCGATGAAGGAGGACTCTTCAGCGGAGGACACGGAGGGCTTTCCAGCGAGTTCGATCAGTCCACAGAGGATCAGGTCGGGAGCTGAGGAAAGCGGGGGTTCACCCGCAAAGCTTCACCGGGGGCAAGGCGAACCGGTTTGCCTTGGGCGGCCAGCTCATCGTTGATCCGCAACTCTATTTCGATGGGGTCTTCCATCCCGGAAAGTTCCAGCAGCCATTCGCCTATACCGGATGGCTTGAGCGGGGTCCCTGACTCCCAGCTCAAGGGGAAATCGCCTCTGGCCATAATACGATTGGAAATCCCCACAAAGGCTTTGACCTGCAACCTGCCGGCATCCGGCGCCAGCTTGATTTTGGGTACGGCCTCATCCCAGATTTGCTCAGGAAACAAACCATCCGCCTCGGCTTCCTGAGGCGACTGCACAGAATGGGATTTGCCCTCCTCGCGTTTCTTGGGCGGTGCAAGGGACTTTGGTGCGGACTCAGCCTCTTCTTCCAGAAAAGCATCCTCAGCCGCATCCGGTTCCTCCACCCAATCATCCAGAAGGCCTTCTTCGGCATCATCGTCAGTCGGTAGCGATTGCCTGGGTTCCGAGGGGGACTCCGCCTGGCTTTGATCCGGAGGGTCCTTCCTTTCGTCGGCATGAACAGCCAACTCAGCGAGTTCCTCTTCGAGGGGGTCTTCCGACCATTCCTCGTTGCCCATCTCCAGCATTCCGGAATCCAGTCGTTCAATGATCGATTCCATTTTCTCGTCCTGGACCAATCCATCACGCTCAACCGCCTGGCGCAGATTCTCGAATTCCGACTGTAGTTGTTCCACCAATACACTCAGTGGTTTCAGCAGGTGTTCTCCTTGCTTTGTCTGTTTCAGACCCTGCTCCAGCGCGACGGTTTGCCGTTGCAGCTGTTGGAGACTTTCCTCCATCGATGCTTTCCAATTCTCCAGACTGGACTGCAGTGTGCGGTCCGCCTGTTCCAGTGCCTCCAGCCGTGGAGTAAGTTGTTGGATTCCCTCCACTAACCGCATCAGGATTTCACTATCGAGACGATCACTGAGAACCGAGAGCTGCTTGAAACGCTCTTCGATACGATCCGGAATCTGCCGGGCAACAATGGTGGACTTGGCGGCACTGCGGGCCGCTTCCTCTACCCGTCGGCTCAACTCATCCAGCTGAACCATGGCCGTATGCAGATTCTCCGGGCCCCGGGCCTCCGCCAGGCGTCTGGCATTCTGGGCAAAGAAATAATCCACGATATAAACGGTAATCGGCAGCATCCCCCCCAGAACCACACAGAGCCCGAGGGCAAAGGCCAGATGAAGGGTCATCTGGTCGCGGTTGTGAATGGCCAGCCATACCGCCAAACCGGTAAGGACGAGATCTCCGATCCAACTGGAGATACGAACCGTGTGGGAAAAGAATGTCGATCGGCTCATGGGGTTTTAGTGCTGGCATTGTTAGACTGATTCATCCGTGCGGACGAGCAGAAATGCACCCCCGCCGTCATGTGCATCCTCCCATGGTCGACTCAGGCGGGTGGAATGAAGCTGGAAACAAGGGTGTCGTTCCAGAAACGCAGCGACCACTTTCTCATTTTCCTCCGGCTCCAGGCTGCAGGTGCTGTAGACCAGGCGCCCCCATGGCTTGAGCAGACGGGCAACCGATTCCAGGAGGGAAAGCTGTAGCGGTGGTAATGCCTTCATCTGGTCCGGGGTGAGGAGATGGCGAATGTCCGGGCGGCGGGCCATCACCCCGGTATTGGAACAGGGCACATCGATCAAGATGGCATCAAAGGTATCCGGAAGCCCGGCCTCCCGCCAGACTACGGGCTGAATGACCTCCAGATCCACTCCATGGACAAAAGACTGAATCCCCGGTGGAATACAGCGCAAATTTGCTTCCAGCCTCTGCATGCGATTGCCCGGAAGGTCCGCCGAAACCAGGACCCCAGGCCCCTTCCCCCAGGCGCGTAGAATACCCCGTGACTTGCCCCCCGGTGCCGCGCAGGCATCAAGAATCGTTTCACCCGCTTGTGGATCAAGCAGCTCCACCGGATGCCGGGCAAAGGGATCCTGTACATAGGCCTGACCCGCATCGAGCATGGGCCGCAAATCCTTCCAGTCCTCCCCCGAAACCGCAAAATATCCGGGCCACGGGCTCGGCTGCCAGTTTTCCGGGGCGCTCCCCTCCCCGTCCCAGCGGACAAAAGTCTGCGGCTCCTGCTGATTCCATTGACAGAGTGCCAGCGTCGCGGCCTGCCCCAGTGAGGAGCGCCATTTTTTCAGCAACCACTCCGGATGAGCGGATTCCGCCGAGAGCGGATCGGCCTCCAGAGACTGGGCAAAGCGGCGCAGCACCGCATTGGCCAGCCCCGATTCTCCCTGGCTGAGCCGGGACTTGGCCAAGCCCGCAGCATGATGGACAATCGCAGGATGCTCCTCCGGTGAGGCCGCCATCAGCTCATAGGCCGCCACCTTGACCAAAGCCGCCAGCCTCGGGCGCGGCGGCTTGCGCAGCCAGGGATGCAGTCGGGCCTCAAGGGCCAGCTTCCAGCGCACATAGCCAAAAAACAGGCGCTGGGCCCGTCGACGCAGCGCTGCGGACTCCTGCTCCCAGGATACCGGGATGCCTTCGATTTTGCCTGGAGAGGCCTCAAACTGGTGTGCGGCTTCCCAGGCAAACTCCCATGCAGTTGAATGTTGTAGTGCCAAGCTTCTAAACTTTTGTTTGACCAAGAGAACGGGGGGTGACTGGATGGATGGTTTAAACCCTCGGACTAGACACGTTTATGAATCAGGAAGCAATCGATTTGCTCATCCAAAAGACGCCCCGGCTTAAACGCTATCGGGCGAAACTCGAATCCATGCAGCCCGGCAACTATTGCGTTCACCGCTCATGGGGCATGGGAAAAATCCAAGGTTACGACGCTCAGGAAAACAAACTGATCATCGATTTCGAAGAAGGCCAGGAGGGGCACGCCATGGATCCCGCCTTCTGCGTGGATAAACTCGAGATCCTCCGGGAAGACGATATCCTGGTTGCCTCCCGCAAGGAACCGGAGCGGGTCGAAGAAATGATCAAGAAACGTCCGGTGGACGTCATTGTGGAAATTCTCGATGCCCATGAGAGCAAGTCCGCCACCACCACTGAGCTGGAAACAGCCCTCGCCCGGTTGATTGGTTCCACCCGCTACAAAAAATGGTGGACCCAAACCAAAAAGCTCTTGGTCAAGGATCCGCGCATCGCCGTCCCTTCCAAAAAAAGTGAGCCTTACGTGCTGCGGGATGAACCGGTCAAGCCGGAGGACGAGATCCTCGAAGAATTTTTTGAAACCAAGGCGCCGAAGAAAAAGATTCTCCTCGCCAGCCGCCTGGAAGAGTTGTCGGTCAAACACCAGGACATAGAGGAAGCCCTCCCGGATGTTCTCCGCGAGCTGACGGCCTCCCTCGCTGAGACCAGGCAGCTCAACCCCGGACAGCGCCTCTATGGAATCTGGGTGCGCAATGACCTCGCCCGCTTCATCCACTCCGACGTGGAGGCCCTCGAGCCGACTTCACATTCCATTATCATGGCCTCGGCCAACCTGCCGGAACTGGCCGATCAGATTCCCGCCAGCCATCACAAACGCTTTGTAGACCTGATCAAGCGGACCTACACAGAGGAATGGGATCGCCATGTCTTCGAACTGCTCAAACACAGCTCCGGAAAATTCACGGCAGAATGCGTCAATTTCCTGATGGAGCACGGGTTTGAGGAGGAAATCTCCAAGGTCTTCCAACGCTGGCTGGTGGAACAGAATTTAAAGGGCCCGGTGCTTTCCTGGATCCTGAAGAACCGGAATTCCCGCAAGTATTCCAAAATGCTCAATCCTCTGATCGCGCCGCGACTACTCAGCGCTATTTTCTGGGCGATTGACTATGAAGCCTTGCAGACCGCCGGTACCCGCCGAATCCCCCTCGCAGATCAACTGCTGGAAGATCCGGACCTGATCGGTGATCTCCTCTCCACCGCGACCCCGGAAACGGCTCACGATCTGGCGCAAACCCTCTTGCTCAATCAGGGTTTTGAGGATCTTTCCAAGAAGTCCCTCCTCGCCCGCTTCATCAAGATCTTCCCCAGCGTGCAGCAACTGGTTTCCGGAGGGGCCACTGATGCTTCCGAAAGCACTACGGCAGTCGAAGGGCTTGTCGTCTCCAAGATCAGCTTTGACGCACGCAAAAAGGAATACGAACAACTCGTCTCGGTCGACATCCCCCGTAACAAAGTGGATATTGCCGAAGCACGCGCCCATGGTGACCTCAAGGAAAACTCTGAGTACAAAATGGCCCGTCAGGAACAGGACATCCTGCTCGCCCGCAAGTCGGAGTTGGAGCGTGATATCAATCGCGCCAAGGTGACGGACTTCTCCGAAGCCCCCACCGAAAACGTCGGCATCGGCAGCACGGTGGAATTGATCCAGGCTTCCAGTGGCGCCAAGCACAGCTACGCCATTCTTGGGGCCTGGGACAGCGATCCCGAGAGCAACATCCTTTCTTATCAGACCCCGCTGGCCCGCGCTCTGACCGGACGCAAAGTCGGTGAAGTGGTCGAGATCGAGGTGGACGGCCACAAGGACAAATGGCGGATCGAATCCATCGGCCGCTGGATTGACCGCCGCTAAATCTCTTATTCCTCTATATCCTTTAAAACCCCGGTATGCCCGTCATGCCGGGGTTTTTCATTGCTCAATTGCAACTTGCCAGACTTCGCTTACGGGCGTCATCCTTTTGGACAGTAATGAGTGAAACTGTTGAACTGCTCAAACTTCTCGCCGATCCCACCCGCCTGCGCCTGATCCATCTGGTGCGCAGTGAAGAACTCAGCGTTGCCGAGGTGCAGGAAGTTCTCGATATGGGACAGAGCCGGATTTCGACCCATCTGGGCATTCTCCGGCAAGCCGGAGTGGTGGTGGATCGAAAAGACGGAAAACGGAGTTTTTATCAACTCAACCGGGCACTGAAAGGGATCTCCAAGCAACTCTTGGACACCGTCCTTGATGCGACTGCGCATGATGATGCGGTCAGCGAAGACCAGCGGCATCTTGAGCGGATACTTGAACGTCGTCGCCAGCAAACCGAGCAATATTTTAATGAAGTCGCCGGGCGTCTGGGCAAACACTACTGCCCCGGCCGCTCATGGGAGGCTATCGGCCATTTCCTGCTCTTTCTGACTCCCTCCATCGACATTGCCGACCTTGGTGCCGGGGAAGGTGTGCTCTCGCAACTGCTGGCCCGTCAGGCCCGCAAGGTCTGGTGTATCGACAATTCACCACGCATGGTCGAAGTCGGGGCACAACTTGCGGCTGAGCATGGCATCGATAACCTCGAATACAAACTCGGGGATATTGAATCCGTTCCGCTCGAAGCGGAAAGTGTGGATCTCGCTCTGCTCAGCCAGGCCCTCCACCACGCCCAGCATCCTCAAGTAGCGATGAACGAATCCTTCCGGATTCTCCGGCCCGGTGGGCAGGTTGCCATTATCGATCTGCTGGAGCACCAGTTCGAGAAAGCCCGTGATCTCTACGCGGACCGCTGGCTGGGTTTTACCCACAATCAGGTCTATACCTATCTCAAAGAGGCCGGCTTTACCCGAATCTCCGTGGAAACCGTAACCAAGGAAAGCCAGGAACCCTTCTTCCAAACCATCCTCGCCCGCGGTTTCAAGGAAGCCTGAGGGCAAAAGGCAACTCCTCCTCCAAGCCAGCACTGAGTAGGACAATGCGGGCCATCAATCAGAAGGAAACTACCAGTTGATTTAGAGTCCCGGATTTTGGCGTTGCTCAAGCAGTGTCGCAATGAGTGCGAGACGCGGCGTGTGCAGGTAATCCTTTTGTTGGCACGTCATCGCTGGAGCTATGAACAGATCACAAGGGTCACTGGTTATGCACCGCCGACGGTGCGTGACATCCCCCCCAACCAACACTTCGTCTAAGCCCTAACTGCGCAACACTAACGTGGCGTACGCCACATTCTCATGTCCCTTTTTCTATGACAGAAAGACGATCCATGAAAATGCCAAATGACTCTGAATCTGGCTTATTTCCTTAAACTGAGATGATTTCTTAAACTGAGATGAAGAGATTTTTTTCTTTCTCATTCCTGAACTGAGGTTTTTTTCAGTACAACCCAAACGTGGCGTACGCCACGTTAGGGTTGTACTGGAAGACAGGGGCTTACCTGTTACTGGGAATTCGTGTCTGGGAGGGGGGGTAACGGGTGGGGATAGATGGAAGGCAGCTCGCCCTTTACAATTGGGGCGCTTGGCTCATCTTGGACGGAGATGACACAAGCTCCCCTTGCACTGGTGACCAATGATGATGGTATCGACTCAGCCTTTCTCCAAGAGTTGGTAAAAGCGCTGTCAGCGCATTTCCGGATAGTGATCGCCGCACCAAGCCGTGAGCAAAGCTGGATTGGGCGGGCGATGAGTCGGCACAAAACGGTTCGGGCTGAGGCCACTGAAGTGGCGGGCTACGCAGCCTGGTCGATCGACGGGACTCCCAGCGACTGTATCAACCTCGCGTTGGGACAGTTGCTGCAAGAGCGCCCGCGGCTGGTGGTGTCAGGGATCAATCTGGGTCACAATACTTCGGTCCCCCTGCTCTACAGTTCAGGAACCATCGCCGGAGCCCTCGAAGGGGCCCACTGGGGCCTGCCCGGAGTGGCTGTCTCCCTGGCCATCCCGGCCGAAGATTACCCAACTGTTTTCGGATCCAAAGGTCATCAGCTTCGCCCCCCGATTCGTACTGCATTGGAAGCGGCGGCCCGCACTGCCGCCGGGTTTTCCGTCGGCTTGCTCAATGAAGAAGCTCCTGATCTGGTGGTGCACAATCTGAATTTCCCGACCAACACCACCGCGACCACTCCTCTGCGGAGAACGGTGCCGGCCCGGGTCTCACTGGGAAGTCTCTTTCGATACGAAGGCAACGGGCAATACACCTTTCAATATGGGGTCGGCGTTCAATCCGAAACGGACACCCCCACCGACCGTGATGTCATCAGCCGGGGAGAAGCCAGCTGGTCACCCCTTGCCTTCGGCAATATCGGGATGCCCTGAAGACGGACGGCACACACCTGCCAATGATCCAACGCTACACGGAGGCGTCAACTTTCCGAGATAGGGAATGCGGCTGTCCACCCCGTGATTCCTTGCTATCGTGAGGAATCCCTGCAGCATCCTGTGCACTTAGTCTATGCGCGTTTCAGCTCACATCGTTCTGTTTTTGAAGAGGCTCTTTCCGTTGCTCTGTTTTGTCACGATTCTGCACGGTGCCGAGCCCACTTCGGGCAATCTCTTGCGGGCGGTCCAATATGATCTGCGAACTGCAGCCTGGCATTTACTGGAAGAAGGGGCCCCGACCAATGGTATCAGCAGAGATGGTACGACGCTGGCGATGTGGGCAGCCCGCAACGGTAATCTTGAATTTTTAGAAGCTCTGCTCACACGCAGCTCGGAGCATCGGCGCAACCGTCCGGATGGCTATACGCTCGTCATGGCCGCAGCGGAGTCGGGAGACACCTACCTGTTTGATTTTGTAACCCGTCAAACCGGGCTTGGTGCCTTCCGTTCCGATGAAGGTTATACGCTGGCGATGGCTGCGGCCAAGGGAGGCAGTGAGGACATCTTTGTGCGGGTGCGCAATCAAGCCCAAGCGAGGGATCTGACGACCAGGACCCGGCAGGGCTATACCCTCCTGATGGCAGCGGCCGAAGGCGGAAACCTAAAGATATTCAACTGGGTTCTGGAGCAAATGCCGTCGAGAGAGGAGCTTTTGTCCCGACCTGCCACGGGGGAAACCTTGCTCCATTTTGCGGTTCGGGGAACCAATCCCCGAATCACTCGCTATGTGCTGAACAATGGGCTGGCGGAACTGCTTGATACGGGTGATCTCGATCGAAGGACCGCTTTGCACGAAGCCATTCTGGTATTTGCCCGACAGGAAATGCGAGGTGGTTCATCCCGCAGTGCTGCTTCCAAGGTGGCCGATGCAGAACAAGTGCTCAGGCTGTTGTTGATGCAAGGGGCTGACCCAAACCTTCAGGATCTGCAGGGCTTCAGTGCGGCGCACTATCTGGCGCAGACTCCTTTCTATCAACTCATTCCGGCTCTCCATGCCGCCGGGGCCGATTTTACTCTGAAAACGAGCGGCGGGAAGACACCCCTGGAAATCGCCCGCGAACACAGTCAATCCCGGATGGCAACCGAAATGGAGACGCTGCAGAGAATTCTAGAGGATCAGGAAAAATAGTCTTCTTTTTCGGTTGACGGAAGAGTACTCGCGAGCTTGTCTCTTCGCTTTCTTTTTGGGGCCGTAGCTCAGTTGGAAGAGCGCCACAATGGCATTGTGGAGGTCGTCGGTTCGATCCCGATCGGCTCCACCATTTAGTCTTTATCGATCCTCCTGTAATGGAGGTTTTTTTGTGTCGGGCTGCTGAGAACGAATAGTTTGAACATTGTCGAAACCCCAATGGCAATGCAGCCAGCTAGCAGGACTAGAACATTTTCTTGTCGCTGCGAAAGGAATCGGCAGTGAGGCCTTCACGGCGGGCAATCGCCTTGCCTTCAGCAGCCCAGAGAAATCCCCGGCGCATCAGCTCGCTGACCTGGGGAATGCGGACCACATCGGCCTGATGTCCGAGGGCGTTGTAGAAGACCCGCCCCACACCCCAGCGCTTTGTCCATATCTGGGGAACATCCACCGAGCCGTTACTGGAGTGGTACCAGTGTTCAACCGGGAATCGGGTGGTTGCGAGCACCTCAATGGCCGGATCGACCTGAAGATAATACTGCTCGGTTGAAACATCAAAGTCTGTCATCCCGGCGGTAATCGGGCTGCTGGAGTTGCGGATATCAATCCGATGCGGCACCCCGTCTCCTCCTGGGTGGGCGACCCAGTTCCCACCGGTCATAAACTGCCAGAGAACATCTTTCCGAAAGGCATCACACATCCCACCATGGCACCCGGCCAGTCCGGTTCCATCGGCTACGGCTTCGCTGACATTTTCACTTTGCTGCGGACTGATTTCGCCCATTGTCCAGATGGGAACGATGAGATCCAGTTCCTTGAGGGCATCCCCGTCCTCAAAAGCTTCCAATGAATCCGCGAGGTGAACGACGAATCCTTCCCGTTCGAGTATGCCCGAGAAAATCCGCCCTACTTCAGCGGGCTGATGGCCTTCCCAGCCTCCATGGACGATCAGTGCGGTGGCTTGTGCATTCATATCCGCAAGCCTTGGCGATTTCCTTGCACAGGCCAAGCCCATTACCGCAGCCCGGGACAGGCAGTGGGCGGAAGAATAAGGGGCAGTTCAATCTATCGCCCTCAATCCTGCATGAGTTCTGCGATAAAGGTTCGATCCGCATCGCTCAGGGTGCGAGTGACTCCGGCCAGATTGGCCAAGACCTGTGCTTCGTTGCGAAAGCCTGGTATGACACAGGCCACCCGCGGAAAGCCGAGGATATAGCGTAACGCAACACCCGCGAGGTCCTCAACCGAAGTCCCAAAGCGTGCCCTCAAGGCCTCGATTTTCGGAGCCAGTTCGGTGAGGGCTTCGGCAGTGAAAGCGGCGTTTCCGGCACGGTGATCACCGGGTTCGAACTGCGGAGGGCGGGAAGGATCGAATTTCCCCAGCAAGCGGGCCTGGGCGAGTGGACTGAAGGCGACAAAGCTCATGCCGTGCTTGCGCAGGAGTTCAGCCACAATCGTCCCGGGACGGATGAACTTTGTATCGAGGGCGTGCGCCCAGCTCTGGAGAACGTCGGGCTGAAGCTTGGGGACGATCTGCTCGAAATGCTTGCTGGCGTAGGCGCTTTGCCCTTTGACCCTGACCTTCCCTTCCTCCACCAGAGCATTCATCGTGGCTACGGCATCGTCCAGCAAAGCATACCCTTCGCCAAAATCCCCATGGTGAAAATAGTAAATGTCGATGTAATCCCTGCGCAGATTGATCAGGCTCTGCTCGCATTGATGGCGAATGTGGGCGGGTTCGTAGGCATGGGCGGCCGTTCCTTTGAAATGGCCCATCTTGGTGGCGACGATGAAATCCTCCGAGGCCAGTCCCAGCCGTTGAAACACTCTTGCCAGCATACGTTCTGCCCGGCCGTTGCCATAAACATCGGCGTTGTCAAAGTGATTCACCCCGGCATCGACCGCCTGTTTGACGGCTGCCGTGATCTCATCCTCATCAACGTTAGCCCACCCGTTGGCCCGACCTTCGACCCAGTTCAACCCACCCATCGTCCAGCAGCCGAGTGAGATTTCCGAAACCTTGATATCCGAACGCCCGATTTGACGATATTCCATTTACGCACCCTAACAGGCAAAATCGGACTGACAATCCTTCCCTGTATCCGTTCGCTCAATGATCCCTCGACAGGATCAAGAGCAATGGCCGACGATCCGATGGGTCCTGCCGCCGTGCATCCTGGTTGTTGTCGAGGATGACATAAAAATACTGCTCATCGAGGGCCAGACCTTCCCCATGACCAAAACGCATGTCACGGTATGCCCATTGAGGATCCTGAACGATATGCCGGAAAGACCAGGCTTCCTCTCCTTCTTGCCAGCCATCTGCTCCCCGTTCGAGGGTAGTGATCAGGTCGGCATTGCGAAAGAGCGCCCAGACCCGTTCTTCGGCGTAAAACAAGCCGGTGAAATCACTGACACGCATCATCGGCAGTTCCTCCACGAAGCGGGTGGCATTGAGTTGCTGAATCTCCATTTCACCGGGATGGGGAAAATGGACCAGGCCGCGCGGTTGCCGTTCAATAGCCAGAAGCAACGAACCATCCGCCAGCCGGGTTATGCCCTCCAACCCTGCTCCCGGTTCAGAGAAGTAACCGGATTGCTGACCACTGTAAATGAGGCTTGGAGATGAAACCCATTCGGAACGGCCTTCAGGAAAGACCTGAATAACCCTTCCAAAGGTTTCAGAAAGCAGATAAAAAGAGCCAGCGGGGCCACCAGTGATGCCCTCGAAATCCATGGGCGCATTGCCCAACGGAGGGTTGAACTGAAGGTAGGGAACCATTCTGGCCAGATCATCCTCGATGAGGATTTCGAAAACAGTATCATCTGTTTTGTCACAGATGGTAAACAGTCTGCCATCGCGTAGATAGAGCCCGGAAGGTTCGACCGCATGCGGAGCTTCCACCGGGAGCACCCGGACCGCTTCGAGCCGGTGAACTGTGGGACTGGAGTCCCGGCAGCCGGATAAGAGTCCGATCACCCCGGCACAAAACAGAACGCAGCTGCTCAAGCGATCAGGAAACCACATTGCGGAAAGAGCCTGATTGGTAAGCCTCGATATTGGCCGCAGTTTCAGCAATCAAACGCCGCCGGGCAGGGGCGCTGGCCCAGGCGAGATGCGGGGTGATCCAGCAATTACGGGCCATCCGCAAAGGGTTATCCGAATGCATCGGCTCAGCGGACACCACATCCAACATGGCTCCAGCGATCCGTCCTTGATTGAGCGCATCGGCCAGATCTTGCTCATTCACCAATCCTCCGCGGGCAGTATTGATAAGCAAGGCATTGGGTTTCATCGTCCTGAGCAGGCGGGCGTTCACCATCCCGGCATTATCGGCAGTGAGCGGGCAATGCAGACTGACGACATCCGCCTGGGCAAAAATCTCTTCGGTAGAGGCAAAGGCAAAGCGCTCCCATGCGGGGGGATGGCGAGGGGTCCGCATCGAGGCGAGAATCGTTGCCCCGAGGGAATGCAGAATCTCGCCTACCCGCCTCCCGATCTCTCCAAACCCAATGACGCCAACCGTCAGCTCGGAAAGCTCCTGAATCGGACGAAGCATGTAAGAAAACTGACGGCTGCGAATCCAGCCCCCTTCCCTGACGGAATCGGCATGCAGGCTGACCGCATTGGTCCAGCCCAGAATCATGGCCAGGGTATGCTGGGCAACCGAATCCGTGCTGTAGGCCGGGACATTGCAGACGACGATTCCCTTTTCACGGGCTGCCTCCAGATCGATGACATTGTAGCCGGTCGCCAGCACACAGATGCAACGAAGTTCGGGGAGCGCTTCTATGATCCGTCTGGAAAACGGCACCTTGTTGGTCATCGCCACTATCGCTCCCTCGCAACGGGCAATGGTATCCTCTTCCCCAAAAGTGGAAGGAAACAACCGGAGTTCGCCCAGGGCAGCGACCGCCTCCCATTCTGCGTCTGCAAAAGCCAAGGTCTCGGCATCCAACACAACAAGCTTCATCATACTGCGGACGGTAGTGCCGCCGCGGGCAAGGTCAAACCTCGTCCATCCCTAGAGATGAGCCCCGATCAGGTTGCCGAGTGCTCCGCGAAACCATTCGGTAAAGGGGCGTTCCTGCCACTGCGCATAGTCATATTCAACCGTCTGCTCCAGGTTCCGCTCAAAGATGGCAATCATGGAGGCGGTGAAATCAGGATCATAAATAAAAACATTCGCTTCATCATTGAGACGAAAGGAACGATTGTGAAAATTCGCGGAACCGATTGTGACCCAATCATAATCTATGATCATGGCTTTGGCATGCAAACGGGAAGGTTGGTACTCGTGAATTCGCACGCCACCTTTCAACAAATTTCCCCAACGATTTCTGGAGGCGAAGCGTACCCAGGGTTCACTGACTTTTTCTCCGGGAACCACGACATCGACCCGGACGCCACGCTCGACCGCGTCGATCAATGCCTGCTCGACTTCCGGGTCGACATAGAAAAATGCGGAGAGGATGCGTATGTGCTCTCGGGCAGAGGCAATCGCGAAGAGAAAACTCGTTCGAATGTGCTTTTGTCCTTCACGGGGCGAACTGATGACAACCTGAGCCGCGACCGAACCGGTCTGATCCGGTTGGCCGATGTAAATGTCTTCGATGAGCAGACTGCCTTGGGAAGCGATCCAATTATCGAGGAAAGCCGCCTGCAGGTAAGAAACAATCGGACCAGTAAAGCGAAAGTGGTAATCATGGTAAGGATGCTCCGTTTCGCTCTCCAGCCAGGCATCGGCAAGGTTGGCCCCACCGGTGTAGCCGATCCGACCATCGACTACGAGGAGCTTGCGGTGTGTGCGATGGTTAAACCGTGAGCTGCGGTACCAACTTGGCTCCCGCCAAAGAACCAACTCAACCCCTGCTTCTTCCATTTGGCGGAAAACCGAACGATCCGCCTGGTAAGAACCAATGTAGTCGAGAATCACATGAACGGAGATACCAGCCTCCGCTCGCTCGGATAAGGCATCTGCAAAGGCTTTCGAGACCTTGCCACCCCAGAACTCATAAGATTCCAGGGTGATGGTGCTTTCCGCGGCAGAAATGTCCTCCAGCATGGATGCATAGATGGCTTCGCCCCCGGCAAGCACCTCCACCGAGTTCCCTTCCAGAATGGGAGTCCCGATGAGTACCCCCATGGCATGGCGGAACCCCTCGGAGCCGACTGCATGAGGGCTCGATACGGCCTCCGTTATCCGTTTGGGCTTGGGGCTGGCATTGAAATAAAAAACAGCCGCGGAAATCGACAGGGCGATCGTCGCGGCTACGGAAAAAAGGATCGGTCGTTTTTTGAGGACAAAAATCACACTGTGATCACTATCCCGGAAAAGTGTGGGAACGCAAATTCCGAGGGAAGCAATCGAATCGATCCTCAACCTGCGCAGCAGGAAGGTGGCGGGGGAGCTTTCCTTTCTGATTCGCAGCAAGCGGCGGCCTTTTTGTCGTCACATTTTGATTCGCCACAGCACTTTTTCTTATCATCGCATTTCTTGTCTCCGCAATCCTTGTCCTTGCAGGCTTTGGCACAGGCTTCCCTGTCCTTGTCGCAGCAGGGTTTTTCACAGGCCTTTTTGCCTTCGGCACAGCATGCGGCGACCGCACAGCAGCAGTCCTCTTTTTCCATACAGCAGCACGCCTCAGCTTTTACCTCTTCTGCAGAACAACATGCTGCCCTTTCACCGGCGGCCATCGAAAGGGCGAAGAAAGAGCTGGCGAGAATAAAGAACAGAGAACGGAGTGATAGCGGGGATATTAAGTTCATAGCCTATAAGATGACTTAAACACCCCGATTATTCCAGAATTTTCTACATCAGAACGAAATTCGCATCCTTTTTTTGTTCAAAAGGATACAAAAAAAGCGCCGACCCCCCAAAAAGAGAGACCGGCGCTGAAACTGTCAGACAAATAAAACGTGATTAGAACTCAAACCGGGTGGTGACTTCCCAGCGACGCCCTTCCGAAATACGGTAGGCGGCGGCGGAACCATCCGGATTGGTCGTGATCGGGATCAGGCGGGAGCTGTGGAAGGCGTCACGGATGTTGAACTGGATACTCCAGTCAATGCCATTCATGATCTCGCGGCGGTAGCCGATCCAGAAGTCAACGGCGTCTTCACGCGGGCCCTTGAAGGGCTTGTTGACGTCAAACACACCGATCGCCGGGTTGTCCGGACCTGCCGAGGGGGCATTTTCGATCACGCCATAACCGATGATGTTGCGGTCCTGCCAGCGATAACCACCACCGACATTCACTCCACGAAGGGCACCTTCAGAGAAGCGGTAGTTGGTGATAATGTTCACGCGCCAGGGACGCAGCTCAGGCACATTGTTACCTTCCTGTGCGCGGCGCAGCATGTATTCATAATAGGCTCCGTTGTCGGTGCTGGAGTAACGCATCAAGCCGGTGTCGGTGCTGGCACCACCATTCCACCAGCGCATCTCGCCGGAGGGGCCTTGATACATTTCCCAGCGTTGCTCAATCCAGTTGGCGATGGTACCGCTGATGTTCAGGCGGGTCGCATCCACCTTCGCGACGTTGAGGAAGATATCCCAGTTGTCAGTCGGACGGAGGAAGAGTTCCACTTCCGTTCCCTTGGAGAGGGAGTCACTGGTGATGGCATAATTCTGCGGGTCGATCCGATCGATACCGCCGAAGTAGTCAGTGAACGGATTGTAGCTTCCATAGAGGAATTCCGCTTCGCCCACCATGATTTCACGTAGGGCCTGACGTTGATCCGGGTTGGTCGGGAGGAATTCACGATCCAACTGGAAGTTGCTAAGGAATACATCACTGCGATCCATTGCTTCGAGGTCACGAATGAATCCACGGGCATGTTCAACCGCCAAGGCGTGGGCTGCACGCAGGTCAGCTTCCGTCCAGTCTTCCGGTTCACCATCAGGCTGATACGCGGAAATAAAGGTGTTGGGATCGCGTGGATCCGCACCAAACACTGTATAGGTGTAATTGTTACCGGTAGTGAACACAGGAAGTTCGGCACGGGCACGGGCACGAATCGCCGGATCCGAGTGGTTCATGACGGTATCCGTGTAGAGGATCGCATGGGAGAACTGCAGACCACGCATGACTTCATCCCCGGCCTTGGAGACGAAGTTGAATCCACTGCCCAGAGGTTCAGACTGATTCTGGATTTCCGTCTCGAACCGGTTGATTCGAAGGTAAACGCGATCCTGGAAGGCGCTGATCGTAAAACCGTATTCACGGGTTTCACCGGTCGGGGGCTGAATAGGATCACCAAACACGTCATTTCTCACCGAGGGTTGGAAATTCTCGGAGAAATTATAGAACACGCTGAAATTCATATCCCAAGGCATGTTCCGATTGATGAAATCCGGGGACTTCACCACCACACTGTAAGTCTTCAGCGTCTTACTTTTGAATTCGGACTGGAGCGCTTCCGGATAGGGAGCATCAAACAGCACATAGTCAAAGTCCGGGTGCCGGGGACGCGCACGGAAGTTCAGTGTCGAGGGATCATTGATGTCGTCATTGGCACCGGGAACATAGTGGGCATAGCTCTTAATCTTGTCCTTGCGGATACCACCGAGGAGGATGACCTTGTCATTGAACATGCGCCACTGATCAATCAGGGCCCAGGATTCGATGAGTTCACGATTCTTGTTGTTATCGGTGTAGAGGAACTCTTTGTCATCGGAAGCAAGCATCACTTCCATTTGGTTGTTATGCTGCCAGCCAACGTAATTGGCGGGGTTGTTCGCCTGATTACGGAAGACCGGACCAACCCCATTCTGGTGAAGTTGCAGCCCCACCGTTTCCCCTTCAGGCCAGGCAGTGTTGGGAGCCGGAGCAGTGTCCATATTGTAAACGGTGCTGAAATAAATGGCCTGAGCGGACTCCAATTGCTGGCGAGCACTCAGGGTCGGAATGTTCAGCGCGGAAGGATTGGTAGCGCTGGCAATGGAATCACCCAGATAGTGAACCGTGGGGATGTTCCGGGTATCGAGACCACCGGTTAGGCGGGCAACCGCTGTCGGATTGTTCCGAATCATCCGGAAGGTATCCGGAGTCATCGCCCAGCGTGCCCAGGAAGTAGTCTCAAAACGACGCTCATGCCGCTCCAGAAGGCCGGTAAAATTATGCCGACCAAGGATTTGGGTAATGAGATTTTCGTTGTCAAAAACATCGCGGGCAAAATCCAGTTCGAAGAATGGCGTGAAGCGCCATGTCTCGAATTTGGTTTCACTTTCGTTATTTCCGCCGGATTGGCCGATCAGCATCGGGCGACCGAAGTTGGGATTCGGACGGGGAGTCCAGGTATCCGAGGCCGCATCATAATCCGCGATTGGCAGGTGGCTGAACACATCAATGGTGAGGGCAGGTGCTCCGCCAAGGAGGTCTTCGCGGCCTTCACGGTAGGTCTGGTTGTCATAAGCAATTTGAAAACCGAGACGGTTCCCAAAATACATCTGCTCCATACTGATGTTAAACGCATCAAACTCGTTCCATTCCTTCTTGTTGGGTCCATCCAAGAGATGGTTGAAGAAGTCGAGCATACCTGGATCATCAATCGTGGTCCGGCGATAGACGCCTTGACCAGCAAAAGTAAAGGCTTCGTTGCGCTCGAAATTACCGAGTGCAGAAACATAGTCATCGAACGCGGTAATACCCGACATCAGCGGCATACGGAATCCATTGATGCCTTCAACCGGAGACCCCGTGGCGTTGATCGCCCGGAAACGGCTGACCGGAGAGGAACTCAGGTAATGCGCCAACTCTGAGCTATCATGATTGGGGAAGATCCCGGCAAATCCAAGGGAATTGAAGTCCACCCAAGCTGCTCCAGTCCCCACGGAACCGGGATTCAGCCAACGTTCGGTGGTGGGGAATCCCAGAGGCAGGGCACCGGGAATACCACGGGCTGCACCGAGATCCTGCAAGTTCGGGTTGGCTTCGATCAGGTCCGAGGTCCGCAAATCGGTGCTGACACCACCCATCAGGAAAGGATTGTAGCCTCCCTTGTAACGCATCGGGTGGATCGAGCCCAGATAGGTGTCCCCATTTGCATTATAAGGGGTCGGACTGTGCAGATCACGGGATTCGGTCAGGAACCAGGGGGAAATCAGGTCAACTGGCGTGCCCACGCGGGGACGATTGCCCTCGATTTCACCCTTCTCAAAGTTCGCGTTGAAGACGGTACGGACGTTGCGGTTGTTGAGGAAATCAGGTTCCCAACGGGCGGCAATGAATCCGCGCTGATCCTTATTGTAAGCCGGCTTCTGACGATATTTGGTCTTGTCGTGGAGGAGGGCTACACGAATGGCCAGCTCGTTTTCAATGATTTCACGGTTCACATTGAGGCTGGAGCGGAAACCGCCATGGCTGCTGGTGCGGAACTCCACCACACCGGTATTGGCAAAGATCGCGCCTTCAATGCCCGCGTTGATAATACCACCGGGGCTTCCCACCCCGAAGAGGGCGGAATTCGGCCCGCGCTGGATATCCACCCGGGAGGTATTGTAGCTGTCCCAGGGGATGATCGTAAGGAAAAAGTCACGCGTCAGGTCTGCGGAGACAAGACCACGGACACGGTTACTGCCATGTGGACGGGTGCGCTGGGCAACGTCGTCTTGGCGCTCCCCGCCGAGATTTGCAAAATTCCCCAGCGGGCCACTGACTTCCGTGCCAGTGGTGTATTGGAGAAGTGTTTGGTTGTTGGTCGCACCCGTGTCGCGGAGCATTTCCTTGCCGACCACGGAAACGGCTGAACCAACGTCACTGAGGTCGGTGCGGATACGACTGGCCGCGAGCGTTTCTGTCGCTCGATAACCGATATTGGCTGTAGCACCGACTTCAAACGGTGAGAGTTCAAAGGCCATATCATCACCCGGATCCTGTGCCGGAAGCGATGAGATAACCGCTAGCGAAGCGCCCAGCATCATAGAGCGCCGAACGAATATTCGAGTTTGGGTAATCATAGTTGGAGGTTTAAGGGGATTTGGATTCCACCACCTCAGATGTGATCACGACCCGTAAGCACACCCGAGACGAAAGAGAGATATCGAATGTTCAAATTTTTCCTATGGGAGTGGATTTGGGCAAAACCTCGCCCGTTCTAACAATAGGAAAAGTAAATTTTTTCAAGCTACTGCGAGGAGAATCACTCCCCCAACGCCGACAAGTCCCCCCAGAATGGAACGTAGACTGGGTCTTTCGCCTTCAAACCAGTAGGTCATGGGGAGGATGACGATCGGAGTGAGTGCGATGATGGGCTGGACGATCGCACTAGGGGTGGTGGCAAGGGCCCACTGGAAGAAAGCCACTCCAACGATTGGGCCCGCCAGCGCATTGAGGGTAATCCAGCGGATTTTCTCTGCTTTGGAGCGCTGAGCGGCTTCAGGGCTGGGATAACTGCGCCAGGGACGGTAGAAATAGCTCAAGGCCCAAAAGCTCGCTACGATGAGGATCCCGCCTAACAAGCGTTGGTAGCCAGCTCCGGCGCCAATCAGGATGCTGTCGAGCACTCCCTTGTTTTCCATCACGATCTCCCCGCTTTCAGCGGCGGCGGCATAGGCTACCCGGCTGAGTACGGCTCCAATCCCCTGCCCTGCGCCGGCCAGCACTCCAAAAGCGATACCACTGAGAAAGCGCGGCATGGTTTCAGCGGGAATCTCTCCACGTTTTGGCACCAGAGCGATGACCACCCCGAGCAAAATGACACTGATCGCCCCGACCTCGCGCCAGCTGAGGACGGTTCCCAGCCAGAGCCATTCGGTGATTCCGGCAATGGGAGCCGCCAGACACTGGGCCATCAGGATGGTCAGGCGGGAGCCGATCCGGGTCATGGCGTAAAACCCTCCGATATCCCCGAAGCCGAATCCGACCACACCGCTGAGGAAAAAGATGAGAAAGGCGGAGGTGGTGAGCCCAAAGCCGAAAAAATGTGTCACCCCGCCCAGAACGAGAACAGCAATCAAGAGGCGCCAGAAGTTGGCGGCATTCTCCCCCAGTTGCAGCACGGAGCGACGGGCCGCGATGACGCTGAAACTCCACAGTATGGTGGTGATGCAAGCGGGTATCATGGGCAAATAGGCTTCAAGACAGAGCCTTACAACGAACCGGGATCCTGCTCAATCCAAGGAAGACTTAGAAGAGCATCCAACTTCCCTCCAGCCAGTTGCTGCCACAAGTTGAGCGCGGATGCCAGCGAGCCACAGTCGAGCATACGCGCCGGGGTCTCTTCGTCATCCGGCACCCGCTCCAGCACCGCAGTCCATTCCGCATCGACGGTAATCGCCCACCCGCTTTCATGGATCAGACTGACATCGGGGAAGCCGTAATCGTCAGCATCCTCCAGAGACTCCAGCACCTCCCGCATGGCGGCAGGGTCCGGACAGATCAGGGTTTCGCCATTGAGATCGGTGGTATGGTAGGGTGTTTGCATGGGAGGTGTTTCACCCGTGGGGTTCCCAGCGCCCGAAGAGGCTGAGCGGTAAGCGGGCTTGACCGTATTTCGGGCACAATACGAGTTCACCTGCTGAAACCTGACCTTTTGGTAATGCATCCTGAAGCAGGTTTTCCAGCATAATGGAAGAAGCTTCGAGGTTGTACATGGTGAGTACCAGACAGAGGGGCTGCTCGCTGAGGAGGCTTTTCAGGAGCTGGAGAAACTCGACTATTTGCTGTTCCACTTTCCATACTTCTCCCTTCGGCCCGCGCCCGAAACTGGGGGGATCGAGGAGGATGGCATCGTAGCGTTTTCCCCGCCGGACCTCACGGGCAACAAAGCGAAAAGCATCATCGAGCAACCAGCGGATCGGGAAATCGCTCATCCCGGAAAGTTCCTGATTTTGACGTGCCCAGGCCAAGGCTGGTTTTGAGGCATCGACATGGGTGACTTCTGCCCCAGCCGACGCGGCCACCAGAGAGGCCATCCCGGTATAGCCGAACAAATTGAGAATTTTCGCCCCTGGGCGGGAGCGGATTTTTTCCGTGATCCATTCCCAGTGGGGAGCCTGTTCGGGAAAGACGCCGACATGCTTGGACATATCGGTGAGCCGGGCCATCGCAGTGACGGCTCCATATTGGAGCTGCCAGGATCGTGGGAAACCAGAGCGATGGATCTTCCAGTTGCCCGAACTGTCAAAGGAGGCAGCCACCTTTCCCCATTGCTCCTGTCCGGTGGCGGGTCTCCACCAGGCCTTGGGTTCTTCGCGAATCAGGCGGACATCGCCAAAGCGCTCCAGTTTCCGACCTGAGCCGGAATCGAGCAACTGGTAATCGGGCCAGTTGGCGGAGAGGGTGTCCAGTCCCATATCCGCCTGGGTTACCGGACTACCGATGCAGACTGAATCACCACTGGCTCATTCGGCACATCGGACATTCCTTCCCTGGTGCCGGTTTCGACAAAGGCAATCCGATCCACGACGTCCATTCCCTGCACCACCCGGCCGAAGACGGCATATCCGCCGGTGACGCCATCACCATCGAGGAATGTATTATCGATCAGGTTGATAAAGAACTGAGCGGTTGCACTGTTGAGGTCATCCGTGCGAGCCATGGCGACAGTCCCGCGAACATTGCGCAGCCCGCTGCCGGCTTCATTGCGGATGGGATTACGGGTCTCTTGTTCACGCATGTTCATGTCAAAGCCGCCCCCTTGAATCATAAAGCCCGGAATCACCCGGTGAAAGAGGGTTCCGTTGTAGAACCCATCCTCAACATACTGCAGGAAGTTGGCCGTACTGACAGGTGCTTGCCGCTCGAAGAGTTCGATCGTGATCAATCCCATGTTGGTGTTCAGGACCACGCGAGGGCGTTCCTCGGTGGTGCGCAGGTTCGGGTCCGTTTGCACGGTCCTCCAGGTAGGCATGTCACCGGGTTTATACAATTCCGGATGTTGCCGGGACCGGCATCCGGTAAAAAATGCAAGGAGCCCAATCAGGCCAAACAGACTCAACGTCTTTATCATGGTGCGCAGTATTCACCCTGCTCTCCCGATTTCAAGCCATGAAAACAGGAAGCTCAGCTTCTTTTGCAATGAGGCCTCTGCTGAAGGGGATGCAGGGATCCATGATCGTGAAGGGATCAAATGCTGTTCAGTGCTCTGACCCGGCCCCTTCCATCAGGCGGTCTTCCACCAGGCGATCCAGATCAGGGGTGGACTCCAGCAGGCCGATTTCCTGCAGTTGCTGAATCTGTTGTTGCAGGCGCTGGCGATCGATGAAGCCGATACGGTCGAGGCCTCCTTCGTCTCCGGTTACCAGATTAAGGGCGATCATCGTCTCCACGCTGTATTGCATGAATGCCTCGGTCATAATGGGATTACGTGCAGCAATCATGGCGTTGGCCTCACTGCGGTCACCGCTGAGATAATCCTGCCATCCTCGGATAGAGGCACGGGTAAAGGCAGCCACCGCTTCCGGATTTTCCCGTAGAAAGGCACGCGAGGTATACCAGACCCGAAAGGGATCAAAGCCGGAGTCCGAAAGCATCAGCAAGCCTGGATCCGCTCCCCGCTGCCGGACATAATATGGCTCATTGGTGGCAAAAACCTGCTGCACGAACTGCTTGTCGGCAATGAACCGCTCCAAACCGAAGTCACTGGGAATGACCGGGAAGTCGATCCCATGCGTCCGCTTGAGTATTTCGATGTATGCCAACCCCGGTGTGGCCATGATGGGGCGACCATCCAGATCCTTGAAGTTCTCAATCCCGGATGATTGATGAAACATGATGGCCTGGGGATCTTTTTGCATCAAGGCACCGGTCATGACCAAGGGAAGGCCTTTTGATGCGGCGATAATGATGTCATCCGTCCGCCCGTGGGAAAAATGTGCCTGCCCGAGCACCACGCGCTGCAGGGTGTTGGCGTTGGGGCCGCCGGTCAGGATAACGACATCCAGCCCTTCCTCGGCATAAAACCCTTTGACCAAAGCCTGATAAAATCCGCCATGCTCCGGCTGGGCATGCCAGTTAGTCTGCAGGACGATGCGGGTCGGCTGCTGAGAGTCGGGATCCACCGCGGAAGGGCCACAGCCAAGCAGAAAGCATGCTCCCACAAAATAGAGAAACCGCCCAAGGCGGCTGAAAAACCAACTGCTGAGGATTCGTGTCATCAGAATATCATTCACGGTTTTTGACCATTGAGTCATGCCATTTGTGCAACACCCACCAGTGCAGCAGATTAATACAACCCACAAAGACAAAGCCCAGCACGCAGGCTACTGCGGCAGTAGCATACAAGGCGGGTGTATTGAGGGTGGCGCGAAACACCAGAGTGAGGAATCCCAGGCCGGCGTGCTGGTTGGCAGAGCTTCCGACAAAGATATCCCCGGCGATGGCTCCGATCGGGGCGAGGGTTCCGGCAATGCGCAGGCCCGTCAGGAAAAAAGGCATGGCAAAGGGCACGCGCAGAAAGGCGAACTCCTGCCACTTGCTGGCATTGCAGACCGCGAACAGATCCAGCAAGTTCTGGTCGGTCGAAAGCAAGCCCATCGTGGTATTGGCGACAATGGGAAAAAAACCGATGAGGAAAGTGACTGCCACAATACTGAGCATGCCCTGCCCCATCCAGATGGCCAGGATGGGAGCGAGGATGATCACCGGGGTCATTTGCAGAACCAGGACCCAGGGATAGAGAGCCCGTTTGATCGACAGGCTCGAAGCCAGCAGTAAAGCAATGCAGGTCCCCATCAGGACGGCACAGAGGAAACCAGCCAGCGCCGCCATAAAAGTATTGTAGGCGGCATCGGCAATAGCTCCCCGGTGGATGAGGAAAGCAGACCACATTTCGCCGGGAAGCGGTAGCAGGAGGCGACGGACACTTTCCGCTTCCAGGGAATCAGCCCCTTGCCCCACGACTTGAGCACGATAAATCAACCAGGCGGCCAGACGCCAGCAACCCCAGAGGACCGCTCCAGTCAGGACCGGTAACAGGAGATGATGCCAGCGCCACAATTTCATCGCGGCTGATTGACCTCCCGCAAGTGATGGGTGGTTTCGGCCAGAAGCTGCAGGTATTCCGGAGACTCCCGCAACGCCGCCGTCCTCGGATAGCTAAAAGGCACCTCGATGATCCCCTCGATTCGACCGGGCTTGGCTGCCATTACCACAATCCGCGACGACAGAAAGACCGCTTCGGACACCGAGTGGGTCACAAAAAAAGCAGTGAATGGATCGCGTTCGCGGATGGAGAGGAGGTCTTCGTTCAGTCGGTCCCGGGTCATCTCATCGAGCGCCCCGAAAGGCTCATCGAGCAGGAGTATTTTGGGCGCAACTGAAAGCGCCCGGGCAATCGATACGCGCATGCGCATGCCGCTGGAGAGCTGCCAGGGGAACTGGTCTTTTGCCTCGGAAAGTCCAACCAGTTGGAGTAAACGCTCCATGCGTTCTCTCCGTTGCGCGGGAGCCATCTTCCGCAATTTCAGTGGCAGCTCGACATTGCGGCCAACCCGCAACCAGGGGAGCAGATTGGCCTCCTGAAAAACAAAAAACAGATCGTCATGCGCCTGTCTGGGGGTGACTCCATCCACCAGCAGTAGTCCGGAGGTCGGAGTGACCAAACCGGCAATCATTTTGAGCAGGGTCGATTTCCCGCATCCGCTTGGACCTATCAAACTGACAAAGTCTCCCTTGGCAGCCTCCAGAGAGACATCCTGCAGCACGCGCGGCCCGGCACCGAAGTGCTTGCTGATATTCTGAATGGAAACCATCGGCTGCATTACAACGGGGAGGCAGCATGCAGAAACACCGGTTCATGTCCAATCCACAGAGCAGGATAGCCACTCGCAACCACCCCTGCTTCGTAAACCCGGCCATCTTCGCTTCTCACCCGTCCTTCCTATACCAACCTCGAGCAAGAACCGATCGATCCTCTTAAATGGTGAAACGCCGTTTTCTGGCAGCTTGGCTTGCAGTCATGGGGATTTCATCATAGGACGGAAGCATGCTGAATTTTTCTTACTACAACCCTACCCGCATTCATTTTGGGCGGAAGACCATTGCCCAGCTCGACCAGCATATACCGGCGGACGCCCGCGTCCTGCTCCTCTATGGAGGTGGCTCCATCCAACGTAATGGAGTTTATGATCAGGTCATCAAAGCGCTGGGCAAGCGCACGGTATTGGAGTTTGGGGGCATCGAGCCCAATCCCGATTTTTCCACCTGCATGCGTGCGGTGGATATGGCCCGAGAAGAGAAGGTGGATTACCTCCTCTCAGTGGGAGGCGGCTCCGTGCTGGACGGAGTGAAATTCATTGCCGCGGCCATTCCTTTCAAGGGAGACCCCTGGACGATTCTCAGCGAAGGGGCCAAAGTGAATTCTGCGGTCCCCATTGGATGCGTGCTGACCCTTCCGGCAACCGGGTCGGAGGCCAATCCTGTAGCGGTCATCTCGCGACGGGAAACCGGTGACAAGCTTCACTTTGGCAGTGAGCATGTCTTTCCCCGTTTTTCCATTCTCGATCCGGAAACCACATTCAGCCTGCCTCCGAGCCAGACCGCCAACGGGGTGATCGATGCCTTTGTGCATTGCGTCGAGCAATACCTCACCCATTCTGTCAATGCGCCCCTGCAAGCCCGTCAGGCCGAGGCGATCATGCGGACTTTGGTCGAAGAGGGTCCCAAAGCGATGGCGCAGCCGGATGATTACGATGCCCGGGCCAATATCATGTGGTGTGCCACCAGTGCCCTCAATCTGGTGATTGGTTTGGGCGTGGTGCAGGACTGGACGTCTCATGCCATCGGCCATGAATTAACCGCCTCCTTCGGGCTGGATCACGCCCAGACCCTTGCCATCGTCCTGCCCTCCCTCCTGCGGGAGCAGCGCAAGGTCAAGCATGAGCGCCTGCTCCAGTTCGCCCGCGAAGTCTGGGGAGTGGATGCGGCCGATCCGGAGACGGCGATAGACCTTGGGCTGGAAAAAATGGAAGCCTTCTTCAAATCGCTCGGCGTGGGCACCCGGCTTTCCGATTACGAGATCGAAGCTGCCGCCACCGCTCCCATTGTGGAGAAGTTCCGCAAAGCAGGGGCTAAAATGGGCGAGCATCAGGATATAGATGCCTACAAGGTCGCAAGAATCCTCAACGCCGCAGCCTGACTTCCGGCGGCCGATAGTCAGGCAATCGGCCCGAGTCCGACAAGACTCAGGACCACTTCCTCCTTTTCCCGGGAAGCAGGTAAATCCACCCGCAGCTGTAAAGACCAGTCGTTGCGATCTTCGCGGTCAATCAAGGTCTGGTGGATCATCCAGTGATCGGGCTCCTTTTCGATGTGGGTGTGCTGGCGGGAGCGGGCTTCCGGATCCAGCCGAATCCAGCCGTGCTCCTCGAAATAGGGCTCCATCCGCTCACTGAGGGCAATGTCCAGCCAGCGGGGCACCTCTGCTTCCTCCGCAAAAACCGCTTCGCAGGGCCAGCCTTCGACCAAGGTCGCATAGTCCCGGTTGGCAAGGATGCGGACAATCTTGAACACCTCATTGCGCACCATTTTGAGGAAACTGTCGGGGTCGCGGGTGATATCGGAAGGCAGCGCATTGCGGGAAGCAGACACGGCTTCACGATCGGGTGGCTGATACTCCGGATCGCGGAGCCGTTCCCATTCATCGAGGAGGCTGGAATCCGTCCGGCGCAGCAAGTGGTCCAGATAGACCATCGCTTCCTCTACCCCATCGCTAACCATACCCTCGGGCACGGTATGCACCAGCACCCGGTAGACATTGGTCAAATGCCGCAAAAGCAAACCCTCTGCGCGGGCCAGTCCATAGAGCTGCACGTAATCATCGAAGCTGGCGTAACGTTCGAACATTTCGCGGGCGATTGATTTCGGGTGGATATTTTCCCTCCCCACCCAGGGATGCGCTTCGGCAAAGGCGTTGAATGTATCGTAGATAAAATCGCGTTCGGGCTTGGGATATTCCAGCTCTGCCAGGCGCTCCATCCGCTCTTCATATTCGATTCCGGCATCTTTCATTTCCGCCAGTTTGTCCGTCTTCACCTTATCCAGTTGCTTGCGGAGGATGGCATCCGGATCTTCCAGAATGGACTCGACCAGACTCAGCACTTTGAGGGCATATTCTGCATCCTCGGGATCGAGCAGTGCCAAAGTATCGATCAGATAAAGCGAAAGGGTTTGATGCAGGGAAAAATCATCCTGCAGCTCCACATTGACCTGTAGCTTGGGGCCATCCGTTGCCGCTCCCTGCAAGGTGATGATCTCACGGTCCACCAGCGCCCGGAACAGACGCCATGCCTGGCGAAAAAGCCCCCGTTTGTCCGTCTCCTGCTGATGGCAGTGGCGAATCAACTGCTGCATGGCCCGGCAGCCGTCAGAAGGCCGGGAAAGGACATTGAGCAGCATGCCATGATCCACCTTAAACTGAGAAACCAGCGGCTCTGGGGGGGCCTTCTGCAGCATGGCAAAGGTATCCGCATCCCAATGCACATAACCTCGCGCCGGCGGTTGTTTGCGGACAAACTTCTTTTTCTTTTTGGGATCACCGGCGGCTTTGGCCTCAGCCCGTTTGTTCTCAATGACATGCTCGGGAGCCAGCGCGAGCACATACCCGATGTCATCAAATCCCTTGCGCCCGGCCCGCCCGGAAATCTGGTGGAAGTCGCGGGCCGTCAGGATCGCGGTCTTGTCGCCGCTGTATTTGCACAATTGAGTGAAGAGCACCGTCCGGATAGGGACATTGACCCCTACTCCCAGGGTATCCGTCCCACAAATCACTTTGAGCAGTCCCTGTTGGGCGAGCTTTTCCACCAGGATTCGATACTTCGGCAGCAGCCCGGCATGGTGCAGGCCAATCCCGTTGCGGAGCAGTTTCTTAATCTCCTTCCCAAAGGGACTGTTAAAGCGCTCCTGCTCCAGTTGATGTGTGATCAGCTGCTTCTCCTCTTTTGAGGCAAAATGCATGCTGAGCAGACTCTGGGCGGTTTCCGCTGCTGAACGCTGGGTAAAGTGAACGAGATAAACCGGCAGTTTCTTCGCCTCCCGCAGAGTTTCCAGCGTCTCGGTCAGCGAGTCCTCAATGTAGGAAAACTCCAGGGGAACCGGACGATCCTGGCTCGACACCGTGACCGCCGCTTGCCCTGTCACCCGCTCCAGCTCCCGCTCAAAAAAGCGCGTCTCTCCCAGCGTGGCCGAAATCAGGAGAAACTGACACTGCGGCATTGTCAGCAAAGGCACCTGCCAGGCCACTCCACGCTCACGGTCGGAGTAATAGTGAAACTCGTCCATGATGATGTCGTCGATGGCCGAGTCTGCTCCATCCCGCAAAGCAAGGTTGGCCAAAATCTCCGCGGTGCAGCAGAGAATGGGGGCATCGCGGTTCACCGTGGCATCCCCCGTCATCATTCCCACATTGTCAGGCCCGAAATCCTTGCAGAGCGCGAGGAATTTCTCATTGACGAGGGCTTTGATCGGACAGGTGTAGATCGAACGGCGACCGAGCGCCAGCGAGCGGAAATGCATGGCTGCCGCGACCAGGGATTTGCCCGAACCGGTCGGCGTATTGAGGATGATGTGTTTCCCTTCGAAAAGCTCCAGGATGGCTTCCTCCTGGGCTGGATAGAGTTCCACCCCCTTGCTGGTAACGTAATCGAGAAACCGTTCCAGCAATGCATCCGCGGAATGCGCTTCAGCAGAATCGATCTCAAGGGGAAAAGCCATCCCCCGACGCTCACCCCCCATTCGCACGCTGGCAAGGGAACAGTGACGGAAAATCACCTTTCGGTTTCAGCGCATCGCTCAGCACTCTTTGGCTGAATCGCAGCAGAACCCGCTATCGATAACACTTTATTCCAGTCGGCGCTCAATCACCAGGGTAAAAGAACCCATCTCACCTTCTCCAAAGCTTCGGGCCAAAACAGAAAAGGGCTGATCTTCACTTAATTTGAAAAGGATCTTCGCATCCAGCCCGCTACCGGGGTTCCAGTCATCATTCTCCGCCACCAGATTCCCGGCACTGTCATATAATTCGAGGAAACTGTCGATCTCATCACTCTGCATACTGACGATGTAAGCATCCCCAACCTCTCCTTCGATCGGAAAAGTGAGATAATACTGCCCGGCCTCTGTCATGGGGAGTGTTGCATCCAGCTGATACACTTCGCTGAAAAGAGTTTCCGTAATCCATTCAGTCACACTCAAACGGTAGTCACCCGTTTCACCAGGTCCAAAGCTGGTCACTACAATGGTGTAGCGAGCCGTCCGTTCAGGGGGAAACAACAGGAGTGCATCGGTTGTCTCGGAGTGGGCATCATCATTCTCATCCACCAATTCCACAACATCGTCATACAGCAGCAAGTAAGCATCAAAATCCTCACTTTCGAGCAGGATTTCAAAGGTTTTGCCCGCCTCCAGATCGATATGGTACCCCTCTGCATAAGACAAATCCCCGGGGAGGCGATCTGATTGGGAATGTAATGAACTTTCAACTACAGTATCCCCCCGCAACAATGGAAGGGGCATTTTCAGGTAACTCAGATGGGCTGTTTTGATGGTTTCCCACTGTCTGGATTGGATGGCTGTAAGCAGCTCTTCAATGGCCCGCAGTTCCACCGCAATGTTATAGCCACTGAGAATCTCTGTTCCGCGGTTATTGATGGAATGCAGCATCTCGATCAACACGCCCACCACTTCCCCGTTGTCGAGCACCAGTGGCCCTCCCGAGCTTCCATTACTGATCGAGGCATCGTGCACAATTGTCAGGTGCTCCCGGTGGTGAAACCCAATCGTCCCGCGGGAAATCAAAGAAGGATAAATGGGATGAGGATTGCCGACTGCAAAAACCGTTTTCCCAGGGTGAATATCTTCCGGAGAGCCCAAATTGAGATAAGCCTCCGGGAGATCATCTCGCAGCTGTAGCGCGGCCAGATCCATCCCTGAAGGGGAAAAGCTGATGAAATCTGCCATTCCCTTGCGCCCATCTGAAAAATGCACCTCAGCCTCTGTAATGGAATAAATGGTATGTGCAGCTGTTATGATAAGGCCATCTGCCCCCAGAAAAAAACCGCTGCCATACCCATCTTCAAATTCTATCCGAACTACAGCGGATTGCACCCTTTCCGCCAGCTCTCGACTCAAGTCCGCCCCAAATGCAGACAGGGCAACAGCAAACAGTAAGGTAACAGTAAAGATTCTTCGCCAGTGGTATAGACGCATACCCCTGAGATGAGGAGCAAAGTCGATGTTTTCCAGAAAAAAGAAGGATTCTCCGGAAAGCCCCAAAGTCTGTATGATCCCCTCCTTTTCCCCTCAATCCTGCGGAAACATGATGAAGTGGATCGCTTCGGCGGAAGGCGGGGTATCCTCTGGATAGCATTCGGCAATGGCGGCGGTTACATTGTCATGCAGCTCATTCAAATCCGCCCCGCGGGCAGTGATACCCATGCTCAGACATCTTGCCGTGAAATGGCCCAGGTCATCACGGATCAATTCAAATACAAGCTCAGGGTTTACGGTATGAAGCATCCTATTTGGGAAATCCACCGCGCAGCCATCCTGCAAACGCGGAAGACAGTAATCTGCACATTTTTACAAAATAAGCGAGCCAATTTTTACATATGCTTTCCGAAGGGTATAGAGAAGAAATCGATCCCAATCGGAAACAAACAGTGATCGCTGAAATGGTGAAGTAACTGTCGGTTCGCCGGTTGCTCTCCTAATATTTGCCCCTTGTCTCATGACTGCGACTGATACAGGGACAACTGACCTTACTCATCCAAAGCGGATTCGGGTCGCGGGAAGGCGAGGAAAAAGATCGATCCTTTTGGGCTGCGGGGCTCAAAACCAACTTCACAGCCGGTAAAATCCGCATAGCGTTTCACCAGGTAAAGCCCCAGCCCGGTGCTGAATTCACTGCCGGTAGGCTGGTTGCGGGTACGGTGGAATTTGGTAAAGAGGTGCTTACGGTCTTCTTCGGCAATCCCCGGACCCTGGTCTTCCACCAATAAGCGTACCCGGTCAGGATATTCTTCGACCCGCACCGTCACGACGGAACCGGGAGGCGCATATTTGTAGGCATTGCTCAATAAGTTGTCGAGGGCCAGCCGGACCCAGGTTTCATCCGTCTCCAAATAGACCGGATGCTCTGGAACAATGGATTCGGTGACGGTTCCTTTGACCTTCCCCACACTCCCGATGCGCTGGATCTGCACGGAAACCCACTGGCAGAGATTCAGTGCGGACTTCCGCACCGGTACCTCTCCGGATTCGATCCGCTCCAAACTCAGTAAATGCTCAAGCAGTTCCTGCGTACTGCGGGTGATGGAGAAAATGGTCTGCATATGATCGCGCAGCACCTCCAGACTCGTCTTCTCTGAAAACAGCGCCAGCTCGGCGTAATTGACCGTGGTCCCAAGATGATTGCGAAGATCGTGGGCAATGACCGTCAACAGTTCCCGCTTTTCGTGATGCAACCGCTCCAACTGCACGTTCTTTTTCCGCAGCTCCTCATTGAGGTCACACAGGTCCGCTTCACGGATTTTCCCCACTGCGGTGCTTTCATCCTGAATGTCGATGTGCGTGCGAACCTTGAGCAAATCAAGTTGAGAAGCTGTTCGCTGGGAAAACCATTTTTCCTGCAAAAACGAAGCTTCCCGCAGAAAAGCGATGGTACTGGCAAGATCCTGATCCCGTTCGGCCACATCAGCCTGCAGGCGGGCTGCCTGCATGGCGAGTTCCAGTTGGCCGCTGCGTTCGGCGACTTGGCGGGCTTCCAGAGACTGGCGGGTCGCCAACTCCATATCACCCATCCCCAATGAGGAGCGGGCCCACTCCAAGAGAGACTCCAGCCAAAGTCGGACCTGGCTGGACTGCTCAAATGAACGGTGAGCAGACTCTGCCAAAGGAGCGGCCCGGGAATATTCACCCAGACGATTATGGGCTTCCGCGGCATACAGGCTGAGCCGGGCTGCAACAATTCCGAAAGGAGCATCCGCAATCAGGTTCAGCCCCAGATTGAAAGTATTCAGAGCCTCCCGAATACGCTCGCGACGAAATGCCACACTGCCTTCCAGCATCAGAACCAGTGCCTGAGACAGTGTATCTTCGGTGCCGACCAATTGCTTGTGAGCCTCGTAAAGAGAATATTCCGCCCCGACATCGTCTCCCACCGCAATCTGATCAAACCCCTGATTGACCCATAGGCGAGCCCGCAGGCTGCCATCCTGAACGAGGCGGGCAAGGTCCACCGCTTCCTTGCGAAGAGGGAGCGCGGCTCCAGAATCACCGGCCTCATGAAGGAGATTCGCCTTGTTGGTCAAAATGCGAATCAGCTCCTGAGGCGTTCCGGTCTCACGGGCGACCCGGTCCAAGTCATCAAAAATACGGTAGGCTTCGCCTACTTCCCCAAGATTTTTCAATACGATGGCATAGGCATTGAGCGCGCGCCCCCTGAGATTGGCGTCTTTACCAGGAATTTGCTTGAGGGCCTTCTCCAACCAGGGACGGGCATCCTGATAATTCCCCAGCCGGGCAATACAAGTCCCAATCAAGACACGGGTGGTCGCAAGAAGCTGTGGCTCTGGCGATTGATTTCTCCGCAGCTGAGATTCAGTCCAACGGAGTTCCTCCAGCACTTTATCAAGCCCGTTAAAGGTGTCGATCGCTCGGCATGCCCGCTGATGCAGATCCAGGATTGTCGACGGCGACCAGTTCTCTGCTTTATCTAACGTCACTGAGGGGACAAAACTCATATATTAAGGAATAATGCCTATGTCTATTCAACGCTAAAGAACGTTCAAATTGTAAAGATTTTGCAAATGGCTCCTTTTTTAACAGTCATTTCATTCGATCATAATGGCAGCAGCCAACGTCCCGCGATCCCCTCGCCATTATCGTCAGCGGAAACCGGTCACCTTTTTTACTGGCAAATACAGTATTCCGCTTCTCCACTTCGCGGATGCCTCAGTCTGGACAAAGGAAAATCCGTTTTCATCCGCTCGATTATGCGGCGGCGATCGGGTTCATCGTCTATGCGGCAAGCGTCACGGCCACCCCGATGTGTCTGGTGGTGCTTAGTCGGGAGATGGGATTTTCCATTGGCGAAGGGGGCCTTCTCGAATCGGTGCGCAGTATTCTGGTGATTTCCACCCTGCTTCTGAGTGGGTTCATCGCTGCCCACTTTGGCAAAGCCAGGTCCCTGGGATTCAGCATTCTCCTGATCTCTCTGGCGATGGCCCTCTATACAGTCGCCCCCCAATTCCTCTGGTTGTTGCTTGCCATCGCCCTCCTCGGGATCGGCGGGGGCGTCATCGAGGCCCTGATCAACCCACTGGTCGATGAATTGCACCGGGGTGATTCCGGACGATACCTCAACATCGTCAACGCCTTCTGGTCGGTCGGCGTCCTCTTTACCGTGCTGGTGGCGGGAGAGATGCTCACCATCGGACTTTCCTGGCGTCTCTTCATGGGGGGCCTGACCGTTCTCGCCCTGGCCAGCGGGATTCTCTTTCTCTGGCTGCGCAATGTCGGCCCGCCGCGGGTGCGCATACCGATGAGCGATGTCTTCCATCAGAAGAAAAAGCTTCTGCGCAGTTCAGGATTCTGGATGTTCACCGCCATGATGTTCATGGCGGGATCCGCCGAGGGAGCGATCACCTTCTGGAGCGCAAGTTTTATTCAATTACACCACGGAGGCGCTCCCCGGATGGCGGGCTTTGGAGTCGCGGCATTTTCCCTCGGGATGATCCTCGGCCGTCTGGCCTGCGGGTGGCTCCTCCCGCAGCACAAGTTGCGGCAAGGCGTCCTCTACTCTGCCCTCGCCGGAATGCTGATCAGCTTGCTTCTTCCCTTGGCCGGCAGCATCGAAAGCGTCCTCCTGATTCTCTTTCTGGCAGGTCTGGCGACCGCTTGTTTCTGGCCCAGTATCCAATCCTTTGCGGTCGACTGTCTAAAGCACGACGCCACCTCCATCTTCATTCTGCTCTCCTGTGGTGGCATTGCCGGATTCGGATTTGCCTCCGGTTTCATCGGGCAAATGGTTGAATTATTTGGATTCACCACCGCCCTGCTCGTCATCCCCGGCTTCTTCGGAGGTCTGGTCATTCTTCTCCTCATCGGTCCAAAACAACACCAGAGGGCGGTGTGACAGATTTCGAGAAGGCAAGAGACAAGGGGCAAGGGATGCTGCTCAACCGATTTGGTGAAACTGACGTACGGCGTAAGACACCTCTTCATCCATCGATCAGTCCTTGCACTAATAGGTATCTACACCAAGATTTGAACCTTTCTCTTCATTGTCCCGTCCCTTCAGGGAACCCAACCAATCGGTTTTTCTCACCTTAAAGAGCTATCATGAATCTTGAAGCGATAAATGCGCGTGTCCGCGAAGCGGCAAAATGGATCCCGGTCCTGGAGGCCGAGATCGGCAAGGTCATTGTGGGCCAGAAATATCTGGTCGATCGATTGATTGTCGGTCTTCTCGCCAACGGACACGTCCTCCTGGAGGGCGTCCCGGGGCTGGCCAAAACCCTCTCTATCCGGACGCTGGCGGACTCCATTCAGGCGCGCTTTTCCCGAATCCAGTTTACCCCCGACCTGCTGCCGGCGGATATTGTCGGCACCCTGATCTACAATCCGAAAACGGGGGAATTCACGACCAAGCAAGGCCCCATCTTTGCCAACCTCGTGCTGGCGGACGAAATCAACCGGGCTCCGGCCAAGGTCCAAAGTGCCTTGCTCGAAGCCATGCAGGAGCGCCAGGTGACGATCGGAGACGAAACCTTCAAGCTGCCTTCCCCTTTTCTCGTTCTGGCCACAGAAAACCCGATTGATCAGGAAGGGACCTATCCCCTGCCAGAAGCACAGGTCGATCGCTTCATGCTTAAACTGAAGGTAGGCTACCCGAGCAAGGATGAGGAACGGCGGATTCTGGATGCAATGGCCACAACCGGTCCGGTCCCCACCGCCAGCCCTGTGTTGAAGCCGGAACAGGTGCTTGAGGCCCGCAAAGTGGTCAGCGAAATCTACATCGATGACAAGGTAAAGGACTACATCGTGGAACTGGTCTTTGCCACCCGCGATCCCGAGGCCTACAATCTATCCTCCATCCGCGACTTCATCCAGTTTGGCGCCAGTCCGCGGGCCACCATTTCCCTCACCCTTGCCGCCAAGGCCTGGGCTTTCATGCAGGGTCGCGGGTATGTCACTCCCCAGGATGTCAAAACCATCGGAATGGATGTCCTGCGGCATCGCGTCATCATCACCTATGAGGCCGAAGCCGAAGACCTGACCAGTGAGGATGTCATTCGGAAAATTTTCGAAACGGTTCCGGTGCCTTGAACGGCGCACTTTCAGTTCACTCACTACGATGAGCACTTCGTCTGAACAGACGCGGGAAATCCTTCGCAAAGTGCGGCAAGTCGAAATCCGCAGCCGGAAGTTTGTCGACGATTCACTGGTCGGCGCGTATCACAGCGTCTTCAAGGGGACCGGGATGGATTTCGCCGAGGTGCGGGAATACACTCCCGGTGACGATGTCCGGTCGATCGACTGGAACGTGACCGCCAAGATGGACCGGACTTACATCAAGCTGTATGAGGAAGAGCGGGAGCTGACCATTGTGCTGGCGGTTGATCTCTCCGCCTCAGGGGATTTCGGCTCGGTGGGGTCAACCAAGCGGGAGCTGGCTGCTGAGCTGGCCAGCGTTCTGGCATTTTCCGCCACCCGCAACAACGACAAAGTGGGCCTGCTCCTCTTTACCGATGAAGTGGAGGCCTTTATCCCACCGAAAAAGGGACGTCAGCACATTCTACGGGTCATCCGGGAAATTCTCTTTTTCGAGCCAAAGCGCAAAGGAACCCGGATTCCGCACGCCATGCGCTACCTCAATCGCCTGATTCGTCGCAAGGCAGTCGTCTTCCTGATCAGCGATTTTCTGACCGAGGATTCCCTCGCCTGGATCCGCCCAGCCACCGGGGCCAACCGTGATGAGTTACAGAAAATCCTACGCCTGACCAACCGCCGCCATGACCTGATCTGCGTGGACCTCTCTGACCCCCGGGAGTTCGTGCTCCCACCGGTGGGCATCGTTTCGCTGGAAGATGCAGAGACTGGAGAGCAGGTGGAAATAGACACCGGCAACGAACAGATTCGCTCACTTTATCTTCACCAGAACCGTCGGCGTCATGAGGCCCTCCTGGAGGGTTTTCGGCGCAGTGGAATTGATACCTTTTCTATCTCGACCGAGCAACCCTACATCCATTCCCTGCGGGCATTTTTCAAAAAGAGAGGAGGCCGCCGATGAGTCTCGCTCCTTTGCCCTTATTCACCGTCCTGGCCCGCCTCCCGGCGGAGGAACTGGCTGACATCCGCGAACCTGTCCGGATTATGGACTGGCTGATGCTTAGTCTGGTCCTGGCATTTCTCCTGATCGGTGCAGGAACACTCTACTGGTTGATCCAGAGAAGGCGACGACTGGCCGCCATGCGCCCTTCCGGGCCTCCGCCCATTCCTCCAATGGAATGGGCAATGGACGCGCTGGACGTCATTTATCGCGACCAAAAATCGTATTCAGACAAAGAATACACGGCGGCGGTTTCCGGAGTTCTTCGGGAGTACCTTGAACGCGCCTTCCAACTCCCTGCCCCCGAACAGACAACCGAGGAGTTTCTTTCCACTGTCGGCCAGCACCCCATTTTCACTCCTGACATGCGCAGGGATATGGTTCGTTTCCTCGAGCAGTGTGATTTGGTCAAGTTCGCAGCCCAGCAACTGCAGAAGGAAGAACGTCCGCTCCTGATCGAACAAGCTCGCACTTTTGTCAAAACGGCAGAGCTCAATCAAACTGCTCCGCAAACGGTCCCTGCGTCATGATCTTCCGTTTTGCCCAACCGGAGTTTCTATGGCTCCTCGCGCTGATCCCGGTCTTCCTGCTGATGCGGGGCAAAGCCGGGCGCAAAGCTGCAGTCCGCTTTCCCTCCATCCAACTGGCCAAGCAGGTGGCAGCCTTCACCCGCAGCCGCCCCGGTCGATTTTCCGGATGGTTGCGTGCGCTTGTCCTGATTTTTCTGATACTCGCCCTGGCCCGACCACAGTCCGGAGAAGAAAACGTCACCATCAGCGAGAGCGGCATCGATATCATGCTGACGGTGGATCTATCCACCTCGATGTGGGCTCACGATTTTATAATTGCCGGAGCCAGAGTGGATCGGCTTACGGCCGTAAAATCCGTACTGGACGACTTTATCGAAGCACGGGCGGGAGACCGCCTGGGCTTGATCGCCTTCGCCGGGGAAGCCTATCTGGTATCTCCGCTCACCCTCAACCACGACTGGGTCATTCAGCGCCTCGATGACTTGAGAATCGGCGGGGTTACCGACGGAACAGCAATCGGCAATGCCATTGGCGCTTCCATCAACAGACTCGTCGATGTGGAATCCGAAAACAAAGTGATCGTGCTCCTGACCGATGGAGCCAACAACCGAGGGGTGATTGATCCGATCCCTGCCGCGAGAGCCGCCGCTGCCTTAGGGATCCGCGTCTACACCGTAGGCGTCGGGCAATTGGGCAACGCCCCCTTTCCCCGGCTGGACCGGACCGGGCAGCCCATCCGGACGGCGGACGGTAACATGGTTTTTGCCACCGCACGGGCCGATATTGATCTGGAGTTGTTGCAAGAGATCGCAGCTATCACCGGGGGACACTATTTTCACGCCACCAACCAATCCGAACTTGAGACGGTCTATGATCAAATCAATGAACTCGAAAAAACGGAGGTTAGCTATGAGCTTCGCCGCCACTACGCTGACATCTTCTGGATTCCCTTGGCAGCAGGAATCGTATTTCTGCTGGTAGAACAACTTCTGGCGCAAACCCGTTTCCGCAGATTGCCATGAGTTTTGCCGAAAACATCTGGTTGTATTCGATCCCCGCAGCTCTGCTGGGTTTGGGTATACTCTTTTTGTGGGCAGAACGCAGAAGCCGCCATCGCCTTGCCCGCTTCGCCACAAGCAAGCTGGTCGCTGTCCTGACTCATTCCTATAGTCGTCCCCGCCAGTTTTTCAAGATGGCCTTGGTCCTCATCGCGGCCTGTCTTCTCTTTCTCTCAATGGCCCGCCCGCAATACGGCTTCGTTCTGGAGGAATCGGAAACCCAGGGACTGGATATCATGTTCGCGCTCGACACTTCCCGCTCCATGTTGGCCGAGGACATTGCGCCCAATCGACTGGAACGGGCCAAGCTGGCCATCGTCGATTTGCTGAGCGAACTTTCGGGAGACCGGGTCGGTCTGATCGCTTTTGCCGGTGAGGCCTTTTTGCAAATCCCATTGACCAACGATCATCAGGGGTTCCGGCAAACCCTGACTTCGGTCGATACCCGCACCATTCCACGTGGTGGAACCGACATCGCCGCCGCCATCCGCGAAGCCCGGCAATACCTCTCGCAAAGAGACCGGGAAAAACTGCTCATTCTCATCTCTGATGGAGAGGACCTGGGCCGGGAGGGAATTGAAGAAGCCCGGCTGGCCGGAAGGGAAGGCATCCGCATCTTTACGGTAGGAGTTGGCTCCCCCGAGGGGGCTCCCATCCTCATTACCCTTCCCAACGGAGACCGTGATTTCATCCGGGATGCCAGCGGACAACCCGTACGTTCGGCTTTGGACGAAAGAACACTTCAACAGATTGCCGCAGCCACGGAGGGAATCTATGTCCCTCTGGGAAGCGGAGGAACCGGACTGCGCACCATCCTGGAAGAAGTCCGAACCCTTTTCCCGGAAATGCAACAAGGCATCCGGGTTCAACAGGTGCCGCTGGAGCGATATCAGTGGCCTCTGGCAGCCGCACTATTGCTGCTCCTGCTCGAACCCCTCCTGGGTACGCGTCGACGACAGTCCTCAGGGCCCCGCGTCACTCCTGCCCTGCTCTGGGCGTTGGTCCTGTTTCCGCTCTTTATTCAGCCAGCGGAGGCCTCACCCCAAAGAGCACTACAGGCGTATCAACGGGGAGAATACGATCGGGCGGCAGAGTTGTATGCGGCGGAGCTCGAGCGGTCACCGGACAATGCCCGCTTGCAGTACAATTACGGAATCGTGCTCTACCGACTTAGTCGTTGGGCGGAGGCACAGGACGCCTTTACCGCTGCCCTGCGCACGACAGACCCCACCTTGCAGGCCAATGCCTTTTTCAATCTTGGCAACAGTCTGTTCCAGCAGGGGCTGGAAGAAGAAGACACCTTTCAAGGGCGCACCCGTCAACGCAGTTGGTGGGAACAAGCCAGAGAAGCCTATTCCAATGCGCAGGCACTCGATCCGCAATCCGAAGACATCAAACGTAACTTCGCCATTGTTGAACAGGCGCTTCAAGCCATCATTGTTCAGCTCGACATGTCCGTGCAGCCACTGGGGGCGGGAGAGGTAAAGCCGGGTTCGGGAACATACGTGCGCGGAGCACACGTTTCCATAGAAGCGGAAGCCGGCGAAGGCTGGCTTTTCCGGCGATGGATCGGAGGGGCGATTGAGGATCCGCTGGCCACAAGGTCGAGGGTGTTACTCGACACCTCTTCCGAAGTAGTCGCTCAGTTCGTTCGCACCTGGCAACTCACTGTCGATTCGGCCCATCCCGAAGCAGGCACCGCCGGAACTTCCGGACGCTATCCGGAAGATGAACCGATCACCATCCGGGCCGAGGCCGAAGAGCATTTTGTCTTTCACCGCTGGAACGTTCAAGGTCCAGTGGAAATCGCCGATCCCCGCTCCCCCGAGACGCAGGTGCAGCTTTCCGGTGATGCTACAGTAACCGCTCTTTTTGAAGATGCATTTCTCCTGAAAGCTGCGCTCGACGATCCATTGAGTGGATACACCATCGGAAGCGGCTGGCATCCGGTGAACAGCGAGGTACCCATTCAGGCAGAACCCCGCGAAGGCTTTTCCTGGGTCGGATGGCTGGGGGAAAACGTGGCGGACCCGGAATCGCCCGAAACCACCGTGCTTCTCGATCAGGAACACACCGTAACCGCACTGATGCAGCGGGATTGGAATCTGATTGTCATTCCCTACCCGGAAGAAGGAGGCGAAGCAGAGGGCAGCAGCCCTGAGCCGGTGGGCACTCGGGTGCCCCTCCACGCCCGTCCCAACGAAGGCTATCGGTTTGATTACTGGGTGGGCGAAGGGGTGGCTGATCCGTTCAATCCCGAAACCTATGTCACCATCACCAGTGCCGAGCACAATGTCTTCGCAAGATTTGAAGCGGAGGAGAGTGAGGATTCGGATCAGGATCAAGAGGATGATTCCGAAACCCCACCGGAGGAGGATCCCAGTGATCCTTCCGGAGAGGACTTCGAACCGGATCCATCGGATACGGATGAAACCGGAGAGGACCCACCGGAAGATGAAGAGCCTGCCGAACCGGAGAATGAGGAATCCCCATCCGATCCGGAAGAGCAGGCTTCTGAGGAAGAAACAGAACCTGCCGAACCGGAAGCTCTGCCAGCGGAACGCGGACTCAATGAGATGACCGCAGAAGAAGCGATGCAATTGCTCAACATTCTCCGGGAGAACGAAAACATTTTACCTGCCACCCAACGTCCTGTCAGAGATATTCCTGTCGAAAAGGACTGGTAAAGACCATGAAACCACAGCTCACCCACAGAATCACCTGGCTGGCCCTGATAATTGGCCTGTTTTTCTGTGCTCCATACGTGCTGGCGCAGAGTCTCAGCGTGAACGCATCTTTTGACCCGCCGGTCATTTCTGTCGGCCAGAGTGGCAATTTCACCATCACCTTTACCCACACGCAGAATCCACCCAACCTTCAAGCCCCCCGCATCGATGGACTGTTGTTTTCCGATTCCCCCAGCCTCAGCCGACGCTCCTCCTGGGTGAATGGAGTCAGCACGCAGGAAGTCAGCCTCACCTGGAGGATCGCCCCACAACGGGAAGGCACCTTTGTCATCCCGGCGCGGAGAGTGCAACTTGAAGGCCAATCCCTCTCCATTCCGGAGACCCGGCTCCGCGTTGTGCCAATGAGTGAGCGTGAGGCCCGTCAATTCCGGTTAAAATGGGACTTTCCCGACAAGCCGATTTATGTCGGTGAATCCGTCCCGGTTCTCCTCCAGCTCTATGTGCTCGAAGGGATTGATTTCCGGGTTCCTGCCCTTCCCGAGCGAATTGGGGATGGTTTTCAAATCACTCCATTTTCCAACCAAGTGGCCCAGGAACGGAAGGTAATCGATGGCGACCCCTACCTGGTCTATTCCTGGTCGGTAATCGCCACTCCTATCCGGGCGGGCGAACTCCCTCTGGAGGCCACGGTACCGGTCGTATATGTAGACCCACAAAGCAGGAGAATGGGCCCCGATATGTTCGGCTTTCCCCGCTTGAGTGAACAGCAGCGCCGTTTGACAACCGGACAGGAATCCATCCAGGTGCTGGAACCACCCGCCGAGGGGCGTCCGACGGGGTTCAATGGGGCCATCGGACACTTTGAAACCGAAGTCCGACTTGGACGGAATGAGGTGCGGGCAGGCGAGCCACTCACCTTGATCCTGGAACTGAGTGGATCCGGCAACTTTGAGCGTATTTCCGCTCCAGCCATTACTGAACATGCTGGCTGGCGAGTCTATCCCCCCCGGACCACATTTGAAGCGGCCGGAGAGAGAGATGTGCGGGGAAGAAAGACCTTTGAATATCTGCTGATCCCGGAATCCGAAGAAACCGCCGAAACACCTCGTATCCTATTTGCAGCCTTTGATCCCGTTCTGGAACAGTATGTTGACCTGAGTGTCGAACCCCGTCCTGTGTCAGTCAGCCCTGCCCCAGTCCAACGCTCGCCGGCTGTTGTTTTTGGCGGCCGGGGGGAAGATGGGTCTCCCGAAATCGAACGGACCTGGCGGCCTAATCGGGCAGATTTCGGCTCGGTTGCTTCACGTGGCATCATTCCTCTTTATTACCGTCCCATTTTTTGGATACTTCATGGCACGACAGGGTTTGCCCTCATTGGTTTGTTTGCCTGGCAACAACGCCGCCATCGCCTGGAACATGATGAGGCCTTTGCCCGCAAAGTAGTTGGCTCGCGTTCTGTCCGGCACTGGACCCGGCAAGCGGCCGAAGCAGCTTCCAAGGGTCAAGCGGAGGTCTTTTATTCTGCGGCGCAACGAAGTTTGCAGGAAAGTGTGGCCCGTTGTTTTCCACGAACACGGAAAGCCGAGAGTCTTATCCTTTCAGAGATTGAGGAAGTGTTGGCCCCCTACCCGCTTTCCCAGGAATGCCGTGAAGCCGTCAGGAATCTTTTCCAAACCGGTGATGCTTTAAAGTACGCCCGTTCTTCTCTTTCCAAGGATGCACTCCAGGCAGACGCCAACCGACTGGTTTCCGCCTTGCGTGAACTGCACAAGTCCGTTTCATGAGCAAGCTCCTCTCCACACTCTTGATACTGTTGTCTCTGAGCGCTCCACTCTTGAGCGCCCAAACAACTGCCGACGCCTGGTCGAGAGGTAATCAGGCTTTTGCCGATGGAGCCGCCTTGGAGGCCATCGCTGCCTATCAGGAAGCCCTTGTTCAGGGGCAATCGGCGAATCTTCACTACAATCTGGCCAATGCCTATGCGGCTTTGGAGGAATGGGGTTATGCGATCCTGCATTTTCATAAAGCTCTGGCGCTGGAGCCGCAGCACAGTGATGCCCGGACCAATCTTTACCTGGCCCGGCAAAAGGCCGGGATCGCCCCATTCTCTCCCGGCATCTGGCAACGATGGGCGGAAAACCTTCCACTCGGACTGTGGATTGCCACCGCCTCCATCGCGTTTTGGGTCTTAGTGGCGGCTTGGTTACTGTTGAGAAAACGCTGGCGGGCTCCCAGAGTGAAATGGGTCCTGTCCATTTTGTGCTGTATTGCCCTGCTGGTTTCCATCCCTGCCCTCTACGGCTACCATCAGGCCGCACAGCTCGGTGTCGTGCTGGTGGACTCAGTCGGATTGAGAGTGGCACCCACCGAGCAAAGCCCTTTCAGTATTGAACTCCAGGCTGGCACTGTCGCCACATTGCGCGGCAAGCATCATGCCTTCCTCCTTGTGGAATTGCCTTCCGGAGAAGAAGGATATCTCAAGGCCAATGAATTCGCCCCTGTTTGGAATCATACCAAAAAGCGGACCAGGTAATGTGATCAGTAAACCTGTCTTGGACGTGGTTTACTTCTGACGAGCGCGAAGGATCAAGCAGGACTCAATTTCAGTTTTACTGGTACTGGAGGCAAGGAGCGCTTTGGCCATCGCTTTAACCGAAAGCTTGCTCAAGGTTTCGAGCATGAGGGGATTGTGGCCCATTTCACTGGGCGGATGGAGGATCACTATTGGATCCGGTGAATGTGGATCCAGAGAAAAGTTTGCTGTGCTATCGCAAGGCTCTCCACCCCTGGATTCGAAAACAGCAAAATGACACTCAGCGAAATCCGCGTAATAGACCCGTAAATCGGCCAGATCAAATAAGGCTCCGGTATTACAGACCTGCTCAGAACTGAGTGACGCCATGCTAACCTGCAACAGTTCCATCAAGGCTACCTGAGAGCGTGCTTTTTCAAGAGCCGATTCGATCGTATTAAATTTGCCACTACAGGCGAGAAAACCTTCCCCAGCCTGCTTAATCCAAGCGAAGGAGTATTCATCTTCATCCTGAGCAGCAATAGCCACTTGCCATTCCCCCCATTCAATCGCTCCAACCAAGCCCTGCTCATGCAGAAGCAGGGCTGCGCTGTCCGTTTCACTCATGGTTGAAGCTACATCCAGAAAGAGGCAGGAAGTGGACTCATCCACGCTTTGAAAAGCCTCACCCAAATGATCCACTGTATCTGAGAGATCAGCCAGATCTTTCAATCGAAACGAACTGCCACTGGTATCCGTAGGCAATCTCTTGTAGGACTCTGCAAAGCCTAAAAGCTTTTCCTGCATCCGGCTGATTTCACCCCCGATGAATTGAACGAAGATGAAGATGATCAGGGCTGCCCCCCCGGCAATCAAAAGATAGAGCCGGGCAGTCCGGGTCCAGAAATCAACTTCTGCAAAGGCGTGCCATGGGTTACTCCCTTCAATGACAAGCAAGGCAGGAACCCCACCCACTTGTACTGGTCTCAAGAACAAGGCCTTTTCATCAAAGACCCCCCCAGCAGGCAGAACACGCCCGGTTTCCGTCAGGTCGGAAAACTGCCAAGCTTCGGGAGGAAGGGAAGCTATTTGACCGTATTGCAGGAGAGGAGCCTGACTGCGGTCGACAGGATATACCGCGACCCTGAAGCCAGTCATGAAATTCGACCAGTGTGCCTGAATGCGTTCCAGCTCCTCCCACGCCGGAGTTAACACTCCAGGCTGTTCCGGATCATCCGCCAGATAGGCGGTGAGAATTTCGCCCTGCCCAACCAGATAGCGTTCACGAAACCGGGCCGTCTCGAGTCTTTCGGTGGCAAGCAATACCAGCAGGTCCGCCCCGACGAGGATCATCACCAGCGGAAGCACCATATTGAGAATGTAACGACGAAAACTCATCTCGTGATCCAGGAAGGAAAATCAGCCAAGGTCATCAGCTCTCTGAGGATGCGGGGGTTCTCATACAGAATAGCAATGGCTTCGGCCCGAGGGATGATGAACAAACTGCAGCCGTTTTCAGGGCCAGCCCTCCAGTCATCCTTGGCAATCTCATGCTGCACCATTCGTGCAAATGCCTTGAACGGAGATAAATCCAGTTTGCTCTCATTAACCAGAACTGAACCTGACTGAAGGAGCCAGAGGCCATCAACAGGACGACCGGATTGAAGAACGATGGCCCCGGGTTTGCAGGTGCGCACCTGCATTTGCTCACTCCACCGCCAGAGATCTTCGGAGGTGAGGTCGGAAAAAACCGACATTCCCTGCAGGTTCAAATATTTCACGACTCTATCCATTACGGCATGCCTCCTCACTCACTTCATCATCCATCCAGCACAGGTGCAAAGGGCCTCTTCCAGCCATTTCAATGATGCCATCATCCCGGATCCGAAGTCGGGTATGTCCCGGCTCATCCGTTGATCGGACCACATCGGGCAGAGTGCTGCCCCATAACTTAAAGCTGAGAGGATCCCAGACAAACAGATCGACCCCCAGAGGATTCAGCCATTCCTGCATCCGTTTCCAGTTTTCTTCAACCGGAACCGAAGGACGATAGATACGTTGGATCAGGCAAACCAAATCACGAATTGGACGCTGGCCTGACCCCATGCGTTCAGAACGATGCCGCCAGAAAACCACATGCTGTTCCAGGCACTTCCAACCGAATTCAGCGGGAGGCAGGGATTCCTCAGATTCGTCGACGTGGAAGGCAAGCCGGTGGGATTGTTCGGGCGTCGGCCAGCACAGTTTGAGCACGTCGTTGATTCGATCCCGCGCCATATCCTCACGGGCATGCTGAACCTGTTTTAAGTAAGTGGAAGTTTGCTGAAGCAGGCGTTTACGCGTTTTATTGAGCGTTTCACCTAATTGATTAAACTCACGGATAGGGAGCGGTGGTGGAGCTTTTGCCAAGTTGCCGGCCGCGAGGGCAAGGGCGTAATCCCGCAAAGACAAAAGAGGCTGGGCCACCCGTCCCGCCGTGACTATAGAAGATCGAATAGCCCAGGAGAGCAGTCCCACTCCGGCAAGAAATGCGGCGATCAGTGCAGCACGGGAAAGCCTTTGAATTGCATCTACATTGAGGTCGGATCCCGTCGCCGCTACAATCCTCCGCTCCCTGTTCCAGACCGGAGCAAAGCCACTTTTAATCAACCCCCAGTTTTCCCATTCTTCGATTGGAGTGGAAAGAACCAACCCTCTGACGAAGATCGTTTCAATGATATCCGATTTTTCGGAAGGAAGCACATCAGGTGAGCCAATCGGAGAAAGATCATCACCGAAAGTTCCATCAAGCACATAAAAAATATGGTCCTCCCCTGAAACGGGATCATAGACAAAGGAGTAAAGATAAGTCAGACCGGTCCGTGCGACAATTGTTTGCAAGGCACGAACATGTCGAAGATAGAACGAGTCGTCTTCCTGAAAATATCTGATGACATAAGGTTCGGTGCTGACAGTTGCGGATTCGATGTCCAAAACCGCGAGCTGTGCATCCGCGATCCAAACCCGCTCACCGTCCCAGGCCAGAGCTGGGGCCGTGCCAAGCTGATAGTCCCCATCATAAACCGGGGCGAAGGTGCGTTGTTCTCCATTTGCTCCCGGAAGCTGCCAGATCCAAAGCTGCTGCTCTTCGTCCCAGGAAAGAATCCCACTATCCTGTGTACCACTGCGCAAAGCTACCTGCCCGGGGGGTAGCGGTGGATCAAATGCTTCATTGTCGAAGTGAATCTCGGAAAGCCAGGCAGAGATCGAAGAGGAAATCCGCAAATGGTAACGTTCCAGTCCATCCGCATCCAACAGGAGCCAATTACCGGGACCATCGCGCAGCAATCCCATGGTCTTATCAGCATCGGGATGCGCTACCAGTCCGCGGGCGACGCCAGTGTAGCGATCAATGCGGACAATCTCCTTCTGTTTCACATCCACTCCAAGCAAATATCCCCCATCGGGATCATAGGAAAGCACTGTTATGCTTCTCTCTGGAATGAGTGCCTGGTGGCGGTCACCATCGATAAAGGAGGCCGTCAATGCACTGATCCCTTCCAACTCCTGATCCACTCCGGCCATGACACCGGCAGACACATACTGGCGGAGAAACCATCCCAGCAGCAAAGCGACTCCCACCGCCACCGGAAGGATGACGGAGAGGAAGAATGCTTGAAGAGAAATGCGTTTACGGGACATCACCAGGATTGATCAAGGACTGCACGCAAAATGGAAAATCCCATCTGGGGAAATCGTTCTGCCAAAGTAAGAAAAGTCTCCACTTCCAGCAAAAAGGCCACAGCTTCATCGGAACAAACGCCTGTGTTCCAGCCGGAGGGGGTATTGGCAATCCGGTTCAGCCCGATCACGCCCCCCGTGGAAAGAAGAATGGTTTCCTGGCCTTCAGAATGCAGGTGAACGGTTCCTTTTGCTACGATCAGAATACTCTGGCAGTGATCCGCATCAGCCAGATAATCACGGAGGGCAGAGGAAAGTACGACCTGCAGGTGATTTGCCAATACGCGGTATTCGGAAGCTGTCGCCCCCTGAAACAAGGGACATTCCGCCAGGATAGAAATCTTCTCAACCATCGTGAGCGGATCGTCTGCGTCTGCAGTCAATGCACTGACCACCTCGGCCCATTCCTCATCCGGCAAACGTGAAGGCGGCAGTTCAAAAAAGGCTTCCGGATTCTTGTCGCGAAAACGTGCCGTGTAGAGTGCTAACGAAGCTGCTTCAACCGCCTCCCTGCGATCAGAAGCTAAATTGAGGCGCAGTTCATCCCAATCGTAGCGGATGGGCTCGCTACCCTCCCGGTCAACGAAGCTTGCTGATTTTTGCTCCTGTGATTCAAACCAATAGTCGAAGAGAGGTTTCACACGCCGGAAGAGGCGCGGACCAATCGACTCTTCAACCCGCTCCACGGCATTGGCCCGTTCCTTAACCTCCTGAGAATTGAGGGATGCTTCCAATCCGCGATGATTCGGAATAATCCCAATGGAATGCAAGAGTTCAAGGATCCAGACAATCGCATTATAGGCAGCATCCTCATGAAAGAGGCAAAGAGCATGCAACCCGCGATCATGAGAAGCACTCTCCCGAAGTTTGCTGACACTTTTCATATGGCGTTGAGCACGGGCGATATCCCGCTCCAGCAATTCCAACCACCCCCGCATCACTTGGGCAGGAGCCAGTATAGTCAGCGTTTGTAAAGCGAGGGAACGGGCGGCATAACTGGCAGGGCCTTCTTCTTCCCAAAGGACGGAGGCAAGGATGGGAACACACCGCGGACCAATCTCCACCAACATGGATTGAGCTGTCTGGGCCTGCCTCGGTCCCAGCAATACTTTGGGCCCGAAGAGAAAAGCCACGCTTTGCGGATCTCCTATCCGTCGCAGCACCCGGATCACCCGGACGGTGGTGTCCTCACCGGTTGTAGATTTATGGAAAAGCGAGCCAACCTTTCGGGCAACAGCTTTCATCCCTGGACGCACTTCAGCTTCCAGCAGACGAAGGGCTTCAATCTGTTCTGATTCAGAACCGTTAAGCTGTTCCACCAACAGATGAATACGCTCCGCCGATGGTTCCGCATCAAGCCGTGAAAGTATTTCGCCGACTCGTTCTTGATCCTGAGGATCCGGACCAGTCCGTTCAAGGAAGGTGATTGCCAGCGGGCGGAAATTGTCGGGGGAAAGCCATAAGTGCTCTTCAAAAATCCGCTGAGACTCCCCCCGGATGGAAGATGGAAACATGTCCCATTTTTCGACATAGACGCTGGCTGCACTGACAGGGTCCAACATCCACCATAAATCAATAGCACGGGTGGCAAGCGAGGGATCACCTGAATCCAGGGCAAGCTCCAGTTCAGCCCGCCCCACATCCGAAAGGCGGGCGATTTGAGCATGTTTTCGACCGGAATGGACCGACTGTGAGGCCTTGAGGTTGGCCCCCACCCCCTGCAGGTAGGTTCGGTTAAGGCCGAGAGCAATGATTCCCACCATCACGGTACCGAAACCACCGATCAGGGCAATGGTGGAGAGTTCCGTCCGGTTGACAGCGATCAAAAGAAAACCACCGGCCAGAGCCACCGCCAAAGGCTCGCCGATCCCTTCGATAAAGGTCCTCAATTGGTGCTTGGCGTGATATGGCAATGCATTGAAGAGGAAGTTGGCATTGTTGTTGTCGACCGCTGGAAGCAAAGCCTGATAGGCGAGGAAGCCGAGGATGGCTCCTGCCCAGTCGAGCGGGAAGGCGAACAGCGCAAATACCACAAGATAGGCGAGGGGTTGGACAAAAACCAGATTCCGCACTCCGAAACGTGTCACCAACTTATCGAAGAAAAAGAGGGAAATGATCAGGTTGATGGCGTTGGCTGCGATAAAGAGACGCCCGAAAGCCTGTGCCAGTCGCTCGGCATCACCGAGCCGGGCAATCACCTCAAAGCTGAGGTACTCAACCGTCATGGAGAGGAGCGGAAGCGAAAAGTAAAAGAGGGCAAGGAGCAGCGCAAATGTGGACCCCCGCAAGGTTCCTGCGGTCGTCTTGAGCACCGCAGCGGGGCCAAGATCTTCCTCTTTTTCTCCCCCCCATCCACCTTCCAGATTCCGGTAGTGGCGGGTGACAAAAAAGATCGATGGCGCAAGGATGGCGGACACCACAGCCCAGAGTAAAAAGAAAGCACCGATCGGAACCGTCTGCGCGAGTGATGAAAGCAAGATCCCCGAAAAAATCGCACCAATGGAGGCGCCACCATTGATAATACCGTACAACCGCTTCCCCTGAGAGATATCGAAATAACTGTCGATGAAGTTCCAGGCCAGCGTGTAGAGACCGACATACCAGACCGCACCAAACAGTTTGGCGAGAAAGGCCACCTCTTCGGATAGACCGTGTGCAAAGAGAAACAGACTCCCGATCAACCCAGCTCCCATTGCGATCAGGCTGAGTGCTCCAATTAGAATGGATCGGGCAGAATAACGACTTTGCAACCAGGCAACGGTCGGGATGTAGAAGATCATCACGACGGGCAGCAGAAGGTATATCCAGGGAAGCCGTTCTGCACCGAATTGAGCGAGGAACAAGGAGTCAGCCGCTCCAATCCCCAAGGCAAGACCACTTTGCAGAAATAATGCAATCCCGGCAAAAACCACCAGCTGCCTGCCCTCTCCAGGGCGTATTTGAAAAATTCCGGCCATATCCTTAGGCCGGTAGCTCCACTTCCGGTTTCTGCAGCAAAAATACCCGGCTGGTATGCAGATGCACCTCCGGTCGAAAACCTGGATGTGGATCTTCTTCCCAACTGCACACCCGCTCTTCCAAGATGGAAAAACCGGTTTCCATCAGCAAGTCGAGCGCTTCATCCCGATCGTAAAAGTGAAAATAATAGCGTCCCCGATAAAGCCACCCTCCACTCTCTGTGGGCTGCATGTCCTTGCCCACAATACTGTCGGAATCATCGGGAATATTGATTAGAATTCTACCACCCGGGGCACACACCCGGTACAATTCACAAATCACCGCTTCAATCACCGGGACCGTCTCAAAGACATCGATCAGAAAAAGCAGATGAAAGCTCCCATCGGCAAAAGGCAATGCATCCAGATCACAGCGCACCAGCCGGGGAATCTCCAGCCCTTCCGACTTCATGCGTCGGGCCGCTTCCTGCAGGGCACTATGCGAGGCATCGCAGCCGGTCAAGACTCCGCCTAGTTGATGGATCCATGGGAGATTCCGACCATCTCCGCATCCGGCATCCAGCACTTCTTCGCCTTTTTCCGGCACAAGGTTTTCCCTGAAGGAATCCAGAAAACCAATCGGATGCCGCCCCCAAACTGGTTGCCGAGCACCGGCATAGAGGTGCTCCCAGGCGGTTTTATTCGCCCGGTTGATGGAGTGAGGATCCGTATCCGGTATGTTCATACTGATTCTTTGAAATTTTTCTGTAGTGATCCAACCAATACACTGAACCCTGATCCGGGATGTTCGAAGCGATAGTCCCAGCTTTCCAGTGCCTCGTGAGAAATCACTCCCGGCTCCATTACGCCAAGATTCAGAACCAATCGTGAAGGCCAGCCTTGATGGCGAAGGCGCAAGAGGATCTTTTCGTGAAAGGCAGCTCTTCCTTCCTCGGGATATGCGGAACAAGTGGGCATCCAATCGTAGTAAGCCGCATCCCGTTCATCATCATACAAATCCTCACGACTTCCCCATGGGGGATCGCCGAAAACAAGGTCAGGGGCTTCGGTACAGGGCCAGGCATCAAAAAAGTCACTCTGGACAAAGCGCATGGGTGCCTGCCAACCCTCTGCATTTTGCCGGGCCAACTCCAGGGCCTCAGCGTCAATATCCAAACCCACCAGCTGCCAATGGGGGCGTTCCAGTTGCACGGACAAGCCTTGGGTGCCAGCTCCGGTGCCGAATTCGCAAACCAGCGGTGGGCGCCCCAGCCTCTTTTCGACTTCATCGCCAACCGCAAGCACTACATCGATCAGCAAGGAGGCTTCCGGGTCCGTGATATATGCACGCGGATCGATCCGAAACCTGCGTCCTCGAAAATAGAAAAATCCAGCGATGTAGGGAGACGGCTCGCCCGCTTCCTTTCTTTGGCGAAATTCAGCCAACAGCGCAGAATCACCTGCAGCTGCTTCCACCAGCAAGGCATCTCCCATCTCCCCCAAGGGAAAGCCTGTATTTCGATTGAAATTATCCTTCATTACTTATCTCACCCATAAGAAGGACTTCAAAACGCCCGCCACGCAAGCAATGATCTGATGCCATCGAAGATCCGTATCCCCCGGCATTGAGCAGGGCGATAAAATCCCCCTTTTTCAGTGGTCCCAGCAAACAGGAACGGTGCCAAATGTCCCCCGCCTCGTTGATATTGCCCGCCAAGGTGGTTTCTTCGACAGATCCATCACGAGGACGCACGGCTACCGCCTCAAGGGGAAGGTCGTAAAAGACCGGTTCCGGATGGAGGGCAAACCCGCCATTCAGGCCAACCAGCCGCTGTCCGGCCTTTCGCTTATCGTAGACAACCTCCAGAACCAGCACCCCGGCATCCTTGACCAGATAATCTCCCGGCTCCAGACGCAGTTCGCATCCGGTTTGTCCCAGTCGACGGGTGATGATTCCTGCCCATTTATTCAAGTCGAGAGAACGGTCCTTTTCATCAAGCGGAATGCCAAGCCCTCCCCCCATATTGAAGTAGCGACAATCTGGCAAGGTTTTGGACCAGTCAACCAGCTTACCGAGGATGGTATCCACGCGTTCAAGTTGATCATCAAGGTACCCACAGCCGGCATGGCAATGCAGCCCGATCAACTTCAACTTGCCCCGGCGGGCCATAGAAAGGGCTTCGGGGAGTTCCTCAGGGAGAATTCCGAATTTTCCCACCGCATAGGCCAGCTGGGGACGCCCACGATAGGAGACGCCCAACCCCGGATCAATGCGTAAGCCGACCGCCCTGCCGGGAGCCATCCGGGCAACTGCCTCAAGTGCCTCCAATCCATCGCACTGCACATGTAGATCTGGAATTGCCAGTAAACGAGACCATTCACGATCCGTCACTGCATGCGCGATGAAGGATATTCTATTCGCCGCAAAGCCACAGCTCATCGCCAGTCGCACTTCATCGATGGAACAGGCGTCAATTCCCACATCCTCCCAAGCCGCCATGCGGCTCAACAAGGGAACGAAGCGATTGCTCTTCATCGCATAGAAAATCCGGGGATTCAAACCCGCCAGTGCCCCTTGCAGGCGGCTCAAATTCGAACGGACCCGCCCCAGATCATATGCGTAGAGCGGTGTGCCATGAGCCCGCGCCAGGCTCTCAAGGTCTTCGCCCCCAAATTTCAGACTCCCTTCGACAAAACCCAGCCCGGTCCGTTGCCACCAACACGTTTTTGATGCCTTATCCTCCATCTTGTGCACTTTTCAGCAGGACTGCTCACAAAACACAAAACATTTTCACTGGACGTCCCTCTTCCGCGGAGGTTGAACCAGTGCAGATGGAGGATTGAAGCCATTCGCTGGCTTACATTTCTTTTACTCGTAAACAAATATATTATGCTAAAGTAGCTGACAAACGGTCCGATTTATGCATAAAAGCACCTAGAAGCCCCCTTACAGTCCAAGCCCCATTATGGAGAGAATTAAGTTTTTACGTGCATCGCGGAAAGCTGGAATGTCTTGTTATCCTCAGTATCCCCGATCACGGGTCCTGCAAAGCGGTATGGTCACTGCATCTCGGCTTTTTGTCATCTTCCTGCTGTTTGCTAGCTTTCTCTTTCCCAAAGCTATCCTTGCGCTCGATCCCCAAAAAACGGTTTTCCAATACAACATTCTCAGTTGGAACCGACAGAGCGGGCTCCCAGGCGACCGGATTAACACCATTACCCAAACTCCAGATGGCTATATTTGGATTGGAACCCAACACGGGTTGGTGCGTTTTGACGGGGTTCGCTTCAGCCGATTTTCCGACGGCTTTCCTTTTCAGAGGGAGCCGGATGTCCGCCAGCTGCATGTGGGCCCCAGCGGTCAACTTTGGGTCACCATCAACTTCGGTCTGCTGGGGCGGATGCAGGATTTGACTTTTGAGGCCATTGAGGAACCCCTCCTGCTATCCGTTCCCTGGATAACAGGAAAAGGTATTCTTGAAGCCATGGACGGCAGCGTCTGGCTGGGAACCAACCATCTGGTTGTCCGCCACCTTCCCGAAGCCCCTGGTGAAGGATTGGTCAATCTGGAAGCAATTCGCATGACCGTGTTCGCGGAAGACCCCCAGAACGGTAGGATTTGGATCGGAACAGAATCCGAAGGCCTTTATTATTATGAGGAAGGAGAAATCCACCGCTTACAAGATCCCGGGCTCTCGGATCTGATTATCTTTGCCCTGGCAGTGGACCATAATGGGCATCTCTGGGTAGGAAGCCAACGGGAGTTGCTTCGCTTTGACCAGAAGGGCCAAAGGCTTCCTGCCCCGGCCTCCCCTGGCCCTGTCAGTTCCCTACTCGTGGATAAAAACGGCTTGCTCTGGGTAGGAACCGAAGGCGCCGGTCTGGCTCGGCTGGAAGGCGATGACTTCTCCGTTCTCACTCAATTTGACGGACTGCCCAGCAATCGGATCTATTCTCTCTTTCAGGACCGCGAAGGCAGCATTTGGGCGGGAACTGCCGATGGGCTGAGCCAAATATCCGATCTCAAGTTTCCCACTATAACTGACCGGGACGGGCTCATTCCCGGAGTCATTCATACCGTTGCTCCATCCATCAAGGGAGGCATCTGGGTATCCGGAAATCTGGGGGCAGGCCGTTATTACGCTGGTCAACTGGTAGAGCATTATGGCGCAGAGACCTTCATCAACGATTACATAAAAATCGGCTATGAAACATCGGACGGCACAGTCTACTTCATCGATGGGGATCGGGCGATCAACGTAATGGTCGATGGTGAAGTGCAAGAACGACATATCAGTCGTCGCTGGCCGGAAGCCATCACGGAACTAAATGGAGGCGGTGTGGCCCTTGGTCTGGGAAATAGTCTGTATGTCCTCCGTGATGGTGAACTGAGCCCCTACCCCTTTGCGGCTGAAGATACCCCCAATTTTTCTTACTTCCACAACCTGATCACAGCCAAAGATGGTTCGCTCTGGGCGGCTACATATAATGGCATTTTCCGCATCCAAGGACGTGCCTGGCGGCAGTGGACCCGAGCGCAGGGTCTACCCGGTGAGCGCATTCATTACTTGATGGAAGACAGCGATGGGCTCATCTGGGCAGGTACGCCGGACGGAATCATCCGTTTAAAAAACAACCGGGCCTCCCACATTACCCAAGCTGATGGTTTGCTGGACGACCGGATCTTTGCCATCGTTGAGGATGATTTCGGGTATTTTTGGATCGATTCTGCGAACGGCATTTTTCGAGTCAGCAAGGATGAGTTGAATGCCTTTGCTGATGGGAGTACCGAAGCGGTGACTGTCACTGAATTCAGCGGTCTGGCCTCTGTCCGTCAGGCAGACCGGATTGATCAACAGTTTTCCGCCTGCCGCACTCCAGATGGTCGGATCTGGTTTCCCAGCAGCCGTGGGGTGATTATGGTCAATCCGGCTGATTATTTCGTTAATCCCGTTCCGCCTCCCGTCCACATCCAGGAGATTCGTATTAACGGAGCTACTTTGACAAACTGGAGACAGCCTGATTTTATCAAGGGCAGCAACCGGATCGAATTTCAATTTGCCGCCCTGAGTTTTATTGCACCACGCCAAATCAGAATTGAATACCGTCTTGAAGGACTGGATACAGAATGGGTAAGTGCGGAAAACTCCCGTAACGCCCATTTCAATCTTAAACCAGGCAGCTACAGGTTTGAAGTGCGGGCCGCTAATGCGGATGGAGTCTGGAGCGAAAAGTCCGCAAGCTATGCCTTTGTCATCCCTCCACCTTACTATGGGACCTATTGGTTCTGGAGTTTGGTGATGCTCATGGCAGGGCTCATCGCCTTCGGCGCTTATCGGTGGAAGACAGGGCAGATCCGTATGCGCGAGCAGGTTTTACGGGAAGCCAATGACCTGCTCGAGGCGAAGGTAGAAGAACGGACTGAGGCCGTGATCCATTCACTCTCGTTCATTCAAGCCACCCTTGAGTCCACCGCAGATGGGATCCTTGCCGTCCGCTTCAGTGGAGAAATCACGAACTACAATAAGCACTTTCTCGACATGTGGGAATTGTCCGAAGATCAGATTAAATCGATGTCGGATGAGGACATTATCCAATACTGTTCTGCCATGGTCAAAGACTCTGAGGCATACATTCAAAGAGTCCGGGAAATACATCTGTCTGAAGACAAGGAAGCATTTGATTTGCTGCATTTAAAAGACGGGCGCATCATTGAGCGTCACTGCAAACCCCAGAAAGTGGAAGGGCGTATTGTCGGTATAGTTATCAACACCCGGGACATTACTGCCCGCAAAGAAGCAGAAGCCGAATTGGCGCGGGCTAATGCCCAGTTGCTCGATAGCTCCCGTCAGGCAGGCATGGCAGAAGTGGCCACCAGCGTTCTTCACAACGTTGGCAATGTGCTGAACAGCGTCAACGTCGCCTCCAGCGTAGTCGCGGAAAAAATCACCCAATCAAGGGCACTTAACATTGGCAAGGTAGCCGATATGCTCCGGGAGCATTCCGGAAATTTACCCCACTTCCTGACCGAAGATCCCAGGGGAAAGCAGATTCCACAATATCTGACCGATTTGGCCGGGCACTTATCTGCAGAAAACAAGGAGCTGATCAGCGAACTGGAAAATCTCCGTAAAAATATCGAACACATCAAGGACATCGTCGCAATGCAGCAAAGCTATGCGAAAATTTCCGGTGTCATGGAAACCGTTCCCATTCAGGATCTGGTTGAAGATGCCATCCGGATGAATGCGGGAGCCTTTGTTCGTCACGATATACAGTTGACTCGCGATTATCGGGACAACCCTTCCCTCACTGTAGAAAAACATCATGTCCTGCAGATCCTGATCAATGTGCTGCGCAATGCGAAATACGCCTGTGACGAAGGGGAAAAGCCGAGCAAGGAAATCACTATTCGTATTCATGAAGAGGATGAATGTGTGCGCATCGCCGTGATTGACAACGGGATTGGCATTCCGCCGGAAAATCTTCAACGCATCTTTAATCATGGCTTCACCACTCGGGCGGCTGGCCATGGGTTTGGCCTGCACAGTGGGGCTCTGGCCGCCAAGGCAATGGGAGGGAGACTGATCGCCGAAAGTGATGGCCACGGATTAGGAGCCACCTTTACTCTGGAAATCCCCCTTCAAACCGTCGCTCCCGAAATCCCCTCAGGAACATGACAAACCAAGCTCAGACCCACACCGGGCGCATTCTGGTGATCGACGATAGTCCGGCCATTCATGACGATTTCCGGAAGATACTCTGTTCTGCGGGTGCGAGCACATTGGATCTGGCGGAAGCGGCTCTATTTGGTGAATCGACCAGCAAGGGACCCAGCCTCGATTTTGAAATCGACTCTGCCCTTCAGGGGAAACAGGGATTGGAACTGGTGGAAGCCGCCTTGGCTGAAGAGCGTCCCTATGCCATGGCCTTTGTCGATATGCGCATGCCGCCTGGCTGGGATGGTGTTGAGACCATCGAACGAATCTGGAAAGCAGATCCCCATCTGGAAATTGTTATCTGCACCGCCTATTCCGATCACTCCTGGTCTGAAACCATCCGCCGCCTCGGCAACCCGGATCGACTGCTTATTTTAAAGAAGCCATTCGACAACGTTGAAGTACTTCAGCTGGCCTGCTCACTAACCACAAAATGGCGTCTGGGGCTGGAATCGAGAGCCCACCTGGCCGAGTTGGAACAGCGTGTTGAGGAACGTACCCGCGAGCTGCAGGAAGCCAAAGAGGCTGCGGAGGCAGGAGCTAAAGCCAAAAGCGTTTTTCTGGCAAACATGAGTCATGAAATCCGCACTCCAATGAACGGTGTGCTGGGCATGCTGGGGCTTCTGCTCGACACTGAAATGGATTCCAGACAGCGCGACTTTGCAGAAACAGCCCGAAAAAGCGCGGAAGGCTTGCTCACAATCATCAATGACATCCTTGATTTCTCCAAGGTCGAAGCTGGTAAATTAACTTTTGAGACCATCGATTTTAACCTCAGAGAAACGATTGAATCCTCCCTTGAATCCCTCGCGGAAAAAGCACGACACTCAAGGGTCGAACTGCTCTATCACATCCAACCCAATACCCCGCTTCAACTGAGGGGCGATCCCGGCCGCCTTCGGCAGGTTCTGCTCAATCTGACCGATAACGCGATCAAGTTCTCAGAAGGAGGAGAGGTCTTTGTCCAGGTCGGATGCGAAGCCAATCGCTCCAGTGATGTCATCCTGCGCTGTTCGGTCACCGATACGGGTATCGGTATGAGTGATGAAGTGAGAAAAAGACTCTTCCAACCTTTCACTCAAGCAGACAGCTCAACAACCCGCCTATTTGGGGGAACAGGCTTAGGCCTGACCATCGTCCGGCAACTGATTGAGTTAATGAACGGGAATATCGATGTTCAAAGTGAACCCCTTAAAGGGACGACCTTCACCTTCTCAGCCAGACTGGATAAGCCGAAAAAGGCCGCTCCCGCAAAAAAGCAACCCAATAAGCATTGCGCGCAGCGGGTTTTAGTCGCGACCAACAGTGAGCGTGGGCGTTCGCTTCTTTCCCGGGAACTCAAGGTTTTCGCAGATGACATCCAAACATCTTCCAGTGCTCAGGAGACGATGGACTTGCTGAATGATGCACTCGATGAAGGACGCCCTTTCGAAACGCTCATTCTCGACCTTGAGCTTGAAGGAGCTAACGGTCTCGAATTGGCCCAGACCATCCATCATCATCGTCGTCTCCCGCCTATTCGCCTCATCATGCTGCTCCCGTGGGGAGAGTCCCTCAACGAAGATGAGGCGGCTGCCGTCGGCATCTATTCCTGCCTTTTTAAACCAATCCGCATCCAAAAATTGATCAACCGTCTGTGCGGTTGCCCCGATGCTCCCGACGAAAAAACCACTCAGCGCCCTGCGATAGCACCTTCCAGCAGCCTTCGCCACCTGCGCGTCCTGATCGCCGAAGACAGCCCCGTGAACCAAAAAGTCGCGACTGCCCAACTACTCAAGTTCGGCTGCAAGGCGGACATCGCCTGTGATGGCATTGAAGCCCTCGAGGCATTGGAAAAACATGCTTATGATGTGATCTTAATGGATTGCCAAATGCCCCGGATGGACGGTTATACGGCAACTCAAAAGATTCGTGATTGGGAGGCGGGAATCGACGGCAAGGAATGTTCCTGGCAAAGCCCCATCCACATCATTGCAATGACCGCCCATGCGATGGAAGGTGACCGTGAACGCTGCCTCGAAGCAGGAATGAACGATTATGTGTCAAAGCCCGTGCGGATCAAAGAGCTGCAAGCAGCCCTGGGACGTTGGAATCGTCCACTGGCAAAACAAACGGCCCACACCTCTCTATAAAGACTATCGTGTTAGCGCTTTATGGGGTGGACGAGCGAATTGTCTACCATGGGAGAAGCCCAGGCCAGCCAAATGGCTGCGGTCCAGGTGAAGTCAGTACCTCCGGCTCCGGTCCCATCCGTCGGATCAAAGTACTCATAAAATCCTGCCCCTTCGATCATGGCTCTCGTATGCAGGCGCAACTCATTTGACTCGTCCACAAGCCCGGCATCCAGCAATCCTCTGGCGATTAAATAGTTCACAATCGCCCAGGAAGGACCACGCCAATAACGTCTTGCCTCAAAGCCAGGGTGTTGTGGGTCAAAACTGGGAACACCATAGCGGACTGAAGCGAGAAATCTTCTCAGATGCCCGAGCAGAGCGCCATTGCGCTGAGAATGAAAGATTCCTGCGTAATAGGACAGGAAAGCAACACTGGATATCCCCTCGGCAAAGACCCCTGTCCGCATGTCACGTGCCGCATAGGCTTTCAAGTGTTCAGACCAAAGGAAGTCCGCGGTTTTGTCAGCTCCCTCTAACCAGCTTTCAATTTCGAACAAACTGTCACGATATCCTAGAATTTTGGCCAATTCCTTAAGATCTCGATCTGCCCGCATCAGGATAAAGGTGATCCCCGGATCAGCAACTGCAAAAGGTCCTTCCCGGGTAATCTGGGCGTGATCCCAGCCTGTTGCCCGTCCATATTCCACCAGTTTCATGTATCGATCATAGTCAAACTTGGTTGGGCGCATGGCAGCATCCACATGATTGAGATCCCGACGCTCATATGGACTCACCCCAGTCGGATCGACCCGGCGCAAGGCTGTATCCCAGTCAGGTGAGTTATCCCTTCCCGACTCCCAGGGATGCGTCACGGCAATCGCCGTTCCGCCGCTGATCACCCGCATGGTGTGAAACCAGCGATGCCATTTGATCAACTTGGGAAACAATACCCGTAAGCGTTCGAGACCCATCACGGGGTCCTTCTCAAACAAGTCCCGGACGACTGTGGCCGCCACCGGAGGCTGCGATAATCCTGAGGTTGGCGGGCTGTGCCGGGATTGCCAGATAGAGGGACCGGGGAAATAGGTGGGGCAGTCCCTGCGGAATACGATATGGGCTGCCATACCGTTGTCCCACTGCCCTTCAAACAGAGATTCGATTTCCGTCCATGCCCGATCCAGATCAATTTCCGAGAATCCCAGTGCAACAAACATGGAGTCCCAGTTCCATTGATATGGATACAGGCGTTTCGATGGGAGGGTAAAGCCGCCCCAGTCATTCTCCCGAAGAATCTGAATAGCCCTGCGATCCAGCTCATATGTGGATGATCGCTTGTAGGTAGTGGATCGAGACTCTGTCATGACAATCGACTTCCAGCAGGCAACGGGCCAATTGGTCAATCTGGTAACAATCCCTGAATGGGTCGGGATTGGCATGCATCCTGCCTGAAAACGGCATACTTTCTCCAGAAACTCATCACAACCTACATGAATCATGCGCATAGAGATCCCACGTGAATTTGAACGTTTCGGTGCCCTGCAAATCCTAGGCCTGCAAAAAGTCTATGAACTCGACGGAGGACTGGGCACGCATCAGCAAACTTCCGTGATTGAATGCATTCCTCAGGAAACTCTACAGGCCGAGATGCAGGACATGGCCATCGTGGTTCCGGTGAAGGAGGAACGCCTCAAGTTGATTGAAGGGGTTTTGGTGGGAATTCCTTCTGCGTGTGAAGTTATCGTCGTATCGAACAGCTCACGCGGGCGGGTGGATCGGTTTCAACTGGAATGTGCTGCCCTGGAAAACTACGCCAAGTTCACCGGTAAAAAAATCACCATCGTCCACCAGAAAGACCCGGCTCTGGCCAAAGCCTTTCATGAGGCCGGATACCGGGAGATACTCGATGAGAAAGGACTCATCCGATCCGGAAAGGCCGAAGGCATGATTCTGGGAACACTTCTGGCAAAATGGCTGGGTAAGAAGACGGTTGGTTTTGTTGACAGTGACAATTACTTTCCAGGAGCTGTCCACGAATACTGCACGGAATACGCCGCTGGTTTTGCCATGAATGGCAGAAACAATACATTTGTCCGCATCTCCTGGCATTCAAAACCGAAGATAAGCGAGAACACCCTCTACTTTGCCAAGTGGGGACGGAGCTCTGTCCATTCAAATGCGATGCTGAACCGCCTGCTCAGCCAGTTCAGCGGGTTTGAGACCGAAATCGTCAAAACTGGTAATGCCGGTGAGCACGCCCTGTCTCTCGATCTGGCCCTGCAACTGGAATATGCGGCAGGATACGCGGTGGAAACCCACCACTTCATCAATTTACTGGAAGCATACGGGGGCATCATCCCCGAAAAGTCCGCCCACGACCTAAGCCGCCAGATCACCATCTGCCAGATTGAGTCCCGAAATCCACACCTGCATGAGTCCAAGGGCGATGATCATGTTGAGGACATGATTAATGCATCCTTGTCCGTTATCTACCATTCTCCCCTCTGCAATGGCGCATTGAAGGATGAAATTATGGGCAACGTCCGGGCGCGACAAGGGGAGCCTTCCAGAGAGGAACTGGCCCCGGTGCGGATCTACCCTTCCCTTTCTAAAATCAACCTCGATACCTTCCTGCATCACTGCGAACAGGCGATCAGAGGCAATCACGATCCTATCTTCCTCCAAGCCGAAAAGCGCGAATCCAAAAGGATGGCCGGTTAAGTATCTTTCACGAGATTCCAGCCCCTTCTTCTCAATGGCAAATTCCAACGGCAAGGTTATCTTCACCGATCTGGATGGTACTTTGATCGACTTTACCACCTATTGCGGTGAGGTGACCAAACCAGCCCTGCATCAGTTGATCGAGACAGGTCATCAAGTTGTCTTTTGCTCCTCAAAAACCCTTTCTGAACAAGTTCACTTGATGCGAGAGATGCAGGTCTGTGTGCCAGCCATTCTTGAGAATGGCGGAGGAATTGCGATTCCGTATCATTTAGTGGATACACACATCGCTCAGGCTCAAGTTATCAGGTCTGATGGGTTAAGCTTCTTTCTGGTTCCCTGCGGACCAGATGCAAATCAGATACGCTCGATCCTCCATCAAGCAGAAAGTATCCTCCCCTTGGATCTCGGACTCTACATTGACATCGGCCCTCAAAACATTTCCGCCCTAACCGGCCTGACCGTGGGCTCAGCCATACGGGCGATGGAGCGTAGTTTCAGTGAAACCATCACCGCACCCTTGGGGCCAAACCAAGTAGAAGTCCTGCAGGCCTATCTTTCGCAACATGGTTTGCAGCTGTCCTCTGGGGGACGTTTTCACACCGTTACCGGAAGCGCTTCAGATAAAGGAACTGCCATCGGGGAGATGATGGATATTCTCAGGCAGCATAGCACGTCAATCACCGTCCATACACAAACGATTGGAATCGGGGATGCCCCCAACGATGCTTCCATGCTGGCGACGGTGGACGTCGCCTATCTTGTGCAGAATCACCAAGGTGGCTGGTGTGTTCCCTCCCAATCGATTCCCGGATTGAAGCTGGTTGCTGCCATCGGTCCTCAAGGGTGGAATGCAGCCGTCGCTCCCCTCATTACCGGTAAACCAACCGCAGCCTTACAGAGCACCGCGGGGATGCGCGCACCGGAAACCCTTACTCCGCCTCCCTGATAAACTTCTTCGACAATTCAAAGGCATCCCACCCGTTTTCCCGAAGCCAACGGGCCAGCAACTCTGTTTCACCATGCATCACACCGATCCTGTCGGCACCGGTGGCCCGGATCGCGGAGAGAATTCCCTCCCAGTCGGCATGATCGGAGAGGACGAATCCACAGTCATAACCCCTCGACCTTCGCGCAGCACGGGTGGCCATCCAACCGCTGGCAAAAGCACGGGAAGCAGGGCCCAATTGCAGTAGTGAACGCTCTTCCTGTTCAGAACCCGAAGTGAGAACCAGTCCTTTACCCCTGAGCAGAGGAATCGTCCGCGAATTGACGGATAGTGTATCCACCTGACGGATACCCGCCTCTCGGTAGGCATCGATAAAATCACGGGCGTTTCCCAGAACTGCAATCGGTCCGATTTCCGGATCGAGATGGGCCAGCAATCTTTGGCTTTTTCCCAGCGGATAGGCAGGGATGACGCTGACCAGTTCTTCTTTCTGATTCCGTTTCCACCATTCCAGGATTTCGGAGTAGACCGCCCGGGGGCTTGGCCAGCGGTAAACGGGCAGGGCAAAAGTGGACTCAGTGATAAAAGTTTCACAGGGAATTGCTTCAAACGGGGCACCAGTGGCAAAATCACTCTGAAGGTTGTAATCACCGGAGACCACCCACACCCGGCCCTCTACCTCAACCCGAACCTGGGCGGACCCCAGAATGTGCCCGGCCGGATGGAGGGAAAGGGAAGCATCCTTGATTCGAATAGCCTTCCCATAAGGAATTGCCTCGATCGAGGCATTGGCCCCAACCCTTTTCCGCAGCAGGGGCAGAGAGGGATGCGAACAGAGATAAGCGGCGGACCCTGCCCGGGCATGATCAGAATGCGCATGGGTAATCACCGCCCGGTCCACGGACTTGAGAGGATCAATATAGAAATCACCAGCCGGGCAATAAAGGCCTTCAGGGCGTTCGATGATGAGGTCCTCAGAGCGGTCTGACATTTCAAGGTATAATTCTGCCACGTTGTTCACTCAGAGCAAACCTGCAAGACAGACTTGTCCCCAGGCGATTTCTGACCGAACGTAACACTGAAATGCCTGTTTACATCATTGCCCTTCCGCTCGTGGGAGCGCTCATTGGCTGGATCACCAATCGACTGGCCATCCGCATGCTCTTTCACCCTCGAAACCCGAAGATTGTCCTCGGATTTCGTTGGCAAGGCCTGATCCCTCAAAGGCACGCGGAGATTGCCGAAAAGGCCGGGAGCATCGTCGCAGAGGAGTTGATCGGGCAAAAAGTACTGCGCAAAGCGATTGAAGATATTGATGTGGAACCTGCTCTGAACGATGCCATTACGCACCTGGTCTGGGAGCGGCTGGGACCCCGGCTGCGCGGCATTCCCCTCTTCGGCCGGATGGTCAATGACAAGATGATGGCCCAGATCCACATCCAGGTCGCCGATGAACTGCATCAGATTCTTCCTTCGATGCGCGAGCGGGTTGGCCAGGCGGCGGAAGCCCATATCAATCTCAAGCAGATGGTTTCAGAACGCGTCCTTGCCTTTGAGATCGATCAGCTGGAGGGGATCATTTATCAGTTGGCCAACCGGGAGTTCCGCCAGATTGAATGGCTGGGGGCCTTTCTCGGCTTTGTCATCGGTATATTCCAGGTATTGGTTGTCTGGCTGACCAATTAATTTCACATTTCTGTAACTTTTACGATTGACCGGAGTGCTTCGGATTCAAAAACTCCTCCACGTAGTTAGACAAGCTTCTCGTGTTACCCCACTGGACGCTACTTCCAGTATAATGTTTTAGAGTAGCTTTAACCCGCTCCACCTCGGAGCGGGTTTTTTCATCACTGGATTGCCAGATACCGACGGAACGGTTGAAATCCTCTCCATGAAGGCGACACGTCCGAGAAACTTTGCCAGCGACAATAACGCCGGAATTTGTCCGGAAGCCTGGAATGCCATGGCTGAAGCCAACCGGGACCATTCTCCCGCCTACGGGAACGACCCTTATACGGCCGAGGCCTGCGACCTCTTTCGCGACCTATTCGAGACGAATTGCGATGTTTATTTCTCCTTCAACGGCACCGCCGCCAATTCACTTGCGCTCGCTTCACTGGCACAAAGTTATCATGCCGTGATTTGTCACAGTCTGGCGCACATCGAAACGGATGAATGTGGTGCGCCGGAGTTTTACAGCGGTGGGTCCAAGATCCTGCTGGTCGATGGGCCGGAAGGCAAAGTCCATCCGGATGTGCTCGAAGAGGCCACCCGGCGGCGCAACGATATCCATTTCCCCAAACCCCGCGTCCTCAGCCTGACCCAATCCACCGAAGTGGGGACCGTCTACCGCCCGGACGAGATTCGCGAGTTAGGAGCCATCACCCATGGTTTGGGGCTGAAGATTCATATGGATGGTGCACGCTTCGCCAACGCCTTAGCCAGTCTCGGTTGCGCTCCGAAGGACATCACCTGGAGGGCTGGCGTCGATGTCCTTTGCCTCGGGGGCACCAAGAATGGCTTGGGTGTCGGGGAAGCCATTCTCTTTTTCAACCGTGATCTTGCCCGGGAGTTCGACTATCGTTGCAAGCAGGCTGGACAGCTTTGCTCGAAAATGCGTTTCCTCTCCGCTCCATGGATCGGCATGCTGAAAACCGGAGCTTGGCTCAAACATGCGGCCCACGCCAACCAAGCCGCCCGGAGACTGGCCCAAGGGCTGATTGGCCTGGGTGTCCCCCTCCTTCACCCGTGTGAAGCAAATGCGGTTTTTGCCCGGTTTGACGACCGTGTCATCACCGGACTGTATGCGCGGGGCTGGACTTTTTATGATTTTATCGGTGCGGGAGGCTGTCGATTGATGTGTTCATGGGACACTCGGGAAAGTGACGTAGATTCCTTCCTTGATGATGTCCGGCAACTGTTGACCTCAGATGAAGACCATACTGATCGAATTGATGTCATACGGCATTGAATCCGCACTGAAGAACGGGCATCATGAGACATCATACTTTCACTTCAGCTAAAGGAGCCTCATGAGCATAGACCAGCAAACCCTGCATCCGGTAAGGAACCGGACGGCTGAAATCGCCGAAGACATTCAAGCCATTTTCAATGGCAGCTACGCCTGGGTAGCCCGGATTCTTTTTGTGCTTGGGTTGATTCTTCTCGGACTGCTTATCTGGGCGATTGTCCGCTTTTCCGGAGCCGAGGACTTGCGGGAGTTAGTCCACTGGGGCGTCATTCTCATCGTCCTGGTTCAGTGCATTCTCTTTATCGAAGTATGGTTCTGGATGGAACTGCATACCCAGCGAAAGCTTCCCCTGCTTCATAAAAAATGGCAGATTGCAAATAATTAGCCGCAAAAATGCTCTGCCTCAAAGCCGGAAGAAAAGCCTGGATCATCCTCTTGGGTGGGCGGCGCGGTGGGCGTCCTTCAGGCGTTTGAGGCCGACATGGGTATAGACCTGGGTGGTTGCCAGGCTGGAATGTCCCAGCAGTTCCTGCACAATTCTCAAGTCCGCTCCGGCATTTACCAAATGGGTCGCAAAGGAGTGGCGTAGCTTGTGCGGGGTCAAGTCAAGCGGTAGACCTGCCAGTTTCAGATAAACCTTCATCCGACGCTGAACCCACTCTGCATCAACCAGGCGTCCGTTTGCTCCAGACACTACCGGCTTCTCCGGACCCACCGTATCCGGAAAGTCACGACGCATCTGCATAAGAACCGCCATTGCCGTATCCCCCAATGGGCAAAGCCGCTCCTTTCCACCCTTCCCGAGGATGCGGGCGATTCCGCTGGAAGCTTCAATTCTCCCATGTCGAAGCCCAACCAATTCACTGATCCGAAGACCAGCACCGTACAGTAATTCAAAAAGCAGTTGGTCGCGGCAGGCTTCATACGGTGTGATCTCTCCTGCCTCCAGCCGAATCCGGGGCCCTTCCAAAAAGCGTTCCACCTGACGCTCGGTGAGGAATTTTGGAAGCGGCTTGCGGAAGGCAGGAACAGACAGCCCGGTAAAGGGATTGGTCTGGACTTTTTTCTGTTTGAGCAAGTAACGAAAAAATGTGCGGGCTGACGAAACACGTAGATGGAGGGTTCGCCTTGAAATCCCATCCCTCTGGGCATCAATAATATAAGATCGGATTAAGAGCTGAGGAATCCTGTTGAGATCCCCCTGCCACCTGCCGGAGGCACGAAGGTAGGCGAACAAGGCCATCAGTGCCTGTCTGTAATTGCGAACCGTGTAGGAAGAAAGCCGTCGTTCTCCACTGAGGTGAGACAGAAATTCCGCCACCAAAGCCTGCTCTGGTGTCGCCTCGATGGAGGCATCAGGTGACGGATTCTGCTCCATTCATTTTACTCCAAGCCGAGGACCTTTCTCCCCTCCTCGGAAATCATGTGCGGTGTCCATTGGGGATCCCATACAATCTCCACCTCGGCTGAACGAACATCCGGAAGTGCTTTGATTTTGGACTGGGCATCCCTTGCGATGGTGGGCCCCATTCCACATCCGGGTGCGGTCAGGGTCATCTTTACGGCAATATCGTGTTTGCCTTCGGGGGCATCCTCGATCTGAAGATCGTAGATCAGGCCCAAGTCGACGATATTGACGGGTATCTCGGGGTCAAAGCAGTGGCGAAGCGCAGTCCACACCAACTCTTCGGAAAATTCACCGCCCAGTTCCGGACCGGCCATCTCCACCAACTGATCGGCAGCTTCAGGTCCGAAGGCATCAAAGTCATCACTGGCTATGCGATACAGACCACCCCGGTCCCTCAGGGTAACAGAGCCTCCCAGCGCCTGACTGACATCCAGGACGGAACCTTCCGGCAAGGCAACGGTGTCCCCGGCAGGAATACGCGTGGCCAATACTTCTCGATGTAAGGTAACTTGTTGCAGACTCATGATGTTTTGTATAGCTCGGAATACGGTTACCAACGCAAGCGAAGGGGTGAATAGGCGTAGATATGATGCGGATCATTCATGGCTTGAAGCCACTTCAACTCACTGTGCAAAGGCTCAAGCCGACGGTCACGAATCCACCATTTACCAACCGCATCCGCCACCGGTCCGGAAGACCCACCAGTAAGCAATTCAGCAATCATTTCTTCAAAAGACTTCTTTCGGGGGTGATCGCTGATGCGATAGTCACTCCCCAAGCCTGCCAGGCTGGCGGCTTCGGCAATAGCTTCTTCTAGTCCCCCGATTTTGTCCACCAGTCCAAGCTCAAGGGCTTTGCGTCCAGACCAGACCCGCCCTTCTGCAATGGGCAGAACCTGTTCGGGGGTAAGCTTTCGACCACGCCCAACCCTGTCTAAAAACATGGAATAGGTATTTTGGGTGAAATGTTCAAAGCGTGCGAGTTCTTCGGGAGTCTTTTCGCGGAAAAGCGAGAAAAGGGAAACCATCTCGTTGGACTCCACCCGCTCCACATTAAGATCATAACGTTCGGTGAGACCCTGAATATTCGGGAGCATGGAAATGACCCCAATCGAACCGGTAATAGTCATAGGCTCTGCCACAATGGTACCGGCCAAACTGGAAACCCAATATCCCCCACTTGTGGCATACCCCCCCATCGAGACAACCACTGGCTTGATTTGCTGGATCAAATCCACCTCCCGGAGAATTTTCTCGGAAGCAGTCGCGCTGCCTCCTGGACTGTTGACCCGCAAGACCACGGCTTTGACATTGGGATCCTGCCGGACTTTTCGCAGACGTCGGGCAATGGCATCCCCGCCAGCCATCGTGGTGTCTCCTTCGCCATCCACAATAGCGCCCTCCACATAAACCACGGCCACTTCACTTCTGGTACCAGGGCGCAGGGGAGCTGGAGCGGTATCCTGCAACTCCAGATAGTCCAGAAAGGCAACTTGCCGAAAGGATTCCACCGATTTGTCAAAGGCCCCCACTTTAATGAGCCGCTCAATCAAATCATCGGTATTGACCAGAGCATCAACAACACCCAATTCGAGGCACTCGTAGGCCATCACCAAGCCCCGCTCCGAGGCCATCCGATTGAGCAGGGATGTATCCACATTTCGGGACGCTGCCATATCATCCAGCAGATCACCCCAGATGGATTGAATAAGTTCGGTAAGCTGTTGCCGGTTGGATTCAGACATCGTCGAAGATTCGAAACTCTCTGCCGCATCCTTGAATTCACCGGCTTTGACCACCTGAATCCCAATTCCCATCCGGTCAAAAGTTTCGCCCCAATACAGCATTTCCGTTCCAATCCCACGGAAATCCAGCAAGCTGTAGGGTTGCATCCAGACTTTCTCGGCAACGGACTTCAGATAGAAATCTCCCAATCCGTCGTTATCCAGGTAGGCCCAGACTTTCTTCCCGGAGGACTGCAGTGACTGTAACTTGGAACGAAACTCCGCCAAGGCCGCCAGGGAGTTTCCCATACCGCTGCCAGCAAGGTTCCCTACCAACAAGACACCTTCGATCCGGGGATCATCCCGGACCTGATCCAATGCTTTCATGGCGTGACGCAGAGGAACATCGGGCTGTTGGATCCCCTGCATCTGACGAATCATTTCACTGATAGGGTCGGAAGAGGCCGGAGAATCGACCAGATTCATCCCCAGGTCGATGACCAGGATGGTCTTCTCAGTGATTTGCAAAGGCTTCGTTTGCATCGCAGCGGTAAAGCCAAGCAGCAGGATAAAGAGAAAGAAGACGAAAAGGCCCGCGGCCACAAAAAGCGCCGCCAACCATTTCATAACGCTCCGGAAAAATGATACCATTGCGAAAGACCTAAACAGATTCCGCCAAACGACAAGCCGGAAGGCATACAGGACAAAGAAAGCCATTTGCCCATTCGCGGATGGCCTACAGCTGAAATGGATTCAATTTGCTCCCCTGACAACGGCGGAAATGAGGGAAAACCCTATCAATTGAGACTTGGCAGAAGCAAACGGTGCTGTTTGATAACGGTATGCCGATTAAGATTCCTCCGGTGTTACTCGCGCTACTGTTTTTTGGGTTGGGATATATTATCTCGTTTGTAACTCCCCATTTACAGTTACAACTACCCGAATGGAGAATTGGAGCCTATGTCATCTCCATTGGTGGAGTCATGGTCGCGGTCCTTGCTGTGCTCCATTTCCGTCTGGCCCGCACATCCGTGAACCCATTCGATCCTTCCAAGGCCACTGAGCTGATCACGGGGGGAGTCTACCAGATTTCCCGCAATCCGATGTATCTTGGCTTGGCCATGGGGCTGGCCGCCTGGGCTTTGTTTCTGGGAAGTCCCCTCGCCCTGCTGACGGTGCCAGCCTTTGCCTTTTGCATGAACCGCATGCAGATAGAAGCGGAAGAACAGGCTCTGGAAGATCGTTTCGGAGAGGCTTACAGGGCGTATAAGAAAAGGGTCCGTCGCTGGATTTGATTCCCAAATTGATGATTTTCAGGATTGGGGAAAAGAGATCACAAAAGTGGACCCTCCCCCTGCTGTCGGCTCAAATCTCAATTTGGCCCCCACTTTTTCGACTATCTCCTGGCACAGAACCAAGCCGATCCCACTGCTCAACTCACCACCTGTCGGCCGGACTGAGATTTTCCGCTCGGTTTTGAAAATGTGCGGAATTTCGGATTCGGGAATACCTTGCCCGTGATCGATAACGCACACCTGGATGGCATCCGGAAGCACCTGCAGCGTCACTTCGACGGATGTCTCTTCGGGAGAGAACTTGGACGCATTGGTAAGCAGGTTTTCCAACACTCGCTGAAAGCCGGCGCGGTTTGTCCGAAGAAAAACAGATTCTTCGGAGCTAGAGAATGATAGCTGCTGGTTTTTGCGCGAAAAGATCAGCTCCAGCCTCCGGATGGATTCATCAACAGCCTTCACCAATTCGACTTCCTCAATCACGGAGAAAGCCCCTTGGTCCGCCAATCCGTGAAGAAGGATTTCATCGAGCAGATCGAGCGTGGTGTGACCGGACTGATAGATATCGAGCACCAGCGAGCGAACCTCTTCACTCCCTTCAAGCATGCCCTGAACCAACTCCGCCATTCCAATCATGCCACCGATATGGCTGCGAAGGTCATGGCTGAGAAGGCGCAGAAGTTTATCCTTCTCCTTACTGAGAACCCTGAGGCGGACATTGAGTGCCTCAACTTCCTGCCGCCGGTTTTTCTCAATGCGGTTTTCCCTTTCCAATCTTTCCACTTGGAAAGCATTGCGCAAATTCTCCACTCTTTGGGCTGCCTGATCTGTCAGATAGCGTTCCCGCACTTTATTGTGTTTGAGCAGGTGCTGATACGCCGCCTCAAACCGGTTACGGGCTGCATGAGCCTTGCCCAGATAGTCATGAGCCCGGGCCTCCTCCTCCAGCAAGCTACCCTTCACTGCAATGTCCAGAGCGGTTTCCAGTTCCTTTAAACCCAGTTCATCATCTCGAAAGGGGTTATCCAGAGCGACGTGAAACCACCCGCGGTTCAGTTCGAGAAAAAAACGGGTGTGGGTGGTATTGGCACGTTCCACCCAATCGGCACAGATATCCAAAGCTTCGAGTGCCTGAGAGAAATCTCCCTTGTCGCGGAGAATACCCACCAAATTATTCAAGGTCAGCGCGACGCTAACTGATTCCCCGAACGCTTTCTTCAGCTCAAAGGCTTCCCTCGTCAACTCAAGGGCTTCCTCACATGCCCCACGGTGTTCCCAAATCACTGAACCCAGGTTATGGGCAGAGATTGCCAGCATCCGGGAATCGTCCATTTGCTTCGAAATATCGTAAGTTTTCCGAAAGACCTCTTCGGCTTTTTGCCAATTTTGCTGTCCGTTATAGATCAGGCCCATATTGGCGTTAGCCCGAAGCTCCAAATCCTGGTCTCCGCACTTAAGCGCCTCTTTGGCAGCTGACGAAAAAGATTCCAGTGCCTGTGAAAAGTCTCCAACCCGATAATAAATAAGCCCCAGTGTATTATGAGCGCGGGCGGCCAAATGGGTTTCAGCTTCTGAGCGTACTGCCCAGGCGAGTGCCTTGCGGGTGACATGAATGGCTTCACCAAACGATCCCTCGTCATGAAAGATCTTAGCCAGAATCAACTGCAGTTGATGCGCCAAAGACGGATGAAGTTCCGGGTCTTCCAGTCTGTAGAGAATTTCCTGATGAACAGCTTCCCGTTCAGAGCCTACCCGCTGGGTCAGACTGTTGATGACTTCACGAGTCGTGGGGTTTGCTTCAGAGAAAAGTGTCACGCATTCCGGCAGGTTCCTCAATAAAATGACTTTTCCTCAGCGTTCTTGACAACGCGTTTTTATGAAAAAGTCATCTTGTCCACAGGCACCGTATCACTGAGGAAGAAACGAAAGCACAACCTTGGTCGGCAAACTCAATTCAAGTCGCCTTCGGGTGCATCCATCCCCTCCGCATTATGAAACGTTGCCGGTGGCAGAGGCTTTCTGTATGAAGGAGAGGCGGTCTCCCGAATCAGAAACATCGACCACAATCGGTTCTCCCTCACGGATATCCCCGCGCAACAGCTCTTCGGCCAGAGGATCTTCGAGGTGTTGCTCGACGGCACGGCGCAGAGGCCGCGCCCCGTATTTCTCGTCGTAGCCCTGATCGATCAGGAAGTCCTTGGCAGCTTGTGTCACATCAAGGATCAGGTTCTTCTCCTTGAGGCGTTTGTAAACGTTGTTCACTTCAAGGTCGATGATCTTGCGGAGGTGCTCACGGTTGAGCTGACGGAAGACAATGATACTGTTGATCCGGTTGAGGAACTCCGGCTTGAAGACGCGCTTGGCTTCTTCGAGGATCTTTTTCTTGACGGTATCAAAAGCGTCTTCGAGATCATCCGAACCGAAGCCAAGTCCCTGGCTGCGCTGCAGGATATGCGCCCCCACGTTGGAGGTCATAATGATGATGGTATTGCGGAAATCGACCACCCGCCCGAGGCTGTCGGTCAGGCGTCCCTCTTCCAAAACCTGCAGAAGCAGTTGCACCACATCCGGGTGAGCCTTCTCGATCTCATCAAAGAGGACTACGCTATAGGGCTTGCGGCGGACGGCTTCAGTCAATTGGCCTCCTTCTTCGTAGCCCACATATCCCGGGGGAGAACCAATCAGGCGACTGACGGAGAATTTCTCCATGTACTCCGACATATCGATCTGCACGATGGAGTCGCGGTCCCCAAAAATGCTTTCAGCCAAAGTTTTGGCGAGGTGGGTCTTACCTACTCCGGTAGGTCCGAGGAAGAGGAAGGAACCGATCGGACGGCGGGGATCCTTGAGGTCGGCCCGCGAACGGCGCAAGGCCTTGGCGATGGCCACCGTGGCCTCGTCCTGCCCGATGACCGAACCCTGCAGCTCGGACTCCAGCACAAGCAGGCGTTCGGACTCCTTGCGCTCCATCCGGCGCAGGGGAATACCGGTCCAGTCGCTGACCACCTGCAGCATGTCATCTTCCGTCACGGTGATGCGTTGCTCGGAACGGTTCTTTTTCCATTCCTCCATCATTTCATCACGCTGATGGCGCAACTGCTTTTCCCGATCACGGTAGCGGGCTGCGTCTTCAAACTGCTGCCGGGAAATGGCCTCTTCCTTCTGACCACAAACGACCTCAATTTCCTTGCCGATATCTTCAATCTCCGGCGGGCGATTGAGTGAGTTGATCCGGGCACGGGCCCCGGACTCATCAAGCACATCAATCGCCTTATCCGGGAGGAAACGCGCGGTGATGTAACGTTCGGAAAGACGCACTGCGGATTCCAGTGCCTCAGAGGTAAAGTTCACCTTGTGATGCTCCTCATAGTTGGGAGCGATCCCACGAAGGATTTCGATGGAATCCTCAATCGAAGGAGCATCGACCTTGACACTCTGGAAACGGCGATCAAGGGCACTGTCCTTCTCGATATACTTGCGGTATTCCGCCAGGGTGGTGGCGCCAATACACTGCAGCTCGCCCCGGCTGAGGGCCGGCTTGAAAATGTTGGAGGCGTCCATCGCCCCTTCGGCCGCACCAGCACCAACGATTGTGTGCAGCTCATCGATAAAAATGATCACGTTTTTGGCCCGGCGGATCTCGTCCATCACCGCCTTGATCCGTTCCTCAAACTGGCCCCGGTATTTCGTCCCAGCCACCATCAGGGCCAGGTCGAGGGTGATCAGGCGTTTGTCGGCAAGGATTTCCGGGACCAGACCATTGGCGATTTCCAGCGCCAGGCCTTCAACGATGGCGGTCTTGCCCACCCCGGCCTCACCGATCAAAACAGGGTTGTTTTTTGTCCGGCGGCAAAGGATTTGGACCATGCGGCGAATTTCTTTTTTCCGCCCGATTACAGGATCCAGCTCCCCGTTGCGGGCCAGTTCGGTAAGGTCACGCCCGAATGCCTTGAGGGCAGGCGTCTTCATTTCCTTTTTCTCTTCCATGCCGGAAGGGCCACCTGCACCAGCCCCGGTCGGGTCACTGCTTTCGGCGGCAAAATTCGGATCCAGCTCGCTGAGAATTTCGTCCCGGCAGCGCTCAATATCGACTTCCAGATTTTTCAGCACCCGGGCCGCAACGCCCTCCCCTTCGCGCAGCAGGCCCAGCAAAATGTGCTCGGTCCCGACATAACTGTGATTGAGGGCCTTGGCTTCTTTTCCGGCCAGGGCCAGCACCTTTTTGACCCGAGGGGTGTAGGGAATGTTGCCGGAAGGTTTGGCACTCGGCCCGGAACCCACTTGCTTTTCCACCGCAGAGCGCACGGTTTCGAGGTCCAACCCCATCTTCTGCAGCACATTGACAGCAACCCCCTGGCCAAGGTTGATCAATCCGAGCAGGAGGTGCTCCGTCCCCACGTAATTATGGTGAAAACGGTCGGCCTCTTTCCGGGCGAGGGCGAGCACCTGCTGGGCTCGCGGTGTAAAATTGTTCATAGGTTCCATTTCAATCTCTGCAATATGTTCTCGGTGTGCCGGGGCGTCAACTTAAGCAGGAAATGCCATGGCGGGTAAATCACGGAACTCGTCACGCATGCGCCGCGCCCGCTGACGGTCCCGTTCACTGGGTTCGACTTCCGTTTGGGCCGTATATTGAATGTGACCCGGTTGAGTCTCAATGAAGAGACGATCCACATGCGTTCGATATTCTTCGGGAAGCATCCCTAAGTCAACCGACAAGCGCATTAAACTGAGTAAATTCATAGCTTCTCCAGAGCTTAAAAGATGCCCGTTTCGAAGAATTCCATAAGCCCTCCCGATTTTGTCGAACAGTTTATCGGGTTTATCCTCGAGGATTTTCATCCGGGCATGCTCTTCCTGTTCTATCACCGCATTCAGAATCGAGAGCAATCGCTTGATGATTTCCGGCTCACTTTCGCCGAGGGTCTGCTGGTTGGAAATCTGGAAAATCGAGCCGGTGGCCTCTGAGCCTTCTCCGAACAACCCGCGGACGGCCATGCCCAGTTGATTGACCATGCGGACGACTTTCTCCATGTGCTCCTGCAGAACCAAGCCCGGCAGATGGAGCATCGCGGAAGCCCGGATTCCCGTTCCCAGATTGGTCGGACAGGCTGTTAAATAGCCCATTTCAGGCGAGAAGGCCCAGTCCAGTTCATCTTCCAGCGAGGTATCCAGCCGGTCAATCTGCTCCCAGGTGGCGGAAAAATCGAAACCGCTTTTCACCACCTGAATGCGAAGGTGATCCTCTTCATTGACCATGAGGGAAAGGGACTGATCCTTGCTCACCACTACCCCCGCTCCTGTCTCAGACTCGGATAATTCCCGGCTGATCAAGTGGCGTTCGACCAAAACCTGCTTTTCAAGAGCGCTGAGCGACTCCATCTGAATTTGCACCCCTTCGGTCAAAAAGGAATTTTTCCCGAGGACGTGAAAAACAGTTTTTCGCAACTGCTCGCGCTGTGCCTGATTGGCCCACCCGGGAAAGGGATGTGAGGCAATATTGCGCGCCAGCCGGATCCGGGTGCTGAGGACAATCGGTTCGGATCGTGTGCCCCCATCCGTCAACTCGGCTTTTGTCTCGATGAGTGGCGTAATGATCATGAATCAACCTTCCTGGTTTGCCACCGATCGTGAGTTTTCGAGTCGGTGAATTTCATCTCGCAGCTTGGCGGCGTGCTCATAATTTTCATCGCCCACTGCCTCCTTCAGTTCCACCCGCAGGGCATCCAGCCGTTCACGAAATTCATACCGCGCCAGTGCACGCTCCGGAATCTTCCCCCGGTGACGGGTATCGCGGTGCATGTTCTCGAGCATTGGCTTGAGCATGCCTTTGAAACTCTCATAGCAATGCGGGCACCCAAAACGACCGGTCTTTTTGAAGTCCGCGGGAGTAAAACCGCAATGCTCGCACCGCATCCCCTGCTGCGCACCGATAATTGAGGCGGCAGGTTTGAGAAGGAAATCAGCCAAAGAGAAGCCTTCCGGATCCGTCACGCACTGTTTGTGCGGACAATCCTCGCACATATCCACCTTGTGGATCTTGTTGTCGATGATCTGGGTGAGGTGGATGGTAGCCGGCTTGTCGCAATGGCCACATTGTTCCGGTTTTGCCATAATCAGAAAGATAGCACGGGAATGCCTGAAAGCGAGCCCTGAACGAATCGTCCGGCTATTCTTTTCAGAATGAAACGAGATGCGGAATAATCAGATCCGGGTTCCATCAGTGCGGGCGACCTTATGGAAAGCCTCCAGAACCCGGTGGGTGGCCTCACCGGGCTGACCCGTACCAATGGCCCGTCCATCCAGCTCGACTACCGGAATCATTTCCGCGGCGGTTCCCGTGAGGAACATTTCGTCCGCAGTCCACAGTTCATAGCGGGTCAGGTTGCGCTCAATCACAGTCTCCCCCATCTCCGCCAATAGATCGAGAGCGGCACCACGGGTGATCCCCCGCAAGGCACCAGAGTAAAAAGGAGGTGTATACCAGGTCCCCTTCTTGCGGATGAAAATATTATCTCCGGTACACTCGGCCACATACCCCTCGTCGTTCAGCATCACCGCTTCCAGACACCCTGCCTGGAGGGCCTCTGCCTTGGCCATGATGTTGTTGAGGTAATTGAGCGACTTGACCATGGGCGGAAATGCCGCCGCATTGACCCGGCGGGTGGCGGCGGTAATGATCTTCAATCCTTTGTCGTAATACTCCGCCGGATAAAGAGCTATTTTGTCCGCAATGATTACGAGCTGGGGATCCTTGCAGTTCTTATGGCTGAGGCCAAGCGTGCCCACCCCACGCGTTACCAAGAGCCGGATATAGCCGTCCTGCAGGCCGTTGCGACGACACGTCTCACAGACCGCATCACTGATTTCCTGACGGGTCCAGGGCATTTTCAGGAGGATGGCATGCGCCGAAAGCTCCAGTCGCTCCAAATGCTCATCCAACTTGAAAACATTGCCTTCATAAAGGCGAATCCCCTCAAATACACCGTCCCCATAGAGGAGACCATGATCGAAGACCGAGATTTTGGCATCAGCCGCGTCAACGAAGGACCCATTGAGATAGACTTGCATGAAGACGGAACTGTGCCAGTGCAGCGTCACTTGTCGAGCGTGAACCCATTTGATTGCTCGAATGGGGATTGCGCCGAAGGGCGGAGGACGGAGTTTCAGGAATTCAGATTGATAATTCCGGTTTCAAGCAGAGGCCATCCACCCCTTGATCCCTCTCACTTGAGCCTTGATCCCAGTCCCCTGAACCCTCCAACTGGGCATATGCAAAAAAGCGTTTCTGTCCTGACCACTGGTGTGATCCTCATCTTATTGCTTTCCGGCTGTCAGACCATGCGGCAAAACCCCCTCGACTGGGGTCCTCCTCCCGACTTCGTTTTCCCCGAGGCAATCGCTGGCATGGAGCAATCCCATCGAGTGGATTATGAAGAAGAATTTCCGGGGATGGGATACAGTGTCGCCTATGGTCACAGCCAAAGCCGACTCGATATCTACATCTATGATCTGGGCCAGTCAGATATTCCCAATGGAATCTACTCGGAACCGGCCGGTTTCGCTTATGCCCATTCGCTCCATGAAATTGAACAGGTAGCTGAGGAAGGCATCTATGTCGGGCTGGAAATGCTTCAGCAGGGGAACAAAACGATCGGCAACCTTGGCTTCAGGGGAGTGGAATTCCGTTACCGGATGGAGGATCAGCCATTTCGAACTTACCTTTGGGTCACAGGTTTGCACCAGAAACTGCTCAAAATACGCCTGACGGTTCCGGATTTCGGTGATGAAGCCATGGCTGTACTCGATGCCATGCAGCGATCACTGGCCTTGGATTTCATCGATCCCAATCTGGAGCTGGTCGATGGTCCCCGCTTTTTTCAAATCTATCTGGACGAGGCGATGGATCCGGAAGACATGGCCAATTTCGGAGCAAAGCTGACTTACCTGCTCCGTATTTCCAGCGTCGGCAAAGACGAGTTTGAGGCCCGCCTGTTGCCCTACGGCTTACTTCACCGGAGTTTCCGCATGGAGCTCGAGGCGCTCAAGGCGGCGACCGAAAGCGCAATGCGTTCACAGTCGGAGGGCAATGCGATTCATGAATACTGGATGCAGCTACATGCCTTGGAGGCAGCGGGGCACTTACCCGCCTACGTGGCGCATTTTCGCCATGCCATCCCCCCGCCTTCCCAATCCATCCCGTCAGAAGCGATGGAAGCCTGCCTGCAATGGGTGAATGTCCACATGCCGGATGCAGACCACGATTTGGTCGACAGCTTCGGGGCTGTCCTTGTCCTCCCTACCCTCAATTCCCCGCCATAAACCTTCACCTCGACATCCACTGGACGTGCCTTGGACAGTAGACCCACGAAGAAAAATGTCCGAGATTAGTATTCTATATGGTTTTTCTGTTGCCGGAAGCCAAAGTCCCACTCCTACTACTGTCTCCAATGGCGAAACAAAGTGAACGAGCAATCTTTGCCTTGGAAGATGGCACCGTGTTTGAAGGCATCGCTTTCGGCGCAAAAACCACTGTCATGGGCGAAGCCGTTTTCAACACCTCGATGACGGGTTATCAGGAAATCCTCACCGATCCTTCCTATTTCGGGCAGATCATCACCATGACCGCCCCGCAGATCGGTAACTACGGGGTGAATCCGGAGGATGTCGAGGCCGACAAACCCATCGCCACCGGTTTTGTGGTACGGGAACTCAGCCCGGTCGCCAGCAACTGGCGCAGCCACCAGACTCTCGATGAGTATCTGCGTGGTCATGGGGTTCCCGGCATCAGCGGCGTCGATACCCGTGCCATCACCAAGAAGTTGCGGGTCACCGGGGTCATGAAGTCCTGCCTCAGCACCGAGGGGATTTCCGCCGAGGAAGCCGTCCGCCGCGCCCGCGAGTGGAGCGGTGAAGTAGGTCTCGACTACGTCAAGGAGGTCACCACTCGCGAAATTTACCAATACGACCCAGGCACCGACCTCGAACCGTTTACGGTGGTAGGCACCGTTCTGCCCAAAGCCCACGCTGACCGCAAGCGCTACCCCATTGTCTGTTATGACATGGGGCTGAAAAAGAATATCCTGCGCAAGCTGGCCCGCCATGGTTTTGACGTCACCGTCGTGCCCGCCGACACCCCGGCATCCACCATTCGCCAGATGAACCCAAAGCCAGCCGGGGTCTTTATATCCAACGGCCCCGGCGACCCCTCCGCGGTCACCTATACCCACGACGCGATCCGCGAACTGATGCCGGACTTTCCGATGTTCGGTATTTGTATGGGGCACCAGGTCATCACTCATGCCTTCGGCGCCAAGACCAGCAAGCTGAAGTTTGGTCACCGGGGTGGCAACCAACCGGTGAAAAACACAGAGACTGACAAGGTTTCGATCACCGCTCAGAACCACGGTTATGCGGCCACGGCCGAGGAATTGGAGCGCTGCGGTGCGGTGGTGACCGAGATCAACCTCAACGACAAGACCGTCGCCGGCATTCGTCACAAGGATCTTCCGATCTTCAGCGTGCAATACCACCCCGAGGCCTCTCCCGGTCCCCATGACAGCGATCCTCTCTTTTCTCATTTTTACGAACTTGTGGCTGCCAAGGCAGAGGGCAAATCAAAGTAAAAGCTCCTCTCCCCCTCACTTTTGAGCCGGCAATGGTTTTTCCATTGCACCCGCTCAGATAATTCTTCTACTTGGTGAAAATGCGTCTCCCCGACGGGGGGCGCATTTTTCTTTTTTTCAACATCAGAGATCTAATGGCCCTCACGCCGTTTCGAAGTTCCATTATCCTAGACACCGGCATCAGCCTCGGAGACGAAGGCAAGGGCCGACTGATCCCCGAAGTCGTCGCCGAGCTGACGGCATCCGGCAAGCGTGTCGCCGCCATCGCCAAAGTGAATGGCGGTGCCAACAGCGGCCACACCGTGGGCGGACTAAAGCTCAATCTTATTCCGGCTGGTGCGGTCTGCCCGGAAATACCCAAGCTCTACCTCGGTGCAGGGGTGGTCGCCGATCCGCGTAAACTCGATTGGGAATGTACCTATGTGGAACTCTCCGGACGCACCATTCGCGACCGGCTTCTGATCGATGAGCGCACCATGGTCAGTGATCTCTCCCACCGGCTGCTCGATCTCGCCTGGGAACACTACCGTGCCACCATCCTCGGTGAAGAAAAGCGTGGTTCCACCGGTCGCGGAATCTCCCCTGCCTTTACCGAGGAAACCAGTCACTTTCCCATTTACTACGTCGATTTTCGCAATGGCAAAGAGTCATTCGCCCGCAAGCTGAAGGCACGGGCTGAACGCGCCCTGCGCACCATCGAACATGTCTGTCAGGTCGATGCCCAAACCTGGGAAGGGTTTTTTACCATTCTGACCGATGCTGAGACCCGTGCCAATGCGCCCGCCCTCGAAGCCAACAAGCTGGAACCCGCTGTTTTTGACTTTTCCCGCTTCAAGGGAGACTCCCCTTTTACCCTTCAACTCGACACCCTCGTCGATGCCTATTGGGAAGCTGGTCAAAAATTCCTCCGCGAGATAGGCAACGTCCGCGAAGCAGCTCTTCATGCCCTCCAACGCGGTGAATACATCATCGGTGAATACGGTCAGGCCTTCTGGCTCGACAAGCGCTTTGGCTTTCCCCCCAACGTCACCGCTTCTCACTGTGTTCCACCGGAGTTTTTCCTCAGCCTCGGTGTTCCCCTTCAGCCAGTCCATACCTTTGGCGTCTGCAAGGCTTACGATACCAAGGTCGGCACCCACACCTTTATCTGCCGCATGCCCGCGGATCACCCGCTGGGGATGAAGCTGAGCAAGCTGGAGTTTGGTGTATCCACTGGTCGCCAGCGCATGGTCGGCTGGTATGATGCCGTCGAAAAAGGCGATGCCATCCGCTATGGAGGCTGCCACGACCTCATGATCAACAAACTCGACCCTCTCAGCTATGACCCATCCGAAGGCTGGTCCGAGGGCGATTTGCTCATTTGCGTCGGCTACGAAACCCCCGAGGGCAAACGCCTCAACCACGTTCCCCGCGAGCCGGAAGTCCATCGCACCCTCAAGCCCATCTATCAGGCCTACCCCGGCTGGACGGAAGACGTTTCCAAGGTCCGCACCTTCGACAACCTGCCTCTCAACGCCAAGCGTTACATTGCCGGAATGGTCAAGCACACCATGGATGTTGCCTTCGGTGCAGACAGCATCCAATGGCCCAAGGAGGTGCCTCAGCTTCGCTACATCGGCGTCGGCCCGGAACCCTCCCAGATTATTAAGGATGCCCCGGACACCCGGGAGCTGATCCGATTGATTTCCTGATCCCGGTAGCCAATTTCAATTTCCCCGGCGGATCCCCGCTCAGGAATTTCTCCTAAGCATGCGAAGGCAGCCACTCGGGGGATTCCACCACGAAGCGCTCCAGGTCATCGATGGCTTCATCGGTAGTGACAATCCGGGCGTAGCGGTTACGCAGCGTTTTCAAGGTGGCCTCATGGAGTTCCGGTGTCACGGTCGCACAGGCATCTTCCACCACGGTGACCAGATAGCCCAGATCGCAGGCATCCCGAACCGTCGTCTCAACGCACTCGTTGGTGTAAACGCCCACCACATAAAGCGCCTTTACTCCGATGTTATTGAGCACGTAATGCATGTTGGTGGAGGAAAAAACACCGCTGGTCGTCTTGTTCATGACGATCTCGTCGCCAATGGGCTTGATCTCCTCAAGAAAATCGGCTTCGCGTGATCCCGGCGGGGCCAGTATCTTCAAGCGCTTGTGCCCCTGGCTGCGATCCCGCCCATCCTGTGTCAAGGACTGGATCCGGGTGTGAATGACCTCCAGCTCATGCTTCCGGAAACTGTTCTGCAATCTCTGCACATTGGGAATCACCAGATGGTCAAGTCGATCAAAGTAATAGTCCTGCCACTCTTGCGGAATCCCTGCCGCTTCGATATCCCGGAAGATTCCTTCCCCCCGCGCAGCATCCAGATACTGCAGGTCAATACAGAGTAGAGCCGTACCTCTTCGATAAAGATATTCAAAATGCGCCGGATTGCGCACCTGGGATGAACGGTAAATGTTCCGCAACGGATCAGTACCCGGCGGATTATGGGAGATGGTGGATGGCTCGTCGGAAGACTTCATGAAGTGGAAATCAAAGATGTATCAAATTTTTCATGACATTTTCAGGACTGATTGAAGCATAACATTGGCACCTGCTTCGATATCACTGGAGGAGGTCCATTCAGAAGGAGAGTGACTGATGCCATCCCTGCTTGGAACAAAAATCATGCCAACTGGAACAATCTGAGCCATAATCTGTGCATCATGGGCGGCACCACTCGGCATACGCAGCGCAGGCAGCTTGAGCATGCACGCGGCCTGGTCGAGCGTTTCAACCAGCTCGGAATCACAGGCCACCGGCGAAATCCGGCTCAATTCAGAAAAGTTAAACATCAACTGGCGACGTCGTGCTATCGCGGAAAGCGCCTTGCGGCAGGCATTTCCCAAGTCCCGCAGCACTTCTCCATCGGTATCACGCACATCAAGGGAGAATTCGACCAATCCGGGAACCGTATTGGCCGCACCAGGCACAATCCGCGCAGATCCGATTGTCGCCCGGCTCAGCTCAGTACCGTTCTCATCGAGGATTCGAGGCAGCTCATGCGCGAAATCCGCCAGTCCCATGAAGGCATCCTTGCGCATTTCCATCGGAGTGGTCCCGGCATGATTGCTCTCACCCCGCATCTCAATCGACCATTTGAATAAGCCAGTGATCTCTTCCACAATCCCCACGGAAAGACTGTTTTTGATCAGGACCGGCCCCTGCTCAATATGCAGCTCAAGATAGCGATAGAGACTCCGCGGATCACGGGCAGACTCCAATACCCCATTTGGATCCAACCCCTGTACCCGCATCGCTTCGGCAAGTGTAATGCCATCCAGATCGGTCGCGTGTAATCGCTCAGGGGAAAATCGTCCCGTCACAGCATCCGACCCGACCATCGCACCAAAGCGTCCTTCCTCATCGCTGAAGGCGACCAGTTCAACCGGACGCTTCAGTGGGACATTCTGCTCTTTCAATACCCGCAGACATTCCAAGCCGGAAAGAACCCCGAGCGATCCATCCAGTGAGCCGGCACAGGGTACTGTGTCCAGATGCGAGCCCAGCAACAGCGCAGGCGCTTCAGGATTTTCCCCCGGAAGTCGCCCCCATATATTGGCCGCTCCGTCCCGCCAGGTATCCAGCCCCGCCGACTGCAGTTTCTCTTCCAGCCAGCTCTTGGCCTCCATCTCCGCATCAGTGAATGCCATCCGGTAAATGCCATGATCCTCTGAATTCAGGCCAATCTGGGAGAGCTCATGCAGGTCTCGCATTAGCCGTTCCGAATGTATGCGCAGTGCATCCGTATCCATGGCAGCAGAATTTTTCATACATTAACTTTTACCACTCCACGCGCATCCGAACAAGCACAGGAAGCCAATTAATCATGACCTCCAAAAGAGCACACCCCGAAACCCAGAATTCATCAGGTCTCCAGCCCAACATGAGCATTTTTCAAGATCTTTCCTTGCAATCCAAAGCTATGTCGGTTCGCTTTTTACTTTGACCAGGATCTCCGTCACGGTCGGCACCTCACCGATCCGCCAGACGTACGTCATGGAATTATCATTACAAAATGAGTCATTCTTCAGGCAGGGCCTGAGATGGCTGACACGCGGACTGTTTCTACATTTCGCCCTGGTTGTGGGAACCCTTGTTTCCTTTGGGAACACTGCACCTGAAGCCTTTTTTACCGATCCGGACACTGCGGAAATCACCGTTCCGGAAGGACATTTGGTTTTGAGGTGGGATGCCCGACAGCCCTCCCCTTTGCAGCCTGTGGAGTTTGAATTGGAACAATCCATGGAAAGCCCAGGATCCCGGCAAAGAACAGCTTATCAAGGCAGTGACACCGGAACCTTCGTCTCTGGCTTACCAAAAACCGGAGCCAGTTTCCGGATCCGGGCGCGCACCACAGATGATGCTGAGTGGGGGCCCTGGAGCGACCCTCTTCATGTTCATGTGAATTATCCTTCACGGCAGAGAGTAGCACTGTTGGGCCTGATTGGTGCCGGCATGTTTGTCGTCCTGCTGAGTGCTATCGTGATCGGCTCACGCCGCAACCGCCCCAACACTCCTCCGACCGCCTGATCGATGACTGCCCACGAAACCATCTTGTCTCCATCTACCGGGTGGATCCTTCTGACCATCTTCGGGCTTTCCTGGATTGGGCTGGGTGCCTACTGGGGACGCAAGGCCAAAGACCTCGAGGGGTTCATGCTGGCCGGACGCAATGTGGGCATGGCACTGGGTTCAGCTACTGCGATGGCCACCTGGGTCACTTCCAACACCATCATGCTGGCCCCGCTCTTCGCCCTGCAAATGGGAATCTGGGGGGTGCTCGCCTACTCCACTGCAAGTTTCGGTTTATTTTTCTTTGCCCCCATGGCCCGGCGGATTCGCGAGCTTATGCCGAAGGGACTGACCAGTGGTGACTTCATTCGCTTGCGCTATGGTAAGGCTGCCTGGCTTGTCTTTTTGATAATCTCTCTGGTCTATTCGATGGCTTGGCTGGTCAGCATGGCCATGGCCGGTGGCATTGTCCTGATGGCCCTCGCGGGAATCCCTTATGTTTACGGGATGAGCATCATCCTCATTGTCTGTGTCGTCTACACTCTCTTTGGCGGTCTCTATGCAGTGATTGGAACCGACTTCATTCAGAGCACGATTATTCTGCTCGGAGTGCTGACAGTGGGATTCATGGTGGTAACCCGGGTGGATGTCGCTACCATTTATACTGATGTCGCCACCTATCAACCGGCCTTGCTCGACGTGTTGATGCCAGTCGCCTTACTGGCCTTATTCAACAATATGTTCTTTGGCTTTGGGGAAGTATTCCACAACAATGTCTGGTGGAGTCGGGCCTTTGCCATGCGCAAAGGGGTTGGAGGAAAGGCCTTCACTCTGGCGGGTTTTCTTTGGCTGCCGATTCCTGTCGCTGCCGGTTTTATTGCACTGGCAGCAGGATCCCTCGGCATCAACATCGTCGACCCGGATATGGCTGGACCACTGGTGGCTGGCCAGATCCTGGGCAGTGCTGGCGCTGTAATTGTCTTCATCGTCGTCTTTTGCTCTCTCGGATCAAGCATCGACAGCCTGTTAGCTTCCACTTCCGATCTACTGGCAGAGGACGTGGTTAAACGGATGATTGCTCCAACTATTACCGACCAGCAGTTGCGCCGGATCACCTCTTTGCTTATTGTCTTCTTAGGTATCGTTACCTGGGCTATTTGCGTTCCGCGGCTTGGGCGCCTAAACGAAGTTCTTTTCATTTCCGGCCCATTGGTCGGTTCCGCAATCTGGGCCGTGGTTTTCGGCCTTTTCTACCGTCGCGTCAATCGTCGGGCAGTTCTGCTGGGCATGATCCTTGGCAGCAGTCTCGGCGTTATCGCCTATTACCAAATCGGCTGGTTCACCGCCTCACTCATCGGCTCCGGCATTTCCTTGTTCATCATCGCTGTCGGAACACTCCTGAGACCCGATTCCTTCGATTGGAAATCGCTGAATGAACTTCCGGAAGCTGAAATTAAAACATGATCCTTTTTCCCCTCATTCTCTTTCAAATCCTTATCTATGGTGCCCTCCTCCTGACCGGAACGGGCTTTGCCATTTTACTTTTCCTCCTCTGGAAAGATACACGCTCAAGATCCATCTGGTAACTTCAGCAAGAAACGATCATGGAAAATCTCGAACCCAACTCGATGGGAAAAATCCTCGAACCCCAGCAGGGAGATGATTCCCTCCACCCGGAAGCCAAGTCACTGTTGGAAGAGCCGATTCGGCTTGATGTCCTGCGTCAACTCGAAGGCCAATCCATCCTCTCGGCCAATCAATTCAGCCGGGAGCAAATCATCGAAATCTGCAAGCTGGCTGCGGTCCTCGAAACGGTCGAAATCGCACGCTATCACCCACTGGATGGAAAACTGGTTATCACCGGATTTTTTGAAGCCAGCACCCGTACCCGCATTTCCTTCGAAAGCGCGGTTCTGCGTCTCGACGGAAAGATCATTTCCATCACTGACGGCGGTGTCACCGGTATCGCAAAAGGCGAAACGCTCCATGATATCGGGGAGATGTTCAACGCTTACGGCGATATTCTGATAATGCGCCACCGACAGACGGAAGCACTCGAGGAAATCCGTCAGCGACTGCGCATCCCGGTGATCAACGCTGGCAATGGGAGTGGCGAACATCCCACCCAGTCTCTCGCCGATTGGTATGCCCTGCTCAAATGGAACAAGGCATTGATCGAGAAAAAGGCCAAGAACGATGACGAAAAACTGACCTTTGGCGTTCTGGGAACTCCGGGAAGCATGCGTGCAGTGAAAAGCTTTGTGCTCATGGCCATGCAGTTCAAAGAGCACATCAAGGAAGTAAAATTCATCTCCGAACTTTCCGACCCCTTTGGAGATGATTTAGCCAATGAGCTGGATGCCTGCGGCATTCCCTACACAGTGTCCCACAAACTGGATACAACGCTGTATTTCCTCGACGTCATCTACATGAATTCGATCACATTGGTCGGAGACAATTATCATAATATGGGAGAAGACTTCCGGCTCACCAGTAAAAGTGAGTTAAAGCCGGGGGCCGTCATTCTTCACCCGCTGGCCCGGCTCGATGAGCTGGACACCTCACTCGATGAAACGCCTCACAATCTCTATTTCTCCCAGGCACATGGAGCGGTGTTCATTCGACAAGCACTTCTCATGGCCATCCTCGGCCGCCTTGACCGGCTGCCGGATGAAATAAAAACCGTAGGCTGAACCAGCCACATACCTTCACTGTAATTAGAAACGGATACACCTATGTGTGGAATTACCGGAATTTTTCGTGCTGGAACACTGAAAGACAGTGATCCGGATGCACTTGAACGCATGATCCAGACGCTGCACCACCGCGGCCCTGATGGAACCGGACGCTTCGTTCGCCCACGCCGAGGGATCGCCATGGGGCATACCCGCCTCTCGATCAATGATCTGGAAACGGGCGAGCAACCCATTTTTTCCCCACATGACCGCTTCTGCCTGACGGTCAACGGCGAGTTCTACGACTTCAAAAAGCACCGCTCACTCGCTATGGCGGAAGGTGAGCGCTTCAAGTGCAAGTCGGACAGCGAAATTGCGCTAACCCTCTACCGCAAATACGGGCTCGGCTTTGTCGAGCACCTGCGCGGAGAGTTCGCTTTTGGGCTCTACGACCGGGACGAGGAAACCCTCATCCTCGTCCGCGATCGCTTCGGAATACGCCCCCTCTTCTTTCGCATCGAAGAGGATACCCTGTATTACGGATCCGAGGTCAAGTCCCTCATCGCCCACCCCGAGGTCCCGGCTGAACTCGATGAAAAAGCAGCACTCAATCAGTTGATGCAGGTAATGGTTCCCGGAACCAGTGCCTTCAAGGGCATTCAGGCCCTTCCTCCCGGCCATATGGCAATTGTTCGCAAACGGAAGGATCGCCTGGAGATGACATTGAAAAAATACTGGGATCTCGATTTTCCCCTGGAGGCAGATCGTCCGGAGAAGAGTGATCCCACCGAGCATATCGAGCGCATCCGGGAAAAGCTGATCGAGTCGATCGTATTCCGTCTGGAGGCGGATGTCCCCGTGGGCTGCTATCTCTCCGGAGGCATAGACAGTTGCTGCATTCTCGGTTTAGCCACTGGAGCAATGCAGAGTCCGGTAAAGGCTTTTACCATCAGCTTTGACAATGCCGATTATGATGAGTCGGCGATCGCCCGCGAAATGGCGGAAAGCATGCAGGCGGATCACGAAATGATCCATCTCAAAGCCGCCGATCTCTATGGACAGAATTACCGGGATACCGTTCGGTTTACCGAAAGAACCTTCTATAATACACTTGGGGTGGCCAAGATGCTGATGAGTCGGCGTGTCCGGGAATGCGGGTACAAGACAGTGATCACTGGAGAAGGGGCGGACGAGTTGTTCGCTGGCTATCCGGCGCTGAAGCGCGATATGTTTCTTCACGGCCTGAAGGATCCGGAGGAACGCGCCCGCTACCAAAAGATGCTGGCGGAATCCAACCGCATTTTTACCGGAGCCATTTTGGCAGAAAATGAAGCCCACCATCCTGCCTGGGAAGACCTCTGTGGATTTACCCCATCCTGGATCCAGCCTTGGATGGCGACCCTCAAGCTGGCCCAACCACTACTGGCGGATGATGTTCAGGATCTACTCAGAGAATATGATCCCATTGCTGCCATTGCTGAACAAATTGATCCTGCCATGTTGAGAGGTCGTCACGCCCTCGACAAAGCACAGTATACCTGGGTCAAGTGCCAGCTGGAAGGCCAGATCCTCAACTGGGGCGGTGACCGTGTCGACATGGCCAGTTCGATGGAATCCCGGCCAGCCTTCCTTGACCATCACGTCGCTGAGGCAGCCACCCTTGTTCCCCCCGAACTGCGAATTCACGGCAACATCGAGAAATGGGTACTGCGCGAAGCGGTCCGCGGGGTTCTCCCCGAAGTACTCTACAAACGGGAAAAATTCGCTTTCATGGCACCCCCCGCCCACACTGACAATGCCAAGATGCAGGCAGTCGAATCGCTCATCTCCTCCACCCTTTCATCGGAGAACATTCGCCAAGTCGGCCTGCTCGATCCGCAAAGGGTCGAAAGCTTCCTCCATGATTACCGGAGTGACACCGACTCTGTTTCCCTCGTGCGCAAGGACACCCTGCTCAACCACATGCTCACCCTGCACATGGTCCATGAGCACTTTATCGGCGCTCAAGCCACTCTCGGTCAACTTGCCGTTTAACATTCAAACCCGCTTCATATCCGGAAAACAGGTTTCAAGCAGTACCACCCTAACGTGGCGTACGCCACGTTAGGGTGGTATCACTTTTCGCACAAAGTGAGGCCTGATCCCGGATGGCTATTCCAGGAGATGGTCCTGCTTCAGTTTTTGCCCTGGAGGAATGATGACGAAATCCTCTGGGTTCCAGTTTCCTTCCAAAAGATTGCGAATGAGTAAGTCCTTTGCCTGGAGAAGACGAAATTTCCAGCCAAGGCACTCTGCACACTTGCGGGTATAGTTCTCGTACTGCGGACTAGTGGTTAAGTCCAGGTAAGCAGCACAATCGTGATGAGCGAAGGACTCACGATCGGCCGCCACCAAGTCATCGAGTATTTCAGGGTCTTGATAGCGCGTCGCAAATTTCTGGCGGACAGTGCGCTCCCGATCCGGCCCCGGTGCCCTCCCCTCCCGGATCCAACCCGGCGTATAAAAGAATGAGCCCGGTGATTCATTGATGAACTGCTCATGCGCACGCCTGCCCCCAAGCATGATTGAAATGCAGTCGTGGGCCTTGGGAACAACCAGATGCAAGCGGCGACTGCTGAGGCCTTCCAGTCCTCCTCCACACCAACCATAGAGGAAGAGAACGGTCTCCAGTTCGGGATCTGCTTCCAACTTTGAGATGGTTTGCACAAGCTGACGCCGGAGCTCGGGGGGATTGTCGTGCAATCCCATCGGCAGCCAGACAAGCTTGCGAAAGGATAAGGAGTTGAGGTGGAAATACTGCATTTCCTCCTCCCAAACGGCGCACAAGACAATCGCCGTCTTTTCGGGCTTCATACGGTACACTCAAGCTTGCCCCACAAGGCACCTGCAGCCGCTTCCAATACCGCTTCATCCCGGTCATGGACAATCAGCACCAGCTCACCTTTGAGAATTTTCTGTGGTGTCAGAACAATATCGGTCCCGTCGCAGGTCTTATCGATCTCCATACACCCATCAGCCAGCGGCAAAGTGCCCTTAACCCTGAGGACCTGTTCGGGAAGTTCATCCAGCCATTCCTCAATGGTCTGCACCGGGATCAGTTGCCGCACCGGTATAACCTTGGTGGCAAAGGGGTTCGCCTCCACGGTGGAAAGGTCGGCATCCGGGATGATGGCTTCTTTGGGTGCTTTCCAGTCTAGATGGACCGAGCACCACTCTGTCTCCATCAGTTTGGCATGAGGTTGAATACTACGAATACGCTGTATGCACTGCTCCACCTGTTCACCCGGAACCAGATCACACTTGTTGACGATCACCACATCACTGGACTGAAGTTGTGCAGTGACAACTGGCAGCTCATCGATGATTTTGGGAAAGCGTCGGGCTGAAACCACCGTTACGATGCGGGCGACTTCAAACAAGTTGGTCAGTGAGAACTGCTCCAGCAATTTTCCGATGGCATTGGGGTCCGCCAATCCGCTCGTCTCGATGATGACAGCATCAAAGGGTGTCCGCAAGTGACGCAACCAGACCTCTTCCTGAAGGACTCGCGCCAGGTCAGCAGCTTTGCACTGGCAAAACAGGCTTCCCCCGACAACGGAGTGCGTCATTAGGCCGGCGTAGGAAAGGCGACCTTCGTCGATATTGGATTGGGCAAACTCATTGATCAAAAAGACCATTCGCCGCTCAGGGTGCTCACTCGCAATTCGCCTCAATAATGTTGTTTTTCCACTGCCGAGGAAGCCAGTGACCAAAATGAGGGGAAGCGGTGGGCCGGGATTTTGCATAAGGAATTATGGGGTTTCGGCGGCCAGCTGTATGCGGGCCACCAGTTCTTGTCTGTCAGGAATGATGGAGGCGAAGCATTCAACCCCATCGATGCAAATGCTGGGAATGGCCGTCACCTGAAGGTGTTTCATGTAACCAAGGCCATCGCGTCCGGTAATTTTATGCTCACGCACCAACACTTCACCGTTGGCACAACGCGCTGCTTCTTCCGCTGCTTTCATCATGTATGCACAGGGGGCACATCCGGCCGAATCCAGAGTGACAACGTCCACAATCACGGCGGATTCTTCAGCGTAGTCGGGAATCACGACATCTTCAAAAGTGTCGTCATCTATCGCCTCAGGCAGGGCACGGGCAACATCCCGCTGATAAGCGTCATGGACCAGCTTTGCCACTGTTTCCAGATTGGCTGGTTTAGTTCCGTAGGGCAGGTCACAACCTGGAGCGAGCACATAGCCAGGGCCTTCCCCGGCGGCATCGAGGCAGCGAATGGTTTCCCGACAGACGTCATCGTGTTCGCCGAGGAGAAGGACCGTGGTCAGCTTGAGGTTTCCACCGAAGGACTTTCCGGCAGAACGACAGGCTTTGGCCAAAGCCTGGAGGTCGACATTTTCATCGACTGAGATGTTGTCACAGCGTGTGGCGGCCATCGGCTCGATGTTACGGGTGGCATTACCACAGACAAAGAGCGAGGAAAGGGCACCTGCTTCGCGCACCGCATCGAAAATCCGGTTGAGGGGCCCGGCCACTGCCGATTCAAAGTGTCCCGGGCTGATCTGGCTGATCATGGGATCAACTACCGCGACCACATCCACGCCGGCTTCGATAAATGCTTCTGCGGTAACCACGCCGATTTCGCTACAGAAATCCATCAAGCGCTCCACGCCCTCTACTTCATCGAACAAATCGAGGAGGAAAGACTCGCCCCGCAGATGCAGTGCCAAAGTCAGAGGGCCGGTGATGAGGCCATAGAGGGCCACTTCGTGACCAATCGACTTCTTCAGCCGCCGGGTTGCTTCCAGCACGATGGGGAAACGCCCAGCGGACAAACTGAACTCCGGTAAGCTATTGAAATCGTAGTCATCACCAAGTGGGTGCGAAGCAACGGAAGGGGGTGTTTCCTCTGCCCAAACAAGATCGCAGCCGAGAACTTCAGCCTCCAACTGAAGATCAAAGGAAACAGGAATGCCATCCGCCTGATACCGGTAAGCCCCTTTTTCCGCTCCAGCCACCAAGGCATCGGCGGATTTAAGATAAGTGGAGGCATCCATTCCAAGCAAATGGCCTCCATGCACCCCCACAAAAGGAACCCATGGAGTGCGGGGGGTGGAGTGGCTGCGGAGGGTCTCGAGGAGAATTTCTTTTCCAGTCATTCTGATTAGCAAATTATAAGTTTGAATCAGGCAGCAACCATCTCGCGGGCGAGGTCTGCGGCGGATGAAGCATCCGGGGCATAACCATCCGCGCCGATTTGCGCGGCCCATTCGGCAGTGATGGGAGCACCCCCCACCAGTATTTTGCACTTCACACCAGCGGCTTTCAGCTCATTCACCGCCCGTTCCATTGCTGGCATCGTGGTGGTGAGCAAGGCCGACAAACCAATCAGATCCGGCTGATGCTTCTCAATGGCAGCAATAAAAGCCCTGGGCGGAATATTGACCCCAAGGTCAACCACTTCAAAGCCACTTCCACGCAGCATCACGGCGACAAGGTTCTTACCGATGTCATGCAAGTCCCCCTCCACCGTGCCCAGCACGATGGTATGCTTGGGAGTGGCATCAGCTGAAATCAACTGGGGCTCAATCAATTCCATGCAGTTTTTCATCGCCCTGGCCGCAACCAGCACTTCAGGCACAAAGCACTGATTGGCTTTAAACCGAACGCCTACGTCATCCATTCCCGCCATCAGGGCAGCAAGGATGTCCTTGGCATCGATTCCTGCAGCGATGGCAGCTTCGGTCGCATCCGCAGCGTCATTACGTTTGCCCGCCTTAATTGCGGTGGCAATGGGTTCAAGTATGGGATCCATGGAGGAGTATAGTAGGGTAAGGAGTCAATTTTCGGGTAAGAACACGCTTCCTGAGAAAGCACGTGCAAAAGTGTGAAAGTCTCTTCTGGGAAAGAAAAGGAAACGTAAGCCATTCCCCTCACTGAGAAGCCCCCCTAATTCATCCCATAAAAACCCGGCATAATCCTGCCGCAGCTATGCCCCTCGGGCATAAATGCTAATGTGCAAGCGTGTTCGCCCTACTCGCAACAGCCTGATTTACCGGCCGGATCGGTAAGCTGAGTCTGGCCACTAACCTCCACTGAGAACCACGCGGTAACCACGGGCTTCGAGCAGCGTTACAAGCGTTTCACGCTGATCGCCCTGAATCTCGATCGAGCGGCCTTTGACCGTACCGCCGACACCGCAGGCGGCTTTGAGGCTTTTGGCGAGGTCGGCCAGTTGCTGGTCGTTGACTCCGATAAATCCAGAGATCTCCGTCACGGTTTTTCCACCTTTGCCGGCTTTCAGGCGGCGCAGGTTGAGGCGGGGAGCGGGTCCCTTTTGGCGGCGTTCACGGCGGGTGGCCGGAGCGCTTTCCGCAGGTGGCGGAGCAGCCTCGGGCAAGCCTTCAGCGGACAGCGCGGCAAAAGGATTGTCGACGTGGAGTGCCTCGCCCCCGCTGGTCGCGATTTTCTGTTTTTTCTGGCGGCTCATGGCTGATGGGGAGTGGCAGGATCCTGAATATGATCCAGCGCCTTGCGGTAACTCCGGTTTTGCAGGTAGTGGAGGAGATGGCGGTCCGCGATCTCGCCTGAACGGGCCATCTGGTCCAGGCAGGCAATGGCCTCGCTGAGGGAAAGGGAACTGTCCTCACCGGGTGATAGGATACGCTGCAAAGCCCGTTCCATCTGTTGATGTGCTGCCATGGTCCTTTATCGAATAAATCCCCGGAGTGAACGCAAGCGTCGAGCAGAATGAATGACGCATGGTTGCATCTGCGGTGCTTTTCAGATTCCTTGTGCCCATGACCTCAGACCCCAGGCATTTTGATTGTATTGTGATCGGCGGAGGCAGCGCCGGATATGCGGCCGCCCGCACCGCACGGGAGCAATCCGATCGCGTGGCCATCATTGATGGATCCGACCCCTTGGGCGGGCTGTGTATCCTGCGTGGGTGCATGCCGTCAAAGACGTTGATCTACAGCGCCGAGGTCCTTCACCTCGCGCAGAAGGGCAAACTGTTCGGGCTCGATATTCCCTCGGCCACAGTCGACATGCCCGAGCTGCATCAGCGCAAACTGCGGATGATTGATGATTTCGCCAGCTACCGTCAGGAGCAGTTGCAATCAGACCGTTTTACTCTTTTCCGCGACTATGCCTCGTTTCTCGATGAGAAGACGGTCACCCTGGCCAAGGGTGGCCAGCGCCTGACCGCCGATACGTTTGTGATCGCCACCGGATCCGTCGTCCAGCAACCGCTGATTCCGGGACTGGCGGATGTGCCGACGTGGACGAGTGACGATATCCTTGATCTCGATTTCCTGCCACAGTCGGTCATCGTGCTGGGAGGTGGCATTGTTGCGACGGAGCTGGGCCAGTTTCTCCATCGGGTCGGCTCAAAGGTGACGATGATCCAGCGCAGTCCGCTTATTCTCAAGGAAATGTCCCCCAAGGCGAGTGAAACGGTAATGAAGGCGCTGCGGGAAGAAGGGCTTGAACTCTTCACAGGAACGCAGATCACTGCGATTGAGCAAACACCGGGCGGCATCAAGGTCACGTTTTCAGAAGGCGGGACAGAACGGAGAGTGGAGGCAAAACACCTGTTCAATGCCCTCGGTCGACGCCCCGCCATCGATGGCTTGAACCTCGAACAGGCCAAGGTCGAAATCGGCCCCGGCGGTCAGATCGTGGTCAACGCGTTTCAGCAGACCTCCAATCCACGGATCTATGCCGCTGGCGATGTCTGCGGTCCCTTTGAGATCGTCCACCTCGCCATCATGCAGGGTGAGGTCGCAGTGAAGCATGCCCGCGGTGAAAAGGTCGATCCGGTCCATTACGATTCACGGACCGGGGTGGTCTTTACCGATCCGCAGATTGCCGATGCGGGCATTCCCATCAAGGAAGCCCGGCAGCGCGGTTTCGACCTGATCGAGGCGGACTATCCCTTTGATGACCATGGGCGCTCTATTCTGATGGAAGCAAAACACGGTTATGTCCGTGCTTGGGCTGACCGCTCCAGCGGGCGTCTCCTCGGCGCGGAATGCGTGGGCAAGGATGCCGGCGAACTGATCCACGCCATGGCCGTCGCCGTGCGGCTGGAGGCCAAGGTGCAGGATCTCGTCAAAGTGCACTGGTATCACCCCACCCTGTCGGAGATCTGGAGTTATCCGCTGGAGGATCTGGCCGAGCTGCTCAAGGAAAACGCTGAATAGCGCCTTTCCCCAGTCCAAAGGTCAGAGCTGAAGAGCGGCAGCGAGGTCAATCTTGCCCTCGTAAAGGGCCTTGCCGGTGATCACGCCATCGAGATTGGGATACTTTTTTGCCAGCTCCCGGAACTTTTCGAGGTCGGACTGGTAAGCGACGCCCCCCGAGGCGATGATCCGGCAGGAAACCGCGGAGCACATGGCCTGCTGAGCCTCAAAGTTCGGACCGACCAGCATGCCGTCCCGGCTGATGTCGGTGTAGATAATGGTGGAAGCCCCATGCTTTTCTGCCTCCCGGGCCAGATCATAGGCATCCTTATCGAGCACATCGACCCAGCCCTTGATCGCCACTTTGCCGTCCTTGGCATCGATCCCGACGGCAATTTTCTCGGTTCCGAAGGTATCGACCAGCTCCGCGATGAAAGTGGGTTCAACCGCTGCCCGGGTGCCGATGACGACGCGGGTCACTCCGATATTAAGTGCCTTGCGGACATCCTCGACACTGCGCATGCCACCGCCCAGCTGGACCTTGATCCCCGTTTCCAGAATCCCCTCCACCGCTTCGCGGTTGGCAGAGGCTCCGTCAAAGGCACCGTCCAAATCGACCACGTGGACCCACTCGGCTCCGGCCTCACGCCAGCGGCGGGCCGGCGCACTCGGATCCTGAAAATACACCGTCTCGGCATCGGCACGTCCCTGAAGTAGGCGGACCACTCGGCCGCCGCGAAGATCAATAGCTGGGTAAACGATCATGACTAAAGTAAAGCATTCCAAAAAAGGGCTAGCCGCGGCGTCTGGAAAGCTTAAACCGGATGCATGTCTAAGGAATCTTATGAAACACCCGTTTTTCTGACCGAGCTGCTGCAGGCACGCTCCCCTTCCGGCTACGAGACCGAGGCTCAGGCCGTGGTCGACCGACATGTCAAGGAAGCAGCCGACAGCTATGAAAAAGATCCTCTCGGCCAGCGCATCGCCACCATCAACAGCGGAAGCTCCCCTTCCCTCATGATGACCGGGCATATGGACGAACTTGGATTCATCATCACCTACGTCGATGACAAAGGCTTCCTCTACTTTGACACAGTGGGTGGGATCGACCTCAACACCATCTCCGGCCGACGGGTGGAAATCCTGACCAAGGACGGTGTGGTCAAAGGCATCACCGGCAAGCGGGCCATTCACCTGCTCAGCGCGGAGGAGCGCAAGAAAACCCCGGAAAAGGAAAATCTCTGGATCGATATCGGAGCCAAGGATAAGGCCGATGCCCTTTCCAAGGTCCGGATCGGGGATGTCGCGGTTTATGACCAGGCCTTTGAACTGTTCAACGGCTCGATCGGCGTGGCCCGAGCCTTTGACAACAAGGCAGGTTGCTATGCGGTCTGCGAAGCCCTGCGTCGCCTGTCCGCCCGGCGCGAAGGCCTCCAGTCCGAAGTCATCTCCGTTGCTACGGCCCAGGAGGAGATCGGCTGCCGCGGTGCCCGCACGGTGGCCAATCGCAAGAGTCCCGACTTTGCCATTGCGGTCGATGTCGGCCATGCCACTGATCACCCCGAGTGTGACAACAAGAAATTCGGCGAGTTCAAACTCGGCGGCGGCCCCATCATCACGCGGGGAGCCAACGTCCATCCCTTTGTCTTCGAGCGACTGGTGGAGTGTGCGGAAAAGCTGGGCATACCCTACCAGATTGAAGCCGACCCCCGCCCGACTGGAACCGATGGCCGCGAACTGCAAATGGGCAGCGGCGGCATTGCCACCGGCGTTGTGAGCATCCCATTACGCTACATGCATACCGCCAGCGAAGTTGTCGACCTGCAGGACATCGAACGGGTTGTCCAGCTCCTCGAAGCCTTTGCCCGCAGCCTGACCCCTGAAGACAGCAACGTCTGGTAGATCGTTTAGGCTAGAAGTTACCTTGAAGAGACGGGGGGCCCGGAGTAATATTCAATTCCGGGAAAGGTTTGCGATTGCCGGCAGCAAGCAGAGTAATAGAACATGTCCATGAAATCGGACTCGATTGCTCCGTTGCGCTGTTTTCTAAAAACGCTATTCCTATCCGCTCTCATTGGGCTTCCCGCCTGCCTCTTCGCCGATTATGAAGCGACCCCGGTTCCAGAGCAGGATTACGGTCTGTCTCCTTACCGCTATACTGGCCAGATAACCTCTTTCGGCATCTATGCGACAGCCGTCCTGGCAGGCAGCAACCACACGCTGTTAACCGCAGCCCATGTGGTACTGGACGACAACAACTGGTTCGAAAGATCCCAACTTCATTGGTCCGGAGAGGGTGAAAACTCGACACACACGATCAGGAAATATCGATATTTCTCCAGTTATCGTGGAACTCCTGACCCCTCGGAAGAACTAGACTTCTTATCCAGAGATATCGCCTTTGGGTACACCTATGACCTGATCGGAGTAGAAAACGAATACGGTGCAATTGACCCAAACGGGGAGGATGCTCTCCTTTCTGACAGGCGCAAAATGGTGGTCGGTTATCCGGCTGCAGTAACCTTGAAAAGGTGGAACGCCCTGAAACTGTTGGCCAAATCCGGACCCTTTACATATCGATTTGAAGACCTTCACGCTCCCTTGTATTTGGTAGAGCGTGTCGGTCACGGCTCTGGAGGAAGCGGGGCTGCCGTCTGGGTGGAATCATCAGGAGAATGGAATATAGCGGGTGTCTATGTAGCGGGAAGGGACAAGCAAGAAGGTGATCGCGTCAACCAGCTCATTGCGGTCGCCATCAACAGCGAGAATCTGGCCCTTTTTGAAGATGCACTGGAAGCAGCACTGTATCCATTACCCGCTTTTGATCAGAGTGTTACAGCCTTCGAAATCATTTGGGAAGATGACACCAACCCGAGTATCCAATTCGACAACACGACCCGGCCCAGTGTAGTTTGGTCGATACTTAGAAACGGTGAGGAAAGTCAGCTCGATTCCTCCCTCTATGAGGTGATGGATGGCGTCACATTCATCTACCCAAGGGGCATTCCAGCATTTTTCTATGACGCTAAAGTGCGACTCCAACTGACGAATCTTCGCGGAACAGTGATGAGCGAATGGATTCCGATCCACTTTCTCGATGCCGGCCCTCCAACTTTCTCAGGGATACCTGAGTTCATCACAGTTCAGGAAAGCGATTTAATCGATATTCCGGCAAAGGTGCATGCCAACCCGGCCGTCACGAGCACAAGGTGGGTACGCTATACATCACAAGACAGCCTCAACAAGAACATTATCTACATTGGTGAACATAGAGCAACCGACCCGCATCTGCTCCTTGAATCCCACTATTTCTATGATGGCGCATATCTTCAGTTGGAGGCGACCAACATTTTTGGGACCCGCAGCAGTGAGAGAATTCCGATCAGGGTGCAGCCAGCTCCCCTCAGTGGGCGCATTTTTTCCGATGATGTATCCAATCTGACGCCCGGTGAATCTTACTTTATACGGTTTGAACTGGATGATCGGGCAATCGTTGATGAGATGAGGTGGGAGTACTACCACCCCTTCATTGGAGAATGGTATGAGTTTGGTTTCAGTCTGCTCGGATGGGATAGAGAAATACTGTTTTGGGGTAACGACCTTTATTTGCAGCCCAGTGATACATTCAATTTAAACGGGACCCAGATCAGAGTAGTTACTTCCAGATATGCCAATAATCCAGCAAAAGGAAACATCACGTTTCGTCATGACTCCGAGGTCATCACGCTTCGGCAAAGAGGAAAACCGGCTTTGAATGATCGAATCCTTAAAGAGAGAACCGTTTCCGGGGACTCTTTACGTCTGGAATACTCTACAGCCTCCGAGGTTGAAATCGAGTGGCAGTGGCTTGACCGTGACCATCAAATTTGGAGGCCATTCTCTTCGCACATGGGATCATCCAGGCAAAGTAAATTCGAGTCGACACTCTCAGTTCCGACCACCGCCTACTCTGGTCCAATCAGGGCAGTCCTGCGCAGTGATGATTTTCCGACCTTCCAAACAGAGGTAGTTCAAGCCGGAGTTGCCAGCGGTCGCTTACTAAGAGTAAACACCCCCTCCCCCCTTACCGATGGCGTTTTGTTTGGTGATTCCAGAATAATCACCGACGGCGAAATCATTGTCGTCCGGAAAATCGCAGGTCTCGGTCAAGATCGGACCTTTGATCTCCTGACAATTCATAAATCCGATGGCGAATGGTCACTCTCCCCGCACAAATACTCCAGCCCACCTGAGTTGAGTGATGTCGGATTCGGAATGAGCGCTCAAGTCGTCAATAAACGACTTTATTTCGGCATGAATGAGGAGGGAGCGGACGATATTTGGGTTCCAAGGGTAATTGTTGAGCATGAATGGAGGGACAACGAATGGAAGGTGACTTCTGAGATTCGGATCAAGAAGTCAGAATTAGGAGCAACTGATTCGCAAATGGGGATTTCCTTTGGATCAAACTTCAAAGTAACGGGAGACTTTTTGATCAACCTGCATGCCAGTGGATTCCGCGATAACATCACCACCCGGCAGACAGTCCTGACCGTCTTCAAGCGTCAGGCGGACGGCAGCTGGAAATTCTCAGCGAAGGTAGAGACAAACACAGAAGTGTGGGACTTGATCGCCGGAATCATGAACAACCATGACTATGTATTTGCTGATGGCGAATATCTCTTCCTGCATACGAGAGGAGGATCCAACAATCCAGACCGGAGTGCTGTCTTTCGCTTGAACGCAGAGACGCAAAGCCTGGAGGTTGTAGATCCCAAAGGTCTCGGATTCACACCTTCTGCACGCATAGGTGACTACTATTTGGGGCATAACCGCACATCAGACTCGAGCAGAAGCCTCCATATCGCCCGCTGGAATGCCCAAACCGGAGTGCAGGAGATAGTCGTCAAAGACATGAGTGGTGTCATTTCCCAAAAGTATGAAGCGTTTGCGCAAATCTACAGTGCCAACCCACACATGATGCATACAGGGCATTCAGAGTTTTATGAAATAGACCCGATGACTCTGGAATTAGAAAAAGTATTCTCCTATCTTCCGGAGAACTTAGCAGAAGGCTACATCCGGCAACCTCTGATCGTCCAAGACGGATTTGTCTGCGTGCTGGAAAGAAGTGACCACTCCATGCAGCTGGACTTCATCCTTTGGGACAATGCAGCTTCCAACCCTGTACAGTATCCAAAATGGTTGGAACTAAAGCGACAGGCGAACGGTGATGTCGCGATCGATTACAGAGCCCCTTCATCGGCAAGCAGATCGATTGAGCCCAGCTTATTTTGGAGTAAGGATCTCACTCATTGGCAACAGATCCGCAATACGCAGGTCGAAGTAGTGTCTCCGGATCATGATGGTGATGGCGCAACGGAGCTTAGGCGGGCGATCCTGCCAGCTCCGGACAGCGAGCATCCACTATTCTTTAAAGCAGTTGAACAGGCCCGATGAATGCTTCCAGAATAAAACTACTGGCAATGGGTATTGCTGCCGGCCTTGTCCTTTGCTTGGCACTATTACTATGGATACCGGTCGATCATAGGCCGCTCCATGAAGAGGGCTTACTCGAAGAAGAAGAAGTTCAAAGGGTTTCTCGAGCCTTGCCTGAAAGGGACAGTGATCCCCTTGAAGAACTTCTCCGGACTGCTGAAAACCTCACTCTGACAGATTTTACGGACTGGCTGAAATCCCTGGAAAGCTTGAGTGATTCTGAGCAAGCCAGCAGGTTGATCGATTTTCTGGAATCAGGAAATGATGCCGCAACCGGGCTGCGCTTCGACCTTGGAAGCGGTGGGCGCCTTCTGGCCGCTCCCACATTGAGAGTGTATGCTTTGGGCCTGTTGGGGGAACTGGATCCGGATGCAGCTGCCCGCTATGCCATCAGGATTTTCGATCAATCGCATTCCCCTGACGAGTGGGCACTGGCTTTACGGAATTATGGTCGGCGGTTAGAGAATGGTTCCGACCCTCTGGTTTTCGACGAACGTATCAGGGATCTGCTCACCCGCGAGGAATGGTATGCAAGCCCAACGGATGGATACCTGGAAGCGTTTGATGCTGCAGTCTTTTCCGGCCGGGGAGAATGGGCGATTCACTTCGAACAACTCTTTGAGAGACAGCTCTCCCCCAGGCTTTCCAAGGCCAGCTTCATGGCATTTGAATCACTGGCGGCGCACAGACCGCTGGAAGTTGCGGCAGCTTTGGGAAGTACGCTTCCGCCTTCTGATTCGATCTCTCCGCTCAGGGTTGCTGCCTTTGCCCGGCTCGATCCACGAGAGCATCTGCATGTTGACTTACTGGAGCAGTTCATCGGGGCCCTGAAACCAGGGAGCGAATCATCCGCCATTTTTTTCAATCTGTTTCCCCATGCCAATTCATTCGCAGGCCATTACCTGCTTACGACTTCACCCAACCGGTCCCTTTATGAGCAGGCCGCCATCGACCAGAACGCTCTCCATCTGGTCACCCGCTGGACAGAGGAAGGGCGTTTTCCCGCCTTTCAGAAAGAGCTGATTGAACTCCAGAAAGAGCTGGAACAGTTTACCGAGGCAGCCAGAAGAAGTGGTTTTCTATTAAAAGCTTCTTCAGAGCCCTGAGGGAGTGACCATCACTTTTCTATCGATCAAGGCAAAGACAGGATCTGGATACATCCGTCGCCTTAAGCGGCGCTTTTCTTGCGTTTGATCTTGGGAGCGGCCCCGGATTCCACCACAGCCCGGCCGATGATGACCTCTTCGACGTCTTCCATGGTGGGCAGCTCATACATGACATCGAGCATGAGGTTCTCCATGATGCTGCGGAGCGCGCGGGCGCCCGTCTTGAGGGCAATGGCTTTCTCCGCGATAGCCTTGATGGCATCTTCGGAAAAGCTCAGCTTGCAGTCGTCCAGCGCAAAGAGTTTCTCATACTGCTTGAGAAGCGAATTTTTGGTCTGGGAGAGAATGTGTTCGAGCTGCTCGGCATTCAGTTCCTCCAGAACGGAAACCACCGGCAGGCGACCGATAAATTCGGGAATCAGGCCATAGCGAACGAGGTCTTCCGGCTGCACCTGAGAAAGCACCTTGGAATCATCCACTTCTTTGCGGTGAAGGGAACTGTCCCAACCGATGGTGCCTTTTCCGAGACGGCGGCGGATGATGTTTTCCATGCCGACAAAAGCTCCGCCACAGACAAAAAGAATGTTGGTGGTGTCGATCTGAATGTATTCCTGATTGGGGTGCTTGCGCCCGCCCTGGGGCGGAACATTGCAAACCGTTCCTTCCAGAATCTTGAGCAGAGCCTGTTGCACCCCTTCACCGGAAACGTCCCGGGTAATGGATACGTTCTCAGTTTTGCGCCCGATCTTATCGATTTCGTCGACGTAAATGATACCACACTCCGCCCGCTTGACATCATATTCTGCGGCCTGCAGGAGGCGCAGGACGATGTTTTCCACATCCTCCCCGACATAGCCGGCTTCAGTCAAAGTAGTGGCGTCCGCAATGGCGAAGGGAACATCGAGCATGCGGGCCAGGGTGCGGGCGAGAAAAGTCTTCCCGCTGCCAGTCGGGCCCAGCAAGAGAACATTACTCTTCTCGATTTGCACATCGCGGAGGTCTTCTCCCAAGGCTGCCTGAGATGCGGACAAGGTGCCGCTGAGCCGCTTGTAGTGATTGTAAACGGCCACCGAAAGGATCTTCTTGGCGTGCTCCTGCCCGACCACAAAGTCATTCAGCCCGGCATGGATTTCGGTCGGCTTGAGCAGTTTGAAGCGCTTCTTCTGGGCAGCATCCGTATCCGGCTCGATTTCCTTCAGCTCACGATCAATGATCGTCTTGCAGACGTTGACGCAGGAATCGCAGATAAATACTCCGGCGGGTCCGGCAATCATCTTGCGGACCTCGGAATGTGATTTCCCGCAGAAACTGCAGAAGGTCATTTTGCTGGATTTCGCCATAAGAGGAAGTGGGGCTACTTGGCTTCTTTGCGGAATTCGATCACATGGTCAACCAATCCGTATTCCTTGGCCTCGGGCGAGGTCATGTAAAAATCGCGATCGGAGTCCTTGGCAATCCGTTCCACCGGTTGACCGGAATGCTCAGCGAGGATCTCGTTGAGGGTTTGGCGCCAGCGGAGGATTTCCTTGGCGGCAATTGAAATATCCGAGGTCTGACCGGTCGCTCCACCACTGGGCTGATGAATCATCAGGCGGGCGTGCGGAAGCGCAAAACGCTTGCCGGGAGTGCCGGCGGCGACGAGGACGGTGGCCATGCTGGCGGCCTGCCCCATGCAGTATGTCTTAATGTCGCAACTGAGGAAGCGCATGGTGTCATAGATGGCCATCCCATCAGTGACACTTCCCCCGGGGCTGTTGATATAGAGCTGAATATCCTTCTTGGGATCCTCCATCTGCAGGAGCAACATCTGGGCGATCACCCCGTTGGCCACGAAATCATCGATGGGAGTCCCAATGAAGATGATCCGGTCCTTGAGGAGACGGCTGTAGATGTCCCAGCTTTTTTCCGTGCGGCCGTCATTTTCGACCACGTGCGGGAGGGGAAGGTAATAACTCATAAGATAAAGGTTTCTACTGAATAAGGCCGAAGGGCTCAAGCGGATTCAGGTGCCTTGGCCGATACGGTAACAGTAGCCTTATCGACGACAAAATCAAGCGTCTTGCCGAGGAGAAGCTGGCGCTGAAGACTTTGCAGGGAATTGCGGTTCTTTCGCAGTTCCTTAACCAGCTCTTCCGGGCTCTGGCGACGCTGCTGGGCCATGCCCATAATGCCCCGCTGGAGATCATCCTGGGTCAGTTCAATGGATTCCTTTTCGGCAATTTTGAAGAGGATCAACTGGAGGCGCAGGTCACGCTCGGCAATGCCATGCGCCTGGGCATGAAGGGCTTCTTTGTTGTTCTCGAACTCCTCGTGCGGCACGCCGCGCTGGAGATTCTCGACCATGATCCGCCCCATCACATTCTGGGTTTCACGCTCCAGTCCGACTTCCGGAACGGGGAATTGTACTCCGCCGAGCAGTTTCTCCACCACTTGCTCGCGGCTGGCTTCACGCTGCTGCTGCTTCTTGCGCCCTTCAAGATTATCGAGGATGCGGTCCTTGAGGTCTTCCTCCGACTCGACATTGATCGATTTGAAAAACGCCTCGTCCAGTTCAGGAAGTTTCCGCTCACGCACTTCATGGATCTGAATGGTGTAGGTGACCGTCTTTCCACGGAGGGCCTCGATTTTGAAATCGTCTGCAATGGAAACCTCGACTGACTTTTCATCCCCGGCAGAGACCCCGACAATGGCGTCGATGATTTCGGGGACACCGTACTCCTTGGCTTCGTCCGTGCCTGCTTCTTCCCAGCCGTTTTCCAATGCGATCCAGGGTTTGTCAGAGGCAGCGGCATCCTCGATCAAATCGGAAACCGGCGTTCCCTCCACACTGCCGGAATAGGTCAACTTGACATAGTCTCCGGCGGCGGAAGGGCGATCGACCTCCTCGAAGTCCGCCCGTTGGCGGCGAAGGTTCTCGACTGCTTCGGCCACTTCCTCATCGGTGACTTCTGCGCCGGGAACGGTGGTCTCAATGCCTTCATAGGCAGGAACTTCAAAGGTCGGCTCCAGATCCAGAGTAATGTCGATCGTCGCCTCGGCTCCAGGACGGATTTCTTCTATCCCGGTAATGGAAACGATGTCGTAGACCTTCAGCTCCTTTTCCTGGATACTTTCGCGCACGGCCTTGTTGCTCACCGCCTTACCCAGCTCTTCATTGAGCTCTTTCTTATAGCGCTGCCGGAGCATATTGGCCGGAGCCTTGCCGGGGCGGAACCCGGGGACTTTGGCATGCTTGCGGAACTCATTCAGGATGGAGTTTTCCTCCTGGACAACTTCCTCGGCGGAAAGGGAAACGACGAGTTGCTTACGCAGTTCGCTGACGTCGGTAACGGTTACGTTCACGGATAAAATGGTCTACGGTTGGATTTGGAAAAACGGTCAGCAAAAGAGACCACGCCAAGGGGGTCAATTGGAATCTATTTGCCGAATCCGACTGTTTTGAGCGGGAAAGGGCAGCACTACCCTAGTCTTCCGCATCCCTAGCGATATCGGAGATTGCCCGCAAATCCAGCTTCCCGCTGGCCAGACAGGGGATTTCCTCAACCCGAACCATTTTCCGGGGAATCCACAGGTTAGGCAGGCCCTTGGCACTGAGGCGCTGGCGAACCTGATCCAGATCCAAATCAACCGAAGTCAGCAGGACCAGCGCTTCTCCTTTGCTCGGATGGCTGATCCCCGCCACTGCCACCACCGGGACTTCACTCTGATCAAATTCAAAGGCATGGTTGATTTCGTTCTCCACCGTTCCGTGCGGCACCATTTCCCCCCCGATCTTGGAAAACCGGCTCAGGCGGCCCTCAATGTAGAGAAAGCCTTCCTCATCAAAGCGCGCCAGGTCACCGGTCACAAACCAGCCATCCCGAAAACAGGCGTGAGTGGCATAGGCATCGTCCAGATAGCCGCGAAAGACATTCACTCCCTGCACCTCCAGAATACCCAACTGCCCGCGCTTGAGCAGCTTACCACTTTCGGGATCGATGATCCGGCCTTTGATGCCGGGAAACAATTTCCCAACGGAGCCTACCCGCTTGAGGTTTTCTCCATCTTTCGGATAAGGGAGATTGGCACACAGCACCGGAGAGGTCTCGGTCAGGCCATAGCCTTCCAGATACTGGCTCCCGAAGGTCTGCTCCCATTGATCATGCAGGCCCTCGGGGGTTTTCTCCGCTCCGCCGACAACAAAATTGAGCGACTCCAGCCACTCCTTGGGCACCCGTTTAAAGTAAGGCCGGAAAAAGGTCGGCGTGCCCATCATCACGGTAATCTGCTCATCGCGGATGGCCTCCGCATTGCGCTTGGTCTCCAGCGGCGATGGAAGACAGACAATCCGCAAGCCGCTCAACAGCGGATACCAGAGAGTGACGGTGTACCCGAAGCTGTGAAAAGTTGGAAGGCAGGCCAGCATCTTCTCCCGTTGATCGAGCAAATTACACTGCTCGATTTGCATGCAGTTGCCCACGATGTTGCGGTGCGTTAACACCACTCCCTTGGGATCCCCCGTGCTGCCTGAGCTGAAGAGAATCGTCGCCTCAATTTCTCCACCTTCTGTGGGGATGTTGTAGTGACGGATGAGGGCCTCGGCCGGAAGAAGGTGAATTTTCGCCAGATTCCAGATCACTCTGGATTTTTTCAAAGTCTTGCGCTCCTCGATCAGGTCAATGGTGTTTTCCGGCCAGGGAAAGTCCGGCACCTTGGCTTTGACCGGGGCAGCCGTAATCACGGTTTTGATGCGAGCCCGCCGGATACATTTATCGTTGGCATCCCGCCCGGCAGTGAAATTCAGGTTGATGGGGGTCTTGCCCAGAAGGGTCAACGCCAGATTGGTCAGAATCGCCCCTAGTCCGCTGGGAAAAACCACCCCCACCCGTTGCTCTGGAATCAAGGTTTTCCAGCGCTCCGCCATGGTCAGGGCAACCGCCAGAATCATTCCCGAGGTCAGTTCCTTCCGGCCTGTGGCCAGATCCACCACATGCTTGTGGGAGAGATGTTTCTTGAGGTCTCGTACGGCACGGGCAGCCAAATGGTCATCCAGTCCGGGGGTTTGCAGAAATGCCTCATAGCCAGCATCAATCACTGCGTCACGAACGTCTTCCATAGTATCATATCGGGGATTAAGGGGTGTTCCTACCCGAAGGCAGGCTTTTAAAGGATGTCGAAACTTGGGGTGTCTTCTCTCCAGCCAACGGCGAAAAGAATCGGCCCTGCTAAAACGGTTATAAGTAATTCCTATGGGAAGTATGAGGACATTTGCAAGCCGTGCAATGGTGTGGGCTCCTTTTTGAAAGGGAAGAAGGTGTCCACTGGTGGAAACATGCCCCTCAGGGAAAACCACTACCACCTCCCCCCGACGCAAGGCAGCGGCCGCTTTTCGCACCGTCCCATAGGCATCCAGCGGACTCACCGGAATCACCGCAAAGGTCCGGAAAACCCAACGCATCCAGAAATGCCGCCGGAGCCCGGCGGAACCGATAAAGCGCAGGGGGCGGGGGCTTGTAGCCGACAGTAAAACCGCATCGGCATAGCTGCTGTGATTGGCCACGATCATCACCCCACCTTTCTCCGGCAAATGTTCCCATCCGGAGGTCCGCACCTTCCAGATGTTCCGTGCCCACCAGCGCAGCAGGGCGATCAGGGCGCGGGCCAGCCAGCCGGTAGTATCCGGCGGAGTCCGCACCTTGGCATGGTCGTTCGGAAAAAGGGAATCAGTCGCAAGAATCGGTTTTGAGGTGTGCATGCCAAAGCCTTACGCCAATGGTATGCCAGGCGACTAAAACGCCGCCCTGAAAATCCCCCAAGGCCCTATTCATCAATGACATAAAATCAAAAAACAATCACCGGATCACAAACCACCCATAGCTGAATCATACACAAAAAGACTACCGCCTGACAAAATATGTATGACATGACGAAAGTATCAAAATGGGTGGACATGACCGGCTATCCAAGCGGACATCAACACCGCACCTCAACCGGTACGGGGTTGGCCCCCTGCAGGGCAGGATGAAGACAGCCCCTACTCGTCGCCGTCGTCGCCAATCGCCTCCACCGGACAGCCTTCGAGGGCTTCCATGCACTCGTCGATGCCTTCCTGAGTGGTCGGCTGTTTGGAGACAAAGGAATAGCCTCCGTCATCACTGCGCGTGAAGTAATCAGGTGCCGTTTCGCGGCAGAGATCGCAATCGATGCATTGCTCATCGACATAAAACTTACCGGGGACGTTTTCTTCCCACTTCTCACTTTTATCAGCCATGTTTTTCTAATGACGTTTCAGTGGGGCGTAAGTCAAGGCACATTCCAGCGCCGGGCCGGAAATTAGCAGTGCTTGAAGCGCAGACAAGCTCGCCGTGTTCTTGCAATCCAGAGATGAGGAATCAAGTTGGTTGGAGGTTTATGAGCATCTATACCCGATCCTACATGCGTCCAGACAGCTATTCCGGCAGTCCGCGCCCATTCAACATGATCAAGTGGATTCTGATCGTGCTGGTTTTTGCCTTTGTCCTGCAAAATGTGGTCAATGTCTGGATCGGTGGGGACACGGGAGCATCCATCCTCGGTTTTTTCTGGTTCACCCAGGGAAATCTTTCCCGGGGCCTGATCCACACCCCCTTCACCTATGCGCTGCTTCATCAGGGCTTTCTTCATATCCTTTTCAATGGACTGATCATATACTTCGGCGGCCGCTGGGTGCAGGAGCGTCTGGGCTCGGTCCGGGTGCTGGAATTTTTTCTTCTCGCGGTCTTTTCTGGGGCCATCCTCTGGCTGGTCGTCAACGCCCTCCTCGGCCGTCAGGCCATCCTGATCGGCGCTTCCGCCGGAGCGCTCGGGCTGCTGGTTCTTTTTTCCCTCTACCAATGGAAAGAGAGCATCCGTTTTTTTATTCTGGTCTTTCCCGTCACCATGACCGGAAAGCAAATCGTCATCGTGGTGGTGGGGCTGCAGTTGTTTTTCTTTCTGTTTTCCGAACTGGCTCCCGGCCCGGGAAGCACCGTCGCCTACTCCGCCCACCTCGGAGGGATTGGCGTTGCCTACCTCTATTACCGCTTTCTCAGCCACCGCCGGACATTTTTTGAAGTGCTGGGGCTTGACGGTTCAAAGCGAGCCAGCCGCAGGGAAAAACGCACGGCAGCCACCCGCCAATCCATGGGGCGCTACAAGGTAAATCTGCAAAGCAAGCCCTCGCCTGAAGTCCGCGCGGAAGTGGATCGGATTCTCGATAAAATCAACGAACAGGGCTTCGGCTCACTGACCGAGGAGGAAAAGTCCATTCTCGACCAGGCCAAGGACAGTCTGCGCTGATGTCCCCTCGGAAGGGAGAACCAATCACCCGGCCCCTCTCAGACCAGCGCCCGCAGCGTATCCACGGTGTCAATCTGGTCGGGTGACTTGTCCCTGCGCCAGCGATGGATTCTGGGGAAGCGCAAGGCCAGTCCGCTCTTGTGCCGACTGCTCGGGCGGATCCCTTCAAAGGCAATTTCAAAAACCAAACAGGCTGGAACACTTCGCACCGGACCAAAGCGGGCCTGGGTATTGGCCTTGACCCAACGATCAATCTCACGGATCTCCGCATCCGTGAGGCCGCTGTATGCCTTGGCCACCGGGACCAGTTGGTCTCCATCCCGCGCCGCCAATGTGTAGTCGGTGTAGAGACCACCACGACGGCCGTGTCCGGCCTGCGCCGAGATCATCACGAGGTCCGCTGTCATCGGGGCAACTTTCCACTTCCACCAGTCCCCCCGGACTCTGCCGCTTTGATAGCGGCTGTCCCGGTGCTTCAGCATCAAGCCCTCCACCCCGCGCTGGCGGGAGCTTTGCCAGAGAGCCTGCAGCGTCTGAGAATCCCTCGCCTCCACCGAGGGAGAGAGGCGGAGGGCACCTTCAGCGGGGAGTTGGCGGATCAGTGATTCCAGGAGCGCCCGTCGCTGGTGCAAGGGAAGGGAGCGGATATCCTTCCCGTCTGACTCCAGCAAGTCGTAGGCTAGCAGAATGGCCGGAAACTCCTCCAGCAACTGGTCCGAAAGCCGCCGCCGGGTGATTCGCCTCTGCAGGGCATGGAAACCCTCCGGCTGATCACCTCTCCAGCAGAGTATTTCTCCGTCGAGGACTGTTCCATTCGGCAACCGGGCCGCCGCCCTCAGGATTTCGGGGAATCGTTCGGTCAGCAGTTCCTCTCCCCGTGACCATAGAAAGAGCTGTCCCTGTCGCTTGATTAACTGCGCCCGGATGCCGTCCCATTTCCATTCCAAAAACCAGTCATCCCAGCGCTCACCCATCACTTCCTCCGGCTGCACCAAGGGACTGGCCAGATAAAAAGGATAGGGGCGGGACAAGTCGGCCGCCGCATTTTCGGGATGGGTCAATTCCCGGAAAAACCGCTCGGTCGGCTGCCAGTTGCCCATTAAACGATGGGCAATAACCGCCTTCTCCAGCCCTGAAATGTCGGCCAGCGCGCGAATCACCAGATTGCGTGATACCCCGACACGAAAGCCTCCCGTCAGTATCTTGTGAAAAAGAAAAGCCTGTGAGCGATCGAGCTGCTGCCAATACTCCCGCAGCAACTGAAATTGCACCGGTTCATCCCAATCCGCCAGCCCCTGCACATACTCCGTCACCACCTTATGCAAGGGAAGCTCCGTTCCCTCCTCCGCCAGCGGGAGAAGGAGGGTGATCGTTTCCGCCAGATCCCCCACCCGCTCATAACAGGCCTCCACCATCCAGTCCGGGTGTCTTGTCACATCCGCAGCCCACTCGCGCAAACGCCGGGTGGAGACCAGACGGCGAAATCTCCGCCCCATCAGCAGCCACAGCGCCCAAACCGCATCTTCAGGAGGGGCTTCCTGAAAATAGGCAGTGAGTGCGGCCACTTTGTCCCGCGTCCGGTTGGACGCATCGAGCTGCTCATAAAGGCGGGCAAAACAGCGCATGGAACTCAATTTGATCGGAATCCGCAAAAGGCCAAGGCATGAAATGCGAAATCCGAAGCAGTCCAGGCGATTCATTTCCCGGCTGAGCACGCAGCGGAGGTTTTTTAGGGGTTCCATTTGACCCCTCAGTCTCGCTTCGTCTCTTACAGAATATTAGGGCTGTTTCCGAGAGAAACCTTGACGACGGACCAAGCCCCGCTCTTTAAACGCATCCTCTGGATAGAATCATCCAACCATCGATATTGCCATGTCCTACAAACTTTTCATCCCCGGTCCGGTTGAAGTGTCGGCCAAAACATATGCCGCGATGACCACTCCGGTGTTCGGTCACCGCAGCGCTGATTTCGTCGAACTCTACCAGTCTGTTCAGCCCAGCCTGCAACAGCTGTTCTACACCAAGGATCCAGTTTACATTTCGACCTCCAGTGCCTGGGGCGTGATGGAGGGTGCCATCCGCAATGTCGTCAAGAAGAAGGTCCTCAACGTCTGCAGCGGCGCCTTCTCGGACAAATGGTTTGATGTTTCCAAACGCTGTGGAAAACCCGCCGAAGCCCTGCAATACGAATGGGGGACTCCGGTTGATCCGGCCGACATCAAGGCCAGGCTCTCCACCGGAGAATTCGACGCCATCACCTTGATCCATAACGAGACCTCCACCGGCACCATGAATCCCCTCCCGGAAATCATGGAAGTGCTTCGGGAGTTTCCCAACATCATCAGCATCGTTGACTGCGTGAGCAGTTTCTCGGCGCTGCCTATCCGCAAGGACGAGCTTGGGGTGGACATCCTGCTCTGCGGCACCCAGAAAGCCCTCGCCCTTCCTCCGGGGATGGCCTTGTGCACTGTCTCCCAGCGGGCCCTGGAACGGGCCGCTCAGGTCGAAGGCCGCGGATACTATTTCGATTTCCTCGAATTCCAGAGCAACCATGAGAAGGGCATGACCCCCTCCACTCCGGTCATCCCACTCATCTTTGCCCTCCGCTCCAAGTGCGAGGATATCTTCGCCGAGGGGCTGGAAGCCCGCTATGCCCGCCATGAGCGGTTGAACAAGATGGTGCACGCATGGGTCGACCGCCACGGTTTCGAACTGCTGCCGCCCCGTGCCTTCGCTTCCAAATCGCTCAGCTGCGTCAAGAATCCTGGGCACCTCGACATTGCCGCCATCAATAAGGAGTTGAAAAAGCGCTACAACTGCGTGATCGACGGCGGCTATGGCAAAATCAAGGGCAAGACTTTCCGTATTTCCAATATGGGTGACGAGACCGACGAATCCATCGGCACCCTTCTGAGCCAGCTTGACGCGGTCATCTCGGATCTTCACAGCTGATTTTTCTTTAATTCACCAACCCCTTCCAACCGAACGCGCCCATCGCTCCCCCCATCCTTATGCGGGGCTGTCGCAAATCTACCCGCAACTCAGCAGTCGTTATTGAATGAAATCATTGATTATTTCAGAAAAACCCAGCGTGGCACAAGATATTGCCAGGGTCCTGGGAGTCCGCCGTGAGGGCGATCACTACGAAAATGATGAATATGTGATCGCCGCTGCCGCCGGCCACCTCGTGGAACTCTTCATGCCCGAGGACATTGACAAGAAACGCTACGGGTTTTGGACCCTCAAGGAATTGCCCATCATTCCGGAGAAGTTTCAGGTCAAAGCGATCAGCGACAAGCGCAGTCGCGAGCGGCTCGATCAGCTCAAGAAACTGATCAACCGAAAGGATGTCAGCCTCATCCTCAATGCTTGCGACGCCGGACGCGAAGGGGAACTGATCTTCACCTACATCTACGATTACGCCAAGACGAAGAAGCCCTTCAAGCGCATCTGGATGCAGTCCATGACCAAGGAGGCCATTCGGGATGCCTTTCAGAAACCCCGCACCGCGGAAGAGATGCAGGGTTTGCAGGATGCGGCCCGCAGCCGCTCCGAAGCCGACTGGTTGATCGGGATCAACGGCACCCGGGTAATGACCAAGCGGATGTTCGGTCGCAGCAAGGGGGTAGCCACCGTCGGCCGGGTGCAGACACCCACCCTTTCCATTGTCTTTACCCGCGAACAGGAAATCCGCAATTTCAAGCCGCAGACTTTCTGGCGGATTCATGGCACCTTTGGTGTGGCCGCCGGCGAATACGAGGGCTATCTCAACAAGGAGAGCATCGACCGCAAGAGCAACGACCACGACCGCCCTGACCGCCTCTGGGATGGCGAACAGGCCAAGGCAATGGTGGAAACCCTGCAGGACGCTTCAGTGGCCACCGTCGAGGATGAGAAGAAGCGGCTGCGCCAGTCATCCGGGCGCCTCTACGATCTGACCTCCCTCCAGCGTGAGGCCAACGGACGCTTTGGCTTTTCCGCCACCCGTACCCTGCAGATCGCACAGTCCCTTTATGAAAAGCATAAGGTGCTGACCTATCCGCGAACCGACAGCCGGGCCCTTCCCGAAGACTACATCCCGACCGTCATTCAGACCCTCAAGTCCCTCGACGGAGAACTCGGGGAAAAGGCCGCACCCGTTCTCGCCCACAACTGGGTCAAGCCGAACAAGCGCATCTTCAACAACGCTCAGGTCAGCGATCACTTTGCGATTATCCCCACCGGGCAGCAGTCTTCCAAACTCTCTCCCGAAGAGGAGAAGATCTACGACATGGTGGCGCGGCGATTCATCGCCATCTTTTATCCCCCGGCCGAGTTTGACGAAACCACCCGTACCACCACCGTGGGCGAATTCAAATTCAAGACCGTCGGTAAGGTCCTGGTTAAACCCGGTTACCTCGATGTGCTCGGCAAGGCCCAACTCGACAAGGAGTTGCCAGCCCTCGGTGATGCCGACAAGGCTCCCGAATGGCTTCCGGCCAACCCGCCGCAGGCCGCTCACTACGCCCGTCCCCTCGACACCGCACTGGAAGAGGACCAGACCAAACCGCCTTCCCGCTACACGGAGGCCACCCTGCTCTCCGCCATGGAAGGGGCCGGTAAACTGGTGGAAGACGAAGATATGGCAGAAGCCATGAAGGAAAAAGGGCTGGGCACCCCCGCCACCCGCGCTTCCACCATCGAGCACCTCCTCAAGGAAAAATACCTCGAACGGGATCAAAAATTCCTGCTCCCCACCATGAAGGCGGAGAACCTCTTTGAGTTCCTCAGCGCGGTAAACGCCGAAGAACTCACCCAGCCCGATCTCACCGGTGAATGGGAATTCCAGCTTCGCCAGATGGAACACGGTAAACTCGACCGCAAAACCTTCATGAAAGGCATCACCCAGCTCACGGAAAAAATCGTCGACCGGACCAAGAACTTTGAGGAATCCCACGAGGATGCTCCCGACAGCTCGATCATTTCCCCCAGCGATGGAAAACCCATGAAGGAAACTCTGCGGGCGTATCGCTCACAGGATGGCGAACTGACCATTTATAAAACCATCGCCGGAAGGCGTCTGGAGGAACCCGAGATCCAAAAGCTGCTCGACGAGCGTATGATCGGCCCACTCGACGACTTCCGCTCCAAGGCAGGCAAGCCCTTCTCCGCCATTCTTCGCCTCGACCCGATGAACAAGGTCACCTTTGACTTTGGCAACGGCAATGGCAACGGGGAAAACGGCGATGACAGTGAGTCTCTCAATCTCGACGAACTCACCGTCATCGGCACCTATCAGCCGACCGGTGCCAAGGTATATGAGACGCCCAACGCTTACCGCTGCGAACGCTCCATTCAGGGAGAGAAAAAGGATGCTTTCCGCCTCAGCCGCACCATGCTGGGCAAAACCCTCCCGGTGGAAGATGTCAAAAAGCTGCTCGCCGAGGGAAAAACCGGGCTGATTCAGGGATTCAAATCCAAGCGTACCGGCCGCCTCTTCGACGCCTTTCTCATTCTCAAGGCAGGCGGAAACATCGGCTTTGAATTCCCACCTCGCCCCGCTAAAAAAGCAGCGGCGAAAAAAGCCACTGCCCGTAAAAGCGCATCCAAAAAGGCCGACTCCTGATGCTGCTTAATTATCACTGTTTCTAATCATAAGAAACACTGCTGATGCACCCCTGTGTTTAAAATTCTTGCGGAGGACCTTCCCCCGCTTTTTGCTGAACCCTTTTCTTTCAACCGAAAACATCTAGATACCGCATACTATGCCCATCGCCACTCCCAAGCAGTTCGCGCAGATGCTCGACGCCGCCCAGAAGGGTAACTACGCCTACCCGGCCATCAACTGTACGTCGATCGTTACGCTCAACGCCGCGATGAAAGCTTTCGCCGACTCCAAGTCGGACGGCATCATCCAGTTTTCCACCGGCGCTGGTCAGTTCGCCACCGGGGTGAACCACAAAAACACCACCCTCGGGGTCATCATCCTGGCCGAAGTGGCTCACCGCCTGGCGGAGCAATACGATGTGCTCATCGGTCTGAACACCGACCACTGCCAGCCCGAGAAAGCCGCCAGCTTCCTCAAGCCGCTGATCGAAGAAACCGCCCGCCGCCGTGCCGCCGGTCTGCCCAATCTTTTCAACAACCACATGCTCGACGCTTCAGCGCTGCCCCTCGAAGAGAACATCAAGATCTCTCAGGAATACATGAAGCTCTGTGCCGAGAATGAGATCATCCTCGAAGTCGAAGCAGGCGTCGTTGGTGGAGAAGAAGATGGTGCGGCCGGAGGCCACGATACTCCCCAGGACAAGCTCTACACCACCCCTGAAGACATGATGGCCGTTTACGAAGCCCTCAGCCCACTGGGGCGCTTCACCTTCGCCGCCACCTTCGGAAATGTCCACGGTCACTACAAACCGGGTGCCGTAAAGCTCCGTCCGGAAATCCTTAAGAACGGTCAGGATGCCGTCATGGCCAAACACGGTGAAGCCGCCAAGATGGACCTCGTCTTCCACGGTGGCAGCGGCTCCCTCCTCGAGGAAATCCGCGAGACCCTCAATTACGGTGTGGTCAAGATGAACATCGACACCGATGCCCAATACGCCTTCACCCGTCCGATCGCCGATCACATGTTCAAGCATTATGACGGCATCCTCAAGGTCGACGGTGAAGTCGGTGACAAGAAGGCTTACGATCCCCGCGCTTACCTCAAGCTGGCCGAAATCGGCATGGCCAAGCGCATCTCCGAAGCTTGCGACGACCTGCTCTCCAGCGGCAAGACCCTCTTCGGCCAGATCTAAGCTTTTATCCAAAGTTTTATCGCTTTCCCCACAACCGGCTCTCTGCAGAGAGCCGGTTTTTTGCCCTCTCTCATCAGAGTTCGCGCAGAAAATTTGGGCCGAATCGACCGAACGGAATGAGGAGACGTATCAACCAACGGTGGATGTCCAGCCACTGTTTCGTGCCCCTCCATGCCACAGACCTTACCTATAAGCGGCGCGGATACCCAAATGCTACTTATCCAGATAGCGGCCAAATGCCTGCATGACCCAGAGGTGGATACGGGCCTGGCTTTGGATATATAACCACCAGGGCAAACGAGGAGCAAATCCGTGCAGAGCGGCTATGATACATCGCTGACAGGGAATGATCCGGAACTCGAGACGGCCAGGTGGCTCCACCCTACGGGCCAGCAACCCACCGGTCACATAAAACGCACGGCGCAGACCTCCCTCGCGTGAGTATGGTGTCGGAGTCAATTCCAAGAGGGAGGGACGTAGCAGGCACAGGCGAAAGCGGAGAACCCCTTCAAGGTCTTTGTCGACCTGAATCAGGCCCCGAAAACATCGGGTCAGCCAGTTGCCGTAGGCATTCGCAACATCCTCGGCATCCCAGCCCACTGGCAGAGGCAGTCGCTGCACAGAGCGCACCCGACGGGCATTTCGAATCAGGCTCCGGTCCACTGGTATGCTCTCCTCCCGTGGATTGCGAAAGGGAAAGCCGGTCCGGTCCGTAGCGTCGAGAACCGATCGCTCAAAGGAAACAGCTCCTTCCAGCAGCTCCGACAACATAGGATTGGGTTGAGCCTCCAGGTTATGAGTCAGACTTTCCAGCAACGGGTTGACCAACTGGGCGGAGACCCCGCTGATGCACTGCACCCACAGGCGCGAGAGTTTGATACTGTTGTAAGGATAAGAAATTTTCAGCGGACGGAGGTTGAGGGCATCACCCGTTCGATCAATCATCTGCCGATAGGTCATCGCTGGATGCCCGGCAATATCGTAGGTCTCCCCCCATCGTTCAGGCCTCTGTCCCAAGAGGCGAAAGGCTCGAATGACATCGCGAACATCAATTGACTGCGTGCGCGAACGGGTCCATCGCGGAAGGATCATAAAAGGCAGCCTCCTGACCAGATTGATCAGCATCCGGGTAGAAGAACCGCCCGGGCCAACGATCAATCCAGCCCTTAGGACTGTAACCGGAATACCGCTCTGTCGCAGGACATTTTCCACTTCCAGCCTGCTTTTAAGATGTGGAGACAGCTCCCCCTGCTCACGCGGTAACAGTCCACCCAAATAGATGATATGCTCCAACCCGGCGGCCTTTGCCCCTCTGGCAAAATTATCGGCCAGCAACAAATCGAGGTCCTCAAACTGGGCCTGCATCAGACGGCTTGAAGGAAGCATGGAATGCACGAGATACATCCCGCTACGGGCACCTTGCAAAGCGCGTTCCACCTGAGGCAGGGAAAACAGATCACAATGCCTCCAACAGGTATGTCCCCCTTCCCCTGTTTCACCACCGCGCGTTTCCGAACGGGTCAGCGCAATCCAGCGATATTCATTGGCCAGCGCATCTCTCAGAAGTGTTCCGACAAAGCCACTGGCACCCGCCATTGCCACTAGCGGACGCTCATCCGCACGATCCTGTGAAATCATAACATCTACAGTCCCTGCATACCGCTAAATCACAAACGGGTGATGCAAATACAACAACTGATGATTAATCCCCCGGAGGCGCGATCCGCAGGGTTGCCTCCAATTTGCTCGATTCGCGGTCACCAGCGGCCCCGGACTCCCGGTGAAAGCCGGTTACCTCAATTCTGGTGCCCGTTTCAGATTGCAGCAGGTGCAGCGGAAGTGGCAAAGTCACCCCCCCGCTTTGTCCCGGAGCCAGATTTCCCACCGTATGCTGATAGGCGACTCCGTCGACCAGGATTTGCATCGAGGTTTGGGAAAGATCCGTGGTGCCCCGGTTTTGCAGGGCAACATGGACAGGTAGAGTCGAGCCTTCAAAGCTGGAGATATCGACAAAAGGCGGAACCACCGCAAGATTCACCACTCCAGGGGTATCGCGCCACAGCAGGCGCTCAATGTTGAGAATACCTGCCCCATAAAGCGCGTCCGGTCCGGGAAGCCCGGCTTCGTTCGTATAGTTCAACACCAGATCTGCTGCCTGCTGCGCCGTAAGCTGAGGCTGCTCGCTCATCAGGAGTGCTATCGCGCTGGCCACAAACGGCGTCGCCGCCGAACTCCCGCTGAAGCTGACAAAATCATCATCCACCCAGGTAGTGTAAACACCCAGCCCCGGAGCCGAGATATCGACCCCTTGCCCGGAATTATTAAACCCGGGAATCTGTCCTTGTGCATCGACGGTTGAAACACCAATTACCCCGGCATAGGCAGCGGGAAAACGCGCCATGGAATGTCCGTCATTGCCCGCCGCCGCGACGATTACCACTCCCCGTTGATTGGCATAGCGCACCGCCGCTTCCAGACTGCGGGAAGACTGAAGCGAGCCGGCACTGATGTTTATGATGCGAGCACCGGACTCCACCGCCTGGATGATTCCGCTGGCCAGGGAAAAGGTATTACCGCTCCCCTCCGCATCAAGCACGGGAATACTCAGCAGCGTCGCCCCCGGAACCAGGCCTTGGGCAAATTCGTCCTTCCCCACAATCAACCCCCCGATAGCCGTTCCATGGCCGTGGTCATCCTCCCTCAATCCAGTCGGCCCCGTCAGACGCTCAATCCGCGACTGACTGAAAACACTGTGCTCCCCGATCCCTGTATCCAAAACGGCAATGCGCACCCCATCGCCCCAGTGAGCAGCTACGGTTTCCACCCCGAGATAGGCCAGGGCGTTGGACTCAAAAGCCTGCAGCCCCAATCGCTCATACTGGGAATCATCCGGAAGCCGCGGAATCCCTACCGGATAGAGAAAATCTTCTTCCTGATCCGCCCCCAAGCGGGTCAGGGTGGCTTCATCCCCGGACACCAGCAGCAAGCCGAGTTCGGGAATCGTCCCCAGCACCTCGAGACCGGCAGCTTCGGCCGCAGCGATCGCCGCCGCCAGATCACTGGTTTGCCACACCCGTTGGCCGGGGATGGCTCCATCCGGCAACCCTCCCAAGGCTTCCTGCCCATTTTCCGCCGTGTGCGGGGATTCCGACGGCAGGCCAAAGCTCAGATTCGGACGCTCCGGTAAATCCATCACCTCTGCCATACGCTCCATGGGCGCAGGTCTTTCCTCAGCGGAAGGCAAATTCCACAGCAGCCAGACGCCGAGGGCGCAGGCACCCAAGCCGGCAATCAGGGAATAGCGCTGAATGGACTTAGACATGGTCGAGGCAATTCGTTTCAGGGCAACCAGGGATACTTGCTGAAATCAGGCTTACGCTTTTCGACGTAGGCACGGTGGCCTTCTTCCCCCTGTTCTGTCAGATAATAGAGTAAAGTAGCATTACCGGACAACTCCTGCAAGCCCGCCTGCCCGTCCACATCCGCATTGAAGGCACTTTTCAGGCAGCGGATGGCGAGCGGACTTTTTTCGAGAATCTCACGCGCCCAGGTAATCCCTTCGGTTTCCAGCTCCGCGAGGGGTACCACCTTGTTGACCAGCCCCATATCAAGGGCTTCCCGGGCGTTATATTGCCGGCACAAATACCAAATTTCCCGGGCCTTTTTTTGACCGACAATTCGGGCAAGATAACTAGCGCCAAATCCACCGTCAAAACTGCCGACCTTGGGACCAGTCTGACCAAACACGGCGTTATCCGCAGCAATCGTGAGGTCACAGACCACATGCAGAACATGCCCTCCCCCAATGGCGTATCCCGCCACCAGCGCGATGACCACCTTCGGCATGGTCCGGATCAGCCGCTGCAAATCGAGTACGTTGAGGCGCGGTACCCCGTCCTTTCCGATGTAGCCCCCTTGCTGCTCACCGCGGATTTTTTGATCCCCTCCACTGCAAAAAGCATATTTCCCATCGGTCTGCGGATTCATCCCGGTGAGCAGAACCACCCCGATTGAGGTATCATCCCGCGCATCGGAAAAAGCCTCGATCAGCTCCGCAACCGTATCCGGCGTAAAGGCATTTCGCCGGTGCGGGCGATTGATCGTCACCTTGGCGATGCCTTCCGTTTTTTCATATATAATATCCTCAAAATCCCGGACTTTAACCCAGTTCATGGCAGGGACCATAGCAAGGCTTTGCCCGTCGGCAATCCCTGTCTGTTGATTTCGTTTCAATAGAAAGGTCGAAAGTAAATCCCAACGTCTGTTTATGGCTTTCCTCACCCGTTTTCAGGTCCACGAGCAGGTTCTTCAGATGAAACAGTTCTTCGGCCTGCGCACTGATGCTGAAAACCATTCCACCTCCGGGACGGCGGAGCTGGGACGCACCGCTCACCCTATTATGACAATTCAGGAGATAGCGCCCCCGATCTCAAAGTTTCTCCTCATGCATTGCCCCACTCCCCACGAACCAGTAGATGTAACAAGTCTGTGAATCGAATGAACCGGACTTGCACTCTTTCCTCGGATTGATTGCCTGAACTCATGCCCACACTCTATTCGCGTAAGTGGATGCAGCAACGGTCCTGCGCCCTGCTGTTTGCACTCTGTCTCACCCTGTCACTATCAGCCGGTAAATCAACCGTGTTCATCCTCAGCCTGGATGGCTGGCGTCACGATTACACGGATCGCGCCGCCACACCCTTTATTGATACGTTCATTGAAACCGGTGCCTACAGCCACGAGGTCATTCCGAATTTCCCATCGGTAACCTTTCAAAGCCATGTTGCCATCGCGACCGGAGCGCCAGCTGCGGTGCATGGCATCACCGGGAACACGTTCTACGATAATCGCACCCGCCAGACATATCGTTACGCTGGGAGCGCAGCACTACTCGAAGCCGAACCGATCTGGACCACCGCCACCCGGCAGGGGGTTCGCACCCTGGTCCTTGACTGGGTGAACTCCCACCAGCAAAACGGCCCATACGCTTCCGCGTATTATCTCGATGGATACACCAGAGGGATTTCTGACCGGGAGCGTATCGGCAGAGTTCTGGAAACCTGGAAAAACGACGAACACACCGATCCGCTCCGTCTGGTCCTCGCCTACGGCGAATCACCAGACAAGGAGGGTCACCGTTTTGGCCCCGATTCTGATAGAATCACCCAGACCGTGGCCGCATTGGATGCCTATGTTAAGGAAATCTATAAAACCGCCTTATCGATCTGGAAGCGCACGCGGGAGCCCGGAGATGTGTTTTATTTCATGTTGCTTTCCGATCATGGGATGAGCCCCATCACCCATCTGGTGGATCTTGCTGAAGCGGCAGGTCTGCAAGCCGGAGATGGGACGGTTCGCTTAACCACGGGTACGGTGGGCCATCTCTTTTTCGATCAGATCGAAGACCCAAAACGCCGTCAGCAGCAACTGGAGAGTGCTTACCAGAAACTGAAAAAGCATCCATTTCTTAACGTATATATGCGTGAGTCCTTGCCCTCCAATTGGGACTACCACCACCCCTATCGCACTGGGGATCTGGTGGTGGAGTTACACAATCACCATGCCTTTCGCGCCGGCCTGAGTACCGTTATCCGAGAAGTGGATCCGGACAGTCACTTTCTCGGAACACATGGTTATGATCCGGATAAAGATCGGGACATGCATACCGTTCTCTACCTTCAAAGATATCCTGAACCACTCGGCGGCATCTCACTCGGCACTGTATCCCTGCTGCAAATACATGCCACTATAGCCCGACTGCTCGGAATTGAGCCCGCCCGGACCGCTCGTCAGGACAGCGTTATCAGAGACTTACCATAAAGGGTGGCCATTAACGCCCCGGCTCGTCGTGATCTCCAAATCCGGTCAGGTGCCGGACTGCCCGGCCAAAATCGATCAACCAGCGCACCCGCACCCGCACAGAAAAGTCTGTTTCCGACCCATAGCGGCGGGTTTCCAATGATGTGCCCACCTGCCACTGACCGGGGCTGTTGAATACCCAACGGGAAGGAACATCCATCAGGATACTCGGGGTGAGGTAGAAATAATTGGAGCTGTACCCATCAACAGTGTGCGCCCAGGAAAAGGAAAGGCCATAAGTAAATCGATCCATGCGATACAGTCCCCCCACCGTGACCTGCACAAAATCATTCTGTGGAAGATATTCCGGTAATTCACCAACTACCGAGGAGGGAGTGATCAAATCGTAGGAGAGCGTGAGGAATTTTTCCAGGGGCGCAATGCTCCGGGAAGGCCGCGAAAAGGTGGTATAGACTGAATAGCGGTTGATTCCATGATTGATCTCAGCCGGGGCACCGCTGATCGGACGAACCACCCGGATACCACTGGCCGCACTGGTGGTCTGATCAAAAATCGGATTCCATTGATACTGGATTTTCGGACGAATGTTCGCAATGCCCGTCCTGTTGCCATCCTTGAACGGGTTGGGGACAAAGGTATCGAGGACCAGCTCGCCTTCTGTTCTGGCATTGAAACCATAAACGATTCCTGTCGGTAACCTGAAATGATCGCGGTTTTTCAGATCCCCGAACCGAGGGGACAGGGTAAGGCGCCAGGTCCGCCTCTCCTGAGTGGTCGGCAGGAGAACATCGACCAGTTGCTCAATCTGGGTATTGCTCCACTGAAAAAAACGCTGATGCATCCTCGGTTCCTCCGAAGCCGTTTCGTCGCGATTGGCATCCTCCGCAAAAAGCGGGATCGGAACCAGCATGGTCAAGAGAAGAAGCAGCCTGGATCCCCTTCCGGGCTTAGAGGGCAGACAGCGAAAAACGGGTGCAAGGGAGCTAAAGTGAAATCGAAGCATGCCCGTAAGGGAGCCCTAAATCAGCTCTTTGGTCAATCGGGAATCTCCTTCCCGATTCCTTGACAATTCCGGCCTCAAGGAAGCCTCCGGCAGACATTTTTCCCATGGAACCCCACTAAACCCACCACTGACTTCAGGTCTTCGTTTCCCCACCGATCCTGAAGGGATCTCAGCCTGCAGCCGGTGGTTGAGCGCAGCGACACCACCGGATACGGTCCCCAAAAAACACCGCACCCCGGCAGGGGTGTCAGTAGTGATGTCAAAGCAAAAAGTGGGAGCCGAGGGCAGGCCCGCATTGCGGGGCCGCGGCGGGCCACTGGCAAGGATCCTTCCGCAGCCACCGCCGCGCCGAGGCGACCGCTGGTTCGCACAGGCAGGGGTTTGCCCGCAGCGTCAGCGGAGGGATGGACGGCGGCGGGCCTCAGCGCGCAGCCGGAACGAGCGTAGCGAAGTGAGGATCGGAGCGGTTAAAGGACCGGCGATCGGCCACCCCGACGAGCATTGCAGATCTCGTGACAGGCACCCGCAGGAACGAGGAAGGCCTGGCGCGAGATGTGCCGCTGACTTGTAACGACCAAACCAACTCGTGACTTCGTTAGTTTGACTTTTGATCATAGACCCCGTCCTCTGCCCTTTTTCAGCTCAAAGCAAATCATCAAGCTCGTCCGAATCAATCAATTCATCCTTATACCTGAAATAATAATAACGGTCGAACTCCTCACCCCAAAGGATAGTCTTTTGAACTTCAATCATCGCCACAAAACCACTTTCTAGAGTTATAACAACCTTTGGTTGAGTATAAGGGAAAAATATTCTCTTTGAATAATAGAGGACCACCGTGTCCCGATCACTGAATTCAATCCTTTTCAGCGGTTCTCCCAAGATGCTTAACACCCGCTCTTCGCTACTCTGCAAGGGAACCATCCTTATCTTTTCGGCATCCACATAATCCTTAACACCAATTGTCGACAAGAATCCAGGCGTAAAAAACACACAGTACACCAATGCACCCGAAAATGTCGCGACGACGAAAGATTTCTTTAAAATCATGGATCAATCTCGGTTAAGACCAAATTTATCTATTCAAATATCCTCCAGCCTGTAATTCCCGTTCAAATGCAGGCCATGTGAAAAAGTCTTTCCACCCTGTCGCAGACTTTGGAACCAAGACCTGAAATGCCGGAGTATATATATCGACGACCCCAAAAAAGTGATGTGTTCTAGCATTTATGGGTCCCGCAGACGGCAAGCCTTGAAACCTTCTAGGATCGGCATTTGGCCCTAAACTTAGGGCATAGCTTATTTCGACTCCTCGTGTTAACTTGAAATACTTCAACCGCCCGTTGGATTCAGAATAGACAACCGGATCAAAGAAACCGTCAGTTCCAATAGCGGAGTGCCCAGGCGGAACCTCCATGATTACGTTTGAAGCGTTCTCATCCATTGCAACCAAAGTTCGGTCCGTCAAGTTATGTACAATCCCGGTAAGGCTCGCCGGATAACCAGCTTTAACAAGTGCGTTTGCCTCGTCAGTAGGCAAAACCATCATGTTGACCTCTGACTTGTCTTTGGGCCAGTTCCTCCCTTGGGCCAAAGAGGGATTCCGGCATGCGTCGTAGCTGAACCAGCCATTTTCCCCGGCAAGGGTGCGGATTCCGGAGCGGTCAATCCCGACGCGATCGGGGGTCGGCCAAAAAAAATCCCCGACA
>JBJHBA010000006.1:199181-201278 GCA_050485245.1 Verrucomicrobiota bacterium | reverse complement strand
TGGTTTGATCTACAATGCTCAATGTCTTACGTTTCATATCTTTTATTGGTTAAAGCGAGGGTCGGTGATACCCGTTTGGCGGTGATCCCTCAATCTCAACCAGACCCTCACCGGCCCTCCTTTTTGGACAAATTACGGGGATTTTTCCGAATAGTTATAGAGTCAACGCAGCCGGCTAACGCCGTCTGCGCGACTCAGGCTGACGTTCGCTAGAAAAACAAAATTTGACGGATTCCGCGTTTTTGCCACCCTGTTAACCATGAGCGCATGGACCAAAGAAATCGAAGGAAAGGCTCTTGGACTTTCAGCGGTGGAACGTGTTTCTCTTGCCGAAAAACTGCTTTCGAGCCTAGATTCACCTGATCAGGCTTCATTGGACGCCAAGTGGGCTATAGAAGCTGAAGACCGAATCCAGGGGTTTGAGCGGGGAGAACTGGGAGCTTCTGAAGCTTCCATGGTCTTTGAACGACTGGGAAAGAAATACGGAAAGTGAGAGTAAGATTCCTCAGTGTAGCGGAAGCTGAATTGGACGAAGCCATTGCTTACTATGAGGAGAAAGAAATTGGATTGGGTTTGAGATTTCTCTCAGAAATAAGAAATTCCGTTGATAGGGTGGTTGCATATCCTGATGCTTGGCCCCGGATTTCTGAACACTGCCAGCGCTGCAGAACGAAAGTCTTCCCCTACGGTCTCATCTTCCAGATAAGAAATGAGGAAATCCTTATTGTTGCGGTTGCGGCCCTCCATCGGAAACCGAACTACTGGAAAGACAGACTGTAAAATCGAACAAACCGCTAGGGGCAACTCGTTTCACTCGCGCCCCAGCTCGACGGTAGATGAAAGAGATTATAAAATCCAAAACCATTGAGACTGAATATCTTGGAGTCTTGGTATTCATCACCGGAGGGCTTGCAGCAATCCCATGGTATTTTTGGCTCGGAAATGAATTGAAAAAAAATGGAGAACCGAAATCCGGGAAAGGCGCATTCATTCTCGCATCACTTGTCTTGGGCGTACTCATAATAGGGATGTTGTTTGCGCTCGCTTCAACTGGAGGGCAAAACCCGATTGCTGCAATGCTCCTAAATGTAGTTACCTTGTTCACATTAATTCTCTACTTTGGATGGAACGAATTGTTTCGCAGAAAGTGGAATAGGATAAAGTCTATACAGGATATTTCAGAACTGAGGGCGGGTCCGATATGGACGATTCTTCTTGGGCCTATATATCTAAACTTTAAGATCAATCAGGCCAAGGGGCTGGAAAAATAGCGATCGAACAAACGCATCGTCCTAGGTAAACTGTGCAAGGAAATGGCTCAACCGCCGCAGTCAGCGGCGCAGTTACAACTGGACAGGGTTCATGGCCCTGTGGCAGTCTCTGGGCATCGCACGCCGGGATCTGCGAGGGGGCCGTCCGGCAACAGGCGGTCCTACCTGAACGCCGAAAATGATTGATAATCCGCTGAAAGTGTCCAATATCCTGGACAGATGAACGCGATCACATATTCAACTGCCAGAGAAAATCTTGCGAAAACCATTGAGAAGGTTGTCTCAGACCGGGCTCCGGTAATCATCACCAAGAAGAACGATATGTCTGTGGTAATGATGTCCTTAGAGGATTACGAGGCGCTCGAAGAAACGGCCTACCTTTTGCGCAGTCCCAAGAACGCGCAACGGCTGATAGAATCCATTGCTGAACTCAGTGCTGGAAAGGGAACCGAGCGAAAAATCATTGAGGAATGAAACTGATTTTCTCTGAGAACGCATGGAACGACTATTTGGATTGGCAGAAAACAGACAAAAAGATCCTGAGGAGGATCAACGATCTGATCAAGGATACGAAGAGGAATCCAACTACTGGAATAGGTAAGCCCGAGCCACTGAAGCATGGCTTCCACGGATTCTGGTCTCGAAGAATCACCGATGAACATAGAATGGTTTATCGATTCACTTCGGAGACAATCGAGATTGCTCAGTTAAGGTATCACTATTGAGGCCAACAAACGCATCGTCTGGGCGATATCTGACAACTTCAGGCATGCAAAGCTGCACTGGGATTGAGCACTCCGGATGGAAGCACTGTGCTTCGTCGATT
>JBJHBA010000006.1:0-199081 GCA_050485245.1 Verrucomicrobiota bacterium | reverse complement strand
GCGATAGCGATTGCGATAGCGATAGTGATTGAGAGGATGCCTGTGGCCCCCGTTACGGGAGCAGGATGCTCCCGCTACTTTGCGTAATCGCCGTGTTTGTCTCACGCGGAGGCGCGGAGACGCGGAGGCGGGGGACGGGAGACGGGAGACGGGGAACAGAGGGCGGAGGCCCTTCGACAGGCTCAGGGCAGGCCGGAGTTTACTTGGGCTTCGCCCTGCGACATCTACGCTGTGCTTCGTCGATTGCGATAGCGATTGCGATAGCGATAGTGATTGAGAGGATGCCTGTGGCCCCCGTTACGGGAGCAGGATGCTCCCGCTACTTTGCGTAATCGCCGTGTTTGTCTCACGCGGAGGCGCGGAGACGCGGAGACGGGAGACGGGAGACGGGAGACAGAGGACGGAGGCCCTTCGACAGGCTCAGGGCAGGACGGAGTTTACTTGGGCTTCGCCCTGCGACATCTACGCTGTGCTTCGTCGGATGCGATCCCGATAGGGATAGCGATTTGCTGCGCCTTCGCGGTAAATGCAAAAAGGCCTCCGACATGCGTCGAAGGCCTTTTTAATGAAGTGGCTGCTCAGGCTGGATTGCTGCGCCATCTACGGTCGCTGCGCTCCCTGCGTCAAACCAGCGACGTCGCTGGTTCTCATCCGGGCCTGAGCGTATTTTAGAAAGCAAAAAGGCCTCCGACATGGGTCAGAGGCCTTTTCATAGAAGTGGCTGCTCAGGCTGGATTCGAACCAGCGACCAAGTGATTAACAGTCACCTGCTCTACCACTGAGCTACTGAGCAAAAAGTGATGAAGAACAGTGCCGGAGAGGCAAATAAGAAAGCGCTGGATGGAAAGCGGGGGGGGAGGGCTTGTCAAACATTTCGTCGGTAAATTTGAAAAAAGTTTTGATTGCCTTAGGTGAACAGCTCACGCAGATTGATCGTTTTTCTCTTTCCGGAAACCAATCAGAAATATTTCAGTATGAAGCAGGTAACTTTAAATGTTCAGACGCGTGAAGCCGTGGGCTCCGCCACCGCCAAGCGCTTGCGTTCGGCCGGAAAGGTTCCCGCCGTCATTTACGGTGAAAGCGGCACTCAACACCTGACGGTGGACTCCGTTCAATTCAGCCAGGCCTGGCGCAAAATCGCGGGCAGTGCCGCGCTGATCGAGCTGCATGTGGACGGGCAGGAGGAATCCGGTTTCGCCGTGATCAAGGATTTTCAGCGCAATCCCCGCAGTGATGCCTTCCAGCACGTTGACTTTCAGGAGGTCGTCCGGGGTAAGGACATGGAAATCGAAATCCCCGTTCACACCAAGGGTGCTGCCTATGGAGTGAAAAATCAGCAGGGGGTGATTGAGATCAATGCCCAGGAACTGCGTGTTCGCTGCCGTCCACGTCATTTGCCCGAGTTCATTGAAATCGATGTGACCACATTGAAGGTGGGTGATTCTATCCACGTGGCGAATCTTCCTGCCATTGAAAACGTCACCATCGTCGAAGACAAAGACTTGGTGGTGGTATCCTGTGTGGGTGCTTCCGGTGGCTCCAGTGGAGTGGAGGAAGAGGAAGCCACCGAACCTGAAGTGGTAACGGAAAAGGCTGCTCCAAAGAAGGAAGTGGCCGCCGAGTAATTTTAACCGGATGCCCGGGATTTCCGGGTATCCATTGTTCTTTTCAATAAATATGTCGGTGCGTGTCATCGTGGGGCTGGGAAATCCGGGTCTGCGGTATGACGAGACACGCCACAATGCCGGATTCCGCGTCGTCGATGCCCTGGCCAGAGAGGCTGGGGGCGTATGGCGGGAGGATCCGAGGTATCGTGCCCACACCGCTGTCGTCACCATTGCTGACCGTCCCATTCTACTGGCCAAACCGCGTACCTATATGAACGCAAGTGGCACGACGGTCGGTGAAATCTGCCGCTATCTCAAATTGCGGCCGGAGGATTTCTGTGTCGTTTACGATGAGATCCAGGTGCCGGTGGGTGGACTCAAGGTCAGCCAGGGAGGCGGACCGGGTGGGCACAATGGCGTGACAGACATCATCCAGCGCATTGGCGCTGCCTTTGTCCGTTACCGCATCGGCGTTGGACCGGAGGATAAACCCTCGGTTCCCCTCAGTGATTTCGTCTTGGGGCGTTTTACGGAAGCGGAGCGCACCCTGTTCGAAAGCAGCATGAGCCATTATCTGGATGGCCTGCGCCTGATTGTGGCGCAGGGTCCGGTGTTGGCCATGAATTCCCTCAATCAACGATCCAAACCATCATCAAACACACATGAGCCTCACGGTAACGAGAACCTACCGAGCGACGATCATCTTTGATACCCGCGGGTATGAAGATCCGATCGAAACCCTGATCGAAAAGATCTCTGAAATTCTGACTTCCGCCGGTGCGGAAATCAAGAAGGTCAACAATATCGGCTACAAGGACTTTGTCGCCGGAGCCAGCCGGAAGCACCCCGGTGATATCTTCGTCACTTTCGACTTTTCCAGTGGCCCGGATGTGCCGGAAGTCCTCCGCGAGAAGACGCGTCTGGACAAGACGGTGCAGCGCGTTCAGGTTAACCGAATCTAATCTGTTAACCCTGAAACGGAGTTCTTCGCCATGGCTGCATCCTTCAACAAAGTCTACCTCATGGGCAATCTGACCCGCGACCCCGAAACCCGGGTAACTCCCGGCGGGCTGACCATCGCGAAGTTGGGATTGGCTGTCAATCGCCGCTACCGGACCCGGGAAGGCGAGCAGAAAGAAGAGACGACCTTTGTCGATATTGATGCATTTGGTCCGGCTGCTGAAACCATCCAGAAATACTGCTCCAAGGGCAGTGGTCTCTTTGTGGAAGGGCGCCTGCGCCTGGATCAGTGGCAGGACAAGAACACTGGCGAAAACCGCTCCAAGCTTGGAATCGTGCTGGAAAACTTCCAGTTTATCGGTGGCGGGCGCAGCAGCGGTGAAGGGGACTCTGGTTCCGGGGATTACGAGGAAAACGCGCCTCCGCGCCGTTCCTCCCGCCCTGCGGCTTCTCCCAATACGAACGAAGAATTTTCGGACGGCGATGACGTCCCGTTTTGATCCTTTCTCCGAAGATATCGGAGTGCATCCCATTTTACACAGCTAATTTTTTACCGGAATCCATATCATGGCCAACCAAAAACTCTTGCTCCTCGAGCCCGTCGACAATCTCGGCAACGAGGGAGATGAAGTCTCCGTCAAGGCAGGCTTCGCCCGTAATTACCTGCTTCCGTTGCGCAAGGCAGTTCCCTTGACCAAGGCGAACAAAAAGCAGATGCAGGTCCTGCGCGAGCGTGCTGAGAAGCGCCTCCAGGATGAATTGAAGAAAGCACAGATCATCGCTGAGAAGATCGAGGCGCTGTCCATCGTTTTCGCCGTCCAGACCGGCCCCGGTGGCAAAATGTTCGGCTCGATCACGGCAGCGGATATCTCCAAGCGCCTGGGCGAAGAAGGTATCGAAGTGGACAAGCGCTACGTCCACCTCGGCCATTCGGTCAAGGAACTCGGACAGCACAGCACCAAGATCCGCCTCCACCCGGAGGTGAATGTTGAACTTTCTTTCGAAGTCGTCTCGGAAAACCCGATCGAAGAGATCGAGGAAGAAGGAGCCGATCAGCAACCCGCCGAAAGCGCCAAGGCATAACCGCCCAGGGGCGGAGATCGCATGGCGGAAGCGGCTGCAGCAAACGGAACGGGACCCTCCTATCGTCCTCAGGATGCGGACCAGGGAGTCCGGCCCGAACGTGAGCCACCGCATAGTATCGAAGCTGAAGAGGGCCTCCTCGCGGCCTGCATGCTGGAAGGCGGGCAGGACACGATGATGCTCTGCTTTGAGGCCCGTCTGCGCCCGGATGCCTTCTTCAAGTTTGCCCATCAGGTTCTGTTTCAGGTGCTGACGGATCTGGCGGCGGCCAATAAGGTGATTGACGATACGGTGGTGATCGACCGTCTGAAGAGCCTGACCGTCCAGGACATTCCCTGGCTGGCCGAGCGTCAGCGGCGAATCCGCCAGCATTCCCCCGACACCTCTTTGATGGAGCTGTTTGGCGGGGTTCAGGCCTTGTTTGCCCTGACCGACCGGATTGAAACCACCGCCCACGCCCAGTTCTGGCTGGAGATCGTGCGGGAGAAATGGATGCTGCGGCGCCTGATCCGGACTTCGGCCAATATTGTCGAGCGGGCCTATACCAATCAGGACAAGCTGGAGCATTTCATCGAGTCCGTTGAGCAGGAGATCTTTGCCATCAACGAAGAGCGGATTTCGGATTCCGCCCAGGAGTTTGGCAAGGCGGTCGACGATGCCATGGCATTGGTCAGCCGCATCATTCAGGGGGACACCGACGAAGGTGTTCTGACCGGCTATATCGATGTCGACAAGATGACCTTCGGGATGCATCCCGGGCAGATGATCGTCCTGGCCGCCCGCCCCTCGATGGGGAAGACCTCTCTCGGGATGAATATCGCCGAGCATGTCTGCCTGCCGAAAAAGGGCAAGGGGACCAATACTCTGGTTTTTTCTCTGGAAATGCCGGCCGATCAGCTTGCCATGCGGATGATCTGCGGGCGGGCAAGGGTGAATATGGGCCGGGTTCGCGACCGGATGATCAGCAGGGATCAGATGCGCGAGCTTTCCCGGGCTGCCCAGGAACTGAAATCCGCTCCGCTTTGGATCGACGACTCCAGTACCCTCAACATTCTAGAGCTTCGGGCCAAGGCCCGGCGGCTGCACCAACGCAAGCCGCTTGGATTCATCATGGTGGACTACCTGCAGCTGCTTTCGGGAACGGATAACCGTGTCCAGCGGGAGCAGCAGATTGCCGAAATCAGCCGGGGACTAAAAGGAATGGCAAAAGAATTGAACATTCCAGTATTAGTCTTGAGTCAATTGAACCGTGATAGTGAAAAAGAGAAACGCCTCCCCCGGATCAGCGATTTGCGTGAGTCCGGATCGATCGAACAAGATGCAGATGTCGTTTTCCTGCTTGCTACCAACCCCAAGAGTGAGGATAACCCGACCGTTCCCCAGGCTTCCCGGGAGCGGCTGCTGGTAATTGCAAAACAACGGAATGGACCCACCGGGGAAGTTCCGCTGACCTTCATCCCTGATTTTACGCGCTTTGAAAACTACACGCGGACCCCGCTTTCTGAATAACAGGCTTCTGGCTCTTTGCTGGATGTTTGTTCTCTCTCTCCCGCTTCTGACTACGCCAGTAGTCGGACAAGATGACCTTGCCCCGCCACCGATCGATGCTGTGCAGCAGCAGATCGTGGGGGATATCCAGATCGAATTCCTCGATCTGGTCACCGTGAGCCGTGAGGCCATATTGGCGCGGGTGCAGATCCGGGAAGGGATGCCCTACAGCCAGCAACTGGTTGATCGTTCTATCCGGACGCTTTACTCGACTCTGCTGTTTGACTTCATTGAGGCCCGGACCGAGGAGATGGATGACGGTCAGGTGCGGATCATTTTTTCGGTCCAGTCGAAATACCGGATTGAGGACATTGTCATCCAGGGAGCGCGCAATATTTCCCGCAACCGCCTGTTTCGTGATTTCAACAGCCGGGTGGGGGGGATTCTCGATGAACGCCGCCTGCAACAGGATGCGAACATTATCCGCGACCTTTACCGGGATCGTGGTTACACGGAGGTCCGGGTTGACTTTACGATTGATCGCAATCCGGAAACCGGACGGGGGGTCGTTACCTTTACCATCAACGAAGGTCCGCGCCTGAAGATTTCCCGGGTAAACTTTGTCGGCAATACCGCCTTTTCCGACCGTCGCCTGCGGCGGGAAATGGACACCAAGCGCCGGTGGTTCCTCTCCTGGCTGACGGGTTCCGGTCGTTTTGATGAGGTTTCCCTGCAGGAAGACCTTGAAAAGCTGCGGATTCTTTACCTCAACGAAGGGTACCTTGATGTCAGCATTCCCGAGGCCAATGTGACCCTTGAATATCCCACGGAGCGGGAGATTCTGATTACCATCCGGGTGGATGAAGGGCGGCAGTACCGGGTCGGTGAGATTTCTTTTGAAGGGAACGAGCTTTTTGATGATCCCAGCCTGTATGTTTTGCTGGGCCTGATTCCCGGAGACACCTTTTCGCCCAAGGTGCTGGATGAGGATGTTGAGCGGCTGACCAATGTCTACGGTTCACTGGGCTATCTGGATACTTCGGTCCGCCCGGAACGACGGGCCAATGTGGAAACCGGAAACATCGACCTTGTTTACCGCATTCGCGAAGGGGAGCGCTTTGACGTCGAATCCATCATTATCGAGGGGAACACCAAGACCAAGAGCACGGTCATCATTCGCGAGCTGGCGCTATCACCCGGTCGGAATTTCAACCTCGTGTTCATGAAGAACAGTGAGGCCCGATTGAGAAACACCCGCTTTTTTGAAGACGTCCAGCTGTCGCCGGAAGTGACGGATATTCCGGGACGCAGAAACCTCAAGATCCGTGTGCAGGAAGGGCGGACTGGTAATCTTCAGTTTGGTGCCGGCTTCAGTTCGATCGAGCGGGTAGTGGTGTTTTTCGAAGTTTCCCAATCCAACTTCGATTACAAGAAGTGGAGTTCCCCGCTCTTGCAGGGAGATGGTCAAAAATTCCGCCTGCGCGGATCGATGGGGTCCCGCTCCAACGAAATTTCCCTCTATTTTGAAGAACCCTGGCTCTTTGAACAGCGCCTGGCGGGGGGCTTTGAACTCTTCCGGAGGGAGAGCGACTATTTCAGTGCGGTTTACCGGGAGTTGAGAACCGGTATCGAGCTGTTCCTGCGCAAACGCCTGATCGGTTTGATCGACGGTCAGCTCTCCTACAACCTGCAGTGGGTCGACTTGAAAAACATTTCTCCCAATGCCCCGGACCTTATCTGGTTGGAGGGACAGAATAGCCCGCGGACGGTATCAAAGATCACTATGACCTTGGTCCGGGACACCCGAAATGACCTGATCTTTACCACCCGCGGCAGCCGGATGACCTTTGCCACCTCCTTTGCGGGACTTGGTGGAAACACCGAGTACATGCAATTTGAGACGCGCAACGCATTCTTTATCCCGCTATTCCAAACCGGCGACCAAGTGCTGCAGATTATCGCCCGGGCTGGAACCTTCTGGTCCTATGGTCGGACAGATGTTCCGCTGACCCGTCCGCCATCGGAGATTGCCCTTGGTTTTGAAGGGGATGTTCCATTCTTTGATCGTTATTATCTGGGCGGGCCGAACAGCTTGCGTGGTTTTGAATACCGTGAAGTGGGGCCGGTGGCCGGAGAACGAACCAGTTTTGGCAGTTTCTTCAGCCCGGAGCCGATTGGCGGTAACTCCTACGGATTCGGCAGTGTCGAATACACGATCAAAGTAGCTGACCCACTGAGGCTTGCACTGTTTTATGATTGGGGCTTTGTCAATGAAGACGACTTCGCCTTCAATCCGCGGGGATACAACGATAACTGGGGCTTCGGGATTCGCCTGCTGGTTCTAGGCAATCCGCTCCGCCTGGACTATGGTATCCCGATCACAACCACTGAAGTCTTTGACCAAAATGGACGTGAGATTTATAGCAACAATCGGGGCGGCCAGTTCAACTTCTCCTTTGGCACCCGTTTCTAAATTCAATTGACGTTGCTGGCACCTTAGGTCCATTTTGACCGCTTTATTTCTCAATTTCTGAATTCTTTTTCCCTATGATCAAAAAACTCCTTCTTCCATTTCTCGCCATTTCCATGGCGTTAACGGCAGCACAAGCTCAGACCAAGATTGTGACGGTCAACATGAGCGAATGTTTCGATGCATTCTATGAAACAGAGCTGGTCAACGCTCGCATGGAAAGCCTGCGTACTAATCTTGAGGCAGACCTCCAGCAGCGCCAGCGGGCACTGGAGGAAAAAGCGATGCCGATCCAGGAGCGCATCATGGAGATCCAGGAGAACCCTGGCCTTTCCCAGTCTGCCAAGCAGGCACAAATGGCAGAGCTGCAAGTCGAAATCGAACCGCTCCGTCGCGAAGAGATGCAGCTCCAGCAATACGCTCAACAGCGGCAAAATGAGTTCCGTGAGCGCTTTATCCGGAACCGCCAGAACCTGATCGACAAGATCTCCAATGTAGCTACCACCATCGCCATTCGCGAAGGTGCCAGCATCCTCCTCGACAGCTCTGACATCCTCGGCAACGGCGTATCCACCGTGATCTACCGCGATCAATCCCTCGACATCACCTCCAAGGTGATTGCCGAGCTGAATCGTGACGCTCCCCGCGGCGAGTAAGATTCTCCGACGTTTTTAAATTACCCAACCCGTCTGCTTATGCTGGCGGGTTTTTTTGTTTCTATTCCCGCCGCATTAATCCAATTCCTGTGATTCGAGGTCGCGTTCCATGATCAGATTGCACCGTTGATTGCAGGTTTGCCCTTCGCTCTCGACAAATCCGTACTTCCGGTAAAGCCCGATCGCTGCGGTAAGTGCGGTGGAGGTTTCCAGAATCATCCGGCGGAAGCCCCTGTCCCGCGCCCAGGCCATGGCGTGATTGAGAAGACGCTGGCCGATCTGACGCCCCCGATAATCGGCGTGCAAATACATTTTGCGCAATTCGACCGTCTTGGCATCACGTGGGATTGTGCCCACGGTCGCTATGATCCTATGCCCATCAAGCAATACCCAGAAGCAGCCTCCCCGGGAAGAATAATAGGCATCGGGGGCCTCCAGATCATTGTCAGGCCCATCCGGGTCCGGTGTCAGCCCATGTTCGGCCAGAATGGAAAATACCAGGTTTCGCGCGCCTTCGGCATGTTCAGGTTGAGCAGGGCGCAGGGCGATGGAAAGATCATGGTCCATAGTTGGAGCCTTAGATTAAATCAGCAATAGACCCAAAGTCTGCATCAAAAAGCCGCCGATGGGTGCGGATCGCTTCAGCGTCTGTCATTGCTGCCAGGTGATCACAAATCAGCCGATACTTCACCTCCGGATCGGGACTTTCCGTCACCCATCGGTGCATCTCCCGGGGGAGAATCCGCAGGCTGCTGGTATCCGGTTGGATATACTGATTACAAAAAGCGGTGAAGAGATCTTCAATCAGGTGGCCTCCCTTGAACTCAATTTGCTGAATGGGGGCACTGTTAAAAATAATGTCCACCGCGATGCGCTTGTAGAGGGAACACTCCTCCTCGATGGGAGGATCGATGACCAGTCGAAAGCGGTGCCGGTTGGTTTTTTCGGCCATTGGCCCATCCGCCTTGGCCAGACTGCAGGCATGAATGTATTCCCCAATCCGCCGACCGATTTTCGGCTGATAATACCCTTCGCGGATACTGTCTTTCAGTTCAGTCAGTTTTTGAATCTGAATGTTGCTCAGATCACGCTGTTCCGATTCCCACTCTTCCAGGTACTCTGGGGTAATGAAACGGGCCTGAACGCCATCCACAATGTCATGAAGCGAGTAGGCCGTATCATCCGCCCAATCCATTATCTGGCACTCGATGCTTTTCAGCTCATTGAGCGGCGTCTCCACCTTGACTCCATCGAGGACAAAAGTACGGGCATTTTCCTGATCGTCGTAGAGAAAATGGTTGTGAGGATAACGCAGGGTTCCGTCAGGATTTGTGGCCACCCGCTCCCGGTGCAGCTCTTTGTATTTGAGCACCCCGTCGAGAAAGGCACGGGTAGAGTTCATCCCTCTGGGACGATCTTCCCGCGGGTAAATCAGGTCGGTCATGATCCGCAATGTCTGGGCATTGCCTTCAAACCCGCCGTGCTCCCGCATGAGATCATTCAGCTTTCGTTCGCCAATGTGGCCAAAAGGAGGATGCCCCAAGTCGTGAGCCAGGCCCACCGCTTCAACCAGATCCGGATCGATAAAAAAATCGGGGCGCAGCCGTTCGCTGCGCACGTTGAGGTATTCACAGATGGAACGGGCAATTCTCGCGACCTCAATCGTATGGGTCAGGCGGGTCCGGTAAAAATCATACTGCCCGCTTTGAAAGACCTGTGTCTTGGATTGCAGGCGGCGAAAGGGAGAGGAAAAAACGATCCTGTCACGGTCAACCTGAAAGGGGTTGCGGTGTTCGTCGGCCTGTCGTTTGGGCGAGTATTCCTGTTCGTAGTCAAAGGAGCCGTAGAAGCGGTTGCTCATCATGGTTTTGCGGAGTGGTGCCATCACAGCGCGAGTCAGCCTTGAGGTAAAGGAAAAAGCCATAACCAGCGGCAGTCGGTCGTCTTTGGCTTTCTCCAGACCCCCAGCACTTGCCGGAGGGGACCATTTACTTGCAAAACATCAAAGCAGGAAATGGTGGGCGATGACGGACTCGAACCGCCGACCTACTGGGTGTAAACCAGACGCTCTAACCAACTGAGCTAATCGCCCGAAGTAAAGATCAGAGGAGACTGTACCTTCATGAGCCGATGCCAAGCATTTTTTGGTATTCGATCCGGATCGTTATGAGATGGCAGGGGCAGGGAACGATGACAATCCACTTGCCAATTGGCGGAGGGCATCCAAGCGTCACCAATATGACACAGGTCAAGGTACGATTTGCTCCCAGTCCGACTGGGTTTTTTCACATTGGGAGTGCCCGCACGGCGCTTTTCAACTGGTTGTTCGCCCGTCGGCACGATGGTGTATTCATTCTGCGGATCGAAGACACGGATGCAGAGCGCAACAGTGAGGCCTACCTCGACCTGATCTATTCCAGTCTACGCTGGTTGGGGATGGATTGGGATGAGGGGCCCAACGCCGGAGGGGATCATGGCCCTTATCGGCAAAGCGAACGCTCTGAAATTTATGCCCAGTATCTTGAAAAGCTGCGCCAGGCTGGCCGCACTTATGAGAAGGACGGGGCGACCTGGTTCCGACTGGAAGGAGAGCGGTATACCGAGTTTGATACCTACCTTGATGCCGAGGTGGAAAAAGTCAGAGCTGCGCCGGTGGTGATTGATGATCTTATTCGTGGGCGGGTGGAGCGAGCCGAGGACCGCGATTTTGTGATAGCCCGTGCGGATGGCAGTCCCACCTTTCACTTTGCCAATGTGGTCGATGACATCACGATGGAGATCACACACATTATCCGCGGTGAAGATCACCTGAGCAATTCCTCCAAGCATGTGGAACTTTTTCAGGCGCTGGGCGCTCCCATTCCCCGGTTTGCGCACCTCCCACTCATTCTCAAGGATCCTTCCCAAGGGAAGGGAAAGATGAGCAAACGGGATCGTGGGGCCCTGATTGAGGAGTATCAACGGCGTCACTTTCTGCCCGCCGCAGTTCGAAACTACATTGCCCTGCTTGGCTGGTCCCCCAAGGGAGACCGGGAGGTAATGGAGATCGGTGAGATTATTGAAGCCTTTGATATTCCGGATGTCCAAAAAGGAGCTGCCCGCTTCGATGAGAAGAAAATGGCCCATATCAACTTCGAGCATTTAAAAGCGCTGCCGCTCGAAAGTTATGTCTGGCATGCAGCACCGGTCCTTACCGAGGCGAAACTAATCGATGATGCCACCGACGAGGACTACATTCAGCGGGTGCTTGGGTTGTGTCATGAAAAAGTGGATTCACTGGAAAACCTTCCTTCTTTCTGCGCTTATTTTTTCCGGGATGATTTTTCCTTCGACCCGTCGGTGGGGGAGAAGATTGCGAAAAAAGCCGATCCGGCTGAACGCGTGCGCGAGGCGATTGCTTTTCTGGAGAAGATTCCCCTCGGGGATTGGGATACGGCCCACTTGGATACGGCATTTGCCGAACTTTCGACAGCCCATGGACAGGAGAAGCCCTTCCCCTGGTGGCCCAGTCTGCGGTATGCCCTGAGTGGCGTCGGCTCGGGACCGGATTTTCTTCCCATGCTGGAAGTGATGGGAAGAACCAGAGTTCTGGAGCGGCTGGAAGCTTTTCTGAAGGGCAGGGCTGTGTGATTGGCAGAGACCCCTCAAGGCAATTCAATTGAACAGGCGAAAGGCTTGTTTGCGCGAATCCCCCTTCTGGTGTGGGTGTTGATCTGTGCCGGTCTCTGGGGTTCTGCCTTTCCCGTGATCAAACTGGTCTATGCGCATTGGGCCGGGCAGGGAGTTGAGTCGGATTTTGCCAATCGTTCCCTCTTCGCCGGTGTACGCTTTACGGTGGCCGGGCTCTTTCTCCTGCTCCTTTCCAAGCAGCCACTCGCGGAGTGGAAGCTGACCCCGCTTTACTGGATCCTGGCGCTGGCCGCAACCCAGACTCTGGGACAGTATGTGTTCTTCTATTATGGGCTGAATTACGCCAGTGGGGCGCTGGCTTCGATCCTGGTGGCTACCGGCAGTTTCTGGTGGGTTATTCTTGCACCGTTGATCCTGCGTGCACCGGCGACGACCTGGAAGCAATGGTTGATCCTGTTGCTCGGAGCGGTGGGGGTCACATTAGCGGTCTATGCCCCGGGGGCCGGAAGCGGTCAGCCAGCCATTGGTGCATTGCTGATCATTATCGCTAATTTGTTTGGTGCGCTGGGGATGATTGTCTTTCAATTCGTCCGCCGGACCATGGGAGCGCGGGCTGGAACCGGTTTTTCCCTGTTCATCGGAGGCGTTGTTTTTCTGATGATTGGGTACAGGGCTTATCCGGACCTTTACGTATTGTTTGATGGATACGTCTGCTTGCTGACTGCCTGGTTGGCCTTCGTCTCTGCGGTGGCCTTTGCCCTCTGGAATCATTTATCCACCCTCTATCCGGTTCAGATGCTGGCCACTTTTCGCTTTCTCATCCCGGTGGCAGGCGTGATTGAGTCTGTGCTGATCCTGGAAGGAGAGAACCTTTCCCTGAATTTCGCGGTGGGCGGGTTGATTGTGATTGCGGCCATGATTCTTTCCAGCCGTACAGGGCCACAAGGAGGAAAGCGGGTTGCGTTGAAAATGCCAAGCTGAGCGACTGAAGCTCAGTTATCGGAGGATTCGAGTGCTTCCCGCAGCAATTCAAGCTCTTCCCAGCGTGCGTATTTCTCGACGAGAACGGATTCGATTTCCTTTATCCGGGATTCAATTGCCGGAATGCTGGCCGCATCGTTCTGATAGAGCAGGGGGTCCCCCAGTTTTTCCGCCAAGGAATGGGATTCCGTTTCCAGCGCTTCGATTTCACCCGGAAGGGCTTCCAGCTCCCAGCGCTCACGGTTGAGAAACTTGCGTGCTTTGGGGGCACGTCCCTTTGCTTTTGCCTCCTTGACGGGTGGGCTTTCCTGCAACACCTCGCGGGCTGCCTTCTGGCGAAGGTAATCCTCGTATCCGCCAATGCAGGTGTCGACGATACCGGACCCGTCGAGTACCAGCAATTCGGTGACGACGTTTTCCAGAAAAGCACGGTCATGGCTGACCAGAAGCAAGGTTCCAGGATAGTTGGCCAGCAGCTCTTCCAATAGCTCGAGTGTTTCCAGATCGAGGTCATTGGTAGGTTCATCCATCACCAGCACGTTGAATGGCCGGGTAAAGAGACGTGCCAGCAGCAGTCGATTGCGTTCTCCACCGGAAAGACTGGCGACCTGACTCATGGCGCGATCCGGTGGGAAGAGAAAATCTTTGAGATAACTGATGACGTGCTGACGGCGTCCGTTCACTTCAATCACCTCCTGGCCATCGCCAATGGTGTCGCGCACCGTGTTGGCCGGATCGAGATGTTCGCGCAGTTGGTCAAAGTATGCGATCTGCAAACTGGTCCCGTGCTCAATACTTCCTTTTTCGGGAGAGAGTTTGCCGAGAAGGAGTTGCAGAAGGGTGGACTTGCCGCTTCCGTTCGGGCCCACGATCCCAACCTTGTCTCCACGCAGGATTTCAGTGGAAAAATCGCGAATGAGGGTCCTGTTTCCCCAGGAGTAGGATACATTGTCAGCGGTGATGACTTTCACCCCGGAGCGTTCGGCTGCTTCATACTTGAGGTGGGCCTTTCCATCGCGCTTGCGGCGGTTCCGATGCTCTTCCCGCATCTTCTTCAGCGCCCGGACGCGGCCTTCGTTGCGGGTTCGACGAGCCTGAATTCCCTGCCGGATCCAAACTTCCTCCTGGGCGAGCTTTTTGTCGAAAATAGCCTGCTGCCGGGCCTCTGCTTCGAGCCACTCCTCCTTTCGCTTGAGGTAGGTGGGATAGTCACAGTCCCAAGAAATGAGTCGGCCCCGGTCCAGGTCGAGAATCCGGGTGGCCACCCGTTGCAGGAAGGTCCGGTCGTGCGTCACAAACAGGAGTGCTCCCTTAAAGCCTGCCAGAAACGTTTCAAGAATCTGAATCGAGGCGATATCCAAATGGTTGGTCGGTTCGTCGAGGATCAGTAAGTCCGGGTCACTGGCGACGCAGCGGGCGAGGAGGACTCTTCTTTTCAGGCCGACAGACTGATGATCAAAGGCTTCGTCACGGGTCAATCCCAGCTGTTCACAGACCTTTTCCACCTCGGCAAGCTCTTCCCATTCGGCCAGGGCACGTCCCTGCAATCCAGCACTGATGATTTCACCGATGGTGCCGGGAAGCCGCTCCGGAACCTCCTGTGGTAACATGGCATAGCGTGAGCCCGGAGACCAGATGATCTCACCGGCGTCCGGGGGGAACTCGCCGGCCACCATTTTTAGAAGAGATGATTTCCCGGTTCCGTTTCTGCCCACCAGGCAGACCCGCTCCATCGTGCGAATTTCCGTCGAGGCCGCATCGAGCAAAGGTGGGCCACCAAAGCTCAGGCTGACTTTATTCAGGGTTAACATTCATTGGGTTTTTCCAGCGTGGGCATCACTTGTCACGCTCATTTCCATTAGAGGTATGAAATCCGCTTGGCGTGGGAGTGGGATTGACCCATCGTGACTCTATATGGCTAAGCCACTGATCAAAATTTGTGGAATTACCTCATTAGAGGATGCCCGGCTGGCAATGGATCTGGGAGCGGATTACCTTGGAGTCATTCTTTTCGAGCGATCACCGAGGGCCGTTCCTTTGGCGCAGGTAGAGGAGATTTTAGACGTCATCCCGGAGGGAAAGCGTGTCCTGGTGGATGTCGCAACCCCGACCGATGTGCTCAGCAGTTATCGGAATCTTCCCTTCGATTTTTTCCAGATGCATTTCGATCTGGATATAGCGATTGCCACGGTGGCAGCCTGGTCCGGGCTGGTCGGGCAGGAGCGTTTATGGCTGGCTCCCCGGATTCCCCAAGGAGAACACTCCTTTCCCCAGATCATTATGGAGTTTGCCGACACGCTGCTGGTAGACAGTTTTTCCAAGGAGGCCTATGGCGGAACAGGAAAGGCGGGAGACTGGCAGGCATTCATGGATTGGAGCACCCTCTATCAGCATAAGCGGTGGGTTTTGGCCGGCGGTCTTTCGCCCCTGAATATTTTCAAGGCACTGGAAGCGACCGAAGCTGAGGTGGTGGATGTCAACAGCGGGGTGGAATCATCGCCCGGCGTCAAGGATCCACAGTTGATAGCGGCCTTGATGGAGCAGGTCCAGTTGTGGCGCGAACAGCGGGTGCCCGAAGAGTAAACCCTGAAGCGGATTCGACATGCCTCATTTCTTTTACTTTCTGCGCCGATGCATACTGGGTGCCTGCGGTCTTTCCCTTTTATGCTGCGGACTATGGAACGGTCACCTTCGGGCCGATGAACGATTGGACTGGGAGCGTTTCGACCGTTTTCAGGGACACTTTACCGCCGAATACCTGAGGGATCGGCTCGACCGGATCTATGCCCCTTTGGCGGACTGGTCGGAATGGATCGAGCTGACTGAGGATGCGGCCTGGTTCCGGATGGGAAGCGATCGCCCCCATCGATACTATCGCCTGGAATTACGTCGCGACAATGTGGATACAGAAGAGGAATCTTCCAGTGCATTGCTCTTCAATAGACCCCTCCATGAATGGAGGATAGCGATCGATCCGGGGCATATCGGAGGAGAATGGGGCCCAATGGAAGGGCGTTCCTTTCAGATTGGAGATGGGCCAGTGGTCCAGGAGGGAGATTTGGTCCTGGCGGCTGCCCATCGACTGGCGGCCAAGTTGCGGGATGCTGGTGCCGCCGTTTATCTGCTTCGGGAAAGTGCCGAGCCAGTGACCAGTGACCGGCCTGAGGATTTACTGGAGGAAGCCCGTCGGCAGCTGACCCGAGGAGGAGCTGATCCGGACGAGCTTGCGGTCAGACGCCGGGCGGAACTGCTCTTTTACCGGCGCAACGAAATCCTGGCCCGGGCGCACCTCGTCAACAGGGAGATCCGGCCGGATGTGGTACTGGCTTTGCATATTGATGCCGCCCCCTGGCAGGATGCCGCCGTTCCTGCCTTGGTCGATCGCAACGGAGGCCATATCCTTGTCAATGGAGGCTTTATGCCGGGGGAGTTGCGTTCCGGTCCGGAACGGCACGCCATGGTTACCCGGCTGCTGAACGGATATGATCAGGTGGAGATCCCCCTGGCTGAGCATTTGGTGGAAGCGATGGTGGAGCAAACCGGCCTGGGGCCAATTCGTTATCAGGGGAACAATGCCGCCAAGGTGAACGGCAATCCCTACATCTGGGCCCGTAACCTTTTGGCCAACCGTATTTTTGATGCACCTGTGGTCTACCTCGAACCCTGGCTGATGAACAGCGTGGAAGTCTACCCCTGGGCCGCACTCGGGGACTATGACGGCATCAAAATGGTAGGGGAGCAGGAAAAACCTTCCCTCCCGGTAGTCTATGCCGACTTTGTCTTCGCCGGACTTCTCTCCGCCATACTGGTTAAGGACGAAGAACAGGGACCGGAGAACTGAGGCCAGAAGCCGCTGGCCGGTATAGTCTCGGTTAAGTGTTATCGGTTATTGGGGTGGGGCAAAACTCTGCTTTCAAATCACTTTCCGAACACACCTTGGCAGGTAGCGTGGTGCGGCCCTCCTGATGAAAAGGGAATGACGGCCCTCCGGCTTCCGGCTTGCCATGGGGGAGAAAGCTGACTGGGTTGAAGGGGATGCCTGATTTCAAGATCGAACGTCCACATCCTGATCGCCCGTATGGGGCCTATATCTTTGACTGCGATGGCACCTTGGCCCATTCCATGCCGCTGCATCTGGCGGCCTGGAACCATGGACTGGAGGTGGCACAGGCCCCGATTCGTCTGTCCAATGACCAGTTCATGGGAGTGGCGGGGATGGCGCTGGATGAGACAATCGCATTCTGGAACCGCACGCATCGGATAAAAATAGACGGGCGGAAAGTGATTGAAGCCAAAAACCGCTATTTTCTGGAGCGGCGTCACACCGTTCCCCCGATGGAGCCGGTAGTATCCTTTGCCCGGGAGCTGGCGGAAGCCTCTTTTCCGATGGCGGTGGCCTCCGGTGGGCACCGCGAGGATGTGGTCGAGACGCTTAAGGTGATCGGCGTTTCAGAGCTCTTTGAGGTGGTGGTGACGGCGGATGATGTCACCCGGAGCAAGCCGGATCCGGAGTTGTTTCTGTTGGCGGCGAAAAGGATGGGAGTTCCCCCGGAGGCCTGTTGTGTTCTGGAAGACAGCGAGCTTGGGATTGAAGCCGCTGAGGCCGCGGGGATGGGTTGGATTCGGATTCCGGTCTTTCTCTAAACTTTTTGGCAGGTCCCCGATAAGAAGTCTTGCCGCAGGAAAACCGCAATGCTTTCGTACCAGGTTTCCACCTTTACATCTATGCCCTCAGCCAATGATCTCCGCAAAGGTCGTGTTATCCGGTATAACAATGAACCGAATCTGATCCTTGAAGTCATGCACCGCACACCCGGCAATCTCCGGGCTTTTGTGCAGGTGAAAATGCGCAATCTTCGCAATGGCCGAAGCGCGGATGTGCGCTTCAGTTCGACTGAAAGCGTCGAAGTCCTGCAAACGGACACCCGCGATGTTGAGTTCAGCTATCAGGATCGGGATGTCTTTGCCTTTATGGACATGGAGACATACGAGACGATCGAGTTGAATGAAAGCGTGGTGGGGGATGCCAGCAAGTTCATGGCTCCCAACTGTCAGGTAAAGCTCCTGTTTGTGGACGACCAGCCGGTGCAGGTGGAATTGCCGGGCACGGTTGAACTGATCGTGACGGAAGCGCCGGAAGCGGTCAAAGGCGACAGTGCCACCGGGGCAACCAAGACGGTTACTCTCGAAACGGGTCTCCGGGTGAACACTCCGCTATTCATCAAGGAAGGCGAAAAACTGCGTATTTCCACCGTTGAAGGCACCTATCAGGGACGGGCCTGAGCAGTCGGTTGCCTGATCGCAACGAGCATTTAGCCGCTCCTCCTCTTGGGAGGCGGACCCCAAAAAGGGATGCATCCTGTGGTTTGGCCCGGTGCGCATCCCTTTTTTATGAGGAAGCAATTTGGCTGCTTACTCGGCGGGTTCAGCCCGCAGGAACTGTGGCATTTCCTCTGACGGGATGACAAAATCCTCGCTGCTCTGACTGAGCTGTACCGTTTCCAGAGCAGTCCAGTCGGAAAGATTGGTGGAGCCATAAACGGTGTATTCGGCGTTGGCTTGTCCTTCGATGCGGATCTTGAGGGAGCCGTCGGGGAGCGCTTCGATCAGGGTGACATTGAAGACCGGCTCTTCAACCGCACCGCTGGTTTCAATGATGACTTCGCCGCGATCAGGAATCGCATCAAAGGTGAGCGTCTCGACCCCGTTTACCTTAGTGATGCTGAAATCGATGGCAACTCCGTTCTGGCTGATGGATAGGTCGCTCCAGCCCTCGGGGACCGCGCGGCGAATGCTCAGGGGGTGGTCGTAGATCTCGTCGTCGAGGTCATCGCTGATGGCGATCACGATCCGGGTGTGGTCTGCGCTCAGTTCGGTGATGTTGACGACTTCGCGTTGCTGGATGTAGCGCACGACGTTGACAAAGGAGTCGACCCAGAACTGTTCCCGGCGCTCGTCCAGATATTCCAGGCTTTCGCGGAGGATGCTGCTTTCAATCGGTGAGTAACCGCTGTCGTTATCAATCGCGTGGATGAGATAGACTGCCCAGCCGCCCTGATTGAGGGCCTGATTGTGGCGGGTTTCAAAATCAGCGGCGGTTTTCACCATGCCCTGTGTTCCGACGATTATCGAGCTCAGTCGAAAATAGTCGGAGGGAGTGGCCGGGATAATCTGCTGTGAGCAGATCCGGCCGGCGATGAAATAGGTCGAGGCGAGATCGATATCCGGCACCGAGCAGTTGGGGTAGGCAATGGTCAGACAGAGTTGTCCGCTGACATTTTCCTCGATCAGCTCTTTGGAGTCCCCCATTTCCTCAATTTGCCGATCGAGGGAGATTCCACCGAGGCTGGGGTGGGAAACAGTGTGGCTGCCGATTTCGTGACCAGCGTCGGCGGCATCCTGCAGCCGTTGCCAGTTGCCGCCATTCCAGTTGATGACCGGGTAGAGTGTCATCCGAAAGTCAAACTCGTTGAACATGGGAACGGCTACCGCGAACTGATTGGGGGTATTGTCATCAAATGTGTAGGTGATAGCGGCTTGCCGGAAGCCATGCCAGGTGGCGACCTCATAGTTGGAGTCGACTTCGGCCTGAGCGCTGAAGGGGAGGAACGCGCAGAGGAGAGCTGCCGACCACGGGGCGCGGGTAGCACTTAAAATAGACCGAAGTGGGGTGTAGGGATGTTTTGGATACATGCCCGCTATTCAGCCACTTTTCGATCCCAACGACAAGGTTTCAGACCAGGCATTCTCCCAAATCAGGCCGGAAAAATACTCTAATCGTTTATTTTTGGGATTGCTCTGACAAGGCCCGGATCGCTTTTACCCGTTTAGCGGTTTCCGGATGGGAGGCGAATATTTCTGTCAAATTATAGGGGTGCTCTTTGCTGTCTTCCAGGTCTCCAGTCAGGCGGATCAAAATCAGGCAGAGGGCTTCGGGTGATCTCCCGGTTTGCAGCAGCAGCTCCGCTGCATAGGCATCGGCCTCGAATTCGAACTTTCGAGAGTAACTGGACTCGATGAGGATGGCTGGAAGCGCAGCGGCAATCGAGGATGCGCTGGCGATGTCCCCCATGAGAACAGAGACGATCAGAAAAATCCCGGTGCTGCGGAGGACCGACTGGACCCCATGCCGTTCGACCACATGACCGAGTTCATGGGCCAGAACCGCGATAATTTCCTCGTCGCTCTCCGCCAAAGCAATCAGGCCATCCAGCACATAGATTTCTCCGGAGGGCAGCGCAAATGCATTGGCCCCAAATCTGGGCGAAGCCCGGAAACGCAGGTCAAATCCACCGTAGTCCAAACCGCCCTCGTTCAATAAATCCAGAAACTCGTTACGGATCGCTTTCTGGCGTTCTTCATCCAATTCACTCGGGTGGAGCATGGCCCGCTCCATGATGCGGATCGTTTCACTGCTGATGGCCTTGATTGCGCTATCGGGAAGCGCGAAGGCAGCTTTGTAAGCCAGCCAGGGAATGCCCCAGAAAATGGTATAAATACCCAGTAAAAAAGAGATCAACAAGGCCGCCGCCACACCTCGCCAATAACGCTCCAGCCGATCAGACCATTCATCGATCCGGCTTCCCCGAAAAGCCTTTCTCAAAAGGGGATAGGCAGACTGATCGGGAAAACTCAAGTGGGCTCCTCGCGGCAATTCAAGGCTCGTTTCTACCCTTCCGATAGGGGGGCGCAGCCGACAGTCCTCATAAGGGATGGCCCATTCGGTTTGCCCGCTTTCATCATCCGGGATAATCCGTAGTTGTCTGCGGAGTGAATCGAAACGGAGACTGACAGGAACGGGTCTGGAGGATTTTCCGTCGAAATAGCGGGCTGGGAGGGGTTCAGGCACTGGCTGATACGATGCGGTTACAGTCCGATTTCAAAATCAAAGACATCGGATGCGACATCTCCAACAGCGGAAGCACTTTCGGTGGGAGCGGAATGAAAACTTTCCAGCGCACCGGTGGGGGCAAAAACAGTGATGGAAGTGAGGATGCAGCGTGCCCGTCGGACTTGAGCCCAGGGAAAAAACAGTCCCAGGGTGAAAATGGTCAGAAGAAGATTGGAGATCTGAACCCAGGCCAAGCTCGTCCACTGGAGGGAGGAATGAAAGCGGCCAGCACCCAGGCTGAGGTTGTCCATGGTATGCCGGAAGATTTCCGTGTAGATGTAGGACTGCCCGGCAATGTAGATCAAAAATATGGGGATATAGCTGAGAATAGGAATGAGGTAAATCAAAGCATGGTTTCCTGAGCCGAAAGTCGCGGCAGCAATGAGTCCAGCCAACATGGAGAAACAGAAAATAAAGAAGCCCATGACAAAGCCGCCGATGATGTAGGCCGCATAAAAACGGCTGGATTCCAATTCGACCGAAAAACGCTGCTGACCAATACGCAGGTTATCCCAGACATACTCCTGGCGCATTTTACGAATCTGGGGAAGAATCAATCCGAGGGTGACCGGGACGAGGAGATACATGAACAGATTCACCAGATAACTGCGTCCCAGGCTCCCATCGAAACCGAAGCGAACGGCCCGCCAGGCGGAGTAGCGGCTACGAAAGCGCACTGCTTTGTAAAACAGCCAAGGCCAGATCAGGAAAAAAAAGCCGAGGATGCCAAGAGCCACCAGAGGCGCAATCTGGTTGGCGATGTTATAGAGGAGAAAACCTACTCCAATAATGAGAAACCCTCGGAGAATGGGCATGGGCTCCGCCAGAAAGTCAAAGGGATCCCCATCCAGAGTGGTGTTTCCGTAAAAGTAGCGGCGGGCACGGATTTTAGCCCAGGGCCAGAAAAGGCCGAGGGTCAGAATGGTCAGGACCGTGTTGACGATCCAGATGCGGAAATACTCGGTTCCGTTACCGTCAAACCGAACCTTGTGGGTGGCTGCCGGGGCAGGGGTGAAGGGCTCAAGGGTGCGCTCGGCAAGCATTTCATGAGAAGACATGCGACAATGGGTGTTAGAGGTCAGAACAAAGCAGGGCGGTCATTTTGAAAACCAAGGACAGCAGGGTGATGGATTATCTGATACTGTGCAAGCCAAGGGATGCGCTGCCTTGGTCCCCTTACCTCTATACTGATGCTTAATGGCAATTTTCAGTGGCGGCGGGCAGGCGAAAGCAGGGGATGCATTGGGTTTCGAAGAAACCAAGGCTGTGCGCCAGTTTGCGGGATGCCATGTTGTCGTGACGGCAGGACCAGACGGGTTCCAGCCCCTGTTTGAGGGCCTCCTCAATCAAGGCGGCGCAGGCATGATAGGCCAGCCCCCGGCCCCGCCACTTTTCACAGGTTTCAATGCCCAGTTCAAGGCAGCCATCGAGGCAGAAGGCGGCAAAAGCGGTGGCCGCGATCTGGCCCTCCACCACCACCGAGCGGCCGGCCCCGCTGGCTGCAAAATCCTCTGCCCGATCCCAGAAATAACGGGGAACAACCGCCCCCTCCATTTCCTGATAGATGCGGATGGGATCGGCGAGCACGCTCCAGGACACATCGGCTTTTCTGGGCTGATGGGAGTCCGCGAAGCGAACTGGATCAAAGCGGAAGTTGACGCGTCGAAAGGTACTGATTTTCGCCTCGGCAGCCTGGACGGTCCCGCTCTCCGGGGGCGATTCAAATGCTTCCGCGCCGAGCAGGGTGAAAAGTGTTTCTTTCCATCTGAAGGGGAAAAACTGGAGCCACTCCGCCTGTTGCCGCCTCTCATGTGCAGTGAGGTGTTCCGCCAGTTTGTGGTTGAAGACGGCATCTGTCTCTTTGCCAACCAGCAGAGCCATTCCATAAGGGTGCCGGATATAAGCGATCTGCGGTGCTTCGGTCTGATCAACCAGAATCATTCCGGAGACCGCCCGTGCGATAACGGCCCGGGCAAAGAGGGTGTTGATGTGTACGCCCTCAAGCAGGGGCAGCACGCGGCTGAAGGATTCGGTGGGCAGGTTGAGCATGGAGAGATTTCCATGCAAAACAATGCCTGGCTGAAGGCAATGGCCGAGCGCTGCAGGATCAGCTTATTCGAAACCAAATGGAGGCAAAGTCTTCCAGCTTATCGAGCTGCACAATCAAGCGCTCGTCTTCCTGCCAGACCCGGCATTTTCCCTGGGCGCGCAACACCCGGGCACTCAGCTTTCCTCTTTTCGGAGGGGTCCATTCGATCCGGATATCCTGAACAGGAATGAGACTGCGCAGCGGTCGCAGCGGGGCTGAGGTGGTATTGACGCAGGACAGCAGAAACGTGCCGCTTTCCTTCGTCGATTCGGTCAGGGCAAGGTGGACGCTGGCCGGAGCGTTGCTCTTCAAAAAGCCTGCGGGCCCAGCCAGAAGATCGAGGGCCCTCCCCAGCAGGTTACGCAGGTCGGGATGCCCCAGGGTATGGCTGAGGCTGTCCGGCTGATTGGCAAAATAGATCGCCTCGCCCTTGCCATAGCGGTGGTGAACGACAGTGGCATGGGTGCGGGGCCAGGCATCCACCCAGGCTTTTTCCGGCGGCTGGTTATGCACTGTGGGGATGTGGGTGCAAATGACATCTGCGTCGCTGACTGCCTTGCACCGCAGGGTGTACCCTGCGGTCAGCAGGAGTTCGCTCAAGGCGCTGTCATCCGCCACCAGAGGATGCTCTGGCTGTGTGATGTATTGGTAATTGTCGCGACGCGTATCCAGCCGTTCTCCGGTGTAGTGGATTCCCAATACATCACTCAGTCCAAAGTCATCGCGTGGCTGGCCGTGTTCATTATGCAGACTGCTGGCGTGGGTGACGAGGAGTTTACCCCCTGTCTGAACATAGTGGCGTATCCGTTGGATTTCCGCATCGGTGAGGCAGCGGACGTTGGGCAGAATGATGAGGTCATACGCTTGCAGGCGCTCAGCAGAGGTCTGGTCATCCGCGATGAAGTCGTAGAGGGCCTGTTTTTCCAGAAGCACTTTTTCCATTCCCTGGATGGAAGCGGCAAATGTCTCGCCCGGCATGTCATGCTGCTGAAAGAAAATCCGGCTGGGGCGGGAGTAGTAGATGCCAATGCGGGCGACGGGCGCGTGGTGGGCCAGCCAGTCGGCGTGGTCGCGGACAAAGGTATAGGCGGGCAGATGATTGAAGGCGTTGCGGCGGTCATGGGTGGCGTCGGGGTAGGACCCGGTGAAGTTGCAGTTCCAGAGCCGGCCACCGGCAGCGAGTGCCTCCCACAGCCAGACTTGCAGATCGACCGGGGGATCCATCACATAGCGGTGGGCGGTTCCGTTGCCTCCGTAGAGGATGACCGCTTCTTTTTCCGGTGCCATCGACTTGAGGAAGCGCACCACGGTGGCCGGATAATTGAGGTCCTCATAATGAATCTCCGCCCGGTTTTCGGTGAGGAAGGCAACCGTCACGAGAAAGTCGAAATGGTCGCGGGCATTGTAGAGATCGATGCCGAGATCGATCCGGTAGCCCGCCTCAAACATGCTGAAGACTTCGGCGGTATAGACTTTGTCTTCTCCAAAGGATTTCACCACCTGCCGCATGTGGGCCATGTGCTCGTTGGCGACACGGGATTTCCAGCGCATGTAGCGGGCATGGGTTTCAAGTGAAGCCTCCCAGTCCGGAATGGGTTCCCCCGTCTCTGCCCGATAGCTTTTCTGGCAGCGTGGGCAATGGCAAATGCCGACCACGCCGACACTGTTGTGCCAGATGCCATCCAATGCGTAGTGATCGAGTAAATACCGGATAAAGCGTTCGGCATGTTCATGACGATGATAACCGGTGTAGCAGGAAGCGTAGAGTTCGGGGCGGGTATAATCGAGCTTCAGCGGCTGGCCTACCTCATCGATACTGAACCAGTCCGGAAACTGCTGGTAGATGGGTTCTTCGACCCCGCGAAAATCGACGCGTGCAATCACCCGGAAGCCCTCCTTGCGACAGGCTTCGGTGATTTCCCGCAGGATATCCCGTTCACCCATCCGCGGGTTGATGTTGGCACCGGGCAGCGGGTTCTGAAAGAAATCGACGATGCCGCCGGCACTCATCACGAGGGTGTCGCAGGCGGCTTCCCGCATGTAGCGAACAACCGCATCCGCGTCGTAGCCGACGGCATCATTTTCCCGCAGCACGGTTTGCAGGATGCGCATCGGACGTTGATACCAGAGACTCTCACTGGACCGTGGGACCACGGTGGGCAGGGGGGCGGAGAGCGAGCCTTGAACGTGCGGATCGGAAGCGCTGCTCCCGGCTGGAAGCGCATGCCAAGCGAGGGCTCCGCCGCTCAGGAGCAGGCTGTTTTGCAAAAATTGACGACGGGGAATCGTACTGTCTCGTTGGGAGTCAGGGGAGGGGTTCATAAGAACAAGCATAGAATGCACCTGCGCCTTTCAGGCAAAGCCAAACGGTCCGTCAGGGTGCTTTGATGCGTTCGAGGGCAGTTGGCTGGCAGATCGGTCCCTGCTCTTGAGTGGGGATGTCAGGCGGCCTATCCCGCGCTCGCCGCTGCCCGTTCACAGGCGGCTTCCGCGCTGCGCATGCCGTCAAGAGCGGCGGAGACGATGCCTCCGGCGTATCCGGCCCCCTCACCGCTGGGAAAGAGCCCCTGAATCTGCGGATGCTCCAGAGTGGATGGATTGCGGGGGATGCGTACGGGCGAACTGGTGCGGGTTTCAAAGCCGATCAAATTGACGCCTTCGCTGACATATCCGGGCATCGACTGCTCAAACTGGCGAAGACCTTCCTGCATCCGTTCAACAATGAACTTCGGCAGCGCCTGATGGAGCGGGGCGCTGGTGATACCGGGGAAATAACTGGTCGCCGGTAGATTGACGGACAGCTTACCGGCCAGAAAATCGCTTGCTCTCTGAGCCGGTGCCTTTTGCATACCACCGCCCAACCGCGAGGCGGTGCGCTCGAGTTCCTTTTGAAAGGCGACCCCGGCGAGAATGCCATGTTCCGCTGCAAAGGCGTGGGTGTCCTCCGGCTCGACCGTGACCACCAGACCGCTGTTGGCAAAGGGGGAATCGCGGCGGGAGAGGGACATGCCATTGACCACTACCTCGTCGTTTTCGGTAGCTGCAGGCACAATGAAACCGCCGGGACACATGCAGAAGGAATGCACGCCGCGTTCGCGGATCTTGGTCGCCACCCGATAGCGGGCGGCCGGCAGCAGGCGGGGACGGGGCGTGTCGGGCTGCAAATGATACTGCAGCTCATCGATCAGAGCCTGTGGATGTTCGATCCGCACCCCCACGGCAAAGGGCTTGGCTTCGAGAAGGACTTTTTCGGCTGCGAGGAGGCGATAAATGTCTCGGGCGCTGTGCCCGGTGGCCAGAATCACTGCGTCGCCCTCGAAAGAGCGCCCATCGGTGGTTTCCAACCCGATCAGGCGGGTGCCGTCGGGAGAGCGGAGCAGACGGCTGACTTTGGTCTCAAAGTGGACCTCACCCCCGGCTTCCCGGATGGAGTCGCGGATCGACATGACGACCTTGGGCAGGAGGTTGGAGCCGATATGGGGGTGGGCATCGACGAGGATGCGGGAGGGTGCGCCATGAGCGACCAGCACTTCGTAAACCCGGCTGACCGGTCCCCGTTTTTTGGCCCGGGTGTAGAGTTTTCCATCGGAAAACGTCCCGGCACCACCTTCTCCGAAGCAGTAGTTGGAGTCTTCGATCACCGTGCCATGCCGCAAAATCGGGGCGAGGTCGAAGCGACGTCGGGAGGCGTCTTTCCCCCGTTCCAGGATAATCGGCTGAAATCCCAGCTCAAGGCAGCGAATGGCGGCGAACATGCCCGCTGGCCCGCAGCCCACGATCAGGATGCGCTTGGCAGGGCGGGTAAGGGCAGGAAATGCGGGTTGTCGAGAGGGTTCGGGTGGGAGAGGGCCATCGATGGAGACTTCCAGCCGAAGCTGGGCTTTGATCGCTCGCTGGCGGGCATCGAGGGAGTGTTTGCGCAAGCGGATATCCCCGATCCGGGCGACGGCGATCTTGAGTTCCCGGGCCACAGCCCGACGCCATACCGATGCGTCCTCCGACTGCTCGAGGGGGAGGATGATATCCACGGTATGGATCTGGGGCTGCACTTCACTCATCGCTTTGCGGCTTATCCCCATCACAAAGCTTTGTTCGGTGGGCTGCGTCAATGCAGGGGATGATGGTTTTTCGGACAGAATGCAGGGAAAATCACCGAAGGTTTTGCGCCATCGCCTTTTTTGATCATGGATATGAACAATGTCAGGCAACAAGCATTCAGAAACGGATCATCCCACCCTATACACCCGCGTGATGGAATCGGTTTGCATGAAGCTGCCCAATTGCACCCGGGCGATGGAACTTGCGGAAACCGGTGCCGAACGCCCGCTCAAGCCCCTCGAGCGGGTTGCCCTGCGCTATCATTCCAGGCTCTGCCCCTTTTGTGGATGTGCCGCGGGTTCCTTTGAAAGTGCGATGGAAAAATTGCGCGAGGCGGAAGCCGCCCGCATGTATGAGGAGCCCAAGTAGCTGCTTGCTTGAGTTTGCACCTTGATTATAGTTTACTTCAACCTCAGCTGAGCATGGACAAAAAACCTACAGTCGGATTTGTTGGCGTTGGGAAAATGGGCGCCAACATGGCGCGTCACCTGCAACTCGACGCTGGGTATGCCCTAAGTGGGGTCTACGATGCCCATGCCGAAACCGCCGCCTTGCTCGCTGAGGAACTGGGGATCCCGGCTTTTTCACGCCTCGCCGAGGTCACCGCCAGGAGTGACGTGGTCATCACCGTGGTCTCCGACGATGCTGCTATGCGGGCCATTTACAGCCAGCCGGAGGACAATCTTTTAGTGCAGGCCAAAGGCACCCTTTTCATCAATTGTGCCACCATCTCCCCGGCGGTGCATGTGGAAGTGGAAAAATGGGTGCATGCGGCAGGAGCGGAAGTGGTGGAAGCGCCGATGGCCTCAAGCATCCCCCAGGCCCGCGCAGGGACCCTGTTTCTCATGATCGGAGGGCGCCGGGAGAGTTTTGAGAAAGTGGAACCGCTGTTGCGGGACATGAGCGCCTCCCTCGAATACATCGGAGCGGCGGGCACCGCCGCTCAGGTCAAGGCACTGGTCAATATGGTGATGAATATCAATACCGCCGGATTGGCCGAGGGGCTCGGTTTGGCGGATGCGCTCGGCCTTGACTTGTCTCTTGTCCGCCGCGTTTTCTCCCAGACCGGAGCAAACTCGCGGGTGCTGGAAACCGATGCGGACGACATGATCCAGCGCGAGCATGATCCTTATTTTTCCGCGGCCCATGCGGCCAAAGATAGCGGAATCGCACTCGACCTTGGTCAGAAACAAGGCCTTCAGCTACCCCTCGCCGCTGCCACCCTTTCACAATATCGGCGGATGGTCGAAGCTGGTCTGGGGGATCTGGACAAGTCCGGCATTTCCGAACTTACCTTCAAGGGACGCCAGCCGTAAGGCAGAGGGCGGGTCGAAAGAGTTTAAACTAATCCTTCAGCTGGTAAGTAAAGAGATCTTTCGCCAAAGCATCGTAAGTATGCTCGGTTCCCTGGACCAAATGCACTTCTGATCCATTCCGTGGCAGGGAGTAGCGCTTGATGGAGTTGAAGTTGAAAGCGACGACTTCGCTGCTGGCCTCTTCAGACCCTCCTCCGAACTGAAAGTTTTTAAGTGCTTCGTCGTACCAGAAAGTGCCTGCTCCGTTATTATAAAAATCCTGGGCTACAATAGCTCCGATGAAAGGTGCTGAGGGGGATCCATTCGCTATTACTCTTCCATTGGGTAGATAAATAACTCCTGAAAACGCAGTGTTTCCATTGAAGTTAATTCCTTCCGTAGAATTAGAATAAAGAGTAAGGTTTGCTGGTGACCCCATGTCATTGGGTCCCGCATTGTTGGATCCATTGTAATTCAATCCTTTTGCGTTATTCTCAACTAAGATTCTCCTATCAGCATAAACTTGAAAATTTGAAGTTGATGACATGACAACATCACTCAACTTAACTTCTCCTTTGGTCACAATACTAGCCTTACTGAAGGGCTCAAGCGTGATGTGACTTCGAGAATTGTTGATATTCACATTTCCAGTGGAGAAAATCATCAAGCTCGAGCCCTCTGTTACCTTAATAGCAGCACGATTGGAATTTGCATTTATATCACCTTCGACAATTAAAACAACGTTTCCCCTGACAGTCATTTCCTTGTCCATCAGTACGTTGTGTTTTGCTCGGAAAATTTGGACTTCATTGCTGTCTGGATTCCCAATGGACTCAGGAACTGAGTTTGTGTTATGATGAAAGATGGACTCACTTCCCGATGGTTGCGTCGGGAATGGAACTTCAGGGAAATCCATCCTGAAATCTCCGATGATTCCTTTTGAGATGCGATCTCTATCGTTTATCTCCACTAGTTTTATAGCTTCAGATTCTTCTGCAGAGCTGGCTACATTCCCTAGAACCTGTCCGGAACCCAGTTTGATTCGACCATACATTGCGCCGACTGTTATGTTCTCACTGGCGTTTCCGGTGTATGGTGGACTGTAAGTGCCTTCGCCGATATATGCGGAATTGAAACTTCTATAGGTTGCATTTCCATTTGATAAGATGGAATCGATTCCATTCCGACCTTTAACAATAATTCCCCGAAACGGTCCATTGCCGGTGCTTTCAGACCCATCCCCCATGATATGGGTGACTTCGAGTTCCAGCTCGACCATACGGCGGGATTCCAGCGTGTTGTCGGCAGCGCGGAAAATGAGGGCTTCAGAGAGCACCGCAATCCGGGTTTTGACCATGGGGTTGTCCATCAACAAGCGGATTTCAAAACTACGGTTCCCGTCCAATCCCCAAGGGAAATCAGCTTCCGTGAGCACTTTGGTGAAATAGGCTTCGTCCTCACTTAAGGTCCAGCCGGCAGTGGCCAGTAGATCAGGATCTCCCGCGGTGCGAAGATCGAAGACGGCCTGCTCGATTCCAGCCTCGGCCAGATGGAAGGCCGTTGAGTTCATCGAGTCCTGAACCGCCAGACGATGGTTCCCCAGGCTCATCGGCAGGACAGAGCCAATCAGCGTTGCCAGCAAGACAGTGATGATCAAGGTCGCCAATAAGGCGGAACCTTTGGAATTTGGTGATAACAGGGGTTTCATGAGGAGCGGTCCTGAGGGGTTGTAGGGATTGAACCTTTAAAAGTTTGGTGTATAAACCCTAGCTACGCATTCTGGTTCCGACAAGAAAAATCCTGCTTCCTCCACCTGCTGTGAGTAAAAATTCCGTAAACAACGGTCGCTCTACTGGTGAAAGCCGGTAATTTTATAAAAGTTTTACAATGGAGTGGAAACTCTATTGGCGCGGTTCAGCGGGACATGGAGCCGAGGGCCCATCAAGGATGAGTCTATTCAGATCAGGCCTTCAGGCATCCAAAAGGGAGCAATAGACGACGGATGGCGGATTTGTGCTCAGCGTGACTCACAATCAGGCTGAAAAGAGAGCTGCTTAACAGAGTGTTCCTATAGATTTGAAGCACCCTGTATTCCGGGGGATGGGTGGGCATAAAATGGGAAAGGGTGCTGCCCAACCCTCTGAACAACCGACGAGCGGGTTGCTTACGGGTTAAAAGCCGCTTCCAGAAACTGGTTGTAGGTCTGGTCAACACCGGCCATAAGCACAAATTCCTGAGAAACGGTGCGAGGGAGATAGTAGCGCTCGATGCCTTTGAAGGCGTAGGCACTTGGGTTGAGTGGATCCCCACCGCCGCCGAGATTGCGAAGGCTTTCATCGAACCAGAAGGTCAGTGGGTCTTGATTGAGGTGAAACTCCCGGGCGACAATGGCTCCTTTGATCAAGCTGTTGCCGTCGTTGAGCACACGGGCATGAGGAGCATAGATAATGCCCGAGAACTGGCCCTCTTTGGTGGTGTCGCCCACATTGCCATTGAAAGAGATGTCCTGGTGGGAGCCATAGATACGCAGATTGGACGGTCGGTTGCCCTGGTTCAGGTTCCCCCGGAAGTGCCCTCCGCCACCGACATGGGCTTCGAACTCTGCGCCTGAAGCCATATCCACTTCGTGGATGGTGACATCCCCGCCGGTGCCATTGGGAAGCTTGGTAACCAGCGTTAGCTTTCCATGGATATGGATGGGGGCGTGGTTGGGCTGAAAGGATTTGCCGGCGGTGAAAATCTGGACGTCTGCCCCAGGGGCAATTGTCAGGGAGGAGCCGCCGTTAAAGTTCACCCCGTTTTCGATAATCAGAATGACTGGGCCGCGGATTTCGAAATCGGAGTTCAGCGAAAAGTTGTTGCTGGCGCGATAGACGGTAGGTGTGCTGGCGGAAGGATCGCCAATGTAGGCCCTGCCATCGGTGGGAAATGGCACCTCGGGCAAACCCGTGGGGGGAACGGGGGGGGGGACTACTGGAAAATCATTCTCATAGCGCCCGACAGCCCCGTTGGTCGCCTTGAAGCCGGGATCGGAATTGAAATAGCGATCATCCAGTGGTGAATCGACATCGCGCCCGCTCACCACAGTCCCGTAGATTTGAGAACTGCGCAATTCCGCTTTGCCATTCATGGTGCCGACGGCAATTTTCTCTCCATCGTTCTCGCCGAGAATGGGGCCATTATACATGCCATCAATCGGAGAATTGGAATCGTAGCTGCGAAAAGCCGTGGAGTTGTTCAGCAGCAAAGCGTTGCTGTTTTCATCCACACCGAATCCGGTGGAAATCAGGCCTTCGAAAGGGCTTCTGCCTCCCCCTTCGCTGAGCAGTTCGACTTTTACCAGCAGTTCAGCGATGCGGCGGGCGCTGCCCCCGCGCAGGGCAGGGCCGGATTGGATCAAGGCTTCCGAGACCACCGAGATGGTTTCGCTGCCCACCGGGTTCTGCATGACCAGCCGGATTTGGAAAGGATTGAGACCTTCACGGATAACGGTGGGGAAATCATCTTGGGTGATGGTGCGGGTGAGGAAGGCACTGTCGTTGCTCAGCGTCCATCCCATCGTTTCAAGATCTTCCACCTTGCTGCCCATTCTCAAGTCGTGAACGGCCTGCTCCAGACCCACTTCGGCAAGATTGAAAGCGGAACGGTTCTCGGTCTGGCGAACCGCCGTCCGATAGTTTTCCACACTCAAGGGGATGGTGCTGCCAATCACCACGGCCAGTAACATAATGATGATAACGGTAGCAAGAAGAGCCGATCCGCGGCGCGGGTAGTGCAGGGAGTTGGTCATGACAGGGGAAAAGGGATGCAAGGGGTTCTTGTTTTAACTACGTTACTTTGTTAAGCAGCAAGCAGTTGAAATGGAAGCAAAAACCGAGAAAAAAAGCGTCAGCACGAAGGTTAATCCCTAACGCATCAAGGATTAAACCTCATTTCCGGCGTTAGTTTTCGCAATAAAGCGCTGGGGTAGGACTTGATGGCACCGCGGAAAAGGCATTGGAGGGGGCTCAGGCGAGCAGGTGGGATTTTTGCTCGCCAGTTTCCAGGCGCATTCACAGCTTGAAGGGATGATGGACGAAGTCCCCAATGTTCTGGCAGAGCGTTATGCCAGTGCCGCGATGAAGGCACTGTGGTCTCCAACGGGAAAAGTGCGCCTGGAGCGTGAATTCTGGATCGCGGTGCTCAAGGCGGAAGCATCCGAAGGATTACCGATACCCGGCGAGGCGATTGCTGCCTATGAGGCCGTCATGGACCGCATCGATTTGGCGGACATTGCAGAGCGTGAACGGGTCACCCGGCACGATGTCAAAGCACGCCTTGAGGCCTTCAACGCTTTGGCCGGGCAGGAGCACATCCACAAGGGGATGACGAGCCGTGATTTGACTGAAAATGTTGAGCAACTGCAGATTTACCGGGCACTTGAGCTGGTACGAGACCGTGCGATTGCGGCCCTGGATCGAATAGGGAAATTGGCCCGGAAAGAGCGGGCAACAGTTATGGCGGCGCGGACCCACAATGTGGCTGCTCAACCCACCACACTGGGCAAAAGATGGGCCATGTTCGGAGAGGAGATGCTGTTGGCGTTGCGGTCCATTGAGGATCTGCTGAATCGCTATCCGGCCCGTGGCCTCAAGGGGGCGGTGGGGACGCAGCTCGATCTGCTGACTTTGTTTAATGGAGATGAGCAAAAGGTTGCGTCAGTGGAACAGGCGGTTCTCGGCTACCTCGGTTTGCCCAACCGGCTCTTCGCAGTGGGGCAGGTCTATCCCCGCAGTCTTGATTTTTCGATTGTGAGCGCGCTCCTGGCCCTGTCCAGCGGGCCAGCCAATTTTGCCAAGACCCTGCGGCTGATGGCGGGTCATGAGCTGGCCGGCGAGGGCTTTGCTCCCGGCCAGACCGGATCGAGTGCCATGCCGCACAAGATGAATGCCCGCAGCTGCGAGCGGATCAATGGCTTCTGCACCATCCTCAAGGGGCACGTTTCCATGGCCGCCGGTCTGGTGGGGGAACAGTGGAACGAAGGAGATGTCTCCTGCTCGGTGGTGCGTCGCACCGTGCTGGCCGATGCCTTTTTTGCCATTGATGGCCTTTTGGAAACCTTTCTTACAGTCCTGGATCAAATGGAGTCCTACCCGGAGGTCATTGCTCAGGAGAACGCCCGCTATTTTCCCTTTTTGGCCACCACGACGATTCTCATGGAGTCGGTCAAAGCCGGGGCCGGACGTGAAACCGCCCATGCGGCGATCAAGGAGCATGCGGTGGCCGCACTGCGCGCCATGCGTCAAGGCACCTCCACGGGCAATGACCTGACCGAGCGTCTGGCCCGGGATGAGCGGCTGCCTCTGACCAAGGAACAGCTCGATGCAATTGTGGCCCAGGGTGAAAAACTGGCTGGTTTGGCCATGGATCAGGTGGACACCTTTGTCGATGCGGTTTCCGTTCTCGTGCAGAAGCATCCGCAGGCTGCTGAATACCAGCCGGGAGCCATTCTGTGAGTTGTTTGGACAGGGCAACTGAACGTGTGTTCATTTTTGCTTGCCAGGTTTTTCACTTTCGAGCAAAGGATTCGATTTCATATCTCTCGTGAATCGCGTCTGTCGTCAAAAACCTCTTGAACTGCTCCAGCACCATTTTGGTCTGAGTGCCTTTCGGTCCCAGCAGGAGTCCATCATTCAATCGGTGGTGTCCGGCCGGGATAATCTCGTCATCATGCCGACTGGCGGGGGAAAGTCGCTTTGCTATCAACTGCCAGCCCTGTTGTTGGATGGAGTGGCCCTGGTCATTTCTCCCTTGATTGCCTTGATGAAGGATCAGGTCGATGCGCTCGTCGCCAAGGGGATTCCGGCCACCTTGATCAACAGCACCTTATCCGCCAGCGAGCAGGGAGAGCGTATCCGGGCGATGGTGGCAGGAGAGTTCAAGCTTGTCTACATTGCGCCAGAACGCTTCCGCCAGCGGTATTTTGTGGAGCAGTTGAAAAAAGTACCCCTCAGCTTTGTGGCGGTTGACGAGGCCCACTGTGTCAGTCAATGGGGGCATGATTTTCGGCCGGATTATCTCAGGGTAGGGGAAGCCGTCGCTGCGCTGGGGAGACCTCCGGTCAATGCCTTTACCGCCACAGCCACACCGGAGGTGCGGGAAGATATTCAGAAAGCCCTGCATTTGCGGGAGCCACAGCTGTTTGTATCCGGATTCGAACGGGGGAATCTACGGTTCGTGGTCGAACATGCTGCCCGTCAGGCGGACAAGTATGCCCTGCTTAGCCGGACCATTGCCCGCCATCAGACCGGCATCATCTATTGCGCGACGCGCAAGCGGGTGGAGGAAGTGGCCGGGCGGCTGGAGGAATGGGATATCCCGCATGTTGCCTACCATGGCGGAATGGATGACAAGCAGCGCGATTCCCTGCAAAATCAGTTCATCCGGGGGGAAGTCGATGTGGCGGTGGCGACCAATGCCTTTGGGATGGGGATAGATCGCGGGGATCTGCGTTTTATCGCTCATTTTGAAATCCCCGGCAGTATCGAAGCCTATTATCAGGAAGCTGGCCGGGCCGGCCGGGATGGGCAGCCTGCAGAGTGCGTATTATTTTATAACTACGCTGATCGCCGGACACAGGATTTCTTTATTGGCGGTGCCAACCCCGGAGCGCCCTTCATTCGGGACGTCTATCATGTCTTGCTTGAGAGTATGGATGGAGAAAAAGAAGTCCACCGCTCCATCCAGGACCTGACTGATCTGCTCGGGGAGCGCAACAGCATGAAAGTTGGTACGGCCATCAAGGTGCTTTCCGGATTGGGAGTTATCGAACGCTTTGATCTGGCAGGAGAACGCATCCGGGGGACCCGGATTCTCCAACCCGAAATCCTCCCTTTTCAACTTCCGCTGGATGAAGTGGCACTGGCGGAAAAAGAACGGCGTGATCGCTCCAAACTCGAGGCGATGATCGCTTATGCGACTTCCAGCGGATGTCGTCAGCAGTGGATCTGTCGCTTCTTTGGCCAGGAGCTGGAGCGAGGCTGTGGCATTTGTGACGAGTGCTCCAGCTCCCTTCCGTCGGCTAATACCACCTTGAACTCCGCCCAAATTCTGATTCTGCGCAAGCTCTTGAGCGGAGTTGCCCGGATGAGTGCGGGAAACAGTCAGGATGGATGGCAAGCCCGCTATGGGAAAGGGCTGGTTGTGCAAATGTTATCGGGAAGCGGGGATCAGAAGATGGCTCAATTTGGACTTCACCGTCTGAGCACCTATGGTTTGTTGCAGAACCAATCCATGGGCTTCCTGCGGGCTTTGCTGGATGCCAGTATTCGCGCTGGACTGGTGGTTTCAACCGGAGGCCCCCGACCGCTCATCACTTTAAGCGAAAAAGGCGATGCTGTCATGCGCGAGTTAGCTGTTCCTGCATTGGTCTGGCCGGATCCGGCAGGGGTATCCAGTCGGAAGGAGGATGGCGGTCCGGACAATAACCGCTTGATCCTGCGGTCTGGTGAGGCGGATGCCGACCTTCTGGAGGCTCTTCGCAAGAAACGGATGCAGTTGGCCAAGGTCCGGGGCAATCTGCCGCCCTATCAGATCCTGACCAACCGTGCGCTGGAGGCACTGGCCCGTGAGCAACCTTCTACTCCGGAAGAGGCGCTGTGCATTCCAGGGATAGGACCAGCCAAGGCCCGAAGTGTTGTTCCGGCCATGCTGAAGGTGATCGCCAGCTGGCGTGCCAGGGGGCATCGCTGAAGCAGCAAAAAACCCGGCGTCCAAGAGGAAACCGGGTTCGCAAAATCCCGAATCAAACGAGAGTAAGAGAAGCGGGGAATCAGTCGTCGAAACTGCGGCGACGATCACCACCCGGGCGTGGACGGAACGAGTTGCCTCCACCCTCACTACCGCGGTAGCCACCACCGCCCCGGGGGCGGTCATCATTGAGGCGAGGGGCACGGGGGCGGAAACCACCGCCGCCGCGGGGGCCGCCACCTCCACGATCTTCTTTTGGGCGTGCAATGCTCACACGAAGATCCCGCTCGTTGAGTTCAAAGCCGTCATAGCGCTTGATGGCATCTTGGGCTTCCGATTCCGTAGACATCGTCACAAACGCGAAACCGCGGGGACGACCGGTTTCCTGATCGCGTGCGTAGTAGAAATCATCTACTGCTCCAATCTCTTCAAAAAGGGCCCGCACGGATTCTTCTGTCGCTTCAAAACTGATATTAGCGACGAACAACTTGTTTGGCTGCATCTTAACTAACTTTCCTGACCGCCATCAGATCGCCCGGTGTTTCCGACCGCCGGATTTCAAATCATTCCTGAATAATTTCAGCAAACAATCCACCAGCCAAGCGAAGCTTTTGACGCGTTTCTTAATAAACAGTCGTCCAGAAAAGACTTCGGGTATTCTACTGTCAACGGAATAGGTGGCGGGTGAATGGTCGGAATAATGGTTTTATCCGAAATCATTGGCCTTATTGAGAGGCAAGAAAATGCCTGACCTTATAAGCGTTACGATGGACTTATGATAATTTCTTCTGTCCGCTTTACAAATAATCCAGCCGTGATAAAAATGCCTCCATGGAGTTAGACGCCAATAAAATCCATTTTTCTGCCTTCTCGCTTAAACGCCTCATGCACACCTGTTTTGGTCCCGGAAACGGTGAAAAACTTTGTGTGTTGATCGACCTCCCGGATCCCTCCGCAATCAAGGATTTTGCTTTCCTTGATGATCCTCGGCTGTCGATTCAGAACTACGGGCACAAAATCTTCTATCAGGGTTTTCGCGATGGGGGGCTGGAGGAGATGAATTACACTGGTGGGGAAATTTATGCCTATAAAGAGACCGGTGGCAGTAACCTCGATATGGAGGATGAATGCTTTGATCCGGAGGGCCGTCAGCTCAGCTTGGATCGGGATATCTATCCCCACTACGATATGATTTTGGTGGTGTCGACTTATTCGGCAACTGCACCTTTGACTGCCAAGGCGAAGGAGTTTGGTTTCCGCGGAGCCACTTTGCATGGCCTGAACCAGATCATTGTCGATACCGGGTTGAGTGTGGACTATGCACAGGTCAGTGCCAATACCGAGGCACTTCGACTGGGACTGACTCGGGCCGACTGGTTCGAAATCGATTTTGAAGTGGAAGGCGTCAAGACGACCCTGCGACTCTACACCAACCGTCAGGAAGCTCAGAAAAGTCATGGACTTTGTCCCCCTGGCCAACCGGATGTGGCCAATCTTCCCGCTGGGGAAGTCTACTACGTACCTGAGTCGGCGGAAGGACAATTTCCTTTCAAATACGATGAAGAAACCCTCGGTCTGCTCACGGTCGAGGAAGGGTTTATCCGACATAGTCGCCTGATCTATGGCGACTATGCTTTGATTGAGGCTCACAATGCCAAACTGGCGGATGATCCCATGACCGGGGCCATCGGCGAGCTTGGTTTTGGTACGCAAGTGCTGCCTTTCAGCGGTCGGGATATTCAGGATGAAAAAATTCTTGGAACCATCCATGTAGCAACCGGCCGGGATGATCATCTTGGTGGGAAGCTCACCCCGGATCTGTTTAAGGAGCATGCCAATGCTTCCCATGATGATGTTCTCTATGCGCCTCATAAAACCCCGGAAGTGCGCATACCCGAAGTGAGAATGTGCCGGGATGGGGCTAAATTCGTTCTGATGGAACATTATCGTCCGGCCCAATACATGATCGATCTGCTCAAGGATGCACGGACTCCGGTGGTGGCAGGATGAGGGGTTCAATCTGATGAGCTATTATGAGACCCAACGGCTGCTGAACGAGTATCTGCTTTTTCATTACGGGAATGGAGCAGACCAGTTACCCTGGTCATTCGGCCCGGCAAACGCACTCGGTTTTCCACAACGATGTGTTCACGAAACATTGGATCGCTCCATCCTCTCATCGGGTGCTCGGGCGCTTGATGTCGGGTGCGCAGTGGGGCGCAGCAGTTTTGAGCTTTCCCGTTTTTGTGACGAAGTTATCGGAATTGATTATTCCCGCTCCTTCATCGATGCCGCACAGCAAATGGCAGAGACCGGAGGAATGGAGTATACTATTCTTGAGACCGGAAAGATTGAGCGTCTGGTGCGGGCAGAACTTCCCCCCGATACGAGGCCCGAAAGGGTTCGCTTTGAATGGGGAGATGCCATGGCGCTGCGGGCAGACTTAGGTAAGTTTGACGTGGTTCTCGCCTGTAATCTGCTCTGTCGACTGAGCGCTCCCGGATTGTTTTTAGAACGGCTGGCGGGATTGGTCAAAAGCGGTGGTCAACTTGTGATCACCACCCCCCACACCTGGCTGGAGGAATTTACAGCGGCAGAGTATTGGCTGGGGGCAACCCCGGAGACCGGCGAGCCGCTGGAAGCGATCACTGCTTTGCTCGATGCGGAGTTTGATTTGCGGCAGCGGCTGGACCTTCCGTTCTTGATTCGTGAGCACCGACGGAAATACCAGTGGTCTGTGGCAGAGGCGACTGTCTGGCTCAAGCGCTGAGAGCCCGGTACTGATGGTAAGGAGGCGTTCTGGTTAGTCCGGACGCTTGAAGCTGTCCGGCCCTTCCTTGCCTGCGACTCGGTGGTATGTGCCGGTCAGCTTATCACGTTCGTATTTGGTGAAACCCGCTTTTTCGAGGTTCTTATTGTCCAGTCGATCCTTTGCTTTACCGGGCGTGTGCTTGCTTGAAAGATAGGGGGAAAGGATCACCCGGCGCACCGGTTGACCGGTTTCCGGATGAGTGGAGAGGGGGGCATCCTTCATCGATTGCACCACTTCAAAGCGTTCTCCGGCACTTCCATCTGCTGGTATGACTTCGTAGACGTAAACGGGCATGGTCCGAACAGAGTGATGGCTCCACCTTTGACAGGCAAGTTCTGGGTGCAAACGAAATTGTATGGTGGTATCGTTCCAGTCTTGAAAAGGCTGGATAAAGGGATTGCCATGGAGGCGTACCCTTTCAAGCTTCCGTTAGCTTCTCCCTGCTCCCCTTGTCCTTATGACCATCCTGCAAAACACTGGATACCAATCGTTTGTTGGCGATGCTGGAGGCCAACCAAAACCCTCCTGGGCGGCTTGGTGTTTCTATGCCCTGCTCAGTCTGGGGCTTTATCTGGGGTCGGCAGGCATCGGGCTGGAGATGGCCCATTGGGAAGAGTCTGCTCCCCTGATCTGGCCACCGGCGGGGATCGGGCTGGTGATGGTTCTGCGGGGTGGCTGGCGCTACCTCTGGGTAGTTGGAGTCGGGGCCTTCTCGATTCGTTATGCTGCCTCCGGGGAAGTGTTATCCGGTTTGTTTTTTGGAGCTGCATACGTTCTGTCAGTGTTTGTTGCCACCTATTTTCTGGTTAAAGTCGCTCGCTTCGAACCCTCAATGGAGCGCTTGGTGGATGTGTTGGCCTTCGTCTCAGGTGCTGTGGTCATCGCCCCATTGATCAGCTCCGGGCTGACCACCCTTGCGCTGAGTGGAACTTATAGCAGTTCGTTTTCCAGCTTGCTGGAACTCTTTGCCGTCCGCTGGCTGAGTGATGCCCTCGGCATTCTCGTGATCGCACCCATCACCTTGGTCTGGTATTCTGAAACCCGTATCAACTGGAGAAATACACAGGCCATTGAAATTCTGGTCTGGCTTGCTTTACTGATTTTTCTTGGTGCCATGATTTTCCGGAATTGGGCACCGACCGATACGCTGCGCTATCCACTCGAATTGACAATGTTTCCCCTGATGGCCTGGGCAGCCATCCGCTTCGGCCAAAAAGGAGCGACCACCGGTATTCTGATCGTTTCGATGATGGCAGTGTGGGAGTTGCGGGATGTGATCGGCCCCGACGCCACCAACACGATCACCCAGCCTCCTGGCTACCTTTGGCTCTTTGTCGGCGTTCTCGCCAGCACCTCCCTTTTCCTCGCGGCTGTGCTCGCTGAGCAAAAGAACCGGGAGGACGAAGTCCGTGGCAATGAGGAACGTTTGCGTGCCCTGATCGAAGCAATGCCGGACTTATCCTTTCTCGTCAGTGAAAGCGCCCGGGTGTTGGATGTTTTCGTGCCCAAGGGGAACTTTTATGTCGAACGGGCAGCCTCCATTCGGGGTAAAACCCTGGCTGAAATCTATCCACGCAATCTGGCCGGAGAGTTTATGAGTTTGATTGCGGAGGTACTCGACCAGGATGATGTGCGGGTGCACCGCTACTCACTGGCTTATGAAGGAGAGCGTCGTTGGTTTGAGGCAAGGGTTGCCCCACTCAAGCCCATTCACGGGCAACCTCGGTCGGTCATCTGGGTGGCCTATGACATCACGGCAAGCCATAATGCGATAGAAGCCCTGCAGGACCGGGACCGTGTGTTACAGGCGCTGACAGAGGCGGAATCGGCCATGTTGCGGTCCACGGATTATGTCCGGGGGCGTCGTGAGTCGATTTCGCTTTTGGGAAAGGGGCTTTCACTGGATCTTCTTGTATTGTTCCAGTACCGGAACGGTGATGGAGAAGGTGAATACAAGCTCTTTGAATCCTGGCGTCCGGATGCGGTCGGGGAGGTGCCCCAAGGGAAACTCCCGGAGACACTTGATCCCGGATGGATTGGCGAAAAGGGTCTGGAAGAGCTGCAGAGAGGGAAACCGTATACAGTGGACAGACTGGATCAGCTGCCGACTGAAGCGCGGACCTGCTTTCGCTCCTGTCTGGTGGAACGCTTACTTTGGTTGCCGATCTACAGTGCTGATCGTTTTTGGGGAATCGCATTGTTCGCGCGGAAGGCTGCTACCCAGACATGGAAGGAGAGTGATCGGGTATTGCTGACTTCCTACACCAACAGTTTGGGAGGTTTTCTGGCTTCTCAGCAAATTGAAGAAGCACTGGTCCTGGCCAAACATCAGGCGGATGCCGCCAATAGCGCCAAGAGCGAGTTTTTAGCCATGATGAGCCATGAAATCCGTACGCCCATGAACGCAATCATCGGCTTCGCGGATATTCTGGCCCAGTCGAAATTGGAAAAGGAACAGGCAGATTATCTAAAGATTATCAACCGAAGTGGGCGGGACCTCCTTGAGTTAATCAATAACATCCTCGATTTCTCCAAACTAGAATCCGCTCCGGTTGAGCTGGAGGAAGTCCCCTTCCGGATTGAAACCACGGTGATGGAGGTTTTGGAGATCATGCTGATGAAAGCCCGCCAGAAAGGGGTGAATCTCCGCTATGAAATCGACGATCCCACGGATGGCATTTATCTGGGAGATCCAATGCGAACCCGACAGATCATTCTCAATCTGGTCAGCAATGCGGTCAAGTTCACCGAACAAGGCAGTGTATCAGTGCTGGTGAAATCAAGGCCCGGTCCGGATGGATATTACCTGTTGCATTTCGCAGTGGTGGACACCGGGATTGGGATTCCTGAACATGCCATAAGCCGCTTGTTCCAGGCTTTCACCCAAGTCGATAGTTCCACGACCCGTGAATATGGAGGGACAGGGTTGGGACTGACTATTTGCAAGCGGCTGGCGGAGTCCATGCAGGGCCGGGTATGGGTGGAGAGCCAGGTTGGAGAGGGCAGTACCTTCCACGTCGAAGTTCGGCTGAAATCCACGGATGATAAGAGCCTGCAGGAGAGTAATCGCAGTGAGGATGACCGATTGGATCCGGACTATGCTCAGGCTTATCCCTTGCGCATTCTCTTGGCTGAGGATGATGCCATCAACAGTCGGCTTGCCCTGGAAATCCTTCAACGACTGGGCTATGAACCGGATCACGCGGCGGATGGAGCAGCCGCGATTCGCTTGTTTACCGAGCGCGAATACGATCTGGCGATACTCGATGTGCAGATGGCCCATGTGGATGGCATAGAACTGACCCGGATGCTGCGTTCTGGAAAATTCGGTGCAGCCAGACAGAATAATTACGTCATTGCACTCAGTGCGATGACCCGAAGCATTGATGAAAACAACTGTATTCGTGCAGGTGCCAATGCTTTTCTGGCGAAACCTTTTACCTTATCCGACTTCAAGGCAGCCTTGCGTCTGGCCCACAGTTTCTCCATAAAGAAAGAGGAGCATTAGCATAGCAGAACCCCTTAAGACATGATTTCCCCAAATCTCCCTGTTCCTTCACTTGCCTTGCTGGGCAACTTCACCTTGTGGTTGCTGATTATCCTGATCACTCTTGCGGTTGGGTTGGCGGTAGGGTGGTGGTTGCAACAGGAGTACGGAGAACGGAAATCCTCCCGGAAAGAACCGCTGCGGCCAGCCCTGAAATCAGCAACAGCCGTCCCGAAACCAAAAGACGATCCTGCCTCCATTCTAAACCGGGAGATCGTTGAGTCGGCCCCGCTGGTGGTTGGCTTGCTGGATCGCGAATCCAGGGCATTTCGTTTTCTCAGTCCTTACGTTTATGAGGTTCTTGGATACAGCCCTGAAGAATTGATTGCCCGGGGAAAAGAGATCTTCGGGACAATTCTGGATCCGGATTCCGAAGCCAACTGGCAAGAGCATTTTCGCTGCCTCGATGAAGGTCCGGATTCGATGATCAGTGAGCTTCTGGTAAAGGCGCGTCACCGGGATGGTCGTCGCTGCTGGCTGCTCTTCCGCGATCGTGCCCTTCATCGTTCAGAGTCAGGAAAAGTCAGGGAAGTCCTTTCCATGTCGATGGACATGACACTGCTGATGGAGTCCCGCCGCCGTATTCTGGAAAGCCGGGATGCAGCGGAAGCTGCCAGCCGGGCCAAGGATGCCTTTATGGCTCTGATCAGCCATGAATTGCACACCCCGCTCAATGCAGTCTTCGGTGGCGTCCAGCTCATGCAGATGGAGGATCTGACCCCTTCCCAGCAGGATTCCTGTGGATTCATCCTCGAAGGGGCCCAGGCATTGCAGAAACTTTTCAGCAACCTTCTCGAATACAGCCAGGCACAGGCTGAATCAGCGGTCGGGGCGGATGAGGAAATCCAGCTGGTGGAAGAAATGGAACTGCTGGCTGTTCGCGGGATGGAAATGGCGTCTGCCCGGGGACTGGAATGGAACATGGAAGCGGATCCTGCTTTGCCGGCCATTGTTCGAGGAGACCGCAGTCGATTGATGGCAGTGATCCAACACATTTTGGAGAACGCGATCAAGTTCACCCCGGAAGGAAAAGTCGGATTGTCGGTTCGTCAGATGCGCAAAGAGGGGAACCAAGTCTGGGTCCAAATCGTGGTCAGTGATACTGGAGTGGGAATGACTGAGGACGTTCGAAATAAAGTCTTCACTTCCTTTTCTCAGGCCGAAGAAGCCCTTACCAGAAGTTTCTCCGGGGCAGGGATTGGCCTGACCATTGCCGCCCGCCATCTTGAAGTGATGGGTGGCAGAATTGAAGCAGAAAGTCACCCCGGCCAGGGAAGCCGCTTCCGTCTGGAAATCCCCTTCAAACTGGCTTCGAACTCAGTTGCCAGCGCGGTCTGATTCCGAGTTGGATTCATCGGTCAATGGAATCTCCGGGTCGTTCTGTTGGTTTGCTTCCCGCTGCCGAAAGCTGTCCACTACCAGCTGGGAGAGCATCTTATCCGGTTCTCTGGCCATCGCGGCATCGACGAAGAAGGTATCCTCTCCGGTATTCCGGGAGACGATTTTCAATCCATGCTCGAAGTCCTTGAAGCGTTCCTCACAGATGGAGCGAATCGTCTTGTCTGTTTCCACCGCCACATCGATGAGAACGTCGTAGGCCTCCTCCTTGAATTGCAGCTTGAGCCCGTGGGCATCGGCAAAACGCTGGGCAAATTCCTGAATGTCCCTTTGCAGGCCGGAGCGCTGCAGGTGGTGATTCTTCTTGAGCAGTTCTTTCAATCCGACTTCGGGGTCGGCAATTGTCTCGGCGGTGACTTCAAATGACTGAATTCCGGTAGAGGGCAGCTCGAATTTGAAGTAGCGGAAAACCCGCTCGAAGACGGTCATCAATCCCCTCGCTCCGGTCTTTTCCACCCCGGCCCGTTTCGCAATTTCCTGAATGGCTTCGGTGGTAATCTTGAAGTCGATGCCGTACCCTTTGAAGCTCTGGCGGTATTGCTCAAGGATGTTGCCTTCGGAGGAAGTCAGAATCTGTGCCAGATCCTCGACACCAAGTGGACTGCAAGCCACCCGGACGGGAAGTCGCCCGACAAACTCAGGTTCAAATCCATATTTGATGAAATCCGTGGTGGTGGCTTCGGGCAGATAATCCGAAGCATCCCGACTCCGCCCAGCCGAACCCCCGAAGCCGACGGAGGCGGCTTCTTTCCGTTTTTTCACGCTTTCCGCAAGTTTGTCGAAGGCTCCACTGACGATGAAGAGGATGTGGCGGGTGTTGATGGAACGCTTGCGTGGTTTTCCTCCCCGGCTGGCTTCCATCATCATTTGCATTTGGGCCATCATATCGTTTGGTCCCGACAGGTTGACATCGGTGTCCTCCATCAATTTGAGGAGGTTGATCTGGACACCGCGCCCAGAGACGTCCTTGCCGCCTGTTTCACCGACTGAGGCGATTTTGTCGATCTCGTCGATGTAGATGATTCCATACTGGGCGAGTTCAGGATTGTTATTGGCAGCTTTGTTGAGATCCCGCACCAGATCCTCGACATCGTAACCGACGTAACCGGTTTCCGAAAACTTGGTCGCATCGGCTTTGACAAAAGGAACCCCGATCAGCTTGGCGATATTCCGCATGAGGTAGGTTTTGCCAACTCCGGTTGGTCCGAGGAGGAGAATGTTCTGCTTGTGATAGTCTTTTTCGAGCAGTTTGGGGTTCTCCAGGCACTGTCGAACATGGTTGTAATGATCGCAAATCGCGACGGAGAGGACTTTTTTCGCTTCCTGCTGTTTGACCACGTAGCGGTCGAGATGATCCCGGATTTCACGTGGTTTGAGGTTGAACTGGCGGATGCGCTCAAGGACTGCTGCGGCTTCATCATCCTGGTTTTCTGGGGTATTTGCCCCGGAAGGGGCCCCGCTGGCCACTCCTGGACCTCCCGGAGGCATGCCCATCGGGCCGGTGAACTGGAAGTCGCCTTTTTGCAGCGCTTCACGGATTTTATCCTGAAGTTCTTCGAACGGATTGCTGGAGTCGTCTTTACTCATCTTGATGAAAATTCTTAGGGTGGCTTGACAGGTGTGGAAGTGGCGGATAGCAAGCTACTTCAAAATTAAGACTAAATTTTAAAAGCGGCGTTCATGGCATCTAATCTTACCAAACGAGATATCGTTTTAAGCATCTACGACAAGACGGGCTTTCCCCAGAAGGAAGTTCGCGAAGTTGTCCAACTGACGCTTGATACGATTGCTGAGGCTCTGGCCTCCGGGCGCAATGTTGAATTGCGCAATTTTGGTGTTTTCGAGCTTCAGGTTCGGAAATCCCGAATTGGGCGCAACCCCAACAAGCCTGAGACGGATGTGGTCATTCCCACCCGTGCAGTCATCAAGTTCAAAGCGGGCAAAGAACTCAAGGGCGAACTCAAGGAGCTCGACTTGAAAAGGCTGCAGGAGGACTGAGGCAGCTTACCGCTGCACTCTCCACTGCCTGCTGCCACGAGGAGCTGCGATGTTTGAACGATTGCCCGGATTTCGGGATTTCTACCCGGAAGACTGTTACCGGCGTGACTACCTGTTTGAGCGATGGACGCAGGTTGCCCGCAGATTCGGGTTTGTCCGCTACGATATTCCCACTTTGGAGCCGCTGGAGTTGTTGACGGCCAAAAGTGGGCCGGAAATTGTCTCCCAGTTATTCAATTTTACGGATAAGGGAGAACGTGAAGTTGCCTTGCGGCCGGAATTGACCCCTTCGCTTGCCCGCATGGTGGGCTGTAAAGCCAACGCTCTCAAGCGCCCTGTCAAGTGGTTCAATATCGCGGAAAACTTTCGCTACGAAAAACCTCAGAAAGGCCGTTTGCGTTCCCACTATCAGTTTAATTGCGATATTTTCGGAGAGCCGGGTCCGGGTGCTGATGCCGAACTGATCGCTGTTTGCGTGGAAAGCCTGCGAGCCCTGGGACTCGGGGATGCCGATTTTGTGGTTCGCCTCAGTGACCGTGGATTATGGATGGCGTATCTGGCTGCCCTCGGGATCGAGGACGAGGCTGCGATTGCTGTTCTGGGGGTGATCGACAAGCTGGAACGCAATGACCGCGAGACCACCTTGCTCCAGCTCAAACCCTATTTCTCGACGGCTGCTGAGGATTTTCTGGCTGGAGTGGAGAGTGTGTTGCGTTTGCGGAGCTTTGACGAGATCGAGCGTTTTTTTCTGGCCCAGGCCCCCAATGCGGAGATTCTCCGGCAATTGAAGGACCGCTTGTTCCAATGGCAGCAACTTCTCAATGCACTTGATGCCTTCGGCGTCAGCCCCTGTCTCTGCATTGACCTTGGGATTGTCCGTGGGTTGGCTTATTACACCGGTTTCGTCTTCGAAATTTTCGAACTGGAAGCAGGGGGTACTACCGGCCGGGCCCTGGCCGGAGGAGGGCGTTACGATCACCTGGTGGAAAAACTGGGCTATCCCTCGCTTCAAGCCGTCGGATTTGGCATGGGCGATGTCACGATGACCGATCTCATGGTCAAGAAGGGCTTGTTTCCGCCGCCACCAGCCACCGTGGACGTTTTCGTGGTCATTGGTGGAGGAGAAGAGCGGAAAGTGGCTTTGAGCGATATCGCCGGGCTGCGCCGGGAGGGTATCGCAGTGGAGTACCCCCTGAAAGAGCTTGGTTTTGGCAAGCAGTTCAAGGCGGCCAGCCAAAGTGGGGCCAGACTGGCGTTGACTTACGGGTCCGAGGAAGTCGCCGCTGATTCAGTCAAAGTCAAAGATCTCGAGTCGGGGGAGGAGATGACAGTTCCCCGCCCGGGTCTCCTGGACCATGTCTTGGCCTCTCTGGGGCGGAATAAAGACTGATGGCAGCTGTCATCAATCGAAGCTTACAGTGACTTGCAGTTCCACTGTGGTGTCTTTGGGTAAGCCTGATACCGAGACGGCGGCTCTGGCATGTTTGCCCGCTTCTCCGAAAACTGCGGCGAAGAGGTCGCTGGCCCCGTTGATCACCGCCGGGCTGTCGCTGAAACCTGGCACAGCGTTGACGAAGCCGGAGACAAACAAAAAAGTGCGCACCCTGTCCAGTGAACCCAGTGCACTCTTGATGGAAGCGAGGGCATTGAGCGCACAAACCCGCGCTGCTTCCTGAGCACTTTCAATCGTCTGGTGTTCACCCACCGCCCCGGTATGGGTCATTTCACCATCCCGGGAACAGATTACCCCGGCGAGAATCAGCGTATCTCCATGAATCCGGTAGGGAAGGTAATTTCCTGCCGGTGCGGCTGGAGAGGGAAGGGTGAGTCCCATTTCGTGGAGCTTTTTTTCAATGGAGTCCATAGTTGGCAATCAGTGAGGGCGGTGAACGATGCGGTGGAAGAAAAGGGAGATGGAAGCAGGCGCTGCCAGGTTTTTCGATGGATTCAGCCAATCTTGCAGTCCGCTTCTTCCTGTCAAATCACGAATTGCCGGGAAATACCCTCAGTCAGGGTGAAAAGGTGTTTCCGGCAGACATTGACAGCAGCCTGCTTTCCCTGATGATCACCTTTCTTCTCCACTTCTTTTCCCTGAAGACTTGTGGACTCTTTTTCTCCTGATTTTCATGACCGATATTCCACTCAGCATTGAAGAATGGAAAGCATACTCCGCTTCGGCTCCGGCAGAAGCCGCTGCTCAGTGGTGGGAAAGGATGGAAAGCCTTGAGTCCTCGATCAAACGAAGTGTCCTCGCTTCTATTCCGGACCAAAAGACGCTGACCTCCTGCTGGGAGCGTTCGGTGAGAGCCGGTGGGGCCCTCGCCGGGGTTCCATATCTAGTCAAGGATCTCTTTGATGTGAACGGCATGGAGACGACGGCCTCCTCCACTTTCCTGAGCAAGGTTCGTCCGGGACCGCATCAGGACTGTAAGGCTGTAGTCGATTTGCAGGCCAAAGGAGCTGTCTTTGCCGGAAAGACCCACCTCAACGAATTTGCTTACGGACTTTCCGGGGAGAATCTCCATTTTGGGGATTGCCCGCATCCCCAATCCCCGACCTTGCTCAGTGGAGGCTCCAGCAGTGGTTCGGCCTGGGCAGTGGGCTCGGGCTTGGTCCCTTTTGCTCTGGCAACAGATACCGGGGGATCCATCCGGGTGCCGGCCGCTTTTTGTGCGCTATTTGGACTGAGATTGACACCCCGTCACAGTTGGACCCGGGAAGGCCTTTTTCCCCTGGCGCCGGGATTTGATGCTGCCGGTTGGTTTGCCCGTTCCTCCGCAGATATGGATTTTCTGCTGAAGACCCTGCTTTCACCCAAAGGAACGCCTCTAAAGCGACCATTGCGGGGCTTTTGGCTGGGAGATCCTTCCGATAACGTGGAAGAGCGATACTACACGGAAATGTACCAGTTTGCGGAGGTATTCTCGGTGGAAAGAGATCTCGAGGAGGCGGCCGCCTTTGGGAAGGAAATGGAAGGGGTGGTTTCAACCTTCAGCGTGCTGCAAAGTCTGGATGCCTACGCTGTTCACTCCCAGTGGGTGAAACCCTATGCCGGGCAATATGATCCAGTTGTCCTGCAGCGCTTATTACGTGCGGAGAAATGGACTCCGGAGCAGATTGAAACGGCCAAAGCGCACCGTAAGTCGATCAAGGCGGCATTTACCCGCTTATTCGAATGCTTCGACTTTCTGGTGCTGCCTGCAGTACCCCGGCCAGCAGTCTCCAAGTGCGAGCTCAGTCAGACCTTTCGCGATACGCTGCTCGCCTTAAATGCTCCCGCCAGCCTGGCCGGGCTCCCCGCATTGACGGTACCCTTTTTCCTCGATCCGGTGCAAAGCCTTGGAGTGCAGATTCTTTTCCCCAAGGTGGACCGCGAACGCTTTCGCTCGGTGCTGGCACTTTTGGATCAGCCTTAAATTCATTTCACAGGAGAATGCAGGGGTGAAGCCAACTCCCAGCTTTTCTCGATTTGGTGGACCCGCTTCCCGTCCAACATGTCACTGTGATAGAGGTGAAATTTTTCGACGTGAAAAGGCGCAGCTTCGAAGGATTCATGCCTTTTAAGGTATTGCCGGACGCTTTCTGCCGAGGCTTGGTTGACCCGAGCCAGGGTGATGTGCGGCTGGTAAACATGGCGCTCCGGATCGATCCCTAGATTGAACAAGGCATCATCGATCCGTTTCTGAAGCTGAAACAAGTGAGGGTGTCCACTTCCCACTCCCGCCCAAACCGCATGTGGATTGCCTTTATCCGGAAAGCGGCCGACGCCTTTGACCGGAAGCATGAAACGACGGACTTCTACCTGGTCTAATATTTCTTCGATTTCCAACTGAAACTGGCCAGGAACATCCCCGATATACTTCAGGGTTAAATGCAGCCTTTCAGGTGATACCCAGTGAAAACCGCGCAGGTCTTCCCGCAGATGAGAAAGGGATTCCCTCAGATAGTCCGGAAGTTCAATGGCTAGAAAAAGGCGCTTCCCTCGGAATGATACGGATTCCTGCATATTCGGATAATGAAAGAATTTTACAAAATTGGAAGCGCTTATCCCGGTGAAAACAATCATGACGACTTCCTGCAAGGGATCAACGGATGGAACGGGATCATTTGACTTCAGTTCCACCCAGCAGTTCCGATAAAGTAATTACCCTAGATGAATGTGTTTTAATCTGACTCAATTGAATCGGCTGCGATTCTGCTTCAGCTTGGTCTGCCTGGTGGGGATGGCAGTTCAACTGGCAGGGAACGTGCAGCCTAATCAACTGCAAGAAAGGGGATTGCCTATAGTGCGGCAGTTTGACCCTGTCCAGTTGGGTGGATTGGAACCTGCCAATCAGGTCATTGAGGGGCCCGATGGATTGATCTACATCGCCTACCACGAAAGGATTTTGCAGTTCGATGGAGCGAACTGGCGAACAATTGCCGGACCGGATGATGGAAACATTTATCTGAGCCTGGCTGCCAAGGGAGATGATCGGCTCTATTTTGGTGGGCTCAACAGTCTCGGGTACCTCGAGCGTCGCGATGATGGCAGCTGGGACACGATTCTACTCACTGATCACATCCCGGAGAATATCGCATCAGCCGGGTTTTTTGCCACGACACTGGCAGTAGAAGGCGGTGTTTACTATCGGAGCTATCGCCATGTGGTCTTTTTGCGAAATGACGGGAGTGTGGATTCGTGGTGCTTCACTGGCTATATCGGTGGCCTTTTTGAGTATCAGGGAAGGGTTTATGTGCATGGTGAGGACCCCTATCTGGCTGAATTACTTCCTGAAGGAGATATCAGGAACATTCCGTTCCCTTACGAAGCAGGTAACGAAGCCTTTGTCTCCGCCCATGGTCTATGGCAGCCACGGTCCGATCTGCCCAAAGTGGTCATGCTGGGGACGGTGGCAGCCAGTTTCTGGACATTTGATGGCGAGTCTGTAAGCCCTCTGGATTCTTCTGCTTCGAATCATTTTGGGCTTTCTCAATTCATTAACTCCATCGTCGGTCTTTCGGAAGGCTATTTTGTAGTAGGAACCCGGGCTCATGGGATTTTCGTTTTCACCGGGAAGGGTGAGCTTGAGGTCATTATTGATGGGGAAACCGGGCTGGGTGACGAAGGGGTCCTCTCGATGACCCGTGACAGTCAAAACGGACTCTGGCTCGCTTCTCAACATGCATTGGGGCGAACCACGATTCCATCTGCCACAAGCATTTTTGATCGAAGGCATGGTTTGAGAGGGCAGGTTGCCGCCCTTTCCCGTCATCAAGGGGTTCTCTACGTGGGAACTACGGCCGGACTGTGGAAGCACCAGATCGATTCAGAGGGAAGGGAGTCTTTCACCAGTATCTACAGTGGCAATGAAGTGCGTTCTCTTTATTCGACCCCTCATGGTCTCTTGATCGGGGTGGCCAACCAGGCCTTGCTTTTTCATGACGGTGAGGTGTCCGTATTGGCAGATGTTGACTCCAGTTATTTTGCACCTTCCGCGTTCAGACCTGGCGTCGTCTACGCTGGCGGCTCCAATGGTATCTCCATTTTCTTCGACAACGGTGCCTACTGGGAATGGAGAGGTATCATTCCAGGAGCGACCCGGCCGGTGCATGGGTTGGTGGAAGACAAGTGGGGTGGAGTATGGGCAACCATCGGCAGTGGTCGTGTTTTACATCTCTTGTATCAAAATAATAACTACGATCTGCGTATTTATGACCGTCAGGATGGTATCCCGGAAAATAGCTGGGTGACCCCCTTGGCGCTCAATGGGGAAATTTTCCTCCCGGTAGATGGTGTGCTCAGATATGATCCTCCATCCGATTCCTTGCAGCCTGCCGAGGGGTATCATTATTTTCCTGGCGAGCCCCCTTATTTTTTTCCGCAGTTGTTGGGAGATCCTTCCGGGAATGTTTGGATAACCTTTAAACCAATGTATCCGAAAATGCTGGAGCGTCCGGCGGGGGGGTATGCAGAGGCCATTCGTTTTCTGGGACGCACTCCGGATCAGCGGACTACGGATGGGATCATCGGTGAAGACGGCGTCTATTTCTTTGGACTCCCGGATGGTGTAGTGCGCTACAACCCTGCATTCGATCGTCAAGATCCTTCCCAGGCCAGAACCATGCTGACACGGGTGCGTTCACTGAGACGGGGGGAGGTCCTTGCAACGGAACGCCGGGATCCGGATACCCGGCTGCAACTGAAAGCGAAGGATAATTTCATCCGTTTTGAATTTGCTTTGAGTCATTTTCAAAATCCTGGCCGCAACGAATTCACCTATCGGCTGGAAGGCTTTGATGAGGACTGGTTCACGTGGACTACCGTTAGTAGCAAGGAGTATACGAACCTCCCCCCAGGACACTATCGCTTTGTGGTGGTAGCGCGGGATCCTTCCCAGCGTGTTTATAACGAGGATGCGATAGAGTTGACCGTAGCGCGTCCATGGCATCTCAGCTATGCGGCCTATGTCCTCTATACCTTGAGCGCCGGGCTCTTTACATTTGGAATCATCCGCTGGCGGGTGCACCGTCTTACCCTTCATAATCAGCGACTCAATGAAGAGGTTGCGGTGCGGACAAAGGAGATTTCCAGGCAGGCAGACTTATTAAAGCAGGGGAATGAGCGCTTGGAAGCTAGCCTCCAAAGCGAGGCGAAAATGCGCCAGCAGGCGGAAGAAGCCGCACGGATCAAGAGTCGCTTTCTGGCCAATGTCAGCCATGAGTTGAGAACCCCAATGAATGGGGTCATCGGAATGTGTGCCTTACTCGATGATACTAAACTGGACCCAGGTCAGAAAGACTGCGTCCGGACCATCCGGGACTCCAGTGAGATTCTTTTATCCACGCTTAATGATATTCTGGATTTGACCGTTGTTGAAATGGGGAAACTCGAGTTGATCCGTGAACCTTTCAACATCGCCGACTGTGTCGAGTCCGTTACCGCTGAGTTTGTCCAACTGGCACGTGAAAAAGGAATTGGGTTGCATTGCCGGATTCTCCCCGGAGGCCATTATGACCTACTTGGGGACAGTCGAAGGGTAAAACAGGTATTGAGGAAACTGATCGGGAACGGGATTAAGTTCACCGATTGCGGTAGTGTGACGGCTGAAGTGGAAGAGCTGAAGGATCAATCCGTTCGTATCACAATTTCGGATACTGGGATTGGAATTCACCCGGAGGCGCATGAGGCCGTATTTAATAGTTTTTCCCAGGCAGATCTCTCTGCCCGTCGTCGTCACGGTGGGTTAGGCCTGGGTTTGGCACTAACCCGGTCCTTAGTGGATGCGATGGGAGGATCTGTTTCATTGCAGAGTGAGGCTAAAGAGGGGAGTCGTTTTTCAATCCATTTACCCCTCCCCAAATCGACTGAAAAGAACCCTCTGGATCAACCCATAGCCATCCCCGACCTGGAGAGTGTCTTGATTATCGGTAGCGATCACCCCAGTTTGAGCAGCCTTTCCGCTCACTTCCATTACTGGAAGATACGCATAAAGCAAGAATGCTGGGAATCGGTCAGGGAAGGGGATATCAATATTCCCGAACGCTTGGATTTGATTGTCCTCGATGTGCAGTCCGCACCAAAGGATTGGAATGTGATCGCAAAGATTAAGGCCTTGATCCCGGAGAGTGCCCAAATTCCATATCTTGTCATTGGATTCAATCCTACTGAATCCGGGTTGGATGTAGGAGCGTCGACCAACTTGTTCTTTGTCGATGTTCCATTTCAGAGAAGCAGGTTACGGATGATTGCCGCCGCCGCCGCCCGACGAAAGCGTTCTGCTCCCTCTGATGTCGGACTGAAGCTGTTTGATCAGAGTTCCTCCTCGCGGCAGGTTTCGGCAGAAGTAGCAACTGACCACTCAGCCGGGAGTTCCCCAAGCTTAAACAAAAACTCGAAAGAGCTTTACCCACTTTCCATTCTGGTAGCTGAAGACATCATTGCGAATCAGAAGGTGATTCTCCTTTTGCTTAAACAGCTGGGTTATTCAGCCGATGTTGTCGGCGATGGCGTTGAGGCCATGGAAGCAATTGAGAAAAAGTCATACGATCTGGTCTTTATGGATAATCATATGCCGAGACTGGACGGGGCCACTGCCTGTAAGCGCTTGCGTACATCACTCAGTCAAGATCGTCAGCCTCATATCATTGCCTTTTCTGCGAGTGCTTGCGAGGAAGACCTTTCCTACTTTCGTGAATGTGGAATGGATGGTTTTCTCGGAAAACCCTTGCGGAAAAATGAACTGATGGAGGCGATTGAGAATGCCTTGAAGTCGATTCAGGCCAAAAAAAGTCTGCAGGTATGATGGCCTGCAGACGAAATGGGAACAATTGAGTCAGGTTTCAGGAAGCACGCTTTTCGTTAGCTTGAGTGATGACCTTTACCTCAACTTCCGGAGGGAGCATTTCGTAGTGGGAGAAGGCTTCAGTGTGACGCCCACGGCCGCCTGTGAGGGAGCGGAGAGTGGTCGAGTAGCGATACAATTCCAGTTGCGGGACATTCGCATTGATAACCGGTAAGCGACCATCCCCATCCACTCCGAGAATTCTTCCGCGACGGCTGGAGATATCTCCCATTACATCACCCATGTAGGTTTCCGGTACCTGGATGGCCAGTTTCATGATCGGCTCCAGTAGACAGGGTTTGGCATTGCGAAAAGCTTCACGAAAGGCTTCCTTGCCAGCGATCTGGAAGGCAATGTCCTTCGAGTCAACCGGGTGCATTTTGCCATCATAAAAGTCGATTTTGACATCCGTGATCCGGTAGCCTGCGAGGATACCCTCCAAGCAGGCGGCCTGCACTCCTTTTTCCACGGAAGGGACAAATACACGATCTACATTCTGGCCGGTAAGGGACTCTTGAAAGTCGACCCCGCTGTCTCTGTCACCGGGGGCAATGCGCATCCAGACCTCGGCAAACTGGCCGGCACCGCCGGATTGCTTCTTATGACGGTATTTTGACTCCGCCGACTTTCGAATCGTTTCACGCAGTGCCACACGAGGTTCCTTCAATTCGATGGAGACACCGAAACGGCGCAGCAAACGCCCCTTGATGACCTCCAGATGCAATTCCCCCTGACCGCTGATCACCAGTTCTTTGGTTTCGGAGTCGTTCTTATAGAGGAATGTTGGGTCTTCTTCATGCAAAGTGGCCAAACCTTCGGCCAGTTTGTCCTCATCTCCCTTGTGGCTGACATGGAGGGCTCCATGAATATTGGGGCGGGGATACTCCACTGCGGGCAGGTGAACGGGACGATTGGTGCTGGCCAGGGTGTCACCGGTATGGGTGTCGCGCAGCTTGACCATGACACCAATTTCTCCAGGGCCAATCCGGTCCAATTTCTCACGTTCATGGCCTTGTAGAGAAAACATCTGACCGATTTTCTCCGTCGTTCCCCGGCCGGGATTGACGAGTTCCATTCCCGGACTGACGGTCCCCGCATACATCCGGCAGAAAGAGAGTTCCCCTACGTGGGGCTCACTGATGGTTTTCCAGATATAACAAGCTGGTTCACTGTCAGACAGGCTGATTTGAGTCGGATTCCCCTTGGGGTCCTCAGCCGGGACATCCTTCCGGTCAACGGGGGAGCTGCCATATTTGGCAATGAAATCCAGCAGTCGTGCGATGCCGACATTGGTCTCAGCCGAGGTGACAAAAACCGGAATAAAACTTTCTGCCTGAATGGCAGCATGCACTCCATCGCGGAGTTGCTCTTCGGTGAGATGTCCTTGTTCGAAAAATGTTTCCAGCAAACTGTCATCCGCTTCTGCGACGTGTTCGATTAACTCGCGGTGCAGCTCCTGAACGCGCTCCTTCCATTCTCCTTCGGCCGGTTTTTCGGTGTAGCGCCCGGAGCCATCGAGTTTGTATTCCACGATCTCGCTGCGCATCACGTCGAGAACCTGGGAAAAGCCGGGGCCGGGATTGATCGGCAGGCTCATCGGCATGATGTTGCGACCGTAATGCCCCCGCAGCTTTTCCAGTACCGCTTCATAGTTCACGTTTTCTTTGTCCGCACCATTGACCACGATAAAGCGGGGAATTTCGTAGCGGGCCGCCCAGTCCCAAACCATATCCGTTCCCAGCTCGGGACCACTGGTGGCATTCACGCAGACTATGGAAAAGTCAGATACCCGGAGTGCTCCCAAAGCCTCGCTGATAAAGTCAGTATATCCGGGTGTATCAATAATGTTAAGACGTTTTTCCAGCCACTGGATGTGCATCAGTGAGGCATGGACAGAGATCTTCCGCTCTTTTTCACTGGCATGGTAATCGCTGACGGTGGTTCCGGCTTCAATTGAACCCATTCGGGTGATGGCACCGGCCGCCGCCAGCATGGCTTCAGCGAGCAGCGTTTTTCCGGAGCCCTGGTGACCGACCAGGGCAAAGTTGCGAAGGTTAATCGGGGAGACAGTCATGGTAATGGGGATTGCTAAGGGTGGGGATGTGAAAAGATCCCGTTTTCATCTTCTGTCGTCACCGGATGCGCCGGGCTGACGATGAGAACGAATGCCGGGCGCATAAGAGAAAACAGCTTATGCACGGGATGGCAAGATTGCGGGGGCGAAGAAGGGTATTTTTCTGTCCATTAACTCTGGGTATTACCCTCGGTATTCATGGCTGTTAGCAGTTCTGCTGCATAAAAATGGGCTTGCCTCTGCATTTCAGCCCGCCCGTCCGCCCAAGCTTCCGCGCTTTACACCTGAGGGGCTGGGGAGGTATCAACAGGGGCATGCTACCTGAGGTCCCTTCCACTTATCGGGAAATTCTCGATCCTCCCGCCATTCGTTCGCATGTTGAGCAGCTGGCCGAGTCGATTACACCATGGGCGCGGCAGGCCTATCAGGAGAGCGGTCAATCTCCGTTGGCAGTCTGTATCCTGCGGGGTGGGGTGCTGTTTTTCTCCGATCTGGTGCGGGCGATTCCCGTCTCCCTGCAGCTGGCCTTCTGCCAGTGCCGGAGCTATTCGTCCTCCTCCAATGAGGCGCTCAAGGAATCGATCAGTGTGGAGATGGATCAATCGGTTTTGCCCGGGCGTTCCGTATTGTTGGTCGATGATATCTGCGACAGCGGCGGGACCTTTCATTTTCTGCGGCAGTTTGTCCTCAAGCATGGAGCCAGGGATGTGCGTTCGGCGGCTTTTGTATTCCGCGACCATCACCAGTCGATTTTCAAGCCGGACTATGCGGCTTATACCTACTCAGGAGAGGACTGGTTTGTGGGCTACGGCATGGAGGACCGGAACCGCTTTATGAATCTGTCTTCCCTCTATACGCTTCCCCCATCCTGAGCCGGGCAGGATTGATTGCAAAAAAGGACCGCGCCTGTTCGGACGCGGTCCAACTCTCTAACTATCTCTGCTGCTTCTACTCTCTCACACTGAAAATCAGTCGTCGCTCAGCGTCTGGATCCCTTCGATCAGGGACTCGTAGTCGCCGATGGTGGCGTTATCGAGGCAGGCCTCAATAATCTTGCGGCCGAGGGGATGAAGGTCATCACAGAGGAAGTCCTTCAACTCGCGGTGGAAGAAATTCGCGAGAATCTCCGCACCAGCATCGTAGGCAGACTCGCCGACCTCAGGCTGCTTGTCGACTTCGAGGAACCACGGGCCGATCATGCGGCCTTCCACCATGATGGGCTTGAGGCTGTAGCCAAGCAAGGGGCAACGTGAAAGGTTGGTTTGCTCCTTGGTAAACTTGGCACTTCCGCGGCGGGCAATGAACTCGCGGGCAATCCACTGCGGCATGAACCCGCACTCCCAGGCACCAATGTGCTGGTTGGGGGTCAAAATATAACGCACACCCGGAGTCTCCAGAATCTGATCCAGCAGGAGGTTGGCTTGGTCCACTTTGCGACCGGTGGCAAAAGGCCAGTATGAGCCGACCCCTTCCGAGGACATGCCTTCGGTCTGCACAATGCTGGGGTTGGCGTGTCCGCGGGGGGCGGTCAAGCGCCAGAGCCAGGCCAATGCCGGGGGCAATACGTGCATCAGGCCGATAATCCCGTAGGTGGGCATTTCACGGGTGCAGGTGGGCGCACGCACCCCGAAGCTGCGGACGTCGACGTCAACTTCACCCTTGATGACTCCGGGAACGATGTCACGCGGTACCACCACCCGGGGGTTTGGGCAGGGCTTGCCCGGGCTGTCCTCAATGTGGTCCCAGATCAGAGCAGTGCTTCCCGGAGTCGCATCAATGCTGAGGAAAAGCAAGGGCTTCTTCGGGTGAATGGTCATCTCTTCGATATAGGGATCGAGCCCATAGCGATAGATATGGTTCACCCGCACGAACCAGGCTTCCTCTGCATCCGTCAGGGTCAGTTTGCCGTTGCCCTTGTGCAGGGAAGGGTGGCACAGGGCCATGTCATCGGTCACCGGATGGAGATCACAGGTCCGGGGAAGGGTGATATAGCGCTTTTCCCCGGTGACAAGATTGTGGCCGAGGAGGAGACTGCCATCGCGTTCGCGGTGAACCTGCTCGAGCATTTCACTCTTGCCGCCACCACTGGCTCCTTCGTGGGAAATCACCACTTTGTTGCCGTAGGGCGTGACCACTTGCACCGTCGAGCAGTGCATGGTGACCCAGTTCTCCGCCTCGCCCAGGTTGAGGAGCACCCCATAGATGCCCTTCTTCGCACTTGGACCGGGATAGAGGTTGTAGCTGAACAACTCATGGAGGCCTTGCAGGCGGTTGTGCACCACGATTTGTTTGCCTTTAAAGTGAGTGTGGCGGAAGGGCGGGGCGACGTAGATGATCGCTTTCGGGCTAAACCCTTCCGGAATGTCTTCACGGGCGATAATCCCTTGCAGCATGGCCAGACCCAGAGCAAAGAAGCCTGCGTTGGAGGGGGCAATCACCATCGCGTCCATTCCCTTGCCCGGCATCCCGGCATGGAAGGGGAAAATCGCCAACTCCTGGGTCTTCAACCACTCGAATGTTTCCTGACGCACTTCTTCGAAATCGCGGCCGTAAGTATCAACAAACTTCGGCTTGTTGGTCGGAATCTTGTCACCGATGACCATGCAGTCGGGATCCCGGCGGCGCATGTAAACTTCTGGATAATTGGCGGCGATCCCGTTTTTTACGCTGCAGACGGTGGCCTCCAGAACGTCGCCCTTGCCAGGAACTTCGTAGCGCACTTCGTGATAGCCACGCTCATTCTTGTCGCGCATGGCCAGCTTGATCAAGTCGTCTGCGGTATCTGCCTGGACAAAGCCCGGGCAGGCTTTGAGAACCTCGGCCGCTTCGGCAGGGATCGCGTAAGGAATGGCACTGAGTGCAGGATCTTTAACTGAGCGTGTTTTTTCCATATGCTTGCTATTCTGCCAGATTATAGTTCATCCGTCTTTGCATCAATTAATCTAATGCTGCAAAAATTAAGATTAAAAAAAGTCAATATTGCCTGTCGGGGGATTTTTTGCCTGAATGACTCGCAATATGTCAAAAATCATCCGTCAGGCTCTGGCTGAGCGCTTGCTCAAATCCCCCCGGGCGGCGGCCTTTATCCGGGACTTTTCCGCTGCCAGTGGTCTACCTTTGCGCTTTTCCACTCCCTTGGGGGTGGAGCTGGAGGTGGCCAATAGTGTTCCCGAGCCCTTGGTTTGCCGTTGGATGAAGTCGGATCCGGCCCGGGCGACACTCTGTGCCCGGTCTGCGCAGGAGGGGATGTTGCAGGCCTCCATGGGCAAGGCCTGTGACTGGCAGTGCTCGGTGGGTTTGCGGGAGGCGGCGGTTCCATTGAAAATGGGTGGGGAGATTTTTGGTTTCCTGGTGATCGGGCAGGTCGCCTGCCGTCCGCTTGACCTGCTGGCCATCAATCGGTGGCGGCATGCCCTGGAACGGATTGGACAGAAAGTCACCATTCAGGAGCTGGAGTCGATGGCCCAATCCGTTCAAGTGATGCCGGAAGAGCGCTTCCGCGCAGTCGTCCGCCTGCTGGAATGGGCGGCGGTTCAATTCATCAGTCAGGTTGAGGAATCCATTGCCGAGCCGGTGGAAAACTTCAGTCCACCCATCCGCAAGGCAGTCCGCTTCATCCAGACACACTTTGAGGAGCCGTTAACCCTTGGACAGGTAGCAAAAGAAGTAGGGATGAGCCGGGAGCATTTTTGCACCCAGTTTCACCGGGGGACGGGGTTGCGCTTTGTCGAATATCTGACTCGAATCCGGATTGACCGGGCCAAGGAGCTGCTGCGCACCACGGATGCTTCTGTACTGGAAGTGTCACTGGCCTGCGGCTTTCAGACGATTTCCCATTTTAACCGAAGGTTTCAGACCCTGGTGGGAAAATCTCCCACCGCATTCCGTAAAGAATCCGTCCAGGGGAACTAGTCCAAGGGTCGATTCCCTTCAGCGAACCTTTCGCTTGGCGCTTGCTTGCCGAACCAGCTGCTTCATTTCTTCCAAGGGAGGAATACCACTTTCAACCGACTTTCCCGCTTTCTTCTTCTTCAGGGGTGAGGCAGTGCCCGCCTCATGCTCGATTTGCTCGACTTCCCGATCACTCAACTCGGGATCCTTTGGGAAAAAATCGGCCAGATGCAGGTTCCACTCTTCAAAAAGGAGACGAACCCTGCGCTTGTTGAAAACACGTCCCAGGTTGGCCTTTGTCCACTTGCGAACGCTGGCTGAAGTCCAGTCCTTTCCTTCCCATCCATAGTCCAGTGGGGAAGTGCCGGACATGGCGGTGCGCATACGGACGGTTTCTTCGTCAGTCAATGGAATGTAACGGGGGGCACCGCGGGATGGTTTGTTGACGACAGCCTCCATTCCGCGTCGCTTCATCTCCTTGGCGATAGCATGAACGTATTGACGACTCACCCCAAGATCGGCGGCGATGGCGATCTGCTTTTCTCCTCGGTCGAGTCGCATCACGATCTGCTTTCGCATGCGGACGCTCTCTTTACTGTTCCGGTGCCGTGTGCTGGTCGATTTAGGTGCCATAATGTGAAGGAATGAAAGCTTGGCCGAAATTCAAGGGAGGGTAGAGGGATTATGGCGAAAACTGCGGGTTCATCACTCCGATGATCCCTTGGGCCAATCGCTGGCTGTCTTCGCCAATTCGGGTTTGGACTACAAGCGAACGGCCGATGATGGGATTTATCTGTCCGTTCAGGGTGAGGTGACTGACTTCTGTTCTCAGAATCGCAATTCCGTCCACATTTGGCGTAAGGGTTCCCAGATAACCGACACTGCGTGGATGGTGAGCAGCTTGCCTGTGTGTGGGGGCTTCCGGGCTGTAGTGCTCCCCAGTGGCCATACCGTCGGTTGACCGCATATCACCATACTCGTGAATATAGATAGAGTATGTTTGCTCAGGGGCCAGGCCGCCGATTTCCCCCGTGATCAGAATGCGGTCTTCCCGTAGTTGTAGAAAGCTCACGGTACCGACGGTCTCACTGCCTTTCGTAGGCTGAAGAACAACGATCAGTCGTGTCAGATCGTCCCGGCGATCAATCGATTCAAAACGCGATAGTTTATAGCCAAAGTTTGCAGCCAGCGCAAAGCTGATCCCGATGAGGGCGCAGGCGAGCAAAGCCAGAGTGAGCTGAGTGCGCTTTTTCATGAATGCGTACGGATGGCGCGCAAAGTGGTTGGTTCCATGCAACAGATTCGAGCAAATCCTTTGCCGGGATTTTGTAAACCAATTTATGAGAAAAACTTACTTGTCTTTCTCAATTTCCCCCGGAGAGAAAATTCCCGGAAGATGGGGAATCAGCGTGTATTGGATTTTGCTCTATTCTCCGCCGTTGAAGAAGTGTTGGTGGGGCGGCTGCGGAAATCACTGGGGCGTCGTCCGGTCAAGCGTTTGAAAACCACGGCCAGGCGTTCGGCATCGCTGAATCCAGCCAGATCCGCAATGCGGGAAATCGGTTGAGTGGTCTCGACCAGCAGGCGTTTAGCCTGTTCGACCCGCAACTGGCAGAGGATCTCCCAAGGGGTCCTTCCCAAATGTTCCGTGAACCGGCGTTCCAGTGAACGGCGGGATATCCTTAAATCCGAGCACATTCTGCCGATGGTAATAGGGTCCCGATAGTGCTCCTGCAGGTAGCTTAAGCTGCGTCTCAGGGTCAGGTCCTGGGTCGCCACCAGATCGGTGGACTCCCGGGCCATCACCGAACCGGGGCGGACCATTATCGGGTGCGGGCGGGGGGTGCCTGTATCCAGCAGTTCTTCGATGGCTTCCCCTACTGCGGCTCCCAGGCGGTCCCAGGGAATGACTACACTGGAAAGGGCAGGGTAGCTGAGGTTGCAGACCAGTTCATCGTTATTTGCGCCGATTACGGAGACTTCATCGGGAACGTGCAGTCCGGCATGGTGACAGGCCTCGCAGAGCATTCTCCCCAGCGGATCATGGACGGCGAAAACGGCCAGAGGCTTTGGCAGGGACGCCAGCCAGTCAGCCAGAGAGGAATCGGCGGCCCGCCAGCTCTCCATGTAAAAAACCCCGCCTTGCTCAGCTTCAGTGCGTTGCGTGCAGGAAAAACCCTCCTGGCGAAGCGTCCGGCTAAAGGACTTCATGCGTTGTGTCGCATAAGGTGTCCCGTTCCCCACGCAGGCAAAATGCCGATAACCCGCTCTGAGAAAGTAGCTGGCTGCTTCTCTGCCAACCTCCTTATCGTCCACATCCACGCTGGTGGCCCCGGGAAAAACTTCATCCGTATCCGCCACCACCGTAGGATAACCGAGGGAGAGCAGCGTAGATGTGATGGGTGGAAGCCATTCTGTGACCAGCGCCGCCGGTTCCATTGCTTCCAGCAAAATCGTGATCTCCTCGATCGGTCGCCGCATATCAATGATCCGGAACTCCAGCTTCCCCCGGACAAAGGGAGCGAGGGAAGGTGTCAGGCGCCGGATAAAGACTTCTGACAAAACCAGGGCGATACGGCGGGGCATGGGATGATAAACGTAAAAAGACCGGCTTCCCAGAACGGACTGAAGCTCAAAAAGCATTCATGGGAGCGGGGTAAGCTGAAGAAAAATTGAAGAAAAGCACGATTGACGCAAATTAACAATTGAAAACCGCAATATGCGGTTCCAGCCTGCATTAGGATTTGTTAGAATACTGGCTTTTAGCATTAAGCTCCTTTAATTACACCTTCAGCCACAGATTCCGATGGAATACTTCAACCTACCAAAAATCACCTACGAAGGACCCAAGTCCAAGAACCCGCTTGCTTTCAAGCATTACAATCCTGATGAAGTCGTCGAAGGGAAGACGATGAAGGAGCACCTGCGTTTTGCCGCTCCTTACTGGCACGTGATGCGCGGACAGCTCGGTGACCCGTTTGGCGCCGGCACAGCCATCATGCCTTGGGATGACGGCACGGATTCATTGGAAAACACCCTTCGGCGGGTCGACGTATTCTTCGAATTTCTCGATAAGATCGGCATCGACTACTACTGCTGGCACGACCGTGATATTGCTCCGGAGATGAATGACCTCGCCAAGAGCAATGAAATGCTCGACCGGGTGGTCGATTACCTCGGCGAAAAGCAGAAGGCCACCGGCGTCAAGCTCCTCTGGGGCACCGCCTGTCTCTTTGCCCATCCGCGGTATGCCCACGGAGGTGCCACTTCCCCGGATTTCCGCGTATTTGCCTATGCCGCGGCCCAGGTCAAGAAGGCACTGGAGTGCACCCACCGCCTCGGTGGTCTCGGCTATACTTTCTGGGGTGGACGCGAAGGCTACGGCAGCCTGATCAACACCAACATGAAGAAGGAACTCGATAACCTCGCGGCCTTCCTTCACATGGCGGTGGATCACAAGAAGAAGATCGGTTTTGATGGTCCCTTCTATATTGAGCCGAAGCCCCGCGAACCCAGCACCCACCAGTATGACAGCGATGCTGCTGCCTGCTTGAACTTCCTCCGGGAGTATGGGCTGATGGATTACTTCAAGCTCAATATTGAGACCAATCACGCTGAGCTGGCTGGTCACACCATGGAGCACGAGCTGACTGTCGCCGCCAATGCCGGCATGCTCGGCAGTGTGGACGCCAATCAGGGCAATCAGCTCATCGGCTGGGACACCGACCAGTTCCCCTCCAACATCTACATGACGACCCAGACCATGCTCGTCATCCTCAAGATGGGTGGGTTTACCACCGGTGGCCTCAACTTTGATGCCAAGCGCCGTCGCGAGTCGCATGAGCCGGAAGACCTCTTCTACGCCCATATCGGCGGGATGGATGCCTTTGCCCGTGGCCTCAAGAATGCTGCGGCCATCCGTGCGGACGGCCGCCTCGATGAGTTCCTCACCAAGCGTTACGCCAGCTTCGGCGAAGGGCTTGGTGCCAAAGTGGCCAAGGGTGAAACCTCCTTCGAAGAACTCGAAAAGTTCGCCCTTGCCAACGGTGAGCCGCAACTGGCTTCCGGTCGTCAAGAGATGATCGAGAATCTTCTCAACGACTTCCTCTAAGCCGAACCGCTTATTGCAGCCGGACTTATCCTTCGGCTGGTTTCCGTTTTCCGCGTCCGTTGTGCGGCTCTGATGGGTTCATCAGAAGCCGCCCGGACGCGGTCTGCGGTTCCCCTCTCGACATCCCGCTGTTCACTGTCCAATCTGCAGCATCGCTCCTTATTTTATAACCGTACCTATCTATTTATCATGGCACACGTTCTCGGTATAGACGCATCGACCCAAAGTGTTACCGGCATTATTCTCGACACTGAGGCTGGCATTATTGTTGGCCAGGCTTCGGTAAACTTTGGAAAGGATCTTCCCGACTACAAAGCACCCTACGGATTCATCCCCCGTGGGCAGAACGGTGAAGTCCACGCCGATCCCCGGATGTGGCTGGATGCCCTTGAACTGTGCCTGGAGCGTCTTGCGAAGGAGTCGGATCTTTCCCGGATCACTGCAATTTCCGGTGCCGGACAGCAACACGGCTCGGTTTATCTCAACAGCCGGTGGGCTGAAACGGTGACTGCACTGCAGTCCAGTTCCTCGCTGTCTGAGCAGATTGCCCCCTGCCTTTCCCGTCAGACTGCACCGATCTGGATGGATACCTCGACCGGGGCCGAGTGCCGGGAGATTGCCGAAGCGATGGGTGGCGATGCCGAAGTGTGCGCGATCAGCGGCTCCATCGCCATTGAGCGTTTCACCGGACCGCAGATCAAACGCTTTGCCAAGCTCGATCCCGATGCTTATGCCAGGACGGCGCGTATCCATCTTGTCAGTTCATTTATGGCCAGTGTGTTGGCCGGGGCCGATGCCCCGATTGACTACGGAGACGGCGCAGGCATGAACCTGCTCAATCTGGCCAAAGGGGATTGGGATGACCGCCTGCTTGCAGCGACCGCGCCCCAACTTCGGGAGAAACTCCCTCCCGCCCGTCCCGGTTCCACCCCCGTTGGTCCGGTGGCAAAGTGGCTGGTCGAGCGCTTTGGCCTTTCTCCGCAAGCTCAAGTGGTGGCCTTTACCGGAGACAATCCCAGCAGCCTGGTCGGGATGGGTGCCAGCCGCCCCGGGAAGCTTGTGATCAGTCTGGGAACATCCGATACGCTGTTTGCCGCTATGCCAGAGGCGTTGACCGATCCGCAGGGCTTTGGTCACGTCTTCGGCAATCCGCTCGGTGGTTTCATGACCCTGCAGTGCTTTCTCAATGGATCCCTCGCCCGTGAAAAGGTGCGGGATCAACTGGGCTATTCCTGGGAGCAGTTCAGCGAATCCCTCGCCGCCACCGCACCGGGGAATGAAGGGCGGCTCATGCTGCCGTTTTTTGAACCGGAAATTTCCCCGCGCATCGATCTGGAAAAACCTCTTCTAAAGGGGGACGATGCCTTCATCAGGTGGGAGGAGCCCCAGGCTGCGGTGCGTGCCTGTGTGGAGGGTCAGTTCCTCAATATGTGGGTGCACTCCCAATGGATGGAGCTCACTCCCAGCGAAGTGTTCCTGACCGGTGGCGCTTCGCAGAATGACCAGATTGCTCAAGTCGTTGCGGATGTGTTCGGGGTCAATGTCCGGCGGTTGTCGGTCAGTAACTCTGTGGGCATCGGAGCCGCCTTGCGGGCGGCTGTTGCAGTGCAGGATGCTTCGCTGAAAGAACTTGAAGCAACCTTCTGTGCACCGGACATCTGTCCTGTGGTGCCGAATCCAGCCAGCAAGGAGATTTACGCTCCGTTGCGCGAGGCCTTTAAGGCGCTTTTGGCGGAGGCTAAGTAAGTCTCCGTCATTTCCCGAGCGGATCGGGCGGGAGCGTTTTTCAACCGGCCCGCAGGACGATGCCTGCGATATGTTGACAACCCTCGATCGTCCGCAGGGTGGTCATGATATGGTCTTCGGCAAACTGCAGCTCGCGGCGCAGGGTTGTATTGTGCACCCCGATATGAAGCTTTTGCTGGGCATCGACCCGGAGGGGAACACATCGCGGAGCGTTTCGTTCGCCCACGATGCGTGACCAGTTCCGCATAATGATTTCCTCCGTGGTCTCCTGTCCGATTTTATGGCGCTCAAGGCACACCTCGATCAGGCTGTCGAGGGGTTTGGTCCCTCGATCCCGGGCTCTGCTTTCACGCTCGGGAAGCCCGCGAAGATTGGCAATGAGGTTTTCGACTGAACGGCGGAAGTGCATCAATCAGAGGACGGCTGGCAATGTTGTCAGGGAGCTTTCACCAGGTCGAATCAGAAAATGCCTCCACCCGGCGGACTCAGCGCCCATGGCATCATGGCGGAGGCTGTCGCCGACGTGAAGAATCGCTTCCGGCGGAACTTCGCAGGTTCTGCAGACATATGCAAAGAGGTGCGGGTCGGGTTTTTCATAGCCGATTTCGCCGGAGAGAAAGAGTGCTTCAAAATAGCCGTCGAGATTCAACTCAGCCAAGACCTTGCGCATGCGGGAATCGCTGTTGCTGAGGACCGCGAGTCGATACCCGCGTTTCTGTAAAGTTCCCAAAACCTGAAGGGCACCTGGCATCAGCCCCCAGCGGTGTGCTGTGGCGTAGGCATCAAAGAAATCATCAAAGATCTTTCCCAGTAATTCATCGGGAACCTTCTCAAGGGCCATACTCTCCTTTACGATGGTGTGCCAGATCCGGCGGCTGTCTCTTGGCTCAAGCCGGAGTCCTTTTCCATCAGTCCACTTTTTCAATGCCTTTGGAAAACGCTGGTTGATCCGTGCACTGTCGGCTTGAACGCCGTGCACCAGACAGATTTCCGCGTAGGTTTCGCCAACGCTGGGCGCGGGGCGGATGAGGGTTCCGCCGAGGTCAAAGGTGATCAATGATCGTTTCTCCATGTCTTCTGCCTTGGATCGAGTGTTCCAGCAGCATTCGTGGAATGAGCCTCTTTCAAATCATTGCTGAAAGTTGAATAAGCCTCAATCCGCAGATTCATTTTTCCTACAGGGTTATGCCTGCTATTCCTTGGAATCCGCATTGATTGTGGTCACGATCAACACCCAGAAACAGAGGGCAAAACCAAAGAGCGGGATTTGCAGTAAAGGGGGCAGGCTATAGATGATGGATACTGCCGGAATCCACACCGTCCAGTTGGCAATGAGTGTGGGGAGGATCCGCTGAAAATAACCTTTTGGGGTGAGCAGGGTACCCAGTCCCCGACAGCGATAACCCTGTCGCCGCCAATGATAGGCGGCGACCGTCATCGGTGCGGCAAACAACGGATTGTAGAGGAACTGATCGACAAGGACTTTAGGGAAGACCACCGCGAAGGAAACTTCACTGCCAAACACTGCCGCCTGCGTCCGGTAGAGCGCATCGACGACGATGCCCATGAACCCCCAGAAAGGAGCGGTGAAGAGAATGTTGCGCAGATTTTTCCGGTGAATCTTCAGCCCCTGGAAGGCGACGATGCGAAGCAACTCCGGGAGTAAAGAACCCGCCAGAACGGCTACCCCGAAACTGAAGGCATAGCCTCCGCTTTCCTTCCATCCGGCAAGGATATCCAAAGCAGACTGAGTCCCGGAATGAAAATAATAAGCCAGAACAATTCCCAGCAGGGGTATTTGCAGGAGCAGCCCCGGGACCACATTGGCCCGGGCCGCTGTCAGACCGACCAGAAGGGGCGGCGGGGTGGAATGGGCGTCCATTGGTAGCCTTACGGGTCCGGGATTATCCGGCAGGTGACGTACCTTTTGACGCTTATTGGAGGATGTCGATTAATTCGACTTCAAAGATGAGGGCGGAGTTGGCCGGAATTCGGGAACGTTCGCCAGCTCCGTACCCCAAATGAGGTGGAATGAAAAATTTCCAGCGATCCCCGACCGACATCAGCTGGAGGCCTTCGGTCCATCCGGAGATGACTTGATTCAAGGGAAATTCGGTTGGCTGGCCCCGGTCAACCGAACTGTCAAACACGGTTCCATCAATCAGGGTGCCGTGATAATGAACGCGCACCACGGATTCGGCAGAGGGAGAGCGGGTGTCATCTTCATTCGTTTCGAGAATGGTGTATTGAAGGCCGGAATCCAGCACGACGACATCCGGGTTTGACGCGTTTTCTTCCAGCCAGGAAAGGGAGCGCTCCATGTTGGCTTGGGCTTCCGGAGAACTCTGGCGATCCAACATCCGTTGCATGGACTGTTGCTGGACTGCCATAAAGGCAGCCATCAACTCATCTTCGGAGACCCGGGGATCCGCAAATTCGAGACCATCCTGCACTCCGGCGAGAACCGCCTGGAGATCGACTTCCATCTCACCTTGGGCGGCGCTCGCCCCGAGATTGTAGCCGAGACCATAACTGACCTTGGCATGATCCGTGGCAAAGGTGACACCGCTGGTATCGTACAATTGCGTCCCGTTGGATTCCTCGGCTTTCGGTGCTGGATCAACTCCGGAAGCGGGTTCGCTTGGGCCACAGGCAGTGAACATAAATAGGGTCATGCCAAGTGCTGACCAAGTGAGTAATCGGGAGATATCCATTTTTGCTGATTCGGGGTGATATTTGAAAATCCAGAGCAGATAGGAAGGCTGGGGCAGGTGCAACCATGGAGATGTGATTCCGCCAGTCGTCGTTCCGCTGGTTCTTGCCGAAAAATGCCGTTTGCCAGAGGGCAAACGGCTGGTAATGGCTGTAGGTCTCCTAACTGAGACTATCGATCTTCTGTTTAAGGGCGGTTTTTTGGGCGAGACCGACGATCTGGTCTTTCATTTCGCCACTTTTGAAGAAGAGGATGGTCGGAATAGCCCGGACAGAATACTTGGCGGCCAACTCTTGATTGTCGTCCACATTGACCTTGGCGATCACGACGCTGTCGCCCAGTTCCTTGGCAAGCTCATCGAGGATGGGAGCAATCGCTTTGCAGGGGCCACACCAGGGAGCCCAGAAGTCAACGACTACGGGCTTGTTTACATTGACCACATCGGCAAAAGACGCGGCGTTTACGTTGATGATTTCGGCTGACATGAGTTGTCTGAATAGGGGAGCCGCTCAGGACTCTGAATGTTTGTGAATGATTTCGGCCAGCTCGCGTGGATCGGTGCTTTCCAGCTCCTTTCCGCGGCGGCGCAATTCCTCGCAGGACTTGATGAGAGTCTCTGCCATGCGTTCATGGGTAACCTCCGATCCCCCAACCACCGAAAACTTTTCGGCACGGGTAATGCGGCTATGCCCGTCATCATTATCGAGTCCCACTCCGAGCAGATGGGCCCGGGTGGTTTTTTGGTTCCGTTCACGCATGCTAAGGCAGTCTACTTACTTAAGGGGATTTTCAAGCCCCATTATTGCTTTTTCGACAGCATGCGGCAGGGATGGCTGCTTTTCAAGGAGATGCCGCCTGACCGGTGGGATAATAAATCCTGAGTTGCTTAATTCCGCGGAGGCAGGCTGGGAGGCGTCGCGGAAGGTGGCGCGGTTGGAGGAGTCGAAGTGGGAGGAGGCGATGGAGGGCGGCTCGGCAAGTTCGGACGATTTCCACGGTCCACTCCCCCGGCAACATCAATATTGGGAGGGGGCGGCGGAGTGAAATTGGGGGGAGGCGGCACATCCATTTGCGGAGGTCCCGCCGCAATGGCCCGATTTACTTCGGCCGGATCAATACCCGCAGATGCCAAACGGCTTTGAACCCACTGTGGCGGTGGCGGTGGCGTTCTCCGGCGGGTGGTCCCGGACTGATTGCCGCCGGACTGGGTGCGGGCGGTGGAGGCGGTGGTGGTGCCCCGCGAGCCGGATGAGGTGGATGCAGTGGGAGAAGCACCACGATAACCGGCCTCTGCGCTGACTGCCATCGGTCCGTCGCTGCTCAGGCGGACCAGCTCAATCGAACCTGAATTCCCCCCGAACTCGAGTTGAACTGTCTTCGAACCGGGATCAAATTGACGGACGACAAACTCCGCACTGGCATCGTCGAGGCGAACCCAGCGGCCGGCCGGTTTGTCCTTTTCCTTAATCAGGAAACGGTATTCGCCGTTGAGAACATAGAATCCGCGGAACTCCAGAAGCTCGTGCAGCGGCTTGTCGGCGGCGGCCTGAGCCCTCCGCTCACTGGGAGTGGAGGGATCGAAATCATGCGGGATAAAGGGGGAACGCTCCAGCAATCCGGCGATGGATGGAGTGGCGAAGGCAAGGGATGCGAACAGCAGCGAACGCAGAGAGATGCCACGAATGCCTCTCCGGCGAAACCATGAATGGAGCAATGGGTTTACTGTGGTATCGATCAAAAACATTTGATTGTGTTTGCTGTAACCCCGGAAATGGGTGGCAGTTGCAGCCTTCTGCGCTTGCTTCGAAGTCATTGAAAACCAGTATCCAACGCCAATTTGAAAATGGCGAAAAGTGCGATCACAGTCCAAAACCTGACAAAAGTCTATTCAATATGGCGCCAACCCCACGCCAGACTGACTGGCAGTGTCGCCCGGCGACTGGCCGACACTTCCTGGATGCCTCCGGGGCTGCGGCGGATTTCTGATCAGTATTATCATTCGGTTTGCCGAAAATTCCACGCCATTGATGATATTTCCTTCGAGGTGCCGCGGGGAGAAGCAGTGGGGATCATCGGGCGAAACGGCTCCGGCAAATCGACCACCCTCAAAATCATCGCCGGGACCCTCCGCCCCACCAGTGGCTTTGCCCAAGTCAGCGGCAGGGTCGCGGCCCTGCTCGAGCTGGGGTCGGGCTTTAATCCGGAATTCACCGGGCGGGAAAATGTCTATCTGAGCGCCGCCATCCTCGGCCTTTCCCGGGCGGAGATCGAGGCACGCTTTGATGGCATTCTGGAATTTGCCAACATTGGTGATTTTATTGAGCAACCGGTTAAAACCTACAGCAGCGGGATGATGCTGCGGCTGGCCTTTGCCGTGCATACCGCAGTCGATCCGGAAATCCTCATCATTGATGAAGCTCTTTCGGTTGGCGACGAGGGTTTTCGGCGCAAATGCTTTGCCCGTCTGGAGCGACTGCGCTCGGAAGGGACCACTCTGCTGTTTGTCTCCCACGACATGGGCTCGATCCTCAACCTGACCAGTTACGCCCTCTTCTTTAACAAAGGGGAGATTGTGCTGCGGGGTTCACCCAAGGAGGTCGTGCGGGGGTACGAGCAATTCTCCCATGCCAAGCCGGGGGAAGAGGATAGCGTGCTGGCGCGTTTGCGGGAAGGGGGAGATACCCTCAAAGCACCCCCCGCGGCGGAACCGGCCAGCGAACCTCCGCCTGGGATCGAAACCCTCCCTGCGCCTGCCGAGCAGGAGCCCGAGGCGAAAACAGAGGAACCTCCCCTCATTGAGGAAGGGTATGATCCGGGGCTGGTTTCCCAGAGCCTCTATCCCTATGATTCCCACGGGGCCCGGATCGAAGAGGTGCGCCTTCTCAATGGGGACGGAGAGGTGGTCAACCGTCTGGTGCGGGGGCGGCGCTACCGCTACCAGTATCGGGTCCATTTTGAGCAGTTGGGTGAGAAGATTGCCTTCACCATGTTGATCAAGACCTACAAGGGAATGGAACTGGGGGGAGCCCGTTCCCAGCCCATCAACCAATATCTGGAAAGTTGTGCGGCTGGCTCGGTCTATGTGGTGGAGTTTGCCTTTGATTGTCTGCTGGCTCCGGGAGTGTACTTTCTCAATGCTGGAGTGGAAGGGGATCTGGGCGAAAAGCGCGCTTACCTCCACCGGGTGATCGACGCCGCAGTTTTCCGGGTGTGCCATGAAGCCGAACTCATACCGACCGGAATTGTGGACTTTCGGATTGAACCCAAGTGCGAGAAGCTGGAGATGGTTTCCTCATGAGCACCGAAGCCCAACCTCAGTCCATTCTGATCCTTGGGATGCACCGCAGCGGGACCTCCTATTTGGCCAGTCGACTGCAGGCACTGGGAGTCGATGTCGGCGCTGACCTGGTGGGTGCCCAGCCGGGTAATCCCCGTGGGCATTTTGAGGATCGGGCCGTGCTCCGCTTTCATGAATCCCTGATCGCATCCCGCCGGGGCGAGCAGGGCTGGGCCTTTGACCGCAACATGATGGTGGCAGAGCCGATGCATGCCCCCTGGAGTGCACTGGAGCAGGAGCAGGCACTGGCTCTGGTCGAGGAGCGCAGGCAGCACACCCGGCAATCGCTTTGGGGATGGAAGGAGCCGCGCACCGCCCTCTTCATTGACTCATGGAGTGAATTGCTGCCGGAAATGAAGGGAGTGGTGATTTTTCGTCATCCGCTGGCGGTCCATTTTTCCGCCCTGCGCCGACGCCATTGGGATCTGGCCCTTTTTCCAGACCAGGTCTTCCGCGCCTATGCCCGCTATAATATTTGCCTTCTCGATGCTATTCGCCGGGAGCCCAAGCGCTATTTGGTGGTCCATGCCGACGCCGCCTTTGCCGATCTTCCGGTGCTTGATGACCACTTAAGGGCGTTCCTCCCTTTACCGGCAGAAGCGGTTGGAGAACTGCCGGATTTTCATGCCGATGAATTTGCCTCTGGTCAGATGCCCGAAATGGCCGAAGCCGCCCTCCGTCTGCTGGTTCCCGAAGCCATGGCGTCCTACGATGCCTTGAACCAACTGGCCGTGATGCCCGGACCAGCGGCCGCCCGGAATGGGCATGTAAACGGTTCCCTCTTTCCCAATGCGGAATCGATGAGTGACTGGACGGACGAACGTCGTGCCCAACTCATCCCGCTGCTGGAAAGCCTTTGGTTCGAGTCTGCACAAGGGTTTAGTCCCTCCGCTCTCCGTCAGGAACTGGCTGAGGAAATCGGCCGCAAGGTGCGGGCCACGGAAGAATGGAACCGCAAGGCGGAACAGATTTTTGAAGACAATGCCCGGCTCGATGAAGAACGAACCCGTCTCGGCGATGCCTTTGCCGAGCAGCAGATATTTCTCCAGAAACTGACCGCGGATTTTGAAAAGTTCTGGGAGGAGCACAAACAGCTTGGGAACAGCTGGGTTCGCAGCAATGAGCGGGTGGCCGCACAAGCAGAACACATCAAGACACTTCAATCCCATATCCAAAAACTCGGGGGGACCCCACCTGCGGTCCCTCCCGCCTGTCTATGAAGATTTGGTTACTCACTTCCGAGATTCCAACCTACAATCCGGGGGGAATCGCGCGTTACATTGATAATTTTGCCCGTTATCTGGCCCGCGAAGGGCATCAGGTTACGGTAATCAGCCGGGCGGATGCCCCTGAAGACCGCGAAATCGTTCCAGGCTATCGACTGGTGGCCTTTCGTCCGCCCTGGGATGCCCCAGCCGGCAGCGCCAGTGGACGTCCGGATGAGGATGCCCGCTTCCCTTACAATCTCTTTGATTACTGGACCGCGCTTTCCTGGCAGTTCGCTCAAGTTGTGGGGGATCTCGCCCGGCAGGAGGGTGCCCCGGATGTGATTGAGGCCCAGGAATACAATGCGATTGCCTACTACATTCAGCAGCGCCAATTGACCGAGCCGGACTACCTGCCGAATGTCCCGGTGGTGATCCATACGCATTCCCCCGATTTTGTGGTGCGTGCCCATAACGAGGAACCCACCTCGCAGTTTCCCATCTATTGGAACGGACAGATGGAAAAGGCATGCCTCTATGCCGCGGATGCCCTCATCTCTCCCAGTCAATACCTCGCCACCCAGCTTGAAGGTTTGCTGCCGGATCTGTCCGTGACCCACTTCCCCTTGCCCTGGACCGATGTCAGTTCGCTCCAGGAAGGGCCCGACCCGGAGATTGAGCCCAATTCGGTGTTTTATCTCGGTCGGCTGGAGGTACGCAAAGGCGTGCTCAAGCTGCTGGAAGAAGCCGAGATCATGTGGCGGGAGGGGGCAGACTTTCATCTCACTTTGGTCGGAGGGGACTGCGGCTACGTTCCCCGCAACACCACCGTGCGCGGCTTTATCGAGCAGCGCTATGCTCATCGGATTGAGTCAGGTCAGTTGCGGATTCCCGGAGCCATGCCGCACGAAACCCTCTTGCAGATGATTCGCACTCAGGCGGTGGTGGTGATTCCCAGCATCTGGGAAAACTGGCCCAACACCTGTATCGAAGCGATGTCCCTCGGCAAGGTCGTGGTTGGCTCGGTGCATGGTGGGCAGCATGAAATGATCGGTGATGATGAGGCAGCGGGCTTTGTCTTTTCCTGGGATGAACCGGGTCAATGCCGCCGCCAACTGGCCAAGGCGCTTTCCCTCGACCCTGCGACCCGGGCCAGGATGGGGGAGCAGGCCCGCCAGCGCATTGCCGGAATGTGCGCTCCTGAAATAGTGGTGCCCCGCCGCATTGCCCATTTCGAAGCAGTCATTGCGCGGCACCGTCCGCGGAAGCGTTTCCCCTTTATCAATCAGCACCTGCGGGAGTCCGCCGCCCTCCGTGAAATCGAGCACTCCAGCGGGGAGCGTGGATTGGTTTCCGCAGTGGTTCCCTTCTACAATATGGGGGCGTTCATCGGCGATACCATCGATTCGATCCTTGCCTCGGATTACCCCGGGATCGAAGTGGTCGTGGTGGATGATGGCAGCAATGATGCGGACAGCCTCAGAAAACTGGAATCCGTGGTGGCAGCGCATCCCGACAAGATTCGGGTGGTGCGGCAGGATAACGCGGGATTGGCCACTTCCCGCAATACCGGAGCGGAGGCGGCCCGCGGGCAATACATGATTCTGGTCGATGCCGATGACCAGATCGAACCCGACTATATCCGGCGGGCGGTGGATGTGCTCGAACGTTACGAGAACGTGCACATTGTCTTTTCCTGGGAGCGCTACTTTGAAGACTCGCAGGATATCTTCCCCGGCTGGAACTTTGAATTTCCCTACCTGCTCGGCCACAATCAAACCTGTCCGGTTTGCGTCGTTGATCGTGATGCCTGGTTGAAGTATGGGCGCAACAAGCGGGCATTCGTTTATAATTTTGAAGATTATGAAAGCTGGGTGGCGATGGTCGCAGCCGGATGTGGCGGAGTCTGCCTGCATGCCCCCTTGACCCGCTACCGGATTCGCAGCAACGGTCTGTGGCAAGGTTCCACCCGCAACCAGCATCTCTTCCTTTATGAATTGCTGGTGCGTGAGCACCCCGAGCTGTATCAGAAATATGGAGCGGAACTCTTCTGCCTGCAGAATGCCAACGGCTCTGCCCAGCAGTGGCTCAAACCTACCGATTTTTCTCCCTTTGACCGGCGTCTGGCCTGGGAGGAAGAAGCTCTCAATGACTTGCGCACCTATGCCCGCCAGGTGGAGGCGGAGCGCGATGCGGCCATCCGCCGGGCGGAAACCGCGGAAGCCGCCCTGCGCAATAACCAGCCCGCTTCCTGATGTCTGCACCGACTCATTCCGTCATGCCATTTACCACCCACAATTCCAACGACCACAACCTCCCGCTGAGCCGACTCCTCTTTGGCCCATCCGGCTATCAGGGCCGTCGCTGGCAGATGACCCTGCAGGAGCGGGTTGCGTTGACTTTTCTCCTTCAACAGCGGCAACCCCGCTTGGCGATAGAAGTGGGCACATCCTTTGGCGGCGCCCTTGATGTCATCGCAGGCCTTTCGGCTCAGGTCTATAGCCTCGATATCGACCCGACCGTGGTTGAACGCCTGCAGGAGGGTCATCCGGAAGTCAATTTTCTGACCGGGGATTCCAGCCAAACATTGCCAGGCTTATTGAACAACCTTCGCGCGGAAGGGCATGAACCCGACTTTATACTTCTTGACGGCGGCCACACCACAGAGGCATTGAGTGCAGATCTCCAAGCGGTTCTCCGGCACGATCCGCAGGATCTCTGGTTGCTCATGCATGACAGCTTCAACCCCGATTGCCGGAAGGCGATTCTCGAAGCGGACTGGGCTGCTGCCAAGCATCTGCAATACCTTGAAGTGGACTTTGTTTCCGGCATCGTTCATGAGCGTGACCACCTCCGCGATACGATGTGGGGAGGCCTGTCCCTCGCCATTTTTGCGGCAAATCCGCTTACTGACGCAACCCCGGTGCTCAACGCCGGTTTCCAATATCAATTTGACGTGCTCGCCGCACGCTTTCAGTAAACATCATTGACCCCAGCTTTTCCCTGTCATGGACCATAGCCCCCCCGATAGCCCGGTAGCATCCAAAGAAACTTCTCAGGAGCAGATTGAACTCTCTGTTGTCATGCCCTGTTTGAATGAAGCGGACACCCTCGCCACCTGCATCCGTAAAGCCTGGAAGGGGATTGAAGAAGCTGGTGTCCGGGCTGAGGTGATCGTGGCTGATAACGGATCAACCGATGGTTCACAAGAAATCGCCAAAGCCGAAGGCGCCCGTGTGGTGCCTGTGGCTGAAAAGGGTTACGGCAGTGCTTTGATGGGAGGTATCGCCGCCGCCAAGGGTAAGTGGGTGTTGATGGGGGATGCCGATGACAGCTACGATTTTCTTCAGATTCCACGCTTCGTGGAAAAGCTCCGTGAGGGTTATGACCTTGTTCAGGGATGCCGTCTGCCAGGGGGTGGGGGAACCATCATGCCAGGGGCCATGCCCTTCCTCCATCGTATCTGGGGCAATCCGATGTTCACTTTTCTTGTCCGCAACTGGTTTCACGCTCCCATCAACGATGTTTATTGCGGGTTGAGAGCCTTTACCAAGAGCCATTATGAGCGGCTGGAGCAGCGCTGCACCGGGATGGAGTTCGCTACCGAAATGATCATCAAGAGCAGCCTTTATCAGAAGACGTATGGCGTGCGGATCGCCGAGGTACCGATCACCCTGCATCCGGACGGTCGCAAGGCGCATGCGCCCCACTTGCGCACCTTTCGCGATGGCTGGCGCACCTTACGCTTCTTCATGTTGTATTGTCCGCGCTGGCTCTATGCGGTCCCTGGTTTTCTCATGGGCGGGCTTGGTGCAATCCTCGCTGCGCTGGTCTATGCGCGCATATCCCTGGGCTCCGCGGTGCTCGATGCCCATACCTTGCTGGTGGCTGCATTGCTGCTGATCCTCGGCTATCAGTCTTTGCTGTTTGGCGGCTTCACCAAGGTCTTTGCCATCGGTGAACGCCTTATGCCCCCGGACCCCCGGACCGCATTCTGGTTGCGTCTGGTATCGCTCGAAAGGGGCTTTATCATGGGCTTCATCGCATTCCTCGTTGGGATCGGCCTGATCGGTGCCGCTGCCTGGAGCTGGATGGCGGGTGATTTCGGGCCGCTCAATTACGCTGAAACCATGCGGGTCGTCATTCCCGGAGTTACCCTCGTTACCGTCGGCTTCCAAACGATTTTTGCCAGCTTCTTCCTCAGTGTTCTGGCCATGCGCAGAAAATGACGATGCCCTCACCACAAAATCCTGAGCTGTCTCTGATTGTTCCGATGTTCAATGAATCCGCCGGAATCGATGTCTTCTTTGCTGCCCTCGAACCGGTCCTGGCGGAAATGGATATCGATTATGAAGTGATTTGTATCGATGACGGCAGTCGGGACGATACCCTTGAGCGTCTGGTTGCCAGACACCATGCGGATCCCAGGGTAAAGGTGATTTCGCTTTCGCGCAATTTTGGCAAGGACACCGCTCTCAGTGCAGGCCTCGATTTTACTTCCGGGCAGGCGGTGATTCCGCTCGATGCCGACCTGCAGGATCCTCCCTCCCTGATTCCCCAGCTGGTTGCCAAGTGGCGGGAAGGTTTTGAAGTGGTCAACGCCAGACGGATTTCCCGCTCCAGCGATTCCCCCTCCAAACGGATTGTCGCCGGATGGTTCTATCGCGTCTTCAATGCGATTGCTGATCGTCCCATTCCGGAGAATATCGGCGACTTCCGCCTGATGGATGCCAGAGTCATTCAGGCCATTCGGCAGATGCCGGAAAGAGCCCGATTCCTCAAAGGCATGTTCTCCTGGGTGGGCTTTAAAACAACGGAGGTAGGCTACGAACGCCCTCCGCGGGCTGCCGGTGAAACCAAATGGAGCCCTTGGAAACTCTGGCGGTTTGCAGTCGATGGGATCACGGCCTTCAGCACCTTTCCCTTGAGGGTCTGGACTTATCTCGGCCTCTTCTTTGCCAGTGGCAGCTTTCTCTACGCACTCTTTCTCATCACCCGTACCCTCGTCTTTGGACGGGACCCCGATGCCCCCGGATATGCCTCTCTCATGGTAGTGATCCTCTTTCTCGGGGGTATCCAGCTGATCGGCCTCGGTGTGCTGGGAGAATATCTTGGCAAGGTTTTTGAAGAGTCCAAGCGACGCCCGCTCTACTTTATTGGCTCACTGCACGGTTTGAAATCCGACAACGTCAGTCGACCGGTGTCCTGATTTTTTCACGACATGCTTGCTACTCCCCACATCACCGAGTGGTGCCCCAGCCAGACTTGTGTTGATCCGGTTTGGGAGGCGGCCTACAATCGTTTCGAATCCCCGGAAGCGGAAATGGCCAAGTTCCGGGCGCGTTTCCGCAAGCTTGGAGTAGGGGACTGGCCCCGCGATGCGGCCGTCGTCAACTTGTTTTGCGGTTCCGGACGGGAGTTGGCCGTGCTACACGAGATGGGCTTTACCCGGCTGGAAGGAGTAGACCTTTCCCGCGACCTGCTCGAACGCTGTGAAACGCCGGCGAGTCTCTATGTCGGCGATTGCACCCGGCTCCAATTCGCCGACAGCTCGAAAGACTTTGTTGTCATTCAGGGAGGACTGCATCACTTGCCGAGGGTTCCGGAGGATGTGGAATTGTGCCTGCGCGAGGTTGTCCGGGTGCTTCGTCCCGATGGACGCTTCCTGATGATCGAGCCCTGGTGGACACCTTTTTTGCGCTTTGTCACCTTCGTGCATAATCGGAAACTGCCGCGCAAACTCTATCCCCGTCTTGACGCACTGGCGGTGATGGTGGAGCGGGAGGCGGAAACTTATTTCAACTGGCTGGGGAAGGGACCACAGATTGAAATGGTTCTGAATCCGCTTTTTCATACGGAATACCGGGCTGCCGCCTGGGGCAAATACGCCTTTGTGGGTCGCCCGAAGAAGAATTCCTGAGATGAAGGCCTGGAACGAGCTGCCCGTGCAACTGCCGAAGTGGATTCTCTTTTCCATTGGCGCATGTATTCTCTTTCTGGCTGTGTTCCTTTTTGCCCGGCTCGCACCCTGGTGGCAGGCCGGAGTCACGCCGGTGGAAGTGGATCTGCGGGCTCCTGCCGGGGCTACCGTCTTCCTTCATTGGCAGGAGGGTGAGTCCCCCATGCGGCTGGTGCCGGTGGATGATCCGGATGAACATGCCATCCATGCGCTGTGGATGACGGAGCTGCCGCCGCGCCCGCAATACCAACTGGCACTGGAGTGGACAGCAGAAGAGGGGACTGTTGAGTGGATGGGCATCCGCGTCTATACGCTGTCACCCAGAAAGGAAGCCATTGCTTACACTGCGGCCGGCCAATTTGCGGGATGGGATGAATTTGCCCAGGAGGCGGTCTTTACGGGGGTAGCGCCCTGGCCGGTTGCCTTTGCCTCAGAGGAAGTGCTTTCACTCGGATCGGTCGACCGGCGGCCGGAGGCGCTTATCTCCACTTTCGCCAGACCGTTTCTCAACCTTAGTCTGCTTGTGCTGCTCGGTGGCGGACTGATTGCCTGTGGTCTGTTTTTTCCCGCTCAACTGAGTGCCTTTCCGTTTTGCTGGGGGCGCATTCGCTCGCTGGCAGTGATCACGGTTTTTGTCATCAGCGCCGGACTGCACTGGCATCTGGTCAAGACGTCGGTCCCCGAATTCTGGCCAGCCGACTCGACATCCTATGCGGACAAGGGCCTCGCGCTTGGATATGGCGCTACCTTCGATACCGGTGGACATGAATATGAGCTGAACCGGCTTCCAGGCTATCCTTTGCTGGTCGCCGCCGCCTTTCGCCTGATCGAACCCAGCCTTAATGCAGTCATTACCCTGCAGACCATGCTCTGTCTGGCTGCTTTCGGATTTCTTTTTTGGAGAGCGTCCCGTTTCCTGCATCCCTGGCTGCTGCTGGCAGGCATTCCTTTTGTTCTGCTCAGCCCGGCTCTTATCTGGGCCTCCCGGCAAATCGCCACCGAGTCACTTTTTGTCAGTCTCTGGGTCATCGCCGTGGGCTGTGCCCTCTGGACCTTGGAGCGGCCGGAGGGCCGCCGCTTGACCCCGTGGAGTTTATTCATTCTCGCGGTCATCAGTGCCACCATGGTCCGCGCCAACGGCATCCTCCTCCTCACCATTCCCGGTTGCTTTATGATCGGTATGCTGGTCCGGGTGTGGCGGCTGGAATCCGGATGCTGCCGCCTGACCTGGCCATCATTCCGGCAGTGGAGTTTTGTCCTGATCCCTTTTGTTGCCACCGTATTGGTGGTGGTGGCCTGGTCCGCCCGCAATGCCCACCATCGCGGCTATTTCGGACCCACCGACCTCGCTCCTGTCGTGGCCTCCAATGCTCCATTCAATGCCGGAATGCTGGACTTGAGGGTTTTTGAAGACAATCCCGATCTATATGCCTGGATCATTCAGCAGCGCCGCAACCAGGGCTATTTTTTCCATGGCTGGCACCTTCGCAACCGGCAGTTCATGGATATCTGGCGGACTTCTCCGCAGCTGGATCATAGCACCATCGGTCAACTTGCTGATGCCCAAAAACAGTTCGTTGCCGACAACCACGCCCGTATTCCCTGGGAAGCCCGTTTGGTCGCCTGGTGGCGGGTATTGGACTGGGGTTTATGGTTTCCGCAGTGGGGCAATTTTACCCAAGATGGTTTGCAGACCAATTACGAAGTGCCCCATGCCTTTCGCAGTGACTGGCTGCGCGAAACCGTCGGACAGCGGATGGAATGGTTGGCCCGCGATCGGGGTGAGGGTGTGCGGTATCCTTTGGTGACTTTCAGTGAAGGAAGGGAGAGCGTGGTGACAAACCACTACAACCGCTGGATCGTTCCCGCTTATCCATACTTTTACCGGATCCTGCTGACGGTCGGCTTGTTTGCTTTGCTCTTCTCCCTTCTGCAGCGCGCCTTTGCCCCGGTGGTGCTCCTCATGCCATACTTCGTCAATATCCTTCTCAACGTCTATTTTCTCTATGTCGTCGGTCGTTATGTGCAGGTGCTGGATGGCATGATCCTGCTTGGGGTGCTCGGTGCCTTCAGTGCGATCTGTTATCATCGATCCAGCGCCTCCAGGAATCCGAGCAAGGCGCCACCCTGTTGAAATCATGATTTCACCGGCGACAGGATTTCATTGCCATCGCCGCGGTCTTTGCTGAGATCAGTGTCATGAGTTCCAGTGCGCAATCCCCCGTTCAAGTGGGTGTCATTATGGGCAGTGTTTCCGATTGGAGCACCCTGCAGGAGGCCGCCCGCATCCTTGAGGCTTTTGGTGTCCGCTATGAAAAACGCATCGTCAGTGCGCATCGGACTCCTGATGTGCTCTGTGAATATGCCAAAACCGCCGTCAATCGAGGCCTGCAGGTGATCATTGCGGGGGCTGGTGGTGCCGCCCACCTGCCGGGTATGGTGGCAAGTATGACCCGACTCCCGGTTCTGGGTGTTCCCGTGCGTTCCAAAGCCTTGAGTGGCCTCGATTCACTGCTTTCCATCGTGCAAATGCCGGGTGGTATCCCGGTCCCGACTTTGGCTATTGGGGAGGCCGGGGCCAAAAACGCCGGTTTGTCGGCCGTGGCCATTCTCGCCCTCCACGATCCGGGTCTGGCGGATAAACTCGAAGCTTACCGCTCAAAGCAGACCGCAGACGTCCAGGCGATGGACCTCCCTGAATTCTCTGAATGACCGGATAATGGAGCCTGTATTTTTTCCCGGAGCCACCATTGGCATGTTGGGCGGAGGCCAGTTGGGCCGGATGAGCCTGCTGGCAGGCCGTCGGATGGGCTACAAGTTTGTTGTCCTTGAGCCGGAGGGTGAGAGTTGCCCGGCTGCACCGGTGGCGGATGCGGTCATATCCGCTTCTTACGACGATGAATCCGCCCTGGCCCGTCTCGCGGAGATGGTCGATGTGGTGACGGTTGAGTTTGAGAATGTCTCTTCCGCCGCAATGGAGTTTCTGCAGGAACGGGTTCCGGTTCGCCCGGGTGCGCGTGTCCTCTCAATTTGCCAGCACCGGCAGCGGGAAAAAGAGTTTTTGCGGGCTGCAGGATTTCCCTGTGCACCGTTCGCGGTCGTGGACTCGGCTGAGGCTTTGGCCAGTGCTTTACAGGAGGTCGGGACTCCCGCCGTCTTGAAAACCGCGGCATTTGGATACGACGGCAAAGGGCAGATCAAGATCCGTGGGGGTGAGGACCCTGCTGAAATCTGGACTCAGCTCGATGCGTCCAGGGGTGTATTGGAAAAATGGATCACTTTTGAAGGGGAGTATTCTGTCATTTGTGCCCGGAACGCCACTGGGGCGGAAGCGGTTTTTCCGGTCTCGGAAAACGTCCACCGGAACCACATTCTGCACACAACGCTTTCACCGGCCCGTTTGCCGGAAGAAGAGGCCAAGGCAGCCCGTAATCTGGCACTGGCGATTACCAGGGAACTCAAAGTGGTCGGCTTGCTGGCGGTGGAACTCTTTCGGACGGCGGATGGCTGGCTGGTAAACGAACTGGCTCCCCGCCCGCACAATAGCGGTCACCATACCTTTGATGCCGGTCGCACCAGTCAGTTCGAGCAGCACATCCGAGCCGTCTGTAACTTGCCCTTGGGAGATCCCAGCCTGTTTTCGCCTGCCATCATGGTGAACATTCTAGGAGACCTCTGGGCGAACGGTACCCCCGATTGGAATCAGGTTTGGCAGCATCCTGCGGGGAAACTTCACCTTTACGGCAAAGCAGAAGCCCGTCCGGGGCGCAAAATGGGACACTTTACCCTCTTTGGACCTGATCGGGAAGCACTCCTCCGGGATGCACTTTGGATTGAAGACCAATTGCGGGGCTGACGATTCTCCATCCTTGTTGAAATGAAGAAAAGACCGCTGCCAAAGGGAACGACCAACGCCAATGTGGCCCGATTTCTTCCGGAAATGGCGGCCAGCCACCCGCGTCATATCGCCGTGCGGGCACCGACCGGGCGCAATCCGGATGGTGAGATTCGCTATCGCAGCCAATCCTTTCTGGAGCTGGATCTTGCTTCGCAGGAAGTTGCCGCTGCACTTTCCATGCGCGGCATTGAACGGGGAACCCGCACCTTGCTGCTGGTCCGTCCCGGACTGGATCTGATTCAGATTTGCTTTGCCCTCTTCAAGCTGGGGGCGATCCCCGTCGTCATCGATCCGGGGATGGGCCTGAAGCATTTTCTGACCTGTGTTCGCCGGACTAAACCCGAAGCGATCGTCGCGATTACCCCGGGAATATGGATCAGTCACCTTTTTCGCCCTGCCTTCCGCACTATCCGCACCAGGGTGAAAGTGGGGCGTCAGGGAGCCCCCCGCATCAAGGGGGCCAGTTTTGATCCGGTTGAGTCGGCAGTGGATGAACTGGCGGCGATTCTCTTTACTTCTGGATCCACCGGTGCGCCTAAAGGGGTTTGCTACGAACATGGAATGTTTGATGCCCAGGTCCGTCTGATCCGTGAAACCTATGGGGTTCAGCCGGGGGAGGTCGATCTCCCCATGCTGCCGATTTTTGCCCTTTTCAACCCGGCCCTCGGCATGACAACGGTGGTCCCCGAAATGAATCCCAGCCGCCCGGCCAAGGTCGACCCTGGGAAAATTGTCCAGGCCATCCAGCAGAATAAGGTGACCAACAGCTTTGGTTCTCCGGTGCTCTGGGAACGGATTACCCGCTACTGCGAAGTCAATGGACAACACCTGCCCACCCTCAAGCGGGTTTTGATGGCTGGGGCACCTGTCCCTCCCTCGCTCCTGCGTCGGCTGGGTGCGCTCATGCCCAACGGGGAAATTCATACACCCTATGGCGCGACGGAGTGCCTTCCGGTCAGCTCCATGAGCGCGACGGAGATCCTTACCGATTCCTGGGAACAGACGGAATCCGGAGCCGGAACCTGCGTGGGCAAGCCTCTCAAGGAAGTCGAGGCAAGGATCATCCGCTTGCAGGATGGGGCCATTTCCTCCTGGGATGAGGCCGAATGCCTGGAAGATGGGGAAATCGGTGAAATCGTCGTCACCGGCCCTTCCGTGACCAAGGCCTACGATGCCTTGCCCGAGGCCACTGCCCAGGCCAAAATTATTGAGGAGAATGGCACGGTCTGGCACCGCATGGGGGATCTGGGCTATCGGGATGTTTTTGGGCGGCTGTGGTTCTGCGGCAGGCTCGTTGAGCGGGTGGAAACACCCAATGGGATCCTTTACACCGATCAGGTGGAAGGCATTTTCAATCGGCACCCGGCTATATTCCGATCAGCCCTGATTGGACTGGGCGAGCGTCCCAATCAAAAACCTGCCGTGGTGGTGGAACTCCATCCGGGTGCAAAAATCGAACGAGCGGACTTGCACCGAATGGCCGCCGAACAGCCCATTACTGATGAGATTGAAACCTTTTTCTTTCACCGCAAATTTCCGGTAGACGTCCGTCACAACGCCAAAATTCACCGCTTGACCTTGAAACGTCAATTTGACCGCTGATTCATCGGCTCGCTGGAGCAGGGGTGGATCGTTGCAGGAGCCTTTCAGATTTCACTCCGGCGGGGGCTGGTTTGCCGTTACCGGCGCAGGGCCTGCTTGACGTTGCGATCGACTACCCTCGGGTCGCTGGTCGCTTGCCCCACCAGACGTCCGTTGCGATCCAAAACGATGATGTAGGGGATAGAGGAAATGTTGTGCTGGCGAACAACCGGGGTCTGCCAATTGACGATGTCCACCTTGCGCAAAATGACATCTTCCTGGCTTTTTGCCATCGATTCCAGCACGGGGCTGATCCGGCGGCAGGGAGCACACCAGTCGGCAAAAAAGTCAACAATGGTGACTTTGCCGGGCTCTGCCAGTTCCCTCAGTTCGATCCGGGCTCCATTGTTGCGAATTTCCCTTACTGCGGGGATACGGCGGTTGCCCTCCTGACGCGGAGCAGCATTGGGCAGATGCTCTTCCCTGCGATCCTGAATCAGACTGACTTTTCCATCGGTAAACCGTACCGTGCGCTCGGGATACTGCCAGATGCTGTTGCCGCCGCGCCCCATGATCCCCTGGGGTTCGCCCCAGGCCGCACGCACTTCTTCAGGCGTGGAACCGACATCAACCGGCCCTGTCCCAGCTGATAAAGTCAGCGCGAAAAAAATGAAAAGGACGAGAAGCACCAGGAGCGAAGTCAGCTTTTTCATGCCATGAAAAAAGACTATTCTCCGTTCGTTAGGCAAGCGCATAGAGAAAAGGTCAATCAAAAGAGGAGCAAAGCGTAAAAAGACAGCTAATAAATGGTGGAAGAGGCCGGAATTGAACCGGCGACCTAAGGCTTATGAGTCCTTCGCTCTAACCAACTGAGCTACTCTTCCCCAAAGGCAAAGACGTCAAAGTGGAAACTCTGGCGCGGATGTCAAGACCTTGCCCAGACGAATTCAGGGAAATTTTTCAATTCTGATAGCCTCTCCGGCAGGAAATCTTGGGGTGTGGGGTACTTGATGCAGGGCGCGATGCCACTCCAGTAGACCGTCCAATGTGTCGGTGCGAAGAATCCCCAGGAGGTGCTCACCGTCGTAAACCGCCAGCCGGGTGCGGGAACCTTCATCCAGATACTTCCCAATGGCTGAGAGCGGCCAGTTGGCCTGAACGCTGGAGGGAGGTTTGCTGATTTGGCTGAGAAGCGTCTGCGGGGGACACTGCTGACTATAGCGTCGGATTTCTTCAGGGGTGAGGATCCCCAGAATGTGGTCGCCCTCGCACACCACGATTTCCTGCGGCTGGTCAAAGAGGCACTGTTCGACCGCCCGGCCGAGATCTGTCTGAGGGGATGTCCGGAAAAATCGCTGGGCGGTGAGATTGCCCACAGGGAAATGGGCGTATCGTTCACTCATCCGCACAAAGCGCCATTCCAGCTCGCCAAGGGTAAAGATGAAGATGAACAGGATGACCAACAGCCAGTGTCCGTACCAGACAGCTGCTCCCAGCGCCATTACTGCCAACGGCCGTCCCACCCAAATGGCGATGCGGGTTGCCTGTAGGTAAGGATAGCGGAATGCGAGGCTTGATCGGAGAATGCGCCCTCCATCCATCGGAAAGACCGGCAGGCAGTTGAAAACGCCCATGGCCAGATTGTAGAACAGCATCAGGCGAAGAAATCCGTCGATCGTGAAGGAGAACTGATTCAGCTCGGCGATAAAGGTGGCCAAATCCATCCGGGCATACCCCAGATAGAGCAGGGCCGCCAGAAAGAGAACGAGTATGAAATTCACCGCAGGGCCGGCCACCGTGATGAGCAGCTCCCTCTTGGGTTCCCGGGGCATTTCAGAGAGCTGTGCCATCCCTCCGATCGGCAGGAGAAGAATGCGGTGGGTATGGATACCATATAGTCGTGCGGTCAGACTGTGTCCCAGCTCATGTAGAACCACACAGGTAAAGCCGCCCACCACCACGGCCACTGCCCAAAGGGATGTCCAGACCCCCTGCACCTGATAACCCACTACCGCCGCCCAGGCGAGCAGCAGCAAGAAGGTCAGGTGTAACTCCAGCTTGATCCCGAATACAGGGAACAGCGGAATCGACCAGGATGGTTTCGGACGACTCATCAGTCCCATACGATGGACCTCCGCCTTGAAGGGTGCAAGGCATGGATGCAGGTTTTGCTGGGCGGGGGGCGATCAGCTGGTTTATAACAAAAAGCAGAAAAATCGAGAGGAACGGACTCACATTCTTGACAAGTTTCCACAGTCGGTTGCTCCTTAGGCAAGGCGTCGGTAAGCTGCCATAGCGTCTCGTCCCAACGATTTTATATGAGCACCCAGTCCTCCACCATCCTGATTATTGATGACGACAGTGAGATCCGTTACTCGCTCGAACGCGTCCTCGGTGCTCGCAACTACCGGGTATTGACGGCCTCAAGCGGGGAGGAGGGGATTCAAGTCGCGGAAACGGAAAGCCCTGTCGTGATCTTTCTGGATAATCGCATGGCTGGAATGGGAGGAATCGAAACCCTCCAGCATTTGCGATCCGCCGCCCCTCAGGCCATGACCATCCTGATGACGGCATTTGGCACTACTCAGACGGCGATCGAGGCCATGAAGTTCGGGGCCTTCGATTACATTGTTAAGCCCTTTGATGTGAAGAAAGTGCTCAGTCTGACGGATCGCGCCATTGCCGCTCATGCGGACTTGCTCAAGGCTCAGAACGCCTACACTCCCGTTCTCAACAGCGATGACTATCAGGAGGGGATTGTCGGACAGTCCGAACCGATGCAGGAAGTCTTTAAAATCATCGGACAAGTCGCGGCAAGCGATGTAACCGTGATGATCACGGGAGAGAGTGGCACCGGTAAAGAGCTGATTGCCAGAGCTATCTGGAAGCACAGCCATCGCAGTAACCGCCCCTATCAGGCTGTCAATTGCGCGGCCATTCCGGAGAACCTGATTGAGAGTGAACTGTTCGGTCATGAAAAAGGCTCGTTCACCGGAGCCACCCAACAGCGTGCGGGTAAATTTGAACTGTGCGATGGCGGAACCTTGTTTCTCGATGAAATCGGTGACATGGCACTTCCAACCCAGACCAAGATTCTCCGGGCACTGCAGGAAGGTGAGATTCAACGGGTCGGTGGGGATGAACCGATCAAGGTGGATGTGCGGGTGATCGCCGCCACCAACAAGGATCTCGAAAAGATGATCGCGGAAAAAACCTTTCGGGAAGATCTTTACTACCGTCTCAATGTCATGCGGATCCGCCTCCCCGCACTGCGCGAACGGGCGGAGGATATTCCTGCACTCGTCGACTATATGGTGCAGCGCATGCTCAAAGCCCGCAAAACCAGGGTGCGCCAGATCTCCAGCGAAGCGCTCGATATCCTTTGCCGCTACCCTTGGCCTGGAAATGTCCGTGAACTCGAAAACGTGATTCAGCGGGCAGCTGTCATCGCCAAGGGAGATACGATTTTAACCAAGGATCTTCCGCTTGAGGTTACCAAGGGTGCCAAGCCCGGAGAGAAACCTTCAGCAGTCGTGGCACCACTTGAGAAGACGACCACTTCCGATGCGTCCTTAACGGGTTCATCCACATCTTTGATGGAGCAGGAGTCTGCTGGTGGAATCGGTGAACCTGCCCTCAGTGGCGGACCCATCGGATTGGAAGGCGCTTTCGATCTGCTCTTCTCCCGAATCCGCGAACACACTGAGGAAAATATTCTTCAGGAAATAGAGCGTGCCATGATTGAGCGGGTCTTGGAAGAAACCAATGGAAATCAGGTTAAAGCCAGCGCCATTCTTGGAATCACCCGGGCAACACTCCGCAAACGGATTGAGCAGTTTGGTCTTAAGTAGTCCTCCACTCCAATTGCGATGAAGAGAGAGTGTCTGCTTCTCCCGGATGGAGGCGTTATGGAGATATCGACTGTGCCTTTTTGAAATTCAAAGGGGGTAACCAGCCGATCGCAATGAAAACAAGCTGGCTCAGGCAAAAGGCCACCAGCCAGAAAAAGCCGCTGTCCATAAATCCATAGCTGTGCAGCCCCACACCCAGCATGTTGGTCCCAAACCAGGACCATGCGGTGATGATGTTTCCAACGATGGCAAACTGCATCAGGGTGGTCACGGATACGACTTTACCCCATCGGGCATGGAGGATCATGGCATTCCACAGCACGATCATGAGCGCTCCGTTTTCCTTCGGGTCCCAGCCCCAGAAGCGCCCCCAGGACTGGTCTGCCCAGATCCCTCCCAATACCGTTCCGACAAAGCTGAAGAAGGTGGCAAAGCAAATGGTGCCATACATCATCCGCTCAATCGACTTGCTGGTCTGGTCGCTCATGCCACCCATCAAGCGTTCACGCAGAATGTAAATGATGGCCAGCGCTCCCGCCAGGAAGACTGCCGAGTATCCGATCGTCACTGTCGGCACGTGAGTGGCCAACCAGAAGTTGTCATCCAGCACAGCCCGCATCATCTCAAGGGTGTCTCCGGTCTTGCTGAGGTGATGCGCGATGATGAGGGTGGGAAAACCGATCAGCGCGGCGGAAGCCGCCGCAATGCCATTGCGGTAAATGGCTTCCATGATGGCACAGAGGAGAACAGCTCCCCAGCCGACAAAAATGGCGGATGAGTAAAGATTGGTAACCGGTGGCCGTCCTTGGATATCCATCCGCGCCCACATCCCGAAGCTGTGCACGATAAAGGCTAATAATAGTAAACCGAATGCGGTGGGGAGGAGCGTTCGCGGAAAGACCAGCCAGCCCAGGGATGCTGCCAGAAAAACCAGCACATAGACATACATCGAGAAGGCAAAGGGATCCGTCCGGTTGAAAAAGGTTTCAAATGCGATGGTCCCGGCGTAGCCCTCGGGCAGGCGCGGGATCAGTGTTTCAGTCAACTCATCCAGGGTCCGGTTGAAGGCGGCCGCATCGTTGTTGCGAAAGGCCGTAGCTAATTGGGCGTATTTCAATGCAACCGGATCCATCTCTCCGGTATCAATTTTCTCGACCAGCACTTTGCCCAGTGGCGACCAGGAGTTGGAAACCGTGGGATCTTCCGGCGGAAAAGCGCGAACCGGCAAATTCGTCAGCGGGCGATATTGCTCCCGCAGGAGACGTTGAGCAATAGCTACGGTTTCCGCCGTAGGGGAACCGGGCTCGGCGGTGATCCGGTCTTCAGCCAGACGCTCAATCGTGATGTAATCCGTATGCACATCGCCGAAGGCCGGGTGCGGAATGAGCGCATATGCGGTCGCATCGTAAATGTAGATGGCATCCCGCAACTTGACTAAGGCCCGCTCATAAGGCGTGCGCAGAGCAGGCTCCGTGTTGACCAGACTGAACTGCTCTTCGAGGGTTTCGAAGTGAGGAGCTATCTCCCTCAGGGAGAAATACTTTCGCTCCTCATAATGCAGTCCCAGCAAACCGACAATATCCGGATGATCGATCCGGAACACCTGCCGGTTGGCCGCCTCAGAGGTGTGCAGCAACAACTCTGCCAGCCACTTTCCCGCCACAATGCGTTCGCCCGCATCGTTCTTGAAGGATTGGCGTCCGGCTACCACCATCAGGGTGTTGCGGGCAATCGTATCCAGTGGTTTGATACGGCCTCCTTCCTGCACGGGAAGTTCATTGAAACGGTTCAGGTCCATTTCCGGATGAAGCTCACCATGACTCAGCGAGCGGACCAGTAGAATCAACGCCAGACCCACGAAAAAGCCTGCGAGGAGAATGGATGCAATTCGTTCTTTCATGCCTGATGCTCCGGTGCCGGGGTTGAGGGAACACTATTGCTTCTTTGGACACCGGATCGATTGCGCATCCTTCCGGCAAATCGCAGCAGACCGATGCCAAACTGCAAAGCCAGCCCCAGCGTGATGACTGCCGTTGCGATATAAGGAATCCAGCGCCCCGGATTACGCACCACTTGAAACATGGAGGAAGTGTCGTTGTTGGCAAAGGAGGCCTGATAAAAGGTGTAGTCCGCAAACCTCAGCGGATTGTTCATGTAGATCAGCGTGGAGCGGGCGGTGCCACTTTCCACATCGATAATGTCAACGTCACTTGAAAAATTGTGGGGAATGTCCGTTCCGGGATATCGGTCATGAGTAAACTCATTGAGCCTGATGTAAGCGGGCAGATATTCCCGGGTGAATCGCAGCGCGATCTCGTAAGTGCGGCCGTTGTATTCGAACTCCTGAGGCGGCATCACCACCTGGGTCGGGGTCTTGTTGCGGAAAACATTCGAGACCAGCCAACGGCCCAGGGTTCCGTCGGAAGTGCGCAGATCAACGATGGCGGTTGCCCGGTTGCGTTCGCCATCCGCATAAGTCGGAGCCATTCGCAATACCGTAAAGTCCCGTTCCGCCCCGAGCCCCCGGGTGAAGCCAAGATCGGGTGCATTGGGTGGTGCCTGATCACGCGGCAAAATAGCAGCATTGGGAACAAATCCAGCCACCTCCACCGTGAACGGAAGGGTGGGGTGACGCAGGGTGGTTTGTTGTCGGCTGAAGGCGCTGACCGGCCAGCTGACTACCCGGTTGAAATCCGCATGGCTCTTATCGATCACCACCAGCTCGTTGTCGTGAAAGGATTCGATGTAGTTGCTCTTCTCACCTTCGTCCAGCCAGAGGAAAAAGTCTTTTTGACCCAGCTGGGTGATGAGCTGTCCGACCAGCAGGATGACCAGCCCGCCATGAATCAGCGCGATTCCCAGTTTACGCCAACGGGCCTGATAATACTTGAAGTGGGCACAAAACAAGTTGATCACCAGCAGGGGGCCCAGGAGGTAACCCGCCGGCATGGGCAAGCGTACCCAGCCCAGGTATTCGAAAAACAGCCATTGCTGAGGATATGCCCAGACCACAAAGGCATGCTCAAAGTAGCGTTGCTGCGTGAGATAGATCCCGTCGTGAACCTGATCCAGTGTGCCGAAAAACACCAGGAGGGTGCTGGCTGCGAGCAGATAGATGGTCAGGCGCAGGGAGGTGAAGAATTTCCACAGTAAGTGCATGTCTCAGGAAGCCCCCGACTTGCGAAGGCCTTGCAGGAGGAATGGGACCATTCCGGTCAGAAAGAGAAGAAAGCTGGTGATGAGCAGGCCGGAGAGGCTGTCCACTTGCGGGAAAATCCAGCTTCTTCCACCAAAACCCAGCAGGTTTGCAAAGAAGATCAGGAGTCCACTGGCAGAAAAGGTCCAGGCAAACGCGCTGAACAAAGGGATGGTCGGTTTTGATTTTGCCATAACTCAGTAGGCAGTGGCCGGCTCGGTGGCCGCCGTAAAATCTATGGAACGGACGAATTCACGGAAATTGCGGGCTTCGCGCCCCACTAGTGCTGCCGGGCCAGTCATCTTGACAAACCAGGACGCATTCTGATGGCGGAGGGTGGCCACCAGGGTGCTGGTCGTGCCATTGGAAAATTCAAGGGCGATGGCATCACCCGAAGGAGTACGCAGGGTCTGGGCTGCGCGGTCAATCTCCGCCTGAGTGGTCGGAGAGAGGCCAAGCTGACTGCGCCAGCGGTTGACATTGGCCAGCATTCCACCGACATCGCCGGGGAAAGAGGTAATCGCAATGTCGGCCACTCCGCTCGCATCACTTGCCTCAAAAGTGGCAATCCGCATAGGGGAAGGGGGCAACTCTTCCCAGCTTTCGGGAACCGACCAAGCCGGGCGCGTAGCCGCCCGGTTGAGCACTTCTTCCGGGAGTGTCTGATTGGCCATGGAGGCCATCGGGTCGTCCGGCAAGGGCATGGCATGGGGGGGCATATCTTCGTGTCGGTGAGTTCCTGCTGGAGGTGATTCCTCCTTGGGAACGGTGTATACCCGGGGTGCCGATTGGTCCCGACAACCGCTGAATACGACTGCCGCGCAAATGGCTAAACTGAAAAATTTCCAATGCATGGTAAGAGGGATTTAGGGTTTGGAGCGGCTGAGCGCACACGCAGTTCCCTTCATCGAATGAAAGTGAGCCACTGCGGATGCATATTATTTCATCAAAAACCGGTTTTTCGCTAGCGATTGAATCGGAATTCCGTGACATCGCCATCCTTGAAAAGATACTCTTTGCCTTCCATCCGAACTTTTCCGGCTTCCTTCGCCGCCGTTTTGGAACCGGCCGCAACCAGATCCTGATAAGAGACAACCTCTGCTTTGATAAAACCTTTCTCAAAGTCAGTGTGAATAATTCCCGCACACTCCGGGGCCTTCATGCCTAGCTTGAAGGTCCAGGCCCGGGCTTCTTTTTCTCCCGCCGTGAAGTAACTGGCCAGTCCGAGGAGTTTATAGGTGGCCTGGATTAATTGGCTGACGCCGCTGTCACTTACTCCCATGTCCGCCAGAAAAGCCTTGGCCTCCTCCGGATCCATTTCGCTCAGCTCCTCTTCCAGCTTGGAGCAAATGACGACCGAGCTGGCCTGGGCATGGGCGGATTGCACGTATTGGCGGACTGACTGCACATGGGGATTGGATGAAGGATCGGCCAGATCATCCTCCGAGACATTACAGGCAAAGATTATCGGCTTGGTGGTCAGCAGGCAGAAGGACTTCAGCCGGGGTCGCTCTTCCTCTTCCAGCGGTAACTCGCTAGCAGGTTTACCTTCGTTCAATAGCGGCCGCAGCTTTTCCAGCAAGGTCACGTTGGCCTGGGCATCCTTGTCCAGACTGCGGGCTTTTTTCACCTGGCGCTCCAACTGGTTCTCCACGCTCTGCAGGTCCGCCAGAACCAGCTCCGTCAGAATGATTTCAATGTCACGCACCGGATCGACCGAACCGAGACTGTGGATGATGTCGTCGTTTTCAAAACAACGGACGACCTGAATGATCGCATCGACTTCGCGAATGTTGGCAAGAAACTTGTTCCCGAGCCCTTCTCCTTTGCTGGCTCCGGCAACCAGACCGGCAATGTCCACAAATTCGATGGCAGCAGGGATGATGACCGGCGTTTTGACCATCTCCGCCAGTACATTCAGCCGGGCATCCGGGACTTGCACGATACCGACATTCGGCTCAATCGTACAGAACGGATAATTGGCCGCTTCTGCTTTTCGCGTCCGGGTGATGGCATTAAATAATGTGCTCTTGCCTACGTTCGGCAGGCCTACAATTCCAGCTTGCATATGCCGCACCAGAAAGGTTCAGGCCCTTGACGACAAGAGGAATCTGTCACGACCTGTTTTTCAGGCTGATGGGTGCATGTTCATACCAGTGGTCGCCACGTTCTCTTTGTGAATCCCTGTAAAAATTTGCCTCCAAGCTCTGGAAAACGCCCCATTCTTGTCAAAGGGGCATGAAAATGAGCATAAGCGGCGGTTTTAAGGTGAAATCACAACACTTTTCATTTTTCATGAAACTTACCTTCGGAAAACAGGTTTCCTTGGGTGTTCATAAGATTGGGTCCCAGCGCGATTAGGGTTTTGAGTGCGTAGGGGAGTTACGTTTCAAGGCGGACAGCGAAAACTGTCCGCCTTTTCCTTTTTCACGTCATCCCGACCACTGTCGTTCACAGCTCTGCTCAGTCCTATGCCTGTTGAAGGGCCTCCGGCACAATCTCAATCTGAAGGAATCCCGGACTGCCCTTTCCAGCCATTCCGGGATTGCCATGCCCTGAGGACTCGTTGGATTCTTCAGAGAAGTGTTCATCTCATGGAAGAGCAGCTGCTGAAGTCCGATCCCAAAGTTGAGTATAAGCGATCTCCGCGTAAATGGACCGCCTGGCTCGGGTTGCTGCTGCTCGCAGGGCTCTGCGGCTACTTGATTCCCGCCGTCCTGCTTCCTCGCTGGATTGAAGGACAGGTACGTTCCATTGCCCGTTCTGCCGATTATTTCGTCGAATGGGATTCCGCCACCTGGAGTCTCTATGGCGTTGAGATGGAAAGCGCCCGCCTCGCCGGGGAGCCCTTTGTGCTTTCTTTGCAGGGGCCCGCAGTCAACTGGAAACTCCGTGGCCTCCGGGAAGGTACTATCGATGGCTTTTCGGCAGAGCTGGCTGAGCTTCAGTTCGACCTTCTGGGATGGTGGCCCCCGGTTCCCCTCATGGATGAACGGCCGCTTCCCGATCGTCCTCCTCCGCCTGAGCCCGTTCGCCCCCTACCGCCTGCGCCAGAGGGGACCCCCCGGCCTGCCTTGCCGGAACCGGAACCAGCGGGGTGGTGGACCCAGTTGCCCCCGGTGGGCTCGCTTCAATTGCCCGACATTCGCCTGCTTTTGCGTGGGCAGGAGGTGGACTGGGCTTTGCGCGGCGTGCTTCAATATTACCAGCAGGAGGGGCAAACCACGATGGAGTCTTTGCTCTACGGGGAGGATTTTGACTTGGAATGGGGCGCAAACCTTTCGGCTCTGCCCGCAGCGGAATGGTCTGCCCGGGCCCGCTTTGTCTGGGATACTCCCGCCGAACGGCTCAAAGCGCTGGTGCCTCCCGAACATCCCCTCCATCCTGACTTCTGGATGGATGCGGGGGCTTCAGTCGACCGGCTTTCCAGAGTCAGTGGGGAATGGCTCGCACAAGGCCAGCAGGATTACCTGAATGCCTGGAGCGGTTTGCTGGAGGGAGACTTCACCTCAGTCCGCTGGTTGGGAGGACACCTTTCCGCTCCCATGTGGATGTTGGCTGTCGGAGGGGAGGGCCGCTCGTTTGACCTGCAGGCCGGGCTGTCCGTGGATTTCTGGCAGCACCATGGATGGATGGCAGAGAATTTTCAGCTTGTGATGGAGCGCTCAAAAGCGGGCCGTTTGAAAGTAGAGACACCGGACTTCAATTGGCGCCACACTTCAGGATGGAACGGTTCCTTCAGTGCCCGCTTTTTTTCCGATTGGCCTGAACTTTTTCAACCCGTTCGCGAGGGTGAGTTACAGATTGCCTTTCACGCTTTGTCCGGCCCTTGGATGGAGGTGCATCCCTTCCGCTTCTTTCTCAATCTGGAGGAAACTGCATGGAATGGGCGAATGAGTGTTCTGGAGTCTCCACGCTTTCCCGGCTGGAGTTTGGCGAATACTCGCCTCCATGGGGAACAGTTGGCGTCCGGTGGAATGAGTCTGTCCCTCGATACTGTTTTGGAACATGCATCGTCGGGACTCGACTGGGCCAGACTGCAGGGACGCGTAACCACTGAAGAAGATGGAGTACACAGCGGCGGGACTGTGCGGGATCCCGGGGCTGGCACCGTGCTCGCAACCTGGTCCTTTCAGAGCGAAAAAAACATGGGGACCAATGCTCGTCTGGCCGCGGATTGGGATTTGACCAAGGTGCTGCCCTGGCTTCGGGAACGTTTTTCTTTTTTCCAACGTTTTTCCGCCGAGGGCGCCCTCGAGTGGAACCTCGAAGCAGATCGAATCCATCCAGCCAATTTCCTTTCCATCGCCGCCCGGTTCACCGCATTTGTCAACGAAGCGAACGTCCAGTCAGCACAGGGCGACTGGTCCCTGGAGGGAGCCAATGGAGCCCTCCGGATGGAAGCACGCCCGTTTCCCCGTTCGATTGGATTGCAAATGGTCCAGATGGATCGCTTTCAGGTCGATACCATGTCTTTCGATGAGGTGGAAGTGGTCTTCTCCTGGCCCATGTTCAACCGGTTTCGCATCGAGCGGGCAAATGCCCGAATCCATGGCGGAAGCGTCCAGATCGATTCCTTCCACTTCGATCCAAGGGAACCTTCCTTTGGCACGCGGCTGGTCTTTGCCTCACTCGATACCGCTCAGGCCGTGGACACCTTCCCGATGATTCCTGCGCATGTTACCGGACCCCTCGATGGCGTATGGTCCATTCATTACCGCAACGGGCGCTGGATGTGTGGGGGCTTGGTCCTCCGGTCAAAGGAAACCGGATGGTTGTTTCAGGGGCGGACCTCTGATCAGCGGCATGAGTGTCTCTCCGGCCTGATTCGCGGTCTCCGGGCAGAGAACCCTTGATGGCCACGGCCCGAACTTTTTGTTTCCCGGATTGCCTTTGTCCGGGAATCCACTTGGCTGGTTCGCTGCATCATGTTCGACCTCAAATATTTTCGGGAAAACGTTGATTTGATCCGTGAACGCCTCGCGACCAAGAAGTTCTCGGTCGATCTCGACGCCGTCATCGATCTGGATACCAGACGCCGTGAGCAGATTCGCCGGGCGGAGGAACTCCGTGCCCGGCAGAAAGCCGCCAACAGTGAAATGGCCTCTCTGCCCAAGGGCTCTCCGGAGTTTCTCGCCAAAGTCGCTGAAATGAAATCGCTGGCCGCCGAAGTTAAGGAACTTCAGGCCCGCCAGGCGGAGGCCGAAGAGGCTTTTGATGCCGCATTTTTAGCCATTCCCAATATCCCGCATGAGTCGGTTCCCGTTGGCCGGGGGGAGGATGAAAATGTAGTGCACTCTTCCTGGGGCGATATCGAAAGCCTGCCTGCCCATGCCAAACCGCACTGGGATTTACCCCGTTTTGAGCAATGGGTGGACTTGCCGCGGGGAACAAAGGTGACCGGTGCCGGCTGGCCGTTTTTTGTCGGAGACATGGCCCGGCTCGTGCGGTCCTTACTCCAGTTCTTCCTCGATGAAAACACCAAGGCGGGTTTCACCGAGATCATGCCGCCACTCTGTGTCAATCCGGCCAGCGCAACCGCTACCGGCCAGCTTCCGGATAAAGAGGGTCAGATGTACCACGCGGAAGCAGACGACCTCTATCTCATCCCGACCGCCGAAGTTCCCGTGACGAATTTCCTCCGCGACGAAATCCTCGATCCGGATCAGTTACCTTTCTATGCCTGCGCCTATTCCCCGTGTTTTCGACGGGAGGCGGGCAGCCATGGCAAGGATGTCCGTGGCCTCAATCGGGTCCATCAGTTTGACAAGGTCGAGGTCGTCAAATGGGTGCATCCCGACCAGAGTTTTGAGGAACTGGAATCCCTCGCAGAGCATGTTGAGAACCTGCTCCGCAAACTTGGCTTGCCTTACCGTCGATTGCTGATGTGCACAGGTGACATCGGCTTTCCCCATGCCAAGCAATATGACTTCGAGGTCTGGGCCGCCGGTCAACAACGTTGGCTGGAGGTCTCCAGTTGCAGTAATTTCACCGATTTTCAAGCCCGCCGCGCAAACATCCGTTTTCGCGGATCAGACGGGAAACCCCGCGTGGTCCACACCCTGAACGGCTCCGCCCTCGCCATCCCCCGTGTCCTCGCCGCCATCCTCGAAAACAATGCCAACGAAGACGGATCGGTGCGTATTCCTGAGGTACTCCAGCCGTGGTTTGGTTCGGATCTGCTTCCGGGCTGATCCCTCTTCAGGGGCAGATTCCTTTTGCTGCTCTGCGTATCGCAACCCACTCTTCCTCCATCCTTTAAAACCGGAACGGAGATGCCCCCTTCTTCCCTCCAGATATTTGCCGACTGCCTGCCCCGGGAGGGTGCACCGCAGGAGGTACTTGGCTGGCTGCAATCGCCAGACTTTCAGCCGCAGCGGATTCTGGTGGCCTGCTCCGGCGGGGCAGATTCCGTGGCTTTGGCTTGTTGGATGCGGGTGCATTTTCCAGATCTGTCCCTGCAACTGGCCCATGTCCATCATGGGATCAGAGGGGAAGATGCAGACCATGATGCAGAATCGGTGCGTTCCCTTGCCGGACGGCTCGGGGTGGACTGTGCCATGCGTTTTGCCCAAGCCAAATCGGGTGCGTCCGAAGACCAATTACGTTTATTGCGGATGGAACTTCTGGCTGAAATGGCCGCTGCTTTTGATGCCCGGGCCATCGTCTTCGGGCATCATGCCGATGATGTCCTGGAAAATCTGCTCTTTCGCATCGCCAGAGGGAGCAGCCTGAGCGGACTCGCTGGAATGCGGGCAATTCAAAGCTTTTCGGATCGGCCGACCCATCTTCGTCCTTTCCTTCACTTCACGTCCCGACAGATCGTTCACTCCCTCCAGACGGCGGGCCTCTCCTGGCGGGAAGACCTCTCCAATGCCTCTGACCGGTATGACCGCAACCGCATTCGCCATGAGCTACTTCCTGTAATTGAGGAGATCTTTCCTCAACGTGACCTCAGACTTGCTGCAAGTGGTGTTCACCGGCAGTTGGGAGAGGTCGATGCCTTGCTGGAATCTATGTCCGAAAATTGGTTCCAACAGTATCAGGAGCCGGATGGATCGATCCCACGGCAAGCCCTTCGGGCTGAACCGCGGGCCTTGCAACGGCGCATCCTCGAACGTTGGGCTCGCCGCTATTTACCCACACCACTTTCCCGGAACGTTCTCGAGGACATTCTTGATCAACTGGCAAGTCGAGCGTGCGTTGAGTGGGTGGTGGCCAAGAATACGATCCTTGTTCTTGAGAATCAATTTCTACGCCTGAAATCCCTCGATTCCACCCAGTCTCTGTGGGATCTCTGTGCCCCTTTATCCATCACCCCCCCTGGCGAATGGAATTGGGATGGTGATGGTTTGATTCAAGCAGAATGGGTGGAGAAAGGAGATCCCGGACTGAGCAATGCCTTAGAGCGAAAGGCAGACCCATTTAAAGAAGCATATCTGTGCTGCCCTGATGAGGAAATACCCATCCTTGTCCGGAATTGGCAGCCCGGAGATCGCTTTCAACCACTGGGAGCCCCCGGCTTGCGAAAACTTCAGGATTGGTTTATAGATCGTAATATTCCTCAGCCCATCCGTCACCGACTACCGGTATTCTGCTCCCCCATGGGAGATATTCTTTGGATACCGGGCTTCGCCCCGGCGGATGCCTGCAAACTCAGTTTTCAAACGGTCCGGGCTCTGAGGTTGACTTACCGGACCCCCTCGGCACCTTGAATTGTCTTTTATGCCCGATAATAACCAGTCCAATCGCAATCAGCCTCTGCGCGGCGGCAGCCAAGGCCGGATGATGACCATCTGGGCGATCGTCTTTCTTACGATGATCGGTCTGCTCTATTTCTTGCAATCCGGTGCTCACAGCGAAATTGAGCAGCTCAAAATCAATGAGGTAGTGAGCGATGTTCGTGAAGATCAGGGACGAATCCTTTCAGGTACCATTAAACCGACTCCTCAGGGTGGCAGAAACTGGCACGAAATCTCCGGTAAACTCATCGCTGAGGATGGCGCAGAAAAACCTTTTATTGCCAAAGGCCAACTCACCGATGACAGCCTGCAGGCACTTCAGGAATCCGGGAAATTTGATGAGCAGCCTGCCAGCACACTGCTGACGGATATCCTCATTACCTTGCTTCCTTTTGTGCTGATCATCGCCCTCATTTATTTCCTTTTTGTCCGTCAACTGAGGCAGGCGGGACGGGGCGCCATGAGCTTCGGCAAGTCCAAGGCCAAAATGCTCACCCGTGAAAAGGACCGCGTGTCCTTTAAGGACGTTGCCGGTTGCGACGAGGCCAAAGAAGACGTCGCCGAGGTGGTTGAATTTCTCAAGGATCCCAAAAAATTCCAGAACATCGGAGGACGTATCCCCAAAGGCGTTTTGCTCGTCGGGCCTCCCGGAACAGGCAAAACCTTGATCGCCCGGGCGGTCGCCGGTGAAGCCGATGTGCCTTTCTTCAGCATCAGCGGTTCCGATTTCGTGGAAATGTTTGTGGGGGTGGGGGCTGCCCGCGTCCGCGATATGTTCGAACAGGGGCGCAAAAACGCCCCCTGCATTATCTTCGTCGATGAAATCGATGCAGTCGGCCGTCAGCGTGGGGCCGGACTCGGTGGCGGGAATGATGAACGGGAACAGACGCTCAATTCTCTGCTGGTAGAGATGGACGGTTTTGATGGACATGAAGGTGTCATCATCATGGCTGCAACCAATCGGCCGGATGTCCTCGACAGTGCCCTTCTGCGTCCCGGCCGCTTTGACCGATCCGTCATGATCGATCTTCCCGACATGAAGGGACGCGAGGAAATTCTTCGGGTTCATGCCAAGAAAATCAAGTTGGCAGAGGGAGTCGATATGGCTGCAGTCGCAGCTGGCACCACCGGATTCTCCGGTGCAGACCTTGCCAACCTCTTGAACGAAAGTGCGCTTCTCGCCGCACGCTATGGCAGCAAGGAGGTCACCCGCCACCATATCGACGAAGCTCGTGACAAGATCGCTTACGGGCGCGAACGCCGCAAGTTGATGGACGAGGAAGATAAGCGGATGACCGCCTTTCATGAAGCCGGACATGCCCTTGTTCAGGCCATTATCGGGGACCGCAAGATGCGGCTCCACAAGGTTACCATTATCCCGCGGGGCAGAGCCCTTGGAATGACGATGTTTGCCCCAACCAAAGACATTCTGGGCCAGTCCAAAACCGAACTCCTTAACAGCATCTGCATGGCAATGGGGGGGCGAATCGGTGAGGAAGTCGAAACCGGAGATTTCAGTAACGGAGCTGCCGGTGATATCAAACAGGCTACCAAAATCGCCCGTCACATGGTCTGCGATTGGGGGATGAGTGACCTCGGCCCAGTAGCCCTCGGTGAAAACCAGGAACAACTCTTCCTCGCCCGCGAAATCACCCGCACCCAGAATTACAGCGAGAAGACCGCTTCGCTCATCGATGAGGCCATCGCAGGAATTGTCTCCAAACAGTATGATCGGGCAAAGCAAATCATTGAAGAACATCGGGACGCCCTCACCATCATTGCGGAGTCCCTCCTCAAATACGAGACGATTGAAGGAGTACACGTTGAGGAAATTATCAAATTCGGTGAGATCCGTACCCCGGTTAAATCCGCCCAGAATACAGGAAATGAGCCACCTCCCGGAAATAACTCTGGGAAAAAAAAGACTCAGGATGAGTCTGAAGGTGAAGAGGGACTCGGCTCACCCAATCCTGCCTTGGCTTAATCCTTGGGATGACATGCAAAAAATCCGTGAAAACGGCTTGCATTGCATTCCCTCCAGTCATTGAGTTTTCGTTTTTTAATTTGGTAAGGGTCGTTAGCTCAGTTGGTAGAGCAGGAGACTTTTAATCTCTTGGTCCTGGGTTCAAGTCCCAGACGGCCTACCATTTTTTGTCCATCGGTGATTGGACAAATCAGGGACGAGCCATCTATTTTCAGAGCATGGCAAACATCCCACCCGAACCACTGTCCGATCCTCAGTCTTTGACTCCAGAAGAGTGGAGCCAGCGTCTTACTCCCGAGCAGTTCCGGATCCTGCGCAAAGCCGGAACGGAACACCCCTTTGGGCCAGCTTACGAAACCTTCAAGGCACAAGGAAAAGGCGCCTATTATTGCGCAGGCTGCGGGGCGCTTCTCTTTACCTCTGATGAGAAATTTGATTCCCGCTGCGGCTGGCCATCCTTCTATGACCCCGCCACCCTCGACAGCGTCCATCAACGCCCCGATTTCAGCGGGGGCCGCGAGCGCACTGAAGTCGTCTGTGCCCGCTGCGAAGGCCACCTCGGCCACGTCTTTTCCGGCGAAGGTTTCGACACCCCAACCGACCTCCGCTACTGCATCAACGGCGAAATCCTCGTCTTCATCCCTGGCCGAAGCACCTGATTAACAATTGTTCAGACTAGTAGTAGGATATCAGATTCCATCTTTTACTAGTCTGATAAATTATGGGGATGAGGGATCAGTATGAGTGTTCCTTGTTCTTAAATGAATTCCAGCTTGATTTTGGCGGAAAAGGGTATACGAATGTTTGGATGTCGCTGAAAAAATCGCTTCCCGGGATAAATCCTGACCATCCATGTGTATTCCATTGTATGACCCGAGTTGTCGGAGGTCGTCGTCTACTGAAGGCTCCGGATAAGGATCTCTTCGTTCACATCATGCACAAAGTGGCCGCCTTTCATGGAATTGAGGTGCTGACATATTGCTTCATGTCGAATCACTACCATTTGCTGGCGAAAGTTCCGGCAGTAAACGAAGTAAAAAAGCTCTCAGTCGAAGATCTCCTGAAGGCTTACCGTGCTTTATATGAACAGAGTAACAGCCCTGGCTATCCCAATGCGGACAAAATGGAGACGATTCTGCGAGGTGAAGATCAGGAACTGGCTAAATCGTGGGAAGCCCGGCTTCGAAAACGCATGGGTAATTTGCCCGAATTCATGAAAACTCTCAACCAGAGGCTCAGTAAGTGCTATAACAAACGGCATGGCTGTTTTGGAGCCCTTTGGGCGGAACGTTACAAAGGTGTCTTGGTTGAAAACGATGTGCACGTTATGGCCGGTGTGGGCGCATATGTGGACTTGAATCCGGTTAGAGCGGGACTGACCAAGGATCCTTCCGCTTATCGCTGGAATGGCTTTGGGCGTGCCATGTCAGGCCACAAGAGAGAGCAGAATGGTTTTTCCTTAATGCTGGAGCGAGCTGATTGGCTGGATGCCATCAAGGATTACAGACGCGTCCTCTATGGTAAAGGGGGAAATGGACGGATAAATGAGGAGGGAATGATTGATCCAGCCAAAGTCTTAAAGGTGCTCAAATCTGGAGGAGAGGTGAGTATGGCTGAATTCTTGCACTGCAGGATCCGCTATCTATCCGCAGGGGCGATAATCGGGAGTCGGGATTTTGTCCAACGCATGGGGAGTACATTTAGATCCCTCTATCATCTTCCACCTCGCAGAAAGCCACCAGTGCGTGTTGCCCGAATAGCGGGAGAGAGCTTCCCCGGGCTCTATTCTTACCGAACTCTGGTCAAAGATCCGATAGGATAGGATCAAATACAGCTAAACTGACTTGGGGACGAATCCTTCCATAAGCTCTTTGCGCAAGGGTGTGTACCGTGATTGGGATTATGGTGCTAACCCGGCACCTTGATTCGGATTTTTGCCATTTTATTGATCAATCCGAGGTCCCAAAGGACAGAAAATCAAATGCTATCCCACAATACATGGATAAGACCAAACAATTTTTCAGACTAATAATGGGGGATCATTATTAGTCTGAAAAAATATGGTGGTAAGAGGGCAGTAGGGAATGCTTAGCCGACGTATTTTTGGACGATGGGGATGCGGCGGCCGACGCCGAAGGCGAGGGGGCTGATTTTCAGGCCGGGGGCGGCTTGTTTGCGTTTGTATTCGTTGAGGTCCACTTTGCGGGTGACGTCTTCAACGGTGGCTTGGTCAAACCCGGCATCAACGATTTCAATTCTTGAGCGGCCTTCCTCCACGTAAAGGCGGAGGATTTCGTCGAGAACCGGATAGGGGGGGAGGGAGTCTTCGTCTTTTTGATCGGGCCGCAACTCAGCCGAAGGGGGTTTGTTGATGGTATTCCAAGGGATGATTTCCTCATCGCGGTTGAGCCATCGGCAGAGTTCAAAGACTTTCGTCTTGGGTAGATCCGATATAACTGCAAGGCCGCCAGCCATGTCGCCGTAGAGAGTGCAGTAACCCACCGCGACTTCACTCTTGTTTCCGGTGGTCAGTAGTAAGGCATGTTGCTTATTGGAGATTGCCATCAGGAGCAAACCTCTGGCGCGGGCTTGGATGTTCTCTTCTGTGACATCCCGGTCTGTCCCTGCAAAAAGTGGAGCGAGTGTTTGCTCAGCCGCACCGACGATGGCTGAAATGGAAAGACTCTCGTATCGGATCCCAAGTTTGAGGGCGAGGGCTTCCGCATCGTCCCTGCTGTGCTGGCTGGAGATGTCTGAAGGCAGGCTGACGCCGAGGACCTTATCCTTGCCCAGTGCCGCCACGGCCAAGGCCGCGGTGAGGGCACTGTCGATGCCTCCAGAGAGACCGATAACGGCTTTATGGAATCCGGTTTTGGTGGCGTAATCGCGCAAGCCGAGGACGAGAGCGTCATGGATATCCGCTAGTTCCGAACGCTCGAAGCGGCTGTCCACTTGCCCTTCAGAGGTATCCTTCAGGTCGACTATGCGGCATTCCTCGCGGAAAGGAGCCAGTCCGGCTTGCAGGGTTCCGTCCCTGCGCATGACCAGTGAGTGGCCGTCAAAAATCAATTCATCATTGCCTCCGATAGCATTGACATAAACGGCAGGGGCACCCACCCGGCTGGCGGCATTGCGCACAATATCTTCCCTGCGGCAGTCCTTTCCATAATTCCAGGGGCTGGCAGAAAGGTTGAGGAGGAAGTCGATTCCCCGGTCGGCGAGGTGTTCCACGGGTTCCATATGATAATGCCGACTTGTTTCGACGATGGGTCCAGTCCAGATATCCTCGCAAATGGTGATCCCAATGCGCAGGCCATTCCAGTTGTGAACGACCGGAGTGGTGCCTGCTTCGAAATAGCGATCCTCGTCAAAGACGTCGTAGGTGGGAAGAAGGCATTTGCGGGCTTCAAAAACGATTTTTCCGTTTTCGCACCAGGCGGCGACGTTGAGGGCACGTCGCCCACGGGGGGACGGGTTTGGGATGACGGCACCGATCAAGGCCGGGACACTACTAGTCTGACTGGCAATTTCCCGGAGGGAGGTTTCGGCGTCGTGGAGGAAGCGGCTGCGGAAAAGCAGATCGCGGGGGGGATAGCCGGTCACGACAAGCTCGGGGAAGACCACCAGTTCTGCGCCGGATTCCACCAGTTCGCGGTATGCTTTCAGGATGCGTTGTTGATTCCCGGTAAGGTCACCGACAATGGTGTTGATTTGGGCGAGACCGATTTTCATGCGTATGCTGGAAATTCCTGAAAATAGCTGTGAGCCAGCTTGCGTAGCCAAAGGGAAACGTCAGGTGACGAGAAGACGGGGGATCCCGCGTGGAGGCAAGCGCTTTCCCGCATCGTCATGTCTGATATGCTGGCCTTTTACGACTGGCTGTATGGCAAACCCCTTCAGATGGGAGGACCCGGAATGTTCCGCAGTTTAGAAGAGATCCTTGTCTGTGACGGCTCCCTGGCTGGCAGAGGAAACCAGTCGCGCATACTTGGCGAGGACCCCGCGGGTTTCGCGTGGAGCCGCAGGTTTGAGGTTGGCCATGCGTTGCTGATACTCTTCGTCGGAAATAAGCAGATCAATGGTGTTCTTGACCGCGTCGATTTCGATCTGGTCGCCGTCCTTGACGATCGCGATGGGGCCACCGCAAGCAGCTTCCGGGGTGATGTGACCGACGTCAAAGCCGTGGGATCCGCCGCTGAAGCGTCCATCGGTGATGAGGGCGACTTCCTGAATCAAGCCACGACCAGCCACCGCACTGGTGGGGGAAAGCATTTCCCGCATGCCGGGACCGCCGACCGGACCTTCGTTGCGGATAACGACGACATCGCCTGAAACGACATCACCACGGAGAATACCCTTGAGCGCGTCTTCTTCGCCCTCATAGACCTTGGCGGTTCCCTTGAAATAAAGGCCTTCTTTGCCGGTGATTTTGCCGACTGCTCCGGTGGGTGCGAGGTTGCCCCGGAGTACGCGCAGGTGGGTGGAATCCTTGATCGGGTTGTCCCATGGGCGAACGATATCCTGTTCTTCGGGATAGCTGGGGTAGGCTTTGGTATCCTTGAGGCTTTCGGCGATGGTCTCGCCGGTACAGGTCAGGCACTCGCCATGGAGCAGTCCCTTTTCGAGCAGCAACTTCATCAGTGGCCGGATTCCGCCAATGCGAACGAGGTGGCTCATGTGGTAGCGCCCAAACGGTTTCAGGTCGCAGAGAAGCGGGACTTTCTCTCCGATCCGGGCAAAGTCGTCTATGGTCAACTCGACTTCGGCGCAGTGGGCGATGGCGATGAGATGCAGGAGGAGGTTGGTCGATCCTCCGAGGGCGACACCGACGGTGATCGCATTCTCAAACGCTTTACGGGTAAGGATGTCGCGGGGCTTGATCCCTTTTTCCAGCATTTTGAGAACAGCGGCACCGGCTTCCTCGCAGTCACGGCGCTTGTCTTTGGAAATAGCAAGTTGTGCGCTGCTGCCGGGCAGGCTCATTCCGAGGGCCTCGATGGCACTGGCCATTGAGTTGGCCGTATACATTCCACCGCAGGAACCGGCACCGGGAATGGCACATTCCTCGACCTCTTTGAGGCCGGCATCATCGAGTTCACCCTTGGCGTGTTTGCCAACGGCTTCGAAGACGGAAACGATGTCGAGTGCCTTGGTTTTCTCTTTGTCGGAATGCCCAAAGCCCGGAAGAATGGTGCCGCCGTAAACGAACACGGCTGGCCGGTTGAGGCGGGCAATAGCCATCATGCAGCCGGGCATGTTCTTATCACAACCCCCGATGGCGACGAGACCGTCAAACCCTTCTCCGGCACAGACGGTCTCGACCGAATCGGCGATGACATCGCGGGAGACCAGGCTGTAGCGCATACCTTTAGTGCCCATGGAAATACCATCGGAAACGGTGATGGTGCCGAAGGTAACGGCTTTGCCGCCATTTCCGTTGATGCCCTGGGCGGCGTGGCGGGCCAGTTCATCGATGTGCATGTTGCACGGAGTGAGATCGCTCCAAGTACTGGCAATACCGATTTGCGGCTTGGCAAAGTCGGCATCACCGAAGCCGGTGGCGCGCAGCATGGACCGGGCGGGAGCGCGATCAACACCATCAACAACTTGAGAAGAATGTGGGCGGGGAAGTTGTGACATGAGGAGTGGAGATGTTGTGGGAGATCGTTCGAATGACAAGCGACAAGTCGCAGGGGCGGTCGCCGAAATACGGTGCGACAGTGGTTGCTGGTCAGTTCCTTCTCATCTGGTTCTACGTACATCGCTGAGTAGGCGGGAGGAGCGTGGAAGAGGGGAGCCTGCGGGGTGCTTAAGCCTGGGGTTCAGTCGGGTGAAAACGAATGGTTCATTTGTATGAGTTCCGGCTTGGTTCACACCGGGGAACAGGCTGTGATGGTGGGGACTGCAGAACGTTTCACTTACTTTTGAGAAAACCTCCATGAACGAAGTCCGATTTGGAATGATGGGTGCCGGCAAGATGGCACACTGGGCCTGCGAGCGCATTCACACACATCCGCGAGCCCGGGTGAGTGCGCTTTTTGACGCGCATGCAGAACGCATGCAGAGCCTGGCCAAAGCCTGGGATATCCGGCACTGCTTTACGGAAGCGGAGGCCATCTGTAACTGTCCGGAGGTGGACGTGGTCTATATTGCATTGCCCAACGTCTTTCATTCACCGATGGCGAAGATGGCCTTAAAGGCCGGAAAGCACGTGCTGCTGGAAAAACCCTTTGCGATGAATTATACCGAGGCGCTGGAGATTGCGGAACTGGCGCGTCAGTCCGGCCTGACCTTCATGGTCGGGATGGATCAACGCTACACGGAAGATTCCCAGCGGATTGTGGCGCTGCGTAAGGCGGGACGTTTTGGGGATCTCTATTATGGGAAGGCCTACTGGTTCCGGCGCACGGGCATTCCCAAGCTGGGAACCTGGTTTGGCAACAAGGCCCTGGCCGGAGCCGGAGCGATCAACGACATCGGCGTTCACATGCTCGATCTCTGTCTGCATGCGATGGACAACTTTGAGCCAGTGGCGGTTTTTGGCCAGACCTATACCAAGTTTGGACACCGAGGGTTGGGGCAGGGAAAATGGGGCATGTCGGATCCGGAGGGCATTCCCTTTGACGTCGATGATTTTGCCACCGCCCTGATCAAGTTCCGCAATGGGGCGACGGTGCAGCTGGAAGTATCCTGGGCGGCACACATCGCGGAGGCGAATCGACTGGATGTGGAGATTTTTGGAACGGAGGCGGGGGCATCCCTGCGTCCGGCATGCCTGTATGAGACCGATCCCGCGACTGGAGAACCCCGGGTGGTGGAACAGCCGGAGGCGGAGATCGCCCTGCCGCATGCGGAAAAGTTCCACAACATGGCCAATCACCTTCTTGAGGGCGAGGCGCTGCTGGTCTCCATTGATGAAGCCCTTGCCGTGCAACGCATCCTTGACGCTGTTTCGGAATCAGCCGCCAGCGGCCGCGAAGTCCGGCTCGACACCTGAACAAGTCCCTTTCCCAACACCAACCCACAGAACCTATGCAATTTCCCGAATTAGGTATTCAAAGTTACTGTTTCCGCGAGTTCAAGGAGAACGCCGTCGTTGCCTCGATGGTGTCTGAACTCGGCTTAAAGCGGATTGAGATCTGCGCGGTGCACGCGGATTTTTCGCAACCGGAATCAGCCCTCTCAGTGGCGGAGACCTATCGCTCGAAAGGGGTCGATCCGATATCGATCGGCGTGCAGACCTTTGTCGGGGATGAGCTGGAGGAGAACTGGTTTCGCTGGGCGCAAGCCGCAGGGATCCGCCACCTTTCGGCCCACTTCAAGGCGGATTCTTATCCCCGGGCCATTGCCAAGGTGCGGGAGTGGTCGCGGGCTTATGGAGTGCAAGTGGGGATTCACAATCACGGCGGTTATATGTTCGGCGGGCAGCCGGATGTCCTGCGGGTCTTGCTGGGGCTTGGTGCTCCGGAAATCGGCCTTTGCCTCGACACCGCCTGGTGTTTGCAGATTGGCCCCAAACATGGGCAGCCGCTGGAGTGGCTGAATGAATTTGGCTCTGCCCTGACAGCGCTGCACCTGAAGGATTTCCGCTTTGAACCGGATGGCACCTGGCAGGACACCCTGATCGGGGAGGGGAATCTGGATCTGCCTGCGGTGATCGCCCGCTTGCGTGCCCTTTCTTTTCAAGGCCTTCCCATCCTCGAATACGAAGCGGATCCCAGTGATCCGATGCCCGCGCTGCAGAAGTGCGTGGAACGCGTACGGGCGGTGATCGGGAACTAAGCCACACTTGAGCAACTGTTAGAACAGCCCCTGCATCGGACAATCTTCCCCTCGCTTCATCAATCTGCTTAAATAGTTTTTATCATGATCCAAAACCCCATTATTACTGGTTTTAATCCTGATCCGTCGATTTGCCGGGTTGGGGACGATTACTACATTGCCTGTTCGACCTTTGAATGGTTTCCGGGCGTTCAGATTCACCATTCGAAGGATCTGGCCAACTGGGAGTTGATTGTCCGTCCGCTGGACCGATCCTCGCAGTTGAACATGCTGGGGAATCCGGATTCCGCCGGAATCTGGGCACCGGCACTGAGTTATGCCGACGGCAAATTCTGGTTGATCTACACCGATACCAAGCTGTGGCATCCCGGCCCCTACAAGATCAGTCCGAACTATCTGGTAACGGCCGACAACATCATGGGCCCCTGGTCCGAGCCGATTTTCCTCAATTCGAGTGGTTTCGATCCCTCGCTGTATCACGATGAGGACGGCCGCAAGTGGCTGGTCAACATGCGCTGGGATCACCGCAAGGGCAAACATCCCTTCAAGGATATCGTCCTCCAGGAATACTCGGTGGAAGAAGGCAAGTTGATCGGTGAGCCGGTATCGATTTTCACCGGTTCCGATATCCGGATGACGGAAGGGCCGCACATTTACAAGCGCAACGGCTGGTATTATCTGCTGACCGCAGAAGGCGGCACCACCTATGAGCACGCTGCCACGCTGGCCCGTTCCCGAAAGATTGAAGGCCCGTATGAGATTCATCCGACCAACCCTCTGGTGACCTCGACGGGGAATGACACCCTTGCCCTGCAGAAGGCGGGTCACGCCTCGATGGTGGAGACTCCGGAAGGGGAATGGTATCTGGTGCACCTCTGTGGGCGCCCGGTGCGGGATCGCCGTTGTGTGCTGGGGCGGGAAACCGCCATCCAGAAGCTGGAGTGGCGCGACGACGACTGGCCCTATCTCGCCCATGGCGGCAACAACCCGGCGGAAACCTGTCCCTTGCCCAAGGGGGTCACGGCAGGTGAACCCAAGTCGCGCTCACGGCGGGTTGACTTCCAGCCGGGGCCGATTGATCTGCACTTCCAGGCTCTGCGCCGTCCGATTGAGGACAGCTGGGTGAGCACGGAGGCCCGTCCGGGGTGGCTGCGGATTTATGGTCAGGAGCCGACCCTGAGTCTGTTCCGGCAAAGCCTTCTGGCTCGACGGGTGCAGGATTTCCACACGGTGACGACCACCTGTGTTGATTTCTCTCCGCAGCACTTCCAGCAAATGGCTGGGTTGATCGCTTATTACGACCGGCTTTCCCATTATTATCTGCGCCTCACACACGAGGAAGAGAAAGGCCGCACACTGGGCATTATCCGCTCCGACGGTGACATCCACGAAGACATGCCTGAGGTGGAGATCAAGATCCCGGATCAGGGAGAGGTCTACCTGCAGGTGGAGATCAATCGGGATGCGCTGCAATTCCGCTATTCACTGGACGGGCGTGAATGGAAGGAGATCGGACCGGTTTTTGATGCCACCGTGCTATCAGATGACTATGGAATGCTGGGCTTCACCGGAGCTTTTGTCGGCATGGCTTGTCAGGACATTTCCGGGATGAAGCATCCGGCCGATTTCAAGTTCTTCGACTATCAGGAAATCCGCTAAGGCGAGTAGCCAAAAGCAGTCTTTGTTATTGGGCCCCGGCATACGCCGGGGCCCTTTTTTGGTGGGGCAAAAAGCCACAAGCTGCTCTTGTCGCTTGCGCTGAAGGCTGGTGTGAACAGGCTGAAGAGCATGTTTGATCCGATACAGGCTGTTAAGGATTTCGTGCGCTTTCCCAGTGTCTCGACGGATGCCGGTTTTGCCGAAGGCATGGCAGGAGCCCGCGACTATGTGAAAGGGTTGCTGGAGACCATCGGGCTGGAAGTGGAAGTAGTGAATACGCCCCTGCACCCGATCGTTCTGGCCCGTCGCCGGAGCAATCCCGAGTGGCCCCATGTGGTCATCTACGGACACTACGATGTCCAGCCACCGGATCCTCTGGATCTCTGGGAGACGCCTGCCTTTGAACCCGTGGAACGCAATGGGCGCCTCTACGGACGGGGCACGGCAGACAACAAAGGGCCGATGATGGTGCATATCGCAGCGGTGGCGAAGCTCCTCGAAGCACACCCCGACCTGCCGCTCAATATCACCTTCATGATCGAAGGGGAGGAAGAGATCGGCAGTCCCAGTTTTGCCAAGGTGCTGGAAGACTATGCGGATGATCTGCGCGGGGATTTTCTGCTGCTATCCGATACGCAGAGTCCGAATACTGAGCAGATCGCCCTGACCGTGGCCCTGCGTGGAATCATTTCGATTGAAGTGGAAGTGAAGGGCCCGAAGGGTGACCTGCACAGCGGTTTGCACGGTGGAGCGGTCTATAACCCCATCCAGGCCCTGACGGAAATCTGTGCCTCACTTCATCACCCTGACGGATCGGTGGCGATCGAAGGTTTTTATGACGCGGTGGTCGGAGCCGAACAGTGGGAGCGGGATGAAATCCGACGGCTGGGGCAGGATGCGGAGGCCTATGCCCGATCGATAGAAGTGCCCGGATTTCTCCCCGGACAGGGATTTTCTCCGCTCGAGGTGACCCGGCTGCTACCCACTCTGGAGTTTAACGGAATCGGTGGCGGCTACCAGGGAGTTGGGGAGAAAACGATTATCCCCAGTTTCGCCTTTGCCAAAATCACCTGTCGGCTGGTGGCGAATCAGGATCCTCAGGCGATGGAGGATTTACTTGTCCGAACGATTGAGGACCGCTGTCCTCCGCAAGTGCGGATAAACGTCCGACGCGGTCATTCTGGTCCGGCCTATCGGGTGGTGCCTCCGGGTCGTCCCGACACTCCGGCCGATCAGAATCCGCACCTGGCAAAAGCCTTTTCGGCGGCCGATGCGGCCATTACGGATATTTTTGGGCGTCCACCGCTTTATCTGCGCGAAGGGGGTAGTGTGCCCATTATCGGTGAAATCAACCGGGTCCTTGGACTGGACTGCGTGATGCTCGGGATGTTCACCCCGGAGGACAATCTTCATGCTCCCAACGAAGGCTTTGATCTGGCCATGTTTGAGAAAGGCATCGCGGTGAGCGAACGCATTCTCAAAGCAGTGGCTGGAATCAGTGATTGAGGGCAGCGGGGCGTCTATCGCCCGGGCAGATCAGGTTTGCCGGTTCAACAAGGAACGGAAAAGCGCCTCCAGGAAGCGGGTGTCTCCCGGTATTTGGCGGAGATGATCGAGGGCTTCTTCGGTCAGGGCGGCAGCCTTCTGCCGTGAGACGTCCAAGCCGTGAAAGGCCACATAGGTATTCTTGGCGTTGGCGGCATCGGCGCGGACTGCTTTGCCCATGGCTTCTTCCGAGGAGGTAACATCCAGAATATCATCCTGAATCTGGAAGGCGAGGCCGACCGCACGGAGGGCGGCCTGCATGTGGTCGAGCACCTCTGGGCTGGCCCGCCCGCAGATCAGACCCATGCGTCCGGCGGCTTCGAGCAGGGCGGCGGTTTTGTTAAGATGGATATAATCCAGATCGCTGGCGGAAATTGGCCGGTTCTCGGCGGCAGTGTCTTCGGCCTGGCCACCGATCAGACGCTGGCTGCCAGCGGCGATGGCCAGCTCCCGGACGAGGGCCAGTCCAATCTCCGGTTGATCGCGGTAAGCGGTGCCAAGGCGTTCAAAGGCCATGGTCAGCAAGGCATCACCGGCGAGGATGGCGGTAGCTTCATCGAAAGCGACATGGACGGAAGGCTGTCCACGGCGGAGCGGACTGTTATCCATCGCCGGCAAATCATCGTGGACGAGGGTGTAGGTGTGCAGCCATTCGATGGCGACGGCGGCCGGAATGGGGTCGAAGGGGTCGGGGAGGAGGTGGGCAGAGGCCACCAGCACGATCGGGCGGATGCGTTTGCCACCTGCCTCCAAACTGTGGCGGATGGCGGCATGGAGGGCATCCGGGCGTGTCCCGTGGGGGGGGATTGCGGCGAAAATAGCCTCTTCGATTTGGCGCCGGTAGCGCTCCATTACGGTTTTGAAATCAGTCATTGAGCTTTCGGTCTTAACTATCATGCTGGTGTTTGATGCCAAGTGTTGAAAAAATTAGTTTAAGCCAGTGGCGGGACCCCCGTTTCCGTCAGAAATGGTTGATTGGTGGTCTTGTCGCTTCCATCCCTCTGGTCAACATTCTCTTCCTCGGCTATGTCATGCGCTATATCCGCAGACTGCGGCAGGGAGACGATATTGAGCTGCCAGAGTGGGATGAATGGGGCGAGCTCCTGAACGATGGGCTGGAGATGCTCGGATTGATTTTGATCTATCTGGGGATTCCCCTCTTGTTTGGAGGCTTTGTCGCCTGGCTGTTTTCGGGCTTTTTCCATGCCATCGGTCTGTCCTTTTTCGGACTGACGATTGCGATGGTCCCGATTACCGCAGCGATTCTGTTTGGATCGCTGCTCACACAGGCGGCGCTGCAACAGTTTATCCGCAATGAGGACTGGGGGGTAATGACCGACTGGCGGCGGACCCTGCGGCTGGTGCGGCGGATGTTGCCTGGGGTGATTGTCCCGACGCTGGCCTATTTCGGTTTTATGGCGGTGGGGTGGCCCCTTCTCGGCTTTTCCATTTTTCTTGGCCTGCTGCCTTTGATCGCCTATTCGACAGCGGTTTATCTTAAAGAGTCAGGAATCTCCTCTCCTTAATTAAACTATGCCAACTTACGATTATCTGTGTGCGGATTGCGGTCATGAATTTGAGCATTTCCAGTCCATGCGGGACGATCCGCTGACGGATTGCCCTGCCTGTGATACGGGTAAAGTGCGTCGCAAGATCGGACTCGGGGCCGGAATTATCTTCAAGGGATCGGGCTTCTATGAGACCGATTTCAAGGATCGCAGAGGCAACAAAGGACCAGAAGGCGGCGAATCCACCCAAGGTGCGGATAAGAATGCCTCCCCTAAGGCTGAAAAAGCTCCGGCCCCCCCGCCTTCATCACCTGCGACGGTTTCTTCCTCGACTTAGCTCCTTACCTTTGCCTAACTGTCGCAAAAGTTGCAACGAACATGGCACTCCTTAAAAATTACGCCTTCAAAGTGACTCTATCCATTGTGTTAGGGGTCCTGACCTTCTTTGTCGGGCTTGGTCTCGGATTTGCCAGCTTAATCAGCGTGCCGGTGAAAGAAGTAAATGTCATCCCGGTGGAAGATCGCCGTGAAGAAGGTGTCTATTACCTGCGCAAGGGGGTGGAATCGCCGACAGGTGCCCGCTGGAGGCTGCAGCGGACTCAGGTTCTGAACTCTCAGATCGAAGTGGTTCGACTTACCGAGCCGGATCTTAATGACTGGGCCCGGACTCATTTTGACCTGGGGGATCCGGCTGCTTTTGCTGCGCTGATCAATCGAATTCAAGGGGACTCCCTGTTGCCGGAGATGACTGAGGAAGATGCCGAAGGGATGTTGGCAAAACATGCCCGGCAGGCCAGAGTCATTCCGCCGAACTTTGCCATCGTGGGCGATCAACTTCAAATCACCACTGCGATTGAATTAATGAAAGAGGCTTCTCCCAGGGATAGAACGCGGCTGGTCTATCATGTAACCGGGCAGTTTGAAGAAGTGAATGGATCGTTGGAATTTGTCGTCTCCAAAGGGTTTCTCGGGGCAGTACCTTTGTACCATATTCCCCTGGTTGGGGCTGCTTTTCATCAATCACTGATGAAGTATTTCAGCAGCTTTGATGAGTGGGGTGTGATTTCTACAGCGCTTGAAAATGTATCTTCCGCTGAGGTGATTGACGGGGAACTGGTATTGACCTTACGTACACAAGAATGAGTACACAGGTAACATATTAAGCTGAAGGCTTGTTCGTCTGATTCGACATCAAAGGGTAGAAGGAGCCATCCTCCCGTTCGGCAAGTAGGCCCGCTTCTGGAAAGGCTGGACGCAATCTCAGTCCGGATCTTCACCGTCCGGATTTGCTTCAAACTCTGCCCCATCTTGAATGGGAAGGACCAGCACCGGAGCGCCCAAGCCTGGGATTGTTTCTGAGAACGGTTCGCCTTCAGCGGTGATCCGCAGGGCCTGCTGAACCATTCCCATTTTGGCATCAAGGTTATCGACCATACTGACAAAGACGGCTTCCGGGGTGGCGGCTTTAGCGGCTGCACCCCATTCCAGCTCACCCTGGTGGCTGAGAATGATGTGTTCCAGTCGGTCGCGGAGATCCTGTTCAAGTTTCGCTTGCAAGGCAGCCCGACGCACAAGCCTGTAGCCGAGAACGACATGCCCTTGAAGAATGCCATCGGCGGTTTTGCGGGTTGCCATGGGACCGGTGTATTCGAGGCACTTCCCGATATCATGTAGAATGATTCCTGCCATGACGAGGCTTGGGTGCACTTCCGGATAACAGGGGAAGAGGGCACGGGCGGCCCGTGCCATATGGAGAGTATGTTCGAGCAGTCCTCCCCGATAGGCATGGTGCATGGAAATGGCACCGGGCATTTCCTTGAACACATCCTCCAGCTCACTGAGGGCAATTTCTGTGGTTTGCTTCAGACCTTGATGGCTGATTCCTTCGATGTGGGACTTCAGTTCGGACCACATTTTTTCAATGTCTTCCACGGCAGACTCCACCAGATTGGCGGCGAGGGCATCCCGTTGATCCTCGGGAACCACTGAAACCATTTCGATGTTCGGAGAAAAGCGGTTGTTGTAATAGCCGGTCTGCCCCTGCACACGGACGATGGCACCGGGGCTGAGATCAGAAAAAATCTGGTGATTCACAGAGTTTTCAAAGCAAACGGTGTGAAACAGGCCAGTGCGATCGCCCAGCTCCACCATGAGAAACTCGGAGTTGTTTTTCGCTCTTTTGACCGAGCTGTTCCGGATGATGAAAACAGATTCAAACGGGATGCGCTGGTCCTTGGGAATGCGCTTGAGTTCGGCGACGGTAATCATTTCTGGTAGAGTGTCAAAAGGCCCCGGGAATGAAAGCATATTTCCCAGGGAATCCATAATTCGGTGCAGGGCAGAATGATTTCCGTCGCATCTGCAGGACATTCTCAAGCTCTCTGTCTACGGTTTAAGCTCAAACCCGTTGAGGGGGCGTTCAAGACTCAAGTTGAAAGGGAGTGGAAGGCAAACGCACTTATTCCATTTAACCGAGAACAAGGAGTGCTGCACAGAGGACCAATCAACGGCTTCCGAATTCCGACTGCACGCCCTGTCTACAAGCGGCTATTGGTTTGCACAAAGTACGTTGAGAGCTATCTATCGTGCAGAATCCGATGAAGCCAGACTCTGAACATTCCCCATCGTCCTTGCGCTCTTCTGCGGACTGGATTCCGCATTTGGCTGCGTTCCTCAAGGGGCATGAATGGGCGCAGGCAGTGGAGTGGGAAGCATCGCAGACGGAGCTATCCGTTGCCACCTTGGGCAGGATTGATGAGGTGGAGCTACGGCAGCGGCTGGAGGCCACCTTAGCTGCAGCGCGTGAAGACTCCTCTGATGCTTCAAGAAAATCGGAATTGCCCACCGATGGCTTGGTGGTAAGTCAACCGTCCGGCAAGACGCGGATTGCCAAGAAGCATGGCTGCGAGGAATTGGCGACGCTCTGGACCTGGCGGAAAATCCCCTGGCCGAGTCCGGCGGAAGTTGCGGGTTTGAAGGTAGACGAAGAGGAAGCTGAAGAGTGGCGGGAGCTGGCCATCCTGGCCGGTATTTGTGGCGCTCTGGGTTTGTCTGCTTTCGCTCTCGATGCCCTCGCGGTGGGGCCTGCCTGGCTGGTGCCTGTTCTCTACATTCTCGCCATGGTGGCGGGTGGATGGGATGCGGCCAAGGAGGCGATTCCCGGAATATTCCGCGGGCATCTCGACATCCACTTTCTCATGCTGGCAGTGGCGCTGGGGGCATCCTTCATTGGTGCCTTCGGAGAAGGGGCGCTGCTGCTCTTTTTGTTTTCATTTGCCGGCGCGCTGGAACACTTTGCCCTACATCGCACCCGCCGGGAAATTCATGCCTTGTTTCGGGCCGCACCCAAGACTGCCAGTCGTATTGATCCGGAGACAGGGCAGGAAATACGGGTTCCGGTTGAGCAGGTGATGGGAGGGGACCATTTGCGCGTGCGTCCGGGTGATGCCCATCCCGTTGATGGTGTGGTGCTCTCCGGAGAGAGTGCGTCTGATGAATCCTCACTGACCGGAGAAGCGCATCCGGTGAACAAGCAAAAAGGGGATTCGGTTTACAGTGGAACACTCAACCTCTGGGGTGCATTGGAGGTGCGCTGTGAGCGGCCAGCCAGCCAGAGTGCGCTGCAAAAGATTATCAACCTGATCCAGCAGGCCCGTCACATGCGTGCTCCCAGCCAGCGTTTTACGGATCGCTTTGGTCCGAAATACACCTGGGGTGTCCTTTTTGCCACTACGGCGATGTTTTTCGTCTGGTGGCTGGGCTTTGGGGTGGAACCGTTTCAGCACTTCGAGGAGGACGGGGTTCAACGTTTTTCCGCTTTTTACCGGGCGATGACGCTGCTGGTGGTGGCGAGCCCCTGTGCGTTGGTGCTCTCCATCCCCTCGGCCATCCTCGCAGCCATTGCCTGGGGAGCGCGTCACGGAATACTCTTCCGGGGCGGGGCTGCCATTGAGGGTCTGGCTTCGGTCAAGGTGGTGGCGTTGGATAAGACCGGAACCCTTACCACCGGGGATTTGCGGGTTGTTTCGGTGGAGAGTTTTCCGCCCGGGCGGGAGCAGGAAGTGGCGGAGTGGGCCTATACAATGGAAGAAAAGGCTAATCATCCGATTGCAAGGGCGATTGTTCGTTATGGTCGCAAGCATGGTTTAAAGGCACGAAACATTTCCGGATTTCGCAACCTGACGGGACGCGGCGTTCAGGCGGAAGTAGATCAACGGTCCTGCCTGCTGGGCAGGAGGGAGTTACTGGAGGAAGGCCCTCTGGCGGAATGGAGTCGGGAATTGCCGGCACCTCCTGAAGGGCTGTCGGAAGTGTGGTTTTTGCACGGTGAACTGATTGGGCGCATTCTGTTGGAGGATACCGTTCGGGAGAATTCGGCCGGAGTTCTGCGACGTTTGTCGGAAAGCGGGCTGGAGACGGTCATGCTGACTGGTGATCGAGCGGATGCGGCCCATGCCATCGGGCGCCATCTGGGGTTGACTGAGGTCAGGGCCGGATTGAGTCCCGAGGATAAAGTCAACGCTGTCCGCGAGCTGGGGGAAGGGAAGCGGAGGGTCGCAATGGTCGGGGACGGAATCAATGATGCTCCCTGCCTGGCGGCAGCCGATGTTGCGGTGGCAATGGGAGCCCGGGGCAGCGATGCTGCACTGGAGCAAAGCGATGTCGTGCTGATGAACGACAAGATCGAAAACTTTTATGAGGCCTTTCGGCTCAGCCAACGTGCCCGCCGGATCATTCAGCAGAATATCGGTATTTCCCTTGGAACTATAGTGGTAATGGTCGGTGCTGCGGTGTTGGGGATTGTACCGATAACCTTGGGGGTGCTTGCCCACGAAGGTTCCACCGTGGTGGTCTGTCTCAACAGCATGCGCTTGCTTCGGGGGAAGCCTGAGACACTGCAACCGCCAATAAACACCAGCAGTTAACGCATTTTGCCTGAAAAGCCACCTATTGCCGTTGCGTTCGTCGGAATGGAATGCTTTGACTGTTCATCATGTTTACAGGAATCGTCGAGGAAACCGGTACTCTGTCTAAATTGGAGAAGCGCTCTGAAGGTTACCGCCTGACCATCTCAGCGAAAATTGCCTGTGAGGATCTCGGGATCGGGGACAGTATTGCGGTTGACGGCTGTTGCCTGACCGCAGTGGAAGCTGGCGCGGACTTCATTTGCTTTGATGTTCTGGCCGAAAGCATGCGGCTGACCCGTTTTGGCCAACTTGCGGAAGGAGATCCGGTCAATCTCGAACGCAGCCTCCGTTACTCAGGAAAAATCGGCGGACACTTTGTAACCGGACATATTGATACCGTCGGGACCGTGGAGGCGTTCACTCCCAAGGGCGCTGACTATTTTCTGAAAGTCCGTGTCCCCGAAGGATTTGAGCAATACCTTGTATATAAGGGAAGTATCGCCATCAATGGGGTTTCCTTGACGGTGGCTGAAGTCCATGCAGGCGGCTTTTCCGTCTGGTTGATCCCGCATACTCTTGAGGTGACCAATTTGGGGAAGTTCAAGGAAGGAACAGTGGTCAACCTTGAGTTTGATCTCCTCGCCAAGTATGTGGAGCGGCTTTTCCCCGGAAATCGGGAATCCTGACGCTCATTTTTTCGGGCGAAAAGTGGAAAATGCAGCGGCAGGGTCTTTTTACTTTACTATTTAACCCGACAAACCTTGATTTAGATTTTTTGCAGTGTAACTTGAATTGTTATGGCCGAGAAGCAACAGGAAGCGAATTTGCACAAGAATGAGTCGATAAAGGAGCAGAGCAACTTTCTCCGGGGAACTCTGGCGGAAGGCTTGGCGGATCCTTTGACGGGGTATCTTTCTCCTGAAGACACGCAGTTGACCAAATTTCATGGTTTTTACCAGCAGGACGATCGCGACCTGCGGGCCGAGCGACGCCGCAAGAAACTGGACAAGGCTTATAGCTTTATGATCCGGGTTCGGGTTCCGGGGGGAGAGTGCAGTCCGAAGCAGTGGCTGCAAATGGATGAGATCAGTGATCGGTATGCGAATGGGACGCTGAAATTGACGACGCGACAGGCCTTTCAGCTTCACGGAGTGATCAAGTTCAATCTCAAGGCCACCATGCAGTCGATCAACTCGGTGCTGATGGACACGATTGCGGCCTGTGGTGACGTGAACCGTAACGTCATGTGCAATCCCAATCCGTATCAGTCGTCGGCCCATGCCGAAGTACAGAAAGTGGCGACTGCGATCAGTGAGCATTTGCTGCCCCGCACCAACGCCTACCGCGAGATCTGGTTGGACGGGGAAAAGGTTTCTGAAGACGAGGAAGTGGAGCCAATCTATGGGAAGACTTATTTGCCACGGAAATTCAAGATCGTGGTGGCGGTTCCCCCCAGCAATGACGTCGATATTTATGCCCACGACCTCGGTTTCATCGCTATTCTGGAGGGGGACAAAATTGTTGGCTACAATGTTACGGTGGGTGGTGGCCTTGGCATGACACACGGGGTGGCGGAGACGCATCCGCGCCTGGCCGAAGTGATGGGGTTCTGTACTCCGGAGCAGGTGGTGGAAGTGGCCGAGAAGGTGGTGCTGGTTCAGCGGGATTACGGGGATCGTACCAACCGGGCTCATGCACGACTCAAATATACGATCGAAGATCGTGGGCTGGCCTGGTTCCGCTCGGAAGTGGAGCAGCGGCTGGGGTATGCCTTGGAGGCTGAGCGTCCATTTACCTTTGAGCATACCGGAGACCGTTATGGCTGGGTAGAAGGCATTGACGGCCGCTGGCACCTGACCCTGTTCATTGAAAACGGACGGGTTAAAGATGAACCCGGCAAGCTGATGAAGACCGGCTTGCGGGAAATTGCCAAAATTCATCAGGGCGATTTCCGGCTGACCTGTAACCAGAACCTGATCATTGCTTCGGTTCCAGCAGAGCAAAAGGAAACCATCGATGCACTTTGTGCTGAATACGGCCTGGGCAATGGCAGTGGTATTTCCGGATTGCGGCGCAACTCTATGGCCTGCGTGGCGTTGCCGACCTGTGGACTCGCTCTGGCTGAGTCCGAGCGTTACCTGCCTGATTTGGTCAGCCTGATCGATCCACTGCTGGCACGGCTGGGCATGGAAAATGAGGATATTGTTATCCGCATGACCGGTTGCCCGAACGGTTGTGCGCGACCGTATCTGGCGGAAATCGGCTTTGTCGGTAAAGCACCTGGCAAATACAATCTCTACATGGGAGCTGCCTTTGACGGATCCCGTCTGGCCCGTCTTTACAAGCAGAGTGTGAAAGTGGAGGAGATTGTCAGTGAGCTTGAACCCATTCTGACCCGCTATCGGGATGAACGCGAAGCGAATGAGCGATTTGGGGACTTCGTCATGCGCGTCGGAATTGTTTCTCCTTTCGATTACGAGAAGGAGAAGATGGATTATCATGCCCCCGCCTTGAGCTAAGCCTGCCTTTATTCAGCTTGGGGACCAAGCCGAAAACAGTGTTCAGACTCCGGTAATATAGCGCTGTAAGTGGTCGAGGTGGGCGCTTTGCTCCTGGATGATGTGTTTGACCACATCCCCGATACTGATCAAGCCGATGAGGTGATCTTTTTCGAGGACCGGGAGGTAGCGGATGCGCTTTTCGGTCATCAAGGACATGCATTCCTCAATCGAGGCTTCCGGAGGCACGGTCAGTAAATCCCGGTTCATGGTATCACGCACGGGGGTATGGCGGGAGGTTTTGCCATGGAGGACGATGCGGCGGGCGTATTCGCGTTCGGTCAACAATCCGACAAAGCGGTCCTGTTCCATCACCAGAATCGCACCAATGTCATGCTGAGCCATCAATTGAAGTGCTTCGTAGGTGGAACGCTCGGGAGAAATCGTGATTAGCTGTTTGCTTTTGGGTTCGAGTAATTGAAGAACAGAAGTCATCTGGGGTCTAAAAGGTTTGGCGTGAATCTGAAGCAGGGCAGGGAGCACCTGCCGGTAAATAGTGAGTGATGCTTGATACTGATGAAGCGGGTTAGAGCTGTCAATGCGTGAACAGGGATGATGCCGATTATGGATGATAAGCCCGTAACCTGACTTGCGCCGCTCCCCCTTTCTGGGTGCCGGGCAGTGTGATTTCTCCGGCTCCGGCGCTGTAATTTTCACGTTCGGCAGAGGTGCATAAAAAAGTCCCCGCTTCGAAAAAAATCAAAGCGGGGACGGATTCCCTTCGACCTCGATGAGCACGGATGCTCCTCCGAGGTAACTCAGTAACACAGATACGTGTTCCCTAAGATAAATTGATGGTTACCCCCTGAAGAAGTGAGAGATGCAGGAGATAAGACTGCGAAATGATTGAAATTAACTGTACTCATCTCAGTCGAAATCAGGATGTGGGTCAATTTAACTCAAAGTCTTACTTAAGACTGGGGTTCCCGAAATACGGATGATGAAAGTGTCCCTGCTTTCGGAGATTGAGCATCCGGGAGAGTGCGCCGAAAGCAGGGACGTTCCCTTCGGCATTCCCCCGGCGAAAGGGATGCCCATTTGGGCAGGTTGTCAGGGAAAGCCTGAAAGGAAACGAAGATGCTCATTGTTCAGCATTCGCGGACAAAAGGGTCAAATACCCGTATGCGCTTTCATATGACAAAAATGAAGGAGGATTAAGTATTTTTCTCAGCATGCTACGTAATTTCTGCTCAACCCGGTCCGGTCAGTGCCGATGAAAATGGAAACACCCTATGTTGATTCGATCATATCCCACTGGGCAGTTGCAGGTGAACGAAGTTGTTTCTGAAGAGGGAAAAGGGCAGGAAACCGCCTTTACTCTGGAGGAACTCTTTTTTTCAACCACAGATTCCCGAGGAATCATTACCGCCTACAATCAAGTTTTTGTCCGGGTAAGTGGCTATTCTCCAGAAGAGCTTTTGGGCAGTCCTCACAATCGGATCCGGCATGCCGATATGCCTTGCGGTGTATTTCAGATGCTTTGGGAAAACCTGAAGGCCGGTAAACCCTTTGCCGGATATGTAAAGAATCGTGCTAAAACCGGAGCCTATTACTGGGTATTCACGGTCAATGTTCCAATTGCGGAGGGTTATCTTTCGGTTCGGTTCAAGCCGACCACAGCTTTGCTCAAAAAGGTGGCGAGTCTGTACCAAAACGTCCGTGAATGGGAAATGAAAAAGCGGACGGAAGGGGTTTCGTCGGCGGAAGTTGCCCGGCAGAGTGCGAATACCATCAGAGCAGCTTTGAAGGAGTTGGGCTATGCGGATTACACCACATTCTCCCATCATGCGTTGACCTCGGAAATGCGTTCCCGGGATCTCTTGTTAGGGAAGCAAAAAGGAGGGGAACCTCAACCGATGCAAGTTAGTGCGGGGAGTGAGACGCAGATTCACCGCCTCTATCTCGCAGCGGGCCAGACACTGGATGCACTCGACCAGTTGTTTCATCAGTTGGATGCCTTTACGCGGCTGGGTGATGAGCTGAAGACGACGGCTGACCAGGTTGTATGGGTCACTTCGGATTTCTTTCTCAGTGCCATGAATGCCAACATTTCGGCCCAGCATTTGGGTGAACAGGGGCTTGGGCTGGGTACGGTAGCTCGCTTTCTCGGAGTGTACGGTGCCAAGCTGGGGGAAGAGACCAATGGACTTTCCGCGAGGATTCTGGATGCTTGTGAGGTCAATGTGGCGGTCACGGCATCCATTGCCACTGCCCGGCTTCAGCTTGAGATGATCCTGGTATTTCTGCTTGAGCTGGCAAAACTCGAAGAGGGGGCCAATGGTCAGGAGCGTCTGCACATGTTGAAAGCGGGGCTTTCCGGGACGCTTGGATCGATTGATCAACTGTTATGTTCTCTCCAGTCCCAGATGCCAAGGGTGCGGGATCAGAATGAGCTGCTAATGAAAACGGTCCTGAACCTTGAGGTGACTCAGATCTCCGGTTTGACTGAAGCGGCCAGGATTCCAGAAGCAGTCGAATTGGGGGCGATGTTTGAGACCTTTCGGGTGCAGATAGGTGAAGCTCGAAGCGGGCTTCGATCGTTGGGAGACACCATTGATCATTTGGCTGAGCTGGCCCGAAACGGCCCCCGGATCATGGTGCGAGTGAAAGAGCGGGCGGGTCAGATGCAGGCCTTGATGGCATAGGCCGAAATTTCTCAATTTAACCCTTGTCAGGGTAGGGTCCAGGCGGCGACATAGGCCGCTTTTTTATGGACGTCCAAACGCTTTCACTGGAACAGATTGATATTTATGGCGGCACACAAACCCGCCTGCAAACGCACGACGAAGCCATTGCCAGTTATGCCGAGGAGATGGCTAATGGAGCCGTATTCCCGCCGGTCTCAGTGTTTTATGATGGCAGCAAGTATTGGTTGGCAGACGGGTTTCATCGCTACTTGGCGGCTCGCCGGAACAACTATGCGGCGATCAAGGCTACAGTCATCCCGGGAGGGCGCAGTGATGCGTTGCTCCATGCCCTTGGGGCCAATGCGACCAACGGCATTTACCGAAGCAATGCAGACAAACGCAATGCGGTGGAAATCGCCTTGGAGGAATGGCCGGAAAAAGCCAATACGGTGATTGCTGAACTGTGCCGGGTGTCGATCGAACTGGTGCGTCGCACGCGGATTGAACTCACCCGGAGTGAACGGATTGAGCAGCCGGATAAAGTTACTGGAAAAGATGGCAGGCAATATCCTTCCGCCATCGAACGGCAGCCACGGGGCAAGACGGAGAAATCTTCCAGCGATACTGCGGGATCAGGTGGCGGAGCAGGCCGCCATAAAGGAAAGCAGAATGTATCGGCCCCGGGGGGGAGTAATCGTGAGATCGAAGCGGAAGCCAGAGCCATGATCCGCCGTGGAGAAATCAACCCCTTTGAGCTGGAAACTCTCTCCTCCGCCAATGCCGATGACTACGCGGCAACGGTTATTAATCTGCTTGGACAGGTGAACAGGAATGACCCGAAGAGAGTGGATGCCTTTCAGCGCATCCGTCGTTGGCTGGACGATGCGATCGCCGGAAGCTCCGAAAAGTTGCATGGCAACGACGCAGTTTCCCCAAGATAGCTCTGTCACCTCAGCTTATTTATCAAACGCTGAGTGGTGACTTCCCCTTACTGAGCACTGGGCGTATGAGAATATGATCACGGAGAGTGAAATGTATGAGATGCGTTCTTGTCCCATCCGTCATTTCACGCTAACGTTGTCGGATATGAAAAAATTGCATCTCTCACTGGTAGTCCTCGCTTTCATCCTCTCATCCTCAATTTCCGTGGCATCGGGACTGATCCTGAAAATGGAATCGGTTGAGGCTGAGTCGGGTGAGAAAATTCAGGTTGAGCTGAAGTCGATGGAGCATTTTCTCAGAATGGATAATCAGGGTGACATTATTATCTTCAATCGGGACCGCAATGAGCTGATCATTGCCAGCGAGGAGGATCGGGTCTATTTTGTGATTGATCGAGAGCAACTCCAGGAGATGAAGCAGGCAATGGCCGCCATGCAACAGCAGATGGAGGAGGCACTGGCTCAGGTGCCGACGGCACAGCGCGAACAGGTTCGCCGAATGATGGCAGGGCATATGCCGGACATGGATGCCCTGAAGCTGCCCAAAGTTTCGATTGAGGAAACGGGAAAAAAGAAAAAAGTAAATGATCAGGAGGCCACTCAGGCACTGGTTAAGGCTGACGGCGAATTAACTGCAGAGCTTTGGCTTGTGCCTTGGGGCAAGATTGAAGGTGGAGAAGGCTTGAAAAAGAACCTTCAGGGTATGGCCGCGTTCATGGTCAATATGATGGAATCCATCCCACAGTTTGGAGCGCACATGGATGCCTCCGAAGCCTCCTGGATGCAGGCTATGCAGGAAGTCAAAGGGCTTCCGATCCTGAGTACTTCTTACGAGAGAGGGGAAGAAGTCGAAAGTACCACCGTGCAATCGATTCAGAGTGCCACTCTCTCCGAAAGTGATTTTCAACCGCCTGCAAGCTTTCGCCGCCAAGCCTTTGAGTTGCCCGGCATGTGATAACTCCAACTCCCTAAGGTTGATTGATTGAGGTAAATAAAGTGAACCCCAAAGTTGAATTTCTCCGGCTTCTGGCCTAGACCTGAAAGATGGCTATTAAATTCCTCCATACCCGTTTTCGTGTCAGCAACCTCGAAGCTTCCATTGACTGGTATTGTCAGCACTGCGGCTTTGAAGTCTTTAAACGCAATGACAAGAGCCCGGCAGGTAATCAGATTGTGCATTTGCGTCTGCCCGGGAATGAGCACATGCTGGAGTTGACGCACTCGCCGGATTATAAGGTGGAGTTTCCGGAAGACCTAATCCACACCTGTATCGGGGTAGACGACATCGTTGCCTATTGTCAGAAACTGGCGGATGACGGGGTGGAAATCTGGCCGGAAGACTGGAAGGCAAAGTTTACTTCCGGTGGGCTGAAAATGGCTTTTATCACGGATCCGGACGGCTACGAGGTGGAAATCCTCGAAAACGACTAAGGCAGCAATCTTCCTTCTACATTCCCCGAAGCAACACGACATGCAATATCGTCCTCTTGGAAATTCCGGTCAGACAATTTCAGAAATCGGCCTGGGCTGCTGGCAGTTCGGCGGTGACTTTGGCCCGATCGAAGAAGACAGGGTGCAGGGCATCCTGGAGGCTGCTGAAGAATCGGGGATCCGTTTTCTGGATACAGCAGATGTTTATGGCGGGGGGCGTAGCGAGAGCTTGATCGGCAGATTCCTCAAAGGTCGCAGCGAAAGCTACTTTCTTGCCACTAAAGTTGGGCGAGGAGCTGGTCTGTATCCGGATGGGTATACGGAAAAGTCTGTGCGCGAAAGCATTGAAGGTTCCATGGAGCGTCTGGGAGTATCCAAACTCGATTTGATCCAGTTGCATTGTGTACCCACTGAAGTGCTGGGTGAAGGCAGGATTTTTGACTGGCTTCGCAAATTTCAAGCTGAAGGCCTGATTCGCCACTTTGGGGCGAGCGTTGAATCGATTGAAGAAGGCCATATTTGCCTGCAACAGGAAGGGCTCAGTTCGCTGCAGGTCATTTTCAATCTGTTCCGGCAAAAACCCTTGGTGGAGCTGTTTCCGGCGGCCATCAGTGCTGGTGTCGGCATCATTGTCCGCCTGCCGCTGGCCAGTGGACTGCTGGCCGGTAAATACACCAGGCATCACCAGTTTGACGAAAGTGATCATCGTCACTACAACCGGGATGGGGCTGCTTTCAATGTGGGAGAAACCTTTGCCGGTTTGCCTTTTGAGAAAGGGGTTGAGCTGGCGGAAGCACTTCGCGAATTCGTGCCGGAAGGTCACAACATGGCGCAATGGTCGCAACGCTGGATCCTTGACCATCCGGCGGTGAGCACGGTGATAACCGGAGCCAGTTCGGTCCGGCAGGTGCAGAATAATGCCGCTGTATCTGAGATGCCAGCCTTGGAGCCGGAAGTCCATGCGACTCTGGCGGACTTTTACCAGGAATCTGTTGAGGAACACATCCGGGGTCCTTACTGAACACCGTGTGTGTCGCCATCAGGTGAAAGCCGCGTTCTCCCCAAATTGCAGTCCGAGTAAGAATGGAGCCGGTCGTTTGGTGGGTCCAGTACGGATGTTGTGGAGTCGGGTGTTTATTGCCTGTGCAGTGTCCTCGAACCATTTTGTCACGGCATCCGCTTCGATGGCACCTGCCGGGTGTCCGGGGTAGCAGACCACGGCCAAGACTCCTCCGGAACGCAGCCATCCACTTGTCTGATCGAGTGCGTGCAAGGTGGAGACCGCCTGGGTGGTCAAACGCTTGTCTGATCCTGGCAGGTAGCCGAGGTTAAATATGACTGCCGCCAGATTGGTTTGGGCTTCAGCGGGAAGGTCTGCCTCGATCCGGGCATGATCCCCGCGCACAAGAACACACCGTTTCTGGAAATCAGCTTCATGGAGGCGCCGTAATGTGTTTTCCAGAGCAATGTCCTGACAGTCGAGTGCCCATACCCTTCCTTCCGGACCAACCTTATCCGCCAGCCAGACGGTATCTCCTCCGTTGCCTGCAGTGGCATCGAGTACTTGATCGCCCCCTTGAATGTAGGGAGCAAGCCAGAGCTGAGTTGCCTCGGTTATAGATCGATAGGGGCTCATTCGATTTTTCAAGAAAGTGAAAGCATATACGGTTGCGGAACCCTGAAAAACTCTTCCAACTAGAATCGATATGCTCCCGCCCACCCGCAAGCACAAGCCCAGGCAACGGTTTCTTCCGATCAAAGCCCTTTCCGCGCTGATGATGGCCGTATTGTTGTTGCTATCCGGGTGCGGGGAAGCGATCGAGACGGTTCAGGAAACCGATACCAGGGCCTACCGCCGGGGCAAGAGCCTGCAAAGAGAAGGGCGGGTGCAGGAAGCCTTACTCGCCTTTCTTCAGGTCATCGATGAACGCAAGGATGCTCCCGAGAGCCATTTGGAGGCAGGATTGATCCACCTCAACCACCTTCGCGATCCCCTTTCCGCCATCTATCACTTCAATCGCTATCTTCAGTTCAGGGGAGATGGGGAGCAGGCGGAGACGGTCCGCGATTTGATCGTTACGGCCCAAAAAGAATTTCTCCGCAGATTGCCAGGGGAACCCTTTGCCGATCAGGTGGAGCGGATGGATCTCTCCGCCCGTCTGGATACGATCCAGAGGGAAAATGAGAATCTGCGCTCCGAAATCGTTTCCCTCCGGCGTCAGTTGGAAACCTCGCAGAGCCGGGTGAGGCAATTGGAGGACAGTATCCGCGCAGCGCAGCAAAGAGCCACCGGCAGCGATCAAGTTGCCCCGATAGTGGTGGCCCCGCCACCAGATCCGGCGCAACCGCAAAGTCGTCCCACCACCTATACAGTGCAGCCGGGTGACACTCTCAGTTCGATCAGCCGTACTGTGTATGGCACGACAGGGCGTTGGCAGGAAATCTATCAGGCCAATCGCGACGTTTTGCCTTCACCGAATTCGCTCAGGGTCGGACAGCAGTTGCGTATTCCCTGACGAAATCAACATCTGTTAGCTTCGAGAAAAGTTCCCTTCGAATTGCTCATCACCGGGTCCAGACAATGGGAGGGGTGAACTCCTCAAAATACTTCGTCCAATTGACCAGAAGATGATTGCCAATCTGTCGTTTGGGACGTTTGTTTCTGGTGAGATATGGATACCCCAAAGCGTTTGGAGTGGCAGGTTTACGGCAAAAACGTTCGTGACACTGTGCGTGAGGCGGGAGACCGTTTTGGGCGCTATGTTGTGATCGACCTTATCAGTGTGTGGCTGCTCGGGGCGCTGCACGAAGTCAAGGACAGTGAAACCGGTGAGCGCAGCCTTCTCCATGTCTTCCCCAAAGCTTTGACGGATCAGGAGGATTTTAAAGAGAATCTGGTCAAGGTGGTGGATAAGTACCGGTCTGCCCGTGACGACCATGCTTGCCTGTCTCCGCGCTCCATGGTCAGCCATGGTGACTATCTTGGGGTCTCCTATGACTATTTTACCGGTGGACGCACCCTTTGCCTCCATATGGAACAGATGGCTGAGGGAGCAGGCCTATCGCCCGAAGAATCGAAACGCATTTTGCGGCGCTTGGCCCGGGCCTTGGAAGCGAATTCTGCCGTCAATATCAACCATCGGACCCTGACCCCTGAGAATATTCTGATTAACCAAAGTGGGGATATTCGCGTCTATGGATTTGGCTGGCTGGATGCGATCGATCCGAAACACTTTGAGCGCTTTGTCAGCGGGGCCATTTTGCCTTTTCAACTTGAGGAGAAGGCGCCCGGTTACACTGCCATCGAGGGAATGAGTCCGGAATCCAGGCCCGGGGGGACATCGGGCCTGCGGGCTGACATCTACAGTTTGGGATTGCTTGGATATTATCTGCTCACTCATCGAGTGGCAGGAGGAGAATGGGCTGCTCCCTCGGCGATTGATTCACAAATTAAACCGGGTTGGGATCTTTTTATCAAACGCTGTCTGGAGGTGGATCCATTGGCCCGCCCTCAGAACTGGGAAGTTTTTCAAACAGAGTTAGACTCAGTTGAATATATTACGGGACAGTCGGGAAAACAGGGACTTCTCGGAAAGCTGCTGGGGCAGAAAATCCAAGGCTATCCGCATCCAGCAAATAAAGGGAGAAAACGCCGCTTGCTGGCGATCGGAACACTCGGAGTGGTGTTGATCGCTGTGGGTCCTTATCTCTACGTCAACCTGATGACGGAGCCCGATCCTGTGCAGGATTATACGCAGGGAATTACACAAGTTGGGCCTGAGGAAACAGCTAATTTGGTGATCCGGGTAGAGCCCCTGGATGCTACTGTGCGGCTGCAAGGCCCTGGGGGAGGGCGATTTGCTGCCGAAAATGGAGTCATTCGGCTGCGTTCGCCATTTCGCCAATACCGCATGCATGTGGAGGCCCCCGGATATATTCCGTTTCAAACGACAATTGACCTGAGCCCTCGCCGTCAGGAGCTGGAGGTTTCCCTCGATCTGGCTTGGGGACGCCTTCGGGTGGAAGGACCACCCGGTGCGCGGGTCCATGCGGTTTCGGAAGGTGACCGGCGTGCTTTCCTCGGTGAAATTTCTGAAAACGGTTTCTGGCAGGCGGAAGAACGACTGCTGGCGCAGACCTATGATATTTTAGTGGAAAAGGACGGGTTTGCGGAGCAGTTCTTTCCGGATCTGGAACTTGGACCGGAATGGACGGAGCTTTCAGTAGAATTGCAATTGCTTCCGGCTCAGCTTGAAGTCTTGTCGGAGCCGAATGGTGCGACCGTTTTGATCGATGGTGTCAGGATGGGTCAGACGCCACTGCGGTTGGAGAATCTTACACCAGGCGTCCAGGTCAAAGTCATGGTTGAAGGCTCCAACCTGCGTGGCCAGGAGGAAACAGTTGAGCTGGTTTCCGGGGAGGTGCATGTCCTCGACTTTGGCGAGCTGGACTACACCACAGGTGTCCTGCTCTTGACCATCTACTTGAGTGGAAGCAAGCCGGTTCCCTCTATTGCCGAGGATATTCAGGTAGAAGTGGGTGACCGGGTGCTTGGGGGGGACGCACAGCTTGAGGTATCCCTGCGGACGGGAACCCAGACCCTGAAAGTTACCCATCCTGATTATCATCCTTTTGAAGGAGAGCTTGTGATAGAGGATGGGGCGTTTACGGAAGCAGTGGCAGACTTGCGGCCTTTACCTGCCCGCTTGCGGGTGCACCTTCCGGATTTGCCACACCGCTTTCTAGTCGATGGAGAGGATGCCGAGCTGATCAATGGCATACTCGAACTCCCCGCTGAGAGGGACGTGGAAGTGATTCTTGGCGTCATGCATTATCGAAATCTTGGCCGGGTTTTCCATCTTGCAGCAAATCGCGAAATGGTGTGGGAACCAGAGTTGGAACTCCTTCCGGGGCCACAGGAAGGGCAGGACTGGGAGGTTCCCTACCAGCCATTGTCGATGGTATGGGTCCCTGCCGGAGAGTTTCAAATGGGCAGTCCTATTGCCGAGCAGTTGCGTTTGCCAAATGAAGGCCCCAGTACCCGCATGCATTTGAGTCAGGGTTTTTGGGTTGGGCGAACGGAAGTCACCCAGGCACTTTATCGACGTTTTATGGAAAACAACCCCAGTGACTTTCGTGGAGCCCAACTTCCGGTAGATTCAGTGACCTGGGATGAGGCGATGGAGTTTTGTCGGCGTTTGACCGAGGCGGAAAGAGCGGTTGGGCGGGTGCCAGAGGGCTTTGTTTACCGGCTGCCCACCGAGGCGGAGTGGGAGTATTTCGCCCGGGCGGGGACCAGTACGGTCTTTTCCTTCGGGGACGCCGCCACTCCGGATCAAGGCAACTTCCAAGGGGTTTACCCCCGCAGTGCTGCTTCCATCGACGCCGGAAGCGGGCGCCAGAGCACTGTCGCGGTGGCCTCCTTCTCCGCGAATCCATGGGGATTGTTTGATGTGCATGGCAATGTTCGGGAATGGACTTTTGATGCCTTTACCGACCGCCTTCCAGGTGGGACGCAGACGGACTTTTTCCGGGCAGATGGAACCAGAGGCTATGCCGTCCGGGGTGGGGGCTGGGAAGACCTTGCGCATCGATCACGTTCTGCAACCCGTGAGCGCTTTCTCGGAAATACACGTTCCAATGCGATTGGATTCCGGGTGGTGCTTGCTCCGGAAATTCAGCCTTGATGCGGATTTCAGCGGAATCCTCGCAGATTCCGAAAAAGGGGGTTGAAATCCACAGGGACATCCATGAGCTTGGTGTTGGCCGGGTCCTATGCAACGACGGGCCGGTGAATCCCGCCAGGGCCGGAAGGCAGCAACGGTAACCAGGTCTCGCGTGTGCCGTAGGGTGCCTGGCCACTTTTTTTCACTTTCCCATGGCCACTTCCGGATATCAGGTAATTGCGCGCCGCTGGCGCCCTCAGACCTTCGAAGACCTCGTCGGGCAGGATCATATCGTCCGCACTCTGACCAATGCGATTGAAAGTGGCCGGATCGCCCACGCTTATCTTTTTGTGGGTCCCCGGGGCACCGGTAAAACCTCCACGGCACGGATTTTTGCCAAAGCCCTCAACGCAGAGGGAGGACCTTCCGCCAAACCTGAAGCGGATTCTGAGGTTAGCCGCTCGATCATGGCAGGAAACTGTATGGATGTGATTGAAATTGACGGTGCATCCAATAATTCCGTCGACCAGATCCGGGACCTGCGGGAGGACTGCCAGTACGCACCGGCCCAGTGCACCTTTAAAATCTATATCATTGACGAGGTGCACATGCTCTCGGCGCAGGCCTTCAATGCCCTGCTCAAGACGCTGGAAGAGCCGCCCTCCCATGTGAAGTTTATCTTTGCCACAACCGAGTCCCAGAAGGTTTTGCCGACCATTGTCTCCCGGTGTCAGCGCTTCGAATTTCGACCGATTTCCGACGAAGTCATTGTTCAAAGGCTCCAGCAAATTTCCCTCTCGGAAGGCATTGATGCGGCGGAAGATGCCCTGCGTTCGATTGCCCGCCTGGCCAACGGGGGGATGCGGGATGCCCAGAGTATTCTGGACCAGATGATTTCCTTTTGCGGGAAAACGGTTTCCGAGCAGGACGTGCTGGATGTGTATGGACTGGCTGCTCCCACCGAGATCGCTACCCTCGCCAAGTCGATGGCTCAAGCCGATTATCCCGAGATCATCGCTGCGGTGGAGCGTTTTGCCCACGAAGGCCGCGATCTCTTTCGGGTTCTGGTCGATCTTCAGGCGCTGGTGCGCGAATGCCTGCTGGATGGCATTGCCCACGGCGGTCAATCGGAAAAGCTCGGTGTTCCCCTCTCCACGGAATCCGTCTTGCGCATGCTGGATGCACTCCATGCCAGCGAAGGCAGTGTTCAACGCGGACTATCTGGAAAAGTGAATTTTGAAGTGGCTCTGCTGCGTGCTGTGGAAGCCAGCCGGGCGCGGGCGGTCGATGCCCTCATCCGCGAAATCAGCAGTCTGGCAGCGGGTGTTTCCGATCCTGCCGAAAAAAAAAACTGATTCCTGAGCATTCGCTCGCGATTACTCCGATCATTCTGCCGCAACTTGCAGAGGAAAAAACACCTTTACCGGACCCAACTGGAAGGGACGCTTCCCCGGATCATGGTGAACTGGAAACTGCAGAGGACTCCTTCAGTGAACTGATGGATTCCCTGCCGGAGGCGGCTGAATTCTCCCTCCTCGACAGTACCCCTCCGGAGCAATCGAAAACGCGATGGACCCCAAAGCATACTCTTGAGGAAGCGGTCTCCAGGGTCGATCCGACGCTGAGAAGAGTGCTGGAAAATACCCTCAAGGGGGCTTTCCGGGAAGTTGTCTCTTACCGTCCCAGTCCTTCCCTCATGGAAACCAGCCCTTCGCCCAAAGCGGGGGAGGCGGATCTTCCGCTGGATGCTGAGTCGGAAGCGGATGAAGAAAATGAGGGCTGATCCAGCGGCCGACCAGACGATCCGCAGAAACCCATTTTCGGCAGCTTACTTCGCTTTCTTCAGTCCGAAACCGAGCATGGCCAGACGCCCGGCACCGGGACGAAAGACCCCCTCCTTGGCAACTTTGACTTCTTCAATGGAGTAAAAGGCATTCGGATTCCACTCATTGATCAGGGCAATCAGATCGCTGAGGTCGGTGCGCTCGATCACAGAAAACAGCATCTTGACGGAGCCTTTGCTGCCGTTTCCGTCCACCACGGTCAGTCCAAAATGCCTCTCCCGAATGGCGGCGATCAGTTGCTCGGCATTGCGGGTGCAGACTGCCCGCACAATGACCCGGCCAATCGACATTTTCTCCTCCAAGGTCATGCCCAAATAGCTGCCGAAAGCGAACCCGGCTCCGTAGGCTATGGTGTTGAGTGGATTGTCGATATGCTTGAGGATCTGGCTGACGGCGAGCAGCCAGATAATGGATTCAAAGAAACCCACCAAAGGGGCGAGGTACTTGTTTCCCTTGGAAACAAAAACCACCCGCAAGGTGCCCATCGACTGGTCCGCCATTCGGGCCACCATGATCAGGAGTGGAATGACTATCCAGGTATACCACCAGGTGTCTGTTGTGTGCTGAATCAAGTCCATGATATGAAGGGGTTTAGCCATTACGGCAAAGGGTTGGGTACATGCCAGAGCCGTTGTATTAAAGGAATTCATGGCCCATTCCCAACCCGAGCCTCATGTTCCATGCTATCCAAATCCAAGATAAGTCAAGTCGGGTGTCCGGGTGGAGCGATAAGGCTACTGATGTAGGTCAAGAAATGGAATTTTTCCCGTCAAAACCGGATCAGGTTAACCTGTGTCCGCTTGCCTCAACTGGCGAAGGCTGACTGGATCAAGGCATGCTCAGTTCTGAATCCAGTGAGATAAAAGTAAAGGCTGCCCGACAGATGTTTATGGTGGCCTGGGTGTTTTTGATCCTCACGGCTATGCTGGGCTTGCTCCTGCGTTGGCAGGTCATTTGGCCGATAAAAGGGATTGATTACGGCAACTTTCTGCATGCGCATTCGCATATCGGCTTTCTCGGGTGGGTCTTCAATGCCTTCTTCGCCCTGGCATTCCTCCGTTGGGTTCCTGCCGGGAAGGAGCGGTCCTGGATACGCTTATTCTGGTTTCTGCAGGTGGCGAATCTCGGCATGCTGGTCAGCTATCCTTTGCAGGGTTACGGCGGATTCAGCATTCTCTTCTCCACCTTGCACATGGGGGGGAGCCTTGCTTTTGCCTGGAAGCTCTGGCTGGCTCCGGACATTGCCGTCCTGGCACGCCCTTGGTTGCGATCCGCCTTGGTTCTGATGCTGCTGTCCGGACTCGGGCCCCTGGCGCTGGGCCCATTGGCGGCGCTCGATCTTCGGGCTCATCCGGCATATCCACTGTCCATATATTGGTATTTGCATTTTCAATACAATGGCTGGTTTATCCTTTTCCCGATTGCCTGGGTGCTGGATTCAGTGGACAAGCGCCTTAAGGGCAGAGAAGCAGCTCTGCGTAAGGCCCTCAACCTTTCCCTAACGGGAATCATCCTGACATTTTTGGTTTCCGCACTATGGGTAGGCTTACCTGTCTGGATGGTGCTTCTCGCCGGAGCCGGGGGGATTCTTCAGTTTGCCGGAATCCTCTGGCTCTTACAGATTTTGTATAGGGATGGGCGTGGATACCTGAAAGCCAGTCCCCGCTTTGTTCGCTTTCTTGTGTGGATCGGTGCCCTCGTCCTGATGGTGAAAAACGGATCACAACTCCTGGCCTGTCTGCCCGCCCTCGAAGCCTATACCCAGCATCGCTTTATCGTGATAGCTTTTATGCATCTTGTCTTCCTTGCTGTTGTTTTACCCTGGTTGGTTGCGGCGGCTCGTCAGTTAAACTGGATGCGGGGAGGACGATGGTTTCTATCCGGAGCTATCCTGCTCGGCACAGGGGTGATCGCGACCAAACTGGCCTTGACCCTTCCCCTTGTGCCCGGGGACTGGAAGCTCCTCTTGCTCATACATCACTCATCTGTGCTTTTCTGGAGCGCCTTGATTAAACTGGTGGGTGTTGTCGTGCTCTCATTTCTCTGCCTTGCTCGGTTCCGACGTTGACCCTCCTGCATAACTTTCGCACTGATGAGGAAAGCACCATGTTGAATTCCAGCCCCTTTCTGCTCATTGGTTTAATTGTCATGACGATTCCCGCACTATCCGGACAAGTCACCGAGGTTACCCTGCAAGATCCGCATGTTCGCACCATGGGACGTACCCTGACCACGGGAACCTCTCAGACCCTCGAATATCCTGGAATTGAGATTGTCCTGCGCTTCAAGGGAAGCAGTCTTCGACTGGAGGGTGAAGGTTTGAGTGGAGAAAACTGGTTCAATCTGGAGCTGAATGGCCAGGTTCAGGATCCGGTGGAAACAGGGGTTGGCTCATTTTCTCTTTCCCTGGCAGAAGGGCTGAATCAGGATGAGGTACATACTGTTCGCCTGTTGCGCCGCAATGAGCACTGGCAAGGGAGCGTCCGCCTGGACCGGTTTCTTATCGAAGGGGGAGAATCTTTGGCACCTCCACCGTTTTCATCCAGGCGAATGATGGCAATTGGCGATTCGATTACTTGCGGACAAGGGGTGGATTTTATTCCCCCTGATGCCAAGGAAGGGCATCATACAGCCAATGCCGGAGGCTCCTATGCCTGGTTGCTGGCACGGAGCCTGGGTACCCAGATCCATCTCGTGTCTTATGGAGGCAAAGGGCTGATCCGCGATTGGGAGGGCAACTACGATGATCTGCGGGCCCCGGAGTTTTTTGAGCGAACCTCTCCCTATGATCCGGATGCTCTCTGGGATCATCACAGTTATCAGCCTGAACTGATTCTAATCGCTTTAGGGACCAATGATTTTTCGAGCGGGCTCATGGATCCTGATACCTATGCCGCCGCATATGTGCGGTTCATTGAGCGAATTCATGCCGTTCACCCCAAGGCAAAATTCCTTCTCATGTCCAGTCCCATGCTGGAGCGCACGGCGTCGGAGGGAGAACCAGCCAAGGAAACGGTGCTGCGGCAGGCATTACGGAAGGTAGAGACGCACTACCGGAATCACGACTCCATCACACTCCGTATCCATGAAGTGGGACATTATCCCGGAACCGAATGGGATGCCCATCCGATTGCTCCGCAACACCAGGCGATAGCAGAGGAACTGACGCCGGTCATTCGCGAAATGCTGGAGATCTGATCGCTCTTCCCGAAAAGCGGCTATCTCCAGTCCTATTCTCAGCTTTCCAGATTCTGGTTGTGGTATAGCTGGCTGAAGGTGGGGTGGGAAAGGAGTGCGTTGAGTGACCCATCACCCGTTATGCGCCCAGCTTCAAAGACCAGAATCCGGTTGGCTTTACGAATGGTGCTGAAGCGGTGGGCGATGACAAAGACCGTGCGGTTGATAGCATTTTCCTCCAGTGCGGTTTGAATCCGTTTCTCGCTTTCCGAGTCGAGTGCGGAGGTTGCTTCATCCAGAATGAGGATGCGTGCATTTTTGAGAAAGGCGCGGGCCAGAGCCAATCGTTGCCGCTGCCCACCGGAGAGGCGGATGGCATTTTCCCCTACGATCGTCTGGTAACCGTCCGGCAGGGTCATGATGAAATCATGTGCGTAGGCGGACCGGGCCGCAGCTTCCACTTCCGCATCACTCGCCTCCGGACGGGCCAAGCGGATGTTTTCTTCGACTGAAGCGTTGAACAGAACGGGTGACTGCGGGACGAGGGCAATGTGGTCCCGCACGGAATGCGGGGAGACCTCGCGGATAGGCGCATCATCAAGAAGAATCTGCCCGGACTGGGGATCATAGAAGCGGGTCAGCAGCTTGATGAAGGTGGATTTTCCTGAGCCACTGGGACCGACCAGGGCACAGAATGTGCCCGGGGCGATGTCGATGGAAAGTTGATGTAGCACCGGGCTTGCCTCGTAGGCAAAGGAGACGTTTTCAAAGCGCACCCGACCCTCGAACGGGGTGGGCAGTGGAGTGGTAATGGCATTATCGCCATCAGCGGGAGAAGAGTCCTCATTGAGTACCGCGATAACCCGTTCAGATGCCCCCTCCGCCTTCTGGACTTCGTTCAGCATGCGAATGAAACGTTTGGTGGCATCCGCGGTGAAATAGAGGGCAACGGTGATGGTGAGGAAGGTTTCCAGTGCGATGCCGGCATAGTAGGCATAGACAAACGCGCCAGCGATCACGATGGCCGACTCCACTTCCATGATCGGTTGCATCAGCTTTTCATACTTGGTCATTTTCATGAATGACCGGAAGTGCGCATCCAGCTTCTGGCGAAAACCGCGCTGCTGGGTTTGCTGAAGGTTAAAAGCTCTGACTTCGATGATTCCGCGGAGGTTTTCCTGCAGGGAGTTGGTGGTTTCTCCCAGTGCTTCCTGCACCTGGCGTCCCCGGTGCTTGAGGTGTCGACCGACGATGCGAACCGGGACGATGATGAGTGGAACCAGGGCAAACAGCAGCAGCAGGAAAATGACATTCTGCTCCTGGGCTGCGCGGTAGACGAGGTATCCGGTTCCGGCTAAAATCGTAGCGGGCTGCTGGATACAGTCCCGGGCAAAGAGCAAGACCGCCTGTTGCACGGTGAGGGTATCAGTGATCAGGCGGGAGATCAAATCACCGCTGCGTTGTCGTTCAAACCAGGCAACGGGCAGGCGTTGCAGCTTGTCAAAAACTGCCTGGCGCACTGATCGGAGAATCTGCATGCCCGAGCGAACCATCAGGTATTGATTCGCGTAGCCAGCCAGTCCACGGATGACAAAGACTGCTGGTAATTGCAGTGCGGTGAAGATGATAAATGCCAGGCTGTGGCCTACATCCCGTTCCTCGAAAATCCTGGTAAAGACTCCTTGGAGGAAAAAGGGGATGCTGAAACCGCTGGCCACCCCTGCAATGAGTCCGGCCAGGATGCCCAGAAAGAGAATTCCCTTATGGGGTTTGAGGAAGGGCCAGTAATGTAGCAGGTATCTCACAATGGGGGCGCAATAGAACTATCGGGCTGCACTCTGGATACGATTCAGCAAGGTGTCGAGTTCCCCCTCGGGCAGGCCGAGGAGAAGAAGCAGCTCTTTCCAGCTTATCCAGGGGTCTGCTTTATAGGTGTCGGCATCGACCTGAACCGAGACACGATAGCGCGATGATTCCTCAGTGGAGACGCCGATCGAGGTTTGAGCCCGCAGGCAGCGGTTCTCCTCCTCTGCCTGAATCTCCGGATCAAGGGAAAAGAGCAGATCGAAGGATTCCTCCCGCAAGCTTTGAAAGAGGGCTTTGCGCTGTTTCGCTGCCGCGGGAAGCGAAATGTAGTGTTCAACCTCTCCAAAGCCCTCAGCGATCAATGGAGAAGGAACCAGCAGACTGAAAACCGCATCCGGTCTTTGACTGCGGATCAACTCCAGAAACTGACGGGAGGGTGTCAGCATCGCTTCGGAAGGATCGAGGCGCACTGCGATGCGTGTCTTTTTCGGAAGTTGGTCGTATCCGAGTGCCTTCAACTGCTCCGGCAGGTAGCTTTTTCTCCGTTGAAAGGCCAGGCTGAGGTGAGCTTGCTGGGGGCCTTTCCAGCGCTTGTGGGCCCAGAGCCAGTTGGCACAGGCTTCATCATTTGAGCGTAAATGGTCTTCCAGGGCCTGATTGATGGAAATAACGGAATCCGCCACACTGGCCGGATCGGGAAGGATCTCCGCCTCTATGGTTCCTTTCCAGAAGCTGTCCCGCCGGGTATGCAGAAACACTGTTAATGCGGACGCCTTGGTGATGAGGAGTCCGGGCAGGTTGGTGGCGGTGCATGTCCGGTCGAAAAAGAGCAGGAGATGACCGAACTCACCGGGGCTCTGATCAAAGAGCACACCGACGATACCCTTGCCCGAGGCGAGGTGGTTCTTTGCCTTCAACAAACCTTCGCGACGTGCGACCAGGTCTGCCCCCCAACGTTCCCGTGCCTCGTTGACATATACTTCCGCTGCGAGGGAATCGAGGGGACGGTAGAGGGTGATGATCGGGGGCGCTTCCGGAACCAACAGGGGAATGATGGTGAGGGACTCCATCAATGCAGAGTGGGGAATGGCAAAAAAGACCGGTCGCTTGTCAGCGTGATCCCGGATCATGGAAAGAAGGGATTCCCCCGCCTGAAAGCGGCTCCTGATCTTCTTCTCCGGCCAATGTTTGAGCACGATGATGAGAAGAAACATCTCAAACATCCGCGAGCAGTGCCGACGGCCGATGTTTTTTCTCCATTCCAGCGGGCGTTCCGGAAAGGCACGCTCCAACTGGGAGAGAATGACTTCGCGGCGGCTGGAAAAGTTCCAGACCATCCATCCCAAACTTTCGCAAAGAATTTTGGATACACCCACCGGCAGCACGGAAAGAACCCAGCCGAATGTCCAGATACAGGCATACCAGATGCGTTCAATTCCTTTGAGCGGAGGACGATCGCTTGTATGCTGTTCGGTCATTGTAGGCAGATGGGCAAAGTGCTTGGAGATCAATTCTGTGTGCCCAGTAACTCCTTCAGCCGACCAAAAGGTCGTTGGACTTCATCGATCGCCCGGACCCAGAAATCGGGGTCTCCGATATCCTCACCCAGATTGTCTGCAATGACCGTTTCACAGGATTTCATTCCGGTTTCAGCCAGAAAACGCTCATAGCCGGGGAGGAAGCCTTTGCCTTCTTCCCGGAACCGGGCAAACAAAGCCAGACTGAGCAAATAGCCAAACGCATAGGGATAGTTGTAGAAGGAGACATCATCGATATAGAAATGGAGCTTGGAGGCCCAAAAGTAGGGGTCCTCGCCACCCTTGACCAGAGTGTCTCCAAAGACTTCCTGCTGGGTTTTTGTCATGATTTCCTTGATACGACTGACAGGCACCGTGCCCTTGGCTCTTTCAGTGTAGAATGCGGATTCAAAATGAAAACGCATGGGGATATCGAGGAGGAAGGAAAGCACCCTTTCGGTATCCGCATCCAGTAACTCGATTTTCTGGGCATCGCTGAAGGACGGATCCTCAATCACCCCCTCCGACAGAATCATTTCGGCAAAGGTGGAAGCAGACTCTGCCAGGGTCATGGGATAATGGGTGGCCAACGAGCGGCGCTGGTTGAGCTTGCGGTTGTGCCAGGCATGTCCTGCCTCATGTGCCAGGGTCATGATGGCATCCATTGTCCCCTGATAAGTCATGAAAATTCGGGATTCCCGATTGAGGGATGAAGAGGTGCAGAAGCCGCCGGGCCGTTTATTGTCGCGTGGACTGTAATCGATCCAGCGTTTTTCAATCATCTCCCGGAAGAATGCGCCGAGATCGGGGTAGGCGGAGGAGAATGCCTTGTCGACCAGAGAGACGGCACTCTCCCAGGAGCGTTTCTCATTGGTCCCTTTGCCCAAGGGAGCGTGTAGATCATGAAAACGGGGATCAGTGATGCCCAACTGGTGCGAACGGAATCGGAACACATCCTGCGCCAGGTGGTTTCGCCGGGAGATTCCTTCCATCAGGGCGTCGAGGGTCTTCCGGCTGATTCTGGCTTGTCGGCAGGCTTCATCCAAAAAGTGGGGGACTGAGCGATGCCGGTAAAGGGTGAGACGTTCCCCGGCGATAGCGTTGAGGGAAGCTGCGAGCGTCTGCTCATGCGCTGCCAAGGCGGTATTGGCACCCTCAAAAGCCGACGCACGAACGGCCCGATTGCCGTTCACGATCAAGGTATTGCGCTGCGAGTAGGGCGCCGACTGGCTTTGACCGTTCTCATCGGTGTAGGTAAAACGGAGTTTGCCCACCAGGCTGAAATAGAGCCGACTCCAGGCATTAATCCCGTTCACGGCCAGATCCGCCGCCAATGCTTCTTCGGGCTCGCTCATACGGTGAGCAGCTTCGTCACGAAGTTCCTTCAAGGCGAACGAGGCTTCATCGAGGACTGGGAGCTGGAGGAACTGGTCCATGGTTTCGGTATCGGCCGCCCCCAGCACGGCAATGACCCGATTGAGGATTTTTTGCCTGGTGGCACCGGTTTCTCCCAACCAGGCTTCATCCGCCTCATACCCTTCGTGAGCGGAGTCCGCGCTGACCAGGCATCCGATATAGGCACCGAGATGGGTGGAGCGATCCAGAAGGTCTTCCAGCTCGGCGATCCAGGAGGCCCAGCGTTCGGCGGTTTCCGGACGAAGCGGCGGGGCATCGCGCAGGGTGGCTTCAAGCTGATCCAGATCCTGTTGAAAGGATTGCTTGAAAGTGGCGTAAGTTGATCCGTCAAAACGGTCAAAAAAGGAGGTGAGATCCCAATCCATATACAAGTAGCATGAAGGTGTGCGGGTTCAGTGCAAGTTTGCACAACGATTGGTCCCGCCTGGAAAACAGTGGGAAAAGTGAACCTACGGAGGTTTAGTTTTGAACTTTGGCCTCAAAAGGAGAGGCCGGAAGTCCGTCGGCATTGTAGAGGTTGGCCGTCACCGGATTATGAGCCCAGGCATAGCGCACGGCGATGGGACGTCGGACCGAAGGGCTGCTGAGAATCACCGTGTTTCCTTCGATTCGGGCTTGGGCGGGGTAAAACCGCCCGTCCCTGCCAGCCAGTTCAAAACTGCGGGGATGCTCAGCGTTTTCCACTCTCAGCGGACCAGTCCGCTCTTCAAACTGCACAATGGCCTCCCGCCCTTTGCGGTGGGCGGACACGAAGAGGGGGCCGGGGCTGGAGAGTTGGGGTTCCCCGTAAACCACCCGGCGGGCTTCCAGTGCCAGTCGCCGACCGACATCGGATTTATTCTGTGGATGGATGTCGTTCCATTCTCCGAGGTCGATGGTGATGGCCATTCCAGTGTGAGGGATGGAGAGGGCCTGGCGCTGTTGATCGCGCAGTTCGGCCCAATTACTCTCCATAGGCTCTGCCCTCGGCTCCATGAAATTAGCCAATTGCACCGTGATGAAAGGCAGCTCGTCCTGCTGCCAGCCCTGACGCCAATCGTTTACCATCGCTTCCATCTGTCCGAGATAGAGTTGAGGGGCACGGGTGTTGGTTTCTCCCTGGTACCAGATGACGCCTTTGATGGGGGTTTTCTGAAGGGGGACAACCATGCTGTAATAAAGGGCGGTGGGCTGCCAGCGGACAAAGAGGGTCGGATCAATTCTTCCGGTGACGCCTCCAATTGCATAATGCCAGGTGCCGGTCAGATCGATCTGCTCGTTTCCGATTTGCAGGAAATACGGTTTCTCCCGGATGAATCCCCCGGGGTTGGCATCTGAAGTCACCCGCAAGGTAATCACATTGCGGCCGGACCGAAGGAGGCCTGCGGGAACATCATAGCGCCGGGGTGGGTACTGATAGTAGGTTCGGCCTACCAGCTCCCCGTTGAGGTAAGCGGTATCCGCATCGACAATGGTCCCGAGGTAGAGGCGTGCTGGTTTTCCGGCGAGGGCTTCAGGAACGTCAATTTCACGCCGAAACCAGATGCTGCCATGCATCGGTTCAATGCCCTGCTCTGACCAGAAGCCAGGCACTTCAAAAGGTTTCCAGCCTTCCGGCTCAAAGGTCGGATCATACCAGGGAATCGGGCCGTTGAAACCGGCATCAATGGAGTGAAGGTGTCCATGCCAGCGCTGCTGAAGCGCTTCATTTTCCTCCTCGACCTGAGCCACATAGGCGTCGTCCGTGAACAGATCGGCCTGGGCAATGGCTTCGGGGTAAGGGGCCAATGCTTTCCGGCTCATGTAAGCTTCAATCGGTGCACCACCCACAGCATTGAGAATAATCGCGACAGGGATGTCCAGGTGCTCGTGGATTTCGTGGGCGAAGAAATAGCCGACTGCAGGAAAGGAGAGAATGGTGTCCGGATTGGCGGATATCCACTCGCCACCGCTGAGGGTCTCGTAAGCCTCCTTGAACTCATATTCCATCGGGACGGTAAACATCCGGATCTGCGGATTAAAGCTGTTGGCAATCACCTCCGCATAACGCTCATCAACGCGGGCCATGGGTAATTCCATATTGGACTGACCGGAGGCCAACCAGATGTCGCCGACCAAAATATCTTCAATAAGGAGTTCTTCTGATTGGTCCGCGATGGTCAGGGTATGGGGACCGCCCGCCTCCAGAGGAGGGAAAGTTACCTGCCAACGCCCATCGTCACCGACCGTCAAATGGGTGCTGTTTCCAGCAAAGGTAATGGTTAGTTCTGTCTCCGGGTGCGCCTGACCATGGAAGGGAATTTCCATTTCGCGCTGAATCACCATCCCATTGGAAATCAAGGGGGAAACCTCGATCGTGGCAAAAGTGAACAGGGGAGCTGTCAGACCGGAGAAAGACAGCAGAACGGCCCAGAGGGAAGCCGCAGAATTGAAAGGTTGTCGCTGAATACTCATTCGAATCAAGCCAGCATTCGCAGACTTGAGACGGAAAACGTCCAGAAAAAAAGGCCCTCTTCCTCAAGTCATAAAAATGACAACGGCACTGAAATTGTCTGGAGCACCTTTTTCCAAAACGGCTTTTTCCAGCCGTGTCAGCATGCCAGCGAGGGTTTTGGTCGAAGTCAGCAAGGATTCAATAGTGCGCTCGTTAAGGACTTTGGTCACGCCGTCAGTGCAGAGCAGGATGCGGTCACCGGGTTGAAGGGGTTCTGCCAGAAATTCCGGTTCGAGCTTTTCGCTCATCCCGATGCATTGGGTCAGGGTATGCTGGAAGTAGGGGGGTAATTTCTCACCGGGGGGCAGCCGGTCCCGGTAAAGGGCGGCCAGCGTGTGCTCGCTGGTCAGTTGACGAATGCCTTCCCGCTTGCGCCAGAAGAAGACCGCTGAATCTCCGACATGGCTGATCAACAAGGAGTCGTTATCAATGGTCGCCAAGGTCAAGGTGGTGCCCATGCCGGTATCCGGGTGGCGATTAAAACCTTCATCATGGACATGCGCGTGGGCAGTACGCACGAGCCGGGACAGGCGCTTCAGATCTTTGGGATTGGGCTCCTCGCGAAATGCGCTGGCCACAATATCGATGGCCATCCGGCTGGCGAGGGCACCGTCCGGCATTCCTCCCATCCCATCCGCGACCGCAAAAAATCCCAACTGTGTGTCGTGCTCAAAAGCATCCTCATTGCTCGGCCGTTGTAAGCCGGGGTGCGTCATTCCTTGTGCGATAGCTTTCATATCCTTGAGGTTCCGTGAACCTGAACTGTAACAATGTCGATTTGTGGCTTCTTGGCGATTCTCTTTTCAGCACTTCCCAGTGGGTTGAAAAGGGAGTTCTCTCCTAAAGTGCCTTATGCGCGTAGATGCTCTTTGCCTTGACCTGACAGAGTGTCCTGGAGGGGAAAATAAATGCGGAAAGCCTTCCACCGTAAACACATCCGGTATCCAGACCAATTGAGTGGGGCCGCCGGAAAATCTCCCGGCGAGGGGTGTGTCCATAGATGACAAATTCCGGACCTTTCCAGTAATCTGCCCAAGGTTTGCCTTCGGGGGCTTCAGAGCGTTTGGCCGGATTAAATGAACCATCGACGACCTGGATCCGGGTCACTATATCGGCGCCCTGCAGCCTCCAGGGTCTTCCGGGCAGAAAACCTCCATGAACGACAACTGCACGGTATTCGGGCAGTTCAATAGTCAAAGGCATCTCCTTGAGAAAATGCCAGTCTGAGGGGCTCAGGCCCTCCATCGTCTTGATATCGTGGGACTTTAAATGACTGGGATCCCCCGTTTCCCGGTAGAGTAAGAGCCTGCGTTCGTGGTTGCCAAGCACCGATCGGGCATTGAGTGAGCGGACGATGTTGAGAACCGCATGACTGTCGGGGCCTTTATTGATCAGGTCCCCTACAAATATGACTTCATCCGTTGCATCCACCCGAAGGTGCGTCAGGAGCATCTCCAACTCACGCGCACATCCATGGACATCGCCGATAATAATGGATCGATCCGGCATAACTATAGGCTGGGCAGAAAATCCGCTTTCCAATCAGCTGCCCCCTATGTTTGGTTGTCAGCGATAAGGAGCAAACCGAAAAATGGATTTTAGTCTTCGCAGTGTAGCCAGGCAGTCTCCGCTCAGTGGCCGGACCTTTGAGCCGGGCGATGGAGTGGAAAGTTTTCTCTTCCGGCAGGAAGACGGTGAACTGGAACGGGTCGACCTCCATCAGGATGAGGTTGGCCAATGGCAAGCACCCGGTGCGGTTCTTTGCCGCTGGCGCCATAAGGTACGCGACCGCGATGATGCCGATGCCAATGCCCGGCGTTCGGCTTTACTTTCCGCCGAAGAGCTGTTTTTCGCGCTGTTAGAAGCGGAGGCATCCTCCAAAGAAGGCAGTGAAGCTGCCGAAGTGGTCCGCGACCGCAGAGTCCTGCTGACTCTCCTCGCCCTCCTGCTGGAACGCAGACGGGCAATCAAGGCCCGCCGTGGGGGAAAGGGTCTCTATTGGCATCCCGGCACCAAACGGGAATTGCGGATCACTCCGATGAACCTGACTCCGGAAGAAATCCTCTCGGTGCAGGAACAGTTGGCTGATCTGGTCTAAACGGGAATTACGGGCATCAGAATGTCGCTACCTGCGATCATCGCCGGGGTGGACGAGGAGGTGCCGGTGGTGCCGAACGCTCTCCGGAGCGAGCTGGCGCTCTGGGCGGAGCCGCATCCTGGCGGTGTCGCGGAGTGAAGCGTCCAACCGAAGGCTGCTCCTGACGTTCCGTTCGAACGGTGGGGGGTGGGGGGGTCGGAGGTGGAGCAGGGCGTGTTTGACGATCCGGGGGTGGAGCGCTCGGTCGTTGTCCTTGCTGGGGAGGAGTGGAAGGGCGCGTCCCCTCAGCCCTTCGATCCGGGGGCGGTCGGCTTTGCCAGTCCGGACGAGAGGCTGGGCGTTCGCGGAATCCTTCCGGTCGTGTACGGTTGTCGGGGCGGCCTTGATTCCAATCCGGCCGGGGAGGGCGTGATACCATCGGGCGTTCACCGGGGGCGGTTTGCCGTAAACGGTCTCTCAAGGCATCCCGATCATCGGGGCTTCTGCTGATCGGGCGATCCCTTTGGGGCGGGGGTGGGCGATCAAACCCTGGGCGGACTCCGGGGCGGGGTGGCGGCGGGCTGCCGGGTGGATTCAATCCGGGGCGGGTGCGGACCATGCGGGCATCGGAGGGAGGACGGCTTTCCGGCCGAATGGCACTGCGGGGAGGCGGGGGCGGCCGGTGTCGGTCGCGCTGGGAAAAATCCGGATGTCCCAGATAGGTCCGTGAACCCGAAATCCGGGTATGGTGCCTGCTCAGAGCGGCGGGTGGGTAGACCACACCCCGCCGATGCCTGGGATCATGTTGCCAGCGGGGATAGGTTGCATACCGCGGGCTGTAGGTGCTGTAGCGGAAGCCATAGTGCGCCTGCGCCCGACGGTTGATCACCACCACAGATCGACTCGGCCAATAAAATGAAGCGTAAAAGAAGGGACTGACGAAGGGGGCGGGGTGGACCCAAATGATTCCTGATCCTGCATAATAATGACGACGGGGAGGAGCCCAATAGACCGGATGGTAGGTGCCCCAGTAGGAGTATCCATAAATCACCCGGGTACTGTAATAGGGAACGTAAATGACGGTTGGATCGGCTGGTTCAATAATGATGGTTTTTTCCACCCGCTGGACGGTAATGTGCTCTTGCTGGTCCAGATTACCCACTGAATCTGCTTGGCTACGAAGGTTTTGCACTGCGACAAGAACATCTTCCTCCTGCAGGAGGAAGGCATTGCCCAGTTCTTCCGTCCAGGTGAGATGATCGTCCAATTGTTCCAGCACAGAAGGAAAAGCCATCAGCGCGACCACACTGGGATCCCAACTCTGTTCTTCCTCTGCCGCATTGACCGCATCCTGCCCCTGGAGGCCGGGATGGGCCTGTAACCATCTGCGGGCCTGCACGACTTCGAGCGGATAGGTTGAAGCAATCAATACCTGCGCCAGTAATACGTCTGGATAGAGGGCAATCGGGGCCAGCAGTTGTTCCAGTTCGCGGATGGAATATACATGTTCCGGCTCAGCCGACTGCGCATCCGCCCGTTCCAGTGCGTTATCCTGATACTCTGGAGGCACAGGGGATGATTCGGTAAGTGAATCGTCTTCAATGGCTTCTGCGGTAAGTGAAGCTTCCGCCACAAGCAGGGAACCCAGCAGAAACACCGAACTGAGAAGTATGGGTAAATGGTATTTCATGGCTGATCCAAGGTTGGGGGTTGTACTTTGGCGGCGTTTTCCCTTAAGTAAGACACCAGAAAAGCCGAAAGATTCCAAATCTTTTTGAAAATCCGCCCTAATCTAGGGTCCGTAGGGATGCGACTTTGTTCAAACTAATTTGGAGCGCTCTTTGGCAGGTAGCGCTGTGCGTCCCTGCTTAGCAGGCGCCAAGCGCCGGAGAGAGGTCTGTGGTGATGGAGTTCAACTCCCAACCCGCCATCAACCCGCAGCGGAAGCTTGCTTTGCCGGAACAAGGGAATCTTCATGGGGAAATGCAAACAGAGTCGGCAGGGGAGGCCCCTTTATTTTTTGAAGTCAGTGGCTGGCGGAAGTTGGCGGTCGTTCCCATTGTGCTGTTCCTGCGGCTGTGGTTCGCCAGCCTGCGCATTGAACTGGAGCCGGAATTGCTGCAGAGGATGCGGGAAGATCCAAGGGGGTTGATTTTTGTTCTCTGGCATAACCGACTGTTCGTGACCTCAGAACTGAATCGACGTTTTCGCCGGAGTGGACGCGGGGTAGTGGGACTGGTCAGCGGAAGCAAGGACGGCGCCTGGTTGGCGGCAGTCTTCAATATGGTGGGGATTCCCTCCGTCCGTGGCAGTCAAAACCGGCGCGGAGCGGCTGGAGCCCGGGAACTGTTGGCTGTGCTCAAGGCCGGATTTGATGTGGGTATTACAGTGGATGGTTCGCGGGGCCCGGTTTATGAGGCCAAAGAAGGAGTTGCCTTGCTCGCCCGTAAATCGATGGCCCCCGTCATCTTTGTGTCTCCGGCCTTCACCCGTGCCTGGCGTCTGAAAAGCTGGGATCGATTCTTTTTACCGGTACCTTTCAGCAAAGTCTATGTGCGGACGGCCTGTTATGATTCGATCGAGGATTTTCAGCCCGGATCCGACCGCAAGGAAGCCACTGCCGCGATCACCGCCAAACTCCGTGAGCTGGCCGAAGGAACGGACCCCGCGCTGGGCCTCTAACTCCGTTGACGCACCGCTTCAAACAGGGCAATCCCCGCCGCCACGCTGACGTTGAGGCTATCCGTGACTCCGGACATCGGCAATCTGGCCCTGGGAATGCTACCGTCCAGCCAGTCGCAGGACAGCCCCGCATCCTCCGCTCCCACCACCAGCGCGGATGGCTGGCGCAGATCACAGGCCCAGAGGAGGGCATCCGTATCCGGAGTCAGGGCGAGGGCTTGAATTCCGTTCTCCTCCAGCCACAAGCGGGCACTGGCGGTATCGACTGCCGTAAAGGGAATCTGGAAAAAAGCTCCCTGTGAGGCCCGGATGGCATTCGGATTGTAGAGGTCGCAGACCGGATCACACACAATCAGAGCATCACACCCGGCAGCCGCCGCCGTGCGCATGAGAGCCCCGAGGTTGCCAGGCTTTTCCACCATTTCCACCACCAGGAGCAGCGGGCAGCTTCCCAACTGAACATCCTCCAGATGACGCGGACGCGAAATCCCCACCGCAAGTATCCCGTCAGGCCCTTCGCGATAGGATGCTTTGCGGAAGGCTTCCGGCGAAAGCTGGACAGCTTCAACCCCCTGCAGATCACAGGCCTCCACCAGACTGTGAATCGAGTCATCCCGGAAAAAGTCACTGCAGAAATACAGTGTTTCGAGGGGCCAGCCGGTCTTCAGCGCCCGTTCCACCTCACGGAATCCATCTATCAGAAAACGCTCCTGCCGCTTGCGATGCCGTGCATCCCGCAAGCGGACGAGGTTTTTCACCCTGGGGTTCTGTGCACTGATGATGGAAGTAAACACTCCCTCAAAAGGAGGCGTTTTCGTCCAAATGCCAATGGTTAAATTTGGCGGACATTGCTCCACTGTGTCTGATTGGCGGGTCCAAGAAAAACCCGCACCGGGGCATTCGGTGCGGGTTGAAAGAGAGGATTTGGATCGAAGGCTTAGTTTCGCGAGGGAAAAACTCCAACCAAAGCGATGACATAGGTCATCACCAGATACGGTTGCATGTTCTCCATTGGCTGGCTGTTGCCGGCAGGGTCAACGGTACCATGAAGGGTCGTACTGGCCATCTCGGAGGCCATGTTCACCGCATTCCCGCTCGAAGGAGCTGCATAGGCATTGACTGGAGTGGGCGGTTGGGTTGTCGCGTTAGCCGTGGTCAGCAGATTCCCTTCCGGACTTGGTAGTCTTTGAGGGCCGGGAACGCTGGTGCGTCCTTGGATGGTGGTGCCTACGTTGATGCTTCCCACTCCGTGCGTGTGAGCAGGCATCTGGCCGACCGTCAGTGTCACCATCTCGGTGCCTCCGGTATGTCCGGTTACCCGGGGAGACAAACCGGGGCCTTGTCCTTGTCCGATGGCGGTGCGCCCTTGCAGGTCGGGAAGGTTGAAGGTTGTCTGAGCGTTGCCCCCGTAGACGGTCCCGATCAGCGCGAAAAGTGCGTTGTGTTGCGCCACGTTCATGAGCTGCCCCTGGCAAGTCGCCCAGCCCTGCGGCGGGAATGTGAAGCCGACAATGTTGATTTGTCCGATGAATGGTTCGACCATATGAGTATCCTTTTTGAGTGTTTGACTGAGTGATTGAGTGAAATCTTGAGTGAAGCGATTACCGGGCGGATAGCATGTGAGAAGGTGGATGGAACTATAGCTCGTCTTCGTCCAGCAGTAGATTGAACACCGCCTGATAAACGATCGTGCCATTGCTTTTGCGCCGGATCGCCACCAGCGACAGCGGAAACGATCCCAGCTCCGGATGCGCCACTGAATGGGTCCCCTCGGCGATCAATTCGCTGGTGCCTTGAAACAGCAGCGAAAAACAGAGCTGCACGGAGTCGTCGATCCGTTTATCGACTGAGATAAGCCTGAGCATCTGCTCCGGACCCGCTTCGGGACTGACGAAAAAATCACTATCGACGAATGGTAGATAGGCCTCAGGGCTACATGGAGCGGACACAGTCACGCCGTCTTTTATGGAAGGGAAAGGGTTAGCGTGACAATCCTTATATGATGAAAATGTGAATTAATTTGTAAAATTATTGTCGCGCAGACAGGCGGATGTCTTTCATTCTTCAGTCTTTTCCGATGAACGCTCAATTAAAAGTTCGCCCGATCCGTGATGACGATGAACCTTTTCTCCGTGACTTGCGTGCGGCGGTGGATGTCCAGCGTCTGGGTCTGGCCCAATGGAGGACGGACGAGGAAAGCCGGGATTTGGCGAAAAAGATAATCGATCTGCAGCACGCCGCCCATGGAGCCCACTTCAAAAAGGTGAAAAACAAGTGGGATACCCGGGATTGTGTCGTTGAGATGAACGATCAACCGGTGGGGCGTTTTATCCTCATGCAGGATGAAGAAACAGTCCGACTGGGAGAGATTGCGGTGCACCCGGCATTTCAGGGGCAGGGAATTGGTCAGGCGGTGGTTGTCAGCATTCAGCGGGAGTGCGAGCAAAGCAAACGCATCCTGCATCTCCATGTGGAAAAGACCAATCCCGCCATCCAGTTTTACGTCAGTTGCGGATTCCGCATCATCGATGACCTCTCCCTGCATTACATGATGGAGTGGGTACCCACGTCCTTGCAGAACAAAACGCTGGTCTTCAGTCCGGTTCAGAAATGAGCCTGAGCCTTGTTATTCCCGTGAGCAAGGCCTGTGATAGCAGTTTATGAGGGAGGCAAGACCGGGCGCAAGCCGGGTTGTGTGGATATTTCGTAGAGAAAAGAGAGCTGTTCGGAACGTGAATCAATCGGGCCGATGGGTTCAGGCATGTTCAGGCTGCAGTCGAACAGTGTCAGGTTCAGTTCCTCGTAGACCCGGATATCCGTGAAAATGCGGGCTTCCCAGTTGGAGTCAGGTGGAGGGGAAATGGAAATCGTTTTGCCTGCCAACTGTAGGGCGTCCAGTGGCCATTGTCGGGCAATTTTCGGGCTGAGGGCAAAGACCTCGCCCATTACCTGCAACCACTGGTGTTGTTGCATGCTCTCCGGATTGAGCAGGGAACGGACATGCTTTCCAGGATGAAACCATCCAAAGCTGAGGGTGATTTCTTCAGGAATGAAGATTCCTTCCGGATGCAGGTGATGCGCAAGGTTCCTTGTCACTGCTACTTGAGGCTCACGCCTCAGGGCTTGTTGCATCACTTCAGTAACAATGAGATGATACTGGGTGTCAGATTCAGGAGCAAAGGCAGCAGCGTCCTTCTGTAGCCACCGATGCCTGGACGGGTTGAGATTGAAAGCGGTAGCCAAAGACTGGGCCAGTCCCAGGGATTCGGGGTGGATATCGAGAAAGGTAACTTCGAGTCGTTCCATTCCCTCCAGCGACAGCGGGGGGAGGAGTAGTGGAGCCAATGGGCCGCAACCAGCATAGAGCACCCGCAGGCTTTCGTCCGGGAACTGGCGATGCAGGGACCTCAGTGCTCGAGCAACTCCCTGAATGAACTTGGCGGTTCGGGTCCCTTGCCAAGTGCAACGGGCAGCTTCCAGGGGAGAGATCGCTTTTCCGGTGGGTAAATACGTCTCGGAGGATGCATCATTGCTTAAGGCATGCGTATCCATTCCGAGGATACGCTGGCAACGCTCGAGGTATTCATTACTCAATGCTTGCCAGACTCCGGGGGCATTCTCTGCTTTAAGTATTTTTCCGGTCCATTCCCGTAACCATGAATGGTGATCAAGAGGCGACTGAACAGTGGCAACGGCAACCTCCTTCGCTCTTATCAGACATGTTTGGTAGAGCTGTTCAAGATGGACAGAACACAGCTCGTGCATCAGAGGGGATGCGGCCTTTCGCTTTTCATCTCGATCTGAGGTAAATGGCAATTGGGGGTATTTTGAATGACAGTCAAATACAGGTCGAATCCGGCTGAGTTCATCGCCCCTTGCGTCTACCCCACACTTTGCCAGTACTGCGGGCACATTTTCTGCCTGAAGCTCGGTGTATTCAAGCGAGGGAACGCGGTGTTCAATCGCCGCATTCAGGAAAGCCTTCAGTCGTTCCACGACGTAAAGCTGATGAAGGTTCCGGGCGTCCTCACTGCCATAGCCTTTCCACTTTTCATAGGCTTCGGCAGGAGGGATCATCGGCGCTCCCAGCGAACGCTGATGGGACATCATGATTTCCAGAGGGTGCCGAAAAAGAAAGAGGCAAGGGGAATGAGGGAACAAGCCTCGAAGGGCTTCAATCTGGAGGATGTGGTCACAGTCCAGCTTGACAAAAAAACGCCCGGGTTTGGCCAACATTCCATGATGATGTAAAAACCCCTTATAATAACCTGCCCGGGAAAGATCTTGTTCAGTATCTCCGGTTTTCTTGAGGAGGATACTGGAAACGGAAGACTCTGCGATCACAACCGAACCTTCCAGTTGACTCAGTATTTCGGTTAAGAGTGTTGAGCCGCAGCGTGAGGTATGAAAAATCAAGAGATCCGGAGTGCGGATCGATTCCAGTCCTGGGTGGAGAGAGGACAGAGGTTTTTGAATGATCTTTGCAGGATTCGTTTGCCGAATCTGGGATCGGTATTGGCGGGCCGCCAAGTCATAGTTGGATGAAGCAATGGGGGTTGCCGGAAGCCAGTCTACGTTTTTCTCATCCCGCGAAAGCAGCAGGGGGATAGTGCCACTGGTGGTAGGAGAATCAGACTGTTCTGCCTCAGTCATCATTACTGTTTTTAACTTCAACAGAACCGCGAATGGCTGCGGACCAGGATTGCGGAGTGAGACTTTCTGTGGGAACCGGACTCAGGAGTGCGGCTTTCCGGAGTGCCTCCCAATCGTCCTCCTGGGTTCGGATATACCCTTTCTCAAAGACCCGGCGGGCGGCGGATTCGGGGAAGCGGCTTTCCCAGCGTCCGGCCAGCGGTTTTCCCAGCAGGAGATCGACGTGGGCGACCAGATTGCTGGTACAGTTGTTTGTCAGGGTATGGTAGAACTCGGGTTGCCCGCTCAGGGCTGCTGCCCGCCGGAGAATATCGAGGAAGAGCTGGCGAATAGCCTCGGGCTGGGTATCGACTGGATAGAGGCGAACCGGATTGCTGCGGTGATTGAGGCGCAGTCCGAGCACGTCCCGTTCATGGGCGAGGACATAGACCAGCTCATAATTGCGAAAGCAGCCACGGATCGGGCTGAACGTTTCGCCTTGTTGACGACGGATTTCCACCGAGGCGGATATCCGGGTGCCGTCGGTCCAGCCGAAAGAAAGAAGGACATGGGAGACCAGGCCGCCCAAACTGATTTCCTCCACGATCAGATCGAGGCTGTAGAGGTCTCTTAGATCCAGGGTGAGCGTGGTCCAGTTTACGGTATAATCAGTGGTGGATTGATATGCGGTGTCCCGAAGATTGCTCAGGTGCAGGACGTTCCCATCCCTCTCATACTGAAGGGTGCGGGCAACATCCACCGCCCAGTCTGGGCGTTGGTCGAGGGGCGTCTGTAGTGACCAGATAAGGACAGCAAAAACAATGCCCGTCATGCCCACGGACAGCTTTGCAGGCCAGGTTCTTCCCTTGATCAGGATAAAGTAGGATCCGCTGAGCCAGACAAGGATTAAGGGGAACAGAAGTAGCTCTGGCAAGGGGAGCAAGTAGCGAATGACCAATGCTGCCCATATCGCGATTGGAAAGAACAGAAGCCCAAGCCAGAGGATTGGCCTGGAAAAAGAAGTTCTCTGTTTGGACTCATTTCGATCCATACAGGAGAATGTTTGCAGGTGAGCGAGCCGGTGGAAAGCGTCTTCTCTCGTTCCAGTTCAGTAACGGATTGTTTCCAGGGGCCTCCGTCTAGCCCTCTTTTGCCAGTTCCCGCGCAGCCAGCACAAGGAAGACGAAGTGGGTGGCACCGCCGCCGATGACGTATTCTCCCTGTTGCCAGAAAAAGGGCCAGTCCTTCAGCTCGGGAAAGTCGGGGCGGATGTATCCGGTACCCGAGACGACTCCACCGGGAATATAGGAAAAGTCCGCCCGGTTGACGCCATAGGCGATGAGGAAGGAATCGGTGCCGACTCCAGAGACAAAGGATTTGGTGTTGGTGCCGGGATGGGTGCCGAGAATGAAGTCGAGGCAATTGAAGATGTAATCCCGCGAGCGGGGATCGCCGAGATACTGATAGACAAAATACTGCCGGAGGGCAAAGGCTTGCATCTGCCAGGCGGAGCCCCAGGTCTGATCGATAACCGGTGCCCGGTAAGGATTCCCGGCAAGGCGCTCAGCGGTCCGTTCGAGGTGGGCGTTCAGGGCCGAGCGAATAGCGGGACGAAAGCTTTCATTCCCGGAAATTCCGGCCACACGGGCCAGCACCCATCCGGCATCATCGACGAGGGCGTCATCTTGGAGTGGAAGCGAATAGACCGCCTCGAAAAACCGTTCTTCCCCAGTGGTCAAGGCCAGCTCCCCCGAGGCCTGAGCGGCCTGCCGCGTGGAGGGAATCTCATTGTAATACGTTTCCCAGAGTTCGATCGCGATAGCGGCACATTCCGTCGCCAGTTCCGGACGGTATTCTTTCAGCGCCCGGGCTGCCACCGCCAGGCCTGCGGCCACTTCGAGGGAACGTTGCGGATTCTCCTCGGTAAAGACCCAGCGGTCATCATTTTCATGATTGGACCAGATGGGATGGATCGAGCCTTCCACTTTGCCGCTGAGGATGGTGTTGTCCGTCATCGTGGCGGCATCCCCGAGATGGACATATTGTCGGAGGTCATTGCTGATGATTCCGCGATAAAGTCGCCCGAGGCTGCGGTAGCCGCCCACTATCGAAAGCACACCGTGCTCGATCTGCTGAAGAATGTCCGGCACGCCATCGGGGACATGGATTTCCACCAGACGCTTCTCCTGGTCAATCGTGGTCTGGTCGCGTTCGGGTCGGAATGTTTCCCAGATTAAACTGAGGGCACGAACCGTCCCGGCCTGTGACTCGACGCGAAGATCGTAATCCCCGGCATCGTGCCAGCCTCCAATGTTCAAGCCCGGGACGTGTTCGCCCGATTTGTATGGGGACAGGGTGGAGGAACCCTGCACGTAACCATCGAAATGATTGATGTCGGTCGGTGCCATCAGCGCGTCATCAAGGTGGCAGGCGCCATGCCAGACCCGGTAGCGTTCATTGACCCGCATGTGACACATCTGCACCGGCAGAAAATAATCCAGTGTCGGTTGCCAGACGTGCTCGTCGAAGACCTTTTCATCGATGACAAAGCTCGTTGAGCGGCTGTCTCCGAACGTAATGTAATACAACCCGGCTTCGGTCACTTCGGAGAAGTCAAAGATTCTGTATCGATATTTCCGGTACGGTCCAAAATCCTCGGGGATTGCTTCGCGCACCAAAGTGGTTTCGCCGTCCGGACCGATCCGGTGGAGTCTGGCGGTGAAAGATTCCTCGCCGCGGGCATCGACTTCGATTACCGCCCGCTTGGGTTGATGGGGCATGTAGCCAACCTGGGAAACGGCGACCACTGGCTGCTTTTTCCAGCCCGGCTGGATCTTTGGCGTCACCACCCATTCGATCGCATGCTCCGTTGTGTTGGCGGGAACAAGGGAGCGCACGATGAACCAGCCGTTGTTGTGCGGATGGCGGCCATCCAACAACTGCAGCTCGCCACGGACGGCTTCAAAGTGAATCGTCCGGAGCGGATCTTCCGGTGCAACCGTCAGCTTGCGTCCGCTGGCCAGAGGCAAAGCCTCCAATGTGCCGTGGGCGGTAGGAGCGACCGGTCCGTTGAACTGCCGATGAAAGAGCCCGATCGTTTCATCCATGATGAAATGCCGCCCAAAATAAGCGGCCGGAAACAGCTCCAGATTAAAGCCAACCCGCCCAACCCACTCCTCCGGCAAGGGTTCATCCAGATGCACTTTGACCCGAAAACCCGCCCCCTCGGCCTGGACTTCAATCGCATAGCTCAACTCAAGATCCGGATAGGGGATGGGATTGAACCAGCGGCTTGCTGCTTCCTTGTTGGGGTAGCCCCGACGGGCGGTGATGGATCCGTTCTCGTGATCCACCGCAACCCCGCGGTCTTCGGAAAAAGGTTCCCATTGACCCGGTGCCGGTTCGAGGGTGAGGTCGCCATTGGTCGCCAACCGGTCGTCATGCTGCACGATGATCAAGCCACCCTGATGCCCTTCCAGATAGTGATCAGAGTAGACATAGACACTCAGGCCGGGAGCATCAAAGTATTTGGCTGAGTTCAGCTTCAGAAACGGTTCAGGCGCAGCGTCCATGATAACAGGGCCGACCAGGGTAGCGCACAGCAGGCGCCAGCGTCGGGATGATGGTTTCATCTAAATGGGGTAGGAAAAATGGGGAAGGGGTTCTTGAATAAGCAGCTCTGACCTAGTCATAACTACTTTGTTCGTTTTTAGCATCACCCTGTTTGTGGACAGCGACAATCAGTCTGTCTGTTCTTACAAATGAACTAAGGTTTTGCAGGAGAGGCAGGGTGTGTGGAGCCATGGTGGAGAAGTCCGGTATGCAGCCCCCGGCAGTGACATAGGATATGATTTCGCCACGATTTCCGCTGAGATAGATGAAAACACCGTGGTCGTTTACATCTGTAACCAGAACAATCCGACGGCTGTTCTGGAAGATGCTGCGGCAAGGCCGTCGCTTATCCAGAAATTCTCACCACACTACGCCCCTGCTACCTGGGAGGGCCACTTAACTTGCTGCCACTGGTGGTGAGAAGCTTTGCTGGATACAGATTTCTTCGAATACAGTAAAAAGAGCTTTCTGGAGGTGCGCAATAACACCATCTCCCAGTTAGATGCGATGGGAATTGCCTATACCACCCCGCAGGGAGCATTTGTATTTTTCAATGCAGGCATGAGCGGCGATGGACTGCTTTTTTTCTTTGGCGGAGGGCAGAAAATGAACCAAGGTCATCTTGCTGGCTGAAGTATTACCTTTCAAGCAGCACTCTATTTCACTCCTCACTTTCTGCTATGTATGTTGCCTCCCTCGATTCGCTGGCACTGAGTCCGGTTAGCTTGCTGCTGATCAGTGTTTCCATTGTGGTCATTTTGATCGGCGTGTGCCGCGTCCACGCTTTTTTTGCCCTGATTGTGGCTGCGGCGAGTGTGGCGGTCCTCGGTAGCGGGGATCAGCCGATGGCGGTGGCCGTTGAAAACATGTTTGCACAATTCGGGCGGACCGTGGGCAGCATTGGGTTCGCGATAGCAGTGGCAGCCGTCATTGGGGCGGCCCTGACGGGAAGCGGTGCCGCTGATCGCATCGTTGGCGCATTTCTCTCGGCACTGGGCGAAAAGCGGGCTCCGCTTGCCTTGCTGGGTGCGGGATTTGTGCTCTCAGTGCCCGTTTTTTTCGACACTGTATTTTTTCTGTTGATTCCACTGGCCCGTGCACTGAGTGCACGGACGGGGAAGAATTACCTGTTGCATGTCATGGCAATTTGTACGGGAAGTGTCATTACGCATGCTACGGTCCCTCCGACACCAGGTCCTCTGACCATGGCCGAGATTATGCTGATCGATCCTGGCCAGGCGATGTTGGCGGGACTGGCTGCGGGAATCCTTCCAGCCGTAGGGGGATTGTGCTTTGCAGCTTGGTTGAACAAAAACTACCCCGTAGCACAGCGAGAAGTCCCTGGATTGGCCGCCTTGCCGGAAAGGGATGAAATGAAGCTTCCGGGCTTCGCTCCATCGATAGCACCAGTGGTCGTCCCGGTTCTGTTGATCGCGACGGTTTCCATCGCTGGGGGATTCCGGGAAAGCATACCTGAAGGAGTTTGGGAGATGCTGCTTTTCTTTGGGAACAAAAATGTGGCTTTGTTTCTGGGGGCCCTCATCGCCGTCGGCGTATACCTGTATCAGCGTGGGCTGAGTTGGCGTGAAACCGGAGATGTCGTGGGGGAACCTTTGGGCACGGCCGGCGTGATTATTCTCATCACAGCAGCGGGAGGCGCCTATGGTGCAATGATTCAGGGAACGGGAATCGGAGAAGTGATCCGGGGCTGGATTGAAAACTATGGGATCAATCCAGTCTTTCTCGGCTGGACGATGGCTGCCATGCTGAGGGCTGCACAGGGTTCTACCACCGTCGCGGTAGTGGCGGCAGCCGGATTGATGATGTCACTGGGAGGCGACGGCAGTCTCGGTGTGCATCCGATCTACTTGTATTTGTCGATTGGATACGGGGGCCTTTTTCTGTCCTGGATGAATGACAGTGGATTCTGGCTCTACAGCCGGATGAGTGGGATGACTGAAGGCGAAACCTTGAAGTCGTGGACGGTCCTGTTGAGCCTCATCTCATTGATTGGCCTGGTTCAGGTGTGGATTGCTTCCAGTCTCTTTCCGGGAGTGGGATCCTGACAGAGGGAGCCCCCACCATTAGTGCGAACGGAAACTTCAGTGTCAGGGCTATCGGCTGTGCTCGGCTTCCAGCCCTTTCTGGAGTAATTCGATAATACGTTCGGTGTCGAAAATGCAGCCGTTCCAGCTTCCTCCGCTGGCGTTCTGTAGGGCAGACCATAGTCGGGTGTCATCCGGAACCCGGGGATCGAGCGCAAGGTCTGGGTGGAGTGGCCGATTGGAAAGGGCTTCCGCTGTGGTGTCGCACAGATCGATGCTTCCTTTCAGCGCTACCGTGTCGATGTGCAGGCAGATTTTGTCTCCGTCACGAACTTTGCTGATCGGACCATCGGCCCAGGCTTCGGGGCTGGTGTGGCCGACACAGGCACCGGTGGACACCCCGGAAAAACGGCCATCGGTGATCAAAGCAACCCGTTCTCCTCCCTTCATATACTTGAGGGCAGAGGTGATTTGGTAGGTTTCCGGCATGCCAATCGCCGGACCAATTCCAATCAAAACGAGCACATCTCCAGGTTGGACCGACCCTTCTTTGATTGCCTTGATCGCAGTGGCTTCGGTTGTGAAGACGCGGGCTGGGCCTTCATGATGAAAGACCCCTTCGGCATCCAGCAAGGAAGGAGAAATAGCTGTGCTTTTAATCAGGGCTCCTTCAGGGGCGAGGTTGCCTTCGAGAAAGGTGACCGTGCTGGTCAGACCGGCGGCCTTGGCTTTGGCTGGAGCCATGATAACGTGATCAGGGTTGATTCCGTCGAGTTCCCTCAGTTTTTCCCGCAGGCGTTGGCGTCGTTCGGAATGCTCCCACCAGTGGAGGTTGTCGCCGAGACTTTGTCCGCTGACGGTTTTGGCGTTCAGCTTGAGCAATCCGAGGTCGCGGAGGTGCAACATGACTTCAGGGACACCTCCTGCCAAAAAGACCTGGACGGTGGCGTAATGGTTTGGCCCGTTGGGAAGCGCATCGACCAGTCGCGGCACGCGTTGATTGATGTTTGCCCAGTCTTCCACGGTTGGCGATTTCAATCCCGCGGCGTGGGCAATCGCCGGGATATGAAGCACGAGATTGGTCGAGCCTCCGAAGGCGGCGTGGAGCACCATTGCATTGTGGAGTGAATCTTCAGAAAGCAGGTCGGAAGTTTTGCTGCCCACTTTCTCCATTTCCATCAATGCCAGGGCGGAGCGCCGGGCCATATCCCGCCAGATGGGTGCACCCGAAGGGCTGAGCGCGCTGTGGGGAAGCGCGATGCCCAGTGATTCGGCAACGACTTGACTGCTGGCAGCGGTGCCGAGGAATTGACATCCGCCTCCGGGAGATCCGCAGGCACGGCAACCCATTTCGGCGGCATGCTGTAATGAAATTTCATTACGTGCAAATCGAGTGGCAAGAGTTTGGACCTTGGCGGTGTCTTCCGCACCTTCGGCCAGCAGGGTGACACCACCGGGAACTAGAACACAGGGAAAATCATGGGAACCGGCCAAGGCCATCAACATCGCGGGGAGCCCTTTGTCGCACGTTGCCACCCCGAGTACGCCACGTCGGGTAGGAAGAGAGCGAATCAATCGCCGGAGCACGATGGCTGCGTCGTTCCGGTAGGGCAGACTGTCAAGCATGCCTGCGGTTCCGTTGGTGCGTCCATCACAAGGGTCACTGACATAAGCGGCAAAAGGCACCGCGCCTTCCGCTTTGAAGGTGCGGGCCGCTTCTTCCACCAGAAGATTTACTTCCCAGTGACCGGTATGGTAGCCAAGGGCAACCGGAGACCCATCCGGGGCGCGCAGCCCTCCGTGCGTGCTGAGAATGAGATACTGCTTCCCCAACAGGCGTTTGGGATCCCAACCCATGCCTGCGTTTTGTGTCCAGCCAAAGAGTTCGCCACTGGACATTTCCTTGAGCTGCTCAGGTTCCAGCGGAAGTTGGCCGACTGGGCCTGAGGCTGTGGTGCGAACGGCATAGATCGATTCGGGGGAGTCGAAGAGATTCATGAAAGGATAGGATCAAAGCGGCTGGGCGCTGGGTTTCCCATCAACGAGACGGGTGATTCCGAGCGGGTTGCTGTCTTTAAGCGCATCGGGAAGGAGCTGCTGGGGAAAGTTTTGGTAGCTGACCGGACGGGCAAACCGGAAAATGGCTGCAGTACCCACTGCGGTGTAGCGTGAGTCGGTGCTTGCCGGATAGGGACCACCGTGCTGCATCGATGGACACACTTCGACGCCGGTGGGGTATCCGTTGAAGATGATGCGCCCGGCCTTTCGGCTGAGTTGGGTCACCAGCGATTGAACCAGCGCGGTATCCTTGTCATTGGTGTGCAGGGTGGCGGTGAGTTGGCCAGCCAGCGATTGGGCGGCTTCCTCCAGTGCGTCCGCATCCGGACATTCCACCAGCAGGACAAAAGGCCCAAATACCTCCTCTGCCAGTTCCGGGCGGGTTTTAAAATCGGCCAGGGAAACGCTGGCTCCCAACGCACTGCCCTCCCGTTCACCCTCGGGAGTGGGGCCGTTGGCAAAAACATTAAGTTCGGGGAAATTCCGCAAGTTTTCACAGGCCTGTCGAAAGCTGCGGGCTATCCCTGTGTGCAGCATAGCGCCGGAGGCGGTTTGTCGAAGATGCCCGGCAAGCTTTTCCTTGAAATGATCCAAGGCATTGCCGCTGAGCGCGAAGACCAGCCCCGGTTTGGTGCAGAACTGCCCGAGCCCCATGGTGACCGAGCCCGCCAGACCTTCAGCGATGGCGTCAGCCCGTTGTTCCATGGCATCGGGCAGGAGGAAAATGGGATTGAGGCTGCCCATTTCCGCAAAGACCGGAATGGGAAGGGGGCGACTGGCGGCAGCATCGAATAAGGCCCGTCCCGCTTTGAGGGATCCGGTAAAGCCGACTGCCGCAATCGAAGGATGGCGCACCAAGGCAACAGATACTTCCGGGGCTGCGCCATGCACCATGCCAAACACCCCCCGTGGCATCCCGCATTTGGCTACTGCTGCCAGTACGGCCTGCGCAGTGATATCGGATGTCTTGGGGTGGGCTGGATGCGCCTTGATCACCACCGGATTGCCCGCCGCCAGGGCCGAAGCGGTATCTCCCCCAGCCACGGAAAACGCCAGGGGAAAATTGCTCGCGCCGAATACCGCCACCGGACCGATGGCCTGAAGCATGCGGCGGAGATCGGGTTTGGGGAGCGGTTTGCGATCAGGCTGAGCGAGGTCGATACGGGCATCGACCCATGAGCCTTCCCGCAACAGTGCGGCAAACATCCGAAGCTGCCCGACGGTCCGTCCGCGTTCACCTTCGAGGCGGGGCATGGGCAAGGCGGATTCTTCCGACGCGGTCTCCAGAAGGCTGGGAGCCTCCATAATGGCATCGGCAATCGCTTCCAGAAATTGAGCCCGGGCTTCAGGAGTGGTTTGACCATAGGCAATCGAAGCCGATCGGGCCGCTTCGGCAGCAGCAGAGATTTGTTCAGAGGTGGCGTCAGGAAATGTCGTCATTTTTCAAATACAAATGATGTGGCTGGCACCCGTCGAGCAAGGCGGCGGGCAGGCCGGATTTAGAGGACTGTGTTCACCAGCGTGCCAATTGGCTCAATGGTGATGCGGATTTCGTCGCCCGACTGGAGGGTAAAGCTGTCGGGAGGAACGATGCCGGTTCCAGTCATGAGATAGGCACCGACCGGAAAAGCATTTTCCTTGAACAACCATGCTGCGAGCGAGGGCAGGCTGCGCTTGATCTGAGATATCTCAGTGGATCCCTCGAACATTGTCTTACCCCCACGGAAGATGGCAATTTGGATTATAGTGGTGGGGGGCAGTGGATCCATCACCGCCAGACAAGGACCAACCGCCGCACTGCGTGTATAGACTTTGGCCTGTGGCAAGTAGAGCGGGTTGGCTCCTTCAATGTCACGCGAACTCATGTCATTGCCAATGGTGTAACCGAAAATCCTTCCCTGATGGTTGATCGCGAGGGTCAACTCCGGCTCGGGAACATTCCATTGTGAGTCCTGGCGAATCCGCACGCCGCCGCCCGGTTCGGCAACGCGATGGGGAGTCGCCTTGAAAAACAACTCCGGCCGGTCGGCCGCATAGACCTTGTCATAAAAGTCTCCACCACCGGCATCCTTCGATTCTTCCCGGCGGGCATCCTTGCTGCGCAGGTAGGTGACGCCCGCCGCCCAGATCTCCTGGCCCTGCAAGGGTGGGCGCAGCATCGAAAGATCGGGGGCTCCCACTTCGGCTGCCTCTGCCGCCAATGTGGCAACAAAGGCGGCGGGATCCTCCGCAGTGAAAATGGCATCAAAGTCCACCGGATTTTCCGGCTTCAGCCAGCGGCCATCTGCTTCGATCAGCAGAGCTTGTGAGGTAGAGTAGAGGCGAAACATATCAGACTAATGGGTCCGTTTTCCCTTCGGATCAATGGAAAAGCTTCCCCCTCCCAGGCGAGTGATGGAGACGGGGACAGAGGGGAGGAGGGCGAGGTCCAATGAATCGGGGACTGGCGGCTTTGCCAACCGGGGCCTCCGACGGACTCGGCGTAAGTCTCGATGCTGGGGAATGATCTTGATCAGGCTGACTAATCTGGTTAAGAAGATTTCTAGAAATCAGATACGGTTGTCTATTTTACATTAGAGTCCCAACTCCTTTCCTACTAGGAAATCCTCATGTTACTTAAATCCGGCAGTTTTTTTAAATCTGCTACCTTGTTTGCCTCATCTGTGAGGCCTTACTCCTTTTTCCGGCTTTCATTTTTCTCTGAGGAAGCGGCTTTTGGTTCCGCGAGAGAGCTATTGTATTCTGATACTCCAGGAATCCACCACGTAACTGTGCCTTGATGCATTCCTCTTCAAGCAAACCGAGAACCATGACTTCGGGTAGCTTGAATGCCCTGAGTGATGCGGTTGTTCGGATTGCCGGGGACTCACAGGACGGGATACAGTCAGTCGGAGCGATGCTGGCTCGTCTGGCGGGCCGCAGTGAAATGGATGTGATGACCTATATGACGATTCCTTCCACGATCTCTGGAGGGCCATCCATTTTTCAAGTTCACATGGGGTCGGGTGAAGTGCTGAGCGCGGGAGATGCCGCGGATATCCTGGTCGCCTTTTATCAGCATTCCTATGAGACCCATCTGGACAGTCTCCGCGATGGCGGGATTTTACTCTACGACTCAACCCATGTGGAGCCGGATTTGGAAGCATTGCAGGAAAGGCGCATAACCCCTGCGCCTGTTCCGATGACGTCGCTGACCATCGAAATCCTGGGAGGGACGGGGAAGCAAAAGGGGAAGAATATTTTCCTCCTCGGATTACTATCCCAGATTTTCCGTCTTAAATTGAGTAAAGTGCGACTCTTGCTGGAACAAACCTTTGGCAGCAAGGAAGAGTCTGTTTTGCGCAATGCCCTCCTTGCCCTTGAAGGGGGGTATGCCTATAACATCGGAGACCTGCTCTCCCTCTTTTCTTTTGAAGAGCCTGGTGAGGAGGAATTGAAAATTGATCAACTGACGATCAATGGCAATCAAGCCCTCGCTTTCGGGGCGATTGCAGCGGGAATTCGTTTTGGAGCCGCTTACCCGATCACGCCGTGGACTGAGGTAATGGAGCAGCTTCGTCGCGATTTACCGGCTTATGGGGGGTCCTTTATTCAGACTGAAGATGAGTTGGCCGGCATCTCTGCTGCACTGGGGGCGGCGTATGGCGGCATCCCTGCCATGACCGGTTCCAGTGGTCCGGGGCTTTCCCTGAAAAGCGAGGCAATCAGCTTTGCGGTCATGGCTGAGATTCCTCTCCTGATTGTCGATGTCCAGCGTGGTGGCCCCTCCACCGGCCTTCCGACCAACGTGGAACAGTCGGATTTGAACCTTGCTCTGCATGCTGGGCATGGGGATGCCCCTCGGGTCGTCATGGCTGCAGCCGACGTCGAAGATTGTTTCTATCTGATGATTGAGGCGGTGCGGGTGGCGCAGCAATACAGCGTTCCCGTCATCTTTTTGAGTGATCAGGCCATCGCCACACGCATCGAAGCCTTTCCCTTACCTGAGCTGGAGAGCTGTGTCCAGCTCCCCCCCGTGTATCCTGAGTCAGTGTCCGGTTACGTACCCTATCCCTTGGAGTCGATAACGCATCATCTGCCGCCCGGAACGCGGATGGAGGATGGAAAATATCCGAATGTCACCGGGTTGGAGCATGACGCATCCGGGCATCCCTCCGCCAATCCGAAAAATCATGCCGCCATGACCTTGAAGCGGCGGCAAAAGCTGGATGTTCTGGCAGAAAGTCTGCCGGTTCCGCCCATCCATGGTCCCGATAAAGGCGAGCTGTTGCTGGTAGGGTGGGGATCGACCATGGGGGTCATCCGCGAGGCGGTGGAACGGGCCTCGGCTGCAGGCCAGACCTACAGCGCCCTTCATTTACGGTATCTGCATCCCAGACCTCCGGGCCTGGAAGAAGTTTTCAAACGCTTTAAACGTGTGCTGGTCGTGGAGATGAATGATTGCGATGCCCAGGGCTGCGGACAGCTCGCCCGGGTCTTGCGGGCGGATACCTGCCTGCCGCATATCGGTGGCATCACCAAAACCGATGGCCTTTGCTTCAGAGTCAAGGAACTACTCGGACGAATCGAAGCAGCCCTTAACCCCGTCGCTCAATGAATGCTTCTCCCGACAGAGCCTCCATGGAGACATGTGCCCAATCCGGCTTAAGCAGAGCGGACCTGAAGGCAGACAAACCGACATGGTGCCCGGGCTGTGGGGATTTCAGCGTGCTGGCGACTTATCAGAAAGTTCTGGAGAGTTTGAATTTCCGGCAGGAAACCGTAGTGACCCTCTCCGGTATTGGTTGTTCCTCCAGATTTCCCTATTTTGTGAACACCCACAGCGTGCATTTTGTCCATGGCCGGATCCTGCCTTTCGCGACCGGCTTGAGTTTGAGTCGCCCGGACCTGCATCCGGTGGTGTTCATTGGGGATGGAGATGCCTATTCTATCGGCGGAAACCACTTTGACCACTGTGCCCGCAAGAATGTCCGGATGACGGTTGTGGTGATGGATAACCAGGTTTATGGCCTGACGAAAAAACAGACTTCCCCCACTTCCCCCATTGGATTCCGTTCAAAGACAGATCCCTGGGGCTCCAAGGTTTGCCCGATCAATCCGACCAAAAAACTGATTTCCAGTGGAGCGACCTTTGTTGCCCGGACCACTGCGACCAACCCCAAGCATCTCGGCAGTATGTTGGAAGCGGCCCTCCTGCACGACGGGTTTTCTGTCCTCGAATGTCTCTCCGAATGCGTGATGTTCCATAGTGGAGCCTTTGACTCGGCTGTTCCCCGCAAAGGGGGCCACTTTACGCTGGTCCCGGAGACGCATGATGTGACGGATGAGGAAGCGGCCTATGCGCTGGCCCGCGAAGATTTCCCCGGCTATTTCGGAGTTTATTATCGAGTTCAACGACCGACCCTTAACGAAACCGAGGCTTCCCTGGTCACCGATTCGGTTTGTCCTCCGGAGAAAACAGCCATTCGGCAAAGACTCGAATCCGCACTCAGGAAACACACCTGATGGGGAATGCGCACCTTCCACTTATCATCCCATGAATGACGCCCCTGCCACAGCCCTGATCTATCTGGTAGCCTATGGCCTGCTTGGTTTGATCTTTGCGTTGGCTCCCCTGACCATCGCCCACCTTCTGATGTCCCGAGGCTCCCGGCAGACCATGAACAGGGTGGGGCAATATGTTGAATGTGGTGCGGAGCCCATCGGGGATGCCTGGATCCGCTACAGTGCCGTCTACTATCTCTATGCGCTGGTCTTTGTCGCGTTTGCGGTCGGCGTGATTTTTCTGATTCCGGTGGCGATCATTTATGATCGGGTTTTTCCTATTCGGGATCTGGTCGGCCTCTTCGTTTTTATCGGAATTCTCTCCCTCGTTGTGGTCTACGCATGGGTCAAAGGTGTGTTCGAGTGGATTCGAAGACCCCCGCCGGTCCAGCCCATCCCGCCGACAGCATTAACCCCAACCCAGCCTGACCATGAGTGAGCCGCAGACACCCCCACCGCCGGACCTTTCCTCCATCGTTAAATTTGCCCAACTGGATGATTTGCTGGCCCTCGGACGGGCCAACTCCCTCTGGCCGCTTACCTTTGGTCTGGCCTGTTGTGCCATTGAGATGATGGCGGCCGGTGCCTCCCGCTTTGATATCTCCCGATTTGGAGCGGAGGTTTTCCGCCCCTCACCGCGCCAGGCGGATGTCATGATCGTGGCCGGGACCGTCAATCGCAAGATGGCGGACCTGATCAAGACACTCTATGATCAAATGCCCGAACCGAAGTGGGTCATTGCGATGGGCAACTGTGCCATTTCGGGAGGGCCTTTTACCAACAAAGATCAATACTCGGTGGTGATGGGAGTGGATCAGTTGTTTCCGGTGGATATTTATGTTCCGGGCTGCCCACCGCGCCCGGAGGCGCTGATAGAGGGCATCCTCGCCCTCGAGGAAAAAATCACCGGCAGCCGTCGCTGGCCGAAAGTGGAAACTGAATGAGCCCTTTACTTGAAACCGTCTACCCCCGATTTATGGAGTTGTTGCCTGCTCCCGAGAGTCCTGCTGCGCCATTGGAAACCCCGCCCTCCGAGATTGAGGGCGCGGCTGCGGAGCAGACCGAGGCGGCCCCCCCGGTGGAAGTGCCCCCGGTGGAAAAAACGGATTTTGCGGCAGTCGGCTATCACCTGCGCCTGAACATTGCACCTGAGCAATTGCTTGAGGTGGCCCATGTCCTCGATCAGGCGAATTTCGCCATTGATATGGTCAGCGGCGTGGACTGGCCGGAGAAACAGCAATTGGAGGTGGTCTATGACTTTATCCACTTTGAGGATCCGGCCCGGGTGATGGTGCGCACGCTGATTCCACGGGATTACCCGATCATTGATACGCTTTCCGAAATCTATCCCGGAGCCAACTGGCATGAGCGCGAAACCGCTGAGTTTTTCGGAATAGAGTTCAGAGGGCACCCCAACCCGATCCATCTTCTCTTGCCGGAAGACTTTGTCGGTTACCCGTTGAGGAAGGATTTCAAACCTGAAACGGAGGCCTCCTGATGGAAGTACATCCTGTCCACTCCATTGGTTCCGACGAAACCTTTGTGCTTAACCTCGGGCCTCAGCACCCGGCCACGCACGGCGTGCTGAGAATCAAGCTCACCATGGATGGTGAGTTTATCAAAGACGCGGTCATCGTCGCCGGGTATGTGCACCGCGAACATGAGAAGATGGGGGAGAACCGACCTTGGGAGCAGTTCCTTCCCAATACCGGGCGAATCGATTATTTGTCCGCCATGATGTATAACCACGCCTTTGTCGGTGTGGTCGAGCGCGCCTGTGGAATCGAAGTTCCCCCGAGGGCAGAATACATCCGGGTGATCACCTCCGAGCTGAACCGGATTTCCAGTCACCTCGTCTGGTGGGGGGCCTATCTGCTGGACCTCGGCGGGATGACCCCGCTGCTGTATGCCTTTGATGACCGGGAAAAAATTCTCGACTTGCTCGAAGCCCTTACCGGGGCACGCCTGACCTACTGCTACTACCGGGTGGGTGGACTATTGGAAGACGTCGACGACGGATTCATTGAGGGAACACGCGCATTTGTGAAAGAGTTCAGGCCCCGATTGAAAATGTTTCGGCGCCTGGTTTCGGAAAATGTGATCTTTCGCAAGCGGGTTGAGGGAATCGGAATCATTGATGCGGAGATGTGCCGCAAATATGGCGCCACCGGACCCATGATACGGGGAGCGGGAATCCCATATGATATCCGCCGGGCCGAGCCGTATTCCGTTTATCCCGATCTGCAATTTGATATCCCGACAGATCCCGCCGCCGACAGTATGGCGCGGTATAAGGTGCGGATGGAGGAAATGGAGCAAAGCCTCCGCATCATCGAACAATGTCTGGAGCGCTTGCCGGATGGCCCAATCAAAGCCAAAACACCCCGCATCCTCAAGCCCCCGGCGGGTGACTACTGTTATGCAACCGAGGCTGCCCGTGGACGTTTTGAGGTGAGGGTAGTGAGTGATGGAACAACGATCCCACATCGCGTCCGGTTGCGCACCCCTTGTTTCGGCAATCTCAGTCTGTTCGAAGAAGCTGCCCGCGGTATGATGCTGGCGGACGGAATCGCGATGATGGGAAGCCTTGACCTTGTTATCCCCGACATTGACCGATGATCACTGAAGAACCGATACGTCTCCTCCTGTTTCTCGTTGGCGCGGCGAGTTTTGTCGGGCTGAACGCCGCCTATCTGGTTTGGGTGGAACGGAAGGGGGCCGGCCGTTTTCAGCGCAGAGCCGGACCGACTGAGGTAGGCTATGCCGGCTTGCTCCAGCCGATTGCCGATGCGGTCAAACTGATGTCCAAGCAACTCATCGTCCCGCCCGGAGCAGATAAGGTCCTCTTTCGCCTGGCTCCCGTCCTGATGATGCCACCGGCAATCATGGCTTTTGCCATCCTTCCCTTCAGTGAGCAGCTGGTGGGGGTGGATTTTAATGTCGGCTTGATCGCGCTCTTTGCCTTCAGCTCGTTCAATGTGATTGCCGTGATGCTGGCAGGCTGGTCCTCGCGCAATAAATACGGAATCATCTCTGCGGCACGGGTGGTCTCACAGAACGTGGCCTATGAGATTCCGATGATGCTGGTCATCATCACGATGTTGATGATCTCGGGGACCTTTCATCTCAGCGCGATCGTCGATCAGCAGTCAGGTGCCTTCTGGAACTGGAATCTTTTTCAGTTTGCCGCCAATCCACTCATGCCGGTCACCTTTGTGATCTTTTTCATCTGCATGCTGTCGGAAACCAACCGTGCTCCCTTTGATATGGCCGAGGCAGAGAGTGAACTGGTGGCCGGTGCTTACACTGAGTATGCGGGCATGGGCTTCGGGGTCTTCTTCATGGCGGAATATGCCAACATTGTGATCGGCTGTGCGCTCGCCGTCATCCTTTTTCTCGGAGGCTGGCACAGCCCGATCGGTATTTTCCCCGGAGTCGTCTGGTTCCTGCTCAAGCTCTACTTTTTGATCTTTGTAGTGGTCTGGGTTCGCTGGACTTTTCCGCGCACTCAGTTCTACGGGCTCCTCAACCTGTCCTGGAAAATCCTCATCCCTGTCTCCCTCTGCACCCTTCTACTCTCCGGCGTGATGATCAAACTATTCTGAGACTATGAGAAAACTCTGCAAAGACGTCGTGGGGGGCTTTTACAGCCTCTTGGTGGGAATGGGAATTACCATCCGGGAATTCTTCCGAAAGCCTGTCACCGTTCACTATCCGCGACAGAGTTTACCGATGTCACCACGCCATCGATCCCACATCATATTCACGGCGGATGAAGATGGTACCTCAAAATGCATTGCCTGTAATCTGTGCGTCAAAGCATGTCCGACGGACTGCATTTTTGTCGAGGGGGAGAAGAAGGAAGGGGCCAAGAAGAAATCCGTTACTCAATACGAACTCGACTACACCAAATGCAGTCTCTGCGGGGCCTGTGTCGAAGTCTGCCCAACGGATGCGATCGTGTTTTCCAAGCGCTACAATCTCGCCTCCGGCGATAAGCAACAGTTTCACAAAATCGATCTTTGCCGTGATCTGGAGGAAAGGAACAAACAGAAATGAACGCGTTTCCGGCCGCTGATTATCTCATTGTCCTGGTTTTTCTTCTCTTTGTCGCTTCGGTGGTCGCCGGTGGCCTGATCGCTGTATTTACGAAATGGATCATCCGCAGCGTATGCGGGTTGGCACTGGCCTCGGTCGGCCTTGCCGGGATGTTCTATTTCCTCAACAGCCCGTTTCTCGCCATGATCCATGTCCTCATCTACATCGGTGCGGTCTGTATCACGATCGTATTTGCCATCATGTTGGCTGAGCCCGATGAACCGGTTGATACCCGGGGAAAACACTCCCTGGCCTGGAGCCTGCTGGCGGGCCTGGTTGCGGTTCTGGTCTTTGCGGGGCTCAGTTACCTGGCGCTGACTGCGGATTGGCCCGTGACTGCAGGTGGCGTCGGGGAGGGCAGCGTTGAGCAGATCGGAATTGCTCTGCTCACCCACCAAAGCTTCGCATTTATCAGCATCGCCCTGGTGCTGCTCGTCGCCATCATGGGGGCGCTTGCCATCGCCCGCAAAGGAAGGCATATGGAATGAATGTCACCGATTTGCATCAAATGCCCGGCTTTTATCTCGGCTTGGCTGCCTTGCTCCTCGCGATCGGCCTGCTGGGCCTGATCCGTCGCCATACCTTGGTGGGCATGCTCATTTCCGGTGAGCTGATCTTTGGCGCAGCCATGCTCAATATCATGGCGGTTAGTCGCTTCTATGCTCCCGACCCCACGACCGGACAAGTCTTTGTCCTCTTCATCATGGGCCTTTCAGCCGCAGAGGTCGCCATTGCCCTCAGCATCGTGATCGCCGTCTATCGAAACTTCCGGTCCATCCGGACTGAAGAACTTTCCGAAATGAGGGGATAAAGATCCATGGAGAGTATTTCTGATCCCCGCCTGTTATTGGCAGTCCTCATCCCCCTCATCGGGGCTGGCTTGATCATGCTGACCGGAAAGCGTCCGAACCTGCGGGAAGCAGTCTCGTTGCTGTCTGCCGTTGGCCTCTTTATCACCGTCCTCTGTCTCGCTCCGGGGGTGCTGGCCGGAACGGTCTATCAATGGACGCTTTTCGAGCTGCTGCCGGGGCTTAGCTTCCGCTTGCGGGCCGATGCGCTCTCAATGGTGTTTGCTCTGGTCGCCTCATTCCTCTGGATACTGGCCGTATTTTATTCAGCCGGATACATGCGAGGGCTGAAAGAGAAGTCACAGACGCGTTTCAGCACCTGTTTTGCACTGGCGCTCTTTGGCGCGATGGGGTGTGCCTTTTCGGATAATCTGCTGACCCTTTACCTCTTCTATGAGATTGTCAGCATCACCACTTATCCGCTGGTGGCCCATCATCAGGACCGGGCAGGGTATGATGGAGCCCGCAAATACATCGCCTATCTGACAGCCGCCGCCAAAGCCCTCATCCTGCCGGCCATGGTCCTGTTGTATGTTCTCAACGGGCATTTGGATTTTGCTTATGATGCGGCCAGCGGGATCTTGTCAGAGGACATCCACCGCTGGGTGGTGACGGGGATCTACATCGCCCTTCTCATCGGTTTTGCCAAGAACGGGCTGATACCGCTGCATCACTGGTTACCGGGAGCGATGGTGGCGCCGACTCCGGTGAGCGCTCTTCTGCATGCGGTCGCGGTAGTTAAGGTGGGGGTCTTTTCCACCGTTCGTGTCATGCTGTATGTCTTTGGGACGGAAACAATGGCGGCCTTCAATCTGGGCATCCCCACGGCATGGTTTGTCTCGATTACGATCATCGCGGCGTCGCTGATCGCCCTCGGCAAGGATGACCTTAAAGCCCGCTTGGCTTTTTCCACGGTCAGTCAGCTGGCATACATCATTCTGGGAGTTGCCTTACTGACATCCAGCGGGATTGCCGGCGGGGTCATTCACATTGCCAATCATGCCTTTGCCAAAATCACCCTCTTTTTCTGTGCCGGTGCGATTTACGTGGCTTCCCATCGCAAAAGGATCTCTGAGATGAGTGGCCTGGGCCGTTCCATGCCGTGGACTTTTGCCGCCTTTGCCATTGCCTCTCTCAGTATGATCGGGGTTCCCGGAGTGGCTGGATTCATTTCCAAATGGCACCTGCTGATCGGATCATGGGATGCAGGCTCGATCGGCCTGATCGGGGTGCTCCTGCTCAGTACATTGCTCAATGCGGCCTACTTTGCACCGATTGCCTATCATGCCTTTTTTGGTCAGCCACCCCCTCCCAAGGAAGGTGAGGAGCCGGTTTCAGAGGCCTCGCTCTGGATGCTGATTCCATTGCTCGTCACCGCTTTCATTTCCGTCCTCATCGGGATCTTCCCCGGTGTCTTCATGCAATTTGTGCATCTCGTCGTCCCGTGATCTTACTACGTTTCATCGAGTTTCTTCGCCATCACAGCGCTCACCTGTTCAAGTTGGGCATCGCTCTTCTGGTCCTTTTGGTCGTGTTGGATGCGCTTCCCTTTGTCGTCGACAAATCATCCGCGCATACCCCTGTCGAACGCATCCCGGGATTCTGGGGCGTGTTCGGGCTGGCTGGCTGCTGTCTACTGGTGTTTCTAGCCAAAGGGCTAGGGGCCCTGGGACTTCAACAGAAGGAGGAGCCAAAAGATGAGTGAGTTTTGGCTACACCCCTCGCTGCTGCTGATCATCGGTGCCTGTATTCTGCCGCTGGTTCCACCGGTCATTCGGCGCGTTTTACTCCTGCTCGTACCCGCATCGGTTCTGGCTCTGATCCTGTTTATGCCGATTGGAGAATATGGACTGGTTGGTTTTCTTGAATGGACCCTGCATTTTGGCCGGGTGGATGCCTTGAGCCGGGTCTTTGCCATCATCATGGCACTGATGTGCCTGATCGGATCCCTTTATGCGCTCAAAGTTGAGGAGACTGGTCAGCATGTGGCGGCTTGGATCTATGTCGGTGGCTCACTTGGGGTGATTTTTGCCGGAGACCTCCTCGTCGTCTTCCTTTTCTGGGAGTTGATGGCCTTGTCTTCGGTGTTCCTGATCTGGGCCCGGCGCACGCCGGAATCCCTTGCCGCCGGTTTCCGCTACCTTCTGGTTCACACCGTGGGAGGCCTTTCCCTCCTCGCCGGGATCGTGCTGTATGGGGGAGGCAACGGAGGAGATTTTGCTTTCCATGCCTTTGATCCATCGTCCGCATCCTTGGCCGTCTGGTTGATTTTGATCGGGATTCTGCTCAATGCCGCCGCCGTGCCCCTGCATGCTTGGCTGCCCGATGCATACCCCGCAGCCACCTTCAGCGGCTCGGTCTTTCTCTCGGCCTTCACCACCAAGACCGCAGTATATGCGCTATGCCGGGGATTTGCAGGATTTGAGATCCTTATTGTGCTGGGGGTTGTCATGGCTCTTTACGGCGTGATCTATGCCTTCCTCGCCAACGACTGCCGCCGCTTGCTCTCCTATCACATCGTCAGTCAGGTCGGCTTTATGGTCGCGGGGGTCGGCATTGGCACTGCCCTGGCCCTTAATGGAGCCATCGCCCATGCTTTTGCCCACATCCTCTACAAGGGGCTGCTCTTTATGGGTTGTGGCTCTGTCCTCTTCATGACCGGACGCAGCAGGTTCACCGATTTGGGAGGGCTCTATGGGAAAATGCCTTGGACCATGTTCTTTACCTTGATCGGGGCACTCTCCATTTCGGCCTTCCCCCTCTTTTCGGGATTTGTAAGTAAATCCATGACCATCTCAGCCGGGTTTGATGCCCATCACTACTGGGCCGCCTTTCTCCTCATGCTGGTTTCCATCGGCACCTTTGTGAGCATCGGACTGAAATTGATCTACCTTATCTGGTTTGGGCCGCAGCAAGCGAATAAGCAAACCATGGAAAAGGCCGCGGACCCAGGCTGGAACATGATGGCGGCAATGGCTGTGACCGCCGCCCTCTGCTTTATCATCGGGGTCATCCCGGGAGTATTGTATCAATTGCTTCCCTACGACGCCACTTATCAAGCCTATACCTCTTATCATCTTTCGGAGACCCTGCTGTTACTGTCATTTGCGGCCCTCGGCTTTTATCTCCTGCGTTCATGGATGCGGCCCAAGCCTGTGGTCAGCCTCGATCTGGATCAACTCTATCGCCTGGCAGGACAAGGTGTCTCCTGGATCACCCTGCGGCCCTTGCAAGCCTTTGACCGCTTCTGGTCAGGATTGCACGAGCGCGGTGGGCTCGTCCCCCTGATGCGAACTGCCTTCGGCGTAGGCCTCTTTGACAAAGGGGTCATCGATGGCGCGGTGGATGGCTCGGCAAAACTTGTCCGGACATGTGGTGCATGGCTGCGGGTTCTGCAGCGCGGCTCTCTCCAACACAGCTTAACCCTTACCTTTGCTGCTTTGGCAGTCCTCCTTCTTCTGCTGGTGACCCTCCTCTGAAGACACCGATTTTCCCATGAACCTGCTTGATTCCATCACCGGACTCCCCGTTCTGAGCATTCTGATCTTTGCTCCACTGCTTGCGGCGGGAATCGCATTGATGCTGCCCGGCGAAAAATCCGTGCGGATTTGGACCCTGCTCTCGACGGCTCTAATCGCTCTTTTTTCTTTGGTTCTTCTGATCGGATTCGATGCGTCCTCCTCCGCCTTTCAGTTTGTCGAACAACGGACATGGATCCCTGCTTTCGGAATGCAGTATGCCTTGGGGATTGATGGGATCAGCCTTTTGCTGATCTTGCTGACCACCTTGATTACCCCGCTCTGTGTTTTGGCTTCCTGGACGAGCATTCGCCTGCGCAGCCGGGAGTTTATGATTTGCCTGCTGATCATGCAGACTGCGATGACCGGTGTCTTCGCTTCGCTGGATTTTGTTCTCTTTTTCGTGTTCTGGGAAGCGATGCTGATTCCCATGAGCATTCTTATCGGTGTCTGGGGAGGGGCAGGGCGTGTTTATGCGGCCTTGAAATTCTTCATCTATACCATGGCAGGGTCGGTTCTCCTGATCGTTGCGATTATTGCGCTCCGCCTGGAGGCAGGCACTTTCAGTATCCCCGAACTGATGGACCAACCGTATGAGCGGGGCTTCCAGCTCTGGGTGTTTGTCGCCATGTTCATCTCATTTGCGATCAAAGTCCCGATGTTTCCCTTTCACACTTGGTTGCCTGCGGCCCACGTGGAAGCGCCCACCGCCGGGAGTGTTCTTCTGGCCAGCATCCTTCTCAAGATGGGGACCTATGGTTTTCTGCGCTTTTGCCTGCCGATCACTCCGCTGGCTACGATTGAGTTTGCTCCTTATATACTTTGGCTATCGATCATCGCGATTATTTATGGCGGACTGGCAGCCCTTGCTCAATCCGACCTGAAGAAGATCGTGGCTTATTCCAGTGTCGGGCACATGGGCTTTGCCACCTTGGGGATTTTCTCACTTGTCCAGAATGGAACCGTGGGTGGTGCCCTCGTGATGATCAATCACGGGGTTACTACCGGAGCCCTCTTTATCGCGGTGGGCATGCTGTATGAGCGTATTGGAACACGTGAGCTGGGACAGGCTGCCGGAGTTGGCAAGCGGATGCCGATCTACACTTTTTTTCTCGGCATGTTCTGTCTGTCCTCGCTCGCTTTTCCAGGGACTAACGCCTTCATCGGCGAGTTTCTGGTGCTGGCCGGTGCCTTTGAGGTCTCCTACACCATTGCATTGTGGGCCGTACCCGGAATCCTCATAGCCGCTGCTTACAACCTTCGGGTTCTTCAACGGGTAGCTTATGGGGGGATCGCCAATCCGGATCATTCCAAGGTCAAGGATATCTGCCTGTTGGAAATTATCATCCTCGTTCCTTTTCTCGTCTTTATTCTCTGGATCGGTCTCCAGCCGGGCCCGTTTGTGGGCCTGATGGAAGCTAGTATTCAGAACATACTCGATATCATTGCGCGTGCCAGTAGCGCAGCACTCACGTCTTAAATTTTTGATATGCCTGCCGAGCCATCATCCTCCATCCTTACCTTCCTGCCTGAATGTGTTCAGCTTATTGGCTTGCTCGCCCTCTTCATTGTTACATTGGGCCACCGGCAGATGCGGCTGGCCCGAACCGCATCCCTGGTCACAGCAATCGTACTGGTCCTTGCCGTTCTCTTCTCTTTGAAGAGAGAAGCAATCCTCTTTGATGGGGCCTATCAGGTGGATGCCTTTTCCCAGGGACTCAAACTGATCTTTGCCCTCGGATACCTCAGTGCCTTGCTGGTTATCAAGGATCTCAAGGATATCCGGGGCGGGGTGCAGCCGGAGTATTTCTTTCTGTTCGCAACCAGTGTAACTGGCTTTCTCTTTCTCGCCAGCAGCATCGAGTTGATCACACTGGTTGTCTCGCTTGAGCTTTCTTCGTTTCCGTTGTTTCTCATGATAGCGATGCGTCGGGAAATCAACGGGCAGCGGTCCCAGATGGAGTCTGCTATCAAATACATGATGTTTGGTATCGCTGCAACCGGCTTGATGTTGTTCGGGATGGCGTATCTCTATGGGTTGACCGGGACCACCTCGATACCGCTGCTGGCGGAGCGCCTGCAGGATGTGCTCCATTCACCGCTCGCTTTGGCTGGAATCACGCTGACCCTGGCGGCTTTCTTATATAAACTGGCGGTTTTTCCGTTTCATTTCTGGACACCCGATGTCTATCAAGGGGCATCCAATGAGACCACCGCGATCATTGCCTCCATCCCTAAGGTAGCCGCCGTTTTGCTCATGCTGCGCTTTGTCGGTGCCGCCCATCCCGGAATGGATGGTTTGGTTCTGATCCTTGCCTGCCTTGCCGTCGGCTCGATGTTTTATGGCAATCTTCTCGCGTTGGTTCAGACGGACTTTAAACGATTGCTCGGTTTTTCAGCGATTGCCCACGCAGGATACACTCTGGTTGGCATTACCACGCTGGGAGCCGCCGGATACACTGCGGCCCTGTATTATGTCTGTGGATACCTGTTTATGGTGCTGGCGTGTTTTACGGTGATCGCCAGGGTCTCCGAAGACGGATCCAACCTCTCCATCCGTCAACTTGCCGGATTGCACCAGCGCTCTCCACTCTTGGCCTTGACCCTGCTGGTGGGCGTCTTCTCCCTCGCCGGGATCCCGCCCTTTGTCGGCTTCATGGGCAAGTTTTCGCTCCTGACTGCAGCCATGGAGCAGGGTCTGCTCTGGCTGGTTTTGCTGACTGTGCTGAATGCCGTCATTGCGGTTTATTACTATCTGCGCGTGCTCCACTCTGTCTTTTTCGTCAATCCAGAGGAAGGCACGGCTTCCGCACCTATCACTCTCGACCTGCCGACCCGTATCCTGTGCCTGTTCCTCATGGGAATCATTATCGCTCTGGGAACAGTGCCCGGTGTTATGATTGATTGGATTCAGGCATCATTGCACAGCATCATCCCTGGCTGATGCGCTGGTTTTTTCTGACTCGCACCTGACAAGTGTCCAAGAAAAAGCCACCGGCGCTCCTGCACCGGTGGCGAAAGATGGTTTGCTCTGAACGCGCCTGAGCTTACTTCGGTTGCCAGACCTTGAGGAGGGTTTCTGCAATCTCGCTCGGGGTGGGGGCAACGGCGATGCCAGCGGCCTTGAGGGCGGCGATTTTGGACTGGGCATCTCCGGAACCACCACTGACGATGGCACCGGCGTGTCCCATACGACGTCCGGGAGGCGCAGTGGTCCCCGCAATAAAGGCGGCCACCGGCTTCTTGACATGTTCCTTGATGTAGGCGGCGGCTTCTTCTTCGGCCGTGCCACCGATTTCACCAATCATAATGATGGCGTCGGTGTCAGGGTCCTCGTTGAAGAGGCGCACCGCATCGGTGTGGCTGGTGCCGTTGATGGGGTCACCACCGATCCCAATGCAAGTGCTTTGACCATGCCCGAGAACGGTCAGCTGATAGACCGCTTCGTAAGTGAGCGTGCCACTGCGGCTGACCACGCCGACCCGGCCGGGCTTGGCGATATATCCCGGCATAATGCCGATATTGCACTGTCCGGGGGTGATGATGCCCGGGCAGTTTGGCCCGATCAGGCGTGTCCCCGGGGATTTGCGAAGGGCGTCCTTGACGCGTGCCATATCCCGGACCGGGATGCCTTCAGTAATGCAGATCACCAGTTCAATTCCGGCCTCAATGGCTTCGAGAATGGAGTCCGCGGCGAAAGGCGGGGGAACGAAGATAACGGAGGTATTGGCTCCTTCCTTTTCCACCGCATCGCGCACGGTGTTGAAAATCGGGAGCTTGTCCTCGAACTTCTGTCCACCTTTGCCGGGTGTGACGGCAGCAACATAGTTGGTGCCGTATTCGATGTTCTTGCGTGCGTGAAGGCTTCCGAAAGTTCCGGTAATGCCTTGTCCCACAACGCGTGTTTGATTGCCGACTAATACAGCCATGAAAGTGTCCGGTTAGGCTTGTTGAGATTGTTTGACGAGGGCGACGACCTTTTCGGCCGCATCGCTGAGACTGTCCGCAGAGGTGAGGGCAAGACCGCTTTCTTCCAGCAGGCGTTTGCCTTCTTCGACTTCATTGCCTTCGAGGCGAACCACGAGGGGGACGGTCATTTCAACATTTTTGGCTGCAGCAATGACGCCCTTGGCGATGACCGCACAGCTCATGATCCCGCCGAAAATGTTGACGAGAATACCTTCGACCTTCTCGTCACTGAGAATGATCTTGAAGGCTTCAGTCACGGCAGCTTCGCTGGCACCGCCCCCCACATCGAGGAAGTTGGCCGGGTTGCCGCCAAAGTGCTTGATGATGTCCATGGTGGACATGGCAAGACCGGCCCCGTTGACCAGGCAGGCGATGTTGCCATCGAGCGCAATGTAGCTGAGGCCGTGCTTGCCGGCTTCGATCTCCTTGGGATCCTCTTCGGCGAGGTCGCGCAGTTCGAGGATATCGGACTGGCGGTAGAGCGCGTTGCTGTCGAAACCGACCTTGGCATCGAGGGCCTGGATGTGGCCGTCGGTGGTCGTCACCAGCGGGTTGATTTCCACCATGCTGCAGTCCTTCTCATCATACATCTTGTAGATGCCGCTGATGAGGGCGGAAAACTCTTTCATGATCCCTTTTTCCGTCAGGCCCAGTCCGAAGGCAAGGGTGCGAATCTGGTGGGCTTGAAGTCCGATGACCGGATCCACAAAGACTTTGACGATTTTTTCCGGGCTGTGGGCGGCAACTTCCTCAATGTCCATACCGCCTTCGGTCGAAGCAATGATCACATTTTTGCTGCTGGCACGGTCGAGCGTGATGGAGAGATAGTATTCCTTCTCGATCGAACAAGGTGACTCGAAGTAGATCGTCTGCACCTTGCGGCCTTGCGGTCCGGTCTGGTGAGTGACGAGGGTGTTGCCCAGCATGGCACTGGCATACTGCTTGGCTTCACCCTTCGACTTGGCTACTTTGACCCCGCCTTGGAAGCCGTCGGTGAATGTGCCCTTGCCGCGTCCACCTGCGTGAATCTGCGACTTGACGACGACGACGTCGCCCTCGATCTGAGAGAGGGCCTGGTCGAATTCGTCAGCCGACGTTACCGCAACCCCCTTGGCCACGGGAACCCCGTATTTGGCGAACACTGACTTCGCTTGATACTCGTGTATATTCATGAATTGACGATCTGATGTATTGATGCCGACCTCCGGGGAGGCAAAGCCGTAAAAGTTTCCAATCTACCCAAGTGGGGATTCGGGTCAATTAAAGCCGGTCGGTGAGGTGCGATTTCTTTTCAAATATTAGAAAAAGCATCCGGGCCATCGGTGATCCCTTCCTCGATAGCCGCTTCCTGAAGCGCTTTCAACCGCTCTAAGCCTTTGGAACAGAGAGTGATGATGTCCTGCAGCTCACCGCTGGTGAAAGTGGCTTCCTCCCCAGTCGACTGCAGTTCGACGAATTTTCCGGATCCCGTCATGACGACATTCGCATCGACTGTGGCATCGCGGTCTTCGACGTAACAGAGGTCCAGCATGGGAACCCCCTCGACGATTCCCGCGCTCACTGCTGCGACACTGTCGACAAAGGGGGTGTCTTTTAGTTCCCCTTTGGCGATGGCTTTGCGGATGGCAATTTCGGCAGCGACGTAAGCTCCGGTGATAGAGGCGGTGCGGGTGCCGCCATCTGCCTGGAGCACGTCGCAGTCAATCCAGAGGGTCATACCGGGAAGCTTGCTCAAATCTGCAACTGCCCGCAGGGCACGTCCGATGAGGCGCTGGATTTCAATAGTGCGGCCGTCCGCCTTTCCTCGGGTGATGTCCCGCGGTTTGCGGTCGAGGGTGGAGTAGGGCAGCATGGAGTATTCTGCGGTCATCCAGCCACCTTCCACATTCTGTGCCTTCATCCAGCGCGGAACCGCCTTTTCCAGACTGGCGGCGCAGATGACCTGAGTGTGGCCAAAGCGAATCAGTACTGAGCCACTGGCGTGTGGTGCGATGCCGGGCTGAATGGAAACAGGGCGGAGGGCGTCCAAGGCCCTTCCATCCTGACGGGAGGGGGAAGGTTCATTCATCATTCTCAGCATGCAACGGCTGACCGAAGCGGGACAAGGACGAAGAATGCATCTGGGGTGCGATGCGTCTTGCCTATTTCAGTTAGATTTTACAGGCTTTCGGCTTCTACAGTCAGCCTTTATTCATGGATGATCCCGACCAACCTGCCCTGCCGCCCTGTCATGATCGATTATCGGGCCTGAAGGGACTGGAGAGATCCCAGATGATCCATAAACTCTGCCGCGACCTGGTATTTCAGCAGCCTGAGGTGGCTCGCTCCCTATTGGTCGAAGCAGGAGAGATTATCTGCCAATTGCGGCGACAACCGTCGTATGACAATAGACTACTGAATGGGGAGCAGGCTGAGAATCAGCGCCTGAGTGGGGTTATTGAGTTTTATAGTGCCCGATATGTTGAAGCTTTACGGCATTTCGAAGCCGCCCGTGATCTGTTTGCGGAATCTGATCATTTGGAAGGCCCCGGCAATTGCTGGAACAACATAGCCATGGTCTATCGGTATCTCGACGATTTTGAAAGGGCCTTGGAATACTATCGCAAAGCCTTGGCCCGTGCCCGCGAAGTGGGTGATGTCACCGCCGAAGCCAATACGCTGGGGAATATCGGCATTCTTTTTTATGCGATGGGGGCCTTGGCAGAAGCCAAAGGCCCGATTAAGGGTGCGCTGAATCGAGCGGTCTCCGTGGGCAACAACACCCTGGAGATGATTTGGTCGAGCAATCTGGCTGAGCTTTATCTCTCGCAGGGCCAGCTCGATAAAGTTGCTCCGCTCTTGCAGCGGGCACTTCAGCTTGGCGAAGAAATAGGGGACGTCGCCCTGCGCATTGATGCATTGAGAAATCTGGCAACTCTCCATGTCCGGCAGCGGGCTTTTGATAAAGCCTGCTCGCTGTATCAAGAGGCTCTGGCCGAGGCAGAGGACTTTGCGGACCGCAGGATGACCGTGCAGGTTTTGATTGATATGGGAAAATTCATTCTGCAGTCCCCGCCGAATGCCACACTGCCTGATAAGGTATCTGATCCTGGCCAGATTCTCAGCAAGGCTCTGCATCTGGCTGATTCCATCGGGGTTTTATCTATTCTGGCTGAAGTGCATGGCGTCTTGGCTCAATGTAATGAGCAAAAAGGAGATTTGGCGCAGGCCTACACCCACTTGAAGGAGCACACCCGGCTTTCCGGTGAAGCCAAAGCGGAAGAAACCGAGCGCAAACTTCGTCGCCAACGTACGCTTTTTGAAATCGATCAGACCCGCCGTGAACTTGAAGCTAGTCGCAAGGCCAATGCCGAACTGGAAGCTGAAGTGAATCGCCGAAAGGAGGTCGAGGCCGAATTGCGGGATACCCTTCGGCTTGCCCGGCATGCGGATGAAGTGAAGACACGCTTTCTTGCAACGATCAGCCATGAGATCCGTACTCCGATGAACGGTATGCTGGGGATGACGGAGATTCTCTCCCGCTCTCCGCTCAATGAGGATCAAAGTGAAGCGGTCCGCGTCATTTATGAGGCAGGACATGACCTTCTTGGCCTGATCAATGACATTCTTGACCTGACCAAGCTGGAGGCCGGCCGGGTTCAGTTGAGGGATGAGCAATTTTCGCTCGCTGAAGTGATTGATTCCTTGCGGGACTGGGCTGAGAAAGAGTCCCTGCAAAAGGGTCTGCCATTTACCTGCCATTTCCCCTCCAGCCTGCATCGCATCTATCGAGGAGATGCAGGCCGTTTGCAGCAGGTCCTGCGTTGTCTCTTGTCCAATGCTTTCAAGTTCACCTCTGAAGGGACTGTCTCTCTGGAGGTCGTACCTTCGGCCAAGCCGGAATGGATTCGATTCACTGTGAAGGATACCGGGATCGGGATATCGGCGGATCAGTTTGACAGCATTTTTGATATCTTCACCCAGATAGACGGCAGCACCACACGACGCTATGGAGGGACGGGGCTGGGGCTTGCACTTGCCCGTAAACTGGGAGAACTGATGGGCGGGCATATTGATGTGCGCAGCGAGCTGGAAAAAGGTAGTTGCTTTACTTTCGAACTGCCTCTTCAGGAAGGAGACAAACTTTCCGAAGACGCGCCTGTCAGTTTCACTTCCGACACTTGTGACCCGAATCTAAGGGTACTGGTGGTGGAAGACACCGAGTTCAACTGGAAGGTTGCCAACCTCTTGTTGAAGCGCCTCGGCATAGAAGCGCAATGGGCTTCAAATGGATTCAAAGCGATTGATCTGCTCAAGGAGCAAGACTTTGACCTTATCCTGATGGATATGGAAATGCCGGGGATTGATGGAGCGGAAACAACCCGGCGGATTCGGGCCTTAGCACCCGATGGTCACGGACCCCAGGTCATTGCCTTGACCGCGTATTCAATGGAGGAGAATGATGACTACTCCCGGGCGGCCAATGTCGATGGGGTATTGATAAAGCCAATACAGTTGGATAAACTACGCAGAGTTCTCATGGGCTGTGTGCGGATGTGAATCCCCGGTAATTTCCATCGTGTCACGCCTCAAGCGGGGGCTCGGTCCATTTGCCGTGAGACTGGATCAAGGCGATGAGGGCATCAACTGCTTCTTCCGCCGGGATGTGATACTGCACGCACTCCTTGCCGACATAGAGATTGATCTTTCCGGGAGCGCCGCCGACATAGCCGAAGTCGGCATCGGCCATTTCCCCAGGGCCGTTGACGATACAGCCCATCACTGCGATGGTGACACCCTTGAGATGCTGAGTGGCATTGCGGATTCGCTGGGTGGTGGTCTGAAGGTCAAAGAGTGTGCGGCCACAACTGGGACAGGCGACGTATTCGGTCTTGGAAGTCCGGGCTCTGGCCCCCTGGAGAACATCATAGCTGAGAATGGTCGACCGCTTGGGGTCATCGACGGTTTCCACGCTGATCAAATCACCGATTCCGTCAGCAAGCAACGCACCACTCAGGATGCTGGCTTCGATCAACTGATCCCCAAAGTAATCCCCGGGATGGATTGAGTTGTGGCGGGTATTTCGAATCCAGATCGGGGCTTTCCAGTCGAGTGCCTGGAGAACTTCCCCAAGTTGTCGATAGCAGCCCAATGGATGCACGCCAGCCGCTTGGCTAAAGCCGGAAAAAGTGAGAAGCACGTGATCCTTGGTCGCCGCTTGCCAGACCTCAGCCATTTCCGCCAGAACCTCCGGCCTCATGTCCAGACAGAGGAACAGCTCATGCCGGGCAGTAAGATCAAGATAGGACTTGGCCAGTGTCGTCTCCCCGGAGTGCAATTTGATGCAAACGATATCTTTTGCGCAGGTCGACCAGTCCGCTTTCAAGGCCTCTTTGCGGATGGAATCGTTTAGTTCCCAGATAACGGCTGGAACCCGGGATCGGACCGACTCTCGCTTTGATGCAAGCGCTCCAAGGTCTCGGTCATTCGAAAGTGGCCAGATCAATGCTTCCAGCCGGGTGTCTTTGAGCCCCCGCTGAGCAGCCGTAAGTGAATCCTGAATCACTGTTGCGCTTGCCTCCGCCGGAAAGGGGATCGGGCCCGCTACCAGCGGCGGTTCGAGCGGCCCTGTTTTTAAAGTTCCACCAATGGGAAGTGTGGCAACTTCTCTCCGTTTGTAATGAAAAGGATCGACGGGATCAGCTTGGATGCGCGGCTTGCTGGATGCCTGCTTCCAGAGCGCCTCTGCTTTTTCCGCCAGTTGTCGTGCGACCGGGACTTCAGCGACGGGATCTTCCGTCAGGGACACACGCAGCGTATCCCCAAGCCCATCCGCCAGCAATGCCCCCATCCCGATGGCACTCTTGATCCGGGCATCATCACCGTCACCCGCCTCGGTCACTCCAAGGTGCAAGGGATAGTGCATGTCCTCTGCCGCCATCTTCGCTACGATCAGGCGGTAGGCCTGGATCATCACTTTCGGGTTGCTCGCCTTCATCGAGAGAATGATGTCATCGAACCCATGGCTGCGGGCAATCCGCAGAAACTCCATAGCGCTTTCACACATCCCCAGCGGCGTGTCGCCATAGCGGTTCATGATGCGGTCACTCAAGCTGCCATGGTTGGTTCCGATCCGCATGGCCCGACCCAGTTCCTTGCATTTCAGAACAATCGGCGAAAACGCTTCATGCAGCCGTTGCAACTCCTCTTCATAATCGGCATCGGAGTATTCGCGCTGCTGGAATTTCTTTTTATCGGCATAGTTCCCGGGATTGATCCGGACTTTTTCCACCCACTTGACTGCTTCCATCGCGGCAGAGGGGAGGAAATGGATGTCCGCGACCAGAGGTGTATCGGAAAATCCAGCCAAAGAGAGCTTTTGCCGGATGTCCTTGAGGGCTTCCGCCGCTTTCACGTTCTGAGCTGTGACGCGGATAATGTCACACCCGGCTTCGGCCAGCGCGATGCACTGTCGGACGGTAGCTGCCACATCCAGAGTGGGGGAAGTCGTCATGGACTGGACGGCAATCGGAAAATCACCTCCCACACCCACCGGCCCGATCATTACCGCACGGGAAGAGCGCCGGATAGTGGAAAAGCGCGAAACACAATATGCTTGGGTCAGGCTCATACCCTTCCTTTGGGTCAGGATTCAGGACTTTCAAATAAGGGTTCGATCGCGCGGGATCGCTGTTCTTCAATGGCAATGGCCTGTCGTCCGTCATCTCCAATCCGCGCGACGTCGAAAAAGGAGATATACACCACCATGGCAAGCAGCGCCAGCATCATGCCTGCCTGTAGCGAGCCAATGACTCTTGGGGGGACAGGTTTTCCGACAATTTTCTGATAGGTGGCAAAGGCCATGTGTCCTCCGTCGAGAATGGGCAGAGGCAACAGGTTGAGAACTGCGAGGTTCACATTCACCAGCATGACCAACCAGAGTAGAATCAAGAGACCCTGCTCAGCCGTCAACTGGAGCACATATAGAATGCCAATCGGCCCACTCATGCTGCGCAGACCGACATTGGTCGATGGGTTGATGAGGGCTGCGATTGTGTTGAGCGTCAGCGTAATGACATCGGTGACCTGTGTAATGGGATTCTGGTGACGATTTTCAAAAGGAGTCATCCAGCGTACCCCGATCATAATGGCGGTCTGGCCATCGGTGGTAACGGTGGCGGGAGCCGGAGTGATGGAGACTTCCTTGGTTTCTCCATCCCGATCCAGGGTCAGTAAGATGGAGGACTCCGGTGCGCTGTCGACAATTTCGCTCAAGCGAAATGGATGATAGAGCCGCTCGCCATTGGCGTGGGTAATCCGGTCACCCATTTTCAGCCCGGACCGTTCGGCCGGACTGTTGGGAAAAGTGGTTCCCACCATCAAGGGCGTGCTGGGGGCGATTCCGATGGTCCGGATGCCTTCGCGACCGGAGAGGATCGGTTCGACGGAGACGTCCAGAGTCTCGCCATCGCGGATAAGCGTCAGGCGGACGGAAGGTTGACCCTCTTCGCCGCGACCAGACCCCATCATGACGCTGGTCCGAAAATCCCGAAAATCGCGAACTAGATCCCCGTCCACCGCGATGATCCGGTCACCGGGCTGGATGCCGGCTTTTTTGGCCGGACCCTCGACCACAACTCCCCGATTGTCTTCGACTTGCTGGATGATTCGACCGACCTCGGTTGAATTGGCCTCTGCCGGGGTGGGGATTCCGGTGACCCATAGCACCGAAGCGATAGCCAGGGCAAAGAGCACGTTGAAGACCGCACCAGCCACTGAAACAGTCATCTTGTCAGTGTAGGACAAGGCCGGCAGGGCCCCTTCCTCAAATTGCGAGTCTCCTTCGATTCCCCGCATGTCAGCGAGTTGCGGGAGCAGGACATATCCCCCCAAGGGGATGGCGGAAATGCGCCATTCCACTCCGCGCTTGTCGGTCCAGCCCCAGATGCGTGGGCCCATCCCGATGGAAAACCGCTCGATTTTGAGCCCGCGCCAGCGGGCCGCAAGGTAATGCCCCAGCTCATGGACAAAAATCGACGCGCCAAAGAAAAAGATGGCGAGAATCAGGGCAAACGGGCTGGTGAGAATGACCCGGATGATACTAAGCGTTTCCATATTGCTGCAGAAGGGATTGGGCTTTGGTTCGGATTTCTGATTCAGTGGTGATCAGCTCTTCAACAGAACCCGGTTCAAAATTGTTCAGATCGTCGAGTACTCGGCCAATCACTTTGGGGATGACCGTAAAAGGTAAACGATGGTCGACAAAGGCCGCCACCGCAACCTCGTTGGCGGTATTATAGGCGGCGGGGGCCAACCCTCCCGCTTCCATGGCTTCCCGGGCCAGACGCAGGCAGGGGAACCGCCCGGCGTCCGGCGGTTCAAAATTGAGCGAAAGCAACTGACTGAAGTCGAGCGATTGGCCCACGCCTGCGACCCGTTCGGGATACAACAGGGCATGCTGAATGGCAAAAGTCATCGAGGGGGGAGAGAGCTGAGCCAGGATCGAACCGTCTACGAACTCGACCATACTGTGAACGATGCTCTGCGGATGCACCACGACATCAATCTGCCCTGGTTGGACTCCAAAGAGCCAGCGGGCCTCGATCATTTCCAGGCCCTTGTTCGCCATGGTGGCTGAGTCGATGGTGATTTTCGGCCCCATGTCCCAGTTCGGATGCTTGAGCGCCTGTTCGAGGGTGACTGCGTTGAGCTGTTCCTGTGAATATTCACGGAATGGGCCACCGGAAGCTGTCAGTATGAGCCGTTGAATGCTCTGGCTGGGGCGATTCCCTTCCAGGCACTGGAAGATCGCGCTGTGCTCGCTGTCTACAGGAAGCACCTGCCTTCCGCTGGCCTGGGCTGCCTCCATCACGAAGCGACCGGCGGCAACAAGAACTTCCTTGCTGGCCAAGGCAATATCCTTGCCGGATTTCAGCGCCGCCAGGGCAGGGCGGATGCCAATTGTTCCGGTGGTGGCCAGCAACAGTATGTCAGCCTCTTCAAGGGTAGCCAGTCGTTCCAGGCCGCTGGCCCCTTCATCCACAAAGAGACTGGAGTGAGGGACCTGAAATTCCTCCACGATGGCATTGAGTTTGTCCCGATTGCGGTGGGCGGCTACCCCGACGAGTTCAAGGCGTTCCGGGTGGCGGCGGAGCACTTGCAGGGTGTTATCCCCGATGGATCCGGTGGCACCCAGTAATACGACCTTGCGACGCGCTGTTTTCATCCGATCACAGGCCGCAGGCAGAGAAAGGCGATGGGGGCGGCGAAGATAAAGCTGTCGGTCAGGTCAAAGGCCCCGCCGATACCGGGGAAGAGCTTGCCGGAGTCCTTGACCCCGGCTTCCCGTTTCAGGCAACTCTCAAAAAGGTCGGCACTGATCCCGGCGAGGGCGACCGGAATGGCAATAAAGCCAGCCAGCCAGGGGGTGAATGCATCCGGGAAATACTGGGGAAAGAGCGCGACGCTGCCCATCCCAATCAGAATCGAAGCGATGATGCCGCCCCCGAGCCCTTCCCAGGTTTTTTTCGGACTGAGCTTGGGGGCGAGTTTGTGGCGGCCGATCGCCATGCCCACCAATAAGCCGCCGACATCGGCGAACTTGGCCACGGCAATGATCCAAATCGTCAGTCCAAATCCAGCCAGAAGCACCGTTTGGGTGAGGAACCCGAGCATCAGAGGGGCAAGGGTGATGCCCACAATGGTGGCGGCAATCGAGGCAAAGCGCCTTTGCTCGGGTTGTTGAAAAAGAAAAACGATGGCGACGAGGGCAACCGCCACCCCATAGACAGTGAGCAGGTCAAGATTGAAGCGTGGGGCGAAGTAGGCGCCCAGTGAAACCAGCACTCCGGCACTCAGTCCGGGAATGAAGGCTGCCGGATAGCCGGCCTTGCCCAGCATCTGGTAGATTTCCCTTTGAGTGAGAAAGGCGAATACGGTGATAAGAATGAGCACCCCGGTGACCCCTGCCAAAGCAGGTACTCCGAGAATCAATGCCCACAGCATGATAAAGCTGAAAGTACGATGTTTCATGAGCGAGTTTAAGCAGGCTGGACTTGTTCACTGGTCAGCCCGTAACGGCGTTCCCGGCGTCGATAAGCGGAAATCGCTTCAAGGAAGCAGTCCGCGTCAAAATCTGGCCAGAATTTGTCGGAGAAGTAGTATTCCGCATAAGCGGATTGGAGCAGTAGAAAGTTACTGATGCGATGCTCTCCAGAGGTCCGGATCACCAAATCGGGATCCGGTATGTCCGCAGTATAGAGATAGCGGGAGAGGGTTGCATAGTCGAGCTTCGCAGGGTCTTCCTTGCCCGCCTGCACTGCTTTCCCCCAGGCTTGCACCGCATCGACCACTTCAGTGCGCGCTCCATAATTGAGGCACAGCGACAGGGTCCATCGGCTGAAATCGCTCGTTTCCTCAATCGAACGCTGAAGCAGTTCACGCACTTTAGCCGGCATCTCCTCCATACGGCCGAGCACGCGAAAGCGGATCTGCTGCTCGATCAATTGCTCGCGCTGCTCCTTGAGGAAGGATTCGAGCAGTCGCATCAGCGCCTCCACTTCCACCCGCGGACGGTTCCAGTTTTCCACCGAAAATGCGTAAAGTGTCAGGTAGCGCAAATCCGCCTCACGGGCGGCTTTAACGATGCGCTCCACATTTCGCACACCTGCTCGGTGTCCTTCGTTGCGACGAAGCCCCTGAGCTTTCGCCCAGCGACCATTGCCGTCCATGATAATGGCGACATGCTGCGGATTGGGCTTCTCTGGATGGACTTCTGACACGCTGTTTTGGTCAAGGTTGGGCGACGGGGGAGAGTTTAGACCCTTTATGGGCTGCATTCAAAGTGGCTGTAAGGCATGATCATCCGGAAACGCTTGTCCCAGTGAATCCGGACGAAAGCGTTCAGGTTCCAGCAGAAGACCAACCGCTGCAGCTGTCACTTCAAAACGTGTCCGGTCTCGGGTCACTTGATCGATCAAATCAATCCGGCGAACAATCCATTGCCCATCGACCCGCTTGAAGCTGTGGGCTTGGATGGTTCTCAATACCTTTCCTTCCGGATCGAGGATCTCCGCCCGCAGGATCACATTAAAGTCGGCATCAATGACCGCCCGCACTCCTCCAAGGTGGCTGTAGCGGACATCGTCCTCCGGGGGATAAAGGAGAAAGAAATGGGCTGGTCGCCCCCTCACCCGACGGGTTCCCTCATAGGCGTAATCCGTCCAGTAGATGAAGGGCATCTGCAATTCAAATGCCGTAAAGGTGACATCGGCGATCAAGGGCTCAAAGAGCTTATCCCGCTCCAGTTCGATGATTTGCGGCAGCTGCCCTTCGCTTTTCTGCAACATCCAGGTTCTGGGCTCCGGTCCATTCCACTGCAGAAGGTGCAGAGCCCTGTCATCCTTTTCAGAGGCCAGCTCGATCAGGGTGCGGGGGGCTCCGGTGGCCCAGGTTCCCGCCAACCTCCCCCGGTATTGTACACTTTCCCCGCGATGGGGTTGATGATTAAACTGAAATTCAAAGATCAGGTCGCCATCCGGACCGACAGATCGAAACTGCTGCAGAACTGTATCCCCTTCACCGGGATTCAGCTGGTCCGGGGTTTGCAGATTCGGAGGCAGGCGCCCGCGGGGCTGAGCCCAGACCAGAGTAGGGATGGTCAGGGCAAGTAGAAAGAGGATAGAAAAAAACCGCCGGTTCATGTTTCTGAATAAACCTGCGGTTTTGCAAATAGTCACGGACAATGCCTGGGCTTCGTCGCGAATGAAAGGGAAATGAATTACTCGCCGTCCTCGAGCGGACGCAAACCATCGAAGCCATTGAGGGCAGGGTCGGCTTCGACCGGTACCTGCATCGAACTCTCCGGCTCAATGATCGGAAGGCCCTCTTCGGCTTCTCCAGCGTCGCGGACGTGGACGATATACATCAGGTAGAGTCCGGCCGCGATGAGGAAGTAAGCAACTGCAGCCCAACGGGTTGCCTTGCTCAGAACGTTGGATGTCTCCGCCCCGAAGGTGGAGTCGGCTACGCCGCCGCCGAAGGCTGCGCCCATTCCGGCGTTGGTGTTCGCACGTTGCATCAGAATCACCAGCATCATAAAGAGGCTGACGAGAATGAGGACAAAAGTGAAGAGGGTGATGAAAATGCCCAGCATGGTGCCTGAATTGGAGAAAAACGGTTAAGATGCCATCCCTGCGGCTGAGATCAAGTCTGAAAAAGAAAATGACAACCAGCCGGTGGCGCGAAGCGCCGCAGGGCGAAGCCCAAGGAAACTCTGAATCTCCGGCCTCCGTCAGCATTTCAGCGTTTTAGAATGGGTAGGGGGAGCATCTTTGCTCGCCCCCGAAGGCAGAATGTAGTCGAGTCCTTATTGAGCAGAATGAACCCGATTCAACCGCGGATATCACGGATTCACGCAGATGAATTTTTGCCGTAAAAGAGCCCAAAGACCGCCAAGAACCCACGACGAAGAACGAGTAATCTCCGGCCTCCGTCAGCATTTCAGCGCCGCCTGGTAGGGAATGGCCAATACTCGAAGGGCGAAGGGCGGAGGCCCGGCTAAAAAGCGACCTGCCGCCTGCCCTTTGACCAACACCGTAAGGTGACTTCAATCCAGAAAGACAATCCCCCTTTCAGGGAAACACTCACCGAAGCTGTGAGGGCATGGAGCGATTCTTGAAAAAAAGCCTTGGCAACTGACGACACCTGCTTTTTCTTACGCCCTTTCCTTTCCAAATGGTGGGATATGCAAGTGGCTAAAGCACGCAGACTGTAAATCTGTTCGGGTAACCGTTCGCTGGTTCGAATCCGGCTCCCACCACCATTTTTCCTAAAAGCCTCTCCGTGACCGGAGGGGCTTTTTTGTGCCTAGGAATCGAAAACCTAAGCGAACTCTGGGCCGCTCTCTGGTCGGTTGCTCTTATTCAATACTGAAGTGAACTGAGCCCGGTGGGGGCTCCGTGGCTGTATCTGACACAGATCCAGTTCCGCGGCGAAGGCGTTCGGATTCAATTGATTCCAACTCGAGAAGCAGCGACCGGACCTTTGTTTCGCGGGCGGTAAGTAAGGCTTCAGTCCGCGCCTCTTCCAGTTCCAAGGCCGAGAGCAGGTGCAGCTCCATTTCTTCCAGTGGAGGCAGTTCTTCGGCCGAAGAGCCAGCAGGCTGAATCCTAGGAGTGCGTTCCGGGATGGGGCGCCGCTCCGTTCTGGTGACCGTTTCCTGGCTGGAGACCGCACGGGCCGCAGGTCGACGGGAGGAGGAAGCCTGGCCAATGTGGATGATCGAGGACGACTCGATCGTTTCTGTTACTGTGGTGCCCCGTTCTTCCTCCGGAACACCTTCGGTGTAAATGGGAAGTGACTTCCTTTCGGAATCAGTCTTCTCCTCAGCTTCGCTGGCTTGCTTCCACTCTGTGTAGGCCAGGGTCACCGCTTGGGCATAGTAAGCTTCCTGTTCTTCCTCACTGATTTCAGAGGGCATTTCCTGCAGAAGGGTGCCCCGCAGTTGCTGTTGGAGCAGAAAGGCTTTATCAGCAGGGGAAATGGAATCAGCCTGAAAATAGAGGATGAGTGAAGGGCGGTCATAGAGTGCTCTGGCGAGGATTTCCAATTTCTCCTCACTGACTGCATCAGGTTCCGGTTTGCCTGGAAGAAAAGTGACGTAGGAGAGGTCCGGGGCTTCTTCCCCCGATCGCGCCCCGGCAAAAACGGAACCGAGCAGGCTGAAGGGGGCCGTTGCCGCCCGTTGCAGGATGTTTCCAAAGGCACTGGCAAAGACACCGCCCAGGCTGAAGCGGGGATCATTGAGGTCTCCGGAAAGCGGAACGTTGAGCTGAATGTTCCCATGTCGATCACGCAGGAGCGAAACCGCCAGACCGACTGGAAGGTTGAGAGCGCCTTCCCGTGGCGTGTGCTCGCCGAGGTTGAAGGATTCCAGCAGAATCGACTGGGAACCGCGCAGCCGGGATTGCTCGACCGAGTAGCTCAGCTCAAAGGAGAGGTCTCCACTGCCTATCGCCCGGGCTATGAATGCCGAGGAGTATGGGGACAAGGGCGGTAGCTGAAACGGACTCAGCTTCAGATCAAGCCGGAAATCTTCCAGCCAGTCGCTGCCCACCCAGTGACCGCTGCCTTCCAGTTCGGCCCGGCCTCGCAGGCGGGCATCCAGTTCAAGCTCCACGCGTTTGGGTTCCTTCAAGGTAAAGTTGGTCAGGGTGAGGTTGATTGGCTCGACCCGTTCCTCCGCAAAGGGTTCCACCGCTTCATCGATAAAGCGAACGGAGGCTTGTTCCAGCTGAATCCTCGGTATGCTCACTGCGATAGGCAGAGAGTGCAGCGTCTCCTGCAGGGCTTCGATTTGCTGCGCAGGGCTCAGGCTGCTTGCCGGTGTCGAAGGCTCCGCGCTTTCCGTTGTTGCGAGGGCTTCATCCGCCTCCGGCAACAATGCGAGCCAGTTGAGCTGGCCACTTTGATCCCGGCTGACATAGAGAGCGGGCTTTTCCAGCAGCACTTCTGCAATGTTCAAAACCATCGGCTCTGTTCGCGCATCCATGCTCTTGAAGGAGAGTTGCTCAAAAGCTACCAGCGCATTTCCAGTATCCGGCTCTTCAATCCGCAGTCCGCTAATCGTGGCACTGCCTTCTATCCTGGCCTCGGGAAGGGTGCCTGCTTCCGCCTCCAGATCCAGTTTCGCCGTCAGCTTGCCGGTAAACCCGGCCCGGCCTTCCATCGGTCCGATTGCCATAAAGCCGGTGGCAATCGAGCGCAGAGGGGCCAGCGGCATCTCTTGAACCTCAATTGCAAGCTCCGCGCTGAGCGGCATCGCGGTCAGGCTGCCCTCGGTCCGGATCAGGCCTTCCCCGCCAAAGCTGCCTTCAAAGCTCAGGTCGACCGGCTCGTCGAGAACATGGGTCAAATGCTGCAGGGTGAATCGTCCCACACTGAGCGGATAACGGAAGGGCTCGGCAAAGGATTCGTCATGGTATTCGATTTCAAAGCGGTCCACCTGAAAGGTGCCTAGTTTGAAAGTCACCGGAGGAATGGCCGAAGCTTCCACCGTGGGAATATCTGTTGCTTCCATCTCGGGGGCGGGGGGCAGCTGGATGAGGTCAAGCAGGGCGATGGAGCCGTCCTTGCCTCTTTCGACCTTAAAAATCCCTTCGGTGGCATGTAGTTTCGCAATGGATACATCAAAGGCAGTGAGGGCAGCTTCCAGCCCTTCAATCGTCACTTCATGGAGGGTGAGGAAAGCCTGCTCCGGATGCTCCCGTTCGCCAACCGCCAATTCATCGAGACGGACCCTGCCATTATGGACCTGGAGCAGTTCCGCTCCGGGGGCCGTATCGATGGCATACTCGACGTCGAGGGAAAACCGGCTCTTGCCCAGTGACACGCTCAGGTAGGGCGTAAAGTAGGGATGAAAGCTTTCCAGCTCGATGTTCTCCACGATCAAGCGGCCACTGGAGGCGGGAGGATCGAGATGGACTTCTCCTTCCCAGGCGAAACGCGAGCCGGTGTCGGTCGTCGCTTCAAGCTGACCTTCACCTGCACGACTTCGGAGGATCCCGAAATCACTCACCGCCAGATCAATCGGATCGGTGCGATGGACAAAGAGCGGCTCCACCAGGGCATCACGCAATTCGAATGCCCCCCCGACGATTTCCAGTCGATCCACCCAGAAGCGGGGGAGTTCTCCCGATGCGGTATCCGCTGGGTCTGCGTTCGCGGCGATATGATCGAGTATATCCTGAATATTGAGGGAGCCATCTGCCAGGCGTGCAAGGTGGGCGGATGGTCCTTCCAGCCGCACTTCCTTGAGGACAGGGGCAAAGTGCCGGATGGAGCGGATGGAGGCATCGACAAAGAGCCGGTCAAACCCGATCAGCGAGGGATCTTCTCCGGCGGTGGAGGTATCCCTTTGCGGATACGTCCCTCCGGCAATCGAAAAGCCTTCCATCGTAAAGGTCAGCAGCAACGGATTCAGCCGCACTTTTTCCACCGACGCAGTGCGGCCGGTGATCGCCTCAACCTGCTTCTCCACCTGCCCCTTGATGATCCAGGGCAAGAGGAAAAAACCTATTAGCAAGTAGACGACAAAGAGCCCGGCGAGGCTATAACCCAGACGCTTCCAGAAGCTTGATTTTTGATAAAAAGGGGATGCTCGTTGGGTGGGATCGTTTGCCATGTGTATCCAGTTTGATTCTACACCGGACAAAGCGCATTGCACGCGTCCGGATACCTTCAACTTCCAATATAATCATGGCCTCGATCAGAGCAAGCTCGCACCAGAGGATTCACCGCCTCCGTCAGCTTTTCAGCGTTTCAGAATGGGTAGGGCGGTGCGTCCCTGCGCCGCCTCAAAAGAGCATGGAATCACCAACACCATCCGGACTTTTTCCACCGCGAATCAACGCGAATCAACGCGAATGGATTTTGCCGCAAAAGAACTCAAAGACCGCAAAAGAGCCGACGGGAACGTCGTTTCCGCTTCAAACAACCAATGCAAGATTTCAAACAACATACCTCTTCCTCTCAGATCCGAACTCAGACCTCCGCGTCTCCGCGCCTCCGCGTGAACCCCAAAACGGCGTTCGAGCAAGACTGCCCTGCTCCTTGATTCAATAGCGGCTACTGCTTCTGTCCTCCAGCTTCTGGCTTCCGACCACCCCGTCCTCCGTCCCCCGTTTCCCGTCTCCTGTCCTGCTCTTTGATCGAACCGCACGCAACGCGCTTCCAGGATGCCGCACGCCCGTTCGCTTCGCTCACTAGAGCCGCTGAGCCGCAGAGGGACATGCATCCAAAAAAAATCTCCGCGTCTCCGCGCCTCCGCGTGAACCCTAAAACGGCTACTGCCTCTGGCCTCCTGCTTCCGCTCCCGGCTTCTGTCCTCCGGCTTCTGGCTTCCGACCACCCCGTCCCCGCGCCGCCGCGCAACTGCCCCCTTGAGTATGAACAGCCAGGCTCGCTGGCTAGACTGCCTCCCGGTCGAGGCTGCGGTATTGAATGGCTTCGAGGAGATCGTCGGTGGTGATGCGGGAGTGGACTTCCAGATCGGCGATGGTCCGGGCCACTTTGAGGATGCGGTCATAGGCGCGGGCACTGAGCTTGAGCTGTTCCATCGCATGCTGGAGCAGGTCGCCCTGAGCCCGGTCAATGGTGCAGTGTTTGCGGATTTCCCGTGGACCCATGTGCGCATTGCAGGAGAGGGAAGTGCCCGCAAAACGTTCCAGTTGGCGGATGCGTGCCGCCTGAACCCGTTCCTTGATCACGGAGGAAGGTTCCCCCAGCTTGGCGGTGCGCAACTCGTCAATGGTCAAGGCCGGAGCTTCGACATGAATATCGATCCGATCGAGCAAGGGGCCGCTGATCCGGTTGCGGTAACGCTGTATTTGCGCAGGGGATACACGTGACTCACCGGTCGAATAGCCATCGGGAGTGGGATTCATCGCTGCCACCAACATGAAGCGGGCGGGGAGGGTGATTTTTCCGGCACTGCGGGAAATCGTCACATGCCCGTCTTCCAGCGGTTGACGCAGCACTTCCAGCGCGCTGCGTTTGAACTCCGGCAGCTCGTCGAGAAAGAGCACACCATGGTGCGCGAGGCTGATCTCCCCCGGGCCGGGGATGCTGCCGCCTCCGATCAGGCCGACATCGGAAATGGTATGGTGGGGCGAGCGAAAGGGACGCAACCGTGGAAGGTGCCTTTCTCCGATCGTCATGCCATTGGCAGAGTAAATTCGCAGCACCTCCAGGTATTCATCGAGAGTCAGGTCCGGCATGATACTGGGCAGCCGCTTGGCGATCATTGATTTCCCCGAGCCCGGTGGCCCCAGCATGAGGAGATTATGCCCCCCCGCGACTGATACCTCAACCGCCCGCCGGAGGGCATGCTGACCTTTCACTTCAGCGAAATCCATCCCGGGATCGCAAATTTCAACCGGCAGAAGCATGGAGGGATCGGGAGTGGCCGGCTGGAGTCCGATGCGCCCTTCCAGAAAGGCAACGGCCTGCCCGAGTGAGTGGATCGGATAGGCTTCAATTCCTTCGACAAGGGCGGCTTCCGCGGCAGTGGCTGGTGGGAGGAGAAGGGCATGCATGCCCAGCTTTTTCGCGAGGTTGGCCAGCGCCAGTCCCCCTTTGACCGGACGCGTCTCGCCGCTCAGGCTGAGTTCTCCCGCGATCAGAAAGGCATCGATCGGCGCTTCCTTGATCTTGCCCTCGGCCTTCACCAACCCGAGGGCGATCGGGAGGTCGTAGAGGGGACCTTCCTTGCGGATATGACCCGGCGCAAGATTGATCGTGCAGCGCCCAAAAGGCACCTTGAACCCGGAATTACTCAAGGCTGAGTAGACCCGATCCCACGATTCCTTGACTGCAGTGGTCGGCAAACCCACGAGGACAGGCTTGGCTTCCCCATTGAGCCCCGTGTTACATTCGACAAATACAGGGACAGCATCAATCCCCTGCAAAGCACCAGACCTTACGACAGCGAGCATACCCCAAAACTGAGCATTCCCCGTTATCTGTCGATGCGAAAAGTAGGAACTCGCTACCGGCCCCAAACGTTTTTCCGGTAATCAGGCCTCGGCATGCTCTTGGGAATCCAACCCTTCAGTCACCCTCTGAGTCGCGTTTTTTACCCTTTTTTGCCGTCCCGAATTTAGGCCCGAGGATACCTTGCAGGCGAAGACTCAATCCAGAGTTGAATCTGAAAACAATTCGCAGTGCCCTTGCCACTACCGCTGCGAGGAAAGCCCGACCGGTAGGTCGAAGCGCATCACAATAATTGCAGACGTCGGCGTTCTCCAGTGCAGAGCCGAAGAATGTCGTCAATTCACCACGATAGTGCAGAATCTTGATCGGTCCCTTCACTGCCAGGGGATAAATCGGGCGGAAATTGTAGCTATACGGCAGCAGGTAGAATTTGGGATTTGTTTCAAGGAGTGCGCTTCGAAACGATGGCTGGTCGTGATGCAATTTGACGTTCCCCGCATAAACGGATGCCAAATGGGCTTCGTATATTTGCTTCCACGACAAGAACAAGCTTCGGGTAGCTTCCGTCTTTCGGTAAACAAGGAACCCTGTATTGATCTCCCGAAAGCATTCTGGGACACCTTCGATGGAGTTATAACATACAAATTCCGGAACGAACATGATTTCGAAGGTGTTCAGCAACCCGAAGACTTCATCAAAAGCATTCAAAACCAAGCAGTCCGTATCCAGAAATACCGTCTCATTATAAGGAGACCGAAGAATGGCCTCGATCTTATCCAGAAAGCCAAAACTGGGGTCAACCAGGCGAACCACATTGTCGAAGCATTCCAGCCCAGGGTCTTCACATCCCTGATCTGTAAAAATCGTCGCAGAGAGCCGGGGCATTCTTTCGCGGATCGTAGAAAGGGATCGAACAGCCTCAGACACATAGCTGGGCCCAGTCGCACAATAGATAACACCTCTGCCTGGAGCATTCATTATCTCACGCAGGGGTTCGGTCCGTTGGCATCAATTTCACTTCTGTTGTGTATGTGTTGGTAAAGACGCTGGTCAAGAGTCGTATTTCCACACCGGAACCGTCATCGACTACCTCCATGATGCCGAAGGGAACCGCACCTTGATGGAGCTGACCCGTCCGAGCACCGGAGTGGCCGCCTGGAGCACCGTTTATAATTATGATCGGGCAGGGCGTCTCGAATTGATTCTCGACCAGGCTGTCGATTCGCAGAATCCCTTCCAATACCTCTACCGCGACGATGCCTCGCTCCCGTGGGTGGTCAGTTTCCCCAATGCAGTCAGCGGTGCCACCGCCAGTTCGCAGCGGGTG